>NZ_JBHWHK010000001.1:2068665-2294235 GCF_042732495.1 Microbacterium sp. NPDC059771 | reverse complement strand
GACCTGCACTAGCCGCGCGGGTCGAGACCGCCGAGACGGGAGCGGGGGGGGGGAAAAAAAAGCCCCCCCCCCCCCCCCCCCCCAAACATCCGCCGCCCCCCCTGCCCCCGCCCCCACCCCCCCCCCCTCCTCCTCCCCACCCCCCCCGACCGCGCGTCTGCGCACACCTGAGGAGCAGGCCGCCCGCCATGGCTCACCGCGACAGGCGGACACGCTCGATGCCGGGCGGACCGCCGGGACCGAGACGATCAGGATCGACCCCGCGCGGATCCGCGCGCTCCGCGTCGCCTACGCCCCAGCACGGGACGGGGCCCCCGACGCCGGCGAGGTCGTGTGGACGTGGGTGCCGTACGAGGAGGGGGACGGGCGGGGGAAGGACCGGCCGGTGCTCGTGATCGGGCGGCAGTCCGACGACCGTGTGTACGCCGTGCGGATGACCAGCCGTCCGCATGACGGCGACCGCGACTACCTCTCGATCGGCTCCGGCGCCTGGGACGCCCAGGGTCGCGAGTCGTGGGTGGACATCGAGCAGTTGTACAGCGTGCACGAGCGCGGGTTGCGGAGGGAGGCGGCTGCGCTCGACCGCCAGCGCTACGCCAGGGTCGCCTCGGCCCTGGCCGCCCGCTACGGGTGGGCGCGGGCCTGACGCGCGCGCACCGATCCGCGACATCCAATCCGATCGGGCGATGGCTGCGAACCCTTGGTGAGTCGCGCACAGCGGCGCCACACAAGGAGGAATCATGCGTTTCATCCCCACCAAGGTCCACGGAATCCTCGACTACGTCGTCGGGATCGCCCTGATCGCCGCGCCCTGGCTGTTCGGCTTCGCGAGTGTCGGCGGTGCCGCCGTCGTCATCCCGATCGTCCTCGGCGTCGGGCTCATCGTCTACAGCCTGTTCACGAAGTACGAATGGGGTCCGTTCGGGCTCATCCCGATGCCCGTGCACTTGGTGTTCGACATCGTCGCGAGCCTGTTCCTGGCGCTCTCGCCGTGGCTGTTCGGTTTCGCCGACCAGCCCCTGAACGTCTGGCTTCCGCACGTGGTCGTGGGCGCGGCCGTGATCGTGGTCGTGCTGTTCTCGCAGCCGCAGCCGCAGACCGTCCGGGGGCGCGCGGCGACCGCGTGACATCCCCGCGGAACGGCGGCGGGTGGTCAGCCAGACAGCGGCCGCCCGCCGTCTCCGTGCGCGCGGGACGCCGTTCAGCTCGCAGGCCGGTACCGGGTGACGACGGCGCCCGAGCGCAGCTCCCGGCGCTCCACGAGCTCGAGGCGCAACTGCTCCGTGAGCCCGCCGAGCAGCGGCGGTCCGTGTCCGGCGACGACCGGGTGCACCACGAACTCGTACTCGTCGATGAGTCCGTGCTGAGCCAGGGTCACGGGGAGGGTCACGCCGCCGACCGACAGTCGGGCGTGCTCCGTCTTGAGCCGTGCGACCTGTTCGGCGAGGTCACCGCGGAGGAGTTCGGCGTTCCAGTCGACGGCGTCGAGGCCGCTCGACACCACGTACTTGCGCGCCCGGTCGATGGCCCTGGCGAACGGCACCTCCCACGGCCGCATCCACTCCGGCCACGTGCCGGAGGCGGGGCGGCGCCACGCGGACTCCATGAGTTCGTACGTCACCCGGCCGAACAGCATGGCGTCCGCCTCGCGCACCTGCGCGGTCCAGTAGCGCATCGACTCCTCGTCGGGCGGGAGGCCGGCCTCGTGGTGGCACGAGCCGTCGAGCGTCACGTTGATCGAGTAGCGCAGCGTCCCCATGGCTCCTCCGTCTCCGGTCAGGCGTCTTCGTCGTCGTCGTCCGCGACGTGCTCGGCGACCTGCTCGGTGTCGACCTGCGCGGGCGGCAGATCCTGCAGGAACTCCCGGTCGGTGTTCGGGTCGCCGCTGCCGTCGCCCGCGAGGGGGTCCTGAGCGCTCAGGTCGTCGGCGGGGGTGTTCTCTCGTCCGGTCATGTCGGCTCCTCTCGTGCACGGGTCGCCGGTCGCGTCCCGCTGTCGGCATGCTCTCGCGATCGCCGCCCGGCGACCAGGCCCTGGTGCGGGAGCCGAGGCGGTGGTACGGGATCAGGCGCGGAGTGCCGTGCTCAGCCAGCGTGCGTAGAGCAGCCACGGCTCGCCCGCGTCGCGCAGCCCGGCGATGTGTGCGCGCACGCGAGGGGTGAGCGTGAACCACTCTCCGCCCTCGCGTTCCGCGGCGAACTCGCGGTGGCGCTGCTGCTCGAGGGCACGCCCGCCCTGCTCGAAGGCCAACAGCTCGTGGTGCCGGATGCTCGCCAGGCGCTGCCGTGGCCGGCGGCTGGTGCCGATCTTGACCCGCTCGTCGAAGCGGAGGTAGTAGACGACGTCGATGCGGGGGAACGGGAGGTCGGGGTCAGGCGCATCACCGTAGCGCCATCCGCAGGCCGCGCAATGCAGGGCCCCGTCGATGCGGACTCCCGTGGGGTGACCGCAGAGGCCGCAGGGGGAGGGGAGGGGACCGGGGGTGGGCACAGCGGCATCCTACGGAGGGTGGCCGACACGCGGTCCACGGTCGCCCTCGGGCGCACCGCCCGAGAACGGACGCTCCTGCCATCACCGAGCGTTCATGTCAAGCACGGCGCCCGGCGCGGTCGGAGTTGCCACACTCGCGATATGGCCTTCATCGGATTCCACGCGTCACACGAGCAGATCCCCCCGAGCGCGCTTCTCGACGCCGTCGTCGCCGCGGAAGCCGCAGGGTTCGACGGCGCGATGTGCTCCGACCATCTCGCGCCGTGGCTGCCGGAGCAGGGCGAGTCGGGATTCGCGCTGAGCTGGATCGCGGCGGCGCTGGCACGCACGAGCTTCTCGATCGGGATGGTGAACGCGCCGGGACAGCGGTATCACCCGGTGGTGATGGCGCAGGCGTTCGCGACGCTGGAGGAGATGTTCCCCTGGCGGTTCTGGGCGGCGCTGGGCAGCGGGGAGGCGATGAACGAGCACGTCACGGGCGACCCGTGGCCGAGCAAGGAGGTCCGCAACCGCCGGCTGCGGGAGAGCGTCGACGTGATCCGCCTGCTGCTGGACGGCGAGGAGGTCACGCACGACGGGCTCGTGCGCGTGCATCGGGCGCGGGTGTGGAGCCGTCCCACGCAGCCGCCGCCCCTGCTCGCAACCGCGGTGAGCGCGGAGACGGCGCGATGGGCGGCATCGTGGGCTCAGGGCCTGGCGACTGTGGCGCAGGAGCCCGCGGCGCTCGCCCGCGTGGTGGACGCGTACCGGTCGGCGGGCGGAGAGGGGCCGTGCGTCCTGCAGGTGCACGTCAGCTGGGCCGATACCGACGCCGAGGCTCTCGACCTCGCCCGCACGCAGTGGCGACAGGGCGTGCTGACGCCGCCACTCGCGTGGAACATCGAGCAGCCGGAGGACTTCGACGCCGCGGTGGGCGCGGTCGACGAGAAGGCGCTGCGGTCGGCGGTACTGGTCGAGCACGATCCCGTGGCGCTCGCGGAGCGGGTCGCCGCACTCGCCGGGATCGGCTTCGACCGCGTGTACCTCCACCACGTCGGACAGGAGCAGTCCGGCTTTCTGGCCGCCGCGGCCGATGCGGTGCTGCCCCGGATGAAGGAGCTGCTGTGAAGATCACCGACACGAGCGACCTCTGGTGGAAGACCGCCGTCGTCTACTGCCTCGACGTGGAGACGTTCCTGGACACGAGCGGCGACGGGGTGGGCGACCTCCGGGGCCTCGCGCAGCGCATCGACTACCTCGCGCAGTTGGGGATGACGTGCCTGTGGCTCATGCCGTTCTATCCCACCCCCGACCGCGATGACGGCTACGACGTGAGCGACTTCTACGGCGTCGATCCGCGCCTGGGCTCGCACGGCGATCTCGTGGAGGTGATCCGCACGGCGCGCGACCGCGGCATGCGCGTGATCGTCGACCTGGTCATCAACCACACCTCCGATCGGCATCCGTGGTTCCGCGCCGCGATCCGCAGTGTGGACTCGCCGTACCGCGACTACTACGTGTGGCGAGACGACGCACCGCCGAAGGGCCAGAAGAACGCGGTGTTCCCCGGACAGGCCGACGGGATCTGGACGAAGGACGAGAAGTCGGGGCAGTGGTACCAGCACAGCTTCTACGAGCATCAGCCGGATCTGAACGTGGCCAATCCCCGCGTGCGCGACGAGATCGCGAAGGTGATCGGCTTCTGGTTGCAGCTCGGCATCTCCGGGTTCCGGGTCGACGCGGTGCCCTTCTTCCTGGAGATCCCAGTCGGAGCCGACATCCCCGACCCGCACGAACTCCTGCGGGATATGCGCCGCTTCCTCCAGCGACGCTCGAGCGAGGCGATCCTGCTCGGCGAGGTGAACCTGCCGTATGACCAGCAGGTCGAGTACTTCGGCGGCACGGACGGCGACGAGCTCACGATGCAGTTCGACTTCGTGGCGATGCAGGCGCTGTACCTGTCGTTGGCGCGGCGCGATCCGGCGCCGCTCATCGAAGCGCTCTCCTCGCGGCCGGCGCTGGGTCCTGAGGTGCAGTGGGCGAACTTCCTGCGCAACCACGACGAGCTCACGCTCGACAAGCTCAGCGACGCCGAGCGCCAGGAGGTGTTCGAGGCATTCGCCCCGGACGAGCGGCAGCGGGTGTTCGGACGCGGCATCACCCGCCGTCTGCCCCCGATGCTCGAGGGCGATCCCCGCCGGATCCGCATGGCGTACAGCCTGCTGTTCACGCTCCCCGGGACCACCGTGCTGTTCTACGGGGAGGAGATCGGGATGGGGGAGAACATCGACATCGCCGGGCGGGAGTCCGTGCGCACCCCCATGCAGTGGTCGGCGGACCGGAACGGCGGGTTCTCGGACGCCGCCCCGTCCCGACTGGTGTCGAAGCCACCCGCAGACGGCTACGCGCCCGAGCACGTGAACGTCGCCGCGCAGCTGGAGGACCGCGGTTCGCTGCTGCACTTCCTCCGCGAGCTCACCTCGCGGTACCGGGTGTCACCGGAGCTGGGCTGGGGCGAGTTCGCGGTGGTCGAGCAGCCGGTGGATGCGCTCCTGGTGCACTCGCTGCGGGCCGACGTCGGGAGGATCATCGCGGTGCACAACTTCGCCGAGCGTCCAGCCACGACCCGGTTCCGCCTCACGGATGAGCCCGCGGGGACGGCGCTCGTCGACCTGTTGGAGGCGCAGCGCATCACGCTCGACGACGATGGAGCCGTGGAGCTCGAGGTGCCGGCTTACGGCTACCGCTGGCTGCGCGTATCGCGACCGGGAGACGGACGGATCCTCTGAGGGGTGGTCAGCCTGCGAAGGAGAATGTGGTGGGCGATACCGGACTCGAACCGATGACCTCTTCCGTGTGAAGGAAGCGCGCTACCAACTGCGCCAATCGCCCATACCCGCGGGGTACGTCAACCGATACTACCGGACGCTCGGAGCCTCCGATGACCACTCCGCGAGACACGCGCGAGATTCGGTCCGGGTTTGGCAGGCGGGGATTCATCGGCTAATGTTTCATGAGTGCCCGGGACAACCGGGAACGAAATGCGGATGTAGCGCAGTTGGTAGCGCACAACCTTGCCAAGGTTGGGGTCGCGAGTTCGAGTCTCGTCATCCGCTCGAGTGCAGTAGGTCTTTTCGAAGATCGGCAGCACGTGGGGTCAATCCACACGGTGGCGTGGCCGAGCGGCTAGGCACCGGCCTGCAAAGCCGTTTACACGGGTTCGAATCCCGTCGCCACCTCACCTGAAACTGAATAGCCCCAACGGGCGCGATTGGCGCAGCGGTAGCGCGCTTCCCTGACACGGAAGAGGTCACTGGTTCGATCCCAGTATCGCGCACCACCAAAAAACCCCCGGGATCCCCGGGGGTTTTTCGCGTCGAGAGGACAGTCGCGACCGTCAGGCGCGGCGGAACACCTTGCGCACGAGTGACACCGTCATGACGACGGCGACCACCCAGGGCCCTGCCACGATGATCGGGTCGAGCCAGGTGTGCCGGACATCGACCCGCCCGCGTCCGAACCGCGAGGTGAGCGGACGGTGTCGCGGCTCTGCGAGGATCCCGGTCTGCGTGATCGGGTTGTCGGGCCGCGGCGTTGCCAGGGATCGCACGTGCGCCCCGACGGCCTCGATGCGGTCGCCGATCACGAGCAGCAGCCAGCGCGTGCTCTTCGTCTCGCTGAAGTGGTCGTAGGCGAAGCGACGCACACTTCCGGAGATGCCGTGCAGCGGTTGCGCCGTACCGAACACCGGAGGCACCATCGCGTGCTCGATGGAGTGTTCCCGTCCCTCCCTGCCGGGCTGCGGATCCGGGCGCGTCCAGTGCGCACCCGTGTCGCCGTAGTCCTCGAGCTGCTGCCACGTGCGGCGGTGCTCGGGGGGAAGGTCGGTGCCCCAGCCCGGGATGCGGTCGCGGAGCTCGTCCGCTGTCGGTGCCAGCGTCGGCTTGTGCGCTTCGTACGGCATGGCTCAGTCCTCTCCGATCGTGATGACGGGTTTGATGCAGTCGTCCAGCTTGCTGGAGAACACGTGGTAGGCCTCGGCGATGTGCTCGAGCGGGAAGCGGTGCGTCAGGAGCTCGCTCGGCCGCACGTGGCCCGCCTGGATGTGCTCGAGCAACCGCGGCCACTGCCGCAGGACGGGTGCCTGGTTGCCGCGGATCGTGAGGCCCTTGTTCATCGCGTCGCCGAGGCGCACGGCGGATACCAGTGGGCCGTACGCGCCGATCATCGATACGGTCCCGCCTTTGCGCACGGAGTCGATCGCCCAGTTCACGGCCACGGGGGACCCGCCCTGCAGCTTGAGCTTGGCCGCCGTCACGTGCTGGAGGAGGTTGCCGTCGGCCTCCGCGCCCACGGCGTCGATCGCCACGTCGGCGCCCAGGTATCCGGTCGCCTTCTTCATGGCGAGCACGGGGTCGCCGACCTCGCCGATGTGCATCGCCTCGGCGAACGCGAAGTCCCTGGCCTTGTCGAGCCGGTAATCCAGGTGGTCGAGGACGATCACCCGGCCTGCGCCGAGGAACCAGGCCGAGCGGGCGGCGGCCAGACCCACGGGTCCGGCACCGAAGACCGCGACGGTGTCGCCCTCCGCGATGTCGCCGAGCTGCGCGCCGAAGTACCCGGTGGAGAACGCGTCGGTGAGCAGTAGCGCATCCTCCGACGAGAGCCAGTCCGGCACGACGGAGGGTCCCACATCGGCGAAGGGCACGCGCACGAACTCCGCCTGCCCGCCGTCATAGCCACCCGTCGTGTGGGAGTAGCCGTAGATGCCGCCCACGGCCGTGGCATTGGGGTTCACGTTGTGGCAGTTCGAGAAGAGGCCGCGGGTGCAGAAGTAGCAGGAGCCGCACGCGATGTTGAACGGCACCATCACCCGGTCTCCGACCGAGAGGCTCTGCACTGAGGATCCGACCTCGTGCACGACGCCCACGATCTCGTGGCCGAACGTGTGCCCGATGCGGGTGTCCGGCATCATGCCGTGGTACAGGTGCAGATCCGACCCGCAGATCGCGGCGTGCGTGACACGCACGATCGCGTCGTTCGGGTGCTCGATCCGCGGTTCCGGTTTCTCAGCGACCTGGACCTTGTACGGTCCGCGGTACGTCATGGCGCGCATTGTTCTCTCCTCAGCAGTGCTCGGTGCGGTGGCCCGAAGGTAAGACCGCCGGGTGCGCAACGAGAGCCCGTTGACGGCGAGAGCCAGCCGGAGTAGCTTCACGCGCCCGGGCACGGCAGCCCTTCTCCGAGTGTTGTCAATCCCCGTGCTCCGCCGGCGCCTCCTCCGTACCGTCGGGCCATGTCCGAAACGACGTCGGCGCAGACGTGCACTCCCGCGATCGAGGCCGAGCGTGACCCCGCCACCGGCCTTCGCCGCATCACCCGTCTCGCCCAACTCGCCGCGGTGGTGCGCGCCTACCGCGGCCTGCACGTACGGTACTCCGGCGGGCCGGAGGACGACCAGCGCCGTTCCAGCCTCGACTCGGAGAGCGGACTGGAGCTCCCGGGCCTGTCCGTGAATCCTCTCGACGCAGAGCGCTGGTGGACCAGGCCGCTGGAGGACTGGCTCGCGCGGCAGCTGTGTCAGTATCAGCACCTCGCGGAGAAAGACCCGACACGCATCGCCTGGATCCTGCGCGGGGAGATCTGCGGGCGCGGTCCGGATTGCGAACCGCTGCTGCGCGACGTCCAGCCGATCGCGGTCCTTGACGCGTCCGTGCTCGTCGAGGCGCGGGATCGGTACGAGCGGAACTTCGACGCGGGGCGCGGCCCCGCGGACGACGCGGGAGGCGATTCATGAGCGAGCGGAGCGGCTGGTCAGAGGTCGCGCCCGGGTTCTTCCGCCTATCCGTGGCCGACGTGAACTGCTATCTGATGCAGTCCGCCGACGGCATCACGCTCTTCGATGCCGGATTGCCGCGCACCGGGAAGGTGCTGCCGGAACTGCTCGGGCATCTCGGGGCCCGGCGGAGCGACATCGACGCGGTCGTGCTCACCCACGGCCACTTCGACCACGTCGGCACTGCTCGGGCGCTGCAGGACGACGGCGTGACCGTGGTGGTGCACCCGGGCGATGCGGCACTCGCCCGGCACCCGTACCGCTATCGCCCCGCGACACCGCGTCTCCTCTACGTGCTCGGGCACCCCCGGGGCATCCCCGTGATCACTCGCATGGCGGCCGCCGGCGCGCTGACCGTGCGCGGCGTCGACGCGCAGCCGCGGGTGACGCATGGGCACCCTGTCGACGTGCCCGGTGCTCCGGTCGCGCTGTGGACGCCGGGTCACACCGACGGGCACTGCGCCTACCTGTTCGAGTCGCAGGGCGTGCTGATCGCCGGCGACGCCCTGGTGACCCTCGATCCCTACACGGGGGAGGAGGGCCCGCAGATCGTCGCGAACGCGGCCACCGCCGATCCTGAGGCAGCCATCGACTCCCTCGAGACGCTGGCGGCGACCGGAGCCAGGGTGGTGCTGACCGGCCACGGAGCGCCGGTGCTCGACGGAGTCGGATCCGCGGCGGCTGCGGCTCGTCGCCGCGGGCCACACTGACCGCCGGCCTCGACCTCGCAGCCTCGCCGGAGGTCGGCGCCCTCCCCGCAGCCGTGCGGGGGTGAACGCGGTGGGCGGCTACCGGCTCGCGCGCGGTCTACCCGCCGGTGTCGGTGGTCAGCGCCGCGCGGAGCCCGCGGCGCGCTTGACCTCGTCGTACGCCGCGAGTGCGGCCTTGCGGGTCTCGGCCAGGTCGACGATCGGCGCGGTCGGGGCATCGGGGGCCCACCGCGCGACGTACTCTCCGTCCCCGTCGAACTTCTTCGCCTGCAGCTCCGGGTTGAACACACGGAAGTACGGGGCCGCGTCCGCCCCGGACCCCGCGACCCACTGCCAGTTGAACGCGTTGTTGGCGCCGTCTGCATCGACCAGCGTGTCCCAGAACCACTCCTCGCCGAGCCGCCAGTCGATTAGCAGGTTCTTGATGAGGAAGGACGCGGTCACCATCCGCACCCGGTTGTGCATGTACCCGGTGTGCCACAGCTCGCGCATCCCCGCGTCGACGAGGGGGATCCCGGTCTCGCCGTGCTGCCAGGCATCCAGCTGCCGCGGGTCGAGTCCCGGCCAGGGGAACGCATCGAACTCGGGCCGGAGGTTCTTCGTGGCCAGATCGGGGAAGTGGTAGAGCGTGTGCCAGGCGAACTCGCGCCAGCCGAGCTCGGACAGGAACCGTGCCGAGCCCTCGACCCGGGTCGCCTCGGCCCACACGGTGAACGGGCTCAGCTCGCCCCAGCGCAGCCGGGGGGAGAGCAGGGAGGTCGCACCGGCGGCCGGCGCGTCTCTGGCCGCGTCGTACGCCGGGAGATCGTGGTCGAGGAAGTGTCGCAGCCGCCGTCGTGCTGCCGGCTCGCCCGGCTCCCAGGTGTCGCGGAGCCCGCCCGCCCAATCCGGTGTCGTGGGCAGCAGTTCCCAGTCGCCCGGGGCATCGGAGCGCGGCGGTCGCGCCACTCCGTCGAGTTCGCGCGGCTCCGGCAGGGGAGCACGGGGCGCGGGCAGTGCGCGGCAGGCGCGCCAGAACGGGGTGAAGACGGAGTAGTGCGTGCCGCTGCCCGTGGTGACGGTCCACGGCTCGTGCAGCAGGGAGCCCGCGAACGACTCCACCGTCAGGCCCTGATCGCGCAGCGAGCTCTTCAGCGCCGCGTCGATCTCCCGCTCCGGTCGCCCGTATCGACGGTTCCAGTAGACGGCGCCCGCCCCGCTCTCCGTGACGACCTCGCGCACCACGCGCTCGGCCGGGCCGCGCCGCAGCACGAGCCGGGCGCCCTTCTCGCGCAGCCGCTCGTCGAGGGAGGCCAGCGAGTGATGCAGCCACCACTTCGCGGCACCTCCGAGCGGGCGGATCCCCGGCGACTCCTCGTCGAGCACGAACAGCGCGATCACGGGCGCGTCCCGATCCATCGCGGCACGCAGCGCCGGATGGTCGGCGAGGCGGAGGTCGTCGCGGAACCAGATGATCGAGGGGGAGGTCATCGCGTCGTCCACAGAGCCCAGGCGATCAGGGCCGGTTGCAGGAAGAGACGGCCGAACCGACGCGCGTCCGTGTCGAGCCCCGGAGTGGAGCGGCCGGTGCGCCACTGATGCCAGTTGCCGGGGAAGACCGCGGCGAAGAACCCCGCCGTCGCCCAGCCGATCCGGCGGCGCTCCCGCGGCAGCGCGATCAGCCCCGCGGCGAGCGCGACCTCGACGGCGCCCGACGCGATCACGATGGCATCCTTGTCCATCCGCGTCGCCTCGGTCGCCCAGTCGGGCACCACCACCCGGAAGCCGCGCGTCTGCGTGAAGTGCAGCACGCCGACGGCGCCGAGGGCGAGAGCGAGGATCCAGCGGGCGATCGTCCGGGTCATGGGGCCACGCTACCGTCCGGTCCGACGGTTGCGGCGCCCCGTCGTTCGCGAAGCCGTCCTCGTGTGTCCTGACACACTGAGGTGGTGACCGTCTTCCGCATCGTCGTGCTGTTCGTCCTCGCCGCCGTCGCCGAGATCGGCGGTGCCTGGCTCATCTGGCAGGCCGTCAAGGAGGACCGCGGTTGGCTTTTCGCGGTCCTGGGGGTCATGGCGCTGGGGGCGTACGGCTTCGTCGCGGCGCTCCAGCCCGACGCGAACTTCGGCAGGGTGCTCGCCGCGTACGGTGGGATCTTCATCGCCGGATCCCTCGCCTGGGGCATCATCGTCGACGGTTTCCGTCCCACGGTCTGGGACTGGGTCGGGTCGGCGGTCGCGCTCGTGGGCGCGGCGATCATCATCCTCGCCCCGGCGGCCGCGTCCTCCTCGGCCGAGCCGGTGGCCTGACGGTCGGCGGCCCCCGGCCATACGAGTAGCCTAGATCCAGACCCAGATGGAGTGATCAGTGCCTGAAAACGCCCAGCCGACCGACGGCTTCGCCCTGTTCTCTGACCGAAACGTCGTCGCGATGCGCGTCAACGGCGAGCTCAAGGACCTCGCCACGACCCTGACCGGCACCGAGCAGGTCGAGCCGGTCACGATCGACAGCCCCGACGGCCTGAACATCCTGCGCCACTCGGCCGCGCACGTGCTCGCGCAGGCCGTGCAGCGCATCAACCCGCAGGCGAACCTCGGCATCGGCCCGCCCATCACCGACGGGTTCTACTACGACTTCGGCGTCGACACCCCGTTCACGCCGGAGGACATCAAGGCCATCACGAAGGAGATGCAGCGCATCGTCCGCGAGGGCCAGCGCTTCGTGCGTCGTGTCGTGACCGATGACGAGGCGCGCGCGGAGCTCGCCGACGAGCCGTTCAAGCTCGAGCTGATCGGGCTCAAGGGCGGCAAGGAGGCGGCCGAGGGCGCGTCGGTCGAGGTGGGCGAGGGCGAGCTCACGATCTACGACAACACGACCCGCGACGGCGAGGTCGTCTGGAAGGACCTCTGCCGCGGGCCGCATCTGCCCAACACGCGCATGATCGGCAACGGCTGGGACCTCACGCGCATCGCCGCCGCGTACTGGCGCGGCAGCGAGAAGAACCCGCAGCTGCAGCGCATCTACGGCACCGCCTGGCCCACGAAGGACGAGCTGCGCGCGTACCAGCACCGGCTGGAGGAGGCCGCCAAGCGCGACCACCGGCGACTCGGCAAGGAGCTCGACCTGTTCTCCTTCCCCGAGGAGATCGGGTCGGGCCTGAGCGTCTGGCATCCGCGCGGCGGCGTGGTGCGCGGCGAGATGGAGCAGCACGCGCGCAAGCGGCACATCGAGGGCGGCTACACCTACGTGTACACGCCGCACATCTCCAAGGAAGACCTCTTCCTCACCTCGAACCACCTCGTCACCTACAAGGACGGCATGTTCCCGCCCATCGTCATGGACGAGGAGCGCGACGAGAACGGCGAGATCACCAAGCAGGGCCAGGACTACTACCTGAAGCCCATGAACTGCCCGATGCACATCCTCATCTACAAGGAGCGCGCGCGCAGCTATCGCGACCTCCCGCTGCGGTTCGCGGAGAACGGCACGGTCTACCGCAACGAACTCTCCGGGGCCCTGCACGGCCTCACGCGGGTGCGCGGCTTCACGCAGGACGACTCGCACCTGTTCGTCACACCCGACCAGCTGGAGGAGGAGGTCGGCAAGGTCCTCGAGTTCATCCTCTCGATGCTCCGCGACTTCGGCCTCACCGACTTCGAGCTCGAGCTGTCGATGAAGGACGACGAGAAGTCGAAGTGGATCGGTTCGGACGAGTTCTGGGAGTCGTCCACCGACGCCCTGCGCCGCGTGGCCGTGGCCTCCGGTCTCAAGCTCACCGAGGTGCCGGGCGAGGCGGCGTTCTACGGGCCGAAGATCGACCTGAAGACGCGCGATGCGATCGGCCGCACGTGGCAGCTGTCCACGGTGCAGGTCGACCCCAACCTGCCCGAGCGCTTCGACCTCGAGTTCATGGACAAGGACGGCCAGAAGAAGCGTCCGATCATGATCCACCGGGCGCTGTTCGGCTCGATCGAGCGGTTCTTCGCGATCCTCCTCGAGCACTATGCGGGCGACTTCCCGGTGTGGCTCTCGCCGGTACAGGTCGTGGGGATCCCGGTCGCGGACGACTTCGCCGACTATCTGGGTGAGGTGATCGACACGCTCCGCTCCCGCGGTGTGCGTGCCGAGCTCGACACCTCCGACGACCGCATGCAGAAGAAGATCCGCACGCACACGACCGGCAAGGTCCCGCTGCTGCTGATCGCCGGGGAGCAGGACCGGGCCGCCGGCACCGTCTCCTTCCGCTACCGCGACGGCTCGCAGGAGAACGGCGTGCCGATCGCGCAGGCGGTCGACCGCATCCGCGCTGCCATCGACAGCCACGCCCTGGTGCAGACGGCCGGGGACCTGGCATGACCGAGGGGGAGCAGTCGCTGGAGGATGCAGGTCGCCTCGCCGGCGTGCCCGACGAGTTCCAGCGGCTGTGGACCCCCCACCGGATGGCCTACATCCAGGCGGGACCGGAGCCCCTGCGCGAGGAGTGCCCGTTCTGCGAGGCGCCGAAGTACCCCGACGCCGAGCGGCTCATCGTGGCACGGGGCACGACCGCGTACGTGTTGCTGAACCTGTTCCCGTACAACTCGGGGCACCTGCTGGTGTGCCCGTACCGTCACATCGCGACGTACGACCAGGCGAGTCCGGAAGAGGTGGCCGAGATCGGCGCGCTCACCCAGACGGCCATGCGGGTGCTGCGCGAGGTCTCCGGATGCGACGGCTTCAACCTGGGCATGAACCAGGGGGCGGTGGCGGGAGCCGGCGTGGACGCGCATCTGCATCAGCACGTGGTGCCGCGGTGGCGCTCCGACGCGAACTTCTTCCCGATCATCGCGAAGACGAAGGCGCTCCCGCAGCTCCTCGGCGAAGTGCGGGAGGCCGTCGCCCACGCGTGGCCGGAGTGACCGTCAGCGCACCTGCCGTGCGGTGAACTGCATGCGCGGGTGCGCGTAGAACTCCTGCGCCTCGATGAGCTGCAGCTCGCGCTCGCCCGAGTCGAGCGTCGCCTGCAGCAGGTCGTACACGCTGGAGGCGGTGCGCTCGAGCGCGGTCCTGGCGCTGCCGGTCTCGACGTAGTGCGCCGTGAACAGGGCGGCGGTCACGTCACCGGAGCCGTTCGCCTTCATGGGGAGGTGCGGCGTCTGGACGAGCCAGGCACCGTCGCCGTCGACCGCGAGCATCTCGATGGTCCCCTCCTCGCGGTCGGGCCGCTCGACGCTCGTCACGAGCACCGTGCGGGGGCCCATGGCGCGGGCGAGGTCGACCGAGGCGAGCGTGGACTCGAGCGTGTCGGGTTCGGTCTCGGTGAGGAACCCGAGCTCGAACTGGTTGGGGGTGATGATGTCCGCCACCGGGACGACGCGCTCGCGCAGAAGGATCGGGATCGCGGGGGCGACGAAGCAGCCCGATTTCGCGTTGCCCATGACCGGGTCGCACGCGTAGACCGCGTCGGGGTTGGCGGCCTTGACGCGCGCGACCGCATCGATGATCACGTCACCGATGCCCTCGCCTCCCTGGTAGCCGCTCAGGACGGCGTCGATCTGCCCGAACACTCCGCGGTCCTCGATGCCGGTGATGACCTCGCGCACGTCTGCGGGGTCGATCAGCGGTCCGCGCCAGGCGCCGTAGCCGGTGTGGTTGGAGAAGTTCACGGTGTAGACGGGCAGCACCTCGACGCCGATGCGCTGCAGCGGGAACACCGCGGCGGAGTTGCCCACGTGCCCGTACGCCACGGCGGACTGGATGGAGAGGATCTTCATGAACGAGCGCTTTCGGTCAGGGCGGGCCGGTGCCCGCGACGGGTGGTCATCGCGCGGCCGCGACGAGGTCGGCGACGAGCGTGTCGGCTTCCGCGTCGGTGAGGTCGTGGACGGTGAGACGGAGGTGGTGGGACGGATCGGCGCGGTCGTCGAGGGAGAACTCGTCACCGGTGCGGGCGAGCCACCCCCGCCGCATCAGGTGCTCGGCGACCTCGCGCGCGGGCCGGGGGAGTCGCACCCAGAGGCTCAGCCCGTCGGGCGCGGCGGCGTCGATGCCGTGCGCGCGCAGGCGTGCCGCGAACGCGGCGTTGCGCTCCGCGTAGTGCGCACCGGCGGTCGCGACGGTGGTCATCGCATCCTCGTCGGTCAGCTGTGCCAGGGCGAGGCGCTGCAGCAGGTGGCTCACCCAGGTGGTGCCCGGGCTGAGTCGCATCGCGAGACGTTCCGCGGTGTCGGGGTCGGTCGCCGCGATCGCGAGGCACATGTCGGGTCCGAGGAACTTCGACACCGAGCGCACGAGGGCGAAGCGCCGATGGTCCTCGCTGATCAAGGACTCGTACGGGCGCTGCGACAGCAGCGAGAAGTGGTCGTCCTCGATGATCAGGACGTACGGGTGATCGGCGAGGACACCGCGCAGCTCGGCGGCGCGCTGGGCCGTGAGACCCACGCCGGTGGGGTTCTGCGCCCGCGGTGTGCAGATCACGGCCCGAACGCCGGCGTCGAGAGCCGCCCGCAGTCCGTCGACCGTCATTCCCTGGTCGTCGACGGGGACCGGGACGGCCCGATAGCCGCCGAGCCGCACCGTGTGGATGCTGGCGAGGAAGCACGGATCCTCGAGCGCCACGGCGTCGTCGCGCATGAGGGCTTGGGCGAGCAGCCGCTCCACCGCATCGACCGCTCCGCTCGTCACAGTGATCCGGAAGTCCGCGTCCGGGAGGTCGGCCGCCATCCACCGGCGCGCCCACTCCTCCAGCCCCGGGTCGATCACGGGTTCGCCGTAGAGCACGGGACGGCTCGCGATCGTCATCAGCGCGGCCGACGGGTCGGGGATGCGCGCGGGGTCGGGGTTGCCGGTGCCGATGTCGCGGAGCACGGTGTCGGCCGCGTAGCCCTCCTGTGCCACGGCCTCGATCCCCGCGACCGTGGTGCCGGCGCGTCCGCGCGACAGGACGAGTCCCGCCTGGGCGAGCTGGCGGTACGCGGCGACGGCGGTGTTGCGGTTGACGCCGAGGGTGGCGGCGAGCTCGCGCACCGGCGGGAGGAGGGCTCCGGGAAGCAGGATCCCGCGGTCGCGCAGGGCGCGCACGCTGTCGGCGATCTCCGCCGCGGTGCTGCCTGTGATCCGGTCGCTCATGATCCTCCTCCGCGATTCTAGGTGGGATCGGACAGTGCTACGTTTGATCTAGATCAAACCCGATTACGGATCATCCGACAGGAGCTCCCCATGTCCGAGCAGAACACCACCGGATCGTCGCGCGTCAAGCGCGGTCTCGCCGAGATGCTCAAGGGCGGCGTCATCATGGACGTCGTGACCGCCGAGCAGGCGAAGATCGCCGAGGACGCGGGCGCCGTCGCCGTCATGGCGCTCGAGCGCGTGCCGGCCGACATCCGCGCGCAGGGCGGCGTCTCGCGCATGAGCGACCCGGACATGATCGACAGCATCATCGATGCCGTGTCGATCCCGGTGATGGCGAAGGCGCGCATCGGTCACTTCGTCGAGGCGCAGGTGCTGCAGGAGCTCGGTGTCGACTACATCGACGAGTCCGAGGTGCTCTCGCCGGCCGACTACGTGAACCACATCGACAAGTTCGGCTTCACGGTGCCCTTCGTGTGCGGCGCCACGAACCTCGGCGAAGCGCTGCGACGCATCAACGAGGGGGCGGCGATGATCCGCTCGAAGGGCGAGGCCGGAACGGGCGACGTGTCCGAGGCGATGAAGCACATCCGCAAGATCCGCGGGGAGATCGCTGCGCTCACGGCTCTCCCGAAGGACGAGCTGTTCGTCGCCGCGAAGGAGCTGCAGGCGCCGTACGAGCTGGTCGCCGAGATCGCCGAGACGGGCACGCTCCCCGTCGTGCTGTTCGTGGCCGGCGGCGTCGCGACCCCCGCGGACGCCGCGATGATGATGCAGCTCGGGGCGGACGGCGTGTTCGTCGGCTCCGGCATCTTCAAGTCGGGCAACCCCGCCGAGCGCGCGAAGGCGATCGTGAAGGCCACGACGTTCTTCGACGACCCGAAGGTGATCGCCGAGGTGTCCCGCGGGCTCGGCGAGGCGATGGTCGGCATCAACGTCAGCGACCTGCCGGCGCCGCACCGGCTCGCCGAGCGTGGCTGGTAGCCCGCGGGTCGGCGTGCTCGCGCTGCAGGGCGATGTGCGCGAGCACGCCGCCCTGCTCGCCCGTCTCGGCGCCCAGGTGGAGCTCGTCCGGCGCCCGGAGGAGCTCGCCGCCGTGAACGGCCTGGTGATCCCGGGTGGCGAGTCCACCGTGATCGACAAGCTGTCGCGCACGTTCGGGATGCAGGAGCCGATCCGCGACGCGATCGCCGCCGGGCTCCCGGTGCTCGGCACGTGCGCGGGGTTGATCATGCTGGCCGACACGGTCGTCGACGCGATCGAGGGCCAGCAGTCGTTCGGAGGGCTCGACGCGGTGGTCAGGCGGAACGCGTTCGGCCGTCAGGTGGAGTCGTTCGAGGCGCAGCTCGACGTGGCGGCCTTCGGTGCACCGCCGGTGTCGGCGGCGTTCATCCGCGGACCGGTCGTCGAGTCGATCGGTCCTCGTGCGACCCCGCTCGCGGCGCTACCGGACGGCCGCGTGGTGGCGGTGGAGCAGGGAGCGCTGCTGGGCCTGAGCTTCCACCCGGAGATCTCCGGCGAGACCCGCTTCCACGAGCGCTTCCTCGCCCGCGTCGAAGGCGGCCACTCCGTCGCCGCCGCCTGACCGCCGGAGGCGTCGTCACACCAGGGCGGCCAGCCACCGCAGCGCGGGACCGGCTTGCGCCCGCTGGAAGGCGCGCAAGCCGGGGAGCTGCGGAATCTCCGGCCTGCTCTGTTCGGCCCAGAGGTACGAGGCGAAGCCCGCGATGACCGGCAGCAGGTCCCTCGGAGGGGGAGCGCCGTGCTCCTCGAACACCGGGTAGGCCTGCGTGCAGGTCGGTCCGCCGCTCGCCTCGATGCTCGGCAGCACGCAGGGGAGGTCGACCCATGCGGCCCCGCGGCGCGCATGCGGCCAGTCGAGCAGGTGGGCGCGACCGTCGGCGATGAGGATGTTGTCGGCCCGGACGTCGTCGTGGACGAGGACATCTCCGCGCACGGCCCCCGCGAACTCCGCCTCCAGTTCACGCAGTCGGGGCAGCGAATCCCGGACCGACGGGGGCAGAGCGCCGCGGAGGTCGGGGGTGGCGGCGATCTCCTGCCAGCGCGTGAAACCCGGCACCATGCTCTCGTCCGCGGCCGTCAGGGTTCTCGGTGCCGGCGTGGTGCCGACGACGGCGAGGGCGTCCGCCACCGCGTGCAGGTCATCCGCTGTCCACGGGCGCCCCGGATGGCGGCCGTCGATCGCCTCGACGACCAGCACGGCACCGATGTCGTCCTGCACCGTCCCCAGCACTCGGGGCGCGACGCCCGAGGGGAGGGTCGACAGCGTGACGATCTCCTGGCGGAGCAGGCGCACCGAGTCGGCGTGCCAGTCCGCGCCCGCGGCCTTCACGAAAGCCCGACCGCCGGTCGTGACCACGGTGCCCGCGTACGTGGCGCTGAAGCCGCCGTGCGCGGGGGCGTCGGAGATGTACTCTCCGCCGATCACGTCCAGCGCCGCGGCGCGGAGGCTCTCGGGCAGGGAGGTCCACGCGGGGCGGAGGCGGTCGGCTCCTGCGGTCACACCCTGCTCCTCTCGCGCGCGATCAACGGCGGCCTCGACCGTAGCAGGCGGGCGAGTCGGGTCAGGGGAGAAGGGCACGGATGGCGTGCACCGTGCGGTCGATGTCGTCCGCGGTCGTCGCCCACGACGACATCGAGCAGCGCAGCGCGGCTCGCCCCCGCCATTCCGCTCCGGTGACGACGGCCGTGCCGTCGACCAGGATCGCGGCACCGAGCTCGCGGGTCGCCTCGTCCGTGTCGAGCCGGAACATCACCTGGGTGTAGTCGACGTCGTTGATCACCTCGATCGCGTCGAGGCCGCGCAGGCCGGAGGCCATGCGTACGGCGTTGTCGTGGAGGCGGTCGACGAGATCCGCGACCCCGGAACGCCCGAGGCTGCGCAACGCCGCGTACGCCGGCACCCCGCGGGCGCGGCGCGACAGCTCCGGCGTCACATCCCACGGGTCGAGGCCGGAGTACACGAGGTAGTCGCCGCCGGTGCGGAACGCCGCGATCGAATCGGCGGGATCGCGGACGATCGCCATGCCGCAGTCGTACGGCACGTTCAGCGTCTTGTGTGCGTCGGTCGCCCAGGAGTCCGCGTCCTCCATGCCGGCGGTCAGATGTCGCAGCGCGGGGGAGGCGGCCGCCCACAGACCGAAGGCGCCGTCCACGTGCACCCAGGCGCCGTGTCGGCGTGCGATCGCGATCAGCGCGCGGAAATCGTCGAACGCTCCGGTATGGACCTCTCCCGCCTGCAGGCACACGATGAGCGGGCCGGATCCGCCGTCGAGGACGCGCTCGAGCTCGGCGGGGTGCATCCTGCCCTGCGCGTCGGCATCCACCACGTCGACCTCGGCGCGACCGATCCCGAGGAACCGTGCCGCGCGGTCGATCGATCCATGACGATCGGCACCCACCACGAACCGCACCGGCGGCGCGGAGCGCAGTCCCCGTTCGGCGAGGTCCCACCCCGCCCGCGCGAGGACGGCGTTCCGTGCGGACGCGAGGCACGTGAAGTTCGCGAGCTGACCGCCCGTGACGAAGCCGACGCTGCTCGCGGACGGGAGGCCGAGCAGCTCGAGCAGCCACTGTCCTGCCACCCGCTCCATCGCGACGGTCGCCGGGGTGAGCAGGGAGGAGCCGGAGTTCTGATCCCACGCGGACACGAGCCAGTCTGCGGCGAGAGCGGCCGGATGAGTGCCGCCGATCACGAATCCGAAGAACCGTCCCCCGGGGATGGCCACGAGTCCGGGCTCGGCCTTAGCCGCGATGTCCTCGACAACGGCCGCGGGGTCCTCCGCCCGCTCCGGGAGAGGCGTGCCGAACACCTGCAGCATCTCGTCGAGGCTCGCGCGCGGCCACACCGGTCGATCGTCGAGGGTGCCCAGGAACGCCTCGGCTCGACGGTGAGCGGCGTCGAGAGCACGCTCCCGGTCGCCCATGCGGTCAGTCTCCCACCGCCGCAGCGCCCCGACAAGGCACTGTGCCGCCGGGTGTTCCGCGGTGTTCCTTTAGAATGGACGACGCCCTGGACACGCGCCGGGGCCCTGACGACGAGCGGAGACTTATGTCCGGGCATTCCAAGTGGGCCACGACCAAGCACAAGAAGGCCGTCATCGACGCGCGCCGTGCCAAGTCCTGGGCCAAGCTCATCAAGAACATCGAGGTCGCGGCCAAGCTCGGCGGCGCCGACCTGCAGGGCAACCCGACCCTGTTCGACGCGGTCCTCAAGGCCAAGAAGACGTCCGTCCCGAAGGACAACATCGACCGGGCCATCAAGCGCGGTGCGGGCATCGGCGGCGAGGCCGTCGAATACACCTCGATCATGTACGAGGGCTACGGCCCCAACGGTGTGGCGCTCATGATCGAGTGTCTGACCGACAACAAGAACCGTGCCGCCGCCGAGGTGCGCACCGCGCTGAGCCGCAACGGGGGCACGCTCGCCGACCCCGGCAGCGTCGCGTACAACTTCAGTCGCAAGGGCGTCATCGTGGTCGGGTCGGAGGGCACGACCGAGGACGACGTGATGATGGCCGCGCTCGAGGCGGGGGCCGAGGAGATCGAGCCGCACGCCGAGGGCTTCGAGGTCATCACCGAGGCGAGCGACCTGGTCGCCGTGCGCAGTGCGCTGCAGGAGGCGGGCATCGAGTACGAGTCGGCCGACGTCGAGTTCGTGCCGAACCTCAAGGTCGAGATCGACGCCGACACGGCCCGCAAGGTGTTCCGACTGATCGACGCGCTGGAGGACAGCGAGGACGTGCAGAACGTCTTCAGCAACTTCGACCTGTCGGCCGAGGTCCAGGCGGAGCTCGAGAACGACGACGCGTAGGCGCGGCTGACCTCGACGGGCACGTTCCGCGCCTAGCCTGGGACGGTGACGTCGACCATCCGCGTGCTGGGCATCGACCCGGGACTCACCCGCTGCGGTGTCGGGATCGTCGACGTCGACCGGGCCCGCCGGGGCACCCTCGTGCACGTCGGTGTGATCCGCTCGGCGATCGATGCGCCGATCGGCGAGCGACTCGCGGTCGTCGCCGCGGGGATCCGCGAGGCGATCGCCCAGCACCGCCCTGACGCGGTCGCGGTCGAGCGCGTCTTCGCGCAACAGAACAGCCATACGGTGATGGGCACGGCGCAGGCGAGCGGGGTCGCGCTCCTCATCGCCGCCGAGTCAGGGCTTCCCGCGGCGACCCACACGCCCAGCGAGGTCAAGGCGGCCGTCACGGGCTACGGCTCCGCCGACAAGAGGCAGGTGCAGGCGATGATCGCCCGCATCCTGCGTCTGGATGCGCCGCCGCAGCCGGCGGACGCCGCGGACGCTCTCGCGATCGCCCTGTGTCACGCCTGGCGGCGCGGGGCGCCCCGAGCCGGCGGTGCGGCGGGCGGACTGACCCCGGCGCAGCGGGCCTGGGCGGACGCGGAGCGTGTCGCTCGAACATATGTGCGAGCGACCTCCTAGGCTGGGAGGATGATCTCCTCTCTGCACGGCACCGTGCTGCACACGACGCCGGACCAGGTCGTCATCGAGGTGGGTGGCGTGGGCTTCGCGGTCGCCGTCCCCGCCGATGTCGCGCACACGGCGACGGTGGGGGAGAAGCTGCGCCTGCACACGAGCCTGATCGTGCGCGAGGACGCCCTCTCGCTCTTCGGCTTCGCCGATCGGGCGGAGCTGGAGATCTTCACGCTGCTGCTCAGCGTGACGGGCGTGGGGCCGAAGTCGGCGCTGGGCGTGCTGTCGCATCTGACGACGGACCAGATCGCCGAGGCCGTCACCGCCGAGGACGACGCTCCGTTCCGGCGTGTGTCCGGCATCGGGCCCAAGACGGCCAAGCTCATCGTGGTGCAGCTCGCGGGGAAGGTGCACGCCGTTGCCGCCCCGGCCGCGACGCAGGCCTCGGGGGGGAGTGACATCGTGTCGCAGGTCGCCGCCGCGCTCGTGGGTCTCGGGTGGTCGGAGAAGGTGGCCGCCGAGGCGGCGACCGAGACCGCTGCCGCGGCGACCGAAGCCGAGCGGGCGTCGGTCGCGTCGCTGCTGCGGCGCACGCTCGCCCTGCTCGGCCCGGCGCAGGGAGGATCGGCGCGTGTCTGACCCGCTCGACCCGACCGAGCCCACCGACGAGTCGGAGCTCGCGATCGAGGGCGCGCTGCGCCCCTCCAGCCTCCGTGACTTCGTGGGCCAGCAGAAGGTGCGCGGTCAACTCCAGCTGCTGCTCGAGGCCGCGCGCCTGCAGTCCCGTCCCGCCGACCACATCCTGCTCGCGGGTCCTCCGGGACTCGGCAAGACCACGCTCGCGATGATCGTCGCCCACGAGAGCGAGCGTCCGCTCCGTATGTCCAGCGGCCCCGCGATCCAGCACGCGGGAGATCTCGCGGCTCTGCTGTCGAGCCTGATGCCGGGCGAGGTGCTGTTCATCGACGAGATCCATCGCATGGCCCGCTCCGCGGAGGAGATGCTCTACCTCGCGATGGAGGACTACCGCATCGACATCATGGTGGGCAAGGGTGCGGGCGCCACGAGCATCCCCCTGGAGCTGTCGCCGTTCACCCTGGTCGGGGCGACGACGCGCTCGGGCCTGCTGCCCAATCCGCTCCGCGACCGCTTCGGGTTCACCGGCCACCTTGAGTTCTACGAGGAGGGCGAGCTCGAGCAGGTCATCGCGCGTTCCGCGTCGGTGCTGGGGGTCGGGCTCCCGACCGACGCCCTCTCCGAGATCGCGCGCCGATCTCGAGGAACCCCCCGAATCGCCAACCGCCTGCTGCGCCGCGTGCGCGACTACGCGCTGGTGCACGGCGACGGTGCGGCGACGCTGCACGACGTGCGGGCGGCGCTGGAGCTCTATGACGTCGACGCGATCGGTCTCGACCGGCTGGACCGAGCGGTGCTCGACGCGCTCGTCCGGCGTTTCCGCGGGGGACCGGTGGGTCTCGGCACCCTCGCGGTCGCGGTGGGCGAGGAGGCCGAGACCGTGGAGAGCGTGGTCGAACCGTACCTCGTGCGCATCGGATTCCTGGGGCGCACGCCGCGCGGACGAGTCGCGACACCCGAGGCGTACGCGCACCTCGGGGTCGCGCACCCCGACGGGATGCTCACGCTGGATGACCTATAATCGCTGAAGGCTTCCCCCGATACCTCTGTGCGCCCAATGGCTGGTGCGTGCACCTGAGAAAGGCGCTTCCCCATGCCCATGGAATTCGTGCTCTTCGGCCTTCTGGCCGTGCTCCTGATCTTCATGATCTTCAACACGCGCAAGCGGACGAGGCAGATGAAGGCCGAGCAGGAGGAGAAGGCCACCAAGACGGTTCCCGGCGCGAAGGTCCTGCTGCAGGGCGGCATTTACGGCACGATCGTGGCGTTCGACCCGGACGACCTGGACGCGCCGGCCCTCGTGGAGATCGCTCCGGGCACCGTCATCGAGGTGCACAGCCAGGCGATCCTCCGCATCGTCGAGCCGAAGGACGCTATCGTTGAGGCGCCCGTGGACGGCGTGGATGACCGCATCGTCGACGAGCCCGCCGCCCCCACGACGGAGACGCCGGAGGAGACCCGCGCCCGTCTCGAACGGGACGCCGACGACAAGTAAGACAGCGGCCGTCGTGGCCGCTCGGATCATCGTCCTCCCAGAAAGCTGAACACACGTGGCTTCATCTTCACCTGTCCGTCACGCCTGGCGGGTCCTCCTCGGCCTGCTCCTCGTGACGGGCGTGCTCTTCGGCATCAACGCGCTGGGTGTGTACGTCTTCAAGCAGAGTTCGTGGGCGCCGGAACTAGCGCTCGACCTGCAGGGCGGCACGCAGATCATCCTCAGCGCCGAGACCGAGGACGGCGCAGCGCCGTCACAGGAGCAGCTCGACCAGGCCGCGGCGATCATCCGCCAGCGCGTGGATGCCTCGGGTGTCGCCGAGGCCGACATCACCACGGAGGGCGGGCGCAACATCGTCGTCCAGATCCCGGGTGAGGCCGACGAGCAGACCAGGGAGCGCATCCAGTCCAGCGCACAGCTCGAGTTCCGTCCGGTCCTGTACACGACCGCGGCGAGCACCGAGTTCGTGGGCGACGACGGCAACTCCACGCCGTTCCCGAGCCCCGACCCCGGCCTGAACGCCACTCCGACGGCGGAGCCGACCGACGCGAGCGATCTGTCGTGGGTGACCGAGAAGCTGGCCGCGGAGTTCCAGGCCTACGACTGCGCCAACCCCGACAACGATCCGTCGCGTGCGCCGAAGGACGAGCCGGTCATCGCCTGCTCCCCGGACGACACCCAGAAGTTCCTCCTCGGCCCGATGGAGCTCGACGGACGCGCGATCACCGACGCGTCGGCAGGCCGCGACCCCAAGAGCGGCGCCTGGATCGTGCAGCTCACGATGAACGGCGATGGCGCGGACGCGTTCGGCAAGGTCAGCACGCGCCTCAACCAGAACCGCATCGACGGTCTGTCGCCCCGCGACCAGTTCGCGTTCGTGCTCGACGGCGACGTGATCAGTGCGCCGCGGATGAACGGCGTGATCCTCGACGGCCGTCCCAGCATCTCCGGCAGCTTCACTCAGGAGAGCGCGACGACGCTCGCGGATCAGCTCAAGTTCGGTGCGCTGCCGTTGAGCTTCGAGGTGCAGAGCTCCGACACGATCTCCGCGACCCTCGGCACCCAGCAGCTCCAGATCGGGCTCATCGCGGGTCTGATCGGTCTGGCGCTGGTCGCGGTCTACTCCTTGCTGTCGTACCGCGCTCTCGGGACGGTGATCATCGCGTCGATCGCGGTGATGGCGGTGCTGACGTACATCGTGATCTGCATCCTCGCGTGGCGCATCGGGTTCCGCCTGTCGCTCGCGGGCGTCGCGGGTCTGATCGTGTCGATCGGTTTCACGGCCGACTCGTTCATCGTCTACTTCGAGCGGATCCGAGACGAGCTGCGCGACGGCAAGTCGATCACGGCGGCGGTCGAGGACGGATGGGGTCGCGCGAAGCGCACGATCTACATCTCGAAGTCGATCAACATCCTCGCGGCCGTCGTGCTCTACATCCTCGCGGACTCCACGGTGAAGGGCTTCGCGTTCACGCTCGGCCTGACCACCGTCATCGACGTGATGATCTTCGTCATCTTCACTCACCCGGTGATGCAGCTCCTCGCGCGGACGCGCTTCTTCGGCGGCGGCCACAAGCTCTCCGGGCTCGACCCGGCGGCACTCGGCGCCGTGTACCGGAGCCGGTCGCAGTACCGCGAGGTGGCGACGGCATCGGCAGGTCGCGGCGCGAAGAACGCGCGCTCACGCGGTGAGGCGGACCGCCGTCAGACCATCGCAGAGCGCAAGCGTGCCGAGGCCCTCGCCGCGGAGAAACAGACCAAGGGCGGAAGCGAGGGAGACGCCTGATGGCTTCCATGAACGAGTTCGGTAACAACCTCTACACGGGAAAGACCTCCTTCCCGTTCGTCGGACGCCGTCGGCTGTGGTTCATCATCGCGATCGCGCTGGTCGTGGGGTCCGCGCTCGTGCCGCTGTTCCGTCCCATCCAGTTCTCGATCGAGTTCACGGGCGGGTCGCAGTTCACGGTGAACGCCCCGGCCACGCTGAATCAGGACACCGCGAGCGAGGCCGTGCAGTCCGTGGTGCCCGGCGCCGCGACCAAGGTCGTCATCGTGAACGACCAGGACATCCGGGTCCAGACCGACCAGATGACGGCGGCGGAGACGCAGCAGGTCGCCGGCGCTCTCGCCGACGCGTACGAGGTGGAGCCCGACGCGGTGACCTCCTCGTTCATCGGTCCCGCGTGGGGTGAGAGCGTGACGCGGCAGTCCCTGTGGGGTCTGGCGATCTTCCTCGCGCTGACCTTCCTGATCCTGGCGATCTACTTCCGCACCTGGAAGATGTCGGCCGCAGCGATCATCGGGCTGCTCGACGTGCTCGTGATCACGGTGGGCGTGTACGCCCTGGCCGGTTTCGAGATCTCCCCGGCGGCGGTGATCGGGTTCCTCACGATCCTGGCGTACTCGCTCTACGACACCACCGTGGTGTTCGACAAGATCCGGGAGAACACGACGGAGGACGGGGAGAAGACCGCGCGCCTGTTCGGCGAGTCGGTCAACCTCGCGGTGAACCAGACGCTGATCCGATCGATCAACACCTCGGTCGTGGCGGCGCTCCCGGTGGGCGCGATCCTGTTCATCGGTGCGTTCTGGCTGGGTGCGGAGACGCTGACCGACATCTCGCTCTCGATCTTCGTCGGCATCCTCGTGGCGACCTACTCGACGCTGTTCGTCGCGGCACCCCTCTACTCGCTGTTCCGCGAGAACGAGCCGCAGATCAAGGAGCGCGACGCCCGCATCCGTGCGGCGCGCGAGAAGGCGGCCGTCGAGGCCTGACGCCCCCGCTGCGCGGGGCTCGCCCCCTCTCAGCACGCGTAGGATTGTCTGATTCGGAGGTGAGTGGATGGCGGAGCCGCAGACGGCGTCGCAGGGTTCGAGTCTGCGACGGCTCGTGCCCCGCATCTTCTCTCGCGCGTCCCGCATCAACGATCTCGACAACCTGATCCGCACGGTCAGGGCGAATCATCCCAAGGGCGACTTCTCCGTCATCTCCCGGGCCTACGCGGTCGCGAAGGAGAAGCACGAGGGGCAGAAGCGGCAGAGCGGCGAGCCGTACATCACGCACCCGCTGGCCGTCGCGCAGATCCTCGCCGAGCTCGGCCTGGGCCCGCGCGCGATCGCCGCGGCCCTCCTGCACGACACCGTCGAGGACACCGGTTACGCGCTGACCGACCTGACCGCTGAATTCGGCGACGAGGTCGCGATGCTGGTCGACGGCGTCACGAAGCTCGACAAGGTCAAGTACGGCGAGAGTGCGCAGGCGGAGACGGTCCGCAAGATGATCGTGGCGATGTCGAAGGACATCCGCGTGCTGCTGATCAAGCTCGCCGACCGCCTGCACAACGCCCGCACGTGGGGCTTCGTACCGCCCGAGAAGGCGGCGAAGAAGGCGAAGGAGACGCTGGAGATCTATGCGCCTCTGGCCAACCGCCTCGGTATCCAGGCCATCAAGTCGGAGCTGGAAGACCTCTCGTTCGCGGTGCTGCACCCGAAGATCTACAACGAGATCCACAGCCTGATCGCCCAGCGCACACCGCAGCGGGAGAAGTACCTCGGCCAGGTGATCGAGGAGATCGACGAGGACCTGCGGGATCTGCGGATCCGTGGCAAGGTCGTCGGCCGGCCGAAGCAGCTCTACTCCGTCTACCAGAAGATGGTGATCCGGGGGCGCGAGTTCGACGACATCTACGACCTCATCGGCATCCGCGTGCTGGTGTCGTCGGTGCGCGACTGCTACGCGGTGCTCGGCGCGATCCACGCGCGCTGGACGCCGTTGCCCGGCCGCTTCAAGGACTACATCGCCACCCCGAAGTTCAACCTCTATCAGTCGCTGCACACGACCGTGATCGGCCCGGCCGGACGCACGGTGGAGATCCAGATCCGCACGCACGAGATGCACCAGCAGGCGGAGTACGGCGTCGCGGCGCACTGGATGTACAAGGAGCGGATGAACGGCGGCGGCAAGGCCGAGGTCCGCGCCTCCGACACCGACATGGCGTGGCTCGCGCACATCTCCGACTGGCAGGCCGAGACCGCGGACCCCGGCGAGTTCCTCGACTCGCTGCGCTTCGAGATCGGAGCCAAGGAGGTCTACGTCTTCACGCCGAAGGGACGGGTCATCGGCCTTCCCGCCGGCGCGACGCCCGTCGACTTCGCCTACGCCGTGCACACCGAGATCGGCCATCGCACGATGGGCGCCAAGGTCAACGGCCGCCTCGTGCCGCTCGAGTCGGAGCTCAAGAGCGGCGACGTCGTCGAGGTGTTCACGTCGAAGAACCCCGACGCCGGCCCCAGCCAGGACTGGCTCGGCTTCGTCAAGAGCACGCGGGCGCGGAACAAGATCCGCGGCTGGTTCACGAAGGAGCGTCGCGAGGAGGCGATCGAGCAGGGCAAGGAGGCGATCGCCCGGGCGATGCGCCGACAGAACCTGCCGCTGCAGCGCCTGATGAACCAGGACTCGTTCACCGAGGTCGCGCATCAGCTGCACTACGAAGACGTGTCCGGGCTCTACGCGGCTGTCGGCGAGGGACACGTGTCCACGCAGTCCGTGCTCGAGAAGGTCACCGCCCTGGTGGCGGCGAACGACACGACGACCGGGGCGATCGATCTGCCGGGCAGCGTGCAGACCAGGGAGCCGCGCGGCGGCGACTCCGGGGTGCTCGTGCGCGGTGCGAACGACATCCTCGTCAAGCTCGCCAAGTGCTGCACCCCCGTGCCGGGGGACCCGATCGTGGGCTTCGTCACGCGGGGGAGCGGCGTCTCGGTCCACCGTGCCGACTGCGTCAACGTCAAGGCGCTGAGCGGCGAGCAGGACCGCTTCGTCGAGGTCTCCTGGGCACCGACCACCAAGAGCGTGTTCCGCGTGCAGATCCAGGTTGAGGCGCTCGACCGGTCCGGGCTCCTGTCGGATGTCACTCGAGTGCTGAGCGAGCACCACGTCAACATCCTGTCCGCCACGGTCAGCACGACCGATGAGCGCCTGGCGCTGAGCCGCTTCGTGTTCGAGATGGGCGACGCCGTGCACCTGGACCGCGTGCTGAACGCCGTGCGGCGCATCGACGCGGTGTACGACGTCTACCGCGTCACCTCGTCCTGAGCGCGACCCGCTCGAGGGCGGCGATGCCGACGCGGCTCCCCGGCACACGGCTGGTCCCGCGCAGCTCGACGAGGGCTTGTGCGGTCACCGCCGGGCAGGCGACGGCGAGGGCATCCATCCAGGGAAGCACGCGGGGGTCGCGATGCAGGCTCGTCGCCAGGTCGACCATCGTCCGCGCGGGCGTCGACACGGCGACGCCACCGATCACGACGACGTCTGCGGCGGCGAGCACGGTGTCGTGGAAGACCAGGCGGGCACTCGTACGCGGGCGCACGCGACGCTCGACGCACCGCTTCACGTGATGCACGGGCGGCGGTGCGTCTCCGGCGCCGTGGATCCATGCGGCGGTCGGGCCGCAGGCCGCGGCGCCGTCCTGCACGAGAGGCCCGATCGACGCGGCACGCACGTCCGCACCCTCGATGAGGTCGGCCGGGATGTACGCCTCGCCGAGGTCGACGACGTGGCCGTCGAGTCGAGCGGCGGCGAGCTCCGGCAGACTCAGCCGCGCGCCGGGCAGATACAGAAGAGCGGGATGCATCACGCCAGTGTGGCGCAGCGCATCCCGCTCCTGTGGCGGTCGTCGCGGGTTGTGGAAAGCGTCAGCCGCCCAGGGCGTTGAGCCAGGCGCGGCGGGCTTCGAGCGCGTCAGCCGCGGTCTTGGCGGCCTTGGTGTCGCCCGACTTCTCCGCGACCGCCAGCTCGGCCTCGAGCTTCTCGATGGCCTCGTGCAGCTGCGAGCTCATGTCGTTCGCGCGCGCCTTGGTCTCGGGGTTGTTCTTCTTCCAGTCGACGTCCTCGCGGGCCTTGAGCGCCTGCTCGATCACCCGGAGCTTGTCGTCGAGAGCGCGCTCCTTCTCGCGCGGGAAGATGCGGCCCACCTCGTCCCACTCGCGCTGGATGCGGGTGAGCAGTGCCCGCGCACGCTTGATGTTCGACTCGTCGGTCACGGCCTTCGCCTGTTCCAGAAGAGCCTGCCGTGCCTCGATCCGGGGCGCGGAGTCTGCCTCTTCCGCGGCGGCCTGCTCAGCCCGCGCGGCGTACAGCGCATCGCCGGCCGCCTTGAACCGCGCCCAGAGCGCGTCGTCGGCCTTGCGCCCGGCACGGCCGGCGGCCTTCCACTCGTCGAGCAGGGTGCGGTACGCGGGGATGCCGTCGACGCCGCGGGGAGCGAGAGCCTCGGCGCGCTCGACCAGCCGCGACTTGGCGTCGCGTGCAGCCTTGTGCGTCTCGTCGAGCTCGGAGTAGAAGGCGCGCCGGTGCTTGTCGACCACCGAGCGGGCGTCACGGAACCGCTTCCAGAGCTGCTGCGACACGCTCTTCGACAGGCGCGGACCGTTCTGCTGCTGTGCCTGCCACGACTCGAACAGCTCGTTGAGCTCGGCCGTGACCTGCTTCCACTGCACCTTGCTGAGGTCGCGGGCGGCGATGGCCTCGGCGCGCTCCACCAGGGCCGTGCGCTCCGCGACCGCCTGCTCCACGAGCGCCCTGGCCTGCTGAGCCTCCTGCTCCGTCGCCTCCGAGAGCGAGGCGGTCAGGGCGTTCAGCCGGTCGCGCAGGCCCGCGAGGTCGCCGACCGCTGCGGCATCCGTCGCCTCGGCGATGAGGTGCGAGGCCTGCTTCGCGAGGTCGCTCGCCGAGGCGCCGCCGGCCTGATGGCGCTGCTCGAGCGCGTGCACCTTGAAGGCGATGTCGTCGTACTTGCGCACGAAGTAGGCGAGGGCCTCTTCCGGGGTGCCGTCGGGATACTGGCCGACCACCCGCCACGACTCGCCCTCGCGGACCTCGACCGTGCCATCGTCGGAGACGCGACCCCATTCGAGCGCCGAGGCGGAGGGCGCGGGCGTCGCCGGTGCGGCGGGCGCGACCGCGGCGGGCGTCGGGGCCTTCCGGGGCATGGGCACGGCGGGCGGTGCGGGGATGGGCGGGGTCGGCTTCGAGGGCTCGGTGGCAGACACGGTGATTCTCCTTGCGCGGTCGGGCCGCGGGAGGCGGAAAGGACGAGGCTCAGCCTAGTACGACCCGCGCTGCGGGGTGAGGCCGAAGGCGCGTTATCGATTTGTGAGGAGAACGTTCGACGCGCGAAACACGCGACGTCATCTCCGGGTAACACGGCGCTCCTATCGTCGTCCCACGACGGTCCGCAGGTCGACAGGAGGTCCATGGACGACAGCGCATCCCGGAGGACGGAGGTCCTGATCGTCGGCGCGGGGCCCGCGGCGCACGCGTTCGTGGCGCACCTCCTGGGCGATCCCTGCGACGACATTCGGGTCACGGTGATCGGCGACGAGGGGCGCCTGCCGTACGACCGCACCCGGTTGTACCGACTCGTCCGGGGGGATGACCCCGCTGACCTGGACCTCGACCGAGGGGTGTTCCGCGACGACCGCGTGCGCCTGATCCGGGATGATCGGGTGCGGAAGATCGACCGGAAGCTCCGCCGCGTCCGCACCCGCTCCGGGCGCGTGTACATGTACGACGTGCTCGTCCTCGCGACCGGGCGGCACCCGGTTCGTCCGACGCTCGACGGGGCCGGACTGCCCGGGTGCTTCACGTTCCAGTCCGCCGCGGATGCGTCGGCGCTGCGGGCCCATGTGCACGCGCCGCGCGGCGAGCAGTGGCGGCGTCCGCGCGCGACGGTCGTCGGTGACGGGCCGGGCGGGTTCGCCGCCGCGCTCGCGCTCGCGGAGAGCGGAGTCGAGGTCGCGGCCGTGCACGAACGAGGAGACCACGCGGATCCGGGTCGTCGCACCTCGGCGGCAGTCGACGCACTCCTGCGGGAGCGCGGGATCGCGGTGCGGAGGTCGACGCGCGTCACCCGCATCGATGCGGACGAGTCCGGCGCGGTCGCGAGCATCGAATTCCACGACGGTTCCTTCGCCCGGACGGATGCGGTCGTGTTCGCGCCCGCGGTGCGCCCGCGTGACGAGCTCGCGCGGAACGCGGGGCTCACCGTGGTGCCGGGCGGCGGCGTGCTCGTCGACGCCGACGGTCGCACGAGTGATCCGCACATCCTGGCCGTGGGGAGCGTCGCTGTCGCGGCGGACGACGAGGCGGGCCCGCGGGCACCGGGCGGTGGCGGGCGCGTGGCGGACAGGATGCGGGAGGCCGTGGCGACGACACGGACGCGGTGGCTGACGACGATCGTGCGTGCGGGAGGCGTCGAGTTCACGGATCTCCGGTCGTCGCCGGACGGCGAAACCGTCGGAGTCGTCGTCCCCCTGGCGGACGCGCCGGGACGGATCGCGGGCGACCTCCTCCTCTCGGAGGACGGACGAGTCCTGCTCGGTGCGACGGTGATCGGCGACGAGGACCGGCTCGCGGCCCTCCGCGCGGCCGCGGATGACGGCGCCAGGGCGCGGGCGGTGTCCGAGCTGCTTCGCGAGCACGAGAGCGCTGTGACCTGCGGTCATGCGTTGCTCACGGGGCCATCCCCGGTCACGGCGGTGACGGAGCGACGAGAGCACGGCCTCACCCGCAACCCGTGCTCCTCCGCCAGCCGTCCGATGAGGACGAGCTGGGCGCCGGACAGCTCCCCCGCGACAGCGAGGGTCACGCCGAGCACGGTCTCCCTGGTACGGGGGCGTCCGACCGGGCCCCGCTCGGGGACACCCCGTCGCCCTGAGCCGATCGCAACCGCTCCGGCGCGCGCGATGAGGCGCCGCGCGACCGCCCGTGCGCAGAACGCGCACTCCGCGCTTTCGGGGAACTCCGCGAGGCCGCTCAGGAGTCGGAGGGAAGGGGGGACTCGGACGGCACCGGGGAGTCGGAGGGGGAGATCGTGGGACTCGGCGTCGGTTCGGGGGCGGTCACCTGCGCGTGCACGACCTGGCTCCCGATCGCGGCGACGACGACGAGACCGCCGACGATCACCGCGACGGTGTTGTCGCGGCGACGGCGGCGGATCTGGTCCTCGTGCCAGCGCGTGCGCGCGGCATGCAGTCGTGCGCGCTCCGCCTCGGTGCGCGACTGTGCCTTCTTGGAACCGCGTGCCGCCATGCCCGATATCTCCATCCCGACGCCCGTCCGCGGCGTCGCCTGAGAGCCTACCGTCGCCCACGGGCGGCTTCCGTCGCCACGGTGTCGGCGCCCGCCGTTAGCCTGGAGGGGTGACTTCTCCTGCCGCGCTGCTCTCCGGGCAGACGCCTCTCGCCGTGCGCATGCGCCCGGTCTCGCTCGATGAGGTCGCGGGACAGCGTCACCTGCTGCGGGCGGGATCCCCGATCGTGGCTCTCGCCGATCCCGAGGCGGCAGCGCCCGGGGCCGTGTCGATCATCCTGTGGGGGCCTCCCGGCACGGGGAAGACCACGCTGGCGCAGGCCATCGCGCGCTCCTCCGGTCGACGGTTCGTCGAACTGTCGGCGATCACGGCCGGGGTGAAGGACGTTCGCGAGGTGATGCAGGAGGCGATCACGCAGCGTGACCTGTACGGCCAGACGACCATCCTCTTCCTCGACGAGATCCACCGCTTCACGAAGGCGCAGCAGGATGCGCTGCTGCCCGGAGTGGAGAACGGCTGGGTCATCCTGATCGCGGCGACCACCGAGAATCCGTCGTTCTCCGTGATCTCCCCGCTGCTGTCGCGGTCGCTGCTGCTCACGCTGCAGCCACTGACGGACGACGACATCGGTCTGCTCGTCGACCGCGCCGTGACGGATGCGCGCGGGCTCAAGGGTGCCGTGGTGCTCGACGACGAGGCGCGCACGGCTCTCGTGCGACTGGCGTCGGGTGATGCGCGGCGCGCGCTCACGGGGCTCGAGGCCGCGGCCGCGGTCGCGCTGTCCCATGCCGCCGCGGTCGAGGACGGCGACACCGCATCGGACGGCGTCCCCGCGGTGACGGCGGACGATGTGGCGCAGGCGGTGGACAAGGCGCTGCTCCGCTACGACCGTCAGGGCGACGAGCACTACGACGTGATCAGCGCGTTCATCAAGTCGATCCGCGGATCCGATCCCGACGCCGCACTCCACTACCTGGCGCGCATGATCGAGGCGGGGGAGGACCCGCGCTTCATCGCTCGGCGCCTGGTGATCTCGGCGTCGGAGGACGTGGGTCTCGCCGATCCCCAGGCGCTCGGCATCGCAGTCGCTGCTGCGGACGCCGTCGCCTTCATCGGCATGCCGGAGGGGCGCATCCCGCTCGCCGAGGCCACGGTGTACCTCGCCACGACGGCGAAGTCCAATGCCGCGTACGTCGGCATCGACGCCGCGATCGCCGACATCCGCGCGGGCGGCTTCGGCCGGGTGCCGCTCCACCTCCGCGACGCCCACTATCCGGGGGCGAAGAGGCTCGGCCACGGCCGCGGTTACGTCTACTCGCACGACAGCGAATACGGGATCGTGCCGCAGCAGTACCTGCCGGACGAGTTGGACGGACGTCACTACTACGAGCCGAAGAACCTCGGTGCGGAACGCGACATCGGTGCGCGGCTGGAGCGCATCCGACGCATCCTCGGCGACCGCTGACAGACCGGTCGGTCGGCGCGGCGTCGTCTGTTAGACTTGAGCGGCTCGAAACCGAGTTTTCGGGCATCTCCGCGTTCACACCACACCTCGACGGCGCCCCGGCGTGCGCTCCGAGGCAGAGCGCGGACGATACGTCCGTCGGACGTGAAATCCACGTCCACGTCATCGGAAGGAACACTTCGTGACCACGAAGTCCCAGGACCGCCGCAAGGTGCGTCTCAGCCGTGCCCTCGGCATCCCGCTCACCCCGAAGGCCGCCCGCTACCTCGAGAAGCGTCCCTACGCTCCGGGCGAGCACGGCCGCACCAAGCGCAAGGCCGACAGCGACTACGCCGTCCGTCTGCGCGAGAAGCAGCGTCTGCGCGAGCAGTACGGCATCCGCGAGAAGCAGATGCGCAACACGTTCAACGAGGCTCGTCGTCAGGACGGCCTGACCGGTGAGAACCTGGTCGAGCTCCTCGAGATGCGTCTCGACGCTCTCGTGCTGCGGTCGGGTTTCGCCCGCACCACGGCTCAGGCTCGCCAGCTCGTCGTGCACCGTCACATCCTCGTCGACGGCCAGCTCGTCGACCGCCCGTCGTTCCGCGTGAAGCCGGGTCAGCTCATCCACGTCAAGGCCAAGAGCGAGGGCACCGAGCCCTTCCAGGTGGCGGCAGCCGGCGGTCACGCCGAGGTGCTTCCTCCCGTTCCCGGCTACCTCGAGGTCGAGCTCGACAAGCTCCAGGCCCGCCTGGTCCGTCGCCCGAAGCGCGCCGAGGTCCCCGTGACCTGTGAAGTGCAGCTCGTCGTCGAGTACTACGCGGCTCGCTGATCCAGCGATCGAGCATCAGGCAGGAGGCGTCGGGGATTCCCGACGCCTCCTGTCGTTTCCGCCTACGATGGAGAGACCGCGCCTTCGCGGCTCTCAGGCAAGGATGACGACATGAAGACTGTGCTGTGGTTCCTCATCGGCGTGATCGGCGGCTTCGTCGCGGCTCACTTCATGAACAAGGACCCGCGCGGCCATGACATCCTCGCCGACGTCGACGCCCGCATCAACGGCTTCACCGCCGCGCTCGGCGACGCGTATCGCGCCCAGGAGGCGCGGCTCACCGAGCCGGGCGAGAACTGAACCACCGCAGCCGCGCATCGACGCGCTCCCTCACACAAGGACAACCGGGACCTATGAACACTGCGGAAATCGCGCAGCGCTATCTCTCCTACTTCGAGAAGAACGATCACCTCATCGTCCCCTCGGCCTCCCTCGTCAGCGACGACCCGTCGCTGCTCTTCACGGTCGCCGGCATGGTCCCGATGATCCCGTACCTCACGGGCGTGGTCCCCGCTCCGCATCCGCGCATCGCCGACGTGCAGAAGTGCATCCGCACCAACGACATCGAGGAGGTCGGACGCACGGCGCGTCACGGCACGTTCTTCCAGATGCTCGGCAACTGGTCGTTCGGCGACTACTTCAAAGAGGGCGCGATCCGCTACGCGTGGGAGCTGCTCACGACCTCCGAATCCGACGGCGGGCTGGGCTTCGACGAGAAGGACCTGTGGGTCACGGTCTACGAGACCGACGATGAGGCGGAGGCCATCTGGCGCGACATCATCGGGCTGAAGCCGGAGCGCATCCAGCGCCTCGGCCGCGCGGACAACTACTGGAACACCGGGCAGCCCGGCCCCGGCGGACCCGACTCCGAGATCTTCTTCGACCGTGGCCCGTCCTACGGCAAGGACGGCGGTCCGGCGGCGGACGACAACCGGTTCATGGAGCTGTGGAACCTCGTGTTCATGCAGGACTTCCTCGAGAACATCCGGAGCAAGACCGAGTTCGACATCGTGGGCGAGCTGCCGATGAAGAACATCGACACCGGCATGGGCCTCGAGCGCGTCGCCTTCCTCAAGCAGGGCGTCGAGAACATGTACGAGATCGACCAGGTGCGGCCCGTGCTGGACCGCGCCGTCGAGCTCTCCGGACGCCGCTACGGAGCCGTGCACGAGGACGATGTGCGCTTCCGCGTGATCGCCGATCACGTGCGCTCCTCGCTGATGCTGCTGTCCGACGGGGTGCGTCCGTCGAACGAGGGCCGCGGATACATCCTGCGCCGCCTGATGCGGCGGACCGTGCGGGCGATGCGTCTGCTGGGCGTCGACGAGCCGGCCTTCCCCGAGCTCTTCTCCGCGTCGCGGGACGCGATGAAGTCGGCCTATCCCGAGCTCGAGCGCGACTGGTCGGTGCTGTCCTCGGCCGCCTTCGCCGAGGAGGAGACCTTCCGGCGCACCCTCGCCCAGGGCTCGACCATCCTCGACCTCGCCGTGGACGACACGAAGAAGAGCGGCGGGACGACCCTGAGCGGCTCCGAGGCCTTCCTGCTGCACGACACATACGGCTTCCCGATCGACCTCACCCTCGAGGTCGCCGAGGAGGCCGGGCTCGACGTCGACCGTGCCGCGTTCGACGCGCTCATGCAGGAGCAGCGTCAGCGCGCCAAGGACGACGCGCGCAACCGCAAGCGGCAGCTCGCCGACGTGTCGGTCTACCGCGACCTGCGGGCGCTCGGCGAGACCGGTTTCGACGGCTATACGGCCCTCGAGGTCGACTCGCGGGTGCTCGGCATCCTGGTCGACGGTGCCTCCGTGCGCAGCGCCGCGGAGGGACAGATCGCCGAGGTCGTGCTGGCGGAGACGACGCTGTATGCGGAGTCCGGCGGCCAGGTCGCCGACAAGGGCACGATCGTGGGCCCTGGCTACGAGCTCGAGGTGCTCGATGTGCAGCGCCCCGTCCCCGGGCTGATCAGTCACACCGTCGAGGTGACGCGGGGGAGCGTGGCGGTGGATGACGCGGCCACGACCATCGTCGACGCGGCCAACCGTCGTGCGGCGCGGCAGGCGCACTCGGCGACCCACCTGGTGCACGCCGCTCTGCGCGACACGCTGGGCCCGACCGCGACCCAGTCGGGCTCGCTGAACCGTGCGGGCTATATGCGATTCGACTTCGCGTGGTCGCAGGCGCTGTCGGGAGAGACGCGCTCGGAGATCGAGGAGATCACGAACCGCGCCGTGCAGGACGCCCTCGAGGTGACGACGCGCATCGTGACGCTCGACGAGGCCAAGGACGCCGGGGCGATGGCTCTGTTCGGCGAGAAGTACGGCGATGTCGTGCGCATGGTCGACATCGGCGGCCCCTGGTCGCGTGAGCTCTGTGCGGGCACGCACGTGTCGACGAGCGCCGAGATCGGGCTGGTCAGCGTGGTCGGCGAGTCGTCCGTCGGGGCATCGAACCGCCGTATCGAGGCTCTCGTCGGTGCCGACGCGTTCCGCGAGCTGGCCGCCGAGCGCGCGCTGGTCTCGCAGCTGACCGCGTCGCTCAAGACTCCGCGCGAGCAGCTGCCGGAGCGGATCGCCGATCTCGCCGCGAGCCTCAAGGCCGCCGAGAAGCGCATCGCGCAGTTCGAGGCCAAGGAGCGGGCGGGGCAGATCCCCGCGATCGCGGAGGCCGCGTCCCGCATCGGCGCGTTCCGCGTGGCCGCACAGTCGCTCGGTGAGGTGGCCTCGGCGGACGACGTGCGCGATCTGGTCAACGGCGTCCGTGAGCGGCTGGGGTCGGAGGCCGCAGTGGTCGCCCTCGGCGCGATCGTCAATGGCCGGCCGGTCGTGGTCGTCGCCACGAACGAAGCGGCGCGTTCGGCGGGCGCGAAGGCGGGTGCGCTCGCGAAGCGCGCAGCCGGCGTGCTCGGCGGTGGCGGCGGCGGGCGCGACGACCTCGCCCAGGGCGGCGGCACCGACGGTGCGGCGCTTCCGGCAGCGCTGGAGGCCATCGCACAGGAGCTCCGCGGAGCGTGACCGGCTTCCGTCGCGGAGTGCGGCTCGGCGTCGACGTGGGACGCGCCAGGGTGGGCGTGGCACGGTGCGATCCGGACGGCATGCTGGCCGTCCCGGTCGAGACCGTGCCGCGCGACGATGCGGCGATCACGCGACTCGTGGCGATCGCCGCGGAGTACGAACCGCTGGAGTTCGTGGTCGGGCTGCCGGTGAATCTGCAGGGCGCGGACACCCCGTCCACCACGGATGCGCGGGAGTTCGCAGCGCTGTTGCAGCGCGAGAGCGGTGTGCCGGTGCGGCTCATCGACGAGCGTCTGAGCACGGTGTCCGCACACGCGGCATTGCGGAGTTCCGGGCGTTCCCAGAAGAACTCTCGTAGCATTGTGGATCAGGTCGCCGCGGTGGTTCTGCTGCAGCAGGCGATCGACACGGAGAAGAGCACCGGAAACCCGGCCGGTGCACCGGTCCCCGTCGATGAGGAGCCCGCCTGATCATGTCCGAACGCGATAGCGCTTCGCCACCGCACGACACCGACGCGCGCTTGGGCGACCTCTTCGAGAACCTGCCGGCCCCGGCGCCGCAGGTCCCGACGGCCGACACGAGCGGACCCGTGCCAGGCTCGCGCCGCGCCGCTCGTGAGGCCGCGCGGCGAGCCGCTCGTCAGCAGCAGGCGGGGGAGCCGTCGCTCGACCAGTCCGGTACCGCGCCCGCGCCCGCTGCGTCCGGGTCCGCTGACTCCGCGTCGGACGCGCGCCCCGCACGGGTCGCGCCGCGTGCGGAGGATCGGGCATCGGCCGCCGCCGAACCCGTGTCCGCGGCAGAGCCGTCCCGTGCTCCGGAGACGACGGCCGTCCCCATCGCCCGTGGCTCGCGTGAGACGTTCATCGAGCACGACGCGGATGCGACGCGGCCGCTGCCCCGTGTCTCCGCACCGACAGCCGCCTCGACCGCGCGGACCTCTCCCGACGAGCCCGCCGTCGGCGGCGGGCTCGACGACCTGTTCGTGTCGGGTGACGACGACCACCGCGGGCCGGGCGCGCCGAAGAAGAAGCGCCGCAAGGGCTGCCTGATCGCCCTCATCGTCGTCCTCGCGATCATCGGCGGCATCGTGGCCGGCGGCGCCTGGGCGTGGAGCACCTACGGTGATCGGATCAGCGACGCCATGGGCTGGGGAGACGCGAAGGACTGGGAGCCGGGGCTCGCGACCGGCGAGGTGTATGTCACCATCAAGTCGGGAGACACCGGCCAGCCGGTCTCGGCAGCGCTCCACGAGGCGGGCGTGACCAAGACCGCCGATGTCTTCTACGACTACCTCATCGACGAGGGCATCGCCGTCACGTTCTATCCCGGCGTCTACCGCCTGCAGAAGAAGATGACGGCCGAGGCCGCCCTCGCCGCCCTCCAGGACAAGGAGAACAAGCTCGAGAACACCGTCTCGGTGTCGGAGGGCGGCACGATCAAGTCCTCGCTCCCGGCGATGGCGGAGACGCTCGGGCTGCCGCTCGCGGACTTCGAGGCCGCGGTCGCCGATCCGTCCGTCTACGGCGTCCAGGCGCAGAGCCTGGAGGGGTGGCTGTTCCCCGCCGTGTACACGTTCGATCCCGGCGTCACGGCGACGCAGGCCATCCAGCAGATGGTGGATCGTACGCGGGAGGCGCTCGACGCGGCCGGCGTGCCCGCGGACGACGCGCAGCGCGTGCTCACGATCGCCTCGATCATCCAGCGCGAGGGTCGCACGGACGACTTCGCCAAGGTGTCGCGTGTGATCGAGAACCGCCTGGTGATCGACATGAAGCTGCAGATGGACTCGACCGCGCAGTACGGCTACGGCTCGCTGCACGAGGGCGTGGTGTCGAGCTCCGCAGAAGCGCTCGAGGACCCGAACCCCTGGAACACCTACGTGAACACCGGGCTGCCGGTCACACCGATCGCGAGTCCGAGCGAGGCGGCCATCAAGGCGGCCATGCAGCCCGCCGACGGTCCATGGCTGTACTTCGTCACGGTGAACCTCTCCACCGGGGAGACGCAGTTCTCGGAGACGCTCGCCGAACACGAGCAGGGCGTGGAGAAGTGGCGCGAGTGGTGCAGGGCGAACCCCGACGGGGGCTGCTGAGGCCGTGACGTCGACCCGACTCGCGGTCTGGGGCGACCCGATCGCGCACTCCCGGTCGCCCCAGCTGCATGCCGCGGCCTACCGCGTGCTGGGCCTGGACTGGGAGTACGGACGCCGGCGGGTCGCGGCCGACGAATTCGCTGCTGCCGTGCGTGGTCTCGACCCCTCGTGGCGTGGGCTGTCGCTCACGATGCCCCTGAAGGAGGAGGCGTACCGGTTCGCCGCGGCGCGCGACGCGCACGCGGAACTCACGGGCGCGGTCAACACCCTCCTCCTCGGCTCCACCCCGGCGGGCTTCAACACGGATGTGGGTGGCATCGTCGACGCGCTGGCGGAGGCGGGGATCACCACCGCGGACACCGCGCGGCTCCTGGGAGCAGGAGCCACGGCAGCCTCGGCCCTCGTGGCCCTCGCCGACATGGGGGTGTCGCGCGTGGACGTCCGGGCTCGTCGACCCGAGCGGGCATCGGGTCTGGTGGCGCTGGGGGAGCGTCTCTCGGTGGTCGTCTCGGCGCACCCGCTCGCGGACGCCGATGCCGGGTCGCGGCCGGGCCGGGTGGACCTGACCGTGGCGACGCTGCCGTCCGGCACGATCCTGCCCTCCGCGGTGACCGAGCCCCTGGCCGCTCGGGGCGGTGCGCTGTTCGATGCCGCGTACGCGCCGTGGCCATCGTCGCTCGCCGCGGCGTGGGGCGACGGCACGGTCGTGTCGGGGCTGGGGATGCTGCTGCACCAGGCTGTGCGACAGATCCGCATCTTTCACCACGGCGATCCGGCCGCGCCCCTCCCGGCCGAGACGGACGTGATCGCCGCCATGCGCGCAGCGCTCTGACCCGCGACGACACGCGGCGCGGCGGACGCGAAACGCATGGGAGACTGGAGCAATGCTCCGCGTGCTCACGGCCGGCGAATCACACGGCCCAGAACTCATCGCCGTCATGGAGGGTCTGCCTTCCGGCGTCCCGGTGTCGTCCGAGGCCATCCAGGCCGATCTCGCGCGTCGCAAGCTGGGCTACGGCCGCGGCTCGCGCATGAAGTTCGAGCAGGACGAGCTCACGATCTCGGGCGGGGTCCGGCACGGCAAGACGCTCGGCAGCCCCATCGCGCTCCGCATCGGCAACACGGAGTGGCCGAAGTGGATCGAGGTCATGAACCCGGAGCCCGTCGAGCTCACCGACCGGTCGCGCGGTCGCGGTGCACCTCTGACCCGCCCGCGGCCCGGCCACGCGGATCTGGTCGGGATGCAGAAGTACGACTTCGACGAGGCTCGTCCGATCCTCGAGCGTGCGAGCGCGCGGGAGACCGCGGCGCGCGTCGCGCTCGGCGCGATCGCGCGGTCGTTCCTGTCCGAACTGGGTATCCGCCTGGTCAGCCACACGCTGTCGATCGGCCCGGTCCGGGTGCCGGACGGGGCACCGCTTCCCACCCCGGATGACGTCGACGCACTCGACGCCGATCCGCTGCGCTGCTTCGACCGGGCGACGTCCGCACTGATGGTCGCCGAGGTCGACGATGCGAAGAAGGACGGCGACACCCTGGGCGGCATCGTCGAGGTGCTCGCGTACGGCCTTCCGCCCGGGCTCGGGTCCCACGTGCACTGGGACCGGCGCCTCGACGCCCGTCTCGCGCAGGCGCTCATGAGCATCCAGGCCATCAAGGGGGTCGAGGTCGGCGACGGCTTCGAGACCACTCGGCGTCGCGGGTCGGCAGCCCACGACGAGCTCTTCGCCGCCGCCGGGGGCATCACCCGCGGTTCGGACCGCGCGGGCGGCACTGAGGGCGGGATGTCCACGGGCACGGTGCTGCGCGTCAGGGCCGGCATGAAGCCGATCGCGACCGTCCCGCATGCGCTCCGCACGATCGACGTGGCGACGGGGGAGGACGCGACAGCGCACCACCAGCGCTCCGACGTGTGCGCCGTGCCGGCCGCCGGTGTGGTGGCCGAGGCGATGGTCGCGATCGAGCTCGCCCGGGCCGTGCTGGAGAAGTTCGGCGGAGACAGCATCCGCGAGACACGGCGCAACCTGGCGGGATACCTCGACGGCATCCCCGAGGAGCTGCGCACGGCACCCGCGTCCGAGGCGGCGCTCATCGCGCATGACGAACGCGGCTGATCCGCTGTCGGTGGTACTGGTCGGCCCGATGGCGTCGGGCAAGACCAGCGTCGGTCGACGGGTCGCTCGACGACTCGGGGTGGGTTTCATCGACACCGACAAGCGGATCGTCGCGGCGCACGGCCCCATCCCCGCCCTGTTCGCCGAGCACGGGGAGGCGCACTTCCGCGACCTCGAGCGGGCGGCGGTCGCGCAGGCGCTGAGCGAGGGCGGCGTGATCTCCCTCGGCGGCGGCGCCGTGACGGACGCCGACACCCGGCACCTGCTGCACGGCCACCCGGTGGTGTTCCTCACGGTGAGCGAGGACGCGGTGGCCGACCGGCTCCGCGGCGGCACGAGGCCGCTGCTGGCCGGCGACGACCCCGTCGAGCGGTGGAAGCGGATCTTCGCGGAGCGGCGCGAGTGGTACGAGGAGGTCGCGTCGATCTCGTTCGACACCTCGCGACGGCCGATGCAGCGCATCGCGGACGAGATCGTGGCATGGAGGAGAGAACAGAGATGAGCACGACCACCATCGGCGTCACCGGCGCCGACCCCTACGACATCGCGATCGGGCGCGGCATCCTCGACAGCGTCTCGGCAGCCCTCGCCCCCGGCGTGCGGAAGGTGCTCGTGGTGCACCCGCCGACCCTCGCGAACCGTGCGGCGGAGCTTCGTGACCGCCTCCTCGCCGACACCGCCGACGGCCCGCGCGAGGTGCTGCTGGCCGAGATCCCCGATGCCGAGCAGGGCAAGCGCATCGAGGTGGCCGCCTTCTGCTGGCAGATCATGGGCCAGGCCGACTTCACCAGGACCGACGCGGTCGTCGGCTACGGCGGAGGGGCCGTGACGGACCTCGCCGGGTTCGTGGCGGCGACCTGGCTGCGCGGCGTGCAGGTGGTGCACGTGCCCACAACGGTCCTCGGGCTCGTGGATGCCGCGGTGGGAGGCAAGACCGGCGTGAACACGGCCGAGGGCAAGAACCTCGTCGGCGCGTTCTGGGCGCCCCGTGCGGTGATCGGAGACCTCGACGAGCTCGGCAGCCTGAGCCCGAACGAGGCGACGGCCGGTTTCGCCGAGGTCGTGAAGGCCGGCTTCATCTGGGCGCCGGAGATCCTGGACATCGTGGAGGCGGATCCGGCGCGGGCGGTCGACACGACCACGGAGGAGTTCCGCCGGGCCGTGGAGCTCGCGGTCGGCATGAAGGCGCAGGTCGTGTCGGACGACTTCCGTGAGTCGGGTCTGCGGGAGATCCTCAACTACGGGCACACGCTGGGCCACGCGATCGAGCACGCCGAGCGCTACCGCTGGCGGCACGGCGCGGCGATCTCGGTGGGCATGCTGTACGCCGCGGAGCTGTCGCGGCTGGCCGGCAGGCTCTCGGATGCGGCTGCCGAGAGGCACCGGTCGATCCTGGAGTCCCTGGGCCTTCCCACGTCGTATCGCGCCGGCGCGTGGCCGCAGCTGCTGGCGACGATGCAGCGCGACAAGAAGAGCCGCGGCGGGATGCTGCGCTTCATCCTGCTCGACGACATCGCGAAGCCCACCGTGCTGCAGGCACCCGACGAGTCGCTGCTGTTCGCCGCCTACCAGGAGGTGGGCGAGTGAGTGTCCACGTGCGTCGCGTCGAAGCCGGGGAATGGTCGCAGGTGAAGGCGCTGCGGTTGCGCGCCCTGGCCGATCCGGCCGCCCCGATCGCGTTCCTCGACACCGTGGAGCATGCGAGCGGCCAACCCGACCGTTTCTGGCAGGAGCGCACCGTGAACGCGGCCGAGCCGTCGGCGGCTGCGCAGTTCGTCGCGGTGACCGATGCGGGGGAGTGGGTGGGCACCGCCACCGTGCTGCCGCACCGCGAGCGACCCGAGGCCGGACTCGTCGTCGGCGTCTACGTCGCGGACGAGCACCGGGGCTCCGGCGTGATCGACGCTCTGCTCGACACGGCGGCGGCCTGGGCCCTCGAGCAGGGTCTGGCCGCGCTCGAGCTGGAGGTGCACGTCGACAACGACCGGGCGCAGGCCGTGTACGCGCGCGCCGGGTTCGCACGGACCGGGGAGATCGAGACGACGGGCTTCGGTCGGGAGTGGGTTCTGCGGCGTGAGCTCGCCGGGTCGGAGGGCGTGAGGGCATGAGCATCGAGCGTCGGCTGCTGCTGGTCAACGGCCCCAACCTCAACCTCCTCGGGACGCGGGAGCCCGACATCTACGGCACCGCGACCCTCGCGGACGTCGAGCGGATCACGACCGAGACCGCGGCCGAGGCCGGTTTCGCGGTGCGGGCGGTGCAGAGCAACCACGAGGGCGTGCTCATCGACGCCATCCAGGCCGCACGCGCCGACTGCATCGGGATCATCATCAACCCGGGCGGCCTGACGCACACCTCGGTCGTGCTGCGCGATTCGCTGACCGGGGTGGGCCTGCCATTCGCGGAGGTGCACATCTCCGACGTGTACGCGCGGGAGGAGTTCCGCCATCACTCGTTCCTGCACGATGTCGCCGCGGTGCGCGTGATCGGGCGCGGTGTCGACGGCTATGCCGACGCGGTGCGGGAGCTGGCCGCGCTTTTCTGACCCCCGGCCAGAGGCGGGCGCACGCGGGGCGTGCGTGATCATCCCGTAGAATCGACTGTCGGCCGACTCCGGCCCCACGGACTCACGAACGGAACCTTCAGCGCATGGCATCCACCGCAGACATCAAGAACGGCGTCGTCCTCAGCATCGACGGGCAGCTCTGGAGCGTCATCGAGTTCCAGCACGTGAAGCCCGGCAAGGGTGGCGCGTTCGTCCGCACCAAGCTGAAGAACGTCGTGTCGGGCAAGGTCGTCGACCGCACGTACAACGCGGGCGCGAAGATCGAGATCGAGAACGTCGACCGCCGTGACTACACCTACCTGTACACCGACGGCGACGGCTTCGTGTTCATGGACCAGACCGACTTCGACCAGATCACGCTTCCGGCGGCGACGGTCGGCGACGCGAAGAACTTCCTGCTCGAGAACCAGCAGGTCACGATCGCCCTCAACAACGGCAACCCTCTCTACATCGATCTGCCGGCGTCCGTGATCCTCGAGGTCACCTACACCGAGCCCGGCCTGCAGGGCGACCGCTCGTCGGCCGGCACCAAGCCCGCGACCCTCGAGACCGGGTACGAGATCCAGGTGCCTCTGTTCCTGGAGACCGGCACGAAGGTCAAGGTCGACACCCGCACGGGTGACTACCTCGGCCGCGAGAAGTAAGGCGTGAGCGCCCGCACGAAGGCGCGCAAGCGCGCTCTCGACATCCTGTTCTCCGCCGACGTCCGCGGCGATGACCTCGCGATCGCGCTGGCGGCCGAGGCCAAGCGCGCGGCGAGCGAGCCCGCTCGCGAGGCCTCCTGGCTGTACGCCAGGGAGATCGTCGACGGCATCATCGACCAGCGCGACGAGATCGACGAGCAGATCACCACGCACAGCCGCGACTGGAAGCTCGAGCGGATGCCTGCGGTCGACCGGGCGCTGCTGCGCATCGGCGTCTGGGAGATCCTGTACAACGACGAGGTGCCCACCGCCGTCGCGATCGACGAGGCCGTGGAGCTGGCGAAGGAGTTCTCGACCGACGACTCCGGTCCGTTCGTGCACGGCGTGCTCGCCCGGGTGGCTCGCGCCGCCTGAGCGCACCGGCGCCGGTGTCCGTGGCCTCGGGGAGGATCGGGGTATGACCGTTCCCTCCGATGCCGCGCGCGACGACGGCGCGCCGTCCGACTGGCGGTCGATCCTCGGTGCGGCGGTCCCCGCCGAGCCGCGGACCGCGCTCGCGCTGGGGGTCGAGCTCCGGGTGCGCGATTCCCGCGGCGCGAACCCCTGGGCCGCGCGACCCCAGCGCACCGCGACGCCGCGCGACGTGGCGAAGGGGACCGGTGAGCTGCTGCTCGGCATCCGTCCCCTGGAGCGCAGCGCCGCGACCGGCGCGTGGGTGCTCGGAGCCGCCACCTGGGACGCGGTTCGTCGCGCGCCGGACGAATACGGACGTGAGCGCTCTCGATGGTTCGCCGATCTGCTCAGCATCGCCAGAGACAGTCTGCTGTCCGGCACGGCGGGCGACTGGCTGGTCGCGGACCTGATCGAGTCGAGCCTGCTGTGGGGGCACCTCAGGGTGGCCGGCGCACTCGGCATCCCGCTGGTCGCGACGCAGAAGTCCACGACCGTGGCGATCGCGGAGTCCGCGTCGGTCGAGGCCACCGTGGCTCGGGCCGACGACGGGACGCTGGTGGTGCGTCCTGCCATTACGCTCGACGGACGCGCGGTCGAGCCCGACTCCGTGCATCCGATCGGTCGAACGGGGCTCTACGCGGTCGACCAGTCGGGGGCGCGGCTGCACGTGACGCTCGCGGAGTCTCCGGTGGCCGAACCGCTGCGACCCCTCCTCCTCGCGCCGGGCGGCCTCACCGTGGCGGCGGCCGACGAGGAGGTGTTCCTCCGCGACGCCTACCCGGTGCTGGCACGGCGGGTACCGACCCGTGGGCTCGGACGGGTGCGGCTTCCGGAGCTGCCCGCGCCGCAGCCCGTGCTGCGCCTCTCGTTCCGCCGCGGGGACACGGTGGCCTACGCGTTCGAGTGGGACTACCGCGGCTTCGGGCGCGTGCCGTTCGCCCCCGGGCCGCAGGCGGTGCGGGATCTGCGGGCGGAGAGTGCGGCGGGGCACGACCTCGCCGCGCGGTGGGCCGAGCTGATCGGGGAGCCGTTCGCCGCGGAGGGGGCCTTCCACGACGTCGAGGCGGCGGAGTTCGTCACCAGGGCCGTGCCGGCGCTGGAGGCGGAGGGCGTGACCGTGGTCGTCGACGGTCGCCGGAAGACGTATCGCGAACTGTCGGGCGAGCCCGAGATCACCGTGAGCACGGTCGAGTCCACCGATCCGGACTGGTTCGACCTGGGCGTCCTGGTGCGCATCGACGGGCGCACGATCCCGTTCGAGCCGCTGTTCACCGCGATGAGCAGGGGTCGCAGGAAGCTCCTGCTCGTCGACGGCACCTACTTCTCGCTGAACCATCCGGCGCTCGATCGACTCCGTGAGCTGATCGACGAGGCGGGCGACCTCGACGAATGGGAGACGGGGCCGCGCCTCAGCCGCCACCAGATCGACCTGTGGGAGGAGTTCGAGGACCTCGCGGACGAGGCCGTGCCCGCCGTGAGCTGGCGCGCGACGGCCGACGGCCTGCGCGGGGCGGCGGGGGTGCCCCCGGTCCCGGTGCCGTCCGGCGTCCGGGCGCAGTTGCGGCCGTATCAGCAGCAGGGGCTCGACTGGCTGGCGTTCCTCTGGGGGCACCGGCTGGGCGGCATCCTCGCCGACGACATGGGCCTCGGCAAGACGCTGCAGCTGCTCGCGCTCGTCGCTCACACCCGCGAGGCGGGAGAGACGCGCCCCTTCCTCGTGGTCGTCCCGACCTCGGTGCTGCCGACGTGGCTGAGCGAGGCCGCGAAGTTCACCCCGGGGCTCCGCGTCGCCGCCAGGTCCACCTCGTCCGGGCCGTCGCTGTCGACGGTCGCCGCGGGCGCGGACCTGGTGGTCACGACGTACGCGGTCGCGCGGATCGACGCGGAGGCCTTCGCTGGGGTGACCTGGGCCGGCCTGATCCTTGACGAGGCGCAGTTCGTGAAGAACCCGGCCACGAAGCTGCACCGCGCCGTCGCGAGCTTTCCCGCCGATGTGACGTTCGCGGTGACGGGCACCCCGCTCGAGAACAGTCTCAGCGAGCTGTGGGCGCTGCTGAAGCTCACCGCTCCCGGGCTCTTCGCGTCGGCGCGGAAGTTCCGGGAGCAGTACATCCAGCCGATCGAGCAGGGCAAGGTCCCGGAGAACGCGGAGGGCGGCGAGTACCGCGCGCGTCGCCTGGCCCGCCTCCGCCGGCGGATCCGGCCGCTGCTGCTGCGGCGTACGAAGGAGCTGGTGGCGGCCGACCTCCCTCCGAAGCAGGAGCAGGTGCTCGAGGTGGAGCTCAGCGCGGCGCACCGGTCGCTGTACGAGACGGTGCTGCAGCGGGAGCGCCAGAAGGTGCTGGGGCTCCTCGAGGACCTCGACCGCAACCGTTTCATCGTGTTCCGTTCGCTCACGCTGCTGCGGATGCTCAGCCTCGCACCAGGACTGGTCGACCCCGCCGACGCCCGGATCGGCTCGCGCAAGCTCGACGTCCTGCTGGAGCGCGTGGTCGAGCTCCAGGCGGAGGGCCACCGCGCCCTGGTGTTCAGCCAGTTCACGTCCTTCCTCGACCTCGCGGCGGAGCGACTCGCGGCTGCCGGGATCCCCTACGCCCACCTCGACGGTGCGACGCGGCGACGGGATGCCGTGGTCGAGGGCTTCCGGACGGGCGAGCAGCCGGTCTTCCTGATCAGCCTGAAGGCGGGCGGGTTCGGTCTGACGCTCACCGAGGCCGACTACGTGTTCCTCCTCGACCCGTGGTGGAACCCGGCCGCCGAGGCGCAGGCCGTCGACCGCACGCATCGCATCGGCCAGCCGAGCCAGGTGTTCGTCTACCGGATGATCGCGACCGGCACGATCGAGGAGAAGGTGCTCGCCCTGCAGCGGCGCAAGGCCCGGCTCTTCACCGCCGTGCTCGACGACGATGCCCTGTTCGCGCAGTCGCTCTCGGCCGACGACATCCGCGGGCTCTTCGAGGCCTGAGGGTTATCTCCGGCTCGTCCGACCGGTCGCCCAGGGACACCTCGGTACAATCGAACGGTTCATCTTCGAGAGGAATGCAATGCGGATCACGGGACTCGGCCACGCCGGGATGTTCATCGAGACGGTCGGCGGGAACATCATCTGCGACCCGGTCCTCGGGCCCTCGTTCTTCGGCTCCTGGTTCCCGTTCCCCGACAACCGCGCGCTCGACTGGGAGCGATTCGGCCGCGAGGCGGACTTCCTGTACATCTCGCACCGGCACCGCGACCACTTCGACCCCGCCCTCCTGGAGCGGTACATCCGCAAGGACATCGAGGTGCTGCTGCCGGAGTATCCGATCGACGATCTGGAGCAGGACATCCGGGCGCTCGGGTACACGAACATCACCTACGCGCCCGCGGGCGAGATCATCCAGCGCGGTGATCTCAAGCTGATGATCACGCCGTTGCGGGCGCCGAGCGACGGCCCGATCGGCGACTCCTCGCTGAGCGTCGACGACGGCACGGGCTCGATGCTCAACCAGAACGACTCGCACCCGCTCGACCTTGAGAAGCTGCTGCACTTCGGCAAGCCGGATGCCTACTTCACGCAGGTCTCCGGCGCGATCTGGTGGCCGATGGTGTACGACCTGCCGCTCGACGCGAAGCAGAACTTCGCCCGGCTCAAGCGCGAGGCCCAGAACAAGCGGGCGATGTACTACATCGACAAGGTCGACGCCCCGCACGTGTTCCCGATGGCCGGTCCGCCGATGTTCCTGCGCGACGACCTGTTCGACTTCAACGGCACGGGCCGCAACGGCGAGTCGATCTTCACGGATCAGAAGCAGTTCCTGGCGCATATGAAGGAGCTGTCGCCGCAGTACGACGGCCAGCTGTTCATCCCCGGCACGGTCGTCACGATCGACGGCGGTGAGGTCACGACCGCGCAGACCCTGTACACCGAGGCCGAGATCAGCCGCATGTTCGACGACAAGTGGGACTACCTGGAGGAGCAGCGGGCGTCGCGACAGCAGGAGATCCGCGACGAGGAAGCTTCCCGCGCGGAGATCATCCCGCCCGCCGAGATGCTCGAGGCCCTCAAGAACTGGTGGGAGCCGCTGCTGAAGAAGTCGCGCACGATCCGACTCGGCGTGGGCGGCCACGTGCGGTTCCGCATCGGCGAGCTCGACATGGTGGTGGACTTCCCGCGTGCCAAGGTCCGCGAGTACGCGGGGGAGGAGTGCGTCTACTGGTACACGATCCCCGCCGACCTCGTCTCGACCAACATCCGTGATCACGAGATCGACTGGTCGAACTCGATCTTCCTGTCGATGCAGTTCTCCGTGGGCCGCAGCGGCAAGTTCAACGAGTTCCTCACTACGTTCCTCAAGTGCCTGTCGGTGGACCGCATCGAGTACGTCGAGAACTGGTACCAGGAGCAGACCGACCAGACCGAAGACGCCGAGGTGGGCGACTGGGTGGTGCAGCGCCGGTGTCCGCACCTGCGCGCCGACCTGACCCGCACCGGCTCGGTCGACGAGGACGGCGTCCTGACGTGCAGCATGCACGACTGGAAGTGGGATCTGAAGACCGGGCGGTGCCTCTCCACGAGCGGCCACCCGATCCGCGCCCGCAAGATCGACGACGTCACCGACGCCGTGCTCCAGGAGGCGAGCTGAGCGGACGCGGTCTCCCGCTCCGATAGACTGACATCGCAAGCAACCTTTAACACCGTCCTGTGAGGCGGAGAAGGGAGCGGCTGATGAGCGTGCGCACTGTGCTGCACCAAGCCGACATCTCACGAGCGCTGACCCGGATCGCGCACGAGATCCTCGAGTCGAATCGAGGCGCCGACGGCCTCGTCCTCCTCGGGATCCCGACCCGCGGCGTCACCCTGGGGCATCGCCTCGGCACCCTGATCAGTGAGATCGCGCAGGTCTCCGTCCCCGTCGGCTCGCTCGACGTCACGCTCTTCCGTGACGATCTGGCCAAGCACCCGACGCGGTCCCCGCAGCCGACCGAGATCCCGGCCGGCGGCATCGATGGGAAGACCGTGGTGCTGGTCGACGACGTCCTCTTCTCCGGTCGCAGCATCCGTGCCGCGCTGGACGCCATCCAGTCGATCGGCCGCCCGAGCGCCGTGCGCCTGGCGATCCTCGTCGACCGCGGTCACCGTGAGCTCCCGATCCGACCCGACTTCGTCGGCAAGAACATCCCGTCCGCCCGCACCGAGCGCGTGAACGTCCGTCTGTTCGAGACGGACGGCGCCGAGGAGGTGACCATCGGCGAATGAGGCACCTCCTGGACACCCGCACCCTCGACCGCGCCACGGCGCTGCGCATCCTCGATGTCGCGGAGGACATGTCGGACACGCAGTCGCGCGAGGTCAAGAAGCTTCCGACGCTGCGTGGCAAGACCGTCGTCAACCTCTTCTTCGAGGACTCGACCCGCACCCGGATCTCGTTCGAGGCCGCGGCCAAGCGGCTCTCCGCCGACGTGATCAACTTCGCCGCGAAGGGCTCCAGCGTCTCCAAGGGCGAGAGCCTCAAGGACACGGCGCAGACCCTCGAGGCGATCGGCGCCGATGCGGTCGTCGTCCGTCACCCCGGCTCGGGCGCCCCGCAGACCCTCGCGACGAGCGGTTGGATCTCTGCGGGCGTCGTCAACGCGGGTGATGGCACGCACGAGCACCCGACGCAGGCGCTGCTCGACGCGTTCACGATCCGCAAGCGCCGCTACGGCGCGGACAGCCGTGGACGCGACCTGACCGGGCTCCGCGTCACGATCGTCGGCGACGTGCTGCACTCGCGGGTCGCGCGCTCGAACGTGTGGCTGCTGACGACCCTGGGCGCCGAGGTCACGCTGGTCTCGCCGCCGACGCTGGTGCCGCAGAACGTGTCGCTCTGGCCGGTCCGGGTCGTCTACGACCTCGACGAGGCGCTGGCGGCCGGGCCGGACGCGGTCATGATGCTGCGGATCCAGCTGGAGCGCATGAACGCCGCGTATTTCCCGACTGAGCGGGAGTATTCGCGCCGGTGGGGTCTGGACGCACGGCGTGTGGCCGCTCTTCCGGCCGGTAGCATTGTGATGCACCCCGGACCCATGAACCGGGGGCTGGAGATCTCCTCCGAAGCAGCCGATTCCCCCCGCTCGACGGTGCTGGAACAGGTCTCGAACGGGGTCTCCGTGCGGATGGCTGTGCTGTACCTGCTGCTGGCGGGCGAACGAGACGACGAACGAGGGGGAGACCTGTGAGCGAGACCCTCGTCATCACCGGTGCACGGCTGCTCGGCGCGGAGAGCGCCGACCTGATCATCGAGGACGGCCGGATCGCCGAGATCGGCTCCGGGCTCAGCCGTGCCGGCGCGCGCGTGATCGATGCCGGCGGCCTCATCGCCCTGCCGGGGCTGGTCGACCTGCACACGCATCTGCGCGAGCCCGGATACGAGGCGTCGGAGACGATCCTCAGCGGCACCCGCGCGGCGGCGGCCGGTGGCTTCACGGCCGTGTTCGCGATGCCGAACACGTCGCCCGTGGCCGACACGGCCGGCGTCGTCGAGCAGGAGCTGGCCCTCGGCGAGGCTGCGGGCTACGCCACGGTGCAGCCGATCGGCGCGGTCACGGTGGGCCAGAAGGGCGAGCGCCTCGCCGAGCTCGGCGCCATGGCGACCTCGCGTGCGCAGGTGCGGGTGTTCAGCGATGACGGCTTCTGCGTGTGGGACCCGCTGATCATGCGCCGCGCGTTGGAGTACGTGAAGTCTTTCGGCGGTGTGATCGCCCAGCATGCCCAGGACCCCCGCCTGACCGAGGGCGCCCAGATGAACGAGGGCACCGTCTCGGCGGAGCTCGGCCTCACGGGCTGGCCCGCGGTCGCCGAGGAGTCGATCATCGCGCGTGACGTGCTTCTCGCCGAGCACGTCGGCTCGCGCCTGCATGTGTGCCACCTGTCGACGGCCGGCTCGGTCGACATCATCCGCTGGGCCAAGAAGCGCGGCGTGAACGTGACGGCGGAGGTCACTCCGCACCACCTGCTGCTCACCGACGAACTCGTCCGCGGCTATGACGCGCGGTTCAAGGTCAACCCGCCGCTGCGCCGCGAGGAGGATGTCCTCGCGGTGCGGGAGGGCCTCGCCGACGGCACGATCGACATCGTCGCGACCGATCACGCCCCGCACCCGAGCGAGCACAAGGCGTGCGAATGGCCGGCGGCCGCGAACGGCATGGTGGGGCTCGAGAGCGCACTGCGCGTCGTGCACCAGGCCATGGTGCAGACCGGCCTGCTCGACTGGCCGGATGTGGCCCGCGTGATGAGCGCGGCACCCGCGCGCATCGGCGGTCTGGCCGGGCACGGCACCCCGCTCGAGGTCGGGCAGCCGGCGCAGCTCGCGCTGTACGACGCGGCGGTCGACGGCGTGTTCACCGAGGCGGACCTGCGCGGACGCAGCACGAACTCGCCGTACCTCGGCCGCGAACTGCCGGGCCGCGTGCAGTACACGCTGCACGGCGGCGTGCTGACCGTCGACGGCGGAGCTGTCGTCGAGGAGCTCGGCGCATGAGCGCACGGGACCTCGCGGTCGCGATCCTGATCGCCCTCGCGCTGCTGGTGCTGCTCGCGATGCTGTTCGCCTGGCGACGACGAGTGCGGCGCGATGCCGCGTTCACCGCGCCCCTCGGTGTGCCGGAGCACGCGGAGGTGATGCGCCGCGACGAGGTGCTGTACGTGTCGACGACGACGCACGAGCAGCCCCTCGAACGCGTGGCCATCACGCCGCTCGCCTTCCGGGCCCGCGGGGAGCTGGCGGTGACCGACCGCGGCGTCGCGCTGGCCCTCGACGGCGCCCCCACGGTCTTCCTCGCGCGCGACCAGCTCGTCGCGGTCGACCGGGCCACCGTCACGATCGACCGCGTGGTCGAACCGGGCGGCCTCGTCCGCATCGCGTGGCGCGTCGCCGACACGACGATCGTGGACAGCTACCTCCGGCTCACCGGCGGCGATCCCCAGAACCTCATCTCCGACCTGCAGCGGCTCGTCCCCGCTGCCCCCGACACAGGAGCAACGTCATGACCAACCAGACATCCTCCCCGGCGGACTCCCCGTCCCGCCTGCCCGATCCCGCCGTGCTCGTCCTCGAGGACGGCACCCGTCACGCCGGTCGCGCGTACGGCGCCCGCGGCCGCACCCTCGGCGAGGTCGTGTTCGCCACCGGCATGTCGGGATATCAAGAGACCATCACCGACCCCTCGTACGCGGGTCAGATCGTGCTGCAGACGGCGCCGCACATCGGCAACACCGGCATGAACGACGAGGACACCGAGTCGCGCCGCATCTGGGTCGCCGGCTACATCGTCCGCGACCCCTCGCGCGTGGTCTCGAACTGGCGGGCCAACGCCTCCCTCGACGACGTCCTCGTGGAGGACGGCATCGTCGGCATCAGCGGTATCGACACCCGCGCGGTCACGCGCCACATCCGGTCCGCCGGATCCATGCGCGGCGGCATCTTCTCGGGCGACGACGCCGCTCTCGACGCGGAAGAGCAGCTGCGCATCGTGCGGGAGGCCCCCGAGATGACCGGACTCAACCTGTCGGCGCAGGTCTCGGTCGAGAGCGCGACCGTGACCCCGGCGGTGGGGGAGCGCATCGGCAACCTCGCCGTGCTCGACCTCGGCGTGAAGCAGGCGACGATCGACAACCTCGCCGCCCGCGGGTTCGACGTGCACGTGCTCCCGCAGGACGTGAGCATCGACGACATCCGGGCGATCGAGCCGGTGGCGGTGTTCTACTCCAACGGGCCGGGCGACCCGGCCGCCTCGGGCGACCACGTGGAGCTGCTGCGCGCCGTGCTGGACGACGGACTGCCCTTCTTCGGGATCTGCTTCGGCAACCAGCTGCTCGGCCGTGCCCTCGGACTCGGCACCTACAAGCTGCCGTTCGGCCACCGCGGCATCAACCAGCCCGTGCTCGACAAGCAGACGGGCAAGGTCGAGATCACGGCCCACAACCACGGCTTCGCGGTCGAGGCGCCCCTGGAGGGCTCCTTCGACAGCCCGCGCGGCTACGGCAAGGTCGAGGTCAGCCACGTCGGCCTCAACGACAACGTCGTGGAGGGCCTGCGCGCCCTCGACATCCCCGCGTTCTCGGTGCAGTACCACCCCGAGGCCGCGGCCGGTCCGCACGACGCCAACTACCTCTTCGACCGCTTCCGCGACATGGTCATCGCGAACAAGAAGGACGCCCAGTAATGCCCAAGCGCGACGACATCTCCTCCGTCCTCGTCATCGGCTCCGGCCCGATCGTCATCGGCCAGGCCTGCGAGTTCGACTACTCCGGCACCCAGGCGTGCCGCGTGCTGCGCGAAGAAGGGGTCAGGGTCATCCTGGTCAACTCCAACCCGGCCACCATCATGACCGACCCCGACTTCGCCGACGCGACCTACATCGAGCCGATCACCCCGGCCGTGATCGAGACGATCATCGCCAAGGAGAAGCCCGACGCGATCCTGCCGACCCTCGGCGGCCAGACCGCCCTCAACGCGGCCATGGCGCTGCACGAGCAGGGGATCCTCGAGAAGTACGGCGTCGAGCTGATCGGCGCGAAGGTCGACGCCATCCGCAAGGGCGAGGACCGCCAGATCTTCAAGGAGCTCGTGCTGGAGGCCGGCGCCGACGTCGCCCGCAGCGTGATCGCGCACACCATGGACGACCTGCTCGCCGGCGCCGAAGAGCTCGGCTATCCGCTCGTCGTGCGGCCGTCGTTCACGATGGGCGGCCTGGGTTCCGGCTTCGCGTACGACGAAGAGGACCTGCGGCGCATCGGCGGTGCGGGTCTGCGTGACTCGCCCACCACCGAGGTGCTCCTGGAGGAGTCGATCCTCGGGTGGAAGGAGTACGAGCTCGAGCTCATGCGCGACACCGCCGACAACACGGTGGTCGTGTGCTCGATCGAGAACGTCGACCCGGTCGGCGTGCACACGGGCGACTCCATCACGGTCGCGCCCGCGCTGACCCTCACCGACCGCGAATACCAGAAGCTGCGCGACATCGGCATCGACATCATCCGCGCGGTCGGCGTCGACACCGGCGGGTGCAACATCCAGTTCGCGGTGAACCCGGAGAACGGGCGCATCATCGTCATCGAGATGAACCCGCGCGTGTCGCGGTCCAGCGCCCTGGCGTCGAAGGCCACCGGCTTCCCGATCGCCAAGCTGGCCGCCAAGCTCGCCCTCGGCTACCGCCTCGACGAGATCCCGAACGACATCACCGGCGTCACCCCGGCCAGCTTCGAGCCCACGCTCGACTATGTCGTCGTCAAGGTGCCGCGCTTCGCGTTCGAGAAGTTCCCGGCCGCCGACGCCACCCTCACCACCACCATGAAGTCGGTGGGCGAGGCGATGGCGATCGGCCGTAACTACGCGACCGCGCTGCAGAAGGCGCTGCGTTCGCTCGAGAAGCGCGGCTCCAGCTTCCACTGGGGCGACGAGCCGCGCAGCGTCGAAGAGCTGCTGGAGGTCGCCAAGACCCCGACCGACGGCCGCATCGTGACTCTGCAGCAGGCGCTGCGCAAGGGCGCGACCATCGAGCAGGCGTTCGAGGCGACGGCGATGGACCCGTGGTTCCTCGACCAGATCGTGCTCATCAACGAGGTCGCCGAGGTGGTGCGCACGGCCCCCGAGCTCGACGCGGCGACCCTGCGCTACGCGAAGGAGCACGGCTTCTCCGACGCGCAGCTCGCCCAGCTGCGCGGCGAGACCGAGGCGGAGATCCGCGGCGTGCGCCACGGCCTCGGCATCCGGCCGGTGTACAAGACGGTCGACACGTGCGCCGGGGAGTTCCCCGCGCTCACGCCGTACCACTACTCCAGCTACGACGCGGAGACCGAGGTGGAGCCCTCCGACCGCACCAAGGTCGTGATCATCGGCTCGGGCCCGAACCGCATCGGGCAGGGCGTCGAGTTCGACTACTCGTGCGTGCACGCCTCGTTCGCGCTGTCGGACGCCGGGTTCGAGACCGTCATGGTCAACTGCAACCCCGAGACCGTGTCCACCGACTACGACACGTCCGACCGGCTCTACTTCGAGCCGCTGACCCTGGAGGACGTCCTGGAGGTGCTCGACGCGGAGGCCGCGAGCGGCACCATCCTCGGCGTGGTCTGCCAGCTCGGCGGCCAGACGCCGCTCGGGCTCGCGAAGGGCATCGAGGCCGCGGGATACACCGTGCTCGGCACCAGCCCCGAGGCGATCGACCTGGCGGAGGAGCGCGAGCTCTTCTCGCGCCTGCTCGACGACGCCGGGCTGCTCGCGCCGCGCAACGGAACGGCGATCGACGTCGAGGGCGCCGTGCGCATCGCGGAGGAGATCGGCTACCCGGTGCTCGTGCGCCCCAGCTTCGTGCTCGGCGGACGCGGCATGGAGATCGTCTACGGCACCGACGCGCTGCGCGACTACTTCGTCCGCACGGCCGGGGAGGTCGTGATCGAGGAGGGCAAGCCCCTCCTGGTCGACCGCTTCCTCGACGACGCGATCGAGCTCGACGTGGATGCGCTCTACGACGGCACCGACCTGTTCATCGGCGGGGTCATGGAGCACCTGGAGGAGGCCGGCATCCACTCCGGTGACTCCAGCTGCACCCTGCCGCCGGTCTCGCTCGGCCGCAGCGACGTCGACCGGGTGCGCGAGGCCACGCTCAAGATCGCCGAGGGCGTCGGCGTCCGGGGCCTGCTGAACGTGCAGTTCGCGATCAGCGCCGGCGTGCTCTACGTGATCGAGGCCAACCCGCGCGCGAGCCGCACCGTTCCGTTCGTGTCGAAGGCGCTCGGCATTCCGATGGCGAAGGCCGCGAGCCGCATCATGGCCGGCTCCACCATCGCCGAGCTGCGGGCCGAGGGCATGCTGCCGGAGCAGGACGGCTCCCGGGTGCCGCTGGACGCCCCGGTCTCGGTCAAGGAGGCCGTGCTGCCGTTCAAGCGGTTCCGCACGGCCGACGGCAAGACGGTCGACTCGGTCCTGGGCCCGGAGATGCGCTCGACCGGTGAGGTCATGGGCATCGATCGCGACTTCCCGACCGCGTTCGCGAAGAGCCAGGCCGCGGCGTACGGCGGGATGCCGACCTCCGGCACCGTCTTCATCTCGGTCGCCGACTCCGACAAGCGCGCGGTGATCCTCCCGGCCCACCGGCTGCAGCAGCTCGGCTTCACGATCGTGGCGACCGAGGGCACGGCGGAGATCCTGTCGCGCAACGGCATCGCGGTGACCGTGGTCGAGAAGTACAGCGAGACGCAGGAGTCCGGAGCGCGCAACATCGTCGACCTGATCAACGACGGGGAGATCGACATCGTCGTGAACACGCCGTCCGGTGGGGCGGCGCGCGCGGACGGCTACGAGATCCGCGCGGCCGCCGTCGCCGCCGACAAGGCGCTGTTCACCACCATCGCGGTGCTGGGTGCCGCGGTGAGCGGCATGGACGCGGCCGACGAGGGCTTCCAGGTGAAGAGCCTGCAGGAGTACGCGCTCGACCGGGCGGCCGCGGTATGACCGCACGCTTCGGAGAGCGGGTCCGCGCGGCGCTGGACGCGCACGGACCGCTCTGCGTCGGCATCGACCCCCACGCCGCCCTGCTCGCGGCGTGGGGGCTCTCCGCCGACGCCGCCGGGGTGCGGGAGTTCGGGCTGCGTACCGTCGCCGCCGCGCAGGATCACGTCGGCGTCGTGAAGCCGCAGGTGTCGTTCTTCGAGCGCTACGGATCCGCCGGGATCGCCGCACTGGAGGACGTGGTCTCCGCGGCGCGGACGGCGGGGCTGCTGGTGATCGCCGACGCCAAGCGCGGAGACATCGGGTCGACGATGGACGACTACGCGCAGGCGTGGCTCGCTCCGGGGACGCCGCTGGAGGCCGACGCGCTCACCGTGAGTCCCTACCTCGGCGTGGGCGCTCTCGGCGGCGCTTTCGCGCTGGCGGACGAGCACGGCAAGGGCCTGTTCGTCCTCGCGGCGACGAGCAACCCGGAGGCCGCCGACCTCCAGCGCGCGCGGACCGCGTCGGGCGAGACCGTGTCGGCGGCGGTCGTCGCCGAGGTCTCGGCGCGCAACGCGACGAGCACCCCGGCGGGGGAGTGGGGCAGCTTCGGCTTCGTGATCGGTGCCACGCTCGACCTCGCCGCGACCGGGATCGACGCGATCAGCCCGGCGGCGCCGATCCTCGCGCCCGGCTTCGGTGCGCAGGGGGCCGAGCCGGCGGACCTCGGGCGGCGCTTCGGCTCGCTGTCGCCCACCGTGCTCGCGAGCGAGAGCCGCAGCATCCTCTCCGCGGGTCCCGACGACCTGGCCGAGACCATCGCCCGACGTGCCGCCCAGTACCGCGAGGTGACCCGTGCCTGACACCAACCGCACCGTTCCCGAGGTCGACAGGGCCGCCGCCGCCCGCCGTGCGGTCGAGCGCCGCCGGGCCCGCGCCTCGCTCAAGCGCGACCTGATGATGCGTGTGGTGACGCCGCAGGCCGTGCTGCGACGCGCGACCGCCGACCCGGACTCCGTCGAGGGCTCGCTGCGCATCACCGACTTCCTCCTGGCGCTCCCGGCCATCGGTGCCGGCAAGCGCGACCGCGTGCTGGAGGAGCTGCGTATCTCACCGGTGAAGCGGCTCGGCGGCCTCGGAGCGCGTCAACGACGTGTCCTGGAGGAGTGGCTCGACGGCCGGTTCCCGCCGGCCACGCCGCGCGAGGCCCGCAGTCGCCTGCTGGTGCTGGCCGGGCCGACCGCGGTGGGCAAGGGCACCGTCGCGGCGCACATCCGGGAGAACAACCCCGAGATCCACCTGTCGGTGTCGGCGACGACCAGGGCGCCGCGTCCCGGCGAGATCGACGGCGTGCACTACTACTTCGTCGACGACGCCGAGTTCGACCGCCTGATCGCCGACGGCGAGCTGCTGGAGTACGCCGTGGTGCACAACCGCTCGCGCTACGGCACCCCGCGCGCTCCGATCGATGCGGCGCTGGCCGAGGGCAAGACGGTGCTGCTCGAGATCGACCTGCAGGGCGCACGGCAGGTGCGCGCCGCGGAGCCCTCGGCGACGCTCATCTTCCTGCTTCCTCCGAGCTGGGACGAGCTGGTGCACCGGCTGGTCGGCCGCGGGACGGAGGACGCGGAGGAGCGGGCGCGGCGACTGCGCACCGCGAAGGTCGAGCTGGCCGCGCAGAATGAGTTCGACCACCTCGTCGTGAACGAGGACGTCGCCACCGCCGCTCGCGAGGTCGTAGACTTGTCTACAAGCTCTGCGCGCTGACGCTTTCCTCGCGCGCCCGCAGCACCGTCTTCGCGACGAACCCCGTCGCCTGATCAGGAGGTCCCCCCCATGGCCGGACGCAACAACGGCATCATCGATCCCCCCATCGACAACCTGCTGGAGCGCGTCGACTCCAAGTACGAGCTCGTGATCTACGCGGCCAAGCGCGCACGCCAGATCAACGACTACTACTCCGACCTCCACGAGGGCAACCTGTTCGACAACGTCGGTCCGCTCGTGGACTCGTCCGTCGAGGACAAGCCGCTGACCATCGCGCTGCACGAGATCAACGAGGACAAGCTCCGCCTGCGTCACGCGGAGTGACTCGACGACCGCGCCGCCGCTTCGTCGGTGGCGCGGTCCAGAATGGGTGCCACACCCTCCCCCCGTCCGTCCCCGTTCTGGAGCATCGATGAGCGCGCTGCGTCTGTTCACGTCCGAGTCCGTCACCGAAGGGCACCCGGACAAGATCTGCGACCAGATCTCGGACAGCATCCTCGACGGCCTGCTCGCGAAGGACCCGGGGTCCCGTGTCGCCGTCGAGACGCTCGTCACGACCGGGCTGGTGCACGTCGCCGGAGAGATCCGAACCGACGCCTACGTCGACATCCCGACGATCGTGCGCCAGGTGGTCAACGGCATCGGCTACACATCGTCCGACACCGGGTTCGACGGGGACTCCTGCGGCGTGAGCGTCTCCGTCGGGGAGCAGTCCACCGACATCGCGCACGGCGTCGACAACGCCCAGGAGCACCGTGACGGCACGTCGGTCGATCCGCTCGACGGCCTCGGCGCCGGCGATCAGGGCATCATGTTCGGCTTCGCGACGAACGAGACGCCACAGCTCATGCCGATGGCCGCGTGGACGGCGCACCGCATCGCCGAACGCCTGACCGAGGTGCGCCGCAGCGGCCTGCTGCCGTATCTCCGCCCCGACGGCAAGACCCAGGTCACGCTCGGGTACGACGGCTTCACCCCGAAGACGATCGACGCGGTCGTGCTCTCCACGCAGCATCACCCCGACATCTCGCAGGACGAGCTCAAGGCGCAGGTGCGCGAGCACGTGATCGACCCCGTCCTGGCGACCACGGGCCTCGCGCTCGACGACGTGACCTACTACATCAACCCCGCCGGTCCGTTCGTGACGGGCGGGCCGAAGGGCGACGCGGGCCTCACCGGACGCAAGATCATCATCGACACGTACGGCGGTGCCGCGCGTCACGGTGGCGGCGCGTTCAGCGGCAAGGACCCGTCCAAGGTCGACCGTTCCGGCGCCTACGCCACACGCTGGGTGGCCAAGAACGCCGTGGCGGCGGGACTGGCCGACCGCCTCGAGGTGCAGGTCGCCTATGCGATCGGTGTCGCGCGCCCCGTGGGGCTCTACGTCGAGACGTTCGGCACCGGCCGGGTGTCGGACGAGGTCATCACGCGCGCGATCGAGGAGGTGTTCGACCTGCGCCCGCAGGCGATCATCGAGCAGCTCGACCTGCTGCGCCCGATCTACGCGCAGACCGCGGCGTACGGCCACTTCGGGCGCGAGCTCCCCGACTTCACGTGGGAGCGCACCGACCGCGCCGACGAGCTGCGCCGCGCTGCCGGGCTCTGAGGGGGCCGAGGTCCTGATGTCGCCCGAGAGCCGTCGCATCGCGCGCGTGCTCCTCGACTCGCCGCTGCCGCAGCTCGACCGGCTCTTCGACTACGCCCTTCCCGCCGAGCTCGGGCCCGTCGAGCCCGGCGTGCGGGTGAAGGTGCCGCTGCGCACCGCCGGCCGCGTGGTGGACGGCTATGTGGTGGAGGTCGACGTCGAGAGCGACGCGGAACGACCCCTGTCCGAGGTGGAGACCGTGGTGTCGGCGGTCCCGGTGCTGCCCGACCGCCTGTACCGCCTGGCGCGGCGGGTCGCCGACCGTGCCGCGGGCTCGGCGTCCGATGTACTGCGGCTCGTGATCCCGAAGCGACAGGTGCGCGTGGAGAAGGCCTGGCGCGCCGACGCCCCGGTCGTGGCGCCCGACGCCGAGCAGTCGGCCGAGGCGGAGCGTGTGCTGGCGGCGTACGACGGTCTCGATGCCGTGCTCGACGAGGGAGGCCGCGCCGCGGTCGAGGCCATCCCGCAGCTGGACGACGGCGCACAGGGCTGGGCGCGACTGCTCGCGGCCGCGGCGGCGCGCACTCTCGCCGCGGGACGCTCGACGATCCTCGTGGTGCCCGACCATCGCGACCTCGACCGTCTGCTCGCGGCGCTCGAGGCCGTGGTGCCTCCGGAGGCCGTGGTGCGGCACGACTCGCGCCAGGCGAACCCCGACCGCTACCGGGCGTTCCTGCGGACCCTCGAGGACGCCCCGTGCATCGTGGTGGGCAACCGCTCGGCCGTGTACGCCCCGGTGACGGCGGGCCTGGTGGTCGTGTGGGACGACGGGGACCCGCTGCTCGGCGAGCCGCTCGCCCCCTATGTGCACGCGCGTGATGCGGCGCTGCTGCGGCAGGAGTCGGAGGGCTCCGCGCTGCTGTTCGCCGGGCACACCCGCACGACGGAGGTCGAGCGGCTCGTGGCGCGCGGCTGGCTGCGCGACGTGCGGGCCGGGCGCCGGGTGCTGCCGCGCGTGCTGCTGAGCACACCGCAGGAGCTGGAGCGTCCCGCCGCCCAGAGGCTGCCGTCGTCGGCGTTCCTCGCGGCGAGGGCGGCGGCCGCGGAGGGGCCCGTGCTGGTGCAGGTGTCGCGCCCGGGGTTCTCGCCGTCGCTCGTGTGCGCGGACTGCCGGACCCCCGCGCGCTGCGCCCACTGCGGCGGGCCGCTCGGCGCGCGGCATCGCGGTGCCGTTCCGGTGTGCGGCTGGTGCGGGCGCGGCGCGAGTGCGTGGACCTGTCCGGCGTGCTCGTCCCCGCGGCTGCGGCTGGCGTCGTCGGGCAGTGAGCGCACCGCGGAGGAGCTCGGCAGGGCGTTTCCCGGCGTGCGCGTGATCGTGGCGGACGGCAGCCACCCCGTGGAGCGGGTGGACGCCCGCCCCGCGCTCGTCGTGGCGACCCGCGGCGCCGAGCCCCTCGCGGAGGGCGGGTACCGCGCGGTCGTGCTGCTGGACGGGCCGCGCATGCTGCAGTCGCCCGACTTGCGGATCGGCGAGGCGTGTCTGCGCTGGTGGTCGAACGCTGCCGCGCTGGCCGCCCCCGGGGCTCCGGTGCATCTGGTGGGGGTGGACGGCGCGGTCGCCAAGGCCCTCGCGACGTGGAACCAGGCGGGCTACGCGCGCTCGGAGCTGGAGAACCGTGCCCCGCTGCACATGCCGCCCACCGCGCGCGTCGCGCTCGTGGAGGGCACGTCGGCCGCGGTCGCCCGCGCTCTTGCCGCGCTCGGGGAGCTGTCGCTGCCGTCCGACGCCGTGCTCGGCCCCGTCCCCGTCGAGGGCGACGACGACCCTCCGCGCGTGCGCGCCCTGGTCCGCTTCGACTACGGCGCCGGGGTGCGGGTGGCGACCGTCCTGCGCGCAGCCGTGGTGGCGGAGGCCGTGAACGGACGGCGGGGCCGAGCGCGCGCGGCCCGGAGCGCGCTCACGGTGCGCCTCGATATCCTCGATCCAGAGCTCTGACCCCTTCCGGAGAACCTTCATGCGCCTCGTCTTCGCCGGCACGCCCTCCGCTGCCGTGCCCACACTCCATCGCCTCGCTGCGGAGCACGACATCGCCGCGGTGGTGACGAGACCGGATGCGCCGCTCGGCCGCAAGCGCGTGCTGACGCCGTCGCCCGTCGCCCAGGCTGCCGCAGAACGGGGCCTCCCGGTCATCCGGGCGGCCCGTCTGGATGACGCGGTGACCGCGGAGATCGCCGCGCTCGAGCCCGAGCTGGGCGTGATCGTCGCCTACGGCGGGCTCGTGCGCGAGCCGTTGCTGTCGACGCCGGACGCCGGGTGGATCAACCTGCACTTCTCCCTGCTGCCCGCCTGGCGTGGCGCGGCGCCGGTGCAGCGCGCGCTGATCGCGGGCGACGAGGTGCTGGGCGCCAGCGTCTTCCAGCTCGTGCCGGAGCTCGACGCGGGCGACGTGTTCGCACGGCGCACCGTGGCGGTGCCGTCGTCGGCGACGGCCGGCGAGGCGCTGGAGGCGCTCGCGCGCGACGGCGCCGACCTGACCGCGGAGGTGGTCGCGGCGATCGCGGCGGGAGAGGCGCGGGCGGTGCCGCAGGAGGGCGAGCCGACGTTCGCGGCGAAGCTGAGCCTGGCGGACGGACTCCTCGACTTCACGCAGCCCGTGTCGTCGGTGTTCGCACGGTTCCGCGGGGTGACGCCCGAGCCCGGCGCCCACACGACGGTGGACGGACAGCGCCTGAAGATCCTCGCCGCCGAGCCCGCGGCCGGGGAGGAGCAGGTGCCTCCCGGCGTGCTCTCGGGCACCAGGACGGCGCTGCTGATCGGCACCGCGACCGCGCCCCTCGCGGTGACCCGCGTGCAGCCGGCAGGCAAGGGGGCGATGAACGCCGCCGACTGGTGGCGGGGCCTGCAGGGCGGCGAGCGACGGGCGGGATCGTGAGCAGGCAGGAGGGACACCAGCAGCCGGGGGTCCGCCGTCCCCGACCCGCAGCGCGCACCGACGAGCGCGGGCCCCGACGGACGGTGCAGCCGGCGCGGCTCGTCGCCTACGAGGTGCTGCGGGCGGTGTCCGACTCCGACGCGTACGCCAACCTCGTGCTTCCCCCGGCGATCGCGGAGGCCGGGCTGGACGCGCAGGACGCGGCCCTCGCCACCGAGCTCACCTACGGGACGCTGCGCCGCCGAGGCACGTACGACGCGGTGATCGCGGCGGCCGCGGATCGCAGCACCTCCTCGATCGATCCGGCCGTGCTGGACGCACTGCGGCTCGCGGTCCATCAGCTCCTGGCGACCAGGGTCGCCTCGCACGCGGCCGTGAACGAGTCGGTGAACCTCGTGGCGACGCGGGCGGGCCGTGGCGCGGCCAGTTTCGCGAACGCGGTGCTGCGTCGCGTGGCGCGCGAGTCGCCCGGGCAGTGGATGGAGCGCATCGAGGCCGAGGCGCGCTCCGACGATGAGCGTCTCGCCCTCCGCGCGGCGCATCCGGTGTGGGTCATCCGGGCACTGCGGCGCGCAATGGCGGCCGAGGGCAGGGTCGACGAGCTCGACGCCCTGCTCGAGGCCGACAACGCGTCGCCCGAGGTGACGCTGGTGGCCCTCCCCGGGCTCGCGCAGCCGGGTGAGCCCCGCCGCCCGTTCGCGCCGACCGCGTTCGCGTCACCCGGGGGCGACCCTCGTCGTCCGGTCGCGGAGTCCGCCGGCACGGTGCGCGTCCAGGACGAAGGGTCGCAGCTCGTCGCCCTCGCGCTGGCCGCCGCGGCACCGATCCGGGCGGGGGAGCGGTGGCTCGACCTGTGCGCCGGGCCGGGCGGCAAGACGGCGCTGCTGGCCGCGATCGCCCGCGAGCACGAGGTGACGTTGGAGGCCAACGAGGTCGTGCCGACGCGCGCTCGACTGGTGCGGAAGGCCCTGCGGGCCGTCCCCGGAGACGTGACCGTGCACGAGCGCGACGGCAGAGAGCTGGCGCGCGAGAACCCCGGCGGGTTCGACCGCATCCTCGTGGACGCGCCGTGCACCGGGCTGGGAGCACTGCGACGTCGTCCGGAGGCGCGCTGGCGCAAGACGCCCGCCGATGTGTCCGAGCTCGTGCCGCTGCAGGTGGACCTGCTGTCCGCCGCTCTCGACGCGCTCGCTCCGGGCGGCGTCGTGGCCTATGTCACGTGCTCGCCGCACCTGGCCGAGACCACCGGGGTCGTGCGGGAGGTGCTGCGGGACCGCGCCGACGTGGTGGAGCTGGATGCGCGGCGCGTGGTGCGCGACGTCTCCCGCTCGCCGATCGACCTCGCCGACGACGGTCGTGCCGCCACGGGCAGCGCCCAGCTGTGGCCGCACCGCCACGGCACCGACGCCATGTTCCTCGCGCTCCTGCAGCGCACCGACGACACCGAAGGGTAGGACAGAGACCGTGGAGCTTCCTCGCGCACCGCGCATCAACCCGAGCATCCTCGCCGCCGACTTCGTCAACATGCAGACGGAGCTCGCCCGCATCGCGACGGCCGACTTCGCCCACGTCGACGTGATGGACAACCATTTCGTGCCCAACCTCACGTTCGGGCCGCAGATGGTGCAGCGCATCCAGGAGACCAGTCCCGTCCCGCTCGACGTGCACCTCATGATCACAGACCCCGAGCGCTGGGCACCCGGGTACGCGGAGCTGGGCGCGGCGAGCGTCACCTTCCACCTGGAGGCCGCGGTCGACCCGGTGTCGCTCGCGCGGCGGTTGCGCGACATCGGTGCCAGAGCCGGTGTCGCGGTCAAGCCGGACACCCCGGTCGAAGGACTGTTCCCGGTCCTCGACGAGTTCGACCAGATCCTGGTGATGACGGTGGAGCCCGGGTTCGGCGGTCAGGGGTTCATGCCGGAGACGATGCCGAAGCTGCGCGCGCTGTCGGAGGAGGCACGACGTCGAGGGTCGCAGGTGTGGCTCCAGGTCGACGGGGGGATCTCCGACGACACGATCGCGCAGGCGGCGGCCGCGGGGGCGGACACCTTCGTCGCGGGCTCGGCCGTGTACGGGCAGGACGACGTGGAGGCGGCGGTCTCGCGGCTCAGGCACCTCGCGCGAGCCGCTAGCCTGGAATCGTGAAGACTTTCGACGAGCTGTTCGCCGAGCTCAGCGTCAAGGCCGAGACCCGACCGGAAGGGTCGGGCACGGTCGCGGAGCTCGACGGCGGCGTGCACACGATCGGCAAGAAGATCGTGGAGGAGGCCGCCGAGGTGTGGATGGCGGCCGAGTACGAGTCCGACGAGGCGGCGGCGGAGGAGATCTCGCAGCTGCTGTACCACCTGCAGGTGATGATGCTCGCGAAGGGCCTCACCCTGCAGGACGTCTATCGACATCTGTGATGCGCTCCGCCCCCACTCCTTCGAACTGAAAGCCGTTCATGCTGCGCATCGCCGTTCCCAACAAGGGCTCGCTGTCCGAGACCGCCGCCGAGATGCTCGCGGAGGCGGGCTACGCCGGCCGCCGCGACCCCAAGACCCTGCACGTCGTCGACACCGAGAACGACGTCGAGTTCTTCTTCCTGCGTCCGCGTGACATCGCCACGTACGTCGCCTCCGGCGCCCTCGACGTCGGCATCACCGGACGCGACCTGCTGCTCGACGTGCAGCAGCCGGCGCGCGAGATCGAGCAGCTCGGCTTCGGCGCGTCGACGTTCCGCTTCGCCGGCCCTCCCGGACGCTTCACGTCGATCGACGACCTCGACGGCGTGCGCGTGGCCTCGGCCTACCCCGGACTGGTGGGCTCGTTCCTCCGGGAGCACGGCGTGAACGCCGAGCTGGTGCAACTCGACGGTGCGGTGGAGTCGGCCGTGCGCCTCGGCGTCGCCGATGCCGTCGCCGACGTGGTCTCCACGGGGACCACGCTGCGACAGGCGGGGCTGGAGATCTTCGGCCCCGTCATCCTGGAGTCCGAGGCCGTGCTGATCAGCCGCCCGGGTGACGCGGACGGCGTCGACACGCTGCTGCGCCGTCTCCGAGGCGTCATGGTGGCCCGCCGGTACGTGCTCCTCGACTACGACCTGCCGACCGAGCTGGTCGACCAGGCGGTCGCGATCGCTCCCGGCCGGGAGTCGGCCACCATCTCCCCGCTGCGCGACCCGGCCTGGGTGGCCGTGCGCGTGATGATCCCGCGTCGCCGGGTCAACCAGGTGATGGACGACCTGTACGCGCTGGGGGCCAGGGCGATCCTCGTCACGGCGATCCACGCGGCGAGGCTCTGATGACTCTCGCGAGCAGGGTCATCCCGTGCCTCGATGTGGCCGACGGCCGCGTCGTGAAGGGCGTGAACTTCGAGAACCTGCGCGACATGGGGGATCCGGTCGAGCTCGCCCGGCACTATGCGGCGCAGGGCGCGGACGAGATCACCTTCCTCGATGTGACCGCGACCGTCGACGCGCGGGCCACGACCTACGACGTCGTGCAGCGCACCGCCGAGCAGGTGTTCGTGCCGCTGACGGTCGGCGGGGGAGTGCGCAGCGTGGAGGACGTGGCCCGGCTGCTGTCCGTCGGCGCCGACAAGGTGGGGGTGAACTCCGCCGCGATCGCCCGGCCCGAGCTGATCGGCGAGATCGCGGACCGCTTCGGCGCTCAGGTGCTCGTGCTCTCGCTCGACGTGAAGCGCGCCGACACGACGCATTCCGGTTTCGTCGTCACGACGCACGGCGGTCGCACGCAGACCACGCTGGACGCTCTCGACTGGGCCAGGGAGGCCGCGGAGCGCGGGGCGGGTGAGCTGCTGGTGAACTCGATCGACGCGGACGGAACACGCGACGGGTTCGACCTGGAACTCGTCCGGCTCATGCGCGAGGCGGCGCCGGTGCCCGTGATCGCCTCCGGCGGCGCCGGACGAGCGACCGATTTCGCCCCGGCCATCAAGGCGGGTGCCGACGCCGTGCTCGCGGCGAGCGTCTTCCACACGGGAGCGCTCACGGTCGGCGACGTGAAGGACGCGCTGCGCGCGGAGGGGGTGCTGGTCCGATGACGGAGGCGCAGCAGGGGCAGAGCGAGCCGGATGTCGAGGCGCGCATCGCCCAGGTGGCTTTCACGGCCGAGGGCCTGGCGCCCGCGATCGTGCAGCAGTGGGACACGCGCGAGGTGCTGATGCTCGCATGGGTCGATGCGGAGGCGCTGCGGCGCACGCTCACGTCGGGTCGTGCGACGTACTGGTCGCGGTCCCGGCAGGAGTACTGGCGCAAGGGCGACACCTCCGGGAACATCCAGGTGGTGCGCGAGGCCCGACTCGACTGCGACGGCGACGCGATCCTGCTGCTGGTCGACCAGACCGGCCCGGCGTGCCACACGGGGACCCGCACGTGCTTCGACACGACCGACCTGGGTGCCGTCGACGGATCGGCGGCGTCGTGAGCCTCGCCCGGCGGGGGCGCTCGCTCGCGGTCTCCGGCTTCCTGCTCGCCGGCGCCCTCGGCATCATCTCCTCCACGCAGACCTGGTTCACGGTCGAGCGCGCCGATGCGGGAGAGGCGATCCTCGTGCCGGGGGCCGCGGCGATGGTGCTGCTCGCGCCGCTGAGCCTCGCGGTGCTGGCGCTCGGCGCGGCCCTGTCGATCGCCGGTCGCGCGGTGCGACTGGTCTTCGGGGTGCTCGCCGCGGTCGCGGCGGTGTTCCTCGGCTGGTCGACCGTGCAGCTGCTGGTCGCTGAGCCCTTCGACGCCGTCGCCGCGACCGTGACCGAGACCACGGGGCTCGCGGGCGACACCGCCGTGCACGAGGTGGCGGCGCACATCGTGGCGTCCGCGTGGCCGTGGGTCGCGCTCGTCGGCTGGGTGATCCTGCTGCTCGCGGCCGTGCTGGTACTGGTCACCTGGCGTCAGTGGAAGTCGGGCGGCCGCCGTTACCGCACCGAGACCGCGCACCCCGCGACGCACGAGGGCCCGGTCGACGCGGTCGACTCGTGGGACGACCTGTCCCGCGGGACGGATCCCACGCGCTGACCCCGATAGACTGAACACATCCGCACGTCGTCCCCGGAGGAAACATGACCAACCCGATCGCCGACCCTGGCCACGGACACTCGCCTGCGGCCTGGACCGCCGTCGTGATCATGCTCGTCGGCTTCACCGCCGCGACCGTCGCGTTCTGCTTCGAGCAGCCGACCCTGGTCTGGATCTCCGCCGCGCTGATCCCGATCGGGGCCATCGTGGGTTGGGCGCTCGCGAAGGCGGGCTACGGCGTGAAGGGCCCCAAGTACTCCCCGAAGGCGCACTAGTGGTCCTCGCCGACCTGACGGCCGGCGCTGTCGCAGACGCCGAGCGTCGCTCCCTCTCCCGGCCGATCGAGGTCGTCGAGCGCGAGGCTCTCGCGCGCCCGGCGGCGAAGGACGCCCTGGCGTTCCTCGCTCCCGCCGAGCGGGTCAAGATCATCGCCGAGGTCAAGCGGGCGAGCCCGTCCCGTGGCGCACTCGCCGAGATCCCGGACCCCGCCCACCAGGCGTCGCTGTACGAGCAGGGCGGCGCCTCGGCGATCAGCGTCCTGACCGAGGAGCGCCGTTTCGGCGGCAGTCTGGCGGATCTCGAGGCCGTGACCGCGCGGGTGTCGCTGCCGGTGCTGCGCAAGGACTTCATCGCCACGCGGTATCAGGTGCTGGAGGCGCGGGCGGCGGGTGCTGATCTCGTCCTGCTGATCGTCGCCGGGCTCGAGCCGGAGGTGCTGCGCGACCTGTACGCGTTCATCCTGGAGCTCGGCATGACCCCGCTCGTCGAGACGCACTCGGCGGAGGAGCTCGACGTGGCGATCGATCTCGGCGCCGCGCTGATCGGCGTGAACGCGCGCGACCTGAAGACCCTCGAGCTCGACCGTGACCTCTTCGGTCGGCTCGTCGACCGCATCCCGGACACGGCGATCAAGATCGCGGAGTCCGCGGTGCTCACCCCCGCCGATGTCGCGCACTACCGTTCGGCCGGTGCCGACGTCGTGCTGATCGGTGAGGCCCTGGTGACCGGAGATCCGATCGCCACGCTCGAGAGCTTCCTGGAGGCGAAGTGAGTCTGCGTGACCAGCACGGCCCGTACTTCGGTGACTTCGGCGGCCGGTTCATGCCGGAGTCGCTGATCGCCGCGATCGACGAGCTGACGGTCGCGTACGAGGAGGCGATCGCCGATCCGGAGTTCCGTGCCGAGCTGGCCCACCTGCTGTCCTCCTACGCCGGACGCCCCTCGGCGCTGACCGAGGTGCCGCGGTTCGCCGAGCACGCCGGGGGCGCGCGGGTGTTCCTCAAGCGCGAGGACCTCAACCACACCGGCTCGCACAAGATCAACAACGTGCTGGGCCAGGCGCTGCTCACCAAGCGCCTCGGCAAGACCCGGGTGATCGCCGAGACGGGTGCAGGACAGCACGGTGTCGCGACGGCCACCGCGGCGGCCCTGTTCGGCCTGGACTGCACGATCTACATGGGCGAGGTCGACACCGAGCGCCAGGCGCTGAACGTCGCCCGCATGCGCCTGCTGGGCGCCGAGGTCGTGCCGGTGACCTCGGGCTCGCGCACGCTGAAGGACGCGATCAACGACGCGTACCGCGACTGGGTCGCCTCGGTCGAGACCACGAACTACATCTTCGGCACCGCCGCGGGGCCGCACCCGTTCCCGGCGATGGTCCGCGATTTCCAGAAGATCATCGGCGAGGAGGCGCGCGCCCAGCTGCTCGACGAGGTGGGCCGGCTGCCCGACGCGGTGTTCGCGTGCGTGGGCGGCGGCTCGAACGCGATCGGCATGTTCGACGCGTTCCTCGACGACGAGGGCGTGCGCCTGTACGGCGTCGAGGCGGCCGGCGACGGCGTCGACACCCCGCGGCACGCGGCGTCGATCGAGCGCGGTCGTCCCGGTGTGCTGCACGGCGCGAAGACCTATGTCCTGCAGGACGAGGACGGCCAGACGGTCGAGTCGCACTCGATCTCTGCCGGGCTCGACTATCCCGGCGTCGGCCCGGAGCACTCGTGGCTGGCCGACATCGGCCGCGCGGAGTACATCCCGGCGACCGACGACGAGGCGATGCAGGCCCTGCGGCTGCTGAGCCGCACCGAGGGCATCATCCCGGCGATCGAGTCCGCGCACGCCCTCGCGGGAGCCCTGCGGATCGGCCGCGAGCTCGGACCGGACGCCGTCCTGGCGATCTGCCTCTCCGGCCGGGGCGACAAGGACATGGACACGGCCGCCCGGTACTTCGAGCTCTACGACGAGGCGGCGCTCGCGCACGACGCGACCGAGGAGAGCTCCGCCGAAGAAGCCGCCTCGAAGGGAGAGCCGCAGCTGTGAGCCGCGTCGAACAGGCCATCCAGCGCGCGCACGACGCCGGCCGCAGCGCCTTCGTCGGCTACCTGCCCGTCGGCTTCCCCGACCTGGAGACGAGCATCCAGGCGGCGATCGCCCTCGCCGAGAACGGCGTGGACATCATCGAGCTCGGGCCGCCCTACAGCGACCCCGTGATGGACGGCGCGATCATCCAGGAGGCGACGACCGCCGCCCTCGCCGCCGGCTTCCGGATGAAGGACCTCTTCACCGCGATCCGCGCGATCACCGCCGCGACCGACGTCCCGGTGCTCGTGATGACCTACTGGAACCCGGTGCTGCAGTACGGCGTCGATCGCTACGCCGACGATCTGCTGGCGGCGGGCGGCGCCGGGCTGATCACGCCCGACATCACGCCGGACGCGGCGGCGGAGTGGATCGCGGCGAGCGAGCGGACCGGGCTCGACCGGGTGTTCCTGGCCGCGCCGACCTCGTCGGACGAGCGCCTCGAGCTCGTGGTGAAGTCGTCGACCGGTTTCGTGTACACCGTCTCCACGATGGGCATCACGGGGGAGCGGGCCGAGCTCGATCGCGCCGCACGCACCCTCGTCGCCCGCCTGCGCGAGCACGGCGCCCTGCGCGCCTGCGTCGGCATCGGCATCTCCACCGCCGAGCAGATCGCCGGTGTCTCCGAGTACGCCGACGGCGCCATCGTCGGCACCGCGCTCGTGCGCGCCCTGCGCGACGGCGGCGTCCCCGCCCTCGCGGCCGTCGCCCGAACCCTCGCCACCGGCACGTCGTCGGTGCGCTCCGTCCCCGAGAACTAGAATCGCACTCATGTCCCTCGCGCTCCCCAGCAGCTTCACCGGCGTGCTCGCCAGCATCCCGAGTCCTCCCGTCGCGTACATCGACCTGGGCCCGGTGCGGATCCACTTCTACGCGCTCTGCATCATCGCCGGCATCATCGTCGCGGTGCTGCTGACCAACCACCGCCTCACGAAGCGCGGTGCGGAGCCGTGGGTCGTGATCGACATCTCGATCCTCGCGGTGCCGCTGGCCATCATCGGCGCCCGCATCTTCCACGTGCTGACCCACCCGAACTTCTACTTCGGCGAGGGCAAGAACACCTGGAACCCCTTCGAGCCCGGCTCGGTGTGGGCGATCTGGGAGGGCGGCATCGCCATCTTCGGCGCGCTGATCGGCGGCGCCATCGGCGCGTACCTCGGCTGCCGCTGGACCGGTATCCGCTTCTGGACGTTCGCCGACGCACTCGCTCCCGGGCTGCTGCTCGCGCAGGCCATGGGCCGGTTCGGCAACTGGTTCAACCACGAGCTCTTCGGCCTGCCGACCGACCTGCCGTGGGGCCTCGAGATCGAGTCCACCAACTCGGCCTTCCCTCCCGGGCTCCCCGAGGGCACGCTGTTCCACCCGACGTTCCTGTACGAGGTGCTGTGGAACGGGCTCGGCGTGATCGTGCTGCTGTGGCTGAGCCGCAAGCTCTTCTTCCAGTGGGGCCGGCTGTTCGCGATCTACCTCATCTGGTACAGCGCTGGTCGCATCGTGTGGGAGTCGATCCGCATCGACCCGAGCGAGATCATCCTGGGTCTGCGCAGCAACGTCTGGGCGGCGATCATCGGCGTCGTCGTCGGCCTCGTCATCCTCGTGGTGCAGACGCGCCGTCACCCGGGTCTGGAGCCTTCGCCGTATCAGCCCGGCCGCGGCCGGAAGGACCTGGACGCTGATGTACAATCGCAAGACAATCCCTCTGATTTCGTGGACGTGAGCGAGCCTCCGACCGACGAGGTCACCGCAGGAGCCACCGCCACAAGCACTGCTCCCACGAGCGAGGACGGCTCCCGATAACGCCGCGTCCCGCGGCGGGAGAACCATTGCACTGAACGAGCGGGCCGACGACGTCCCCGGGTTTCACTGAAGATCTGAGGACGGTAACTGGTGTACTTCCAGCCCCCTTACGGCGCCTCCGGCGCATACCCCCCGAAGCAGGGCATGTACAACCCGGCGTTCGAGAAGGACGCCTGCGGCCTGGCCATGGTCGCAACGTTGCGCGGCGAAGCCGGGCACGACATCATCGCGCTGGCCCTCGAGGCCCTGCGCAACCTGGAGCACCGCGGGGCCATCGGGTCCGACGCGGGCACGGGAGACGGGGCCGGCATCCTCACGCAGATGCCAGACGCCTTCCTCCGCGCGGTCACGGGCTTCGAACTGCCGCCCGTGGGGGAGTACGCCGCAGGACTCGCGTTCCTGCCTCGCGACTCGAGCGAGCGCCGCCAGCAGAAGGCCGGCATCGAGAAGATCGCGCGCGCCGAGGGCCTCCGCGTCCTCGGGTGGCGTGAGGTCCCCACCGCGAACGAGAACCTCGGCAAGCTCGCCGACGAGGCCCGCCCCGCGTTCGAGCAGCTCTTCGTGAGCGCCGGCGGGGCCACGCACGCCGACGCGCCGCTCACCGGCATCGCCCTCGACCGCGTCGCCTACCGCCTGCGCAAGCGGGCCGGCCACGAGCTCGGGGCCTACTTCGTGTCGCTGTCCAGCCGCACCCTCGGCTACAAGGGCATGGTCACCACGCTGCAGCTGGAGCCGTTCTACCCCGACCTGCAGGATGAGCGGTTCGCGTCCGAGCTCGCGGTCGTGCACTCCCGCTACTCCACCAACACGTTCCCGTCGTGGCCGCTCGCGCAGCCGCTGCGCATGCTGGCGCACAACGGCGAGATCAACACGGTCGGCGGCAACCGCAACTGGATGCGCGCCCGCCAGTCGCAGCTCGAGTCCGAGCTGCTCGGCGACATCTCGCCGCTGCTGCCCATCTGCACCGACGGCGCGAGCGACTCGGCCTCGTTCGACGAGGTGCTCGAGCTGCTCACCCTGACCGGTCGCAGCCTGCCGCACGCGATCATGATGATGGTGCCGGAGGCGTACGAGAAGCAGGCCGACATCACGCCGGAGCTGCGCGCGTTCTACGAGTACCACTCCAACCAGATGGAGCCGTGGGACGGCCCGGCCGCGCTCATCTTCACCGACGGCACGCTGGTCGGCGCGACGCTCGACCGCAACGGACTGCGCCCGGGGCGCTGGACCGAGACCACCGACGGACTGGTCGTGATCGGCTCGGAGACGGGCGTGCTGCACTTCGAGCCCGAGCGCATCAAGCGCCGCGGACGTCTGCAGCCCGGCAAGATGTTCCTCGTCGACACGGCCCAGCGCCGCATCGTCGAAGATCGCGAGATCAAGCAGGAGCTGGCGACGCTGCACCCGTGGCAGGAGTGGCTCGACGCGGGGGCCGTGCGCCTGGCCGACCTGCCCGAGCGCGAGCACATCGTGCACCCGCCGGCGTCGATCACCCGCCGCCAGCGCACCTTCGGGTACACCGAGGAAGAAGTGCGCATCCTGCTGACCCCCATGGGCCAGACCGGCGTCGAGCCGCTCGGTGCCATGGGCTCGGACACCCCGATCGCGGTGCTCAGCAAGCGCCCGCGACTGCTGTTCGACTACTTCACGCAGCAGTTCGCCCAGGTCACGAACCCGCCGCTGGACTCGATCAGGGAAGAGGTCGTCACGAGCCTCAAGCTCGGCCTCGGTCCCGAGTCGAACCTGCTCAGCTGGGGTCCGGAGCACACCCGCACGGTGTCGCTCGACTTCCCCGTGATCGACAACGACGAACTGGCGAAGATCCGCCACATCGACAAGGCGCTGCCCGGCCGGTCGAGCGCGACGATCCGCGGCCTGTACCACTTCGACTCCGGCCCGCACTCGCTCGCAGAGCGCCTGACGGAGATGTGCGCCGAGGTCGACCAGGCCATCGCGGACGGCGCGGAGTTCCTCATCCTGTCCGACCGCGACTCCAACAAGGACCTCACGCCCATCCCGTCGCTGCTCATGGTGTCGGCGATCCACCACCACCTCATCCGGCGCGAGAACCGCATGAAGGTGGGCCTGATCGTCGAGGCCGGCGACGTGCGCGAGGTGCACCACGTCGCGACGCTGATCGGCTACGGCGCGTCGGCGATCAACCCGTACCTGGCGATGGAGACGGTCGAGCACCTCGTCCGCACCGGCTACATCACCGGCATCACGCCCGAGAAGGCGGTCAAGAACCTGATCTACGCGCTCGGCAAGGGCGTGCTGAAGATCATGTCGAAGATGGGCATCTCCACCGTGTCGTCGTACGCCGGCGCCCAGGTGTTCGAGGCCGTCGGTCTCAGCCAGGAGTTCATCGACGCCTACTTCACCCGCACGGAGTCGAAGCTGGGCGGCATCGGGATCGAGGAGATCTTCGCCGAGAACCAGGCGCGGCACGACTACGCGTACCCCGAGGATGCCGCAGCCCGCGCGCACGAGCGCCTGTGGACGGGTGGCGAGTACCAGTGGCGCCGCGACGGCTCCCCGCACCTGTTCAACCCGGAGACGGTGTTCAAGCTGCAGCACTCCACCCGGACGCGGCGGTACGACATCTTCCGCGAGTACACGAAGCTCGTGGACGAGCAGGCGGCCGAGCTCAAGACCCTCCGCGGACTCTTCACGCTGCGCACCGGCACCCGCAAGCCGGTCCCGCTCGACGAGGTCGAGCCGGTGTCCGCGATCGTGAAGCGCTTCTCGACCGGGGCGATGAGCTACGGCTCCATCTCCAAGGAGGCGCACGAGACCCTGGCGATCGCGATGAACCGGATCGGCGGCAAGTCGAACACCGGTGAGGGCGGCGAGGACCCCGACCGTCTGGTCGACCCCGAGCGGCGCAGTGCGATCAAGCAGGTGGCCTCCGGCCGCTTCGGCGTCACGAGCCTGTACCTCACCGAGGCGGACGACATCCAGATCAAGCTCGCCCAGGGCGCGAAGCCCGGCGAGGGCGGTCAGCTGCCGCCGACGAAGGTGTACCCGTGGGTCGCGCGCACGCGTCACGCCACGGCCGGCGTCGGGCTCATCTCGCCGCCGCCGCACCACGACATCTACTCGATCGAAGACCTCAAGCAGCTCATCTTCGACCTGAAGCGCGCGAACCCCGAGGCACGCATCCACACGAAGCTGGTGAGCCAGTCCGGCATCGGTGCGGTGTCGGCGGGTGTGGCGAAGGCGCTGAGCGACGTCATCCTTGTGTCCGGCCACGACGGCGGCACGGGTGCGAGCCCGCTGAACTCCCTCAAGCACGCGGGTACCCCCTGGGAGCTGGGGCTCGCCGAGACGCAGCAGACGCTGATGCTCAACGGCATGCGCGACCGCGTGGTGGTGCAGGTCGACGGCCAGCTCAAGACCGGGCGCGACGTCGTGATCGGCGCGCTGCTCGGCGCGGAGGAGTTCGGCTTCGCGACGGCTCCGCTCGTGGTGAGCGGCTGCATCATGATGCGCGTCTGCCACCTGGACACCTGCCCGGTCGGCGTCGCCACGCAGAACCCGGTGCTGCGCGATCGGTTCACGGGCAAGCCGGAGTTCGTCGTCAACTTCATGGAGTTCATCGCGGAAGAGGTGCGCGAGCTCCTCGCCGAGCTGGGCTACCGCTCGATCGACGAGATCGTCGGACGCACCGAGCTCCTGGAGACGAATGCGGCCGTCGAGCACTGGAAGGCCGAGGGTCTCGACCTGAGCCCCGTGCTGGAGGGCCCGGCGTTCCCGGCCGGCGAGCCGCGCCGCAGCGGTCGCGCGCAGGACCACGAGCTCGACAAGCACTTCGACGTGCAGCTCATCGACATCGCGAAGGGGGCGCTGCTCAACGGCGAGCCCGTCGTGGTGGAGCTGCCGATCGCCAACACGGAGCGCGCGGTGGGCACGATGCTCGGCCATCAGGTGACGTCGCGGCACGGTGCCACCGGGCTGCCGAAGGAGACGATCGACGTCACCCTCACAGGGACCGCGGGGCAGTCGCTCGGCGCGTTCCTCCCGCCGGGCATCATCCTCCGCCTCGAGGGCGACGCGAACGACTACGTCGGCAAGGGCCTCTCGGGCGGCGACATCACGATCCGTCCGCCGCGCGGGGCGTCGATCGCACCGCACGAGAACGTGATCGCGGGCAACGTGATCGGCTACGGCGCGACCTCGGGCACGATGTTCATCTCCGGTGTCGTCGGCGAGCGGTTCCTGGTGCGCAACTCCGGGGCGACCGCGGTCGTCGAAGGCGTGGGCGACCACGCCCTGGAGTACATGACCGGCGGGCTCGCGGTGATCCTCGGGCCGACCGGGCGCAACTTCGGCGCCGGCATGTCCGGGGGAGTGGCCTATGTGCACGCCCTCGACACCGCGAAGGTGAACGCGCAGTCGCTCGGCAGCGGAGAGCTGCGGCTGGAGCCGCTGGACCGCGCCGACCTGGAGGTGCTGCGCGGACTGCTCGTCGAGCACGTCGAACGTACGGCGTCCCCGCGCGCGACCGAGCTGCTGGACGACTTCGACGCGCGCGCGGCGGAGTTCGTGAAGGTGCTTCCCCGTGACTTCGCCGCCGTGCGGAGCATGCGCGAGGAGGCTCTGGCCGAGGGGATCGACCCCGACGGCGACATCGTGTGGAACCGCATCCTGGAGGTGACCGGTGGCTGACCCCAAAGGCTTTCTGAAGGTGACCGAGCGGGAACTTCCCGCTCGCCGTCCGGTGCCGGTGCGCATCATGGACTGGAAAGAGGTCTACGAGCCGGGCGACAAGGCCGTCCTGCGCCGTCAGGCCGGTCGCTGCATGGACTGCGGTGTGCCGTTCTGCCACTCGGGCTGCCCGCTCGGCAACCTCATCCCCGAGTGGAACGACCTCACGTGGCGCGGTGAGGGCCGGGCCGCGATCGAGCGTCTGCACGCCACGAACAACTTCCCGGAGTTCACCGGTCGCCTGTGCCCGGCGCCCTGCGAGAGCTCGTGCGTGCTGGGCATCAACCAGCCGGCGGTCACGATCAAGCAGATCGAGGTCTCCATCATCGACGAGGCCTTCGCGAAGGGCTGGGTCGAGCCCGAGCCGCCGCAGCGCCTCACCGGCAAGACGGTGGCCGTCGTCGGCTCGGGGCCCGCGGGCCTCGCCGCCGCCCAGCAGCTGACGCGCGCGGGGCACACGGTCGCGGTGTTCGAGCGCGACGATCGCATCGGCGGGCTGCTGCGCTACGGCATCCCCGACTTCAAGATGGAGAAGACGCAGCTCGAGACGCGTCTGCGCCAGATGCAGGAGGAGGGGACCCGGTTCCGTGCGGGTGTCGAGATCGGCAAGGACATCTCCTGGGCCGACCTCCGCGCGCGGTACGACGCGGTCGTGATCGCGACCGGAGCCACGGTTCCCCGCGACCTGCCCATCCCCGGGCGCGACCTCGACGGCGTGCACTTCGCGATGGAGTACCTCGTGGAGTCCAACCACGCGGTCGCCGGCGACGCGGTGCCAGGGCAGATCACGGCCGAGGGCAAGCACGTCATCGTGATCGGCGGCGGCGACACCGGTGCGGACTGCATCGGCACGGCGCACCGTCAGGGAGCGCTGAGCGTGACGAACCTGGCGATCGGCAAGCAGCCCGGCGACACGCGCCCCGACCACCAGCCGTGGCCGATGATGCCGACCGTGTTCGAGGTGTCGTCCGCGCACGAGGAGGGCGGGGAGCGCGTGTTCCTCGCCTCCACGGTGGAGTTCCTGTCGAACGAGGTCGGCGAGGTGCGCGCGCTGCGGGTGGCCGAGACCGAGTACATCGACGGACGCCGGGTTCCCAAGAGCGGCACCGAGCGGGAGATCCCCGCCGATCTCGTGCTCATCGCGATGGGCTTCACGGGTCCGGAGCAGGACGGCTACACGGAGGACACCCGTCCGCAGGTGACCGGCCGCGGCTCCTTCCACCGCGACGCGTCGTACGAGTCGTCGGTGCCCGGCGTGTTCGTGGCCGGTGATGCCGGACGCGGGCAGTCGCTCATCGTGTGGGCCATCGCGGAGGGTCGTGCGGCGGCGGCGAACGTCGATCGCTACCTCATGGGCACCACGGTGCTGCCCGAGCCGGTGCGTCCGAGCGATGTCGCGATCGGTCTCCAGCCCGCGTAGGCTGGGGCAGGCACCGTCGCCCGAACGTTCATCCCCCACTTCTACCCTGGAGAGTTCTTTGAGACGCGCGAAAATCGTCGCCACTTTGGGTCCGGCCACCTCGACGTATGAGACGGTGCGTGCACTGATCGATGCGGGTGTGGACGTGGCACGTCTGAACCTCAGCCACGGCGACTACTCCGTGCACGAGAATAACTACGCGAACGTGCGTCGCGCGGCGGAGGACTCCGGCCGTGCCGTGGCGATCCTCGTCGACCTGCAGGGACCGAAGATCCGTCTCGGCCGTTTCGAGGACGGGCCGTACGAGCTCGCCAAGGGCGACATCTTCAAGATCACCACCGAAGACATCATCGGCAACAAGGAGATCTGCGGCACCACGTTCAAGGGGCTGCCCCAGGACGTGAAGCCCGGTGACTTCCTGCTGATCGACGACGGCAAGGTCCGCGTCGAGGTGGTCGAGACCGACGGCGTCACCGTCACCACGCGCGTGGTCGTCGCCGGCGCCGTGTCGAACAACAAGGGCATCAACCTGCCCGGTGTCGCCGTGAACGTCCCCGCTCTGAGCGAGAAGGACGAGGACGACCTGCGCTGGGGTCTGCGCACGGGTGCCGACCTCATCGCTCTGTCCTTCGTGCGCAACGCGGAAGACGTGTCGCGCGTGCACGAGATCATGGCGGAGGAGGGCGTGCGCGTCCCCGTGATCGCCAAGATCGAGAAGCCGCAGGCGGTCGATGCGCTGGAGGAGATCGTCGACGCGTTCGACGGCATCATGGTCGCCCGTGGCGACCTGGGTGTCGAGCTGCCTCTGGAGGCCGTGCCGATCGTGCAGAAGCGCGCGGTGGAGCTCGCCCGGCGCAACGCGAAGCCGGTGATCGTGGCGACGCAGATGCTCGAGTCGATGATCAACAGCCCGGTGCCCACGCGCGCGGAGACCTCCGACGTCGCGAACGCGGTGCTCGACGGCGCCGACGCGGTGATGCTCTCGGGCGAGACCAGCGTGGGCGACTACCCGGTCGTCGTGGTGGAGACCATGGCCCGCATCATCGAGTCCACCGAGGAGCACGGCCTGGAGCGGATCCTCCCGCTGACGACCAAGCCCCGCACGCAGGGTGGTGCCATCACGCTGGCCGCCCTCGAGGTCGCGGAGTTCGTCGACGCGAAGTTCCTCTGCGTCTTCACCCAGTCGGGCGACTCCGCCCGCCGCCTGTCGCGTCTGCGCTCGCGCATCCCGATGCTGGCGTTCACCCCGGAGCCGGCGATCCGTCGTCGGATGGCGCTCACGTGGGGCCTGCGCTCCACGCTGGTCGACATGGTCCAGCACACCGACCTGATGTACCACCAGGTCGACGAGTACTTGCTCGAGAACGGCCTGGCGGTCGAGGGCGACAAGGTCGTCGTGATCTCCGGTTCCCCTCCCGGGATCGTGGGCTCGACGAACGACCTCCGCGTGCACAAGGTGGGCGACGCGATGCGTGGTGCTGCGCCGATCTACAAGGCCGGCGTCTGACGCACGAGGTGTCCGGAAGGGGCGGGGCTACGGCCCCGCCCCTTCCGTATGTCCCGGGCCCGCGTCAACCCTCTGCGACCGCGCGGGCGGGGCGGATAGCGTGGGCGCATGGTCGTTCGTACGCGCCTCGTGCTCACGTCGGGGTTGATGTTCCGCCTTCGGGAGACTCCGCGACCGGCGGGATCCGTCGTCCCCACGATGGTGCTGGTGCACGGCATCGGCATGTCGCACCGCTACCTGTCCCGCCTGCACGAGGCGCTCGCGGAGCACACCCGTGTGGTGTCGATGGATCTTCCGGGCTTCGGCGGACTGCCCAAGCCCTCCGTCGACGTCGGGGTGGAGCGGATGGGCAGTGCACTGGCCGAGGTGATCGGAACGCTCGGCGATGACCGCGTGGTGCTCGTCGGACACTCGATGGGCGCGCAATGGACCGTGGAGGCTGCTCTGCACCGCCCGGAGTACGTGCGCGCCGTGGTCGCGATCGGCCCGGTCGTGGACGAGCGGTGGCGCACGATTCCGGCACAGGCGCGTGCCCTCGCGATCGACACCGTGGGGGAGACGCCCGCGATCAACACGATCGTCTTCACCGACTACCTCCGCTGCGGCGTGCGGTGGTATCTGCGGCAGGCGCGCCACATGATCGGCTATCGGCTTCAGGAGCGGGTGGCGGAGCTGACCGTGCCGCTGCTGGTGATCCGCGGGGGAGCGGATCCGATCGCGGGTCGCGCGTGGTGCCGCCGGCTGCGGGACAGCGCCCGCGTCTCGCGTCTCGTCGAGATTCCCGGTCACCACCACGTGGCCCAGCAGTCCGCGCCCCGCGCCGTCGCGTCGGCGATCCTGACGCACACGGCCGGTGCCTGGCCGCACGCTGCGACGTCGGGAAGCATAGGCGAGAAGCGGAGCGCGCCATCGACGTCGTGAGGAGGCTGGGCTGGTGGGCCGCCGACTACGCGTATGCGGGGTTCTGGCAGGTCCGCTCCTTCTTCGGACGAGATGACGCGAGGGCGTTCACCGACGGAGATGGCGTGCCGATCGTGGTGCTCGCCGGGGTGTACGAGACGTGGCGGTTCCTGGAGCCGCTCATCGTCGCGCTGCACCAGCGGGGTCATCCGGTCCACGTGGTGGATGCGCTGCGGCGCAACCGGTTCCCGGTCGCGGACGAGGCGGAGCAGATCGCGGAGCATCTGCGTGCGCGCGACCTCACCGGGGTGATCCTCGTCGCGCACAGCAAGGGAGGTCTGGCGGGCAAGCTCGCCATGACCGGACCGGAGGGGCACCGCATCCGGGCGATGCTGGCGGTCGCGACGCCGTTCGGAGGTTCCCGGTACGCCCGGCGCATGCCGGGGCGGGTGCTGCGCGCCTTCTCTCCGGACGACCCGTCCATCCTGGCGCTCGCGCGCGAGGTCGAGGTCAACGCCCGGATCGTGTCGGTCTATGCGGAGTTCGACCCGCACATCCCCGAGGGCAGCGCGTTGCCGGGGGCGAAGAACGTCGTGCTCGACACCGGCGGCCATTTCCGCATCCTCGCCCATCCCCGGGTGCTCGCCGAACTCGCGGCACTGGCGGAATCCTGAGCGCTCACCCGCAGGTATCGCGGGGCTCCCGTGGCGAGTCCAGCGTCGGGAGCCACAGGAGGAGCTCGGGCAGGGTCGCGTACGCCGCATAGCCGTGGTCGACCGCCGGGAACCGGTGGTAGGCGACATCCGTCCCCGCCGCGCAGAGGCGGGCGACGTACCCGTCGGTCGCGGCGGGACGCACGAGCTCGTCCGCCTCACCCTGGCCGACGAGCACGGGGACCGTGATGGGCTGGCCGCCCGCGCTGTTCTCGGCGAGCATCGTCCGCCAGGGCTCGGTCGTGGCGGGATCGGCGGTGACGTAGGAGCCGACCAGGGGCTCGGCGATCGCGTGGATCTCCTCGGTGTGGGTCAGCAGGCAGAGCGCGGCCATGTCGGGAGTCGCAGCCGCGCCCTCCGGGGTCAGGATCGACAGGATAGCCTCCTCGCCGAACCGTTCGGCGTAGGCATCCCGGTAGGCGGCGATGGCGAACGAGGCGATGGTGATCCCGGAAACGTCGACGATGTCGTCGGTCGTCAGGGCGTTGAGATCGGCCGCCGGCGCCGCCACCGCCACCCCGCGCACCGAGAGCTCGGGCGCGTACGTCTCGGCTCGCTCGGCGGCGAAGAGCGCCGCCTGACCGCCCTGGGAGTGCCCCCACAGCACGACGCGAGCGCTCGTCCCCGCCCCGTCGAGGCGGCCGGCCGCACGCACGATGTCCAGCACGCTGTGCGCCTCCGGGACGCCCAGCAGATAGGACGACGCGCCCTCCACACCGAGGCCCGGATAGTCGGTGGCCACGACGGCGTATCCCTCGGCGAGCAGCTCGTGCATCCCGGCGATGAGCTCGAACGGATCGAGCGCGAGCGACGGGGCGCACGCCGTCGCCGCTCCCGTGGTCGGGTGCGCCCAGGAGACGACCGTGCGTCCGTTCTCCGGCGCCGGCCCCTCGGGCACGACGACCAGGCCGGACACGGCGATGTCCGAACCGGCCAGGTCGCGGGAGTGGTACAGCACGCGCCACGCTCTCGTGCCGACGGGAGCACTGTCGATCTCCTCGGAGCGGATGAGCGAGCCCGGGGCTCCGGAGGGCAGCGGGGTCGGGGCGGTGACGAAGGCCGGATCGCTCGCGCGCTCCGCCTCCTCCGCGCTCGTGCGCCTGAACACCTCGGCGGCGATCAGGAGCAGGATGACGAGCGCGACCGCCAGGACGACGAGAGTGGCCCGCGCGGTGCGATGCGACCTCCGGGCATGCGCTGCCGGTGCGTCCCCGCTGTGCATAGAGCATGTATAGCGCACCGTGTGCCGGCGGTGGGACTCGAACCCACACGCCCTTTCGGACAAAGCATTTTGAGTGCTCCGCGTCTGCCATTCCGCCACGCCGGCCCGTGTGTCGCGTCTTCGACTGTAGCGCAGGGCGAGCCGATCACCCGGCGCCGATGAGCGCTTCGGCCGAGCGCCGCGCCCTCTCCAGTAGGATGGAGTCCGTGACCGAGCAAGAACAGGCTGAGCAGCCCACGGCATCCGCACCCCGACGCGTCGTCGTCGCCGAAGACGAGTCGCTGATCCGTCTCGACATCGTCGAGATCCTTCGCGACAACGGCTTCGATGTCGTCGGCGAAGCCGGTGACGGGGAGACGGCCGTCGCCCTCGCGACCGAGTTGCGCCCCGACCTGGTCATCATGGACGTCAAGATGCCCCAGCTCGACGGCATCAGTGCGGCCGAGAAGCTGCACAAGGGCAACATCGCCCCGGTCGTGCTGCTGACGGCCTTCAGCCAGAAGGAGCTCGTGGAGCGGGCGAGCGAGGCGGGCGCCCTGGCGTACGTCGTCAAGCCGTTCACCCCGAACGACCTGCTGCCGGCCATCGAGATCGCGCTCGCGCGTCACGAGCAGATCATCACGCTCGAGGCCGAGGTCGCCGACATGGTCGAGCGCTTCGAGACCCGCAAGCTGGTCGACCGTGCCAAGGGACTGCTGAACGAGAAGATGGGCCTGAGCGAGCCCGAGGCGTTCCGCTGGATCCAGAAGGCCTCGATGGATCGCCGCCTCACGATGCAGGACGTCGCGAAGGCCATCATCGAGCAGCTCGCCCCGAAGAAGTAGCCGGTCCGGTGCTCCGCCTCGACGCCGAGCACCTGCTGCGGCCCGTGCGAGCGGGCGACGGCCCCGGCATCGCCGCGGCCTATCGCGCGAATCGTGCACACCTGGCTCCGTGGGAGCCCGAGCGCGACGCCGCCTTCTTCACCGACGAGTGGCAGGAGCGGCACGTCGCGCAGTGCCTGGCGGAAGCCGAGGCGGGACGGAGCCTGCGGTTCGTCGTGGTCGGGGATGATGGCTCGATCCGCGGCCGCGTCAACCTGAACTCGATCGTCCGCGGCGCGTTCTGGAGCGCGGACCTCGGCTACTGGATCGACGCCTCACGGCTGCGGCGCGGGCTGGCCGGGCGTGCGGTGACCCTCGTCGCGGAGCACGCGAGGACGGAGCTCCACCTGCATCGGCTGCAGGCTGCCACGCTGCTCCACAACCTGGCTTCGCAGCGCGTGCTGGCGGGATGCGGTTTCGAGCGCATCGGCCTGGCGCCGAAGTACCTGCGCATCGCGGGGGAGTGGCAGGATCACCTGCTGTTCCAGCTGCTGCTGGAGGAGCCTCTCAGCGCCCCGAGGGAACGTCCTTGATCATGTTGGTGATGCGGATCGTCGAGCAGCGTCGGCCCTGATCATCCGTGACGACGATCTCGTGCACCGTGATGCTGCGTCCGAGGTGCACCGGCGTGCATACCCCGGTGACGGTCCCGGAGGTCGCGGAGCGGGTGTGGGTCGCGTTGATGTCGACGCCGACCGCGAGGCGCCCCTCTCCGGCGTGGAGGTTCGCCGCCATCGAGCCGAGGGACTCGCCGAGCACGACATACGCGCCGCCGTGCATCAGGCCGACGGGCTGGGTGTTGCCGGCGACCGGCATGGTCGCGACGCACCGGTCGACGCCGAACTCCACGAACTCCATGCCCATCTTCTCGGCCAGTGCGCCCATGCCGCGGGCGGCCGCCCACTCGAGCCCTTCGCTGGTCGCGACCTCGCCCATGCATCCTCCTCTGCGGGTGTCCGTGCTCCTCGTTAGGCTGACAGGGTGACGGACTCCGCAAAGCCTACCCTCATGGTCGTCGACGGCCATTCGCTCGCCTACCGCGCCTTCTTCGCCCTCCCGGTCGACAACTTCACGACCAAGGACAACCAGCACACGAACGCCATCTACGGCTTCCTGTCGATGCTGGTGAACCTCATCAAGGCCGAGCAGCCGACGCATCTCGCCATCGCCTTCGACACGTCACGGCACTCGTTCCGCACCGACGAGTACCCCGAGTACAAGGCCACCCGCTCGGAGACCCCCTCCGAGTTCAAGGGCCAGATCCCGCTGCTGCAGGACTGTCTCGCGGCCATGTCCATCCCCGTCCTGACGCAGGAGGGCATCGAGGCCGACGACATCCTCGCCACGCTGTCGACCCAGGGCGCCGCGCAGGGCTACGACGTGCTCGTGGTGTCGGGCGACCGCGACACCATCCAGCTGGTCACCGACGACATCACCCTGCTGTACCCGTCCGTGCAGGGCGTGTCCCAGCTCAAGCGCTACGACCCCACGACCGTGCAGGAGCGCTACGGCGTCCGCCCGGAACAGTACCCCGACATCGCGGCGCTCGTGGGCGAGACCAGTGACAACCTGCCCGGCGTCCCGAAGGTGGGGGAGAAGACCGCGGTCAAGTGGCTCACCCAGTTCGGCTCTCTCGACGAGCTGCTCGATCGCGCCGACGAGATCAAGGGCGTCGTGGGCGGCAACCTGCGCGACCACATCGACGACGTGCGTCGCAACCGCAAGCTGAACCGCCTCCTGACCGACGTCGAGCTGCCGGTGGCCCCGGGAGACCTCGCGGTCACGCCCATCGACGCCCAGGCCGTGCGCGACATCTTCGCCCGCCTGGAGTTCCGCACCCTGCTGCCGCGGGTGTTCGAGGCGGTGGGCGCGGGCGAGGTGGCCGACGACCCGGCGGCCGTGGTCGAGATGCCCGTTCCCGCGCAGGTGAGCGGCGCCGAGCTCGCCTCGTGGGCTGCCGCGCAGGAGAGCGATGTGGCACTGCGCGTGACGATCGCGGCGGGGGCTCCCGTGCGCCTGGGGGCCGCCACCGAGACGGAGCTGCGCGAGCTCGACTGGTCCGACGACGCGGCCGCGGCTCTTCGCGACTGGCTCGAGTCCTCTGCCCCGAAGGTGCTGCACGACGCGAAGCCGCAGGTGAAGGCGCTGCGGCGCCACGGCATCCGGCTCGGCGGACTGGCGTACGACACGAGTCTCGCGGGCTGGCTCCTACGCCCGAGCTTCCCCGACAAGACGCTGTCCGACCTGGTGCAGCGTTACCTCGGAGAGAAGCTGCCCGAGGCCGACCCCTCGCAGCTGGTTCCCGAGACCGAAGGGGCGACACCGTCGCAGGAGGCCTGGTTCGTCCTGCGCGTGGCCGAGGCGCTGCGCGGCGACCTGCCGGAGCCGGTCGCCGCCGTGCTCACCGACATCGAGCTGCCGACCCTGCTCACCCTCGCCGACATGGAGCTCGCGGGGGTCGCCGTCTCACACGAGGTGCTGTCCACGTTCTCGAGCGAGCTGGCGGCACGAGCGGATGTGCTCGCGCAGGAGGCGTTCTCGGTGGTCGGGCGCGAGTTCAACCTCGGCTCGCCCAAGCAGCTGCAGGAGGTGCTGTTCGAAGACCTGCAGCTGCCGAAGACGCGTAAGACCAAGACGGGCTATTCGACCGACGCCGCGGTGCTGGCCGATCTGCAGGAATCCCACCCGCACCCGTTCCTGAGCCTGCTGCTGCAGCACCGCGAGGCGACCAAGCTGCGGCAGATCATCGAGTCGCTGGACGGGGCGATCGGACCGGACCATCGGGTGCACACCACGTACGTGCAGACGGGGAGCCAGACCGGCCGGCTGTCGAGCACCGACCCCAATCTGCAGAACATCCCGGTGCGCACCGAGGAGTCACGTCGGATCCGCAGTGCGTTCGAGGTGGGCGAGGGGTACGAGACGCTGCTGACCGCGGACTACTCGCAGATCGAGATGCGCATCATGGCGCACCTGTCGGGCGACGAGGGGCTCATCGAGGCGTTCAACAGCGGCGAAGACCTGCACCGGTTCGTGGGTGCGCGGGTGTTCGGCGTCGAGCCGGGCGATGTCACCCCGGCGATGCGCACCAAGGTCAAGGCCATGTCGTACGGTCTGGTCTACGGGCTGTCGGCGTTCGGTCTGTCGAAGCAGCTGCGCATCGAGCAGGCCGAGGCCAAGCAGCTCATGATCGAGTACTTCGCCCGCTTCGGCGCGGTGCGCGACTACCTGCGCGCGTCGGTCATGAAGGCGAAGGAAGACGGCTACACCGAGACGATCTTCGGTCGGCGCCGCCCGTTCCCCGACCTCGCGAGCCCGAACCGGGTGCTGCGCGAGAACGCCGAGCGTGCCGCGCTCAACGCCCCGATCCAGGGCAGTGCGGCGGACATCATGAAGATCGCGCTGTTCCACATCCACGACGACCTGCAGGCCGCGGAGCTCTCGTCCCGGGTGCTCCTCCAGATCCACGACGAGCTCGTGGTGGAGGTCGCGTCGGGGGAGTGGGATCGGGTCGAGCAGATCGTCCGCACCCGCATGGGCGATGCCGCGCAGCTCTCCGTCCCTCTCGACGTGCAGGTCGGGCGCGGTCGCGACTGGAACGAGGCCGCGCACTGACCTCACTGGCGAGGGGTCGGGGATTAGGCTGGAAACCATGACTTCCGCACCCCGCACCCCCTCCGCCATCGACAAGGTCGCCGATGACTGGGTCGACACCATCGCCGTGCTCGCCCCGACCCTGGGCACCTACATCGGTCGCTCGGAGGTCAACGATCGATTCGGCGACCTGAGCCCGGAAGGCCACGAAGAGGTCGCCGCGGCGACCAGGGCGACGCTCGACAAGCTGTCCGCGCTCGAGCCCGTCGACGCGATCGACGAAGTCACGAAGACCGACCTGAGCGCCGAGCTGCGCCTGGACCTCGAACTGCACGACGCGAAGTGGCATCTGCGCGACCTCAACGTGATCGCCTCCGCGGCGCAGGACGTCCGCGCCGTGTTCGACCTGATGCCGACGTCGACGGTCGACGACTGGGAGGTCATCTCGACCCGTCTCGCGGCGGTCCCTGGTGCCCTGCGCGGGTACGTCGAGACGCTGCGCACGGGGATCGCCGAGGGGGTCACGCCCGCACGGCGCCAGGTCGCGGAGGTCGCGACGCAGATCGACCGCTACATCGCCGACGACGGGTTCTTCGCGGCCTTCGTCGCGCACGCCGACCCCGACGAGGGGCAGCTGCCCGCGTCGCTCGCGCGCACGCTCGCCGACAACTCCGCCGCCGCGCGCGTGGCCTACGGCGAACTGCGCCGCTTCCTCGCCGAGGAGCTCGCCCCCGAGGCGGGGGAGCAGGATGCGGTCGGACGCGAGCTCTATGCCCTCAACTCGCGTCGGTTCCTCGGGGCGACGATCGACCTCGACGAGACGTACGAGTGGGGCCGCGAGGAACTCGCTCGGATGGTCGCCGAGCAGACGGCGATCGCGAACGAGATCCTCCCGGGAGCATCGGTCGAGGAGGCCGTCGCTCACCTCGAGGGCGATCCCGCACGCAAGCTCGTGGGCACGGAGGCACTGCAGGCGTGGATGCAGGAGACCAGCGACCGCGCGGTCGCGGAGCTCGGCGCCTCGCACTTCGACATCCCCGAAGCGATCCGCACGCTCGAGTGCATGATCGCCCCGACGCAGGAGGGCGGGATCTACTACACCGCTCCCACGGACGACTTCTCCCGCCCCGGTCGCATGTGGTGGTCGGTTCCCGAGGGCGTGACCGAGTTCGACACCTGGCGTGAGCTCACGACGGTGTACCACGAGGGAGTTCCCGGTCACCACCTGCAGATCGCCCAGGCCGTGTACAACCGCGCCGAGCTGAACTCCTGGCGCCGGCTGCTGGCGGGAACGTCCGGTCATGCGGAGGGTTGGGCGCTGTACGCCGAGCGTCTGATGGAGCAGCTCGGGTATCTGGACGACCCCGCCGACCGCCTCGGCATGCTCGACGGACAGCGCATGCGCGCCGCTCGGGTGGTGCTCGACATCGGAGTGCACCTCGGCAAGCCCCGCCTCGACGGCGAAGGTGTCTGGGACGCGGATTATGCACTCGACTTCCTGCGCCGCAACGTGAACATGTCGGACCAGTTCGTGCAGTTCGAGGTGAACCGCTACCTCGGTTGGCCGGGGCAGGCGCCGTCCTACAAGGTCGGTCAGCGCATCTGGGAGCAGGTGCGGGATGCGGTCGAGCAGGCGGAGGGCGACGCGTTCTCCTTCAAGGACTTCCATAAGCGCGCACTCGACCTGGGCGGCGTCGGTCTCGACACGCTGCGCAGCGCTCTGCTTCCGCGCTGAGACCACGGGAATGCCCCTTCGGCGTCCGCTGTTCATTCAGCTGAATAGAGAGGCATGACATGGACATCGAATTCGGGCTGGACACCTTCGGGGACATCACGCGGGATCAGGACGGCGAGCTGCTCACGGCGGCGCAGACGATCCGCAACGTCGTCGCTCAGGCGGAACTGGCCGATGCGGTCGGCGTCGACTTCTTCGGCGTGGGGGAGCACCACCGTCGCGAGTTCGCGGTGTCGTCTCCGGAGATGGTGCTCGCGGCGATCGCGGGCCGGACGAAGAGCATCCGTCTCGGCACCGCCGTGACCGTGCTGTCCTCCGATGATCCCGTCCGGGTGTTCGAGAGGTTCGCCACGCTCGACGCGCTGTCCGACGGTCGCGCCGAGGTCGTGCTCGGTCGCGGCTCCTTCATCGAGTCGTTCCCGCTCTTCGGCTACGACCTGCGCGACTACGACACGCTGTTCGAGGAGAAGCTCGACCTGTTCGTGCACCTCCTGGAGGAGAAGCCGGTGACCTGGTCGGGCACCATGCGGGCATCGCTGGAGAACGCCGACGTCTTCCCGAAGACCGAGAAGGGTCTGCGGACGTGGGTCGGCGTCGGCGGCAGTCCGGAGTCGGTCGTGCGCGTGGCACGCCATGGTCTGGGATTGATGCTCGCGATCATCGGCGGACCGGCCGCGCGGTTCCGGCCCTTCGTCGACCTGTACCACCGCTCCGTCGCCTCGTTCGGCACGACGTCGCACCCCGTCGCGGTGCACTCGCCGGGACACATCGCCGACACGGACGCCGAGGCCTGGGACGCCGCGTACTCGGGCTTCGAGGCGATGAACAACACCATCGGACGCGAGCGTGGATGGCCGCCGTACAGCCGTGCGCGCTTCCAGAACGACGTGGGGCCGGAGGGCGCGCTCTATGCCGGTTCGCCTGATCGCGTGGCGACGAAGATCGCCGACACGGTGACGACGCTCGGCCTCGGCCGCTTCGACCTCAAGTACGCCACCGGCACCCTGTCGCACGAGGCGATGATGCGCAGCATCGAGCTGTACGGCACCGAGGTGATTCCGCGCGTGCGGCGCTTGCTGGCCGACCGCGACTGACGACGGCGGGCGGGCGGGCACCGCGCCCGCCCGCCTCTACGATGAGTGGCATGGCCAACACCGCCCTGCCGAGCCGCACCTCGCTCGCCCAGCGCCTCGATGTCCTCCCGTTCACGCGCCGGCACCTGCGAGTGCTCTCCGGCTCCGGGGTGGGGTGGGCGCTGGACGCGATGGACGTCGGTCTCATCTCGTTCATCATCGCGGCTCTCACGCAGCAGTGGGACCTGTCGAAGGGCGAAGCGGGGCTCATCGCATCGATCGGCTTCGTCGGCATGGCTGTGGGGGCGACGCTCGGGGGACTGCTCGCCGACCGGTTCGGCCGTCGTCAGGTGTTCGCCCTGACGCTCCTCGTGTACGGCGTCGCCACCGGAGCGAGCGCCCTCGTCGGGGGAGTGGCGGCCCTGCTGGTGCTGCGCTTCTTCGTCGGCCTCGGACTGGGCGCCGAGCTTCCCGTGGCCTCGACGTACGTCAGCGAGTTCGCCCCGGCACGCATCAGGGGACGCCTGATCGTGATCCTCGAAGCGTTCTGGGCCGTGGGCTGGACCGCCTCCGCGCTGATCGGCTTCCTCGTGATCCCGGCGTCGGAGTCCGGGTGGCGCTGGGCGTTCGCGGTGGGTGCGATCCCCGCCGTCTACGCGCTCATCGTGCGGTGGGGCCTTCCGGAGTCGCCGCGCTGGCTCGCCTCGCGCGGCAGGATCGCGGAGGCCGACCGGATCGTGTCCGCCTTCGAGGCCGAGGCGGGGATGACGGCGGCCCCCGCGATCCGCAAGGAGCCGGCCTCGCGGGCGATCGCCGCCACGGCCGGGGCGAGGCTCGCGACGCTGTGGAACCGGGAGTTCCGCGTGCGCACGCTCTGTCTGTGGCTGGTGTGGCTGTCCGTGAACTTCGCGTACTACGGAGCGTTCATCTGGATTCCGAGCATCCTCGTCGACGCGGGTTTCGACCTCGTGCGGTCGTTCGGCTTCACGCTCATCATCACGCTCGCGCAACTGCCGGGGTACGCGGTGGCCGCGTGGCTGATCGAGGTGTGGGGGCGCCGCGTCACGCTGTCGGTGTTCCTCCTCGGCTCGGCCGTCTCCGCCGTGCTCTTCGGCACCGCGAGCACCGAGGCCGCGATCATCGCGACCGGTATGGCGCTGTCGTTCTTCAACCTCGGCGCCTGGGGGGCACTGTACGCGGTGACACCGGAGATCTATCCGACCTCGCTGCGGGGGACGGGCGCCGGATGGGCCGCGGGCATCGGCCGCATCGCCTCGGTCGTGGCACCGATCGCGGCCCCGGTGCTGCTCCTCGCGGGTGGTGCGCCGGTGCTCTTCGTCGTCTTCGCCGCCTGTTTCCTCCTCGCGGCGGGGGCGTCGTGGGGGCTCGTGGATCGACGCGGTGCAGCCCTCGACGACCGCTGACGCCGCTGTCCGGGCACGGCAATAGGCTGGGTCCGTGACCGATGTGCGATTCGTGGCGATAGGCGACTCCTTCACGGAGGGCGTGGGGGATGTGCTGCCCGACGGGCGCGAGCGCGGATGGGCGGACATCGCGGCACAGGGGTGGGCCGACGCCGCCGGTCACCCGATCCAGTACGCCAACCTCGCGATCCGCGGCAAGCTCGCCTGGCCGATCGTGGAGCAGCAGCTCGAGCCCGCGCTGGCGCTGCGCCCCACCCATCTGTCGTTCAACGGGGGCGGCAACGACATGCTCCGTCCGCGGGCCGATCCCGAGCACATCGCCGACGCGTTCAGCCGCGTGCTCCGGCGCTGCGACGAGGAGGGCGTCACCATGATCCTGCTCTCCGGAGCGAACCCGAGCGGCCAACTGCCCATGGGGTCGCTCGTGCAACGCCGGGGCGACCTGCTGTCGGAGGCCGTGCTGCGCCGCATCGAGGATCGCCCTGATGTGATCCGCGCCCTGAACTGGCCGGACCGCGAGCTCTCGAAGCCGCCGTACTGGTCGGAGGACCGCCTGCACATGAACGCCGCCGGACATCACCGGGTGGCTGCGCGGGTGCTCCACGCACTGGGTTTCGAACCCCCGGAGGCCTGGTGGGCGCCACTCGACCGCCCGGGTCTCGGCCCGTCGGGTCTCGCGTACTATCGCGAGTTCGTGGGTCCCTGGGTGCGTCGCCGGGTCACCCGCACCTCCTCGGGTGACGGGCGCACGGCGAAGTACCCGACCTGGATCGAGTGCACGCCCGCGTGAGCGACATCGAGCTGACGCGCCTTCCCGCCGGAGAGGTCACACTGCACGATGCACGGACGCGTTCGACGCGGCAGGTAACCCTGGAGCCGTTCCTGCTCGGCGTCTTCCCGGTGACGGAGGAGCAACTGGCCGACGTGCTGGGCGTCGCCGTGCGACATCCCCGCCGCCCGGCCGCCGACGTGAGCTGGCTGCGAGCCGTGCACTTCTGCAATGCGGCGTCGGAGTGGGAGGGCTTCGACCCCGTGTACCGCTTCGACGGCGAGGACGTGACCTGGGACACGACGGCGGACGGGTACCGGTTGCCGACCGAGGCGGAGTGGGAGTTCGCGTGCCGTGCCGGCTCCGCGGGCCCGCACTATGCACCACTCGCCGATGCGGCGTGGACAGCGGCTGATCACGTCTCCGCGCCGCAGGACGTCGGCGGGAAGCTGCCCAACCTCCACGGGCTGTTCGACACGCTCGGCAACGTGTGGGAGTGGTGCTGGGACCTGCTCGACCCTGCGCGGTACGACGACTATCGCGTCTTCCGCGGGGGCGGGTTCGCCGACGAGGTGTGGAGCGTGCGTGCGTCCGTCCGCCGCGGGGGAGCGCCCCGGATGCACCATGACGACGTGGGCTTCCGCGTCGCTCGCGGCGGCTTCGACCACGAGGGAGAGGCCCAGGGGTGGTCGGCCGCCGGCGACCGCGCGCGCGCCTCCGTCGACGGGCCGCTGCCGGGCGGCTGGACGCCCCGCCGCCGCTGAGTCGTCGCGGCCGTGCCGGGCGAGGATGGGAGACTGGGGGGATGTCCTCCCCGTTCTCGCTCATCCTGTCCCAGGGCCGTGTGGCCGACCGCACCGACGGGGCCCTGGTGGGCGCCCGGCTCGTGGCCGACGCCCTGTCCGCGCTCCTCGGCACTGACGCGCAGGTGGTGGGCACTCCCGACGCTTCCCGCCAGGACGACTGGAGCGAGGCGCTGCCTGCCGCGGCGACGACGCTCACGGGCCTGCGTCACGCCGTCGACACAGCGATCTCCTCGGGCGCGACCCCGCTGCTCGTGACGAACACCTGCGCCGCGAGCCTCGGCACCCTCCCGGCCGTCGCGGAGCATCACCCCGATGCGGTCGTGCTGTGGATCGACGCGCACGGCGACTTCAACACACCGGACACGACCGGATCGGGCTACCTCGGCGGCATGGTGCTCGCGGCCGCCTGCGGGCTCTGGGACAGCGGTCACGGTGCCGGGGTGGATCCGCGCCAGGTGGTCGTGGTGGGCGGGCGCGACATCGACCCCGCGGAGGCCGAGCTGCTGGCGGCCAACGGCGTCACGGTGCTCAGCCCGGGGGAGAGCACCCCGGAGCGACTCCGGGAGCTCGTCGCCGGACGACCCGTGTGGATCCACGTGGACTGGGACGTGCTCGAGCCCGGGTACATCCCCGCCGCGTACCGCGTGGGCGACGGGCTGCTCCCGCACCAGATCGCCGCGCTGTTCGCCTCGCTCCCGGCTGAGAGTGTCCGCGGTGTCGAGCTGGCGGAGTTCGAAGCGGGCGACGCCGAGGTCCCGGAGCGCGTCAGCGTGGAGCTCGTCCTCGAGACCGTCCAGCACCTGCTGCGCTGAAGACAGGGAGCGTACCGGCTACGGGGCTGCCCCGGCGGACGTGTCGAGCTTCCACGCCGTGACCTCGACGGTGGATCCCGCGACGATGTCGAGCTCGACCGGCCACGAACCGCGCTCCAGCCCCGGAAGGCGAGCTGCGTAGAGCTGCCGTGCCACGAGCGCCCCCGCGGTCGCGTTGGCGTCCCAGCCGAGCACCGCGGTCGCCTGTCCCTGCGGGGGAACGGTGATCGTGGCGCTCCCGTCGTCCGTGGCGAGGAACGACGATCCCGGAACCACCTCGACGTCGAGCGCGTGTCCGTTCTGGTCGGCGAAGGCGATGTCCGGATAGCCCTCGATCACGCACGGCTGCTCGCTCACGTTGACCAGGTGGATCGCCTGGGCCCGGTGTCCTGTGGCTCCGTCCGCTGCACCGAGGAGCAGCGTGGCGCGGTCGCCGGTGCAGGCGTCGGTCTGGAGGGTCGGTGCACCGACGCCCGGAGCGGTCTCGGCGACGGGATCGCCGACGGCGGTCGGATCGATGAGCGCGCCGGTGTCGTCCGTCGTCGCCTGTTGTGCGGCGTTCTCACGGATGATGTCCTGCTGTCGCGCGTCGTCGGCGAGCCCGCCGCCGACGACGAACAGCGCGACGCTGACGAGCGCACTGATCAGCGCGGTGCGCGCTCGAACCGGCGGAGCCGCCTGCCCGTCACGACGGCCGAGGAGGACGGCCGGGATCCAGCCGCTCATCACCGCCCAGTACGTCGTCACGGGAGCGCTTTCCACCACGGCCACGGTGAGTCCGCGCAGGCCGAAGTCCTGCAGGTACGAGATCGCCCGGATCGCGTCCAGCCCGAGCCCGAGCACGGCCCCCGCGATGACGGCGGCGAACCACAGAGCCCAGATGCCGCGGCCGGATGGAGCGACGCGGTCGGACACGAACCAGGTGACCGATGCCAGCACCGCCGCCACGAGCACGAGCAGGACAGGCGTCCATGCCGCCGGGAGGCCCCAGGTGTTGGCCTGGACGGGACCGACGCCGAAGAAGCTGAGGAGTCGGGTGACCACGATGTCGGAGCCCCAGAGCCTCGCGGCACCTCCGGCGAGCAGCCACAGCGCGGCGAGGATCAGACCGGCCGTGACGCCACGGGGGAGGCGAGCGATCCGCCGCCGGTCCGACTCGTCGAGACGGGAAGGAGCCGAGGGGGGAGCGGAGGCCATGCGCTCATCCTAGGGGCGAGCGCCGGCGTCGCTCGGGATCCAGGCCCATGCGGATGCGTGTGCGCTTGCGTTCGATCAGGATGAAGGTCACACCCAGCGCCCAGAGGGGGAGGGGCGCGAGGAACGCCAGCCGGAATGCGTCGAGGGAGTAGGTCTCGGGCGTGCCTGCGCCCTGCACGTCGAGGAGCAGCCCGATCAGGAAGATCGCGAGGAGTGCGGCGATGAAGCCCCCCGCGTTGGTGACGCCGGTGGCGGTGCTCAGCCGGTGGCTCGGGTTGTGGGTGCGGGCGTGATCGAACGCGATCATCGATGCCGGGCCCCCGGTGGCCAGGGCGACGGCGAGCACGGTGAGCAGCCACGCCGGAGCCGGCCCGGGGAGGGCGATCACCGCGATCCATGCCGCCGCCTGCACCCCGACAGCCGGGAGCACGAGGGCGAGGGAACGGTGGTTCGGAAGGCGCCGCGACAGATCGCCGATCACCGGCCCCAGGACCATTCCGGCGACCACGTAGATCGAGATGATCCCAGCGGCAGCCGCGGGCCGAAGCCCTTCGCCGACGGTGAGGAACGGCATGCCCCAGAGGAGGACGAAGGCCGTGCCGGCGAACGGGGTGGTGAAGTGGGACCAGAACGCGAGGCGGGTTCCCGGGTGCGCCCACGCCGCCCGGATTCCGACGCCGGTGTCGATGGCGGACGTGACGACGCGGACGACGCCGGTGTCCGTGTTCACCGTCACGTCCGCGCCCCGCTCCGGCGGATGGTTGCGGATGACGAACCAGACCAGCACCGTGAATAGCAGTCCGAGCCCGGCGATGCTGCCGAACGTGATGCTCCAGCTGGTCGCGTGCAACAGTGCAGCGACGGGTACCAGGGCGATGAGCTGCCCCGCCTGACCGATGATCCCGGTGAACTGCACCATGAGCGGTCCGCGTTGCGCGGGGAACCAGGTCGCCACGAGGCGCAGCACGGCGGGGAATACCGCGGCGTCGCCCGCGCCCAGGAGCACACGCGCGACGATGGCGATGCCGACGCTGGGGGACAGCGCCATGGTGAGCTGCCCGGCCGCCATGAGCAGCATCCCGATCGTGATGATGGGCCGCGACCCGTAGCGGTCGAGGAGCACGCCGATCGGGATCTGCATCCCGCCATAGACCGCCAGCTGGACGACGGCGAACAGCGCGAGGGTGGATGCGTCGGCCTGGAAGCGATCCGCCGCCTCGACACCCACGGCCCCCAGCGAGGTGCGGTTGGTGATCGCGAGCACGTAGGCGGCGACACCGACCGACCAGATGGTCCACGCGCGCCACCCCGGAGAGGCGGATGCGGGGGAGAGGGGCGGCACCGTTCCACGCTACTCCTGCCCGCCGACGCGCCGGACGAGCGCGATGTCGGTGCCCGCCGGTAGCGTGCGCCGCATGACAGGAACCTCGCAGCACCACACCATCGACTATGTCGAGCTCGTCGTCACCGACCTCGCCGCAGCGAAGCAGTTCTATGCGTCGGCGTTCGGGTGGGAGTTCGTCGACTACGGCCCCACGTACGCCGGGATCGCTTCGGGCAGGGGAGACGGCAGCGAGGTCGGGGGACTGCTCCTCGCCGAGGAGCCGCGCCCCGTCGGAGGCCCCCTCGTGCTGCTCTACTCCGACGACCTCGATGCCACGCGCGACGCGATCGAACCCGCCGGCGGGCGCATCCTGCAGGAGCCGTACGACTTCCCGGGCGGACGACGGCTGCACTTCGCGGACCCGTCGGGCAACGAGCTGGGAGTCTGGTCGGCCGCGTGAGTCCGGGGCGACGGCGTTAGTCTCGTGAGCATGGCCATCGATCCCCACGACAGAGTTTCGGTGGTCATGTTCATCCGTGAGCACGGGCGCGGCGTCGCGGCGACCGTGTCAGCGGGCGGCGAGCCGGAGGCCGCGCTCGTTGGAATGGTGGCTCTCGACGATGGGACGATCCTGTTCACGAGCCGCTCCGAGTCGCGCAAGGTCGCGAACCTCGTGGTCAATGGTGCAGTGGCGCTCGTGGTGGGCACAGAGGGGTCGGTGACCCTGCAGCTCGAGGGGAGCGCCGAGGTGGCTTCGGCCGCGCGGGCGAAGGAGCTGGAGCCGGTGTTCTTGCGGCACGCTCCGGGATCGCGCGTGACCGATCCTGGATTCGCGCTCGTCATCGTGCGACCGCGGTGGGTTCGTTCCTACGACGTCTCCGATGCCGTACCCGTGATCGTCGAAGCCCTCTGGAGCTGAGCGGCCGCGTCAAGACCGCGCGAATCCCTACCGGTCGACCGACGGTACTGCGCGACGCACCGCTTGGGCGCTCGTGCAGCGGTGGCGGGTAAGGGCGGCAGGGAGAGGCGGCAGGGTCGACGACCCCACCCGCTTCTCGTCTGACCTGACATAATGTGCATTATCGGTTAATGCACGAGGGGCACCGCGGCCGAGCGACGTCGCCCACACGCTGTCATGATCGAACCCAGGAACGCTGCACACGAACGCCCGATCGAGTTGTGTTGCCTGCTCTGGGCGCGTCCCGGGCTGGCCGTGGAACTGAGCCGCTATGAAGACGTGGTGCTGGCGTTCCTTCCAGACCACGGCGGCGTTCTCCTGCAGCGTGCGATCTCCACATCCGGTGACGACGCGCCCCACGAGGTCCAGTTGTATCGATTCCCGAACGGTGCGGCGCTGGACGCCTCTCTCGCCGATCCGCGTCGACGTGAACGCTCCGCCGAACGGGACCGCGTCGTCGCACGCACGACGCGGTCCCGTGGCGATCACGTCTGCGTGATCAGCGTCCGCTCACGTACTCCGCCAGGTGCTCCCCCGTGAGCGTCGATTTTTGGGATACCAAATCTGCGGGCGTCCCTTCGAACACGATTTGGCCGCCGTCGTGCCCGGCGCCGGGTCCGACATCGACGATCCAGTCGGCGTGCGCCATGACCGCCTGATGGTGCTCGATGACGATCACGGTCTTGCCCGCGTCCACGAGCCGGTCGAGCAGCCCCAGGAGCGTGTCGACGTCCGCGAGGTGCAGCCCCGTCGTGGGCTCGTCGAGCACGTAGATGTCGCCCTTCTTCCCCATCTGGATGGACAGCTTGATGCGCTGACGTTCTCCGCCCGACAGCGTCGACAGGGGCTGGCCCAGCGACAGGTAGCCCAGACCGACGTCTTCGAGGCGGCTCAGAATCGCGGCCGCCGCGGGAAGCTTCGCCTCGCCCTCACTGAAGAAGGCCCGCGCCTCCGCAACGGGCAGATCGAGCACCTCGGTGATGTCCTTGCCTCCGAGGGCGTACTCGAGGACCGCCGCCTGGAAGCGCTTACCGCCGCAGTCCTCGCAGGGTGTCTCGATCGTGTCCATGAACCCGAGTTCCGTGATGATGACGCCGGCGCCCTTGCACGTGGGGCACGCGCCCTCGGAGTTCGCGCTGAACAGAGCGGGCTTCACGCCGTTGGCTTTCGCGAAGGCCTTGCGGATGGGCTCCAGCAGACCGGTGTACGTCGCGGGGTTGCTGCGCCGCGACCCCTTGATCGCGGACTGATCGATCGCCACGACGCCCTCGCGACCGGACACCGAGCCGTGGATCAGGGAGCTCTTGCCGGATCCGGCCACACCCGTGACGACCGTCAGCACGCCCGTCGGGATGTCGACATCGACGTGCTGCAGATTGTTGGTCGAGGCGCCGCGGACTTCGATCCGCCCGGCGCCCGTGCGCACGGCGGGCTTGAGCTTCGCGCGGTCGTCCAGGTGCTCCCCCGTGCGGGTGCCGCTGGCCTTCAATCCGTCGACCGTACCTTCGAAGCAGATCTCGCCGCCCGCGCTCCCCGCTCCTGGACCGAGGTCGACCACGTGATCGGCGATCGCGATCGTCTCGGGCTTGTGCTCCACGACCAGGACCGTGTTCCCCTTGTCCCGGAGTTGCAGCAGCAGCCTGTTCATGCGCTGGATGTCGTGCGGATGCAGGCCGATTGTCGGCTCGTCGAACACGTACGTGACGTCGGTGAGCGCGGACCCGAGGTGCCTCAGCATCTTGATGCGCTGCGCCTCACCCCCCGACAGCGTCCCGGACGGGCGTTCCAGGCTGAGGTAGCCGAGGCCCAGCGTGACGAAAGCGTCGAGGTTCGCGCTGAGGGCCTCCAGCAGAGGCGCAGCCCCGGGAAGCGTCAGGCCTCGCACCCAGGCGGCGAGATCGGTCACCTGCATGCGGCACGCGTCGGCGATGCTGATCCCCTCGATCTTCGACGACCGCGCGCCCTCGGTGAGGCGGGTCCCGTCGCACTCCGGGCATACCGCGAACGTGGCGACGCGCTCCACGAACGCACGGACGTGCGGCTGCAGCGCGTCGAGGTCTTTGGAGAGCATCGACTTCGTGATCTTGGGGATCAGGCCCTCGTAGGTCATGTTGATGCCCGAGATCTTCACCTTGGTGACCTCGCCGTAGAGGAAGAGGTGCCGCTGCTTCTCGGTGAACTCCGCGATGGGCTTGTCCGCGGGGTAGAAGCCCGACTGCGAGAAGCCTTTCACCATCCAGCCGTCTGCCGTGTACCCGGGCACCATGATGGCGCCCTCGTCGAGCGACCGGGACTCGTCGACGATCTGCGACAGGTCGAGGTCAGACACCGCTCCCCTGCCCTCGCAGCGCGGGCACATGCCGCCGAGGTAGATCGCGTCCTTCACGATCTTCTTCTCGCCGCCCGGCCCGGTCATGACGCCGCTGGCCTTCTGCGTCGGGATGTTGAACGAGAACGCGGTCGGCCCGCCGATGTACGGCTGCCCGAGCTTGCTGAACAGGATGCGCAACATGGCGTTCGCGTCGGTCACGGTCCCGACGGTCGAGCGCGGGTTGGCGCCCAGCCGCTCCTGGTCCACGATGATCGCGGTGGTCAGACCCTCCAGGACGTCGACGTCGGGGCGCGGCACCGACGGCATGAATCCCTGCACGAACGCGCTGTACGTCTCGTCGATCATGCGGCGGGACTCCGCGGCGATCGTGTCGAAGACCAGCGAGCTCTTGCCCGAGCCGGACACACCGGTGAACACCGTGAGCCGTCGCTTCGGGATGTCGGCGCTGACGTCCTTCAGGTTGTTCTCGCGCGCACCCTGCACGCGGATCAGGTCGTGGGTGTCCGCGGGGTGCGGTGCAGCGGTCATCGGTGTCCTTCTGTTCGGGGCGGCGTCGCCGGTGGCGTCAGCCGGCCTGGTTGATACGGAGGAGGTTGCCCGCCGGGTCGCGGAACGCGCAGTCGCGCACGCCGTACGGCTGATCCATCGGCTCCTGCACGACATCGGCCCCCGCCTCCACGAGACGCTCGAACACGGCGTCGAGGTCATCGCTCGCGAGGGTGAGCGCGCCGTAGCTTCCTTTCGCGATCAGCTCGAGGATGGTCTGCCGCTCGGTGTCGGTGATGCCCGGGTCCGTCGCCGGCGGATGCAGCACGAGGGAGGTCTCCGGTTGGTCCGTCGGGCCGACGGTCAGCCAACGCAGCCCGTCGTAGCCGACATCGTTGCGCACCTCGAAGCCGAGGGCGTCGCGGTAGAACCGGAGCGCCGCCTCGGCGTCGGTGTGCGGGAGGAACGCGTAGTGGATGCTGATGTTCATGATGCTCACGTTAGGTCCGCGTCGGGACGCGGCGCTTCTCGATTCCTGATCGGTCGGATGACCTGCTTCGCCTGGAACGACGGGATCCCCTCGACGGTGGCGGCGCGCTCACGGTACACGCTGGGTGGGACACCGACCAGCTCCGAGAACCGCGTGCTGAAGGTTCCGAGCGATGAGCAGCCCACCGCGAAGCAGACCTCCGTCACGCTGAGATCTCCGCGACGCAGCAGCGCCATCGCACGTTCGATCCGGCGCGTCATGAGGTACGCGTACGGCGACTCGCCGTATGTCTCACGGAACCGACGACTCAGGTGCCCCGCCGACATGTGCACGCCGCGGGCCAACGCCTCGACATCGAGCGGTCTGGCGTATTCGCGATCGATCCGGTCCCGCACCTTGCGCATCAGGACGAGCTCACGCAGCCGGGCATCATCCACCGCCGTCACGAGACGATCCTGCCATGACGTGGGGTGTCGCGTGGTGTCGGAGTGCGACGCGTTCCGGCGGTCCTCCCCCGCGAACGCCTGCCGAGCGCTACCCTGGGGGGCATCCTCACAGGATCTTCTCAGAAAGGGTCCCCAACCATGTCTGAAGCAATCAACGAGACGAAGTCGTTCTTCTCCTCCATCCGCATCGCCCTCGCCGTGTCCGGCGTCCTCGCCCTGCTCGCAGGCATCGTCCTGCTCGTCTGGCCGGTCAAGTCGGCCGTCATCGTCACGGCGATCTTCGCGTCGTACCTCGTCGTCGCCGGCATCGTCTACATCGGGCTCGGCATCTTCTCGCAGGCGAAGGGCGGCTGGGCACGGGTCGGCCACATCGTCCTCGGCCTGCTGTACATCGCGGCCGGAGTCATCGCGTTCTTCAACCTCAACGTGGCGGCGGCGACGCTCGCCCTGGTCGTGGTCATCTTCATCGGCGTGAGCTGGATCGTCGACGGTGTCGTGGCCCTCTCGCTCCTCGGCAGCGACGGGTCCCGCGTCTGGACCGTGCTCTACGCGATCCTCAGCATCGTCGCCGGAATCATCGTGCTGTTCTCGCCGGCCATCGCGGGCTTCGCGTTCTGGCTGCTCCTCGGCATCTCGCTGATCGTGCTCGGCATCGTCCAGATCGTCCGGGCCATCACGCTGGGCAAGGACGAGAAGAATGTGATCGCCGACGTGCAGGGCTCCCCCGCCGTCTGACCGCACGAGACGACTCCGCCCCGGTGCCGCACAAGCGGGCCGGGGCGGAGTCGTATCCGAGGATCAGGAGGCGGTGAAGGCGCTCACGTCGCCGACGAGCCGCGTGTTGTCCTCGGGGACCGGATCGATGACCGCCTTCGCGACCTCGGCCGCGAACTCGGACACGTTGTACAGGCGCCCGGCCGACTCGCGGCGCTCCGCAATGGCCCCGGGGTTCGCACGCTCCAGGAGCGTGGCCGTGATGGTGCCCTCGATCATGTCACCGGAGACCACGGTGAAACCGACGCCCTTCTCGGCGAGACCGGGGATGAGCTCGCGCAGCGCATCCTCACCGGCGCGCTTGGAGAGGGCGACCGGCTCGTACTCCGGCATCGTCGGGGTGGTGCGGATGAAGTGGGCCTGGTGGCTGGTCACGAAGACGACACGGGCGCCGTCGTCGAGCAACGGGGTGGCCGCGTTCAGCACGTTCAGCTGCGCGTCGCGGTTCAGCGTGAGGGCGTAGTCCTCCGCCATCCCGGACTCCATACCGCCCGAGGCGTTGAGCACGAGCACGTCGAGGCGGCCGAACTCCGCGCGCACCGCGTCGAACATGGCGTCCACCGACGCCGTGTCAGTCAGATCCGCGCCGACGACGAGGACCCGCCGACCGAGTTCGCGCAGTTCTGCAGCGAGCTTCTCCGCGCGCGGAGCCTTGTTGCGGAAGTTGATCACGACGTCGGCGCCCGCCTCGGCGAGGTAGCGGACGGTGTCGGCGCCGATCCCCCGGGACGAGCCGGTCACGAGGGCGACCTTGCCGTCGAGGGATCCTGCGGGAAGAACGTCGGTCACGGTGACTCCTCATGATGCGTGAAACGCCGTGAGCGCACGGCTCTCTCACATTACCAAGCGGTCGCGAGGGCACCCCGATCGCCGGGGCAGCGCGTGATACGTTGACCACAAAGGAGGCCGAATGGACAACTTCTCGACTTTCGTCGTGTTCATCGACCAGTGGGCGTGGATCGGATGGCTGGTCCTCATCGCCGTCTTCCTCGTGATCGAGATGCTCTCGCTGGACTTCACGTTCCTCATGCTCAGCTTCGGCGGCCTGGTCGGACTCGTCACGGACTTCCTCGGCGTGCCGGTGTGGATCCAGATCATCATCGCCGGCATCGCTGCCGCCCTCTTCATCCTGTTCCTCCGGCCTCCGCTGCTGCGGCGGCTGCATCGCGGCGCCGACCCGGCCCGGTCGAACGTGGATGCTCTGGTCGATCTGCGCGGCTTCGCACTGAGCGACATCACGCAGGTGTCCGGGCAAGCCAAGCTCGCCAACGGCGACACCTGGACGGCCCGCTCGTCCTCCCCCGTGCCCATCCCCCAGGGCGCTCCGATCGCCGTCACCGCCATCAACGGCGCCACGGCGATCGTCCGTCCCCTCAACGACTAGGAGAACACGTGGACGACGCATCGTTCATCCCCACGGTGATCATCTGGATCCTGGTGATCGCGGTCATCATCTTCGTGATCGTCACCATCGCCAGGGCCATCCGCATCATCCCCCAGGCGACCGCGGGTGTCGTCGAGCGGCTCGGGCGCTACCACAAGACCCTCTCCCCCGGGCTGAACATCCTGGTGCCCTTCATCGATCGCCTCCGCCCGCTGATCGACATGCGCGAGCAGGTCGTCTCCTTCCCGCCCCAGCCGGTGATCACGGAGGACAACCTGGTCGTGTCGATCGATACCGTCGTCTATTTCCAAGTGACGGACGCGCGCGCGGCGACATACGAGATCGCCAACTACCTCGGCGCCGTCGAGCAGCTCACCACGACCACCCTGCGCAACGTCGTCGGCGGTCTCAACCTCGAAGAGGCACTGACCAGCCGCGACAACATCAACGGGCAGCTCCGCGTGGTGCTGGACGAGGCCACCGGCAAGTGGGGCATCCGCGTCGGTCGCGTCGAGCTGAAGGCCATCGACCCGCCCGTCTCGATCCAGGACTCCATGGAGAAGCAGATGCGCGCCGAGCGGGACCGTCGTGCCGCCATCCTCACGGCGGAGGGCACCAAGCAGTCCGCCATCCTCGAGGCGGAGGGTCTGCGGCAGGCGGAGATCCTGCGGGCGGAGGGCGACAAGCAGGCGGCCGTGCTCCGTGCCCAGGGCGAGGCGGAGGCGATCCAGAACGTCTTCAGCGCGATCCATCAGGGCGCTCCCGACGACAAGCTCCTCGCGTATCAGTACCTCCAGATGCTGCCGAAGATCAGCGAGGGCCCGTCCAACAAGCTGTGGATCGTGCCCAGCGAACTGACGGAGGCACTGAAGGGCATCGGCAGCGCCTTCACCCCGAAGCCGAGCCAGGGGCCCACGGACCCCGCACCCCGCGTGTGACGCACCCGTTCTTCTCGAACGCCCGCTCCCCGCGGATCTTCGCGCATCGCGGTCTGGTGACCGCCGCAGGCGAGGAATCCGGGGTGTGGGAGAACACGGCGGGGGCCTTCGCCGCCGCGCACGCGGCCGGCGTCGAGTACATCGAGACCGACTGCCAGGTGACCGCCGACGGGGACGTCGTCCTGGTGCACGACCCCGACCTGCGCCGCCTCGCTGACGACTCGCGCGCGGTGACCGAGGTCCGCACCCGTGAGCTGCGTGCACTCTTCGCCGATCACGGCGGGCTGCTCACCGTCGGTGATGCGCTCTCGTCCTTCCCCGACGTGCGCTTCAACATCGACGTCAAGACGCCGGCTGCGGCCGGACTCCTCGGCCCCGTCCTCGCCCCGCACACCGAGCGCGTCCTGATCACGAGCTTCTCCGACGCGAGCCGTCGAGCGACGGTCGAGGAAGTGAGACGCGCCGGGGCCGCGCAGCGCCCCGCCACGTCGGGCGGACGCCGCACGATCGCCTCGGCCCGCGCACTGTCGGCCCTCCGCCTCTCCCCCGCGCGTGCCCTGCGTGACATCGACGCGCTCCAGATACCGGAGCGTCGTGGCGCCCTGACCGTCCTCACCCCCGCGCTCCTGCGGGCGGCGCATCGGGCCGGGATCGAGGTGCACGTCTGGACGGTCAACGACCCGGATGAGATGCGTCGCCTCCACCGGATGGGGGTGGACGGGATCGTGTCGGACCGCGCCGACCTCGCGGTCTCGGTCCTCGCTCCAGAGTAGGGCGAGCTCTTTACCCGCCGGCGCTGGGATTCCACTGTGAATACCGCCGAGATCGCGGTCACGTGGATGAAGCCCACAGGCTCGAGCGTTATACCTGACAGCGACGAGAGGACCACACAATGGCAGATCGCAGCCTGCGCGGCATCCGACTCGGCGCCCAGAGCCTACAGAGCGAAGAGGGCGTCGTTTTCATGGAGCGCCGTGAGACCACCTACACCTGTGACACGTGCGGACACGACACCACCCTGATGTTCGCGGCCGACGCCGAACCCCCGCAGACCTGGGAGTGCCGCGCCTGCGGTGCTGAGGCCCGACTGCAGGTCGACGGTCAGTCCGTCACCATCGAGGCGAGCGACGAGAAGTCCGCCCGCACGCACTGGGACATGCTGATGGAGCGCCGCACCCGCGCCGAGCTCGAGGAGCTCCTCGAAGAGCGGCTCGCCTTCATCCGTGCCCGCCGCGGCGCGGGAGAAGATCCCACCAGGGAGAAGATCGGCGCCTAACGCCGACGGGCGCGCCACCACCCGACCACGAGCGCGCCCACCCCACCCCACAGCAGCACCTGCTGCACCCAGGGGCCCAGGACGACACCCGCCGTGAGGCCGGAGCGCAGCTCGACATCCTCGAGCATCGCTCCGGCCTCATCCGCGTCCAGGCTGGTGATGGTCCGGCCATCGTGGCGGATCACCTGACTCGTGCCGACCGTGGAGATGTTCACCACACTCCGGCCCGTCTCGATCGCCCGCATGCGCGCGAACGCGAGCTGCTGGAGGTTCTCGTCGGTACCGCGGAAGTCCGCGTTGTTGGTCTGGAACACCAGCACCTGTGCGCCGTCGCCGATGCCCTCGAGGATCACGTCGTCGTAGATCACGTCGAAGCAGATCGCGAGACCCACCTTCACACCGTCGACCTCGACGATGGGAGCGTTCGTGCCCGGCGTGTACTCGCGCTGGATGAGCCCGATCAGATCAGGGACCAGCGCATTGAAGAACGCGCGGTCGGGAACGTACTCACCGAACGGCACGGGGTGGCGCTTGTCGTGCGACTGCGACGCCTCACCGCTCTGGGTCCACAGCATCGACGTGTTGTAGAAGCGGTCGCCTCGCGCGGTCGGCGCGTTGGCGAGCAACGGGGCATCCACCCGATTGGCGACCAGGGTCATCCGGCGGGCGAGAGCCGAGCTCTCGGCGGGATCGGCGTCGAGGGATCCCTCCGGCCACACGAGCAGATCGAGATCCTCGCCGTAGAGGGGCGCAGTCGCCTCGGTCTGGGCCTGGATCACGGAGAACGGTTCGCGCGAGTCGAAGTAGCCCGTCGGTCCGTTCCCCTGCACGGCTCCGATGCGCATCGTCCCCGTGGCTGCCGTCGGGAACAGCGGGGTGAACACCAGCACCACCACGACTGCTGCGGGAACGACCAGCCGCAGTGGACGCCGCCAGGACCCGGTCCGGATCAGCTCGATCACCATGGCCGTCAGCAGCACCATCAGGAAGCTCAGCCCGCTGACCCCCAGCCACGAGGTGACCGGAGCGAGCGGACTCTCGGCCTGACTCATGCCCAGGCGCGCCCACGGGAATCCGCCGTAGGGCCACCAGCCCAGGAAGAGCTCCCGCCCGACCCACAGTGCGGCGACCACCGTCGGCAGGATGAGCAGGCGGCCAGCCGTGCCGGGGAATGCCCGCGGAAGCCAGCGGTAGGCCAGGGCGATGGGGACGAGCGCGACCGCGGTCAGCGCACCCTCGACAACGCTGAGCGCCGCCCAGGGCAAAGGCCCGAGGTAGCGGGAGGTCCAGGACACCAGCAGACCGAAGAAGACGACGCCGTACACGAGGCCGACGAGCAGGGCGCCGCCCGCCCGTCGCCCGATCAACGCGAGCAGCAGGAGCCCGGTGGCCGGGAACGCGAGGATCCAGACCGTGGCCTCGGGGAACGCGAGATCCATGAGCACCGCCGCCCCGACAGCAGCGAGCACGGCGCCCCACAGCGGCAGGAGGGCACGCGGGCGGACGGGGACGGACGGATCGGTCACGGCGCTCACCCTCACATCGACGAGTAGGCGACGATGCCCCGCCGCACGCCGTCGAGGGCGAGCCGAGCGGTGCGCGCGAGAGCGGGGTCTTCGGCGACGATCGAGAGCTGGTCCAGCAGGTCGATCGTCTGCTTCGCCCAGCGGACGAAGTCTCCGGCGGCCATGTCGGCGTCGATCAGGACGCGGTCGAGCGCACCCCCACGCGCCCAGGTGTGCATCGCCCCCGCAAGGCCGGCGGCCAGGGGCTCGCTGCCGGGCAGCTGGTGATCCCGCTCGAGGTCGTCCAGCTCGGCCCAGAGGGCTGTCGTCCGGTCGTACGCGGCGCGGAACGGCCCCCGGGGCAGACCTCGCTCCCCCGTGTTCGACTCGTCCCGCCGCGGCTCGTACACGAGGCAGCAGGCCATGGCGGCGAGAGACGGAGCGTCCAGGCTCTTCCAGAGGTCCTGACGCAGCGACTCGGCGACCAGGAGGTCACGCTCCCCGTAGATCCGCCGCATGGTGCGGCCGGCCTCCGTCAGCAGGGTCTCGTCGTCGTCTCGGCGGAGGTAGTCGAGTGTCTCCAGCACCTCCACCACGCGATCGAACACCCGCGCGACGGTCCCGGTGCGGTTCTCGATCTGGCGGCGCGTGCGATCGGTCTGCCTCTTGAGCTTCCAGTAGCGTTCGGCCCACCGCGCGTGCGCCTCGCGATCCGGACAGCGGTGGCAGGGATGTCGCTGCATCTGCGTGCGCAACGACTGGATGCGCTTCATCCGCTTGTCCCGTGCGGCGCGCGGCGCGTTCGCGTCCTGCCGGTTCTTCTTCTCCAGGTCGCTGAGCTCACGGCGGATCGCGGCGTACTGGGGGAAGTCGCCGTGCTCGCAGGCCATGGCGGAGCGATAACCGGCAAGAGACTCCTCCGCCTCACGCACCTGGCGCGCCAGGCCGACGACGGCGCGATCGGCCTGGAACTGCGCGAACGACGACTCCAGGATCTGCCGCGCCCTGCCCTTCCCGAACATGTCGATCAGGTTGACGGCCATGTTGTAGGTCGGCCGGAAGCTGGAGTTCAACGGATACGTGCGTCGGGAGGCGAGGGCGGCCACGGCCTGCGGATCCATGCCCTCGGTCCACTGCACGACCGCGTGGCCCTCCACGTCGATCCCCCGGCGACCCGCCCGCCCGGTGAGCTGCGTGTACTCGCCGGACGTGATCGCGACACGCGCCTCGCCGTTGAACTTCTCCATCTTCTCCAGCACGACGGTCCGGGCCGGCATGTTGATGCCGAGAGCGAGCGTCTCGGTCGCGAACACGACCTTCACGAGCTTGCGCTGGAAAAGTTCCTCGACGACCTCCTTGAACGCCGGAAGCAGACCGGCGTGATGGGCGGCCACGCCGCGCTCGAGGTTGTCGAGCCACTCCCAGTAGCCGAGCACACCGAGATCCTCGTCCTGCAGGGTGCGCGTGCGCTCCTCGACGATGGCGCGGATCTCGGCCCGCTCCTCGTTCGAGGTGAGGCGGATGCCCGCGCGCCGGACCTGCTGCACGGCGGCATCGCAGCCGACACGGCTGAAGATGAAGAAGATGGCGGGCAGGAGACTCGACCGCTCCAGGAGCTCGACCACATCCGGGCGATCCATCCGCTCGATGCGACGCGCGTTGGCCGAGCGCACCGGGCGTCGTCCGCCGCGAGGCGGGCGCTGCGCCTGCCGTCCAGCGTGACGGTTGCTGCGATACGACTGCGCCTGCCGATTCGCCTCGTACGTCGAGCCCGTGAAGGAGCGGATCCGCATGAGCTCCTGGTTGACCTGGGCCGTCGCGAGACCCGCCCTGTCGTCGAACAGCGGAAGCAGGTCGTCGCGCACGAGCACGTGCTGCTCCAGGGGCACCGGCCGCACCTCGGACACGATCACCTCCGTGTCGCCCCGCACCGTGTCGAGCCAGTCGCCGAACTCCTCCGCATTCGACACCGTCGCGCTGAGGGAGACCAGACGCACGCGCGGGGGCAGGTGGATGATCACTTCCTCCCACACGGCTCCGCGGAACCGATCGGCCAGGTAGTGCACCTCATCCATCACGACGTAGCGCAGGTCGCGGAGCGCGGCGGAGTCCGCGTAGATCATGTTCCGCAGCACCTCGGTCGTCATCACGACGATGCGGGCGTTGCCGTTGATGTTCGTGTCGCCGGTGAGCAACCCGACCTCGTCGGGGCCGTAGACGTCGACGAGCTCGCGGAACTTCTGGTTCGACAGGGCCTTCATCGGCGTCGTGTAGAACGCCTTGTCCGTCGGGCTCTGCATCGCGAGGTGGATCGCGAACTCACCGACGATCGTCTTGCCCGCTCCGGTCGGCGCCGCGACCAGCACGCTGCGCCCGTTCTCCAGGGCGTGACACCCGGCCACCTGGAACGGATCGAGCTGGAATCGCTGGCGCGCGGCGAAGGCGACGGTCTGCGGATGGCTCGCCGCGTCCTGCGCCTGCGCGTAACGGTCGGACGGAGAACTCATACGGCGTCAGGGACGATGCCGGCGGCCGCATCCCTCTTCCGTTTGCGCCGATCGAAGAGCAGAGAGAGTCCCGCGGCGGCGAAGAACAGCACGATGAGGATCCCGGCGAGCATCAGCATGCTCACGACGTCGGCGGCGGGAGTCGCGAGGGCGGCGAAGATCGTCGCGATGAGGACCGCGACTCGCCAACCCTTGAGGATGGCGCGACCCGACATGACGCCGGCCAGGTTCAGCGCGACCAGGAACACCGGGAGCACGAACGACACCCCGATCACGATCATCAGCTTGAAGACGAAGTCGTAGTACTCCTGCGCGTAGTAGAAGTTCGTCCCGCCCTCGGGGGTGAAGCTCCACATGAGTTCGATCACGTGCGGCATGATCATGACGCCGAGGTAGCAGCCGGCGAAGAAGAGCGGAACCGCGGCGAGCACGAAGCCGACCGTGTACTTGATCTCCTTGCGCGTGAGCCCCGGCATGATGAACGCCCAGACCTGCCACAGCCAGATGGGCGCGGACAGGAACAGCCCGATCGAGAAGGCGATGCGCATGCGCATGTCGAAGGCCGCGGTCACCGTGCCGAAGTTCAGCGCGCTGAAATCGTCGCCGCGTTTCTCGGTGATGATCCGGATGGGCTCCGTGATGAAGTGGATGACCGGGTCCGCGACGATGAACGCGATCACCATGCCGACCACCAGCGCGAGGGCAGCGTACATGAGACGCTTCCGCAGCTCGACGAGATGCGCGCCGAGCGACATCCGCCGATCCCGGTCGGCCTTCGCCTTCACGGTCGGTTCGATGGCTGCCACGGCCGGTCAGGCGCGAGGCGGAGTCTCAGGTTCGGCGCCCGTGTCCTTCACCGAGGTGGGCTCAGCGACGGCGGACTCGGCGCGCGTCGCATCTTCTTCCTTCATCGCCTTCATCTCACCCTTGAACACGCGGGCGGACTGCCCCATGCTCTTCGCGAGCGCCGGCAGCTTGGCAGCGCCGAAGAGAAGGAGGATGACGGCGAGCACGATCAGCAGGTGCCAGCCTTGCATTCCAGCGAACATATCGACATTCCCGTCGTCGGGGGGCTTTCGTCCCCAGTCTACAGATCAATCCTGCGTATCGGGCTGGTGGTACAGCGCGAGTCCCGCCTCCGCCCACTCACGCGTCGCCGACCGAGCGACTCCCGGCTCCCGGACTTCCATCGCTCCGCCGAACCTGGCCGCGAGGCGCTTGATGCCGCGCGGGTCCGCCAGATGCAGACGGGCCGTCACGACGCCGTTCGCGGGCTCCATCGCTTCCGCCGGCAGGAACCCGCTGAGCAGCGGGGCGAGCCGCTCCGGCACGCGCACCGTGACCTCGCCTTCGTCCTCCAGACCGGCGAACGCCTCGGGAACCTGGTCACCGCCGTGGGTACTGGGGATGTCGGTCAGCGTCGGCTCGCTCACCCGATCCAGGTGGAAGGTACGCATCGCCTCGCGCATGTGGCACCATCCCTGCAGGTACCACTGCCCGTTCGTGATCAGGATCTGGACGGGATCGACGGTGCGCGTGGTCGGAGTCGAGTCAGGCGCCTGGTAGGTGAACGAGACGGCGACGCCCTGCTGCAGCCCGCGCGACACCACGGAGCGGACCTCGTCGACGGCGCTTGGCGCCACGACGACATCGGCGGGGGCATCGGCCGCACCGCGGGAGAGCTTCGAGATCAGACCGGCGACGAGACCCGAGTCGGAGACCGCCGGAACGGCCGCCACCATCTGCAGCCCGGCCAGGAGCGCGGCGGCCTCCCGGGCGGTGAACCGCGGAACCCGGCGCAGCGCGACGTCGTTCGTGATCTCGATGACGTCCTCCAGCTCGAGCAGGTCCCAGTTGATGTCGAACATCTCCTGAGGCTGCTGCCAGAATCCGGCCTCGCCCGGCAATCCGATCACGGTGAGCTTCTCGACCATCGCGCGCATCTCGCGCGGCGTGACGCCGAACTCCTCCGCGGCCTCCGCGAGAGATACCTGCCCGTGCTCGAGCAGGTAGGGAACGAGTGTCAGGTACAGACGTACGCGATCAGCGGCAAGGAGCGGCTTCTGCTGCGGGCTCATGCGCGTGCCCCCGTGTCGGTGTGCGCATCCACGACAGCGGACAACCGGGCGACCACGGCGTCACGCAGCGGGGCAGGCTCGACCACCCGTACCTCGGGACCGTACGAGGCCAGCTCGTCGGCGAGGATGTGCAGGTCCACGAATGGCACGCGGATGCCCTGCGCGGCGGCGGTCGCGCGTCGTCCGAGCCTCAGCGCGGCCTCGGTGCCCGGAGTCACCTCCAGAAGCGCGGAGTTCGCCGCCGCGACCTGCTCGAGTCCGCTCAGCGCGCGCTCCCCCGCTCCCTCGCGCAGGGCGGGGTCGAACGACGTCGCGCTCACCGCCACGTCGCCCACGATGCGGCTCAGCAGGAAGGTGCGGTCCTCCTCCACATCCACATCGACCCCGTAGACGTGCCAGCGCGCCTCATAGTCCACCAGTGCCAACGGCCGGACGCGGCGACGACGCGGCGCATCCTCCCCGGGCTTCAGATAGTCGAACGACACCACACGGCTGCGCTCGATCGCGTCCTGCAGCGGAGAGAAGGCCGCGTCCCGTGCGGTGATGCGCGGAGCGAAGCCGATGATCGGCTCATCGCCGTCGATACCGAGAGCGCGGATCTTGCGCACGCCCGACTGGGCGTCGCCCGAGACCGACTCCGCACTCCACACGCTTCCCGCCAGGCGCAGCACCGCGAGCTCCGCCGCGGTGAACTCGATGTCGCTCGGCAGGTCGTACTCCGCTTGGGGGATGCGGTACCGCGCCTCCCGGAGATCGTTCGGGTCGGCAGCATCGCCGATCGTCTCGATCGGCACGCCGAGCGACCGGAGCTCGTCCTTGTCGCGCTCGAACATCTTCTCCAGGGCATCGGAGCGCGTACCCGCGTCCGCCCGCTGCCGATACCCCGAGACGTTGTCGAGGATCTGCTGCTTCGTCAGCCCGATCTCCGTCGCCATCAGCGCCACGACGAGGTTCGTCAGGCGCTCTTCGGCAGGGATCCGGGCGGCCATCACGGAGCGGCTGAGGGGGCGATGCCGAGGATGTCCACCACGACGGCCATCGCGACGGAGTTCTCGGTCTTCGGGAGCACGACGAGCACCTGCGAGCCGACCGTGTGCCCCACGAGGGCCTCAGCCACGGGGGGTGCGATCTGCGCCATCTGGTCGACGGCCTGCTGGCCCCAGGAGCTCTGGATGACCTTCTTGTCGTCCCAGCCCACGGCCGTAAAGTGAACGAGCGGAGAGTCGTCCTTCGTGACCTTCTCTCCGTCACCGAGGATGAGCGTCTGCACGACCTGCTTCTTCGGTGCGGCGCTGTCCGGGATGATCACGCCGGGAGTGCCGTCGGGAGCACGGACCACGGTCGGCATGCCCTGCGCGTCGTTGAACTGCAGCGAGCCCTCGGCGCGCGGGTGGAACGCATCAACGACGTCGACCACGAAGACGGCGACGTCGTCCTCCGCCATGCCGAAGCCCTTGAGATTCGCGGCACCGAAGTCGTCGGGCGTGAGCCCGGCCACGACGCGGCTTCCGGCGGTCGCGCACTCGAGGACGTCGGCAAGGCCGGGCGCCTGCGAGGCCCACGACTCGATGCTGGACGCGCGCGTGCTGTCGCTGTCGTAGGACGTGGCGAACACCTTCTCACCCGTCTCGCCGCTGTAGATCGAGAGCTGCACGATGATCGGCTGCGCGTCGTCGACGATGCGACGGCCGTCTCCGGTCACCGCGTCGGTGAACGACGTCTCGGTCAGGCGGAGGGGACTGAAGATGTCGACGTCGGGCGTGGAGCCGACCTCTCCGTCGACAGTCACGGCGTCGCCGATGCCGTTCGCGTGGCCCGTGCGATCGCACGAGGCGTCGGCGGAAGACGCGGTCACGCTGCACCCGGTCAGAGCGAGGGCGGCGAGACTGAGGGTGGCCAGAACGGCGGACGTTTTACGCACGCGCTCCAGTCTATTCCGTCGACTGCCCGGATTCGCGCGACGCGGCGGCCTGGCGCGCGCCTTCGGCTGCCTTTCCCGCCTCGCGAGCCCGCTTGCGGAGGTTCTTGTCCGTGATCTCGCGGTCGCCGACGGCCCCCGGCGTCCACAGCTCGACGTCGGCGTCGCTGTAGCTGCTCTTCGACGCGCGCCGCTTGACCGACGGCGCGACCGCGCCGGGCGCGAGCCGGCGGGCCGTGAGGAGGAAGCCGGTGTGCGCCACCATCCGGTGATCCGGTCGCACCGCGAGCCCCTCGACGTGCCAACCGCGCACCATCGTCTCCGACGCATCGGGATCGGTGAACAGACCGGTTCCGCGGATGTACTCCGCAACCCTCGAGAGCTGGGTCGCGGTCGCGATGTAGCAGAGCACCACGCCGCCCGGTGTGAGCGCGTCGGCCACCGCATCGATGCACTCCCACGGGGCGAGCATGTCGAGGACGACCCGGTCGACGGAACCGGCCTCGACCTCGGCGGGCAGGGCCTCGACGAGATCGCCCACCACCACTCGCCAGGTGTCGGGGGTCTCGCCGAAGAACGTCTCCACATTGCTGCGGGCCACGTCGGCGAACTCCTCGCGCCGCTCGAACGAGATCAGGGTCCCGGCGGGTCCGATCGCGCGCAACAGCGACAGGGACAGCGCGCCGGAGCCGACGCCCGCCTCGACCACCGTCGCCCCGGGGAAGACGTCCGCCTGCATCACGATCTGCGCTGCATCCTTCGGGTAGACGATCGCCGCACCGCGCGGCATCGACATCGCGAAGTCGCGCAGCAGGGGGCGCAGGGCCAGATACTCGTGCCCGGAGCTGTTCGCCACGACGGAGCCGTCAGGAAGCCCGATCAGGTCGCGGTGCCGCAGCACGCCGTGGTGCGTATGCAGCTCGCCGTCCTCGCGCAGCGTGACCGTGTGCAGGCGCCCCTTCGGGCCGGTGAGCTGAACGCGGTCGCCCTCGCGGAACGGACCGCTCGGTCGCTGGGTCGCCGTCATCGGGTCGCCTCCGTGGTCGTGTGCGCGCCGAACAGCTCGGCGATGTCCGCGGCACCGCGGAGGTGCAGTGTGGGCCAGAGTTGGTGGGCGCCGAGGCCGTCGAGCGGCACGATGTGCGGCACTCCCAGCGTGAGCGCCCCCGACGCGAGACCCGCTCGCAGCCCCGTCGGGGAGTCCTCGATCACCACGACCTCCGCGATGTCGACATCCAGCAGGGCAGCGGCCTGCAGGTACGGCTCAGGGTGGGGCTTGGGATTGTCCACGTCGTCGCCGGCGACGACGACGTCGAAGGCCTCGAAGTCGATCAGGTCCACCACATCCAGGGCCATCCGGCGCAGCGACATCGTGACCAGGCCCGTGCGGATGTCGGCGGCGCGCAGGTCGCGCAGCAGTTCGCGAGCCCCGGGGCGGAACGGCACCCCCTGCGTGCGCAACGCCTGCTGCACGGCGTCGGTGAGGTGCGAGACGATCGCCTCCGGCTCCATGTCGACGCCCGCGTCCTGCAGGATGATCGCGCTGTCGAGGAGCCCGCTGCCGACGAGCCGCAGGGCGTCTTCGTGCGTCCAGGTCCCTCCGAACGACTCGACCAGCGCGGTCTCGGCCGCCATCCAGTAGGGCTCGGTGTCGACGAGTGTTCCATCCATGTCCCAGAGGACCGCGCGGGGCTTGCTGCTCACTGAACCCATGCTAGCCGGGCGCGGCCCACATCCCGCCGTCGCGGGCTAGCCTGGGGTGACCGGAACCGCGAACCCGATGGGAGCACATGGTGGATGTCCTCGGTCCCCGCATCGTCATCGCCGCGTTCGACGGCTGGAACGATGCGGGCGAAGCGGCCAGCGGCGCGATCGCGGCGCTGCAGTCGTCCGGCGACTACGACCTCGTGCATTCCGTCGACCCCGAGCTGTACTTCGACTACCAGTACACGCGTCCCGCCACTCGCATGGATGCGGAGGGGCGACGTCAGCTCACCTGGCCGGAGGCCGGGCTCTGGCGTCCGCGGAACCCCGGGCCCGGCCCGGAGTTCTGGCTGCTCACCGGCGCCGAGCCCGCCCGCACCTGGCAGGCGTTCGCCTCGGAGTTCATCGACGTCGCGCTGCGCGACGACGTCACCGGTTTCGTGACCCTCGGCGCGATGCTGTCGGACGTGCCGCACACCCGACCCATCTCGATCTTCGCCTCGAGCCAGAACGACCAGGTGCGTGAGGCGCACGGCCTCGAGCGATCGGTGTACGAAGGTCCCGTCGGCATCCTCACGGTGTTCGAGCACTTCGCGGAGAACGCCGGGATCCCCTCGGTCAGCCTCTGGGCCAGCGTGCCCCACTACGTCGCCTCTGCCGCCCCCTCGCCGAAGGTGACGCTCGCCCTCCTCGACCGACTCGAGGAGCTCACCGGTGTCGACGTCGACCGCCGGCACCTGCGCACCGAGGCAGCCGCATGGGAGGCGTCGATCGACGCTGCGGCATCCGAGGACGAGGAGATGGCCGAGTACATCCGTCAGCTGGAGCGCACGCGCGACACCTGGGACTCGCCCGATGCCTCCGGCGACGCGATCGCCCAGGCGTTCGAACGCTACCTGCGCCGCCGCGACGACGGTCCGGGCGACCGCAAGCGCTGACGGGGACGCGCCGCGCTCAGGCGGGGATGACGCCCATACCCAGCAGCACGAGCAGCACGGTGCCGAGCAGGATGCGGTAGATCACGAACGGCAGGAAGCTGCGCTTCGAGATCCAGCTCATGAAGAACGCGATCACTCCGAGCGCCACCACGAAGGCGACACCGGTCGCCGCGAGCGTGTCGCCGAAGGAGAAGAACGACGGCTCGCCCCAGCTCTTGAACACCTGGTAGAAGCCGCTGCCGAAGACGGCGGGGATCGCGAGCAGGAAGGCATAGCGCGCAGCAGCCGCCCTCTCGTAACCCAGGAACAGCCCCATCGTGATCGTGCCGCCCGACCGCGAGACGCCGGGGATCAGCGCGAGAGCCTGCGCGAAACCGAACGCGATGCCGTGCGGATACGTCAGATCTCCGAGCTTGCGCCGCTTGGCGCCCACGTAGTCGGCGATTCCGAGCAGGATGCCGAACAGGATGAGCATGATCGCCACGAGCCACAGCGAACGGAACACCGTCTCGATCTGGTCCTGGAACAGCAGACCGAGCACGACGATCGGAACGCTGCCGATGATGATCAGCCACCCCATGCGCGCATCCGGGTCGTTGCGCGGCACCGCGCCGGTGAGCGAGCGGAACCACTGGGACACGATGCGGACGATGTCGCGCCAGAAGAACACGACGACGGCGGCCTCGGTGCCGATCTGCGTGATGGCGGTGAACGCCGCACCCGGATCCTCCCCCGACGGCAGGAAGGTCCCGAGGATGCGCAGATGCGCACTCGATGAGATCGGGAGGAACTCGGTCAGTCCCTGGACGATCCCCAGGATGAGCGCTTCGAACAGATGCATGGCAGGGCCTTCAGATCTCGGGAGGGCACGGAGGGCGCGAGCGTCACTCAGTACGTGCGCAGCAGATCGGTCAGCACCCGCTGACCGAAGACAAGAGAGTCTACGGGCACCCGCTCGTCGACTCCATGGAACATGCCCGTGAAATCCAGGTCGGCGGGCAGTCGCAGCGGTGCGAAGCCGTACCCGGTGATGCCGAGAGCCGCCAGCGCTTTGTTGTCGGTCCCGGCGCCGAGCAGGTACGGGATGACGGGAACGCCCGGATCGTGGCGTCCGAGAGCCGCGACCATCGCGTCGACCAGCTCGCCGGAGAACGCCGTCTCCATGCCGATGTCGCGCACCACCGTCTCGATGCGGATGTCGTCGCCCACGATCTGCTGGAGCTCGGCGAGCACGTCGTCCTCGGTGCCGGGGATCACGCGCACGTCGATCAGCGCCTCCGCACGCTCGGGGATCACGTTGTGCTTGTATCCCGCGGTGAGCACGGTCGGATTGGTGGTGGTGCGGAACGTGGAGCGCAGGAACGCCTCCGCCGGGCCCGCGGCCGCCGCCAGCGCGTCCGGGTCGTTGACGCTGCGCCCGCTGAGCGCGCTGAGGCCCTCCAGGAGCGCCGTCGTGGTGGGCGTCAGTCGGATGGGCCAGCGCGTGCGGCCGATCGCGGCGACGGCCTCGGCGAGCCTGGTCACCGCATTCTCCTCATGCAGACGACTGCCGTGGCCCGCGCGACCGGTGGCGACCAGCCGGATCCAGATCAGCGCCTTCTCGCCCACCTGCAGGAGATAGGCCCGGCGATCCTCGACCGAGATGGAGTATCCGCCCACCTCGCTGATCGCGTCGGTCGCCCCGGCGAACCACTCCGGGCGATCCTTGACCACGAGCGCCGAACCCTCGACACCACCGTTCTCCTCGTCGGCGAAGAACGCGAGTACGAGATCGCGCTCCGGCTGCTCCCCCGCGCGGAGGATGTCGGCGACCGACGTGAGGATCATCGCGTCCATGTTCTTCATGTCGACCGCGCCTCGGCCCCACAGCATGCCGTCGCGCACGATCCCGGCGAACGGATCGACGCTCCAGTCCTCGGCGACCGCCGGTACGACGTCGAGGTGACCGTGGACCACGAGGGCGGGCTTGCTCGCATCGCGTCCCCGCACCCTCGCCATGACGTTCGTGCGTCGCGGCACCGGCTCGTAGTACTCGACCGGCAGCCCGAGCGCCTCCAGATAGGCGCCGACGTACTCCGCGGCCTCCCGCTCCCCCTTCGCGTTTCCGCCTCCGTAGTTGGATGTGTCGAAGCGGATGAGGTCGCTCGCGACGCGCGCGACCTCGGGCAGCGAGGGATCGGTCATGCGTCCCAGGCTATCGAAACAGCGTGCCACGCCCGGGCGTCGCGCCCAGTTCGATCGCCCCTTCAGAACGTGCTAATGTCATTCTTCGGTCGGCAACGACACATCCCACACCTGCGCGGGTGGCGGAATGGTAGACGCGCTAGCTTGAGGTGCTAGTGCCCGATAGGGCGTGGGGGTTCAAGTCCCCCTCCGCGCACAGACACGAAGGCCCCGGATCCCCACGGATCCGGGGCCTTCGTCGTACCGCCTCCCCGTCAGACGGCACCCACGCCGAACAGCAGGCCCAGCGCATAGGTGATCGCCGCGGCTCCGAAGCCGATCGCGAGCTGACGCAGGGCGCGGCGCAGGGGCGGCCCGCCCGACAGCACCCCGACCATGGCTCCCGTGCTCAGCAGCGCGATGCCGACCAGGACGAGGGCGACGATGATCGCCGTGGGCCCCTCGAGCCCGAAGATCCACGGGAGGACGGGCACGATCGCTCCGGACGCGAACAGCAGGAAGCTCGAGATGGCCGCCGTCCAGTCGCTGCCGACGATCTCGTGGTCGTCGGCCCCCTGGACCGCGACCGGACCCGTGGCCGCCCGACGCACGCCCTCCTGGGCGGCCGACACGATCCGACGAGCCCGGGCGAGCGACTCCGTCTGATCCATCCCGCGGGCGCGGTACACGAGGGCCAGTTCGTTCTCGTCGATGTCGAGGTCGGCGGCGGCGGCCGCGGCGTCCTCATTGGCCTCCGTCGCCGCGAGCAGCTCGCGCTGCGACCGCACCGACACGAACTCGCCCGCACCCATCGACAGCGCCCCGGCCAGCAGGCCGGCGATCCCGCTGAACAGGACGAAGCCCGAGCTCACCCCGGTCGCCCCGATGCCGAGCACGAGGGCGAGATTGCTCACGAGACCGTCGTTGGCGCCGAACACCGCCGCACGGAAGGAGCCGGAGAGCCGTCGTCGTCCGCGCGCCGCCAGGCCGCGCACGACCTCGTGGTGGACCTTCTCGTCAGCGCGCATCGCAGGGGTCGCCCAGCGCTCGGCATCGTACGGCGACCGAGCCTCGGCACTCTGCGCCAGCGCGAGGACGAAGATCGACCCGAACCGTCCCGCCATCCAGCCGAGAAGACGCGAGCGCAGGCCCGCCCTCGGAAGCCGCCGCGGTTCACCGCCGAGCAGATCGAGCCAGTGCTTCTCGTGCCGGCGTTCGGCCTCGGCCAGTCCCAGCAGGATCGCGCGCTCCTCCCCCGTCCGACGGGCGGCGAGGCGGCTGTACACGGCTCCCTCGGCGCGCTCCTCCACGAGGTAGCGGGCCCATCGGCGGCGGTCAGAGGCCGTCGAATCCGCGGCGGCAGGGGCAGTCATGGGTCCTCCAGGAATCAGCGTGCCCGATGCGCGGGCAACCGTTCCACGCTATCCGCGAGCGGAGCGCGCAACCGCGTCCTGGCACCGATTGCCAGCATTTCGGGGATCCGAAGCAGACGCGGTCGTGATCCCGGTCAGGAGCGGACGCGCTTGCGGAGGACCTCGATGCGCGACTGCAGCTGAGTGACCGTGGCCTGCGCGACCGCCGGCCCCCCGCAGATGCGCCGGAGCTCGGCGTGCACGGCGCCGTGCGGTTGTCCCGACTGGCGCGCGTACAACCCGACCAGGCTGTTCAGCAGCTGCCTCTGCTCGCGGAGGGTGCGGTGGAGCGGCGCGGGAAGCGTCGTGGTGGCCGTCGCCGGCTCCGCGGCCTCGCGCACCTCCCGGTGCCGGGACTGTCGCGCCTGGCGCTGCATCAGGAGCTCGTGGACATGCTCGGGCTCGAGCAGACCGGGGAAGCCGATGAACTCCTCCTCCTCCGGCGTGTTCGGCTCGGCGAGCTGACCGAACTCCTTGCCCTCGAACACGACGCGATCGAAGTGCGCGACGGACGAGATGGCCTGGTAGCTGAACTCCTGGGTGAGTGCGTCGGAGGTCTCCTCCTCGCGGTTCGCGCTCTCCAGGAGCGAGTCGTCGAGACCGTCCTCGTCTTTCGAGCCGCGGTCGAGCGCGTGATCGCGCTGCTTCTCCATCTCGTTCGCGAGCTTCATCAGCACGGGCACGTGGGGCAGGAACACGCTGGCCGCCTCGCCCCGGCGTCGGGCCCGCACGAACCGGCCGATCGCCTGCGCGAAGAACAGCGGGGTCGACGACGAGGTGGCGTACACGCCCACCGCGAGCCGCGGCACGTCCACCCCCTCGGACACCATGCGCACGGCGACCATCCAGCGCTGCGTGCCGGCGGAGAACTTCTCGATGCGCTCCGACGCCGTGGCATCGTCGGACAGCACGATCGTCGGCTGCTCGCGGGTGATGCTGTGGAGGATCTTCGCGTACGCCCTGGCCACCGTCTGATCGGTCGCCAGCACGAGCCCGCCCGCGTCCGGCACGTGATGGCGGATCTCGGTGAGGCGACGGTCGGCGGCGGAGAGCACGGCCGGCATCCAGTCGCCCTCGGGGTCGAGGGCCGTGCGCCATGCCTGCGACGTGACGTCTTTCGTGTTGTCCTGACCGAGATGGGTCTCCAGCTCGTCGCCCGCGCTCGTGCGCCAGCGCATCTTGCCCGCGTACATGTGGAACAGGACCGGACGGACGACACCGTCGGCGAGAGCACGCCCATAGCCGTACGCGTAGTCGGTGCTGGACACGCGGGCACCGGTCTCGTCCGGCAGATACTCCACGAACGGGATCGGCGCGGTGTCGCTGCGGAACGGGGTGCCCGAGAGGAGCAGCCGCCGCTTGGCAGGGCCGTACGCGTCGCGGATCGCATCGCCCCAGCTCAGCGCGTCGCCGCCGTGGTGCACCTCGTCGAGGATGACCAGGGTCTTCGCGTCTTCCGTGAGGTGGCGATGGATCGACGACTTCGCGGCGACCTGCGCGTACGTGACGACGACGCCGTGATAGTGCCGCGCGGGGGCCCAGTGGCTGTTGCGGAACCGCGGGTCGAGCCGGATGTGCACCCGAGCCGCCGCATCGGCCCACTGCGTCTTCAGGTGCTCCGTCGGGGCCACCACGATCACCCGGTCGACCTCGCCCATCCGCATGAGCTCCACCGCGAGCGTCAGCGCGAACGTGGTCTTGCCGGCGCCCGGGGTCGCAGCGACGAGGAAGTCGCGCTGGTCGGCCTGGAAGTAGGCGTCGAGGGCCTCCTGCTGCCACGCGCGCAGCTTGCTCGCCGTTCCCCACGGGGCGCGCTGAGGGAAGGAGGGAGAGAGCATCGACTCCACGATAATCGCTGCCGGGGACACCACGGCATCCGCCGCGATCGCCGCGCGCGTCCGCCCCCGCGGAACCCCCGACGGGTAGGCTCGGTCACTGCGCAGCGGCCGACCGCCGCCCGCAAGCCCCCGCGAAGGAGAGCCGGATGAGCGACCAGGAATCGACCAGGAGCCCCTACGTCCCGAACGAGACTCCGCATCCGTGGCGACGGTTCGTCGCCATCGGCGACTCCTTCACCGAGGGCATCGGCGACCCCGACCCCGTGAACCCCGGCGCCCACCGCGGCTGGGCCGACCGCGTCGCCGAGGTCCTCGCACAGCAGGTCGACGACTTCGCGTACGCCAACCTTGCCGTGCGCGGCAAGCTCATCGCCCAGATCGTCGCCGACCAGGTGGAGCCGGCCGTGGCGCTGCGACCCGACCTGATCTCGATCTGCGCGGGTGGCAACGACGTCATCCGCCCCGGCACCGACCCGGACGCGATCGCCGCCCAGCTCGAGGACGCCGTGTCGCGCCTGTCGTCCACGGGCGCCGCCGTCATCCTGTTCACCGGGATCGACACCGGGTTCACCCCGGTGTTCCGACCCTTCCGCGGCAAGGTCGCGATCTACAACGAGAACGTGCGCGCGATCGCGGAGCGGCACGACTGCATCGTCGCCGACCAGTGGGCGCTCAAGGTCGTGCAGGACGCGCGATTCTTCGACGACGACCGTCTGCACTACAACGCGCTCGGGCATCACGAGGTGGCCCGCATGGTGCTGCGCGCCCTCAACGTCCCGAACGATCTGGAGGCCATGCAGCCCGAGCCGCTCCCCCTCCGTACGTGGCGTGCGGCCAGAGCCGAAGACCTGGGCTGGGCGCGGGAGCACCTCGTGCCGTGGGTGCTGCGGCGGCTGCGGCATCAGTCCTCGGGCGACAACATCGCCGCCAAGCGACCGGAGCCCGGACCGGTGATCCTCCCCGGCCGCGACTGATCGGTCAGTTCTGCAGCGCCCACAGCGCGACGGCAGCGGCGGAGGCGACGTTGAGCGAGTCGACGCCGCCCGACATGGGGATCGTCACCACGGTGTCTGCCGCTGCCAGCGCCTCCCGCGACAGACCGTCCCCCTCCGAGCCCATCAGCAGGGCGACCCGCTCCGGGCGCTCCGCAGCGTAGACATCCAGCGGTACCGCGCCGTCGTCGAGGGCGAGAGCGGCGATGTCGAACCCCTGCGCGGTGAGGTCGCGCATCCCCTCACCCAGGTCGGCCATGCGGGTCCACGGCACCTGGAACACCGTTCCCATGCTCACCCGCACGCTCCGGCGGTACAGCGGATCGGCACAGCGCGCCGAGACCAGCACCGCGTCGGCCCCCAGCCCGGCGGCCGCACGGAACGCGGCGCCCACGTTCGCGTGGTCACCGAGCCCCTCCAGCACCAGAACGAGCCGGGCCCCGCGGATCACGTCGGCGACCGGGGCGAGGGCGGGGCGCTGCATCGACGCGAGGGCTCCGCGGTGCACGGCGTAGCCCGTGACGCGTTCGGCCAGTTCGTCGGAAACGACCAGCACCGGGACCGGCAGCTCTCCGAGCACACGCGCCATCTCCTCGACCCGACGTTCGGCGACGAGCACGGAGCGCGGGCGGTGACCGGCCGCCACCGCGCGCTCGATCACCGTCGTCGTCTCCGCGATGTAGAGCCCCTCGGCCGGCTCGCAGCGCCGTGTCCGTCAACCCGCGGTAGTCGTCGAGCCGCGGGTCGTCGAGGTCGGTCACGGACGTCAGGTGCATCCCTCCACTCTGCCAGCGCGAGACCGGCCCCGTCGCCGCGCCGTAGACTCGCACGGGGAGGTCCTGTGAGCGCGTCGAACACCGCCGAGTCATCGGCCACCCTCGGCAGGGTCGCCGACCTGCTCCGCGGCCGGCGCATCGCCTTCCTCACCGGAGCCGGGATCTCGACCGACTCGGGCATCCCCGCCTATCGCGGCGAAGGCGCGCGCACGCGCAGCGACCCCATGACGATCCAGACGTACCTCGGTGACGAGGCCGCCCGACGGCGGTACTGGGTGGGCGGGCACCTCGGCTGGCGCGCGTTCGCACAGGCCGCCCCCAACCCGGGACACCTGGCCGTCGCCGCGATGGAAACCGCCGGGACCGTGTCCGGTGTCATCACCCAGAACGTCGACGGCCTGCACCTGCGGGCCGGCAGCTCGCACGTGATCGAGGTCCACGGCACCATGCGCCGCGTCCTGTGCCTGCACTGCGGACAGGTGTTCGACCGACGCGACATCGCCGTGCAGATCGAGGAGCTCAACCCCTGGATCACCGTGCCTGAGAACGTGGCCCTCGCACCGGACGGCGATGTGCTGCCCGAGAGCACGGACGGCTTCGTGATCCCCGCGTGCACGGTGTGCGGCGGGATGCTCAAGCCCGACGTGGTGTTCTTCGGCGAGTACGTGCCCCAGGACCGATTCCGCGCGGCCGAATCCCTGCTGCGCTCCAGCACGGCCCTGATCGTCGCTGGCTCGTCCCTGGTCGTCAACTCCGGCGTGCGGCTCGTCGACCGCGCCCGACGCCGGGGGATCCCGCTCATCATCGTCAACCGCGAACCGACACGCGCCGACGCCTGGGCGGACGCCACGCTCGCCGCAGGCACCAGCGACGTCCTTCCCGCCCTCCAGGAGCTGCTGCAGTGACCCACCTCACCCTCATCCGCCACGGACAGACCGACTGGAACCTCGCGAGGCGCATCCAGGGCTCCACCGACATCCCCCTCAACGACACCGGGCGCGAGGATGCACGCTGGGCCGCCGAGAAGCTCGCCGGGACCGCGCACCACGCCGTGTACACGAGCCCGCTCTCCCGCGCCAGGGAGACCGCGGAGATCATCGCGCAGCGTCTCGGGCTCGACATCGCCGGTGTCGTCCCCGACCTGCGCGAGCGGGAGTTCGGCGAGGGCGAGGGACTCCTGGTCCCCGACTACATCTCGACGTACGGCGACTGGCACGCGGAGGTTCCCGGCGCCGAGTCGCTGCCCGACGTCGGGGTGAGGGCGATCGCGGCCCTGCACCGCATCGCCAGGGAGGCGCGACGGCGTTCGGCCCCGCAGGCGGAGTCGGTGCTCGTGGTCACGCACGGCGGAGTGATCCGCGCCGTGATCGATCACGTCTCCGGCGGCACGCTCCCCCGCGAGGGCACCGTTCTGGGCAACGGCTCGGCGCACCGCTTCGTCGCGGCACCGGGGTACCTGCGACTGCTCGACGAGTCGCCCGTGCTCTGACGCCCCGGCGCTCTGTCGCGCGGTGGATGACGCGGCCTCAGCGGGCGCGGGAGACCACGAAGCGCGCGTGCCGGAGCACGGGCTCGTCCACCATGCGACCGTCGAACCGGAAGACCCCGCGCTCCGTGGCGGCTGCCTCCAGCACGGCCCTCGCCCAGGCGACGGTCTCGGCGTCGGGACGGTAGGCCTCTCGCACGATGGACACCTGGCTCGGGTGGATGCACGCCGTGGCGCGGAAGCCGGATGCCGCAGCGTCGGCGGCCTCCTGCTGCAGCCCTTCCAGGTCGCCGATGTCGACGTGCACGGCATCGATGGCTGCCTTGCCGTACGACCCCGCCTCGAGCAGCACGCGGGCGCGGGCGTAGCGGGCGACGTCGCGGTAACGGCCGGCCGGGGTCCGCGACGAGGTGCCGCCCAGTGAGGCGACCAGATCCTCCGCTCCCCACATCAGGGCGACCACCCGCGGATGCGCCGCGATGTCGGGCGCCGCGTGGACACCGCGCGCCGTCTCGCACAGCGCGATCAGGTCGTACGCGTCGCCGAGACGGTCGAGATCGGACGCGCTCTCGCTCTTCGCGACCATGACCGTCCGGAAGCCCGTCTCCGCCAGGGCCGCGAGGTCGGCGTCGAACTCGGCGGAGCTCGGCGCGTTCACCCGCACGATCACACGCTCCGGGTCGAGCGCGGCCGATCGCACGTTCGCTCTGGCCTCGGCCTTCGCCCCCGGAAGCACCGCGTCCTCCAGGTCGAGGATGACCGCGTCGGCGCGGTCGAGCGCCTTCGCGAAGCGCTCCGGGCGATCCGCCGGGCAGAACAGCAGCGCGGGGCCGAGGTCGAAGCTCATGCGGACGCCTCCGGGCGGCAGCGGACCAGCACCGTGCGCGTGGCCGTGGCGACCACGGTGCCGTCCTGGTTCCGCCCCGTGTGCGCGAGTCGCACGACCCCCGTCCCCGGGCGGGAGGATGACAGGCGCTTCTCCTCCACGACGGTCTCCGTGGTGAGGGTGTCGCCCGCGAACAGCGGGTGCGGGAACGCGACGTCGCCCATGCCGAGCTGCGCCACGAGCGTGCCCTGCGTGAGCTGCGCCACCGAGGTCCCGACCATCGTGGACAGGGTCCACATCGAGTTGATCAGTCGCGCGTGGAACGGCTCGCTGGCGTCGGCGAAGGCGGCGTCGAGGTGCAGTGCCTGCGTGTTCATGGTGAGCGTCGTGAAGAGCACGTTGTCGGCCTCGGTCGCCGTGCGCCCCGGTCGATGCAGGTACCGCACTCCCGTGTCGAACTCCTCGAAGTACAGTCCGCGCTGCTCGATGTCGCGCATGCTCATCCCTCCACGCTACCCGGCGAGCCCCAGGGCCCTGGCGATCACCAGCAGCTGGACCTCCGTCGTGCCCTCGCCGATCTCGAGGATCTTGGAGTCGCGGTAGTGGCGTGCCACGGGGAACTCGTTCATGAAGCCGTTGCCGCCGAAGATCTGCGTCGCATCCCGCGCGTTGTCCATCGCGGCCTCGCCCGCCACGAGCTTCGCGATCGCCGCGGCCTCCGCGAACGGGGAGCCCGCGTCGCGCAACCGGGCGGCATGGTGCCACGCGAGTCGCGCGGTGTGCACGCGCGCACGCATGCGGGCGAGCGTGAACTGGGCGTTCTGCCGGGTGCTGAGCGCGCTGCCGAAGATCGTGCGACTCTTCGCGTAGGCGACCGCCGCCTCCAGGCACCCCTCGGCCGCACCGGTGGAGAGGGCGGCGATCGCGATGCGACCCTCGTCGAGGATGCTCAGGAAGTTGCGGAACCCGCTGCCACGCGCCCCCAGCAGGTTGCCGGCGGGCACCCTCGCCCCGTCGAACGTGAGCGGGTGGGTGTCCGAGGCGTTCCAGCCGACCTTGTCGTAGGGCGGTTCGACCGTGAACCCCGGGGTGCCGTTGGGCACGATGATCGTCGAGATCTCCTTGCGTCCCTCGGTCGCGCCGGTCACGGCGGTCACCGTCACGAAGCGCGTGATCGGCGTGCCGGAGTTCGTGATGAACTGCTTGGAGCCGTCGATCACCCAGTCGTCGCCGTCGAGCCGTGCCGTGGTGCGCGTGGCGCCGGCGTCGCTTCCCGCCTCCGGCTCCGTCAGCCCGAACCCGGCGAGAGCGCGTCCGGCGAGCAGGTCAGGCAGCAGTTCGCGCTTCTGCTCCTCCGAGCCGAACCGGTAGATCGGCATCGCGCCCAGGCTGACCCCCGCCTCCAACGTGATCGCGATCGACTGGTCGACCCGGCCCAGCGCCTCGATCGCGATGCCGAGCGCCATATAGTCGCCGCCCTGTCCGCCGTACTCCTCGGGGAAGGGAAGGCCGAACAGCCCGAGCTCGCCCATCTGCGCGACCACGTCCATCGAGAGCGTGTGCGTGCGGTCGGCCTCGTAGGACTGCGGGGCGACCACGGTGTCGGCGAACTCCCGCACCATCCCCGCGAGCTCGCGCTCCTCGTCGGTCAGGCTCTCGATCATCGGTCGTCCTCCATCGTCGTCACCCGGGCGACCGGTTGGTCGCGCCGTACCTGGTCGCCGATCGCGACCAACAGGTGCACCACCCCGTCGTGCGGGGCGAGCACCTGGTGCTCCATCTTCATGGCCTCGATCGCGACGAGCGGCTCGCCGGCCGCGACGACCGCGCCGTCCGCGACGTGCACGGCCACCACGCTCCCCGGCATCGGGGCTCGTCCCTCCGGCTCGCTCGCGCGACCACCGTCGCCGGTCGCGGCCAGCCGACGCTGGAGGCGCGCGCGCCGATCCACGGGCAGAAGCCTCATGGTGGCCCCGTCTTCGACGACCCACACCGCCCCGTCGGCATCCACGGCCGCGCGCACCGTCGAACGTCCGGGATCGGCGTCGTGCAGCTCGACCACCGCGTCGTCATCCGTGAGCACGGTGAGGGGCGCGACCGGAGCGGGATCGGCGCCGAGCCGCCACCCGGCGAGTCGTCCCCACAGCGGGTCGGCGGCTCGCGGCGATGCCCCGACGGGCTGGAGAGCGGCGGCTGCAGCGGCGAGCTGCGATGCGGAGGGTCGGCTCGGCTCCAGCGGGAGCAGCGTCTCGATCAGCCCCGTGTCGAGGTCGCCCGCGACGACACGCTCGTCGTGCAGCAGCCGCCTCAGGAACCCGATGTTCGTGTCGACCCCCAGCACCACGGTGCGCGCCAGGGCGTCGTCCAGGCGGCGGAGGGCGGTCGCCCGGTCGTCGGCGTGAGCGATCACCTTCGCGATCATCGGATCGTAGTAGCCCGTCACCACGCTGCCCGTCTCGACAGCCGCGTCGACCCGGACCCCATCCGGGGCCTCGAACAGCAGCACGGTCCCGGTGGACGGCAGGAAGCCGCGCTCCGGAGCCTCGGCGTACACGCGCGCCTCGACGGCATGACCCCGCCCGCGCGGCTCGACCTCGAGGGGACGACCGTCGGCGACCTGCAGCTGCAGCGCCACGAGGTCGAGCCCGGTCACTTCCTCCGTCACCGGGTGCTCGACCTGGAGGCGCGTGTTCATCTCGATGAAGAACACGTTCTCCGGGGCGTCCGCATCGACTAGGAACTCCACGGTGCCGGCGCCGACGTAGGCGACGCTCTCCGCCGCGCGCACCGCCGCCGTCAGGAGCCGGTCGCGCGTGTCCTCGGGGATGCCGGCCGACGGCGCCTCCTCGATGACCTTCTGATGCCGTCGCTGCAGCGTGCACTCGCGCTCGCCCAGCGCCACCACCCGGCCGTGTGCATCGCCGAAGACCTGCACCTCGATGTGCCGCGGCCGGGCGATGAGCCGTTCGAGGATGAGCGCGTCGTCGCCGAAGGCCGCGGCGGCGACCCGTCGCGCGGAGGACAGGGCGGGGCGCAGTGCGGCCGCGTCCGCGACGACCTCCATGCCCTTGCCGCCTCCGCCCGCGCTCGGCTTCACCAGGAGGGGGAACCCGACCGCGTCCGCCTCCTCCTCGATCTCCGCGTCGGACAGTCCGCGTGCGTCGAACCCCGGAACGACCGGCACCCCGCTCCGCGCGACGTGGTCCCGCGCCCTGGCCTTGTCGCCCATGACCTGCAGAGCCGTCACGGAGGGGCCGACGAACACGATTCCGCTCTCGGCGCACGCCTCCGCCAGCCCGACGCTCTCGGACAGGAAGCCGTAGCCGGGGTGGATCGCCTGCGCGCCGGTGGCCCGCGCGGCCGCGACGACGGCATCGATGTCGAGATAGGACTCGGCCGCCGGAGCCGGCCCGATGCGGACCGCCACGTCGGCCTCGCGCGCATGGGGTGCCCCCGCGTCGGCATCGCTGTAGACCGCGACACTGCGGATACCCAGAGCGCGGAGCGTGCCGATGATGCGTCGGGCGATCTCGCCGCGGTTCGCGACGAGGACGGTGGCGAACGAGAGAGAGGGTGACGAAGACATGGGGCTCACATCCGGAAGACGCCGAAGCGCGGTTCGGGCAGCGGGGTGCGGGAGACGACATCGAGCGCCAGCCCGAGCAGGTCGCGGGTCTGCGCGGGGTCGACGATGCCGTCGTCCCACAGGCGCGCCGTGGCGTAGTACGGCTCGCCCTGCCGCTCGTACTGCTCGCGGATCGGCTCCTCGAACGCCGCACGGTCGTCGGGCGCCCAGGTCTCACCGCGCGCGGCCAGCTGGTCCTCCTTCACCGTGGCCAGGACGGATGCGGCCTGAGCACCGCCCATGACCGAGATGCGGCTCGCCGGCCACGTCCACAGGAACCGCGGGGAGTAGGCGCGCCCGCACATCGAGTAGTTGCCCGCCCCGAACGACCCGCCGATGATCACGGTGAGCTTCGGGACACGGGTGGTCGCGACCGCGGTGACCATCTTGGCCCCGTCCTTCGCGATCCCTCCGGCCTCCGCATCCGACCCGACCATGAAGCCGGTGATGTTCTGCAGGAACAGCAGCGGGATGCCGCGCTGGTCGCACAGCTCGATGAAGTGGGCGCCCTTGAGCGCCGACTCGCTGAACAGCACGCCGTTGTTCGCGACGATGCCGACCGGGTGTCCGTGGAGGCGCGCGAAGCCGGTGACGAGGGTGGTGCCGTATTCGGCCTTGAACTCCCGGAAGGTATCGCCGTCGACGAGCCGGTCGATCACGACGTGCACGTCGTAGGACGCGTTCACGTCCACCGGGACCACGTCGTACAGTGAGCCCGTCTCGGACGGCGGTCTGCTCTCGACGACCTCCCAGGCGGGCGGGGCGGGCGCGGGAAGCGTCGCGACGATGTCCCGCAGGATCTCCAGTGCGTGCTCGTCGTCTTCCGCGAGGTGGTCGACGACGCCGCTGCGCTTCGCGTGGAGCGCTCCACCCCCGAGCTCCTCCGCGGAGACGACCTCGCCGATCGCGGCTTTCACGAGCGGAGGTCCGCCCAGAAAGATGGTGCCCTGATCGCGCACGATCACCGTCTCGTCGCTCATCGCCGGGACATACGCTCCCCCGGCGGTGCACGACCCGAGCACGGCGGCGAGCTGCGGAACACCCGCGGCCGAGAGGCGCGCCTGGTGGAAGAAGATGCGCCCGAAGTGGTCGCGATCGGGGAAGACCTCGTCCTGTCGCGGCAGGAACGCCCCGCCCGAGTCGACGAGATACAGGCACGGAAGGCGGTTCTCGAGCGCGATCTCCTGTGCCCGCAGGTGCTTCTTGACCGTGAGCGGGTAGTAGGTGCCGCCCTTCACTGTCGCGTCGTTGCAGACGACCATGACGTGGCGGCCGTGGACGAGTCCGATACCCGCGATGACCCCGGCCCCCGGCGCCTCTCCCCCGTACAGGCCGTCCGCCGCCAGCGGAGCGATCTCCACGAAGGGGCTGCCCTCGTCGAGCACCCGCGCGACCCGGTCGCGCGGAAGCAGCTTGCCGCGCGCGACGTGACGTTCGCGTGACGCCTCCGGACCGCCGATGGCGGCGGTCGCGATCCGAGCACGCAGCTCGTGCGCCAGATCTTCCTGGGTTGCCGGCATCGTGATGTCCTCCTCGACCCACGACCGCGCCACGGACTGCCCTGGCGCGGTGCACGCATTCTCGGTTAGTGTTCACTAACCCGATGATTCAGGTTAGCGAGGATTAACTGAGATGACAAGCCCGCTCACCGCCAGGGACCGCGCGAAAGCAGAGCGGTCCGACGCGCTGCTGCACGCGGCCGCCCGGCTGTTCGCCGACCGCGGCTACACCGGCGTGAGCCTCGAGGAGATCGGCGCAGCGGTCGGCGTCTCCGGCCCCGCCGTCTACCGACACTTCGCGGGAAAACAGGCCCTGCTCGGCGCCGTGCTCGTGAAGGTCAGCCACGACCTGGTCGACGGGGGTGACCGCGTGGCGGTGTCCGCCGCCGACCCTCAGGAGCGCATGCGCGCACTCATCCGGTTCCACGTGGACTTCGCGCTCGGCAACGCCGAGGTCATCCAGGTGCAGGACCGCGACGTCGCGCATCTGGCCGACGCCGACCGCGCCGAGGTCCGCCGGCTCCAGCGTGCCTACATCGAGCTCTGGATGGACGCGCTCGCCGCGATCGATCCCCGCGACGACGTCGCCCGCGACGAACTCCGGCTGCGCGTCCAGGCGTGCTTCGGGCTGATCAACTCGACGCCCCACAGCACGCGAGCCGCGACGAGGCGGCACTCCGCCACCGCGACCGTACTGGTCACGATGGCGGAGGCGGCGCTGCGCGCCCTCATCTGAGCAGCATCGCCCTGCCGGGCTCCTCGAGCACGTCGGCCACGGCCTTCAGGAACGCGGCGCCCTCCGCGCCGTCCACAATCCGGTGGTCGAACGAGAGGCTCAGCGTCATCACCTGACGCAGCGCGATCTCTCCGGCGTGTTCCCACGGCTGCCGCCTGACCGCACCGACCGCGAGGATGCCCGACTGACCCGGCGGCAGGATCGGCGTCCCGGCATCCACGCCGAACACTCCGATGTTCGAGATCGAGAACGTGCCGCCGGACAGCTCCGCGGGCGACGTCTTGCCCGCGCGAGCTGTCTCTGCGAGCGCCGCGATGGCATCCGCGAGTTCCACCAGGGTCATCCGCTCCGCATCGCGGATCATCGGCACGATCAGGCCCCGCTCGGTCGCCGCGGCGATCCCGAGGTCGACGTAGCCGTACTGGACGATCTCGCCCGCCTCCTCATCCCACCGCGCGTTCAGGCCCGGCGCCCCGCCGAGGGCAAGGCACACCGCCTTCGCGACGACGGCGAGCGGACCGATCCGGTGGCCACTGAGTGCGCGGTCCTCGCGCAGTCGTGCCAGCAGGTCCATCGTCGCGGTGACGTCGACCGTATGGAACACGGTGACGTGCGGCGCCGTGAACGCGCTCTGCACCATCGCCGCCGCGGTGTGCTTGCGCACTCCCCGGATCGGGATGCGGGTCTCGCGGTCGGGCTGGTGGCCGGTCGGACGAGCGGCGCTCCCCGGCACGGGCGCGGGCGTGCGCGTCGCGTCCGAGCGGGCCGCGAGCCGCTCGGCGTACGCGTCGACATCCTGACGTGTGATCAGCCGGTCGCCGACCTCCGCCGCGACCAGCACCAGGTCGACGCCGAGGCGCTTCGCGTGCGCCCGCACGGGCGGCGTCGAGCGCGGCCGTTCGATCACGGTCTCCACGGACGCCGAGGGCGAGGCGTCGTGGGGAGCCGCCTCCAGGACCGCGGTGTCCGCCGCCGGACTCGCGCCACCGATCCGACGGGCACGCCGCGCGGGCCGGCCCGCCGTCGTGGGAGCAGCACCGTAGCCGACGAGGTTCGGCTGCGTCTTCTCGCTGCCTTCGGCCTCGGCACCCTCGATCGCGGGGGTCGGAGTCTGCGGTTCCTCACCGGCGACGTCGAAGGCGATGAGCGGTGCCCCCACCGCCACGGTCTCGCCCGCCTCGGCATGCAGGCTGGACACGGTGCCCTCGTAGGGCGAGGGCAGTTCCACCACGGCCTTCGCGGTCTCGACCTCGGCGAGGGTCTGGTTCAGCGCCACCTTCTCGCCGGGCGAGACGAGCCACTGCACGACCTCCGCCTCGGTGAGCCCTTCCCCCAGGTCGGGCAGACGGAACTCGGCGATCATGCGTCCGCTCCCGTCAGGCTGTTCGGGCGGTCCATCACGCGATCGACAGCGTCGAGGATGCGGTCGAGGTCGGGCAGATGGTACTTCTCGAGCTTCGCGGGCGGATACGGCACGTCGTGTCCGGTCACGCGCAGCGGCGCGTGCTCGAGGTACTCGAAGCAGCGCTCGGTGATGCTGGCGATGACCTCGGCACCGAGCCCGGCTTCCCTGGAGGCTTCGTGCGCGACCACGACCCGGCCCGTCTTGCGCACCGAGGCGGCGACCGAGTCGTAGTCCACGGGCGAGAGCGAGCGGAGATCGACGACCTCCAACGACAGCCCCTCGTCTTCAGCGGCGTCGGCGGCCTGCAGCGCCGTCGTCACCATCGCACCGTAGGCGATCACCGTCGCGTCCGTGCCCGCACGGACGACACGGGCGAGTCCCATCGGCGGCGCGTCGGCGAGCGGTGCCTCCAGGTCGACCTCGCCCTTGTGGTGGTAGAGGCGCTTGGGCTCGAAGAAGACGACAGGGTCGTCCGAGGCGATCGCCTGGCGCAGGCTGCGGTACGCGTCCTCCGGGTTCGACACCGCGACGACGCGCAGCCCCGCGGTGTGCGCGAAGTAGGCCTCCGGCGACTCGGAGTGGTGCTCCGCGGCTCCGATGCCTCCGGCCCACGGGATGCGGATCGTGAGGGGCATCTTCACCCGGCCCTGAGTCCGATAGTGCAGCTTCGCCACCTGCGACACGATCTGATCGAATGCCGGGTACACGAAGCCGTCGAACTGGATCTCGACCACCGGGCGGTAGCCGCGGAACGCGAGCCCGACCGCCGTGCCGACGATGCCCGACTCGGCGAGCGGGGTGTCGATCACGCGCGCGGCGCCGAACTCGTCGAGCAGTCCATCGGTGATGCGGAACACCCCTCCGAGCTTGCCGATGTCCTCGCCGAGGAGCACGACCCGGTCGTCGTCGCGCATGGCCTGGCGCAGTCCGGCGCCGAGGGCCTTGCCGAGCGTGAGCTGGGTCATGTCACACCTCGCTCTCGAACGACGCGAGATACGCGGCGTATTCGTCGCGCTGACGCTCCAGCCCCGTGTGCGGCTCGGCGTACACGCCGTCGAACACGGCCAGCGGCGGACGCGTGACCATTCCGAGACAGGCCGCCCGCATCTCCTTCGCCACCGCGTCAGCCGCCGCCTGCGTGTCCGCCACGTGGTCGTCGTCGAACTCCCCCACACGGCGCAGGTACGCCTCCAGCCGAGCGATCGGATCCCGCCGACGCCAGGCCTCCAGCTCCGCGTCGTCGCGGTACCGGGTGGGGTCGTCCGCGGTGGTGTGCGGGCCCATGCGGTAGGTCACGGCCTCGATGTACGCGGGTCCACGGCCGGAACGCGCATGGTCGAGGGCCCACCGCATCGCCGCCAGGCACGCGAGCACGTCGTTGCCGTCGACCCGCAGGCTGGGGATCCCGAATCCGGGCGCGCGTCCCGCGATCGGGTACTGGGACTGCACGGCGACCGGCTCCGAGATCGCCCAGTGGTTGTTCTGACAGACGAACACGACGGGGGCCTGGTACGAGGCGGCGAAGATCATCGCCTCGTTCACGTCACCCTGACTCGTCGCACCGTCCCCGAAATAGGTGACCGCCACTTCCGCCGCCTTCTCGTACTGGATCCCCAGTGCGTAGCCGACGGCGTGGAGCGTCTGCGCGCCGATGATGATCTGCAGCGGCGCGACACCGAGAGCCGCGGGGTCGTACGCCGCCCCCTCCTCCCCGCGCCACATGCGCACGTAATCGCCCGGCTGGGCGCCGCGCGCGTAGATCACGCCGGTCTCACGGTAGCTGGGGAACACGAAGTCGCGGGGGTCGAGAGCTCGGGCGGTGCCGATCTGCGTCGCCTCCTGGCCCTGACACGGCGCCCACAGTCCGAGCTGACCCTGACGCTGCAGCGCCACGCCCTCCGCGTCGATGCGACGCAGTACGACCATGTCGCGGTGGAGCGCGCGGAGCTGCGCGGCGTCCACGTCCACGACGAACGGGTCGAGGCGCGGGTTCGGAACGCGGGACCCGTCCGGGGCGAGAAGGCGCTCCGAGAGTTCCAGATCCTGGGCGGTGTCTGCGATCGGTGTGGCCTGCGGTGACATCGTCGTCCTCCTCGTTCGGCGGCCCTCGTGGGGCTTCGCGCAACGGTGCCGGCGTCATCACCGGCATGGTCTGAGGGTACGTCTGCTCAACACCTCGCTCAAGCAATCGTCCACCACTTGAGCATGTTGCTCATTTTTCGCCAGTTCGGGCCTGCTAGGGTTTGGCACTATGCCTGGACTGGACCGAATCGATCTCGAGCTGCTCGCGTCGCTCGCCGACGATCCGCGGATCACGATCGTCGCGCTCGCGGAGAAGATGGGGCTGTCACGCAACACGATCCAGGCGCGGATGGCCCGCCTGGATCAGACCGGCGTCTTCCTCTCCTACGAGCGCGCCTTCTCCCCCGACGTCCTGGGCTTCCCGCTGCAGGCCTTCGTCAGCATCGGCGTACGCCAGACCGAGCTTCCCCGCATCATCACCGAACTCGCGCGCATCCCCGAGGTCGTGCAGGCGCACGGACTCAGCGGGTCGATCGACCTCCTCGCCCGCGTCGCGTGCCGTGACGCCAGGCACCTGTTCGACACCGACGCGCGCATCCTGTCGATCGACGGGGTCGAGCGCACCGAGACCTCCCTGGCCATGGGCGAGGTGATCCCGTTCCGGGTGGCGGGGCTCATCGGCCTCGCGCGACGGGAATCCTCAGGAAGCGCCTGATCGCCCCGGCTGCTTCGACCGGGGTCTCGTAGTGGATCAGATGACCGACGTGGGCGATCTCGACGAGTTCCGCGTCGGCAAACAGGGTCGCCAGCCGCCGCTCCGCCTCGATGGGCGTGATGTCGTCGCGCTGCGCCGCGACCAGCAGCGTCGGCACGTCGATGCGCGGCGCGAACTCGCGCACGTCGTGCGACACGCTCGCGACGAACGCATCGTGCAGCACATCGCGGTCGGAGAACCGGGAGAAGTAGGTGTCGTGCTGATCGTGGATGAAGCGGCGCAGCCCCGGGTCGCGGGTCTTCGCCATCGTGATGCTCATCACGCGCACGATGACCCGGTTCCGCAGCACCGCGGTACCGAGCCGGTCGGGCAGCTTCGCGCCGAGGGCGTAGTAGAGCACCGCCAGCCGGGTCATCAGCCCCTTCGGCCCCTCCAGTGCCGGCGCGCCGATGGGGTTGAGGAGGATCAGGCGCGGCGTCGCGAGACCTCCCGCGACGGCGGCCGCCGCGACGATGGAGCCGAAGGAGTGGCCGAGGATCACCGCTCCGGGGGCGGTCGCTGCGACGAAGTCCGACAACCACGCGGCGTATTCGTCCAGGTCGTGGCGCCGTCCGGGGAGCGGCGCGGTCTCCCCGAAGCCCGGGAGATCCGGGACCAGCACCCGCACCTCCGGAAGGTACGCGAGCACCGGCTCGAGGCCGTGGTGCTCGCCGCGGAACCCGTGCACGGCGACGATGGTCGTGTCGGCGTCGCGCGGACCGTACTCCCAGTACGCCGTGACACCGCCGCGGACGGCGACCTCGTGGCTCTCCACGGGGAGGGTGCTCAGGCGGTCCGCGTAGGGGGAAGGCACGGTCATACCCCGAGTCTACGAGCGACCGACGCCACCCTCTGCCTCGGTGTCAGCATGATGGGTTATCGTCCCAAGTGGCCTTCCTCTTCGGGTCGGTCACGCAACGAGGGGCCGAAGGTGCAGTTCACATCCAGGGATGTCGCGCAGGTGGAGCCCACCTGGAAGCAGTTCGTGCCGTCCGCCACGCTCGAAGACGTCGACCCCCATCGCTTCCGCTTCGATTGGCGTTCGATGGAGCTCGGGGCCACCACGGTCCTCCGTTACGACCTCGCCGCACAGGTGCACGCCAGAACGCAGCCGGACGATCAACTGCTGGTGTGCCGTGTCGACTCTCCGGACGCGCAGGTGTGGTCGCATCGCCAACCGCTCGACGCGGGTGTGCCGTGGCTCACCGACGGCACCCAGGTGGACGCGACGTGGGAGCACGGAGCCCGCGTGCGCGCCCTCGTTTTCGATCGGTCGGCCGCCCAGGCCACGATGCGTCAGGTGACGGGAGACGACCGGGTGGAGCTCAAAGCCACCGGGCTCTCGCCCCATTCCCGCGCCGACGCCGACCGGTGGGGGGCGATGTTCACCTACCTCGAGAGCACGCTCGTCGAAGGCGAGCCCGTCGACCCGCTGGTCGGGAAGGAGTTCGAGCGCCACGCGCTGATGCTCACGATGACGAGCTTCTCGACGACGTTCAGTGATGCGTTGCGGCGTCCGAGCCAGCGGTCGGGCGCCCCTGCGTCGGTGCGGCGCGCCCTCGCGTACATCGACGACAACGCCCATCTCCCGATCACGATCGATGACGTGGCAGCCGCCGCGTACATGTCCACGCGGGGACTTCAGTACGCCTTCCGTCGGGCGCTCGACATCACCCCCACCGAGGCACTGCGTCGGGCCCGCCTCGACGGAGCCCATAGAGACCTGCTGGCCCGCAACGGGGCCTCCGTGGCGACGATCGCGCGGCGGTGGGGGTTCAGCAACTCCTCGCGCTTCGCCGCGGCCTATCGTGAGGCGTACTCCATGCCGCCGACGTTGCCCCGGACCTGACACCACGCGCACACTTGTTTCGTGCGTGACGGCGAGTTGCGCGCCCTCTCGGGCTCTATCGGCTGAGCCGATTAGAGTCCGAAGTATCCGGATCACCCCGTCCGGCCCCCAGCATGTTTCGAGGAGCCCCCATGAACACCGCAGTCCTCTGCAGCACCAAGGTCGGTTGACGATGGGAAGCCTCTACTACGGAGACACTCAGACCCCGATCCAGATCGACGACAGGGCGCTCGCCCACCTCAAGGTCGTCATCGCCACCAAGCTTCGTCGCAATGAGAGCTTCACGCTCTCCTGGCGGCACCCCGAGGGCGACGCACCCGGCCGTTCCACGCTGTGGCTGCATCCCTCCATCCCGCTGCGCTTCGTGTTCGACGCTCCCGAGCCGCCGGAACTGAGTCGACGGTGGATCGAGGAGCTCGCCCATTCGGCGAACTCGAGCGGCGGCATCACCCTCGTCGAGGAGCATCTCGAGGGCGCCGACCTCAGCTGACACGCAGACGGCTCGCGGGGCCCAGGGTCCCCGCGAGCCGTCCGTGTCGCTCAGAGTCCGTCGTCGGAACTCGAGCTCACCGACCGTCGGGTGGTGGGTTCCCCCGTGGCGGGATCGACATACGTGCGCGAGACGGTCTCGGTCCGACGGCGACGTGCCAGGAGCACGATGCCGATCAAGAAGACGACGACTCCGGCTCCCATGAGGATGTATCCGACCATGTCGAGATTCACCCAGGTCACCTCGACGTTCACCGCGAAGACGAGGATCGCCCCGATCACGAAGAGCACGATTCCAGTGCCGATGCTCATGTTGCCTCCCGTTCAGCGGCGGACGCCGCACAGAAAGAGGCTGGCGCGTCCGGACGGCCGACAGGAGGGGCTTGACACGGCCCTCTCCTGTCGTTCTGGTCTCCGGAGGCCCCGGTGAACCGGCGTCCTCGACCGCTCGCTGCTCACGCCGCCGACGCGTCCGCTGGATGGCGCATCCAGGTGTCGGGGCCGAACACCTCGTAGTCGATCCGCTCCGCGGGCACGCCGCGCCCGAGCAGTGACGCGCGCATGTCGCGCATGAAGCCGAGGGGTCCGCACAGGAGCACCCGCGCCCCGGCGGGAAGCTCGACATCCGTCAGGTCCATCCGCCCGGCGCGCACGCCGTCGAGGACAGGAGCGTCCGTCGGGGCCGACGAGTACCAGCGCACCGCCGTCGCATCCTCCAGGCCGCTGAGGTTCTCCTGCACGGGGCCGACGAGCGCGTGCGACGACGGTGTGCGATCGGCATGGAAGAGCCGCACAGTGCGCTCGGGCTGCGTGCGTCGAACGCCGTCCAGCATCGCCGCGACCGGGGTGATGCCGATCCCTGCCGAGACCAGCACCAGCGGGTCGTGCGACTCATCGAGGACGACGTCACCGGCGGGCTGTGAGACGTCGAGGATCGTGCCGGGCATCGCGTTGTCGTGCAGCCACGTGGACACCTGGCCGTCGGGCGTACCATCGATCCCGCGCACCCGTTTCACGGTCACCCGCAGTGCTCCGCCCCCGGGCGCAGACGACAGCGTGTACTGACGCGGCTGCCGTGAGCCGTCCGGCAGATCCACGGCGACGGCCACGTACTGCCCCGCGCGGTGATCGGCGACCGCACCGTCGAGGGGTTCGAGCACGAGGGTGACCACGTCGTCGGTCTCCGCGATCCGCTCGACCACGCGGTGCTTGCGCCACGGGTGTTCGGGGTCGGTGCCGGCCAACGCATACAGTCGAGCCTCTTCCGCGATGAGTGAGCACCCTAACAGCCAGTACACCTCGTCCCAGGCAGCACGGACCTCCGGGGTCACCGCGTCGCCCAGCACGATCCCCACGGCGTCGAGCAGATGGTGTCCCACGATCGTGTACTGACGCGCGCGGATCCCGAGCGAGACGTGCTTGTGAGCGATGCGCCGCATCACGGGCGTGAAATCGGGCGCCTCGGGATCGATCAGGGACACGGCAAATGCGACGACCGAGGCGGCGAGGGCCCTCGGCTGCTCACCGTGCGCCTGGTGCGCCCGGTTGAAGACCCGGAGAAGCTCGGGGTGCGCCGCGAACATCCGCGGATAGAACAGTCGAGTGATCTCCTCGGCGTGCTCGGCGACCACACCGGCGGTGGCGCGAACGACGGTCTCGGATTCTGGTGAGAGCTGCATGACTTCCCTTCGGAGTGCGGATGCTCTCAGCCTCCTCATCCGGTGCGCCCCATGGCGGCATGGATCCCGTGCAAATCCGAGTCGTAGGGCGGGCGGGACTTGAACCCGCGATCGTTGGGTTATGAGCCCACTGCCTTAACCAGCTTGGCCACCGCCCCCTGCCCTCCGAGACTACCGCCCGTCCGAACCGCTCTCCTCCCCGGACGCGTCGGCGTGCGCCGCACCACGATGGGTCTCGACGTGTGAGCGATAGATCCGAGCGTTCTCCCGTAACCCGGCACGCTCCTCGTCGCTCAGCGCGCGACGAACGCGGGCCGGGACGCCTGCCACCAGCGAGCCGTCCGGCACCTCCGCGTCGCCGAGTACGAGCGCGCCGCCGGCGATGAGGCACTCCGAGCCGATACGGGCGCCTGACAGCACCACGGCTCCCATTCCGATGAGCGAACCGTCGCCGATCCGACAGCCGTGCACGACGGCGTTGTGCCCGATCGAGACATCGTCTCCGATCACGACCGGGTGTCCGCTGTCGACATGGATCGACACGTTGTCCTGTGCGTTGCTGCCAGCGCCCATCGTGATCGCAGCGGAGTCCGCCCGGAGGACCGCATTGTACCAGACGCTGGACCCTTCCCCGATGGTCACCTCCCCGATCACCCTGGCGCCCGCAGCGAGGAACACCGAGTCGTCGAGATCGGGAGTGCGGCCGGGCAGAGACAGGATGGTCGCGTCGTCGCTCATGCAGCGACTCTAGCCGTCGCCCGTCCCGCGCCGATTCGCGGCGGTAAGCGATGCCTCATCTTGCTTGCGGAACATTTTCAGCTGAGTAGCGTTGTTCCCATCAGACACGAGAATCTCCCGGAGGAGCACAAGATGAGCAAGGCACAGACCGTTTCCCCCACCGCCATCGACCCCACCGTCGCCGCCGGCGCCGCGCAGTTCCTCTCCCCCGTCGTCCTCGGCCTTCAGGCCCTGACCATCAACGGCAAGCAGGCGCACTGGCACGTGCGCGGGGCGAACTTCGTCGGCGTCCACGAACTCCTCGACACCATCGTCGCCCATGCCGGCGACTTCGCCGACACCGCCGCCGAGCGGATCGTCGCCCTCGGACTCCCGATCGACGCGCGCGTCTCGGCCGTCGCAGAGAAGGCCGGTTCGACGTCGGTCGCCGCCGGCTTCGCGCAGTCGGATGAACTCATCCGCGCGGTCATCGCCGATATCGACGCCATCCTCGTCGACGTCAAGGCGGCCGTCGAGGGCCTCGACGAGGTCGACCTGACCAGCCAGGACGTCGCGATCGAGATCCAGCGCGGACTGGAGAAGGACCGCTGGTTCCTCGTTTCGCACATCGCGGCCTGACCAGTCAGCACCTTCGGAGAGGGCGGCCCCGGGATACCGGGGCCGCCCTCTCCGCGTGCGCGAGGCTCAGCCGACGTGGGTCACGCGGCCCGCGAGAAGGGTGGCGGCCACGGGCATCGCGCGCAACGCGGCGGCATCTGCGGTGCGCGGATCCGCGGACGTGAGCGCGATATCGGCGATCTCCCCGGGGCGGAGCGTGGAGCGCACGCTGGCGCTCAACGCCTGGTCGACCGTGAGGCGTTCCTCCGGGTGCCACGATTCCCGCTCGTCATCCGTGCGCCAGACCGCCGCCGACAGGGCCTGCCACGGGTCGAGGGGCGCCACCGGGGCGTCGGAACCGAACCGCACCTCGGCACCGGCGGCGAACAGAGACGACAGCGGGTAACCGAGAGAGGTCTGCCCTGCCCAGTGGTGCTCGACGAAGTCACGGTCGTCGACGGCGTGCTGCGGCTGCACGCTGGCGATCACACCGAGGCGCGCGAACCGCGCCAGGTCGGCATGACGCACGAGCTGGGCGTGCTCCAGAGAACCGGTCGCCCCGGTGACCAGGAAGGCGTCGAGGGCGGACGTGACAGCGCGGTCGCCGATGGCGTGCACGGCCGCCGTGATGCCCGCGCCGGTCGCGGTGGTCAGCAGAGCGACGAGCTCATCGCCCGGTACCGTCAGGACCCCGTAGTTGCCGGGGTCGTCCGGATAGGCGTGAGAGCACGCGGCGGTGCGGGTTCCCAGCGACCCGTCCGTGATGATCTTGAGCGAGCCGACACGGATCAGACCGCGCGCCTCCGCGGGAGTGTCCGGTTCCTCGTGCGGCTCGCCGCTACGCAGCGCTTCGGTCACGGCACGATCGAGGTCTGCGGGATAGAACGCGAACTCCACGCGGTGCGAGGCGAAGCCCGCACGGATGCGGCGCGGCCAAGCAGCGGCGTTCCACGCCATGTCGAAATCGACCAGTCCGGTGACGCCTCGCGCCGCTGCGGCCTCACCGGCGCGGAGCACGGCCTCGTCGCTGTGCGCCGGGTCGACCGCGTTGAGGCGGCGCGAGATCTCGAAGGCGTCCTCCTCGCGCAGGACCCCGTCGTCAGCACGGAAGCCTTCGCGGGCGAGAGCAGCGGTGTTCAGCCACACGCTGTGCACGTCGGCATTGATGAGGTAGGTGGGCGCCGCTCCCGTCGTCGCGTCCAGCAGCTCCAGGCTCGGCCGATCCGGCCACAGGGCGTCGCGGAATCCCGTACCGACGCGGCGTCCGTCGGGGAGCGTCGGCGCCTCACCCATCCGCAGCGCGGCTTCCGCCGCCGAGGTCGTGTCATGCAACGGGACCCGCTCCGCCGCCAGCGCCCACTGGACCGTGTGCACGTGGTTGTCCCACAAGCCGGGGACCGCCCAGAGACCATCGGCGTCGAGCACCTGTCCACGCGGTCGCAGGGCGCCGGTCGGCGCGATGTCGACGATGACGCCGCCGTCGAGGTGAAGGTCCACCGGCTCGTCGTCGATGAGGAACTCCCGGCCGGGACCGGCCAGACGAACGGCGCGCACCGTCCCGACGGTGTCGTTCCGCGCCGTCATGCCCGGTTCCCCTCGCGCGCCACCTGAGCGCGCCGCATCTCCGCCGCCAGAGGACGGTTGGTGTACGGGCCTTCGCTCTCGAGTGCCGCGATCACCGACTCGATCGTCTCGACGGGCTTGTTCTGGCTGAGCTTGCGCTTTGCGACGACGCGCGCGGGGGTGAGGCGGAATCCCACTGTCCCTGCGGCGAGCCGTTCCACGAACGCGGCGTCGTTGGGACGCTGCCACATCAGCCGCGGCTCGGGCATGCCGTTCTCGAACCGCTCCACGAGGCGGTCGAGCACCCGCAGGTTCTCGTCCGGCGTCAGGATCTCGGGTGTGCCCGCCAGGTGCACGGCCGTGTAGTTCCATGTGGGCACCGCGGGGACATCGCCGTACCAGCCGGGCGACACGTAGCCGTGCGGGCCCTGGAAGACCACCAGCAGTTCCCGCTCCCCCAGCCCGTGGATGAGGTCGTCGGGACGCCCGACGTGGGCCACGATCGTCAGGTCGTCGCGGTCGTCGTCGAGCAGCACGGCATAGTGCGAGGCGACGAGCCCGTCGTCGGTCGAACTCACGATGGTGGCCCAGGGGTTGGCCTCGATCACGCGCCGGATCTCGGTCACGTCGGCGAGCGTGAAGCTCGGATTCTGTCGCATGGATTCAGCCTAGGGGCGCCCGCACACGCCAGCGCGGACTCACGCCTGGCAGCGGGGGCACCAGTAGAGCTTGCGCGCGCCGATCTCCTCGAGCGCGATCTCGGTGCCGCAGACCCGGCACGGGAGTCCGGCGCGGTGGTACACCCAATGCCGGTCGTCGCGGCTCGCCATCGCAGCACGGTACTCGTCGGGCGACAGGTCGTCCATCGTCATCATCTGACCCGTCTCGACACCGATCGCCAGCAGGCGCACCCAGTCGTGCCAGAGGGCGCGCACCACATCCTCCGGCACGTCTCGTCCGGGCGTGTGCGGATTGAGCCGCTGCCGGTAGAGCATCTCCGCGCGATACACATTGCCGATGCCGCTCACCACCGCCTGGTCCATCAGCAGCAGCGCGATGGGCGTCGACTTCTTGCGCACCGCGCGGACGAAGCGCTCCTCGTTCTCGGCCGGATCACCGACGAGCGGATCCGGACCGAGCTTGGCGACCGTCGCGAGCATCTCCTCGGGCGTCTGCAGAACGCACGCCGTAGGGCCGCGCAGGTCGGCGGCCGTGATGTCGGTCATGAGCCGCAGACGCACCTGCCCCACCACGGGCGGCGGCCATTCCACCCCCTCGTCCGCGAGACCCTTCGTCTGCTCGGACATGCGCACGTGCACCCGCGTGCGTCGCGGGGCGCCGATCGAGGCGAGAGAGTTCTCTCCGGCGTCGTCCAGGATCGGGTCCTCCAGCACGGTGCCTCGCTGGTTCGTCTGACCCATACGTCCATTCGCAGACGCGATCGTGGGGTCGACGAGGATCTCGCCAGCGAAGTCCCAGGCACCGTAGAGCCCCAGGTGCACGCGAAGCCACAGGTCGCCCTCGGTCTCCAGGAACATCTGCTTGCCGACCGCCTGCACGCTCGTCGCCGTGCGCCCGTCGAGGATCGCCGCCCCCTCGGCGAAGCGTCCCTGGGGGCTGGAGGCGCGGAGCACCTTGCCGACGAAGTTGCGGTCGAACTGCCGGGCGATGCGGTGGACGGAGTGACCCTCGGGCATGTCAGCCCCGCGGATCCGGGAGCAGCGAGCCGTCGCGCTCGAAGTCGGCGATCTGTCCGATGCGGCGCACATGACGCTCGTCGCCCGAGAACGGGGTCGAGATGAACCGGTCGATGAAGGAGGTCACCTCGTCGTACGTGTGCTGCCGCGCGCCGATGGAGATCACGTTGGCGTCGTTGTGCTCCCGTGCGAGCTCGGCCGTGGAGAGGTTCCACACCAGGGCCGCGCGGACACCGCGCACCTTGTTCGCCGCGATCTGCTCGCCGTTGCCGGATCCGCCGAACACGACACCCAGCGCCTCGACGCCCGCCTCCTGATCGGCGACCACCGCCTGAGCAGCCCGGATGCAGAACGCCGGGTAGTCGTCGAGCGCGTCGTACTCCACCGGACCGTGGTCGACGACCTCGTGCCCCGCCGCCCGCAGGTGCTCCTGCAGCTGCGTGGAGAAATCGAGTCCAGCGTGATCGGTGGCGATGTGGATGCGCATGGCTTCCATCCTAGAAGCCGCCGCCGACACCCGTTCCGGTCACGGGGCGACGCCGGCGGCCGCCGGCTTGAACCCCGCCCTGACGTTCTCGCAGCAGCCGGGCCGGCAGACGTCGAAGCCGCCGGGGAGCGATGTGACGTGAGCGCGCTCCTCGTTCGGACGCCCCTGCAGCCGCTCCTCGATCAGGTCGACGATCCCCTCGACGAACGTCGGCGACACGCCAGGCGTCGGCGTGCGCGTGAACGCGAGTCCCGCGTCTTCCGCCGCCTCCGCCGCCTCGGTGTCGAGATCCCAGAGCACCTCCATGTGGTCGCTCATGAATCCCACCGGCACGACCGCGACCGCGCGCCGCCCTCGCGCGGGAAGCTCACCGATCACGTCGCACACGTCCGGCTCGAGCCACGGCTGCGACGCGGGCCCCGAGCGCGACTGGTAGACGAGCTCCCAGGCCACGTCGGCCGCCGCCGGCACGGACTGCCGTACCCGGTCCATCACCCAGGCCGCGACGGCCAGGTGCTGCGCGGCGTAGGCGCCGCCCTCGCCCCAGTCGATGTCGCGGGCGCCGGAACGCTCGGCGTCGGCCGTCGGGATGCTGTGCGTCGAGAACAGGATCTGGATGTCCGGCGCGGCGATGCCCTGCGCCAGGAAGCCCTCGATGGCCTCCCGCACTCCCGACTCGAAGGCCTCGACGAAACCCGGGTGGTCATAGAACGGGCGGATCTTGTCGATCGTGACGGTCTCCCCGAGGCCGGTCTCCTCCAGCACGCGCGCGAAGTCCTCGCGGTACTGGCGGCAGCTGGAGAACGAGCTGTAGGCGCTCGTGGCGAACGCGAGCAGCGTGGTGTGCCCGTTGCGCGCCGCCTCGGGCACGACCTCCTCGAGGTAGGGGGCCCAGTTGCGGTTGCCCCAGTACACGGGCAGCTCGATGCCGCGCGCGACGAGCGCCTGCTCGAGCGCCTCCTTGAGCACGCGGTTCTGCCCGTTGATGGGGCTCACGCCGCCGAAGTGACGATAGTGGTGCGCGACCTCCTCCAACCGCTCGTCGGGGATGCCGCGGCCGCGCGTCACGTTGCGGAGGAACGGGATCACGTCCTCCTGACCCTCCGGGCCACCGAAGCCGGCGAGGAGGATCGCATCGTACGCGACGGGCGTGGTCACGAAGGGCGCACCGCTGGCGGCGGCAGGCGAGGCAAAGGGGACGACATTCGGCTCGATCGCAGTCACCCCTCCATCCTCCCACCTCGTCGAGGCACCGGTGTCCGCTCGCCGCCGGGAGAATGCGCACAGAGCGTGAGCCCGCCTCGCGCACTGGCGTAGGCTGTCATGGTTGCCGTCGGCGCCAACTGCGCCGACCCCGGTGACATCCCCTCACCCCTGGGAGTACAGCTGTGCCTGGAGAGAACCTCACCCGAATCGAAGCGCAGGAGCGCCGCGATGTCATCGACACGCACTCCTATGAGGTCGCCCTCGATCTGACGAAGGGCGCCGAGGTCTTCGGTTCCCGCAGCGTCGTGCGCTTCTCCGCGACGCCCGACGGTTTCACCTTCATCGATCTGATCGCCCGCGACGTGCGCGAGATCTCTCTCAACGGCGAGCAGCTCGACCCGCAGGAGGTCTTCGCCGACTCTCGCATCGCGCTGTCCGGGTTGCAGGCCGAGAACGTGCTCGTCGTCGACGCGGACTGCCTCTACACCAACACGGGCGAGGGCCTGCACCGATTCGTCGACCCCGTCGACGGCGAGGTCTACCTGTACTCGCAGTTCGAGGTGCCGGACTCGCGCCGCGTCTTCGCGGTCTTCGAGCAGCCCGACCTCAAGGCGACGTTCCAGTTCACGGTCACGGCGCCCGCGGCGTGGAAGGTCGTGTCCAACTCCCCCACGCCCGAGCCCATTGTGCACGACGACGACGTCACCGCCACCTGGGGATTCGAGCCGACGCCGCGCATCTCCTCCTACATCACCGCCCTCGTCGCGGGACCCTACGAGTCCACGTTCTCCGAGCTCACCAGCGCCTCCGGCCGCGTGATCCCGCTCGGCGTCTACGGCCGCAAGAGCCTGTGGCAGCACCTCGACGCCGACTACATCTTCGACAAGACCCGTGAGGGCTTCGCGTACTTCGAATCGAAGTTCGGCGTCCCCTACCCGTTCGCGAAGTACGACCAGCTGTTCGTGCCCGAGTTCAACGCCGGGGCGATGGAGAACGCGGGTGCGGTCACGTTCACCGAGACGTACGTCTTCCGCAGCAAGGTCACCGACGCCGTCAAGGAGCGCCGGGTCGTCACGATCCTGCACGAGCTCGCGCACATGTGGTTCGGCGACCTGGTCACCATGAAGTGGTGGAACGACCTGTGGCTCAACGAGTCGTTCGCGGAGTGGGCCTCCACCATCGCGACGGCCGAGGCCACCGAATGGACCGAGGCCTGGACCACGTTCAACGCGATGGAGAAGACCTGGGCCTATCGCCAGGATCAGCTCCCCTCCACGCACCCGATCGTCGCGGAGATCAACGACCTGGAAGACGTGCAGGTCAACTTCGACGGCATCACCTATGCCAAGGGCGGCTCGGTGCTGAAGCAGCTCGCCGCATGGGTCGGCATCGAGGCGTTCTTCGCCGGGGTGTCGCAGTACTTCCAGAAGCACTCGTGGGGCAACACCGAGCTCAGCGACCTGCTGTCGGAGCTCGAGGCCACGAGTGGACGCGACCTGGGCACCTGGTCGAAGAAGTGGCTGGAGACGGCCGGCGTCAACACGCTCGAGCCCGTGGTGGCCGAGGGCGACGACGGCAAGATCTCGCGTTTCGCGATCACCCAGACCGCCCCGGCGGACTACCCGACCATCCGTCCGCACCGCCTGGGCATCGGCTTTTACTCGCTGCAGGACGGCACGCTCACGCGCGTCCACCACGTCGAGGTCGATGTCGACGGCGACCGCACCGAGGTCCCCGAACTGCAGGGCCTCGCGCGCCCCGACCTGATCCTGCTGAACGACGACGACCTCGCCTACGCCAAGATCCGTCTCGACGAGAAGTCGCTGGCGACGGCGATCGCACACCTCGCCGACATCCACGACCCGCTTGCGCGCTCCCTCGTGTGGGGCGCCGCCTGGGACCAGACGCGCGACGCGGAGACGGCGGCCTCGGACTACATCGACCTCGTGCTGGGCAACATCGGCCGCGAGACCGAGTCGACCACGGTCCGCACGACGCTCGCCCAGCTGCGCACGGCGGCCACGCTGTACGTGCGACCCGAGGAGCGCCAGGCGGCGCGACTCAAGGTCGCGGACGGCCTGTGGGCCCTCGCCGAAGCCGCAGAAGCGGGCAGCGACAGCCAGCTCCAGTTCGTCACGGCGTTCGCGAACGCCCTGGTCACCCCTGAGCACGCCGGCATCGTCGGGCGCCTGCGCTCCGGCGAGGAGACCCTCCCCGGTCTCGAGATCGACGCCGACCTGAACTGGCAGCTGCTCGTCGGACTCGCGACCATCGGAGCGACGGACGCCGCGACGATCGACGCCGCTCTCGCCGCCGACAACACCGCCAAGGGCGCGGAGTTCGCCGCGCAGGCACGAGCCGCTCTTCCCGACGCCGCCTCGAAGCAGGCCGCGTGGGCCTCTCTGATCGAGCGGGATGACGCGCCGAACACGATCGTCCGGTCGGCAGCCCTCGGCTTCGTGCACCCCGCAGGCGCCGACGTGCTCGGCGAGTTCGTGCCGAAGTACTTCGACATGCTGCTGCCGGTGTGGGAGTCGCGGACCTACCAGATCGCCCAGTACCTCATCGTCGGCCTGTTCCCCACGGCGCTGGCCGACGTGGCGCTGCGCGACGCGACGCGCTCGTGGCTGTCCTCGCACCAGGACGCTCCGCCGGCGCTCCGTCGCCTCGTGCTGGAGAACCTCGCCGACGTCGAGCGCGCGCTGGCGGCGCAGTCCCGCGACGCCGAGGACTGATCGGCGCCACCCTCCGTCCGGGCCTCTGCCGCCGCGCTTCCAGCCGGGGCAGAGGCCCGCTCGGTAAACTCGGCAGCGATGATCCTCCCTCTCGAGACCACGCCAGACCCCACTCCCACCCCGCTTCCCGACTGGGTCCAGGACCTGCTGACCCTGCTCGGACACATCGGCGGCAAAGCGCTCGTCGTCGCGATCATCATCGCCTCCTGCGTGGTGATCGCTTTCGTGCTGCGGGGCGTGATCAGGCGCGTCGTGCACCGGATCGTGGACAGCGCGAAGAACAAGGCGTCGGTCGACGACACCCAGGCGCTCGAACGCTCTCCGCTCGCCGATATGCGTCTGGTCCAGCGCACGAGGACCCTGGGCACGATCCTCCAGAACATCGTCAACGTGATGCTGGTGGTCATCGCGATCGTGCTGGTCGTGAACGCTCTCAGTCCCAGCCTGCTCGGGTCGCTCACGCTGCTGACCGCCGCCGTGGGTGCTGGTCTCGGTTTCGGCGCCCAGAACATCGTCAAAGATGTGCTCAACGGGATGTTCCTCGTCGCGGAGGACCAGATCGGCATCGGTGACGTGGTCGACCTTGGTCTGGCGAGCGGCGTGGTCGAGTACGTGAGCGTGCGGATCACCCAGGTGCGAGACGTGAACGGGACGCTCTGGTACGTCCGCAACGGCGAGGTCACGCGCATCGGCAACATGTCCCAGGGATGGGCACGCGCGATCGTCGACACCGGCGTCGCCCCGGACGCCGACCTCGACCAGGTCGAGCACATCATGCTCGAGACGGCACAGGGCCTCGCGAAGGACCCCAAGTGGCGGACGCGCATCGTCGAGAAGCCCGAGCTGTGGGGCCTGGAATCCATCGACGGCGACGCCCTTGTGGTCCGCGTCGTCATCAAGACCAGGGCGAACGCCAGAGACGACGTCGCACAGGAGCTGCGGCGCCGGCTGCGGGCCGCTCTGCTGGAGAAGGAGATCGCGGTGCCGCGCATGTCCGATGTCGTGCCGACAGGGCTCGAAGGCGCACGGCGCGTGCGCGGGGCGAACCCGCCGAAGACCCGGCCGAACGCCGTCACGGGCGTGCCGGTCATCCCGGACCGCGGCATCTGGCGCCGCAAGAAGCCGTCGACCGAGGGGAATGGCGACAGATGACGTTCTACGACGAGGTCGGGGGCGCAGAGACGTTCCGGAAGATCGTCTCCGTGTTCTACCGCGAGGTCGCCCTCGATCCGGTGCTCAAGCCGATGTATCCCGAGGAGGATCTGGGCCCCGCCGAGGACCGCCTGCGGATGTTCCTGGAACAGTACTGGGGCGGTCCGACCACGTACGGCGAGACCCGCGGACACCCGCGCCTGCGCATGCGTCACATGCCGTTCCACATCGACCCGGACGCGCGTGATCGTTGGCTTCGTCACATGCGCACCGCCGTCGACGAGGCTCGGTTGTCTCCGCTGCACGAATCCACGCTCTGGGACTACCTGGAGCGCGCCGCCTATGCCATGGTGAACACATTCGAGCCGTCCGGCATCGGCACGACTCCCCACGGGCGCCCGACGCTCGAGACCCGCGCACGTCAGGAATCAACGGAGAACACATGACGACGAAGCCCCCGACCACGGACGTCCTGGTGATCGGTTGGGGGCTGGCCGGACTGGTCGCCGCCCGCGAGGCACTGGCGGCCGGACGCCGCGTCATCGTCGTCGACCAGGAGCCGCGGACGAACCTCGGCGGCCAGGCGTGGTGGTCGTTCGGCGGACTCTTCTTCGTGGACTCCCCCGAGCAGCGCCGATTCGGCATCAAGGACTCGCTCGAGCTCGCCACCCAGGACTGGTTCGGCAACGCGGGCTTCGACCGCCCGGAGGACGAGTGGCCGCGCCGCTGGGCCGAGGCGTATCTGCAGTTCGCCGCCGGGGAGAAGCGCTCATGGCTGCGCAGCCTCGGCGTGGGCTTCTTCCCCGTGGTCGGCTGGGCGGAGCGCGGCGGCTACGGCGCGATCGGACCGGGCAACTCGGTGCCGCGATTCCACATCACCTGGGGCACCGGCCCCGGGATCGTCGCCCCCTTCGCCGCGGCCGTCGAGGAGGGCGAGCGCAGCGGTCGGCTCACCGTGCTCGCGCGGCACCGCGTGGAGAGCCTCATCGTCACGGATGGACGTGTCACCGGCGCCCGCGGCTCCGTCCTCGCCTCCAGCGGTGCGGAACGGGGAGTGCCGTCCTCCCGCGAGGTGATCGGCGCGTTCGAGATCACGGCGAAGGCGACCGTCGTGTCGTCCGGAGGGATCGGCGGCAACCACGAGCTCGTCCGTGCGGCGTGGCCCGAACGGCTGGGAACGCCGCCGGCGCACATGCTCTCCGGCGTCCCGGCGTATGTCGACGGCTCGATGCAGGCCGTCACCGCGGCCGCCGGCGCCCGCCTGATCAACGGCGACCGCATGTGGCATTACGTGGAGGGGATCACGAACTGGGATCCGGTGTGGCCCGCGCACGGCATCCGCATCCTCCCCGGCCCCTCGTCCCTGTGGCTCGACGCGACGGGCGCGCGCCTCCCCGTGCCGCTGTTCCCCGGGTTCGACACGCTCGGGACGCTCGCGCACCTCCGGCGCACCGGTCACGACCACTCCTGGTTCGTCACGTCGCGGCAGATCGTGGAGAAGGAGTTCGCCCTGTCCGGGAGCGAGCAGAACCCCGACCTCACCGGCAAGGATGTAGGGCTGCTGCTGAAGTCGCGGCTCGCCAAAGGACCGACCGGCCCCGTCCAGGCGTTCCTCGACGAGGGACAGGACTTCATCGTCGAGAACGACCTGGAGTCGCTGTTGGAGCAGATGAGCCGGCATGACGGTGGCGAGCTGCTCGACATCGACACCGTGCGGCGCGAGGTGGTCGCGCGCGACCACGAGATCGAGAACGAGTTCACCAAGGATGCCCAGATCGGCATGCTGCGCTCGATGCGCGGCTACCGCGGTGACAAGCTCATCCGGACGGCAGCGCCGCACCGGCTGCAGGACCCGGCCGCCGGCCCGTTGATCGCGGTCAAGCTGCACGTCCTCACCCGCAAGTCGCTGGGCGGCATCCACACCGACCTCGACGGTCGTGCGCTGGACGCCCAGGGCATCCCGATCCCTGGCCTGTTCGCCGCGGGCGAGGCGAGCGGCTTCGGCGGTGGCGGTGTCCACGGGTACCGGGCGTTGGAGGGCACGTTCCTCGGAGGGTGCCTGTTCTCCGGGCGACAGGCGGGAAGGTCGGCCGCCGCGGCGGCGGACTGACCCCGCGCCACGGGGCTCGTGGCGAAACCCTCGGATACGCCCCGGCGCGGTCGATCGACGAGCGTGGCTCTCGCCCTCGGGTCACGCCGGCGCTTCGGCCGTCCCATCAGGCCCTGGCGCCCGTCCCGTCGCTCCGAGGTGGCAGCGCCGTCAGGCTCGGGTGCCGGTGGCCCGCACGCCCGTGAGCCCGGATGCCACGGGGCCTCGTGCCAGCACATGCCCGCGACGGAAGGCGAGCCGCGACCAGCGACCGGCGCGCGACACCCCGACCTGTTCCTCGCCCGAGATGAAGCCCATGGCGTCCGCGGCGAACGCCACACCGCGCGGCAGCCCGCCGAGATCGTCGTCGGGCTCGCCCCAGATGGCCGCTCGGAGCGCGCGAACCGCTTCCTCGCCCGAGCCGGCGCCCGCCCCCCGCGCCACGGCGGAGATCCCCCACTGTGCGCGCTGCGCGACGACGGACGCCTCCAGCGACGCCTCCACGGTCCAGCCCTGGCGCGGCGGGGATACCCCGGCCCAGGACGGCGACAGGCCGGTGTCCGGCAGCATGAGGCGTTCGGGGGTGTCGGCGGGCGACAGGCTGTCGACGACCAGGTCGCATTCGAGCTCAGGGTCCGCGTGCACGATACGCATCGCGAGGATCGTGGGGGTCTGATCGAACAGGGTCTGCGGCGAGAGCACGGCCGTGGTCAGCGCCAGGACCCCGCGCGAGGCCTGAAGTCGTACTCCCCCGTCGCCCGCGCGACCGGCGCGGCCCACGAACGTCAGGACATCCTTCGCCGTGTCGGGATCGGCGAGCAGGAGCGTAGGCGGCACGCGTTCTAAACTACCAAGAGGTGCGGCGCCTGCGGTCGCGGAGAGGAACCCATGAGCGCGGACGACCACGCCATCCAGACCGTCGATCGACTCCTCGAGGTTCTCGACCTCGACGCCACCCAGGCCCGGACGACCGAGGACATCTTCACGGGCTCCTCGCACCCGATGCCGAGCGGCCGCATCTACGGAGGCCAGGTGCTGGCGCAGACGCTCCTCGCGGCGGAGCGCACCCTGCCGGAGGATCGCGCCGTCCATTCGATGCACGGCTATTTCCTGCGGCCCGGTGACGCGAGTCAGGGCATCACGATCGCCGTCGACCGCATCCATGACGGCCGCTCATTCTCGACGCGCCGCACGCAGGCGTACCAGAACGGGGTGCCGATCTTCTCGATGATCGCGTCCTTCCAGGATGCGGATCCGGGAGTCGAGCACGCGGAGCCCATGCCCGAGGGCGTGCCCGACCCGGAGACGCTGTTCCCCGACGAGGATCGCGTTCCCGGACTCACCGGGGGCGCGCGGCGGATGCTCACCGATCGCGCCGCGGACATCCGTCACGTCGAGTCGCCGCTGTACCTCCCCAACGACGATGCCCGGGTCCCGCGTCAGGCCGTCTGGATGCGACTGCGCGCTCCGCTCCCCGACGACCAGCGGCTGCATCGCGCGGCACTGGCGTACCTCAGCGACATGACGATCCAGGAGTCCATCCTGCGCGCGCACGGGGTCTCGTGGGCACACCAGGGACTCAAGGTCGCGAGCCTCGATCACGCGATGTGGTGGCACCGTCCCGCGCGCGTCGACGAGTGGCTGCTGTATGCGCAGGAGTCCCCGAACGCGCGCGGCGGGCGCGGGCTGGCCACCGGGCGGATCTACACGCGCGACGGCTCGCTGGTGGCGAGCGTGGCGCAGGAGATTATGATCCGCGTGCCGTCGGAGGCATCCTGATCCGAGCGTTCGGCGCGGGTCACACGGCCGTCGAGGTCAGCGGTGCGCGTACTCGATGGAAGGGCCGACGTACGGCTCCCAGGCCTCGCGCATCTCGGAGGTGAGTCGCGTGGGGCGACCCGTCGCGGCCTCGACGAGCACGATCACTGCTGTCGACCGCGCGTACAGCACCCGCGGCTCCGCGGCCGGGTCGTTGTGCACCTCGTAGCAGACCTCGACACTGGACCCGCCGAGCTTGCCGAACCACATCTGCACCTCGAGCGGTCGACGCTGATACGGCACCGGCGCGAGGTACTCGATCTCCTGCCGCGCGATCAGCGTCAGGATGCCCTCGTCGATGCCGGAGTCGAGCACCGCCGTGGACGGCGCCTCCTCGCCGGGACCCGCCCGCCAGAACGCGCGGACGCGCGCCTCCTCGAGCAGCTTGAGCATCGAGGTGTTGTTGACGTGGTTGAACGCGTCCAGATCCCCCCAGCGGAGGTGGATCGGGATGTGCAGGCGGGTTCCCGGCGAAGGCGCAGTCATCGGGTCAGTCGCGCGTGAGCTTGCGGTGGGTCGACCGGTGCGGCTTGGCCGCGTCGGGCCCGAGGCGCTCGATCTTGTTCTGCTCGTAGGCCTCGAAGTTGCCCTCGAACCAGTACCACTGGTCGGGCTTCTCGTCGGTGCCCTCGTACGCCAGGATGTGCGTCGCGATGCGGTCGAGGAACCACCGGTCGTGGGTGATGACCACGGCACAGCCGGGGAACTCGAGAAGGGCGTTCTCCAGCGAGCTCAGCGTCTCGACGTCGAGGTCGTTGGTCGGCTCATCGAGGAGCAGCAGGTTGCCGCCCTCCTTCAGCGTGAGCGCGAGGTTCAGGCGGTTGCGCTCACCGCCCGAGAGCACACCGGCCTTCTTCTGCTGGTCAGGACCCTTGAAGCCGAACTTCGACACGTAGGCCCGCGAGGGGATCTCCGTCTTGCCGACCGTGATGAAGTCGAGCCCGTCGGAGACGACCTCCCACAGCGTCTTGTTCGGGTCGATCGACGAGCGCGACTGGTCGACGTAACTGATCTTGACCGTCTCGCCGATCTTCAGGTCGCCGCCGTCGAGGGGCTCGAGACCGACGATGGTCTTGAACAGTGTGGTCTTGCCGACGCCGTTCGGACCGATCACGCCGACGATGCCGTTCGGCGGAAGGCTGAAGCTGAGGCCATCGATCAGCGAGCGTCCGTCGAAGCCCTTCTTCAGGTTCTTCGCCTCGATGACCACGTTGCCCAGGCGCGGCCCCGCGGGGATCTGGATCTCCTCGAAGTCGAGCTTCCGCGTCCGCTCCGCCTCCGCGGCCATCTCCTCGTAGCGCGCGAGTCGCGCCTTCGACTTCGTCTGGCGACCCTTGGCACTGGAACGGACCCATTCGAGCTCGTCCTTGAGGCGCTTGGCGAGCTTCGCGTCCTTCTTGCCCTGGATGTCGAGACGCTCGGCCTTCTTCTCCAGGTAGGTCGAGTAGTTGCCCTCGTAGCCGATCAGCCGACCGCGGTCGACCTCCGCGATCCACTCGGCCACGTGGTCGAGGAAGTACCGGTCGTGGGTGATGGCGATGACGGCGCCCTTGTACGACTGCAGGTGCTGTTCGAGCCACAGCACACTCTCCGCGTCCAGGTGGTTGGTCGGCTCGTCGAGGAGCAGCAGATCCGGCTTCTGCAGCAGGAGCTTGGCGAGGGCGACACGTCGCTTCTCTCCACCGGAGAGGGGGGCGATCGCGGCGTCGCCGGGGGGCGTGCGCAGTGCGTCCATGGCCTGCTCGAGCTGGGAGTCGAGGTCCCAGCCGTCGGCCGCGTCGATCTCCTCCTGCAGGGTGCCCATCTCGGCGAGCAGCGCATCGAAGTCCGCATCGGGATCGGCCATCAGCGCCGAGATCTCGTTGAAGCGGTCGAGCTTCGCCTTGATCGCGATGCCGTCCTGGATGTTCTCCAGCACGGTCTTCGACTCGTCCAGCTCCGGCTCCTGCATGAGGATCCCGACCGAATAGCCGGGCGACAGCTTCGCCTCGCCGTTGGACGGCGTGTCGAGCCCGGCCATGATCTTCAGGATCGTCGACTTGCCGGCGCCGTTGGGGCCGACCATGCCGATCTTCGCTCCGGGAAGGAACGCCATCGTGACGTCGTCGAGGATGAGCTTCTCGCCCACCGCCTTGCGCGCACGCACCATCGAGTAGATGTACTCAGCCACCGAAAACCGCTCCTTCTGTTGGCGTCGAAGATCGACACTCCAGCCTACCGGCCGTCGGCGGCAGGGTTCGTGATCGAAGCATCACCAGTCGATCGGACGCGTCGTCCCGACCAGGCAGCGTCCCTCGGCAAGCTGGGGCATGACGACGGCCACCACCTGTCCCGTCGAGGGACCGACCTGTCCCACCAGGCAGGACTCCTCTCCCCAGCGCACCGAGAACTGGAGGCTCTCCACCGGGTTGCCCACGGTGGTCTGGTCGGGCGTGACCTGCATGGCGGTGCGATCGAAGCCCCCGGCCACCAGCGCGTCGATATAGGCCCGACCCTCCGCTCGCTGTTCCGAGGCCCACACACCCTCCGCGATCGCCCGGAAATACGGAAGATTGTCTTCCGCGGTGCCCTCGGGCTGCAGTGCCGGCGACGCCGTCGCCGTATCCGCGGGCGAGGGCGACAGGGAGCTCGGCGGCGTCGGATGCTCGCCGGCGGCGGCCGTGCATCCGACGAGGAGGACGAGGATCGCACCGGCTCCGACGAACGCGCGGGCGGTGCGGGCGAGTGACGGGGCCGTTCGGAGCACGAGCCGAGTCTACGTCGCCCACACCCACAGCCCGGCGTGCTGACGGTGCGTGGCTGACGCTGCGCGCCTGCCCCTACTGCCCCGCCGACACCCTGGCTCCCGCTCCGAGGAAGCCGTCGGGGAACGCCTGGTCCGTCGCCGCACCCCCGTCCCCGGAACCGTCGATGCCCCACAGGTCACCCAGATCGTCTCCGGTTCGGCCACTCGCCGCCGTCCGCGCGCTTCCACTCGCGGAGTCGGCACCGGGAGACTGCTCCCCATCCTTCTCCCCCTCCGCCACGGTCTCCGGAGAGCGTCTCGGCGACGGCCGGAACGCGGTCGTCCCCCACCGCAGGTCGTGCCCGATCGCGTCGGCTTCGATGTCGGCACTCGTGCCCTGCTTCCCATTGCTCTCCCAGGCCCGGATGCGCAGGCGGCCGGTCACGACGATGCTGTCGCCCACCCGCAGCGACGCCCTGGCGTTCTGACCGAGCTGCCGGAACGCCGCCACGGAGAACCAGTTGGTCTTGGAGTCGACCCAGGTCTGGGTCGTCGGTTCGAAGCGGCGGTGCGTGCTCGCCAGCCGGAAGTTGGTGACGGGCACCCCCGCGCCGGTGTGCCCCTGATGCGGATCGGTCGCCACACGCCCCACGACGGTGATCATCTCGGTCATGCTGTTCTCCTTCTGTCGCCGGAGCCTCTCCGGATGTCTCCAGCCTGCGGTGACGGCAGGAGCATCGACTGACGCATCCACGCGCTGTGGGGACGCATCGCCGACATCGACGAAGCGTGGAGGAAGAGCCCGGTCAGACGCGTGTCCCGGCGCGGCGCGAATGTCGGTGGCCCGTCCTAGCGTTGTTGCAGGAAGGGAGAAATCGATGTCTGAACGAACGTCCGCCACGGCCCCCGAGGTGCCCTTCGCCGCACCTCGTCTCTCCTCGGAGAAGGAGCATCTCGTCCGCGCCGCCGACCACCTGTGGCGGGTCCAGGACTCGCGGGAGTATGTCCTCGGTCACCTGAGGCTCGTGCCGGACCCGCTCGGTCTGCGCTACCGGGCGGAGCGGCTGCACCTCGCGACCGGCCGCTTCCGGCTGATCGGAGAGTTCTGGCGTGCCGACGATGCCGTGGCCGCGCTTCGCCACTGCTGATGCCGTCGCTACGTCGATCGGAAGCGCCCCCGGCAGGATTCGAACCTGCGACCAAGAGATTAGAAGGCTCCTGCTCTATCCCCTGAGCTACGGAGGCGGACAGTCCTACCGTACCGCGGGCAGGCGGGCGATGTCGGTGCCCTCGATAGGATGACGACATGGTAGCTGCCTCCGAGAACGATCGCCTGGTCTGGATCGACTGCGAGATGACGGGCCTCGATCTCTCCATGGATGAGCTCGTCGAGATCGCGGTCGTCGTCACCGACTTCGAGCTGCGTCCCCTCGACCCCGGATTCCAGGTCGTGATCAAGCCGAGCGATCAGGCGCTGTCCCACATGAACGACTTCGTCACGAAGATGCACGAGACCTCCGGGCTGATCGAGGAGATCCCGCGGGGCGTCACGCTCGCGGAAGCCGAGGAACAGACGCTCGCCTACATCCGTCGCTTCGTCCCGCTCGAGCGCAAGGCACCCCTCGCGGGCAACACGATCGGCACCGACCGCATGTTCCTCGCCAAGTACATGCCGCAGGTCGACCAGTGGCTGCACTACCGCAACGTGGACGTGTCGAGCATCAAGGAGCTCTCCCGGCGCTGGTATCCGCGAGTGTTCTTCCAGGCACCGGTGAAAGACGGTGGCCATCGCGCGCTCGCCGACATCCTCGAGTCCATCCGTGAGCTCCGCTACTACCGGGAGGCCGTGTTCGTCGACGAGCCGGGGCCGTCGAGCGACGATGCCAAGGAGATCGCGACGCGCACCGTGTCGGAGTTCACCTCGAACATGTAATAGACTCGTAGGGTTGCCCGCGCAGGCGGGCGCATGGTGGGTATAGCTCAGTTGGTAGAGCGCCTGGTTGTGGTCCAGGAGGTCGCGGGTTCAAGCCCCGTTACTCACCCGGAGAGAAGAAGCCCGGTTCCTCGGAACCGGGCTTCTTCCGTTTCGAGGCGCGGATCGACGCTGCCCTGCGGCTCTAGACTGGAGCCGTGTCACTGGCGGTCTGGTTCTCGCTCCTCACCGCGTCGGTGGTGATCAGCTTCACGCCCGGCGCTGGCGCGATCAACACGATGTCGAACTCCCTGTCGCAGGGCTGGCGGCGCTCCATCTGGGGCATCATCGGCCAGCAGATCGCTCTGATCGTTCATGTCGTGATCGTCGCCGCGGGCGTCGGTCTGCTCGTCTCCCGATCCGAGGTGCTGTTCACCCTCATCCGCTACGCGGGCGCCGCCTACCTCGTCTTCCTCGGCCTCCGCCTCATCCTCAGCCGCCCGACACCACCGCTCGACGACGCGCCCATCCCCGCACCGGCGCACGAGAGCCATTGGTCGATGATGCGCCGGGGCTTCTGGGTCAACCTGCTCAACCCCAAGGCGATCGTCTTCTTCCTCGCGTTCATTCCCCAGTTCATCCGGCTCGACCAGCCACAGCTTCCCCAATACCTCGCGCTGATCGCGACGGTCATCGTGGTCGACGTGCTGGTGATGTGGGGGTTCTTCGCGGTGGCGGCCCGGCCCTTCCGCCGCCTGACGGCCTCGCCGCGCGGGCAGCGCATCCTCAACGCCGTCTTCGGCGGCCTGTTCATCCTCGTGGCAGCGCTGCTGGTCCTGCTGCACTGACCGGTGTCCCGAATGGCCCCTAGGCTGGTCTGGATGGACATGGACGCCGGCGCATTCGAGGCCCTCGTGATCGAGGAGCTGGACCTGCTGCCCGACGACATGGTGGACCGCCTCGACAACGTCGTGTTCGTGGTCGAGGACCGCCCCGAGGACGGCAGTCTCGACCTGCTGGGGATGTACGACGGTCTCGCACTGACGGAACGCACACAGTACGGCATGGGCGAACTCCCGGATCGGATCATCGTCTACCGCGAGCCACACCTCGCCCAGTGCGAGACCCTCGATGATCTGCGCGACGAGATCCACACGACGCTCGTGCACGAGATCGCGCACTTCCACGGCATCGACGATGCGCACCTGCACGAGCTGGGATGGGCGTGACGATGAGCACGGCACTCCCCGATCTCGACGAGAGCACGGATCTGTCCGCCGCACCGCTCGAGCCCTGGCAGGTCGTCGTCTGGAACGACCCGGTGAACCTCATGAGCTACGTGGTCCGTGTCTTCCGCACCTACTTCGGCTACACCGAGGAGCACGCCACCGCACTCATGCTCGCCGTGCACAACGAGGGCCACGCGATCGTGGCGACAGGGCCGCGCGAGACGATGGAGGTCCACGCGCAGGCGATGCACGACTACGGGCTCTGGGCGACCGTGCGGAAGGCATCCGCATGACCGCCCCCCTCATCCTCACCGTCGCCACCATCGAGGGCGCCCAGCTCCTGCGGATCGTCGACGACTTCCTCGCCCTCATCGCCGAGCAGGATCCGAGTGACCCCGCGATCGCCCGACTGACGCCCAACCCCTATCCCGACGACGAGGGTGCCGCGGCCGCGTTCGCAGCGGCCACTCGCGACGACGTGACCGACCGGCGTGTCCTGGATGCGCGCACCGTGCGGTCGGCGCTCTCCGCCTTCGACCCGGAGGCGCCGTTCACGCCGGAACAGGCCCGCGAGCTCCGGGAGGTGACGATCCGGCGAAGCGACATCGACTCCTGGCTGCGCACCCTCACCGCCATCCGTCTGGTGATCGCGACGCGGCTCGGCCTCACCGTGGAGGAGCCCGTCGCGGGTGGTGAGGCGATGGCCGTGTACGACTGGCTCGGCTACCGGCTCGAACTGCTCATCGAAGCGGCCGACGACATCGGGGCCTGAGACCGGATACCGGCGGTCACGGCACCGTGACGATGCGCGTCGCCAGCTCGCGCGGGTGGTGCTGCAGGAGGTGCTGACGCTCCTGCGCCGCCCACCGCTCCCAGTGCGGTCGGTACGTGTCGCCGTCCCTCGCGAGCGCGCGCGCCTTTCGCGACTCCTCCCCCGCCTCCACCCAGATGCGGACATCGGCGAGGTCGGCCGTCGACGGACGGAGGATGCCGCTGCCTTCGACGATCACACCGAGCGATGGGTCGACGGCATGACTCTCCGCCTCCGTGTTCTGCTCCCAGTCCCACCGACGCCAGGAGCCGAGCAGGCCCCGCCCGTGCGGCCGCAGGATTCCGTCCACCGCTCGCTCCACGCCGGACTCCAGGCCGTCCCAGCCCGGGTACAGCGAGTCGAGGGCGATGACCTGCACCCGTCCGACGAGCGGCCAGTTCCGCGCGAGCAGCTCCGCCAGCGAGGTCTTGCCAGCACCGCTCCCGCCGTCGACGACCACCATCGGGTTCGCCGCAGCGAGGACGCGGATGTCCTGCGCGATCAGTGCCGCGGCCTGGCGAAGCGCCGCCGCGACGGGATCGTCACTTCTTGAGGGCACGGATGATGCGCGTGAGGGCACGACCGGTGACCCACACGAAGGGCACCGCTACGACGAGCAGCGTCACGATGTTCGGCTCGAAGCGGAGCCCCTCCTCGCGGCGTACGTAGACGCCGACGGGAATCGAGACACCGCCCCCACCGCCGCCCTCGGCACCGTCGCCGCTGCCGCCCCCGAAACCGGAGTAGGTGAATGCGACCGGCGTCACGCTCACGCCGTCGACATCCTGCGGCTCACCGTACGCGCTCTTCACGCCGAAGGACGCGACCTGCTTCCCGAGTTCCAGTGCAATGTTCGGCATGCTCCCACGGTAGCCGACCCCGCCCGCGTGCGCGCCCCTCAATCCGCGATGCCGTGGTCTTTCGGATGCCGCGCGGCCCCGCGACCCTCGCCGCGACCGATGTGACGCGCGCGGCTGATCGTCGCCGTCCCGAAGCGGGCGATCGCCTCGTCCACCGCCCCCTCCACGCGGCGCCAGTCCTCGTCGTCGTCCCAGAGCGCCAGGGCGGAGCCGCCCGCCGGCTGCAGTCTCTCGGCCCGCACGCCGACCAGACGGATCGGATCGCGCCGATCGATCTGCTCGAACAGACTCTGCGCCGCTTCCCCGATGCGCTGGCTCACGGCGGTCGGGTCGCTCAGGGTCTGCGACCGGGTGACCGTGCGGAAGTCGGCGAAGCGGATCTTGATCGACACGGTCGACGTCTCCCACCCGGCACGACGCAACCGCGCGCCCACGCGATCGGCCAGCCGCAACAGCTCCGCACGCAGGAACGCGCGGTCGTCGACATCGACGTCGAACGTCTCCTCGTGTCCGATACTCTTCTCCACGCGCTCGGTGTCCACCGCCCGCGCATCCCGGCCCCACGAGAGCTGCGCCAGCCGCGCACTCAGCGCCGGGCCCACTGCACGGTCGAGCATGTCGGCCGTGGTCGCCCTGATGTCGCCGATCGTACGGATGCCTCGCGCCTCCAGCGCCTCCGCCGCCTTCGGTCCCACGCCCCACAACGCGCGCACCGACCGCGGGGCCAGGAAGTCGAGCGTCTCCGCGGCCGATACCACGAGCATGCCGTCGGGTTTCGCGATCGTCGACGCCATCTTGGCGACGTGCTTCGTCTCGGCCACGCCCACAGAGCACGTGATGCCGACCTCCGCCGAGACGCGCTCCCGGATTTGCGCGGCGATCCTCGCCGGGCTCCCCCACAGCCGACGCACGCCCTGCACATCGAGGAACGCCTCATCGACGGACAGGGGCTCCACCAGCGGGGTGAACGACTCGAAGATGGCCATCACCTGGCGCGAGACCGCCTGATAGCGGGGGAAGTGCGGCGGTACCACCCTGGCCGTCGGGCACAGGCGGAGAGCCTGCGAGACGGGCATCGCGGACCGAACGCCGTAGCGCCGCGCCTCGTACGAGGCGCTGGAGACGACGGAACGACCGTCCGGCGAGCCGATGATGAGGGGCAGGCCCCGCAGACTCGGATCGTCGAGCACCTCGACCGCGGCGTAGAACGCGTCCATGTCGACATGCAGGATGCGGGTTCCGGTGTCGTCGGCATCGGCCGCGGACACCATGCGCCCTCTGCCGTCACCGTGTCCCATGCGTCCATTCTCTCCCGGACCCCGGACACGAGGCCCGGGAGAGACGGCTACTGGGCAGCGCGCTCGAGGATGAGCTCGCGCACGCGTGCGGCGTCGGCCTGACCCTTCATGGCCTTCATGACCGCACCGATGATCGCACCGGCGGCCTGCACCTTGCCGTCCTGGATCTTCGCCATCACGTCGGGCTGTGCGGCGAGGGCCTCATCGATCGCCGCGACGAGCGCGCCGTCGTCGGACACCACGGCCAGGCCCCGGGCATCGACCACCTGCTGCGGAGTGCCCTCGCCGGCGATGACGCCCTCGAGCACCTGGCGGGCGAGCTTGTCGGTGAGGGTCCCCTCGTCGACGAGCTTCTGCAACGCCGCGACGTTCTCGGGGGTGATCAGCTCCGCGGCGTCCTTCTCCTGCGCGTTCGCCAGGCGGCTGATCTCACCCGTCCACCACTTGCGCGCGGTCGCCGGCGTCGCGCCCGCCGCGATCGTCGCCTCGACGACGTCGAGCAGACCGCCGTTGCGGACGTCCTGGAACTCCAGCGGCGTGAAACCCCACTCGGCCATGAGCCGGCGGCGCCGGGCGACGGGCTGCTCAGGCAGTGCCGCGCGCAGCTCCTCGATCAGCTCCGGGGCCGGCTGCACGGGGAGGAGGTCCGGCTCGGGGAAGTACCGGTAGTCGTCCGCGTCGGACTTCGGACGGCCCGGCGAGGTGGTGCCGGTGTCCTCGTGCCAGTGGCGGGTCTCCTGGATGATCGTGCCGCCGTCGGCGAGGATCTGCGCCTGGCGCTGGATCTCGTACCGGACGGCGCGTTCCACGGAGCGCATCGAGTTGACGTTCTTCGTCTCGGTACGCGTGCCGAGCTTCTCCTGCCCCCGCGGACGCAGCGACACGTTGGCGTCGCAGCGCAGGTTGCCCCGCTCCAGCCGGGCCTCCGAGATGCCCAGACCGCGCACGATGTCGCGGATCGCCGCCACGTACGCCTTCGCCACCTCCGGCGCCCGGTGCTCGGTGCCGAAGATCGTCTTGGTGACGATCTCCACCAGCGGCACCCCTGCGCGGTTGTAGTCGACCAGCGAGTACTCCGCGCCCTGGATGCGTCCGGTCGCGCCGCCCATGTGGGTGAGCTTGCCCGCGTCCTCCTCCATGTGCGCGCGCTCGATCGGGATGGTCACCATGGTGCCGTCTTCGAGCTCCACCTCGACCGACCCCTCGAACGCGATCGGCTCGTCGTACTGCGAGATCTGGTAGTTCTTGCCGAGGTCGGGGTAGAAGTAGTTCTTCCGCGCGAACCGGCTCGACTCCGCGATCGAGCAGCCCAGTGCGAGTCCGAGGCTGATCGACGAGCGCACGGCCGTCTCGTTCACGACCGGCAGCGACCCGGGCAGACCGAGGTCGACCGGGGCGATGAGCGTGTTGGGCTCGGCGGCGTGATACGCCTCGTTCGCCGGGTTCGGCGCGTCGGAGAACATCTTGGTGTTCGTGTTGAGCTCGACGTGCACCTCGAACCCGAGCACAGGCTCGAACAGCTCGAGAGCCCTGTCGAAGTCCATCAGCTTGGCTGCGGCGGCCATCAGCGGTTCCCTCCTGCGAGCTGCGGTGCGCGGGTGAGGAGCGGTGCCCCCCACGAGTCGACGAGGAGTGTCTCCAGCGCCGCTCCCACGCGGTAGAGACGGGCATCCTCCCTGGCCGGAGCCAGGAACTGGATGCCCACGGGCAGGCCGTCGTCGTCGGACAGGCCGCTCGGGATCGAGATGCCGGGCACACCCGCGAGGTTCGCGGGGATCGTGGTGATGTCGTTGAGATACATCTGCAGCGGATCGTCGATCTTCTCGCCGAGCTTGAACGCCGTGGTCGGCGCCGAAGGCGTGGCGATCACGTCGACCTGGCCGAAGGCGGCGGCGAAGTCCTGCTGGATGAGCGTGCGGACCTTCTGGGCGCTGCCGTAGTACGCGTCGTAGTAGCCCGCGGACAGCGCGTAGGTGCCGAGGATGATGCGTCGCTTCACCTCGTCGCCGAATCCGGCGTCGCGCGTGGCGGACATGACGTCCTCGACCGTGGGGTTACCCTCCGGCGTCACGCGCAGACCGAAGCGGACCGAGTCGAACTTCGCCAGGTTGCTGGACGCCTCCGCCGGGAGGATCAGGTAGTACGCGGCGACGCCGTACTCGAAGTGCGGCGCATCGATCTCGACGATCTCGGCGCCCTGAGCCTCCAGGAGCGCGAGGGCGCTGCGGAACGACGCGGCGACCCCCGGCTGGAAGCCGCTGTCGGGAAGCTCGCGGATGACACCGACGCGGAGACCTCTGAGGCCGTCCCCGCTCGCACCTTCACGCGCTGCAGCGGCGAACGACGGCCACCGCTCGTCGAGCGACGTCGAGTCCTTCGGGTCGTGGCCGCCGATCGCATCGTGCAGCAGACCGGCGTCGAGCACCGTGCGCGTGACCGGGCCGACCTGGTCGAGGCTCGACGCGAGGGCGATCGCGCCGTAGCGGCTGACTCCGCCGTACGTGGGCTTCACCCCGACCGTGCCGGTCACGTGAGCAGGCTGACGGATCGAGCCGCCCGTGTCCGAGCCGAGCGCGAGCGGGGCCTCGAACGCGGCCACGGCGGCGGCCGAACCGCCGCCGGATCCACCGGGGATCCGGTCGAGATCCCAGGGGTTCCGCGTCGGGCCGTACGCGGAGTGCTCCGTCGACGAGCCCATGGCGAACTCGTCCATGTTCGTCTTGCCGAGCGGGATGAGACCGGCCGCGCGCGAGCGGGCGACGACGGTCGCGTCGTACGGCGACCGATAGCCCTCGAGGATGCGCGAGCCGCTGGTCGTCGGCTGGTCGGTGGTGACCAGGACATCCTTGATGGCGAGCGGGACCCCCGCGATCGGGCCGAGCTCCTCCCCTGCCGCACGGCGTGCGTCGACGGCAGCGGCCGCGTCGAGCGCGTGCTCGTTGATGTGGAGGAACGCGTGCACGTCGCCGTCGACCGCGGCGATACGGTCCAGGTGCGCCTGGGTGGCCTCGACGCTGGAGACCTCACGCGCCGCGAGCTTGTCGGCGAGTTCCGCCGCGGTCAGCCGGATGATGTCGCTCACTGCTCTTCTCCCAGGATCGCGGTCACCCGGAAGCGGCCGTCGGCGGCGTCGGGGGCGTTCTGCAGCACCTGCTCGTGCGTGAGCGTCTGCCCGACGACGTCCGGACGGAAGACGTTGCTCAAGGGGATCGGATGGCTCGTGGCGGCGACGTCGGCCGTGGCCACCTCCGACACCTTGGCGATGTTGTCGACGATGGCGTCGAGCTGGCCCGTGAGCCGCGTCACCTCGTCGTCGTTCAGCTGGATGCGCGCGAGCACGCCGAGATGGCGCACAAGATCAGGGGTGATTTCAGACACGACCCCAGTCTAGTTGGGGTGCCGTCGCCCGCTCGGCGCGTCGCGGCGCGCCTAAGCTGGGCGCGTGAGCACGTTCCAGCCTCCTCGCCCGTGGATCGCCAGCTACGCCGACGGCGTCCCCGAGGATCTCGCCCCCGTCACCGGTTCCCTCGTCGACATCGTCGCCGCGTCCGCCCGCGACTACCCCGACGCTCCCGCGCTGCAGTTCTTCGGCCGTGAGACCACGTACGCCCGACTGCAGGACGCGATCGACCGGGCCGCCACCGGACTCCGCGACCTCGGCGTGCGTGCGGGCGACCCGGTCGCGATCGTGCTGCCGAACTGCCCACAGCACATCATCGCCTTCTACGCCGTGCTGCGTCTGGGCGCCGTCGTCGTCGAGCACAACCCGCTCTATACGCCGCGCGAGCTGCGGAAGCAGTTCGAGGATCACGGCGCCAAGCACGCGATCGTGTGGAACAAGGTCGTCGCCACCGTGCAGGACTTCCCCGCCGACCTCGCCGTGACGAACCTCGTCTCCGTCGACGTGACGCGCGCGATGCCCGCCCTCACCCGCTTCGCTCTGCGGCTGCCCGTCGCGAAGGCGCGCGAGTCCAGGGCAGCGCTGACCGAGCGCGTGCGCGGAACCGTGGTGTGGGACTCGCTCGTGGCCTCCGACCCGCTTCCGGCGTCGCATCCGAGACCGAACACGGACGACCTCGCGATCATCCAGTACACCTCGGGCACCACCGGAACTCCGAAGGGCGCCGCGCTGACGCACCGCAACCTGCTGGCGAACGCGGCGCAGGCGCAGGCATGGGTGCCGTCGATCCAGCGCGGCAAGGGCTGCGTGGTGTACGCCGTGCTGCCGATGTTCCACGCCTACGGGCTGACGCTGTGCCTCACGTTCGCGATGTCGATGGGGGCGCGGCTCGTGCTGTTCCCCAAGTTCGACCCCGACCTCGTGCTCGATGTCGTCAAGAAGCACCCCGCGACCTTCCTCCCGCTCGTGCCCCCGATCGCCGACCGGCTGCTCGGGGCCGCGCAGGCGAAGGGCATCTCCCTGGACGGCATCGAGGTCGCGATCTCCGGGGCGATGGCCCTGCCGCACGAGCTGGTCGTCCCCTTCGAGGCCGCGACCCACGGGTACCTCGTCGAGGGCTACGGGCTGAGCGAGTGCTCGCCCGTGCTGATGGCGAACCCCGTGGCCGACAACCGCGTGCCGGGCACCGTCGGCCTCCCCCTCCCCGGAACGGAGTGCCGCGTCGTCGACCCTGAGAACCCGACGCAGGACGTACCGGCGGGGTCGGCGGGCGAGCTCGTCGTCCGCGGCCCGCAGGTGTTCTCCGGCTACTACGGCAAGCCGGAGGAGACCGACGCCGTGTTCGTCGACGGCTGGTACCGCACGGGAGACATCGTCACGATCGACGAGGCCGGCTTCGTCCGCATCGTCGACCGCATCAAGGAGCTGATCATCACCGGCGGCTTCAACGTCGCCCCCACCGAGGTCGAGAACGCGCTGCGGCAGCACCCGTCGGTCGTGGACGCCGCCGTCGTCGGACTGCCCAGCGAGCACTCGGGCGAGGAGGTCGTCGCCGCGATCGTCGTCGACGGAGGAGCCGATGTCGACGTCGAAGCGATCCGCGCGTACGCCCGCAGCATCCTCACCCCGTACAAGGTGCCGCGCCGCGTGTTCGTGGTCGACGAGCTGCCGAAGTCGCTCATCGGCAAGGTCCTGCGCCGCCAGGTCAAGGAGAAGCTGCTCGCGCTCACCACCGGCGCCTGAGCCGTCTGCACAGGTGGTGGCGGCCGGCGCGCGCTACCCTTGGGAAGTGACCCCTGAAGACGCAGTGCCCACCGACGCCCCCGACGAGTCCCCCGCAACCCCCGGATTCGAGGAGCTCGGCATCACCGGGCCCGTCCTCAAGGCCATCCGAGACCTCGGCTACGAGACCCCCTCCCCGATCCAGGCCGCGACGATCCCGACCCTGCTGTCGGGCCGCGACGTGGTGGGCATGGCGCAGACCGGCACCGGCAAGACCGCGGCCTTCGCGCTCCCCGTGCTGGAGCGCCTCGACACCGCACAGAAGACCCCGCAGGCCCTCGTGCTCGCGCCCACGCGCGAGCTGGCGCTGCAGGTGTGCGAGGCGTTCGAGTCGTACGCCTCACGCATGAAGGGCGTCCACGTGCTGCCCGTGTACGGCGGTCAGGGGTACGGCGTGCAGCTGTCGGCGCTGCGCCGCGGTGTGCACGTGGTCGTCGGAACCCCCGGTCGCATCATGGACCACCTCGCCAAGGGCACGCTCGACCTCTCGGAGCTGCAGTACCTGGTGCTCGACGAGGCGGATGAGATGCTGAAGATGGGCTTCGCGGAGGATGTCGAGCAGATCCTCGCCCAGACGCCGGAGGAGAAGCAGGTCGCGCTGTTCTCCGCCACGATGCCAGCCCAGATCCGACGCCTCGCGCAGCAGTACCTCCGCGACCCGGAGGAGATCACGGTCAAGTCCAAGACCGCGACCAACACGAACATCACCCAGCGGTACCTCGTGGTGTCGTACGCGCAGAAGGTGGACGCCCTCACGCGCATCCTCGAGGTGGAGAACTTCGACGGGATGATCGTCTTCGTCCGCACCAAGAACGAGACCGAGACGCTCGCGGAGAAGCTCCGCGCTCGCGGTTACTCCGCCGCCGCGATCAACGGCGACGTGCCGCAGGTGCAGCGCGAGCGCAGTGTCAACCAGCTCAAGGACGGCAAGCTCGACATCCTGGTCGCGACCGACGTCGCCGCGCGCGGTCTCGACGTGGAGCGCATCAGCCACGTCATCAATTTCGACATCCCCACCGACACCGAGTCGTACGTGCACCGCATCGGTCGGACCGGGCGCGCCGGGCGGACCGGCGACGCGATCAGCTTCATCACCCCGCGCGAGCGCTACCTGCTGAAGCACATCGAGAGGGCCACGCGTCAGACGCCGACGCAGATGCAGCTGCCGACCACGGAGGACGTCAACACCACGCGCCTCGCACGCTTCGACGACGCCATCACGACCGCGCTGTCCGAGACCGCCCGCATCGACGCGTTCCGCGACATCATCGCCCACTATGTGCGCCACCACGACGTGCCGGAGAGCGATGTCGCCGCGGCTCTCGCCGTGGTCGCGCAGGGTGAGCGACCGCTCCTCCTCGACCCCGCGGACGACCCGCTCGCCAGAGCCGTGGCCGCCGACAACCGTCCGCCGCGTGAGCGCGCACCGCGGGACGCACGGGAGACGCGTGAGCCCAGGGAACGCCGGGGCCGTGGCGACTATGCGGCGTACCGCATCGAGGTCGGACGACGGCACCGCGTGGAGCCGCGGCAGATCGTCGGCGCGCTCGCGAACGAGGGCGGCCTCGGTCGCGACGACTTCGGCGCCATCAACATCCGCCCCGACTTCTCGATCGTGGAGCTGCCGGCCAACCTCGACCCCGCCGTCCTCGAGAAGCTCCGCGACACCCGCATCTCGGGGCGGCTGATCGAGATCGCGCCCGACCGCGGCCCCGGGGCACGCCGGGGAGCACCGCGCGACCGCGGGAACGACGGCGCGGGCCGCGGCTACGGCGGTGACCGCCATGACCGTGACGATCGCGGACCCCGCGGTCCCCGCGAGGACAAGCCGTTCCGGAAGCCCCGTCACAAGAACTGATCGTGCGTATCGACCGTGCGGACCGCCGAGACGTCGCGGGGCTCGCGCTGCTCAAGTGGCAGGACGTGCCAGACGAGCTGACGGCGGGACGGTCGTTCGACGAGTTCACGGCGGAACTCGCCGCCTGGTGGAGCCTCCACGAGGACACGCACTCGGCGTTCGTGGCGAGGGCGGACGACGGCGAGCCCGTCGGGGTCGCCTGGGTCGCGATGCTCCCCCGGGTGCCGCGCCCCGGGGCCGCGCACCGGGTCTCGGCCGACGTGCAGAGCGTGTTCGTGCTGCCGGAGCACCGCGGGCGCGGGACCGGGCGAGCGCTGGTCGCGGCGGCGTGCGCTCACGCGGTGTCCCTCGGCGCAGGACGCGTCACCGTGCACTCGAGCGAGGAGGCCGTGACGCTGTACCGCGGGCTCGGCTTCGCCGACTCCCCTCGGCTGCTGCAGTTCCTGCCTCCCACGGACACCTGACCCGCGGGCACCCGTTCAGCCGAGGGCGTCGGGTCCCTCGGTCACCAGCAGGTGGAACTGTGCAGCGTCGAGGATGCGGATGCCCAGTTCCTCGGCCTTCGCGAGCTTGGAGCCGGCGCCCGGACCTGCCGCGACGAAGTCGGTCTTCTTCGACACGCTCGAAGCGGCCTTGCCCCCCGCCTTGATGATCGCCTCCTGCGCTCCCTCGCGCGTGTAGCCGTCGAGCGAACCCGTCGCGACGACCGTGAGCCCGTCGAGCACTCCGCCCTCGGCGACCGCAGCCCCGGGCCCCGCGTGCCCCGGCGTCGCCCACTGCACCCCCGCCTCGCTCCAGCGCCGCACGATCTCCTGGTGCCAGTCGACCTCGAACCATGCGAGCAGCGAGTCGGCGATGATCCCGCCGACGCCCTCGACCGCGGCGAGCTCCTCCCGGGAGGCCGCCCGGATCGCGTCCAGCGAACCGAACCACTGCGCGAGGGCTCGAGCCGCCACCGGGCCCACGTGACGGATGTTCAGCGCGACGAGGAGTCGCCACAGGTCTTTCGTCTTGGCCTTCTCGAGCTCGGCGAGGAGCGTGAGCGCCTGCGAGGAGGGCTGGGGGCCCTCGCGCCCCGCCTTCCTCTCGGCCGCCGTCGGGTTCCGGCGGAACGGCGCCCTCGTCTTCACCAGGCCGTCCTCGTCCTCACGCGGCAGCCCGGTCTCGGCATCCCGGACCACGACCTCGATCGGCACGAGCTGGTCGAGCGTCAGCGCGAACAGCCCGGCCTCCGTCTCCAGCGGCGGCACGGCGGGTGACGTCGGCTGCGTGAGGGCCGCGGCCGTGACCTCGCCCAGCGCCTCGACGTCGAGCGCGCCGCGCGACCCGATGTGCTCGACACGCCCGCGAACCTGTGCGGGACACGAGCGCGCGTTCGGGCAGCGCAGGTCGATGTCGCCCTCTTTCATCGGCCGCAGCGGTGTTCCGCACTCCGGACAGTCGGCAGGCATCACGAACTCGCGCTCGGTGCCGTCCCGCTTCTCCACGACCGGCCCGAGCACCTCGGGGATCACGTCACCCGCCTTGCGCAGCACCACGGTGTCGCCGATGAGCACGCCCTTGGCCTTCACGACGTCCTTATTGTGCAGCGTGGCCTGACGCACGACCGACCCCGCGACGTGCGCGGGCGCCATCACCGCGAACGGGGTCGCCCGGCCCGTGCGTCCGACCGACACCACGATGTCGAGGAGCGTCGTCTGCACCTCCTCCGGCGGGTACTTGTAGGCGATCGCCCACCGGGGTGCCCGGCTGGTCGCGCCGAGCTCGTCATGCAGCTCCAGCTCGTCGACCTTCACCACGATCCCGTCGAGCTCGTGCTCGATGTCGTGCCGGTGCTCGCCGTAGTACTCCACGAAGTCGACGACCTCATCGATGCTGCGGCACACCCGCGTGTGCGGGCTCGTCGGCAGGCCCCATTCAGCCAGCAGGTCGTACACCTGGCTCTGCGCGGCCACCGGCGGCTGTGCCCAGGCGCCGATGCCGTGCACGTACAGCGCGAGCGACTCGATCCGCAGGAGCCCCGCCTCCAGTTCGAGCCCGTCCTTCTTGTCGATCTGCTGGCGCAGACCACCGCTGGCGGCGTTGCGCGGATTCGCGAACGCGGGGAACCGACGTGCCGCAGCCGTGCGCGCCTTCTCCTCGTCGAACGGCTTCTTCACGCCGCCGCGTGCCTCCCACCGGGCGAGCGCGTCGGCGTAGGCGCGCTCGCGGAAGGCGGCCTGCGCGGCGTTGAGCCGTTCGAACGCCGCGACCGGGATGAACACCTCGCCGCGGACCTCGACGATCGGCGGATGCCCCTCACCACGCAGTCGCTGCGGGATCTCCGGCAGACGGAGCGCGTTCTCCGTCACGATCTCGCCCACCCGGCCGTCACCGCGTGTGGCGGCGGAGGTGAGCATCCCGTTCTCGTAGCGGAGGTTGATCGCGAGCCCATCGATCTTGAGCTCGGTGAGCCAGTCGACGTCACGACCGGCCGCCGCGCGGGTTTTGGCCGCCCACTCCCGCAGCTCGTCGACGGAGAACACGTTGTCGAGGCTGAGCATGCGCTCGGCGTGCTCGATCGTGGCGAGACCGGTGGCCTCCGCCGCTCCCACCATCTGCGTCGGCGAGTCCTGGCCCTGCAGTTCGGGGTGCAGGCGCTCCAGCTCTTCCAGACGCCGCATCCACCCGTCGTAGGTTGCGTCGTCGACGAGCGAGGTGTCGCGTCCGTAGTAGGCGTCTTTGGCCTCGAGGATGCGGGTCGTCAGCTCCTCGGCCTCGATCCGAGCGTCTTCCAGTGAGATGTTCTCCGCCACCTGCTCAGTCTAGGAGCGGCCGCCGACATCCGCCGGGATCAGACGCCGACCGGAACCGCCGAGACCGTGGTGTCGATCGTGAACTGGCCCAGCACGCGCGTGCCGACGTACAACACCGCGGTCTGCCCCGGTGCGACGCCGTCGAGCGGAACCTCCGGAGCCACACGGACGCCGTCCGCGGTCACGGTGGCCGTGGCGGGAACGGGGTCGGCGTGCGCTCGGATCTGCACGTCGCATGCGAAGGACGACTCCACGGGCGCCGCGCCGGCCCAGCTGAACCGCTCCCCCGCGATCTCGGCGATCGCGAGCGCCTCCTTCGGCCCGACGACCACGGTGTTGGACACCGGCCGGACCTCCAGCACGAACCGGGGCTTGCCGTCCGCGGCCGGCACCCCGAGCTTGAGCCCTCGCCGCTGCCCCACCGTGAAGGCGTGCGCGCCCTCGTGCTCGCCGACCACCGCGCCGCTGCGGTCGACGATCTCCCCGGTCTCCGCACCGACCTTCTCCGCCAGCCACCCGCGCGTGTCGCCGTCCGGGATGAAGCAGATGTCGTGGCTGTCGGGCTTCTGGGCGACGGTCAGGCCCCTGGCTGCCGCCTCAGCGCGCACGACCGCTTTGGAGGGCGTCGTGCCGAGCGGGAAGTAGGTGTGCGCGAGCTGCTCGGCAGTGAGCACACCGAGCACGTACGACTGGTCCTTGGCGTTGTCGGATGCCCGGTGCAGCTCCCGGCCGTCCGGCCCCTCGATCAGGGTGGCGTAGTGCCCCGTGCAGACGGCGTCGAAGCCCAGCTCGATCGCCCGTTCCAGGAGCGCGGCGAACTTGATCTTCTCGTTGCAGCGCATACAGGGGTTCGGGGTGCGCCCGGCGCGGTACTCGGCGATGAAGTCGTCGATCACGTCGTCACGGAACCGCTCCGAGAAGTCCCACACGTAGAAGGGGATCCCGAGCAGGTCGGCGGCGCGGCGCGCGTCGAGCGCGTCCTCGATCGTGCAGCAGCCGCGGCTGCCCGTGCGCAGCGTCCCGCCCGCGCGGGACAGGGCGAGGTGCACGCCGACGACGTCATGCCCGGCCTCGACCGCCCTCGCCGCGGCGACGGCGGAGTCGACGCCGCCGCTCATCGCCGCAAGGATCCGCATGGGTCCAGTCTACGAGCGCGCGGCTGAGCCGGCGCCGGACGCACGCGCATACGCGTCCGCGATCACCGACAGCACGGCGTCCACGTCATCATCGCGGGAGGTGCGCCCCAGAGAGAAGCGCAGCACGCTGCGGGCGTCTCGCTCCGACCGGCCCATCGCCATCACCACGTGGGAGGGCTCCGCGACCCCCGCCTGACAGGCCGAGCCGGTGGACACCGATACCCCGGCGACGTCGAGGAGGAAGAGCAGGCTCTCCCCCACGGCCCCCGGGAACAGCAGCTGCGCATTGCCCGGCAACCGCACGTGCGGGTCGCCCAGGAGCTCGGCGGCGGGCACCCGCGCGCGAACGCCCTCGACGAGGCGGTCACGCAGAGCACGCAGCCGCCGCGCCTCCTCCTCGCGCTCGCTCTCGGCGAGCTCGACCGCGGTGGCCAGCGCCGCCGCGCCCGCCACGTCCTGCGTGCCCGCCCGGAGTCCCCGCTGCTGTCCACCGCCGCGCAGCAGCGGAGCGAGACGAGCCGACCGGGCGACCAGCAGTGCGCCGGTCCCGACCGGAGCACCCACCTTGTGGCCCGCGATGCTCAGCGCGACGAGCCCGCCATGACCCTCCGCCGACCCGCGCAGGCCCCGGAAGGAGAGCGGCACGTGGCCCAGGGCCGCGACCGCGTCGAGGTGCAACGGCACGCGGTTGTCGGCCGCGGCCGCAGCGAGGGCGGCCACATCGTTGATCGTGCCGGCCTCGTTGTTGGCGACCAGAGCCGTCGCGAGCGCGGCACCCGGAAGCGCGGCGGCGAAGCGGGGGTCATCGATGCGCGCCTCCGGCGACACCGGGACCGCGCGGACCTCCGCGCCCTCCTCGGCGAGAGCCGCGACGGTGTCCATCGTGGCGTGATGCTCCCCGTCGGGCAGCACGATCGCGGTGGTGCCCGCGTCCCGTGCGCGCCAGAGCCCCTGCACGGCGAGGTTGATCGACTCCGTGCCCCCCGAGGTGAACACGACCTCGATCGGGTCGGCGCGGAGCACCGCGGCGAGCCGCTCCCTCGACTCCTCCAGCAGGCGCCGCGCGTCCTGTCCGGCGCCGTGCGTCGACGAGGCGTTGCCCACGACGGTCGCCGCCTCGAGCCAGGCGTCGCGGGCCTCCGCGCGCAGAGGCGTGGTCGCCGCGTGGTCGAGGTAGTGCCGCATACCTCGATTCTCCCCCGTTCCCCGGTCGTGCGGACACGGTCGTGCCTCGGGGACCGGGTCCGCGCCGACATGAGACTGAAATGCAACACGCCTAGGGTGTATTCATGCCTGTCTCCCGCGTCCCCGTCGTCCCCGGCGGATCGGCCCTCGACGATCTCGGCGTCCGCCTGCACGACGGCGGCGGCACCCTGCGGGTCTGGTCGGGCAACGCCTCGTCGATGGAGCTGGTCGTCTTCGACGCCACCGACCTCGACTGGGTCACGGACCAGGCCGCGCTCGAGCGGCGGCCGGGCGGCGTGTGGGAGGTCACGTCTGCCCTGCTCCAGCCAGGAACCCGGTACGCGGTCCGCGTGGGAGGGCCGCACGGCCCCGGCAACACGTTCAACCCCGAGACGCTGCTGCTCGACCCGTACGCGAAGGGCCTCGCCCAGGGACACGGCTACCAGGAGTGGCGGTCGGTGGTCATCGTCGACGGCTTCGACTGGGGGAACACGAGCAAGCCGCGCATCCCGCTCGATCGCACCGTGATCTACGAGGGCCATCTCAAGGGCATGACCAAGCGCCACCCCGAGGTGCCGCCCGCGCTGCACGGCACGTACGCGGGTCTCGCACACCCCGCGATGATCGAGCACTTCCACGCGCTCGGCATCACCTCCGTCGAGCTCTTGCCCGTGCACGCCTTCGTGCCGGAGCCGCGCCTGCTCGAGCGCGGCCTCACCAACTACTGGGGCTACAACACCCTCAACTACTTCACGCCTCACGCCGCGTACGCCACCGAGGACGCCCGCAAGCGCGGACCGGAGGCGATCATCGCCGAGTTCAAGGGCATGGTGAAGCTGCTCCACGAGGCCGGGCTCGAGGTCATCCTCGACGTCGTCTACAACCACACCTCGGAGGAGGGCATCGGCGGCCCGCGCTCGAGCCTGCGCGGGATCGACAATGCGAGCTACTACCGGCAGGACGGGAACGGCGTCTACATCGACACCACCGGGTGCGGCAACACGCTGGACACCAGCACCGACGCCGGCGCCCGCCTCGTCCTGGACTCGCTGCGGTACTGGGCGGAGGAGATGCAGATCGACGGTTTCCGCTTCGACCTCGCGACCGCGATCGCCCGAGACGCCGCCCACACATACAACCCGGAGCATCCGCTGCTGCGGGCGATCGCCGCCGACCCCGTGCTCGCCGACACCAAGCTCATCGCCGAGCCGTGGGACGTGGGGCTGGGCGGCTGGCAGACGGGCAACTTCCCCACGGGGTGGCACGAGTGGAACGACCGCTACCGCGACCGGGTGCGGAACTTCTGGCTGAGCGACATCGACTACGCCCGTCGCGCCTCCGCCCCGGTGGGCATCGGCGGCTTCGCCACGCGCCTCGCGGGCTCCTCCAACACCTTCAGCGAGGAGCGCGGTCCGCTCGCCAGCATCAACTTCGTCACGGCGCACGACGGCTTCACGCTCCACGACCTCGTCTCGTACGACGTCAAACACAACGAGGCGAACGGCGAGAACAACCGCGACGGCGCCGACACCAACCGCGCCTTCAACCACGGCGTCGAGGGCCCCACTGACGATCCTGCGATCCTCGCTGCCCGCCGGAAGGCCATGCGCAACCTCCTGGGCACGGTCCTGCTGTCCGCGGGCATCCCCATGCTCACCGCCGGCGATGAGGTCGGGCGCACTCAGCGCGGGAACAACAACGCCTACGCCCAGGATTCTCCCCTCACGTGGCTCGGATGGGAGCTGGAGCCGTGGCAGGAGGATCTGCGGGCGCACGTCACGCGGCTCATCCGGCTGCGACAGGAGAATCCCGCTCTGCGCCCCAGCCGCTACGCCCGGCTCGGCGAGCACATCCCGAACGCGTCGGTCATGGACTGGTACGACCAGAACGGCGAGACGATGGAACCGGGGCAGTGGAACGATCCCGGCAACCGCACGCTGCAGTACGTCGCCGCCTCCACGCCCGACACCGAGGCGGCGAACCGCATCCTCCTGATCGTGCACGGCACGGAGGCGCCGATCGACGTGCGACTGCCGCTGGAGATCGACGGCGCGAACCGGTTCGTCTCGCTCTGGTCGAGTGCCGACGAGCACCCCTCCGCGCACGCGGAGGTCTTCGAGCCCGGCGACGTCCTGTCCGTTCCCGGCACCTCGATGCGCCTGTTCCGCGTCGAGTGATAGCACGGTTCTGCGCCCGGGTCGAGCGGTAGGCTCCGGCACACCGGAGCGGTAGATTCGCACTGTGACTGCACGTGCTGGTACCCGGCCCCCGGCTCTCCGGAGCCCCGCTCAGATCCCGCCGCGCGAGTTCGACGGCGCAGACCTCCCCGGCGAGCTGCGCACGACGCGGATCCCGCTCCTCGACGGCTCGCCCTCGGTCCCGGGCGGCTTTCCCGCGAAGGCGTTCGCCGGCGAGGTCGTGCCGTTCCGGGTGGTGTCGTTCCGGGAAGGGCACGACCTCATCGGCGTGCACGTGCGCCTCACCGCCCCCACCGGAGAGCGGAGCCTGCACCGCCTGACCGCGCTCGCGGACGGCACCGACACGTGGATGGTCTCGATCGCGCTGGACCTGGAGGGTCCGTGGCGGTATCGCTTCGAGGCCTTCTCCGACGACTACGCCACCTGGGCGCATGCCGCACGGCTCAAGCTCGCCGCCGGCGTCGATGTCCCGGTCGTGGCCGCACTCGGCGCCGAGCTGCTGGCCAGGGCTGCCGCCGAGAAGGACCGGCCAGCGGCCCAGCGTCGCCGCCTGCGCGAGGGCGCCGAGGCGCTGCGCACGGGAGACGCCGCGATCGCCGCCTCCCTCGCGGCAGACCCGGAGCTCGCGGTCGTCTTCGCCGAGCGTCCCCTGATGTCGCTGCGCTCCGCCTCTGCGGACCAGCACCTCCACGTCGATCGCACGCGAGCAGGGGTGGGTGCCTGGTACGAGTTCTTCCCCCGCTCGGAGGGGGCGCGGCGGCTGAAGGACGGCTCGGTGCGGAGCGGCACCTTCCGGACGGCTGCGAAGCGGCTCCCCGACGTGGCGGCCATGGGGTTCGACGTGATCTACCTCGTGCCCATCCACCCCATCGGCTCGACCAACCGCAAGGGACGCAACAACACGCTGGTGGCCGAGCCGGGCGACCCCGGATCCCCGTATGCGATCGGTGCGGCCGAGGGCGGGCACGACGCCATCCATCCCGACCTCGGTAGCGCCCAGGACTTCCGGGCCTTCGTCCGGGCTGCTGAGAAGGAAGGGCTCGAGGTCGCGCTCGACCTCGCGTTGCAGGCGTCCCCCGACCACCCGTGGGTCCGCGAGCATCCGGAGTGGTTCACGACCCTGCCGGACGGCACGATCGCCTACGCGGAGAACCCGCCCAAGAAGTACCAGGACATCTATCCGCTCAACTTCGACAACGACCCCGAGGGCATCGCCGCGGAGATGCTGCGGGTCGTGCAGCACTGGGTGGCACAGGGCGTGCGCATCTTCCGGGTGGACAACCCGCACACGAAGCCGCTCCGGTTCTGGGAGTGGCTCATCCGCACCGTGAACGAGAGCGATCCGGGGGTCGTGTTCCTCGCGGAGGCCTTCACCCGTCCCGCCGTCATGCGGGCGCTCGCTGCGGTGGGTTTCCAGCAGAGCTACAGCTACTTCACCTGGCGCAACACCAAGGCGGAGCTGGAGGAGTTCCTCACCAGCATCTCCCACGACACCGCGGACTACATGCGACCGAATCTGTTCGTGAACACGCACGACATCCTCACCGAGTACCTCCAGTTCGGCGGCCGGGCGGCCTACCGCATCCGGGCCTGCATCGCGGCCACCGCGGGGCCGGTGTACGGGGTGTATGCGGGATACGAGCTCTTCGAGAACGTGGCGCGTCCCGGCTCGGAGGAGAACATCGACAACGAGAAGTACGAGTACAAGTTCCGCGACTGGCGCGGTGCCGAGGAGCGCGGTGAGTCCCTCGCCCCGCTGCTGCGTCGGCTCAACGCGATCCGCGCCGAGCATCCGGCGCTGAGGCAGCTGCGGAACCTGGAGACCCACTGGAGCGACGACGACGCCGTCCTGGTCTACAGCAAGCACCTCGATGCGGCGTTCACCGGCACCGGACAGGCAGACACGATCATCGTGGTCGCGAACGTCGACCCGCACTCGGTCAGGGAGACCACGGTCCACCTCGACACGACCCGCTGGGGTGTCCCCCCGGGCGAACCGTTCGAGGTCGAGGATCTGCTGACCGGCAGTGTCTGGACCTGGAGCGACCACAACTACGTGCGGCTCGACGCCTTCGCCGAGCCGGTGCACATCCTGAAGGTGAGGGAGAGAGCATGAGCTTTGCCGAAGAAGCGATCGCATCCGCCGAGTGGGTCGCCGTCGCCGAGGGACAGCACCACGATCCGCACGCCGTGCTGGGAACCCATCCCGCCGAGGACGCCGCGGGGCGGACGGTCACGATCATCCGCGCCCGCCGCCCGCTGGCCTCCTCCGTCGCCGCCGTGTTCGCCGACGGCACCCGGCTCGAGCTCTCGCACGTGACCCACGGGCTGTGGGAGGGCCGTCACCCCGGGCCGCCCGTCCCCTATCGACTGGCGACGCGCTACCGCGACGTGGACGACGAAGCGATCACCGGCGACCCGTACCGTCACTCCCCCGCGCTCGGCGAGCTCGACCTGCACCTCATCGCGGAGGGACGGCACGAGCGGCTCTGGGAGGTGCTGGGAGCGCATCCCACCACGCACGACGGCGAGGCGGGTGTCGCGTTCGCGGTCTGGGCGCCGAACGCCAGCGCCGTACGCGTGGTCGGAGACCACAACGGGTGGAACGGCGAGACGCACGCCATGCGGTCGATGGGCGTGAGCGGCGTCTGGGAGCTGTTCATCCCCGACCTGCCGCTCGGCACCCGGTACAAGTACCAGATCCGCACCCGCGCCGGTGCGTGGATCCTCAAGGCCGACCCGATGGCGCTCGCCGCGCAGCTGCCGCCGGAGACCGCGTCGGTCGTCACCGCCTCGACCTATGCGTGGCAGGACGGCGCGTGGATGACCCGGCGCGCCGCGACCCACGCGGTCGCGCAGCCGCTCTCGGTCTACGAGGTGCACCTGGGCTCCTGGCGGGGCGGCCTCGGCTACCGTGAGGTCGCCGATCCCCTCATCGAGCACGTGCAGCAGACGGGGTTCACCCACGTGGAGTTCCTCCCGCTCGCCGAGCACCCGTTCGGCGGCTCCTGGGGCTACCAGGTCAGCGGGTACTACGCGCCGACGAGCCGCTACGGCACGCCGGACGATCTGCGCTACCTCATCGACCGCTTGCACCAGGCGGGCATCGGCGTGATCCTCGACTGGGTCCCCGGCCACTTCCCGAAGGATGAGTTCGCGCTCGCCCGCTTCGACGGCCAGCCCCTCTACGAGCACCCCGATCCCCGCCGCGGCGAGCATCAGGACTGGGGCACGCTCATCTTCGACTACGGTCGCCCCGAGGTCCGCGGCTTCCTCGTCGCGAACGCCCTCTACTGGCTGGAGGAGTTCCACGTGGACGGGCTGCGCGTCGACGCGGTCGCCTCGATGCTGTACCTCGACTACTCGCGCCGCGACGGCGAGTGGGAGCCCAACGTCCACGGGGGTCGCGAGAACCTCGAGGCGATCCGGTTCCTCCAGGAGGTGAACGCCACCGCCTACCGCCTGCACCCCGGGATCCTCATGATCGCGGAGGAGTCGACGAGCTTCCCCGGCGTCACCGCGCCCACGGATCACGCGGGACTCGGGTTCGGGTTCAAGTGGAACATGGGCTGGATGAACGACTCGCTGCAGTACATCGCCCGCGACCCGATGTATCGCGCGCACCATGAGGGCGAGATGACGTTCTCGTTCGTCTACGCCTTCGGAGAGAACTACGTGCTGCCCATCAGTCACGACGAAGTGGTGCACGGGAAGGGCAGCCTGCTCGCGAAGATGCCCGGCGACCACACGCACAAGCTCGCCAACGTCCGCGCCTACCTGGCCTACATGTGGGGACACCCGGGCAAGAAGCTGCTGTTCATGGGCCAGGAGTTCGGGCAGCTCGCCGAGTGGTCGGAGGGGCGGGAACTCGACTGGTGGCTGCGCGAGCAGCCCTCGCACGCCCAGCTGCAGGACTTCGTCGGCGCGCTCAACGGCGTGTACCGCGCCCAGGCGCCGCTGTGGGAGCGGGACAGCGACGGATCGTCGTTCACGCGACTCGGCGCCCCCAGCTGGGACCCCTCCGTGATCGCTTTCGAGCGCCGCGACGCCCACGGCGGGCGGCTGGTGGTCGTGAGCAACTTCGCCGGGGTCGAGCGCACCGGTTACCGACTCGCACTCCCCCGCGAGGGCGTGTGGCAGGAGGTGCTCAACTCGGACGCCGCGGAGTACGGAGGACACGGATCGGGCAACCTCGGCATGGTGGTCGCCGTGCGCGACGACAGCGGCACCGCGACGGCGGCGATCACGCTCCCCGCGCTGTCGACCCTCTGGCTGCGTTACCAGCCCGAGCCGCACGTCCCCACCGTCAACAACGGCTGAGCTGCGCCGGCCGCGCCCCGCGAGGACGACCTCGCCCGGGGCGCGGACGCCTCAGAACAGCAGCGAGGACAGCCGGTTGCGCGCCGACACGACGCGCGGGTCGGCGGGGCCGATGAGGCCGAACAGCTCCACGAGCCGCTCGCGCACCGGCGCCCGCTGGTCCGACGGGAGCTGAGCGAACAGATCGAGGAGCCGCGCGAACGCGTCGTCCACGTGCCCTCCGGCGAGGTCGAGATCCGCCACGTCGAACTGCGCCTGCACGTCGAGCGGTCCGGCGGCGGCCGCGGCCCGCGCCTCCTGCAGATCGAGGCCCTGCACGCGGTGGAGCAGGCGCACCTGCCCGAGCCCGGCGATGGCGTCTTCATCGCGCGGGTTCTCGGCCAGCGCCTTCTCATATGCGCGGATGGCGGCGGCGAAGTCGCCCGCCTCGATCGCGGCGTACGCCTCGGCGTGGAGCGGGGGCAGCTCGGGCTCGACCGGCTCGGGCGCATCCGCTACAGCATCGCCCGAGATCGAGAGCGTCCCGGACACGCCGTTCTGCGCCGCTACCTGGAGCAGCTGGGCGAACACCTCGCGCACCTGCTGCTCCGGCACGGCACCCGTGAACATCGGCACCGGCTGCCCGGCGATCAGCGCGACCACCATCGGGATCGACTGCGCGCGGAAGCTCTGGGCGAGCTGCGGGTTCGCGTCCACGTCCACCTTCGCCAGCAGCACGCGACCGCCCAGCTCGCGGGTGACCTTCTCGATGATCGGGCTCAGCTGCTTGCACGGCCCGCACCACTCGGCCCACAGGTCGACCACGACCGGGACGGTGCGGGAGATCTCCAGGACTTCGCCGAAGGTCTCGTCCGTCGCATCGACGACCACATCGGTGATGCCCTGGCCCTGCGTCGCGGGGCCGCCCCCGGAGGACGGGGTGGGGCGGTTGCGGAGACTCGAGAGGTCGACGGCGCCACGCAGCGCCGCGGGAGAGATGTCGGTCACTTGATCACCTTCACGGAGAGCAGGTCCTGGGTGGAGGCCAGGAGCTTGATCGGCTCGCTCGAACCCTGCGAGGGGACGGCGAAGAACAACTGACTCAAATACGTCGTCTCGACACCCGTCGACGACTCGGTCACGCCCGTGAGCGCCTTGGCCTGCTCGTTGTTGCCGAAGCGGATGACGACGTCGGAGTTGACCGGGGTGATGGTCTCGACGTCGAGCACCGAGACGGCGACGATCGCGCCGCTGTCGAGGGTGGTCATGGAGACCGGCTCGGCGGTCGTGGGCGCCGCCTTGAACGCCGTCTTCGATGTCTCGGCGGCATTGGCATCCACGAGCCCCTGCACCACGGTCTGCCGCCCATCACGGATAGACTGGGCGACCGCCAGCGAGAGATCGTCGAACTGGCCGTAGTACTGGCTCTTCTCCACGTTGTCGACCACGTCGGAGAACGCCGTGGCCACCTGGTCGGGCGGCAGCGTCAGGAACGCGGAGTCGGCCGGCACCATGGAAGTGCCGAGCCAGCTCGCCGCGACCTCCGGGAACTGTGCGTCGGCGGCCATCTGGGCCAGGTTGGTCACCTTGTAGTTCGACCACGGGTCGTCCTGCGTCATCGTGAGCAGCACGGGCGGGACGGTGTCGTCGTCGGCGCTCTGCGAGAGCATGAGAACGGTGCGCGGCCAGCGGTCCGTGGCCTCGGGCAGTACGACCCGCACGTCGTCGGTGGGGATGGCCACGGGAGGCGCGTCGTTGGTGACCTTCGCGCGAATGGCGTAGTCGGCGACGCGCTCCTCGAGCGCGGGGCCGACGAGGCGGGTGGCCGCGAGGTCGGCGTCGAGGGTGCTGTCGGCCTCGGCGACCGTGTCGGCCAGGCTCTTCAGGATGCGCTTCGCCTGGGCCTCGGTGACCGCCGGCGGCTTCTGGTTCTCGGGGGCGATGACGGTCGGCGACGGCGAGGGCGTGGCCGAGGCGTCGCCCAGTTGCGGCCAGGAGTCGGCCGAGCACCCGGCGGCCAGGAGCGCGGTGAGTCCCAGGGCGGGCAGGACCAGCATCCGACGGCGGCGCGTCGCTCCGGCGGCGCGCAGGGAGGACTTCCCCTCCGGCTCTGTGCGAGGCGTCGGCTCGTCCTCCACCACCTCGGCGTCCTCGACACCGGGGTCGGACGTCGGCTTCGCGTCGGCCGCATGGAGAGCCGCGCGCTCGCCCGCGGGCAGTGCGGCGACCTCGATCGGCTCCGTCATCGGGAGCGGCCCGGGGCCTTTCCGGCGCGGCCCACGTCCGCGGCGCTGGTGGCGGATCGCGAGGATGTAGAGCACGAGGCCGATCACGAGCACGATCCCACCCGCGACCATCAACGGTCCGGCGAGCGGGGTGCTGTTGTCGAGGGGCCAGGAGACCACGATGTCGTCCGGAGCGTCTTTCGTACCGTCATAGGCGATGAGTACGCTCGTGCCCTCCGGGAGCTGCATGTTGTCGGCCGTGAGCAGGTTCTCCTCGCTGAAGGAGTCCAGCCACAGGTCGGAGCCGACCGGGTCGCGACCTGCGCGCTCCTCGGTCTCGGCGTCGGTGGCCGGCGTCTCTTCGGGTGCCGGCGTCGCTCCCGCCTCGTCGCCGGGCTCCGTCGGCTCCTCCTCAGCAGGAGCCGAGACGTGCTCCACCACGAACTCACCGTCGTCACCGACCGAGACGTGGTTGTAGTCGGAGTCGGCCAGCCAGGCCTGCATGTCGGCGGTCCGGCCGTAGCTGGCGAAGATCTCGCCCTCGCCGCTCACCACGAGCTTCTGCGAGCCCGGGTTGGTCCGCAGCACGTCGCCGTCCATCAGCACGAACGGCGCGGGCTCCTCGATCGAGACGCGCTCCTGCTGGTTCGATGGGCCCATGAAGACGGTCCGCTGAGCTATACCCGCGCCGATCAGCACGGCAGCCAGCACGAAGGCCACCACGGCCCATACGAAACGCACGAATAGTCTCCTCACGCATCGCGAATACCCGCCCGCGACGCCACACTCGACATTTCAGACTAGCGAAGTCACCTGTGTGTTGCCCACGAGCAGTTCCCGTGGGGAACGGACGGCACGTCGTCGCGGCACCGTGCTCCGGGCTCGATAGCCTTGCTGCAGCCGTCTCGAGGAGCACCGATGAAGATCCACAATCCGTTCCGCACCGCCCTCGTGGCGACGCTCGGCGTGGGACTCGGGATCCTGCTGATCAGCAGCGTGCAGACCCTCTCGACCGTGCTGCTCTACATCGGGACGGCGCTCTTCCTGAGCCTGGGCCTCGATCCCCTCGTCTCGTTCCTCGAGCGACGGCGACTCCCCCGGTGGCTCGCCGTGCTCGTCACGATCCTCGCGGTCCTTGCGGTCTTCGTCGGGATCATCCTGATCGTGCTGCCGGTGCTCGTCGACCAGATCTCGCAGTTGATCGCGCAGATCACCACGATCGTCCAGCGCGGCACCGCGATCGACGACCTGAAGGACTGGATCCAGGAGACGTTCCCGAACCTTCTCGTCGACGACGTCTTCAACTACATCGAGGACTGGCTGACCACGAACCTGGCGGAGATCGGGGGATCGATCGGACAGGGAGTGCTGATCGCCAGCGGCGCCGTGCTGAGCGGCGTGTTCGGGGCCTTCATCGTGCTGATCCTCACGATCTACCTCACGGCGTCGACCCCGTCGCTCAAGCGAGCCGTGTACCAGCTGGTGCCGTCGTCGAAGCGCGACCGGTTCATCGACCTGTCCGAGCAGATCACCGATTCGGTCGGCTACTACGTCATGGGCCAGGTGTCCCAGGGCGTCATCAACGGCGTGCTCAGCGCGATCTACCTGACGATCATCGAGGCGCCGTTCCCCGCCGTCCTCGCGGTGATCGCGTTCTTCTTCTCCCTGATCCCGCTGGTGGGCACACTCACCGGTTCCACGATCATCGTGCTGGTGTGCCTGATCCCCGGGCTCGGCTCCCCCGCCACCGCGCTGGCCGCGGGGATCTACTACCTGATCTACATGCAGATCGAGGCGTACGTCATCTCCCCGCGCATCATGAGCCGCGCGGTCTCCGTCCCCGGCGCGGTCGTCGTCGTCGCCGCCCTCGCCGGCGGCAGCCTGCTGGGTCTGCTCGGGGCGCTCATCGCCATCCCCGTCGCGGCGAGCATCCTGATCATCTACCGCCAGGTGCTGATCCCGCGCATGAACGACCTCTGACGCGTCGTCCGACGCGCCGCGCGACGGTCAGGAGTCGTCGGACCAGTGCGTCGGCAGCGGGAGCGCCGACGGGTTCACGGCAGCGACCACCTCGGTGAGCACGCGTCGCGTCTGCGTCTCCCCCACCCAGAGGTGCTTGCCGCCCTCCACGGGGATCAGACGCGCGTGCGGGATCGAGGCGAAGCGCTTCTCGGCCTCGGCCGGCCGCAGATAGTCGTCGAACTCCGGAACCAGGACCACGACCTCACGATCGGCTTCCGCCCAGGCGGCGACCTCTTCGTCCGTCGCGCGGTGCAGCGGCGGCGACAGCAGGATGATGCCCTCGATCGCGTGGTCGCGGCCGTACTTGAGCGCCAGCTCCGTGCCGAACGACCAGCCCAGCAGCCAGGGGCGCGGCAGCGCGCGAGCGTGCACGAACTCCATGGCCGCGGCGACGTCGAACTGCTCCAGAGCCCCGCCGTCGAACGCACCATCGCTCGTGCCGCGCGGAGACGTGGTGCCACGGGTGTTGAAGCGCAGGACCGCGAGATCGGCGAGGGCGGGCAGACGAGCCGCCGCCTTCCGCAGGATGTGCGAATCCATGAATCCGCCGGCCGTGGGAAGCGGATGCAGCGTGACGAGCGTCGCGACCGGCTCGCTCTCCGCGGGCAGGGCGAGCTCCCCGACCAGGGTCAGGCCGTCCGCCGTCGTCAGCTCGATGTCCTCGCGGCGCGCCGGCAACTGCAGCGGTCCCCGGATCTCGATGGTCATGCGATCCTCCAACAGTGGTTGTGCCAGTGCCGGCGGTCGGCGAGGGCGGCAGCCTCCCCCAGAACCCCGTCCGCCCGCCAGGCGACGACGTGCGCGGTACCGGGCTCGATCACCCGTCCGCACCCCGGGCAGACGTACTCCTTCAGCGCCTGCACCGCGGAGACGGGCTGAACGGTCCACTCGACACCGCGACGGATCTCCGTGCGCTTCCACCCCGCCAGCAGGCGATCGAGCGACGCGTCGGGGTCAGGGCGCGCCGGAGGGCGTCGACGTGAGCGGGGCATGCTGCCTGCTCACCACCAGTGGTTGGTGGTCCAGAAGTTGTACGCGCCAGCCCAGCTGCCGTAGCGACCCGTGGCGTAGCCGGTGGCCCAGCGCAGGTTGTCGACCGGGTTGTAGCCGTTTCCGGGCACCTTGCTGCACGGCAGCGCCTGCACGAGACCGCAGGCACCGGACGACTTGTTCGTCGCGTTGGGGTTCCAGCCGCTCTCGCGCGACACGATGTAGTCGACGTACTGCCAGTCGCTCTGAGCGATGCCCGCCGCAGCCATCCACTCGGCCGGCGCACCGCCACCGCTGTACGGCGGGAGCGATCCACCGCCGGAGGGCTTGCCCTTCGATCCGCTCGTCGCGGTCGGGGCGGGCGGCGGGGGCGGCGGCTTCGGCTTGACGTAGATCTCGAACGTGCCACGGGCGAGCGGAGTGATCTCGGCGCCCTTCACCGTCACCGTCAGGTCCTGAGTGTCGGCGAGGGCAGCGGCGTAGACCGACTCCGGCGACTCCTGCGGGGCGGGCTCTGCGAGAGCGACGCCGGTCGGTGCGACCATCGCGGCGGCCAATCCGACGACAGCCAGCCCGCTGAAGGCACCGGCGACGCCACGACGTCGCGTCCACCGGCGGGCTCCTCGGGACACCGACGTCGCGGTCGCGGCAGGCACCGGCGACGCAGCGGTTCGATCGAGGTTCATGTCGTTTCGGGAGTACACGATGGGAGACAGTTTACGCACAGGAGCCTGGACAGGCCATCCACGACTCAGCGGACCGCCAGGATCACGTCGATCGTCGCGTCCAGGAGCGCGTCCACCTGCTCCTCCCGGTACCCCCCGCGCTGCATGCGGAACGCCGCGGATCGGAGCTGCTCCGCGGTCAGGGGGTCGCCGTCGCGCAGGTAGCGGACGATGCGCGACATCACATGATCGACCTCGTCGACGCGGTAGCCGAAGGTAAGGATGCCGGTCCGGCCGAAACGGTGGCGCGCCGGCCGCGCGAGGTGATCGAGGATGACCTGCGCGTCCGCCCTCGCCTGCTCGACCCAGGCACCCGCACCCAGCGATCGCACGGCGCGCTCCCGCTCGCGTGCAGCGAAGGCGTCCTCCACCCGTCCGAGTGCGGCGTCCACGTCAGCGACGACGTAACCCTCCTTGACGAGGGGGAAGGAGGCCGTGCGGACGGCGTCCGCCGTGAGCTCGTCGCTCCCGGTCTCGAACGCGCGGCGCGCCGACGCGAGGAACGTGTCGACGGCTGCACGGTGATATCCGCGCGTGCGCCCCGACGTCACCGCGAACGCAGGGGGCGCCGAAGGCCGGGTCTTCTCGTCGGTCCGGTTGTCGGTCATCACAGCACCACCCAGGGAGAGAGGAGGAAGTAGAGGCACAACGCGGGGATCGTCGAGGGCAGGATGCTGTCGAGTCGATCCAGCAGACCGCCGTGACCGGGCAGCCAGGAGCTCATGTCCTTGATGCCGAGATCGCGTTTGAGCATGGACTCGCCGAGGTCACCCAGCGTCGCGGACAGCAGGATCGCTGCTCCGAAGATCAGTCCGCCCCACCAGGGCAGATCGAGCAGAAGGATCGCGAGGAGCACACCGGCGACGAGCGACGCCACGACAGCACCGCCGAAGCCCTCCCAGGTCTTCTTGGGACTGATCCGCGGTGCCATCGGATGGCGTCCGAACGCGAGACCGGCCGCATAGGCACCGGTATCAGCGGCGACGGCGATGGCGATGAAGCTCAGGACCCACCACTGCCCGCCCTCCTGCTCGAGCAGGATCAGCGCCACTCCCGCCAGGAACGGGACGTACACCTGCACGAAACCGCCGATGACCGCATCGGTGAGCACGTCGCCGTAGGTGCGCCCGTCCTTGGCGATCATCTGGGCCACCAGACGCCAGACGATGACGAACGCCACCGACACGAACAGCATGACCCACGACAGCCACGGCGCCGCGAAGTAGGCGCCGAGGACGAGGAACGTCGCAGCGATCAGCTGCGGCACGACGTCCACACGGCGTCCTGCCGCCCGCAGCGCGCGGGACAGCTCGTACACACCGAGCAGCGCGGCGGCGAGGGCGAACGGCACGAACAGCGCCTTGATGAAGAGAAGCGAGGCGAGCAGGGCACCGCCGAACGCGAGCCCGATCAGGATCGCCAGCATGAGGTCGCGCCCCGTCCGCTGCTTGATCCGCTCGTTCGCCTGATCGAACTGATCCCGTGCGTGCGACACGTGCGTGCCGAACTCGTCGCGGGCGGCGCGCCACTGCTCGCGGATCGCGTTGTGATCGGCCGTGTCGAGGCGTCGCGCCGGACCGGCCGGCGTCTCGGGCTCGGGAAGCGGCGGGCGGGGCGGCACCGCGGCGACGTCGAACCCCGGGAACGCTGCATCGGCGAGCGGGGCGCCGGCCTCGGACACGCCATCGTCACGCGCATCGCGGCGCGTGAGCGGCTTGCCCTCCTCGGCGTCTCGCGTTTCGTCGGTCATGCGGGCTTACACCTCGAGGAGTTCGGCCTCTTTGCGCTTGAGCGCGTCGTCGATCAGATCGACGTGCTGACGCGTCAGCGCGTCCAGCTCCTTCTCGCCGCGGGCGATCTCGTCTTCACCGAGCTCGCTCTTCAGCGCATCGAGCTCGTCCTTCGCCTTGCGACGGATGCCACGCACGTGCACCTTCGCGTCCTCGGCCTTGGACTTCACGAGCTTGACGTACTCCTTGCGACGCTCAGCCGTGAGCTCCGGCATCGTGACGCGCACGAGGTTGCCGTCGTTGGTGGGGTTCGCACCGAGGTTCGGCATCTCGCGGATGGCCTGCTCGATCGCCTTCAGCGCCGACTTGTCGTACGGAGTGATGATGAGCGTGCGCGCCTCCTGGTTCGCCAGGGAGGCCAGCTGCGCGAGCGGCGTCGGGGTGCCGTAGTAGTCCACGAGCACCTTCTGGAAGAGCTGGGGGTTGGCGCGGCCCGTGCGCACCGTGGAGAAGTCCTCCTTGGCAGCCTCGACGGCGCGAGACATGCGGGTAGTGGTTTCAGCGAGGACATCCGCGATCACGGTGACTCCTATCGTCGGGGTGTTCAGAAATTCTATCGGTCGGGCGTGCTCGAACCGCGCAGGCCGTCAGGCGGTGACGAGCGTGCCGATCGTCTCGCCCAGAAGCGCGCGGGTGACGTTCCCGGCCGGCTCCATCCCGAAGACGCGCATGTCCATGTTGTTGTCCATGCACAGGCTGAAGGCGGTGGAGTCGACGACCTTGAGGCCCTGCTGCAGCGCGTCGCGGTACGTCACGCGTTCGATGCGCTCGGCGTCGGCGTGCTTGTTCGGGTCGGCGGTGTAGATGGCATCGACGCCGTTCTTGGCGACGAGCACCTCCTGCGCACCGATCTCCAGGGCGCGCTGCGCCGCGACGGTGTCGGTCGAGAAGTACGGCAGTCCGGCACCCGCGCCGAAGATCACGACGCGCCCCTTCTCCATGTGTCGCTCCGCCCGCCGCGGGATGTACGGCTCGGCGACCTGCGTCATCGCGATCGCCGACTGGACGCGGGTCGCCGCCCCCGCCTGCTCGAGGAAGTCCTGCAGCGCGAGAGCGTTCATCACGGTGCCGAGCATGCCCATGTAGTCCGCGCGGCCGCGGTCCATGCCGCGCTGACTCAGTTCGGCGCCGCGGAAGAAGTTGCCACCGCCGACGACCACGGCGACCTCGACCCGATCCACCGCCGCCGCGATCTCCCGCGCCATCTGGCTGACGACGTCCGGGTTCACCCCCAACTGCCCCGCTCCGAAGGCCTCTCCGGAGAGCTTGAGCAGGACGCGGCGGCGTCCGGTGCGTTCAGTCATGGGTGGTGTCCTCTCGTCCCGATTCAAGATAGTGCCTCGTGGGCATGAAGAAGGGGTTCGGATCATGCGATCCGAACCCCTTCGACGGTGTTACGCGCCGACCTTGAAGCGCGCGAAGTCCGTCACGGTGATACCGGCGTCCTTCGCCACCTGGGCGACGGAGAGCTTGTTGTCCTTCGCGTAGTCCTGCTCGAGCAGGGCGACCTGCTTGATGAACGCGGCGACACGGCCCTCGACGATCTTCGGCAGGGCGGCCTCGGGCTTGCCCTCGTTGCGGGAGATCTCGGTGACGATCTCACGCTCCTTCTCGACCGCGTCCGCCGGCACGTCCTCGCGGGACAGGTACGACGGGTTCGCGAACGAGATGTGCTGAGCGATGCTGCGCGCGGTCTCGGCGTCGTCACCCGAGTAGGCGACGACGACGCCGATCTGCGGCGGCAGGTCCTTGCTGGTGCGGTGCAGGTAGACCTCGACCTTGTCGCCGGAGATCGTGCGCACGCGACGCAGCTCGACCTTCTCGCCGATGATCGCCGCCTCCTCCGAGATGACCTGCTCGACGCTCTTGTCGCCGGCCTGGGCGGCCAGCGCGGCCTCGACCGAGTCCGCCTTGACCGCGGCCGCGGCGTCGGCGACCTTGTCGGCCAGCGCGATGAATCGGTCGTTCTTCGCGACGAAGTCGGTCTCGCAGGCGAGCTCGATCAGGGTCACGGCGCCGTCCTGCTCGCGAGCGACGACGAGGCCCTCGCTCGTGGAACGGTCAGCGCGCTTGGCGTTGCCCTTCGCACCCTTGAGACGCAGGATCTCGGTGGCCTTCTCGACGTCGCCGTCGGCCTCCTCGAGCGCCTTCTTGGTGTCGACCATTCCGGTGCCGAGCTGCTCGCGCAGCGCCTTGAGGTCCGCGATGGTGAAGTTGGCCATGTGTGGTGGCTCCTTGCTTCGTGATGTGGGTGTGAACGAGGGGTTACTTGTTGTCTGCGGCCTCGGCGGCGGCGACCTCAGCGGTCTCCTCACCGGAAGCGGCGGCGATCGCCTCGTCGTGCGCCTCGGCACCGGCCTTGTCGGCGGCGGTCTCGTCGGCAGCGGGCGTCTCGACGACAGCGGCCTCATCGGCGGCGGTGACCACCTCAGCGGCGTCGGCCGACTCCTCGACCGGAGCCTCGAGCAGCTCCTTCTCCCACTCGGCGAGCGGCTCGGCGTCACCCGACTCGGGGTTGTGCTTCTGCTGCAGGCCCTCGGCCGCGGCGTCAGCGATGATGCGGGTCAGCAGCGAGACGGAGCGGATCGCGTCGTCGTTGCCGGGGATCGGGTACTGGAAGTCGTCCGGGTCCGCGTTGGTGTCGAGGATGCCGATCACCGGGATGCCGAGCTTCTTGGCCTCGTCGATCGCGAGGTGCTCGCGCTTGGCGTCGACGACCCACAGGGCCGACGGCGTCTTGGTGAGGTTGCGGATGCCGCCGAGCGACTTGTGCAGCTTGTCGAGCTCGCGCTTCTTGAGCAGCAGCTCCTTCTTGGTGAAGCCCGAAGCGGCCGGGTTCTCGTAGTCGAGCTCCTCGAGCTCCTTCATGCGGGCGAGACGCTTCGCGATCGTGGAGAAGTTGGTGAGGAGTCCACCCAGCCAGCGCTGGTTCACGAACGGCTGGCCGACGCGCGTGGCCTGCTCCGCGAGGATCTCCTGCGCCTGCTTCTTGGTGCCGACGAAGAGGATGGTGCCGCCGTGCGCGACGGTCTCCTTGACGAAGTCGTACGCCTTGTCGATGTAGCCGAGCGACTGCTGGAGGTCGATGATGTGGATGCCGCTGCGCTCCGTGAGGATGAAGCGCTTCACCTTCGGGTTCCACCGACGGGTCTGGTGTCCGAAGTGCACGCCGCTGTCGAGCAGCTGGCGGATGGTGACCACAGCCATGGTCGTCTCCTGGTTCTGGCGCTCGAAGGCGCCGTTGAGGTTGTTCACGCCGACCGGATGATCGGACGCCCTGGTGCCCGGCTCACGCCCACCTGCGGGAAGCAGGACCTGCGGGAGTGGATGCCACGAGAGAATCGCTGTGGGCACGCGTAGTCACCCCGAGATCGAGGTGCTCGTCCAGCATACAGGATCACGGTGCGGCGCTCGCACTGCACAGCCTGGAGCTCGCGCGACTTGTTCCCGGCCGCCGAACCAGCGACTCGCCCGCCCGCCATGCGTCCGCCGCTCCCCTCAGACTCGCCGCATGACCTCAGAACACCGATCGGTCGTCCTCGCTCTCGGGCTGGTCGCAGCCGTGCTCTCGGGCACCCTGAGCGGCGCGGCGGCCACGACCGCTCCCGTCGCGGGCTCGGGCCCGGAGCTGACGAACGTCGCGGCGGTTGATCGCGCGCCGACCGGTCTCTCCCTCGGGGTGTCGCGCGTACGGATGGCGGGTTCGAGCACCGGGAGGCCGCGCGACCGCACGCGCGAACCCGCCGGCGACTGGCACTGGCCCGTGGAGGGCGCGCGCTCCGTCGTGGTCCGCTTCCGTGCTCCGACGCAGCCGTACGGCCCGGGTCATCGCGGTGTGGACATCGCTGCGCCCGTCGGGGCCGCGGTGATGGCTCCGGCGGACGGTGTCGTGGCCTTCCGAGGTGTCGTCGTCGATCGGCCTCTTCTGACCATCACTCACGCCGGCGGTCTGGTCACGACGTTCGAGCCGGTGGACTCTTCACTCTCGCCGGGCGAACGTGTGACACGTGGACAGCAGGTCGGCACGGTCGCGCGGGGCGGACACGCGGCCGATGGCACCGTCCATCTCGGCGTGCGGCTGCAAGGCCTGTACGTCGATCCACTGACGCTGTTCGGAGAGGTGCGACGCGCGGTGCTCCTCCCCTGCTGTCGCGAGTGATCCGGCGAGTCCGACGACCGGCAGCCTCCTCGCGTGCCCGTCGCACCCCCGGGGTGCTGCAACAGGGGTGCGGGACGTGAGCGGCTCGGGCGCCGTCAGGCGCGGGGATGAGCGAGACGATAGGTCGCCGTGAGGCGCTCCGCGGAGACATGCGTGTAGATCTGGGTCGTGCCCAGGCTGGCGTGGCCGAGGATCTCCTGCACGGCACGCAGATCCGCGCCTCCGTCGAGGAGGTGGGTCGCCGCGCTGTGTCGCAGCGCATGCGGGCCGATCGTCTCCGCCCCCACGACCGGCGCCAGCGCTCGGGCCACCAGGGCGTACACGGCTCGCGGTCCCATGCGTCCCCCTCGCGCTCCGAGGAAGACTGCCGTTCCGGGGGACATGGCGCGGGCGAGCAGCGTGGGCCTGGCACGGGTGAGGTACGCACCTGTGGCCACGACCGCCGGAGCCCCGAAGGGCACGACCCGCTCCTTCGCGCCCTTGCCGAGGACGCGGACGGTCCCGCGCTCGAGGTCGACATCGTCGACGTCGAGGCCGCACAACTCGGAGACGCGGATGCCTGCCCCATACAGGAGCTCCAGGATCGCGTGATCTCGCAGTGCCACCGGGTCTCCCTCGCTCGCGGCCGCGCGGTGCGCGTCGAGCAACTGGGTCATCGCGTCCTTCGACGCCACGGTCGGCAGCGTCTTCGCTCGTTTGGGGGCCACGAGGCGGATGCTCGGGTCGGTCGCGATCAGCTCGCGTTCGCGCGCCCAGGCGAAGAAGGATCGTGCGGCGGCCGCGCGTCGTGCCAGGGTGGAGCGGGCGTCGCCACGCTGGGTCGCGTGCCAGAGCCATTCCCGAAGATCTTCCAGGTCCACGCTGGCCACCGGCCCGATGCCCACCGTGGACCCGAGGTCTCGCAGGTCTGCACCGTAGGCGCGCACGGTCGCGGGCGAGAGCCGGCGCACCTTCTCCAGGTGGTCGGTGAACGCCTCCACCGCGACTGCGTAATCCACGTCTCCAGCTTGCCCGGATCGTCGGCGAGTTCGTCGCGCCCCGCCGCACCGCGACGTTCGGCGGTACACGGGCAACTCAGCGGCGGCGCCACCCCCGCTCGTCTCGGCGCACGGTGCCCTCCAGATCGAGAAGCCCGAGGATCGCGCGCGCTCGCCCTGCCTCGACCCCCGCTCGTTCCGCGATGTCGGCGATCGTCAGGGAGACCGCCGTGCTCATCGCTGCCTCGACACGACTCCGATCGGGGCCGAGGGAGGAGACGCCAGGAGGCGCCCCCACCGACTCCCCCATGAGCTCTCTGACCTCCGCGGCCGACGTCACGCAGGTCGCATCGTACTCCCGCAGGAGCCGATGGCACCCGGCCGATGATGCGGACGTCACGGGTCCCGGCACCGCGCCGAGGGGCCGTCCGAGAGTCGCGGCATGGCCCGCGGTGTTCAGGGAGCCGCTTCGCCACCCCGCCTCGACGACGACCGTCGCATGCCCCAGCGCCGCGATGAGTCTGTTTCGAGCGAGGAACCGCCACTTGGTAGGAGCGGCCCCGCACGGGGGCTCGCTCACCACGGCACCGCGCTCCGCGATGCGCGTCAACAGGTCGTGATGACCGGCGGGGTAAAGACGGTCCACGCCGCCGGCGAGCACCGCGACCGTCTCCCCTCCCACCCCGAGAGCAGCGCGGTGTGCCGCTCCGTCGATGCCATACGCACCACCCGACACGATCACCGCGCCGGTCGTCGCCAGGTCTCCCGCCAGCTCCGACGCCACGCGGTCGCCGTACCCGGTCGCAGCCCGCGCGCCGACGACGGCGACCAGGGGCTGCGCAACCAGGAGCTCGCAGCGCCCGCGCACCCAGAGAGCCGCGGGTGCCTGTGTGCCGAGATCGGACAGACGGACCGGCCAGCAGGCGTCACCGGGCACGACGAGGTGAGCCCCGACCGATTCCGCCGCGCGGAACGCACGACACACCGCTGCTGGTGACGCGCGGGGTGCCCAGCGCCTCCGTGCCTCAGCGAGCGCGCGTACAGCTCCGGCACGGCGCACTTCGGGTTTCGTGCGCGCACTCGCGTCGAAGGCGTAGCGGAGCCCACCCACCGCTCCGAACTCCTGCGTCAAGACTCCGGCGACGGCATCTCCGGGTTCGGCGATGACGCTCCAGGCCGCGCGGGCGACGACGTCCGCAAGTCCTTCGGATTGGCCTCCTCGAATCCGACGGGCGACCGCGCACGTGCTCTCGTCGGCGAGCAGAGCGTCGATCATGCCGCCACCCCTCGACGTAGGTGCAAGGCGCGACCGATCTCCTCTTCGCCGGGCCGCTCCCGGCCGGCGAGGTCCGCCATCGTCCACGCAACCCTGAGCACACGGTCGTAACCGCGGAGCGTGAGCGCACCGCGCTCGAGGGCACGATCGAGGATCATCCGCTCGGTCTTCTCCACATGGAACGGGGCCCGTCGGAGGACGGGACCCGGCACCTCGGCGTTCTTCTGCCAGGGTGTCCCACGCCAGCGATGCGCCGCGCGCTCCCGTGCTGCCTGCACGCGCTCACGCGCGAACGCCGTCGTCACCCGGGCACGCTCGTGGGAGATGGCTTTCGACGCGGCAACACGGGTGAGCCCGAGATCGATGTCGACTCGGTCACGCAAAGGGCCGGATATCCGAGCGGCATACCGTCGGACGGCGCTCGGCGGACAGGTGCATTCCGCGTTCCGCACACCGAAGTTGCCGCAGGGACACGGGTTCGTGGCGAGCAGGAGTTGGAAGCGGGCAGGGAAACGCGCGGTGAAGCCGGATCGGTGCACGTCCACCACCCCCGATTCCAACGGCTGGCGAAGCGCGTCGAGCGCGACGCGGGAGAACTCCGCCGCCTCGTCGAGGAACAGCACCCCGCGATGCGCACGAGCCACGGCTCCCGGCCTCGCAGAGCGCGATCCTCCGCCGATCAACGCCACGGTGGAAGCCGTATGGTGGGGCGCCTCCAGCGGCGGTCGACGGTCCAGAGCGGTGACGGACTCGCCGCTCAGCGACCGGATCGATGCGACCTCCAGCGCCTCTCGCTCATCGAGCAGCGGCAGGATCCCCGGCAGACGTGCGGCGAGCATGGACTTCCCCGCGCCAGGAGGACCGCTGAGGAGCAGATGATGGCCGCCCGCGGCGGCTGCGATGAGGGCCTCGACCGCCTCGTCCTGTCCGATGACGTCTGCGAGGTCGTGCTCATCCTCGCGCCGGGAGACGGGGGCCGGAAGCAGGACCGGCTCGACGTCGTCCACGTCCACGGCGGCGCCATGCCAGACGGCGACCTCGGCCAGCGACGCCGCGGACCGCACTTCCACACCGGGAACCAACCGCGCCTCCGGCTCGTTGCCGCGCGGCACCACGACCTGGGTGAACCCCGCCCGCACGGCGGCGAAGACCGCCGGGAGGACGCCGGGCACCGGGCGGATCCTCCCGTCGAGCCCGAGTTCGCCGAGATGTACCGTCCGTCGAACCGTTCGCTGGTTCAGAGTGCCGCCCGTGGCGAGGCTGGCGATCGCGATGGCGAGGTCGAAGGCCGAGCCGTGCTTCGGGAGACTGGCCGGCGACAGGTTGACGGTGAGACGGCGCCGTGGGAGATCCAGCCCGGAGTTCTGACAGGCGTTGTGGACCCGCTGTACGGCCTCGCCGAGCGACTTGTCCGGAAGCCCGATGATGCGGAACTCGGGCGTCTGATTGGACAGATCGGCCTCCACCTCGACGAGGTGTCCGACAGCACCGTTGAGGGCGACGGACCAGGTGCGCGCGGTGGTCACGCGACGTCCTCGAGATGGTCGACGACGCCCTGCGCGGCGTCCGGACCGGTGATCCCGATCGCCTCGAGCCGCACCGCCAGGCCCGTCGCCGCATCCACGTGCGCGGCTCGCCAGGCGTACGCGAGCTGCCAGAGACGACGGCGTTTCCGTGCATCGATCGCCTCGAGCGGATGCCCGAATGCGGCGCTCCGCCGTGTCTTCACCTCGACGATCGCGAGCCATCCGTCCCGCTGGGCGACGATGTCGATCTCGCCCTGCGCACACCGCCAGTTCCGGTCCAGGATGGTGTACCCGCGGTATCGGAGGTACTCCGCCGCACGTTGTTCGCCCGCTCGTCCGAGCTCGTCTTTCGCTGCCATGCGGAGAGGATCCCGCACTCCCGCCCTGCGCCGTGGGGCTGTCGGGCTTTGCGAGGGACGCCGCGGAGAAGACCCTCGTTCCTGCGGTCGGTGCAGAACGGGAGTCGCAGCCGACCGGCGGGTCGGGACCTCTCCGACGGCGTCAGGTCACTCGCCGTCGAGGGACAGCTCCTGCGGGAGCTCGAACTCGCGTCGCTGCAGTTCCTCGACGTTGACGTCCTTGAAGGTGAGGACCCGCACGGCCTTCACGAAGCGGTCCGCGCGATAGATGTCCCAGACCCAGACATCGCTCATGGAGATCTCGAAGTAGAAGTCGTGCTCGGTGTCGCGTCGCACGACGTTGACCTCGTTGGCGAGGTAGAAGCGCCGCTCGGTCTCGACCACGTACTGGAACTGCGAGACGACGTCACGGTACTCACGGAACAGCGCCAGCTCGAGCTCGCGGTCGTAGTCGTCGAAGGCTTCCTCATCCATGATGACTCCATCCTATGGCGGCGGACCGCACGGAGCGGTATCCGCGGGCGCCCTCAGAAGAGCGTCGGGGCATCGGCGATCGCCCAGGACGACCGGTGGAACGGTGACAGGCCCAGAGCGCGGATGGCGTCCCGATGCTCGGGGCTCGCGTAGCCCTTGTTCCGATCCCACTGATAGCCGCTATGACCCTCGTGCAGCTCGGCCATGTGCCCGTCGCGTGCGACCTTGGCGATCACGGAGGCGGCCGACACGGAGGCGCAGTCGCGGTCGGCCTTGACCACCGGCCGCACACGGAGGGGGACGGGATGGACGCGGGACACGTAGTCGTGATTCCCATCGAGCAGCACCAGCGCATTCTCGAGGGCGGCCCCCTGGTCCACCACGGCCTGAACGGCCCGCGACGCGGCGAGACCGAGCGCCCGCATGATCCCCACCTCGTCGACCTCCCTCGCCGTCGCCCAGCCGACGGCGGAGGCCTGGACCCACGCCGCGGCGCGCGCAGCCACCTCAGGGCGCCGTCGTTCCGTGACGAGTTTCGAATCGCGCAGACCCTCGGGAACCCGCCGGCGCGCTCCCTTGGCGTCCATCACGGCGGCCCCCACGGCGACCGGCCCCGCGAGGGCACCGCGACCGACCTCGTCGAGCGCGATGATCAGCTCGCATTCGCCGAGGAGCCGTCGCTCGAGCGTCAGACGGGGCGCGACGACGGTCATTCCGACTCCGGTACCCCGTTGAAGATCTCGTGATGCCCGTCGATCGTGCCGAACCGATCGAGCGGCCAGGTCGTCAGGAACGCCTTGCCGACGATGTTGCCGACGGGCACGAAGCCGCCGCTCGGGAGATCCTGGTGGGCGCGCGCGTCTCGCGAGCGATCGCGGTTGTCGCCCAGGAGCCACACCGAGTCCTCAGGCACGACCACGTCGAACGGCTCGTTGGAGGCGGCGGTGTCGCCCTGCGGGAGGTTGAGGTATCCGAGCTCGTCGATCGGTGCACCATTGATCGTGATCTGCCCCAGCGCGTTGCAGCACACCACGTGGTCGCCCGCGACCCCGATCACGCGCTTGACGAGATGGTCCTGCGAGTCCGTCGCCGAGATACCCACGAAGTTCAGCACCCAATCCACGGCCTGGATCAGAGGCGGCTGCGCCGGTGTCTGCACTTGACCGTCGAGCCATCCCCCGGGGTCCTTGAACACGACCACGTCGCCCCGCTCGTAGCCGGTCCAGCGTGGGGTCAGCTCGTCGACGAGGATCCTGTCGTTGATGAGCAGCGTCCGCTCCATCGAGGCCGAGGGGATGTAGAACGAGCGGACGACGAACGTCTTGATGACGAACGACACCAGCGCCGCGATCAGGACGATCACCAGCACATCACGGAGGAAGACCAGGAACCCGCGGCGCCTTCTCGTCGGACGTGCGGACGGAGAGTCAGTCATCTGGTTCCTTCTCGAGTGGAGCACCGTTGGCACACGGCAGTAACAAGGGTCGCACACCCCGCGCACGACAAAGCACCCCGGGACATCGTGTCCCGGGGTGCTGTGAGGAAGCTGCGACTCAGTTGTCGCGCTTCTCCTTGATCTTCGCCTTCTTGCCACGCAGCTCGCGCAGGTAGTAGAGCTTCGCACGACGAACGTCACCGCGCGTGACGACCTCGATGTGGTCGATCACCGGGGAGTGCACGGGGAAGGTGCGCTCCACGCCCACCTGGAAGCTGATCTTGCGGACCGTGAAGGTCTCGCGCACGCTGTCGCCCTGGCGGCCGATGACGACGCCCTGGAAGACCTGGATACGGGAGCGGTTGCCCTCGGTGATGTTGACGTGCACCTTGACGGTGTCACCGGGGAAGAACTCGGGGATGTCGGAACGGAGCGAAGCCGCGTCGACGGCGTCGAGGATCTGCATGATCGTCTCTCTCTGCACTCGCCACAGGTCGGATGCATGATGATGGAAGGAACAAGAACGGGTGTGTGCTGAACGGCGCTGACGCGTCCGCGGGCTCCCCTGAGGCAGAGCCGGTCACGGCACAAGAATCCATTCTGCCACGGATGGCAGATGCGACCAAAACGGTCACTCAGTCCCGGGGATCACTCTCGCGCACGACGATGATCTCATGGGGCTCCGCGCGCACGGTCGGCTCGTCCGCGGCGGGGATCGTGGACCACGTGATGGTCTCTCTGATGCGCGCCCCACTGCCACGGGCCTCGTTCCACAGCTGCCACAGCTGCAGCCAGACGAGCGCGATCCCGACGACGATCGCCGCCGCGAGCAACCAGCCGAACGCGCCGTCGATGAAGAACCCCACCGCGATGGTGAGGCCGTGCCACAGCGCGAAGCCGGCGACATCCCACCAGGACACGGCACGCTCAGCGCGGACCGACGGCCGCGAACGCGTGAGCAGTGTGAGCAGGAGCTGCCCGATGAAGACGGACGGAATCGCGATGAGCAACACCCACAGGATGGCCCAGCCGCCCTGGAACACGCCCCAGCCGACGAGGAGCCACAGCGGGAGCACGAAGGCAGACGGCAGGAGCCACCGGAAGAACGCCTGACGCAACCACATGCTCCGATGCTACGTCGATCGCCCCTCGTCGGGTCAGCGTGTTCGCTCTGAGCGCGCGGCTCCCCTGGGCGCTTCGATCAGGGAGAATGGAGGAAACGAGAGGACACCCATGATCGAACTGCGCACCCCTGCCGAGATCGACGAGATGCGCGCGGCAGGCCGGTTCGTCGCCGAGACCCTGGCGACCCTGCGCGACGAGACGAAAGTGGGCACCAACCTTCTGGCGATCGACCGTCGCGCCCACGACATGATCCGCAGAGCGGGCGCGGAGTCCTGCTACATCGACTACCACCCGTCCTTCGGGGCGAGCCCCTTCGGCAAGGTCATCTGCACCTCCGTGAACGACGCGGTCCTGCACGGCCTCCCCCACGACTACACCCTGCGCGACGGCGATCTGGTCACCCTCGACTTCGCGGTCTCCGTCGACGGATGGGTGGCCGACTCCGCCGTCTCGTTCGTGGTCGGCACGCCGCGCGACGAGGACCTGCGTTTGATCGACACCACCGAGCGGGCTCTCACGGCCGCGATCAAGACCTCTGTCGTGGGCAACCGCATCGGCGACATCTCCGCTGCGATCGCCGACGTCGCCCACGGCGAGGGCTACTCCATCAACACCGACTTCGGCGGGCACGGCGTCGGACGCACCATGCACGGAGACCCGCATGTGGCGAACGACGGCAGAGCGGGCCGCGGCTTCCCGCTCCGCGCCGGCCTGGTCCTGGCTCTCGAGCCGTGGTTCCTCGCGACCACCGACGAGCTCGTGACCGACCCCGACGGCTGGACGCTGCGCAGCGTCGACGGCTCCCGCGGTGCGCATTCGGAGCACACCATCGCGATCACGGATGACGGGCCGATCATCCTCACCGACCGTTCCTTCCTCGGCGTCGACTGACCCGCGACGTCACGCCCGTTCCCACGACGCCACGGGGCCCTCGACCACGACGAACAGCGGATGAGGCGCCGGACGGTGCGTGTGCGCATGCAGGGCCAGGCGGTCCGGGCTTCGGGCGGCGAGCTTGGCACGCAGATGGCGCCACTCCAGGTCGAGTTGACCGGTGGTGACCTCGAGGGGCGGCACAGTGGTGCCGAGGGTACGGATGCGCGAGCGATCGAAGCGGTAGCCACGCGCGTCAGCCTCGTCCGCAAGACCGCGCAGATAGGCCGACACCGCCGTCGACGGCTCGGGTGCCTCGCGGAAGCGCGCCAGCTGCGGGTGCTCGCGATAGCCCTTCGTCGTTCCGGCGAGCACAGCCTGAGCGAGCAGGGTCTCGCGCCAGCACGCCACGAGGCCCTGCCGGTCGAGGTACACCGGATGCAACGACCAGATCCTCATGCGCGCCGGTAGCGGAAGACGTCAGTCAGATGCGGAAGGTCGAAGGCCGCCCTGCCCGCCGTCTCCGGGCTGTCGTCGAGCACGGCCTCGATCGCATCACGCATCGCGCGGCGCCCGGACTCGTTCGCGACGAGATAGCTGCTGACCGTGGCCCACCGGGCGACGTAGCCGGCACGGCTGATCCGTTCCTTCCAGCGGATCTCGTGGTGCCCGACGAAGTCGAAGCCCGGCAGCTCCACGGCGGTCGCGGTCGTGGCATCGGCATCGCCCACGGCCGGGTGCGCGATGCGGTGACATGCGACGTCCCACGCGCACGTCGGATCCGCGCGATTCCAGAGCAGACCCAGCACACCCGTCGGCACCAGCACCCGCGCGATCTCCGCCGCGGCCGTGTCTCGGTCGAACCAGTGGAAGGCCTGCGCAACGCAGACCGCGTCGACGGCGCCGTCGCCCAGGGGGATGCGCTCAGCCGTACCGTCGAGAGCGCTGACCGTTGGCAGCTTGGACCAAAGCACCTCGCGCATCGGCGCGGAAGGCTCGACGGCCACCACGTGATCCGCGCGCTCGAGCAGGAGCTCGGTGAACTTGCCCGTCCCCGCGCCGAGGTCGAGCACCGTAGGAACCGCGGCGGGGAGGATGGCTTCGACCGCGGCGACGGGGAATCCTGGCCGATGACAGTCGTACTCCTCGCCGATCGTCTCGAACGACTGCGCGAGTGCCCTGTCCACCATGCTCCGACGCTAACAGGTGCGCGACACGCGTTCGGAGGTCGGTTCAGGCCTCCGCCGGTGGCAGGAGGTCCGGCCGACGGCGCCGAGTCCGTTCGATCTGCTGTTCGCGGCGCCAGGCCGCGATCGCCCCGTGGTTGCCGCTGAGCAGCACCTCCGGCACCGCACGCTCGCGCCAGACCGAGGGCTTCGTGTACGACGGGTACTCCAGCAGCCCGTCCTCGTGCGACTCCTCGACGAGGCTCTCCGGATTGCCGACGACACCGGGGATGAGCCGTCCGACAGCCTCGATCATCGCCATCGCGGCGACCTCGCCGCCGTTCAGCACGTAGTCGCCGAGGCTGAGCAACCGGACCTCGCCCAGGCCGGACGCGTACTCGAAGACGCGCTCGTCGATCCCCTCGTAGCGGCCGCAACCGAACACGAGATGTCCCCGCGTCGAGAGATCGCGCGCCGTCGCCTGCGTGAAGACCTCCCCCGCCGGAGACGGGAAGATGAAGGTGGGAGCTTCGGTGCCGGACACGTCGGAACCGGCGATCTCATCCAGGGCGAGCCCCCACGGCTCCGGCTTCATGACCATGCCCGCTCCCCCGCCGTACGGGGTGTCGTCGACCGTGCGATGGCGGTCGTGCGTCCAGTCGCGGAGGTCGTGGACGCGCAGATCGAGCAGACCGGTGTGCCGAGCCTTTCCGAGCAGCGACAGCGTCAGGCCGTCGAAGTACGACGGGAAGATGGAGACGACATCGATGCGCACGGGGGAACCGTATCAGCGCGATTCGGAAGCGTCGTCCGCCTCCGTCGACTCGTCCGCCTGGGCATCCTCCGAGTCGGGGAGTTCCTCGAACAGACCGGACGGCGGCGTCACGATAACGCGGCCGCCCGCGACATCGACGGTCGGCACGATCGCCTCGACGAACGGCACCATGATCTCCTGCTCGCCCGCCTTCACGATGAGAAGGTCCTGGGCGGGGAAGTGATCGACGCGGACGACGCGACCGACCACGGTCTCGTCGCGGACGACGTCGAGTCCGACCAGCTGGTGGTCGAACCAGGCGTTCTCCTCGACCTCGTCCTCGTCCTGATCGATCCAGAGGATCGCGCGCACGAGGCTCTCGGCGGCCGTGCGGTCGTCGACGTCGTCGAAGAACACGACCGGGTTCCCGTTCATCACTCGGTACTCGCGGACGGTGATCTCCTTGCCGTGCCACGGAGATGCCTCGGGCACCTGCAACGTGAACACGGCCCCCGGGGTGAATCGGCCCTCGGGGTTGTCGGTGTACAGCTCCAGCTTCAGGGCGCCCTTCAGCCCGTGCGCCTTGACGAGCCGTCCGACGCGGAGCTGGTTCCTGCCCTGGCTGCGGTCCTTCGCCACCACGTCAGTCGTCCGCGACGTCGACACGAACGCGACGCCCGTCCGCGAGAGCGCTGACGAGGGTGCGCAGGGCTTTGGCCGTGCGGCCGCCACGCCCGATCACGCGTCCACGGTCGTCGGGGTGCACGCGCACCTCGAGGAGGTCGCCTCGCGGCGAGGTGGATTCGGTGATGCGCACATCCTCCGGGTGATCGACGATCCCCTTGACGATGTGCTCGAGCGCGGCGGCAAGCACGATGGATTACTCGGCGTCGGCGGCGGGAGCCTCGGCGGCCTCCGCGTCGGCGTCAGCGGCGGGAGCCTCCTCAGCGGGAGCCTCCTTCTTCTCCGCCTTCGGCTTGATGACCGACTTCTTCGAGGAGTCGGCCTCGAACGCCGTCTTCTCCTCGGCGACCTTGAGCGTGGACTTCGCGTCCTTGTCGCCCTTGAAGATGCCCCAGTCGCCCGTGATCTTGAGGATGGCGGTGACCTGCTCGGTCGGCTGAGCGCCGACGGACAGCCAGTACTGCGCACGCTCGGAGTCGACCTCGATGAAGGAGGGCTCCTCGGTGGGGTGGTACTTGCCGATCTCCTCGATCACACGACCGTCGCGCTTGGTGCGCGAGTCGGCGACGACGATGCGGTAGTAAGGCGCGCGGATCTTGCCCAGGCGCTTGAGACGAATCTTGACAGACACGATTCTCCTGAATGGTGTGGAAGGAAACGAACCGATCGCCTGGAGAGTGGGGTGCACACCCGGCGGAAGCTCAATAGGGAGGACGAATGCTGGATAGAGGGTCGAGCACGTCGTCCGACCCTCTATTCTGCCAGATGCACCGGCCCCGCGCGAAACGCGGCGACACGGCGTGGCCGCGTGTCGGCGACGCCGTGTCAGACTGTGGTCGTGCAGCTCGACTTCGCCGCTTCGGCCCGCTCCACCGTCGGTCTCGAATGGGAGATCATGCTCGCCGATCCCGCGACCGGCGATCTGGTCGGCCGCGCGCCCGAGCTCCTCGCCGCGCTGGAAGCGGAGAGCGAGGACGAACGCCACACCGTGACCGGGGAGCTCCTCACGAACACGATCGAGGTCACGAGCGGCATCGGCGACTCGGTGGCCCACGCGGTCGACGACATCGCCAACGCCATCTCCGCGGTCCGGGCCTCCACCGACCCGGCGGGGATCGAGCTCCTCTCCGCCGGCAGCCACCCGTTCGCGCAATGGTTCGATCAGCAGGTGACGGACAAGACCCGGTATCACACCCTCATCGAGCGCACCCAGTGGTGGGGACGCAACATGATGATCTGGGGCATCCACGTGCACGTGGGCGTGGAGGACCAGCGCAAGGTGTTCCCGATCATCAACGCCCTGTCCGCCTACCTCCCCCACCTCCAGGCTCTGTCGGCGTCGAGCCCGTTCTGGGCCGGGGAGCGCACGGGATACGCCTCCAACCGCGCCCTGGTGTTCCAGCAGCTTCCGACCGCTGGGCTCCCCTGGCCGCTGCGCGACTGGGCACAGTTCGAGCGGTACCTCGACGACATGGTCCGCACGGGCGTCATGGCCGACGCGACCGAGGTGCGCTGGGACATCCGCCCCGCACCGCGCTGGGGCACAATCGAGGTGAGGGCGTGCGACGGGCTGTCCACGCTGTCCGAGATGGCCGCCGTCGCGGCTCTCGTGCAGGTGCTGGTCGAGCACTTCTCGCGGCTGCTGGACGAGGGCGCGGCGCTTCCGGAGCTTCCCGCCTGGTACCACCGGGAGAACAAGTGGCGCGCCGCCCGCTACGGCCTCGACGCTCGCGTGATCGTCGACGCGATCGGAACGCAGCGTCTCGTAGGAGATCATCTGGCGGAGAAGATCGAAGAGCTCGCCCCGGTCGCGGTCGAGCTCGGCTGCGGGCGGGAGTTCGCGAGCATCGGCGGCATCCTCGAGGGAGGCGCGAGCTATGCGCGTCAGTTGGCCGTCGCCGACGCGACGGACGGCGACCTCGCCGCGGTCGTGCAGCACCTGATCCGCGAGTTCCGCTCGGGGCCGGAGTCGTCGATCGACGGCGAGTGACGCCCCGTCGGCGGTTCAGTCCTCGATGAGCCGGCGCGCGAGGCCCTCGTCGAGCACGACGTCGGTGATGAGCTCCGCGGCGATCGCCGCCCGCAGGCTCGCGAGCTTCGGCACCCCGGACACGACGCACACCCGCCGGGGCACGCGCCGCAGGCGGTCGAGGCCCGGCCCGGTCGCCCTGGCGTTGACGCGGATGTCGCGCCACGAGCCGTCCGCGCGGAAGAACACGGTCGCGACGTCGCCGATCGCGTGATCCTCGCGGAGGCTCCGGTAGTCCTCACGCCCCAGATACCCGCCGACGTAGACGCGACTGGGGACCTCTGCCGCTGGCGAGCCGAGGCTGAACACCGCGATGTCCATCTTCGCCTGGAGGTCGAGCACCCGCCGTGTGCTGCGCTCCCGCCACATCGCCTCTCGCGTCGCGGGGTCGTCGAAGAACGCCGGGACCGGGAACTGCTGCACCTGCGCGCCGAACGCACTGCCGAAGCGCTGCAGGATGTCGCTGGAGTACTCCACACCGCTGGTCTGCGTGTTGCCGGCGCCGTTGAGCTGCACGAACGTGGTGTTGTGCGTCTCCTTCTGCGTGAGACCACGGCTGACGGCACTGATGGTCGATCCCCACGCCACGCCCACGATCATGTTGGAGTCGACGAACTGAGACAGGAGTCGTCCCGCCGTCAGGGCGACGCGCTCCAGCCGCTCCACCTCGCTCACGATCTCGGCCATCGGCACCACGTGTGCGACGACGCGGTGGCGATCGCGGATGCGCTGTTCGAGCATGCCGAGCCGTTCGAGCGGTGAGTTGATGCGGATGTCGACGAGTCCGCTCTCCCGCGCGAAGCTCAGCAGCCGTGAGACCGAGGACCGCGACGTGCCGAGCTCCGTGGCGATGACCTCCATGGTCTTGTCCTGCATGTAGTAGAGCTGAGCGGCGGTGAGCGCCGCGATCAGCTTGCTGTCGCGGGATTGCGCGCCGGAACCTGCCATGACTTCCTCCTGTCCTTCGATCCTTGCACATATGTGCAGCGGACTTGCGCGCCCACGTCAGACGGGTCGATGCTGGTGGCAAGCAAGGAAGAGAGGGTCGACGATGATCGATTCCACACACGCGTCCCCCGAGCGCGCGGACGTCCGCGCTGTCCGCGAGTCCGGACGCACCACCGTCCTCGTCATCGGCGGTGGCATCAACGGCATCTCCACGTTCCGCGACCTGGCGTTGCAGGGGGTCGATGTCCTCCTGGTCGAGCGCGGCGACTTCGCGTCCGGGGCCTCCGCCGCCTCCAGCCACATGATCCACGGGGGCATCCGCTACCTGGAGAACGGCGAGTTCCGCCTCGTCCGCGAGTCGGTGGAGGAGCGCAACGGTCTGCTCAAGATCGCGCCGCACTACGTCAAGCCGCTGCAGACCACGATCCCGATCTACTCGACGTTCTCGGGCATCCTCTCCGCGCCGCTCCGCTTCCTCACCCACAAGAGCGGCAAGCCGAAGGAGCGCGGAGCGTTCCTGATCAAGGTCGGCCTCACGATCTACGACACCTTCTCGCGCGACGGCGGCACCGTGCCGCGCCACCGCTTCCTCGGACGTAAGAAGTCGCTCGCTGAACTGCCGTCGCTCGACCCGGACATCAAGTACACCGCGACGTACTACGACGCCTCGATGCACGACCCGGAGCGGCTCGCCCTCGACGTGCTGCAGGACGGGCGCGCCGCGCACCCCGGCGCCGTGGCTCTCAACTACGTCGAGGCGGTCGGTCGCGACGGCGACAGCGTGCTGCTGCGCGACCGCGAGAGCGGCACCGAGTTCGTCGTGTCCGCCGACGTGATCGTCAACGCGTCCGGCCCCTGGACCGACCTCACCAACGAGGAGCTCGGCCTCCAGAGCCGTTTCATGGGCGGCACCAAGGGCTCGCACATCGTGCTGGACCACCCGGAGCTGCTGGACGCCACCCGCGGCCGCGAGATCTTCTTCGAGCACTCCGACGGCCGCATCGTGCTGATCTATCCGCTGAAGGGCCGAGTGCTCGTCGGCACCACGGACATCGACGCCGACCCGCGCGAGGTCCCGGTGTGCACCGAGGAGGAGATCGACTACTTCTTCGACCTCATCCACCACGTGTTCCCGACGATCTCGGTGACCCGCGAGCAGATCGTCTACAACTTCTCCGGCATCCGCCCGCTCCCCCGCCACGAGGACACGGCCCCCGGGTTCGTCTCGCGCGACTACCGGGTCGAGGTCGACCGCCAGGGCGCCGTCCCGCTGGTGAGCCTGGTCGGTGGCAAGTGGACCACGTTCCGCGCGCTCGGCGAATCGCTGTCCAACCAGGTGCTCGACCTCCTGGGTCGCACGCGCACGGTGTCGACCGCGGGTCGTGCCATCGGCGGCGGACGCGAGTTCCCGCGCACCGAGAAGGCCAAGCGCATCTGGATCCAGGAGAACCTGCCGGGCGCCGGAGCACGTGCCGAGCAGCTGCTGGCCCGTTACGGCACGCGGGCGGCCGAGGTCTGGGCGCACGTCGAGCAGGGACCGGACGCGCCCCTCGCCGGCGGCGACCTCTCCACACGGGAGCTCGAATGGATGGTGCAGAACGAGATGGTCGCACGGCTGGAGGACGTGATCCTGCGCCGCACCAGCATCGCCTTCACGGGCGGCGCCAACGCCGAGGTGCTCGACGAGATCGCTGAGGCGCTCGCTCCCCTCCTCGGCTGGGACCGCGAGCGGCACGATGCCGAAGTCGAGCAGACCCGCCTCCTCCTCAACGAACGACACGGACTCCACCTTCCGTCCCGCGCCCGCGGCTGACGGAAGTCCGACCACCGCCCTCCTCGCGGTGCTACCCCCATAGGGGGTCGGGGCAGAGGGGCCCCGACCCGTAAGAAAGGTCAATGAAGACATGACTGACGTCAATCTCGGTCTTTACTTCCTGTCCGAGCTCGTCGGCACGGCGATGCTGGTGCTGCTCGGCTGCGGTGTCGTCGCGAACGTCGCCCTGGCGAAGAACAAGGGCTTCGGTGGCGGCTTCCTGATGGTCAACTGGGGGTGGGGTCTCGCGGTGTTCGCCGGTGTCCTCGTCTCGGCCTACTCGGGCGCCATCCTGAACCCCGCCGTCGGCATCGGCCTGCTCGTCGCCGGCAAGATCGACTTCGCGATGTTCCTGACCGCGACCGGGGCGGAACTGCTCGGTGCGATCCTCGGTGCGATCGTCGTGTGGCTCGCCTACAAGCAGCACTTCGACGAGGAGCCCGAAGCGGCCAACAAGCTCGGCGTGTTCTCGACCGGCCCTGCCATCCGCTCCTACGGCTGGAACCTCGTCACCGAGATCATCGGTACGTTCGTGCTGGTGTTCGTGATCTTCGCGTTCGCCGACTACGGCGACATCGAGATCGGCACCCCCGGTGGCCTCGGCCCGCTCACGGCGCTTCCGGTCGCCCTGCTCGTGGTCGCGATCGGCGCCTCCCTCGGTGGCCCGACCGGCTACGCCATCAACCCCGCCCGTGACCTCGGCCCGCGCATCGCTCACGCCATCCTCCCGATCAAGGGCAAGGGCGCGAGCGACTGGTCCTACTCGTGGGTCCCGGTCGTCGGCCCGCTCATCGGTGGTGTCATCGCCGCCCTCGCGGCACCCGTTCTGCTCGGCCTCGCCGGCTGATCCCTACCCGCAAGCGAATTCAAAGGAGAACACATGGCTGACTACATCATCGCGATCGACCAGGGCACGACGTCGAGCCGCGCGATCATCTTCGACAAGAAGGGCAGCATCGTCGCCACCGGCCAGAAGGAGCACGAGCAGATCCTCCCGAAGGCTGGCTGGGTCGAGCACGACGCGGCGGAGATCTGGCGCAACGTGCAGGAGGTCATCGGACTGGCGCTCGGCCGTGCCGACCTGACCCGGCACGACATCGCCGCGGTCGGCATCACCAACCAGCGCGAGACCGCGGTGGTCTGGGACAAGACCACGGGCAAGCCGGTGTACAACGCGATCGTGTGGCAGGACACCCGCACGCAGGAGATCGTCGACCGTCTCGCAGCCGACGGTGGCGTCGAGCGCTTCAAGCCGGTCGTCGGCCTGCCGCTGGCGACCTACTTCTCCGGCACCAAGATCGCGTGGATCCTGGAGAACGTCGAGGGTGCGCGCGAGAAGGCCGAGGCGGGCGACCTGCTGTTCGGCACGACCGACTGCTGGGTGCTCTGGAACCTGACCGGCGGTGTGGACGGCGGCGTGCACGCCACCGACGTCACCAACGCCTCGCGCACGCTGTTCATGGATCTGGAGACGCTCGAGTGGCGCGACGACATCCTCGAGGTGTTCGGCGTGCCGCGGTCGATGATGCCGGAGATCCGCTCCTCCTCCGAGGTCTACGGCACCGCCGAGAGCTCGTCGCTGCTGCGCGAGACGCCGATCGCCGGGATCCTCGGCGACCAGCAGGCGGCGACCTTCGGTCAGGCGGCGTTCCAGAAGGGCGAGAGCAAGAACACCTACGGGACGGGCTGCTTCCTGATCTTCAACACGGGCGAGGAAGTCGTCCACTCGAAGAACGGGCTGCTCACGACCGTCGGGTACAAGCTCGGGGACCAGCCGACGCACTACGCGCTCGAAGGGTCGATCGCCGTGACGGGCTCGCTGATCCAGTGGCTCCGCGACCAGCTGGGGATCATCTCCTCGGCGCCCGAGGTCGAGAAGCTGGCGGAGCAGGTCGAGGACAACGGCGGCGTGTACATCGTCCCCGCGTTCTCCGGTCTGTTCGCGCCGTACTGGCGTCCGGACGCCCGCGGCGCGATCGTGGGTCTCACCCGCTACGCGAACAAGAACCACATCGCGCGCGCAGCGCTCGAAGCCGTCGCGTTCCAGACCCGCGACGTGCTCGATGCCGTCAACGCGGATGCGGGCGTGGACCTGAGCGAGCTCAAGGTCGACGGCGGCATGGTGGCCAACGACGCGCTCATGCAGTTCCAGGCCGACGTGCTCGGGGTCCCGGTCGTGCGCCCGGTCGTCGCCGAGACCACCGCGCTCGGTGCCGCCTACGCCGCCGGTCTCGCCGTCGGCTTCTGGAACGGGCTGGACGACCTCTCCGCCAACTGGCAGGAGGACAAGCGCTGGGAGCCGACGATGGACGACGCCGAGCGCGAGCGCCAGCTGCGGCTGTGGCGCAAGGCCGTCACCAAGTCGATGGACTGGGTCGACGAGGACGTGAAGTAGTCCGAGGAAGGATGAAGCGGGTCCGGGGTCTCCCCCGGGCCCGCTTCTCGTTTCACCCGCGCTCCGATTCCTGGTTCCGCATCCCGTCCAGGACGGCCAGCAGCGCCCGCGCCACGCCCCTCGGAGCCACGGCATCCCACGCGACGTATTCCGTCCGCTCGGGCCCGTCGCTCACCGCCACCGCGACCACACCTTCTGCGCCGTCGACCACCCCCGGGGCCAGAAGGGTCACGGCGAGCCCCGCCCTCACGAGTCCGAGAAGCAGCGGAGCGGTGTCGACCTCGAAGGCCACGTCCCGCTCGAGTCCTGCGGCGGTGAAGGCGGCGTCACTCTGCGCCCGACCCGATGTCCCGGCGGGGAAGTCCGCGAAGGCGCACCCGGCGAGATCGGCGAGCCGGAGCCGCCGCCGCGTCGCGAGCCCGTGGTCATGCGGCAGCACCGCGACCAGTCGCTGATGCTGTACCGCGCGAGACGCGACCCCCGCGGGTTCCAGGTCGCCGCGCAAGCCCAGCAGCGCGATGTCGAGGTCGTCGCGGCGGAGCGCGGCGATGAGCTCGTCGCTGTTGCCACCGCGCAGCTCCACCCGTGCCGCGGGATACGCCTCCCGGAACGCGCGCAGAAGCTCCGGCACCGAGATCGCTGTCACGGTGGGGATCGCGCCGAGGCGGAGCGTTCCGGTCACCTCGCCGGCAACCGCAGCGACGGCGTCCTTCGCCTGCTCGGCGGCGCGGACGGCGACCCGTGCATGCTCGAGGAACGCCTCGCCCGCCTCCGTGAGGCGCACACTGCGGCTCGATCGCGCGAACAGCCGATGGCCGAGCTCGCGCTCGAGCGCCGCCATCTGGTGGCTCAGCGCCGACTGCGTCACGAAGCACTGCTCCGCCGCGCGGGTGAAGCTCCCGGTCGCCGCGACCGCGACCACGTACCGCAGTTGCTGCAGATCCATCCGATCATGATCGCGCCTCATGGATAGGATGACAAGCCCGCGTTGGACTCATGCGCGGGAAGCCCCCACGCTGGAGCCATGAACAGATGGCGCATCGTGCTGCTGACCGCTCTGGCCCCGCTGTCGTGGGGCACGACCTACCTCGTCACGACCGAGCTCCTCCCTCCTGGCCACCCGCTGTTCGCGGGGCTGCTCCGCTCGCTCCCGGCGGGTCTCGTGGCCGTGCTTCTCGCTCGTCGCCTGCCGCGCGGCACGTGGTGGCCGAAGATGCTCGTGCTGGGCGCGCTCAACATCGGCGCGTTCTTCCCGTTGCTCTTCCTCGCCGCCGAGCGGCTGCCCGGCGGGGTCGCCGCCGCAGTCGCAGGGGCGCAGCCGCTCATCGTGCTGGTGCTGGGTGCCCTGGTGCTCCAGGAGCGGATCAGGGCGGTGTCCGCCGCGGCCGCCGTGACCGGAGCGGGCGGTGTCGCACTGGTCGTCCTCGGTCCGGCGGCGCAGCTCGACCTCTGGGGCGTGCTCGCGGCGCTCGGCGGCGTCACCGCGACGGGCCTCGGCATGATCCTCACCAAGCGCTGGGGCCGTCCGCGGGACATCGGCCCCGTGGTCTACGCCGGATGGCAGCTCACCGCGGGTGGTCTGCTCCTGCTTCCCGTGACCCTCGCCGTGGAGGGCGTGCCGTCGTCCATCGACGGGGCCGCAGCGCTCGGCTACCTCTGGCTGGGTACGGTCGGGGGCATCGTCGCCTACACCCTCTGGTTCCGGGGCATCCAGCAGTTGCCGGTGATCGCGCCCGGCCTGCTCGCCCTGCTCTCGCCGCTCGTGGCCGCCCTGCTGGGCGTCATCGTCCTCGGGGAGAGCTTCACCGCGGTTCAGGGCGTCGGACTGGCCCTCGCTCTGGGTGCGCTCGTGGTGGGACAGCTGACGGCGCGGCCACGGCGAACACCGACGACGCCGACGATCGGCGAGGAGCCACCGGTGCCGGCGGCACGCGCCTGAGGATCAGCTCTTGCCGAAGAGCTTCTGGATCTCGGCGAGATCCGCCTCGGTGGGCGCAGGAGCTCCGCCGAGACCGAAGCCCGAGCCGTTCGCGGAGGCGGATGCTGCCAGGCCAGCGTTCTCGGCCGCCCGCTTGGCGGGGTTACCCGAGCGCGAGCGTCCCTGAGACCCCTTGCCCTTCTTGCCGCGCTTGGACGATGCTCCCGGCTTGCCCATGCCGGGCACGGGACCCATGCCGGGGATGTTCGGCGTGCCACCGCGCGCGACCGTCTTCATCATCTTCGCCGCCTGGTCGAAACGCTGCACCAGCTGGTTCACGTCGGTCACGGTCATGCCGGAGCCCCGGGCGATGCGCAGACGACGCGACCCGTTCAAGATCTTGGGGTTACGCCGCTCCCCCGGCGTCATCGAGCGGATGATCGCCTCGGTGCGATCGATCTCCCGCTCGTCGAAGTCCTCCAGCTGCTGCTTCATCTGGCCCATGCCCGGCAGCATGCCGAGCATCTTCTTCATCGAGCCCATCTTCTTCATCTGCTGCAGCTGCTCGAGGAAGTCCTCCAGCGTGAAGGCCTCGTTGGCGAGCTTCTCGGCGACCTTCAGCGCCTCTTCCTCGTCGAACGCCTGCTGCGCCTGCTCGATCAGGGTCAGGATGTCGCCGAGGTCGAGGATGCGGCTCGCCATGCGGTCGGGGTGGAACGGCTCGAGGTCTTCGAGGCGCTCACCGGTCGAGGCGAAGATGATCGGCCGGCCGGTGACGGAGGCGACCGAGAGCGCCGCACCACCGCGGGCGTCACCGTCGAGCTTCGACAGGACGACGCCGGTGAAGTCGACGCCCTCCTGGAAGGCCTTCGCCGTGTTGACCGCATCCTGACCGATCATCGCGTCGATGACGAACAGCACCTCGTCCGGGTCGACCGCCTTGCGGATGTCGGCGGCCTGCTTCATCAGCTCGGCGTCGACACCGAGGCGTCCGGCGGTGTCGATGATCACCACGTCATGCTGCTGGCGACGGGCGTGCTCCACGCCGTCGCGCGACACCTTGACCGGATCGCCGACGCCGTTGCCCGGCTCGGGTGCGTACACGGTCGCACCGGCCTGCTCCGCGACGACCTGCAGCTGGTTGACGGCATTCGGACGCTGCAGGTCGGCGGCGACCAGGAGCGGGGTGTGCCCCTCCCCCTCCAGCTGCTTCGCGAGCTTGCCGGCGAACGTCGTCTTTCCGGAGCCCTGGAGCCCGGCGAGCATGATGACGGTCGGCGCCGTCTTGGCGAACTGCAGACGACGCTGTTCCCCGCCGAGGATCTGCACGAGCTCCTCGTTCACGATCTGCACGACCTGCTGGGCGGGGTTCAGCGCCTTGTTGACCTCGTCGCCGAGCGCGCGCTCGCGCACCTTCGCCGTGAAGTCCTTGACGACCGCAAGAGCGACGTCCGCGTCGAGCAGCGCGCGACGGATCTCGCGCACGGTGCCGTCGACGTCGGCGGCGGTGAGCTTCCCCTTCGTGCGGAGGTTGCGGAAGGTCTCGGTGAGACGGTCGGAGAGCGTTCCAAAGGTAGCCATGGTGCTCCCGATTCTACGCGAGCGCCGACGACTCGCTCAGCCGGACCACGGGAGGTCGTGGATCGCGCCGAGGGCGTCGTCGAGCACGGCCTGCGGGGTTCCGAGCCCCGCGCCCTGCTCGGCCCACACGCGCAACGCGGAGAACACGGCGGCCGCGAGGGCTGCGCCGAGGATGTCCGCCCTGATCGCGTCGACGCCGGAGCCACGGGCCGCGGTGGCGATCGCCTCCGACAGCCGCGCCAGGCGCACCCCGGTGTCGCGGACGAGTTCATCCTGCAGTCCCATCGCGCCGGCGTTGCGCAGAGCGAGCGCGAGCGGGTCCGGCGCGAAGTCCCGCACGATGCCCCGCAGGATCCCGCGCACGGCGTCGCCGTCCGCCTCGCGCCCGAGGCCCTGCAGGCGTTTGACGGCCTCCTCGATGCGCTCGTCCACGGCGGACCACAGCACGTCGCTCTTGGAGGTGAAGTAGTTGAAGAAGCTGGAGCGGCTCACCCCGGCGCGCTGCGTGATGTCGGCGACCGACGTGGCGTCGTACCCGCGCTCCAGGAACAGCTCGCACGCCGCCTCCGCGAGCGTCTCGCGCGACGACGCCTTGGGGCGGCCAGCGCGGCCGGTGGAGTTCATACCCTCACGCTACCGCGCGCGGCGAGTCGCGCTCGGGCGTCACAACAGGGCGTATTCTTAGACGCAATCCAACTATTTCGGAGGCGAGACTTCATGCTCGACATCCTCACCCCCGGGTTCTCCCCGACCCCCGTGCCGTACCTCGACGGCTGGGACCTGCAGCGCCGCGTGCACGCCGATGTGCTCTCCGGCGCGCGTCCGGACACGCTGATCCTGCTCGAACACGAGGCCGTCTACACGGCGGGCAAGCGCACCGAGCCGCACGAGCGACCGCAGGACGGCACCCCCGTGGTCGACGTCGACCGCGGCGGCAAGATCACCTGGCACGGCCCGGGGCAGCTGGTCGGTTACCCGATCGTCCGCCTCCCTGAGCCCATGGATGTCGTCGCGCACGTGCGCCGGCTCGAGCATCTGCTGATCGACGTCCTGCGACCGTTCGGCGTCGACGGCTACCAGGTGCCCGGTCGCAGCGGGGTGTGGGTTCGCCGCCCCCTCTCCGAGGACAAGGTCGCCGCCATCGGGGTGCGCGTGCAGCAGGGCGTGACCATGCACGGCTTCGCCATCAACTGCGCCAACTCGCTCGCACCGTTCCGCGACATCATCCCGTGCGGCATCACCGACGCCGGTGTGACCACGGTCAGCGAGGTCTCCGGGGCCGTCGTCGAACCCCGCGACCTCGTGGACGCCGTCCGCGCCGCCTTCCTCGCCGAATACACCGACATCGCACGGACGGGAGTCCCCGCATGACCGCCGCCCCCGAGGGCCGGAAGCTCCTCCGACTCGAGATCCGCAACGCCGAGACCCCCATCGAGCGCAAGCCCGAGTGGATCCGCACCAAGGCCAAGATGGGTCCGGAGTACACCGCCCTCCACTCGCTCGTGAAGAGCGAAGACCTCCACACCGTGTGCCAGGAAGCGGGCTGTCCCAACATCTTCGAGTGCTGGGAGGACCGCGAGGCGACCTTCCTGATCGGCGGATCCCAGTGCACTCGGCGCTGCGACTTCTGTCAGATCGACACCGGCAAGCCCGCGGACTACGACACCGACGAGCCACGCCGCGTCGCCGAGAGCGTCGTGCGCATGAACCTCCGCTACGCCACCGTCACGTGCGTCGCCCGCGACGACCTTCCCGACGGCGGTGCCTGGCTCAACGCAGAGACCGTCCGCCAGATCCATCGCCTCAACCCGAACACCGGCGTCGAACTGCTCGCCACCGACTTCAACGGCGACCCGGATCAGCTCGGTGTCGTGTTCGAGTCCCGGCCCGAGGTGTTCGCCCACAACGTCGAGACCGTCCCGCGCATCTTCAAGCGCATCCGGCCGGCCTTCCGCTACGAGCGCTCGCTGGGAGTGCTGACCCAGGCGCGCGACGCGGGCCTCATCACCAAGTCGAACCTGATCCTGGGCATGGGCGAGGAGCCGGAGGAGGTCGTGCAGGCCCTGCAGGATCTTCACGACGCCGGCTGCGACATCATCACCATCACGCAGTACCTGCGGCCGTCGCCGCGGCACCTCCCCGTCGCCCGCTGGGTGAAGCCGGCCGAGTTCGTCGAGTTCAAGGAGGAGGCGGAGCGGATCGGCTTCCTCGGGGTGCTCGCCGGACCGCTGGTGCGCTCCTCGTACCGTGCCGGACGCCTCTGGGCGCAGTCCATGGTCTCGAAGGGGCGGGAGATCCCGCCGCACCTCGCGCACATCGCCGAGGGCGCCGACCTCGGGTTCGCCCAGGCCGTGTGATCTGCGGGGTGAGCGCCGGGTCAGTCAGCGCTCATCACGGACTGCACGCTTCCGTCCGAGCCGAGGTTCACGAGCAGCACGTCGTCGGTCGCACTGTCGTCGAGCGCGTACTCGAGCACCGCGAAGGGCTCGGACCCGCCATGCTCGTCCGCCAGGATCGTCATGCTCATCAGGCGCAACGAGCGGATGATGTCCACCGCTGCATCGCCGGACACGTCCACCAGCACGTCCGGCAGGTCGTCGCCGAAGGCCTCCTGCTGCTGAAGGATGTACTCGGTCACCTCGCTCGTCCGGTCATCCACCTCGGACAACATGCCGCGGCGGGCCGTGGCGTCGACGTTCTCCAGTCCCGCGATCAGCGCGGCGGCGATGTCGAGGGCATCAGCGGACACGTCGTCCTGGTCCGGAGCGGTGAGGTCGACCGTCACGCTCTGGTCACCGAGCTCGACGGTCTCCGACCAGAAGATCGAGCCGTCGGGGCCCGACGACAGCAGTCCGAAGTAGTCGTGTTCGATCGCCATAACGCTATGAAACCAGCCTCGTGCTCAGGGCGGTAGCCCTGTGTCAGCCGACCAGCGCCTGCACGAACACGTGCGGGGTGAAACCGGTCAGATCGTCGATGCCCTCGCCCTGTCCGAGCAGCTTCACCGGGATCCCGGTGCGCTCCTGAACCGCGAGAACGAAGCCGCCCTTGGCCGACCCGTCGAGCTTGGTCAGCACGAGCCCGGTGACACCGGCGTGCTGCAGGAACGTCTCCGCCTGCATGACCCCGTTCTGCCCCGTCGTCGCGTCGAGAACCAGCAGCACCTCGCTGATCGGGGCCTGCTTCTCCACGACCCGGCGGATCTTGCCGAGCTCGTCCATCAGCCCGCCCTTGGTGTGCAGACGACCGGCCGTGTCGATGATCGCGATCTCCATGCCCTCGCGCTTGGCGTACTCCACGGTCTGGAACGCCACAGACGCCGGGTCCTGCCCCTCGTGCTGCGGGCGGACGATCGCCGCCCCTCCGCGCTGCGCCCACGTGGCGAGCTGGTCCACGGCGGCGGCACGGAACGTGTCGGCGGCCCCCACCACGACGCTGCGCTGGTAGCCGCGCAGGAACTTGGTGAACTTGCCGATCGTGGTGGTCTTCCCGACCCCGTTGACGCCGACGACGAGCACGACGGCCGGGCGCTCGGTGAGCTTGAGCGTCGTGTCGAACTTCGCGAAGTGCTCCTCGAGCGTCTCGCGCAGCATGCGCTGGAGGTCGCGGGGGTCGGTCGTGCGGTACTTCGCGACCTTGTCGCGGAGCTCGTCGACGATGCGCTCGCTGATGTCCGGCCCGAAGTCGGCCGTGATCAGGGCGGTCTCCAGGTCTTCCCACGTCGTCTCATCGATCGTGGGCTTGACGAACATGCCGCGCAGGGCGCGACCGAGAGACCAGGACTTCTCTGCCATCCCCCCAGCCTACGGGTAGCGGTTCGCTACGCCGGTCAGCTCGCCGCGGCGGCCGCGCGGTCACCGACGCGCTGACCGACGACAGCGGACACGCCGTCCTGGCGCATCGAGACGCCGTACAGCGCGTCGGCGATCTCCATCGTGCGCTTCTGGTGCGTGATCACCAGGAGCTGAGATGTCTCCCGCAGCTGCTCGAACACGGTGAGCAGCCGGCCGAGGTTCGCATCGTCGAGGGCCGCCTCCACCTCGTCGAGGATGTAGAACGGGCTGGGACGCGCCTTGAAGATCGCCACCAGCAGCGCGACAGCGGCCAGCGACCGCTCCCCTCCGGAGAGCAGCGACAGGCGCTCGATCTTCTTCCCGACGGGCCGCACCGAGACCTCGATGCCGGTCGTGAGCATGTTGTCCGGGTCGGTCAGGGAGATGCTCCCCGTCCCACCGGGGAACAGCAGCGGGAAGACCTGGCCGAACGCCTCCTTGGTGTCCTCGAACGCACTGGCGAAGATGGTCTGCATCCGCTCGTCGAGGTCCGCGATGATCGTCAGCAGATCCTGACGGGTCTGGGTCAGGTCGGCGAGCTGCTCCGTCAGGAAGGCGTGGCGCTGCTCGAGCGCGGCGAACTCCTCCAGAGCGAGCGGATTGACGCGGCCCAGCTGGGCGAGCTTCCGCTCGGCCTCGGCCAGCCGGCGCTGCTGGATACGACGATCGAACGGGATCGCCGTGTCGTCGAGCAGTTCGTCCGCAGGGGGCTCCACTCCGGGATCGCGAGGAACGAGCTGATCAGGTCCATATTCCGCAACGAGAATATCTTCGTCGAGCGACAGCTCGGAGGACACACGCTCCAGCAGGCTGTGCAGGTGGAGCTTCTTCTCGTGGATCTGCAGCTCCAGGCCGTGCACGCTCTCGGTGAGGCCGGCGAGCCGCTCGCGCAGCGACGTCTCCTGCTTCCGGAGCGCCACCAGCTCCTCGTTCTGCGCTGCTCTGGCGGCCTCCGCCTCGGCGAGAGCCACGCGGGCCTCGGTCACCGAGCGGTCCAGCGAGTCAAGGATGCGCGGAAGCTCCTCTGCCACCCCGGAGGCGGCCTCCCGCTGTGCCCGACGGATCACTGCGCGGCGGGCGGCCTCGGCGGCGGCGTCCCGCTCTTGCTCGCGCTGCCGTTCGAGCGTCGCGACCCTCGCCTGCGCCGCACGCACCCTCTCGCGCAGCGTCTCGACCTCGAGCCGCGCGCGCACCTCTCCCTCGCGGGCGAGCTCGAGAGCCTCGAGCAGACCGTCGCGGGCAGACGCGTCCAGCACGGGACGCGGCGCGGCCACGGCCTCGTCGAGCTCCGCACGGGCCGACTTCGCCTTCGCCTCGGCATCCGCGACCGCAGCCTGGGCCTGCGCGAGCCCCGACTCCAGGCGCTCGCACTCGGCCACGGCGGACTCGTGCCGCACCGTGACGCGGTTGACCTGCTCGGCGTGCGTGGCCAGGGCGGCATCGTGCTCGCGCAGCGCCCGCAACGCGTCCTTGGCCTGACGCCGTGTCGCCTCCACCTGCTCGTCCGCCTCGATCCGCGCCTCCCGGAGCGAGTCGACGACGATCTGGATCTCGGCGAGCCGCTCCGTCGCCGCGTCGCGCTCGGCCGCGAGCTCGAGACGCGACCGCTCACCACCGGAGCCCGTGCGCAGCGTCTGCGCGGTGATCACCTCGCCGCTGGTCGTCACGATCGTCGTGCGCGTGTCGGACAGCGCATCCAGAGCGGCTCGCGCCGAGCGCGCCGCATCGAGGTCTTCGGCGATCAGCACATGCGACAGGATGCCCAGGACGCCGTCGGGTGCGGTCACCACGTCGATCGCGGACGTGACACCGTCGACGGGAGGCGCGGTCGACTCGGGGCGCAGAGCATCCGCCACCACGAAATCCACGACCCCACGGCGCTCCGCCGCAGCCAGGGCCGCCAGCGTGAACGCGGCGTCCGCGCTGTCGATCAGCACGCCCTCCGCGAGCGGACCGAGGACTGCGGCGATCGCCGCCTCGAACCCCGGCCTGACCTGCACCGCGTCGCCGACCAGTCCGCGGACTCCCGCGCCACCGGCCTTCACGATCTCGGCGGCACCACCGGACAGCGACAGCGCGCTGCTCAGCGCCGCCGCCTTCGCCGTGAGCGAGTCGACCTCGCGCTCCGCGGCGTGGAGCCGTTCGCGCAGCGTCTCGCGCTCGGCCTCCGCCGCCGTCGCCGCCCGCTGCGCGCTCTCATAGGCGGCAGCGTGCTCGACGGCTGTGCCCTGCGGGGCCTCGGCGTCCTCGATCGCCTCCAGTGCCTCCGCCGCCTCCCGCCGCCGTTCGTTCGCCGCTTCGAGCGCATTCTCCTGGCGCAGCACGGCACCACGCACCGCGGCAAGGGCCGACGCCGCCGCATCAGCCGTACCGCGCAGGGCCGTCAGGCGCATGTCGTACTCCGACACGAGCGCGCTCTGCTCCGCGATGTCGACGTCGAGCGTGTCGAGCTCCGCCCTGGCGTGCACGACCTCGCGGCTCGCCGCGACCGCGGCATCCTGCGCATCGCCCAGCCCCGAGGAGATCGTCTCGATGTCGTCCTTCGCCTCGTCGATCGTCGCCTGCGTCACCGTGACCGCGGTCACGGCGGCATCGTCCTCCTCCGAGCCGAGCAGAGCAAGACGCTGATTGGCGAGGGTGTACAGCCCCCGCATGCGCTCCTGGACCTGCTCGAGCCCGAAGGCCACGCCGCGCGCCGCATCGACGGCGACAGAGTTCTGGTCCTTCTCGAGCCGCGCGATGCTCGCACGCACCGCCTCGGCCTGATCCGACAGCACGAGGCGCTCCGTGTGACGCTCCTGCTCCGTGCGGGTGTGGTCGGCCAGGGCCGTGCGCAGGGCGACCACGTCGTCCGCGAACAGCCGGGCCTTCGCATCGCGCACCACGGCCGCGATCGTCTGGGCCTCCCTGGCGATCTCGGCCTGACGGCCCAGCGGCTTCAGCTGCCGCCGGATCTCACCGGCCAGGTCGCTCAGACGCGTCAGGTTGGCCTCCATGGCGTCGAGCTTGCGGAGGGTCTTCTCCTTGCGGCGTCGGTGCTTGAGGATCCCCGCCGCCTCCTCGATGAAGCCACGGCGATCCTCCGGCGACGCCTGCAGCACGGTGTCGAGGCGCCCCTGACCCACGATCACATGCATCTCGCGGCCGAGACCCGAGTCGCTCAGGAGCTCCTGCACGTCGAGCAGTCGGCAGCCCTCGCCGTTGATCGCGTACTCGCTCGATCCGTTGCGGAACAGCGTGCGGCTGATCGTGACCTCGGCGTACTCGATCGGCAGTGCTCCATCGGCGTTGTCGATCGTGAGCTGCACCTCGGCTCGCCCGAGGGGCCCTCGCGTGGAGGTGCCGGCGAAGATGACGTCCTCCATCTTGCCGCCGCGGAGGGTCTTCGCGCCCTGCTCCCCCATGACCCAGGCGAGGGCGTCGACCACGTTGGACTTGCCGGAGCCGTTCGGACCCACGATGCAGGTCACGCCGGGCTCGAAGACGAAGCTCGTCGGCTGGGCGAACGACTTGAACCCCTTGAGCGTCAGGCTCTTCAGATGCATGCGGGCACCGCTCGTCGGGGGAGAATCACGTCGCTACGCTACCGGAATCGCGCGGATTCCCACGGATCCCGCGCGGGTCTCGGAGCGAGCTCCTCCGGCGGCGACACGCCGGCGCTAGCACGAAATGCTTGACGATCGGCTGAGAGTTTCGCTACGGTTGGCCTCCGGATCGCCACACGAAAGGAGGTTACCGATGATGATCACTCAGCACACCGCGAAGGCCAACGGCCGCACCGCGCCCGCGCACACCGCGCCGAACCGTGCGTACTCGGTAACCGCCGGCGACCGCCTCGGCACGATCTGCTAGAACCGTCGCCCGGGATGTGACGCCTCTCCGAGGCCATCCGTCCTGCCGGTTCCCCCGCGCCACCACCCTCTGACCCGCACCGCGGAGTCATGGATTCCCCGCCACCCTCGGCACGCGCTCTCGCATTCTCGCGTCAGCGCATCCCCGAGCGGTCGCCACCGTCCGCACCGTCTCCGGCCGGATCCTCGGCCTGCGCCGGTGCTTCCGCACCCCCTCCCATCACGCAACCTCGAAGGAATCATCGTGAACACCACGCTGTACCGCAGCACCACCCACCCGCCCGATATCGAGGACCGTGAGGTCCTCCCCCTCCCCCGCGACGACGAACGGCGACAGCTCCGTCTGACGGACCGCCTCTCCCTCCGGATCGGCCTCTGGCTGCTCCAGCGGGCTCAGCGGCCGCGGCGGCCGCGCCGAGGGCTGACCCTCGACCCGGCCGACCTGTTCCTCGTCGGAGAGCAGCGTCACCGCTCCGCAGCGGAGTCGAACGCCATGCTCATGTTCGACATGCAGCGGGGAATGCGCTGATCCGCATGACCGCATCGCACGCCGTCGACACCGCACCATCGGTCTCCTCCGCCCCGTCCGTGGGCGGAGGAGACCGTGGACGGCCCTTCGCCGTCTCCCCCGCAGCCGCCCGCCACCCCGAAGGAACCGACATGACCATCGCGGAACTGACCATCTCACCGCTGACCGTCCCCGCCGCGCTCGACGCTGACGACGCCGCCGACTTCCGCGCGTACGGCGAACTCAACCGGCAGATCTGCGACGAGCAGGTCGGTATCCCGGATCTCGCGCCGGATGCCGCGCAGATGCTCCCGGGCTGGCAAGACGACACCGACTCCCTCGACCTCGGCTTCGTCGCCCGCGACGGTGCCGACATCGTGGGCATGGTGACGGTGTCCTTCGCGCAGGAGGCGGACGCGAACGCTGCCGAGGTCGACCTGCTCGTGTCTGACGCACACTGGGGCCGAGGCATCGAAGACGCGCTCCTCGCGCGAGCCGAGAGCGAGGCACGGGCCCGCGGGCGCAGCGTGCTGCAGATCTGGAGCCTGCATCGTCCGGAGGAGACATCTCGCATGCTGGTTCCTCGGACCGGATGGGGCCGCATTCCGGCGACGCCGCTGAGCGACCTCGTCGACGCCCACGGATTCACACTGGAGCAGGTCGAGCGCAACAGTGAATTCAACCTGCGCGCGGACCCCGCTCCTCTGGAGGCCGCTCTGGCCGAGGCCACGCAGGCGGCAGGACCCGACTACCGCGTGGTGGAGTGGCTGCTGCCCACACCGCCCGAGCTCCGCTCCGGGTACGCGGCGGTGCTGGCGCGGCTGTCGACGGACGCTCCGAGCGGCGACATGGACTTCGTCGCGGAGGTCTGGGACGCCGACCGGGTGGCCCGGCGAGATGCGCGGTTGACGGGCGCCGGGCAGACGGTGTCCGTCGTCGCCGTGGAGCACGTGCCCACCGGCGACATCGTCGCGTACAACGAGCTGGTCATCGGAGCGGAGCGCACCGGCGTCACGCATCAGTTCGGCACCCTGGTGTCCAAGGACCACCGCGGGCATCGTCTGGGCATGATCGTGAAGTGCGCGAACCTGCTCCGCTGGCGTGAGCTCGTGCCGGATGCCACCGTGGTCTCCACCTTCAACGCGGAGGAGAACCGGCCGATGCTCGACATCAACGAGGCGATCGGGTTCCGCCCGGTCTCGTACGCGGGCGCGTGGCAGAAGAAGCTCTGATCCCGCGGGAGCGGGGGGGGGCTCCCGGGGGGGGCCTGTCCCAGGGGGGGTCCCGGAGGGGGGAGGAAGGGGGGGGAGGGGGGGAGGGGGGGGGAGGAATGAAAACGGTCGTGATTTTAAGTCGCAATCCTGCAAAAAGAATC
>NZ_JBHWHK010000001.1:1183125-2068655 GCF_042732495.1 Microbacterium sp. NPDC059771 | reverse complement strand
ACGAGGAGAAGAACCGGCGGGGGCTCAACATAAAAGGGGCGGTTGGGTTCCGCTCGGTTTGGGACGGGGGCGTGGGGCGGAGGAAGTTTGGGTCCGGGGGGGGGGGGGTCATCCTCTGGGATGACTCCGCTCCCGGACGGTCATCCGGACGGCCGACGACGTGGGGGCCGCGCGCGGGAAGGCTGGAATCATGAACGCATTCGTGATCGAAGCTCACGCTCTCACCAAGACCTTCGGGGCCACGCGCGCCCTCGCCGGCATCGACCTCGCCGTGCAGCGCGGAGAAGCCGTGGCCATCATGGGCGCCTCCGGATCGGGCAAGACCACTCTGCTGCACGTGCTCGCGGGCATCACGGCCCCCGACGCCGGCAGCGTCACGTTCCACCCGTCCGCCGGCGGACCCGTCGAGGTCACCGCACTCGGGGAATCCGCGCGCTCGCGCCTGCGGCGCGAACGATTCGGCTTCGTGTTCCAGCAGGGACTCCTCATCCCCGAGCTCACCGCGGTCGAGAATGTGGCCCTGGCCTCCATGATCAACGGCGTGGCGAAGAAGGATGCCATCCCGCACGCCGCCTCCTGGCTCGCCGCGCTCGGACTGGCGGGAATGGAGGATCGACGCATCGGCGAAATCTCCGGCGGTCAGGCGCAACGTGTCGCGATCGCGCGCGCGCAGGCGACGGGGGCGGAGATCGTCTTCGCGGACGAGCCGACCGGCGCGCTCGACTCGCACACCTCCGCAGAGGTGATGGATGCACTGCTGTGGTCGACCACCGGCCAGGGACGCACGCTGGTGGTGGTCACGCACGACGCCGACGTCGCGGCACGCTGCACCCGTACGGTCGCCGTGCGTGACGGGCGCGTCGTCTCCTCGGCGGTGGACGCATGAACGCCGGCGTGCTGACGCTCCTCCTGCGGCCGGCCCGCGGCGAGAACAGCGTCCTCGTGCTCCCCGTCGTCGCCTTCGGCATCGTCACCACCCTGGTCCTCACGGTGATCGGCGGTGCGCAGTCGTTCTGGCGGTGGTCCGATGACAGTGCTGCCCTCTACCAGGCACTCGCTGGCATCGCTCTCGTCCTCCTCGTCGTGCCGCTCATGTCCCTCGGTGGTGCGGCCGCCCGACTGTCAGCGCGCCGTCGCGACGAGAGGCTGTCGACACTCCGCCTGCTCGGTGTCACACCCGCGGGGGTGACGGTCGCCACCGTGGCGGAGTCGCTGCTCGTGGCAGCCGTCGGCGCCGCGATCGGGGTGGCGGGTCACCTCGCGATCAGTCCGCTCATCGGCTTGATCCCGTTCCGCGGCGCACCGCTCGGGTTCGATGCTGTGCTCCTGCCACCCGTTCCGATCCTCCTCGTGGTCGCCGTGGTGCTGCTGCTGGCCGTGGTGAGTGCCTCCATCGGTCTGCGCCGCGTGGTGATCTCGCCGCTGGGAGTGCGCACTCGCGCCGTCGTCACCAAGATGCACTGGATCCGTGCGGTGATCGCCGTGGGGGGATTGGCGATCGCCTTCGTGCTCATCAAGGCGGTTCCCGCCATCGCCGGCGGGATGATCGCCGTCATCGTGCTGTGTGGCCTCTACGCCGCGGCGCTCGCCGTGCTGAACCTGGTCGGCCCCTGGGCACTGTCGATCTGGGCACGCACGAGCCTGCGCCGGGCACAGGAGCCCGACCGCATGCTCTCGGCCCGCATCGTCCTGGATGCGCCGAAAGCTGCGTGGCGTCAGGTCGGTGGCATCGCGATGGCGAGCTTCATGGCCGTCTTCGCGGGGACCGGTGTCGCGCTCATGGCGGAGATCGACGGTCCTGGTGCATCCGGGGCCGACGCGACGCTCGCCGCCGATATCCGCACCGGACTCATCATCACCCTGATCGGATCGTTCCTCATGGTGGCGGCATCCGTGGGCGTCAATCAGGCTGCGGACGTGATCGATCAGAGAGACCTCCACCGAAGCCTGCACCAGCTGGGGATGCCGATGGAGATGATCGATCGCGCCCGCCGACGCTCCATCGTCGCCCCGGTGCTCGTGACCTCTCTCGGCTCCGCCCTCTGCGCCGCGTTCCTCGTGTTCCCCCTGCTCGGAATCGCACTGATCACGGCGCCCGTCTCGATCGCCACCATCGCCGTGGTTCTCATCACCGGGATCGGGCTGGTGTGGGCGAGCACCTGGGCGACGCGGCCGCTCCTCGGGCGAGCCTTCCAGCCGGTGTGACCTCAGCGGCGGCGCTGGCAGGTCGGGCAGAAGTGGGACGACCGGTTCATGAACGACACCCGCCGAATGGCGCCGCCGCACCGCGGACACGGCTCCCCGCCGCGGCCGTAGGCATTGAGGGAGTGGGCGAAGTACCCCGCCTGGCCGTTCACGTTGACGTACTGCGCATCGAAGCTGGTCCCGCCCTCGGCGAGGGCTTTCGCCAACACGGTGCGGACCTCGGTGAGCAGACGGTGCACGGCCGGGGTCGAGAGTCGATCGGCCGGCGTCTCGGGGTGGATACGCGCGGCCCACAGCGACTCGTCGGCATAGATGTTGCCGATACCGCTCACGACGCCCTGGTCGAGCAGCACCCGCTTGACCGCGCTGTGCCGGCGAGCGAGAGCCAGTCGGAAGGCGTCGTCGTCGAAGAACGGGTCCATCGGATCGCGCGCGATGTGCGCCACCTGCGTCGGTACGCGCGAGGGCCCGTCCTCCACCAAGGCATCGACGGCGAGGGAGCCGAACGTGCGCTGATCCGCGAATACGACCGCGAGCTCACCGTGAACGGGATGCTCGATCCCGAGGCGCACGCGTTCATGGCGCTCGGACGGAGCGTCGGGAGCCCGCAGCAGCAGCTGTCCGCTCATCCCGAGGTGCGCGATCAGCGCCGACTCCCCGTCGTCATCGAGGGGAAGCCACAGGAACTTGCCGCGACGCATCGCCGCCGTGACGGCACGTCCCTCGAGGCGCTGCACGAAGTCGGCAGCACCCGCCGTGTGCCTGGTGAGGGCGCGCTCGTCGAAGACGCTCACGGCCGTGATCGTCGCGCCGACCGCGGCCGGGGCGAGGCCCGCGCGGACGACCTCGACCTCGGGAAGCTCAGGCACGCTCGTTGAGCACGCGCCAGGCGCTGAGCGCGGCCGCCATCTCCGCGGTCTTCTTGCTGCTTCCGGTGCCGGTCATCTCGACGTCTCCGACGGCGACCGTGGCCGTGAAGCGACGGTCGTGATCCGGTCCGCTCGCCTCGACCGAGTACTGCGGCGGCGTAGCACCCACCCGGGCGGCAAGCTCCTGCAGGCTGGTCTTCGGGTCCATCGCGGCGCCGTAGCGCTCCGGGTCCGCCAGCAGAGGCTCGGTCAATCGCAGCACCAGCTCGGTCGCCGCCTCCGGCCCCGCGGAGAGGTAGGTGGCGCCGATCACGGCCTCCATGGTGTCGGCCAGAATGGAGTCCTTGTCGCGACCGCCCGTCTGCTCCTCACCGCGACCCAGCAAGAGATGACTTCCGAGGTCGATACCGCGGGCCACCTCGGCCAGGGCCACCGTCGAGACGACGCTTGCCCGCCGCTTGGCCAGTTCGCCCTCGTCGAGGTCGGGGTGCGTGGTGAACAGCATCACCGTCACCGCCTGCCCCAGCACCGAGTCGCCGAGGAACTCCAGGCGCTCGTTGTGCGGGATGCCGCCGTGCTCGTAGGCGTAAGAGCGATGGGTGAGTGCCAACTCCAGAAGCTCCGCGTCGATGTCGACGCGGAGCTTTGCTGGGAGAGGTCTCGTCCCCCCGGGGACCTCCGTCACGGTACGCGACTCAGACGTCGGCGACCTTGCGGCCCTTGTACTCCAGGAAGAGCTCGGTGCCCTGCGAGTCGGTGACGACCTTCGCCTGGTGCGGACGGCTGTAGACGACCTTGCCGTTCTCGACGGTCTTGACGAGCGCCGGAGCCTCCGCCTTCCACTGCGCGCGACGCGAGCGGGTGTTCGAACGGGAGACCTTGCGCTTCGGGGGGTTACCAGCCATGACTAGCTCTCTTCTTTCTCGGCGGCACGGCTCTCTGCCGTGCCGTCTTGGTCTGTGATCTGCTGGAGCGCACTCCATCGAGGATCGATGGGAGCGGCCTGCTCCGTCCCGGTGCTCTCGGTCAGCCTCTCGCCTGTGACCGGGTCGAGCCCGAGGCAATCCGGCTGACACACCGGCTGAAATGGAAGCGACAATACGGCCGCATCCCTGACGAGAGTTTCAAGATCCACGTGGTCGTCTTGAACCTCGAAGTCAGTTTCTTCCTCACCAGGATACGCGAAAAGCTCCTGGAACTCGACTTCGACAGACTCGGAGATGTCGGTGAGGCAGCGGCCGCAGACGCCGACGTACTCTCCATCCGCGGAACCGGACACGAGAATGCCCTCGTGAACCGACTCCAGACGCACGTCGAGATCCAGCTCGGAGCCTGACTCGAAGGTCACGATGCCCTCCCCCCACTGCTCGGGGAGCGTCACCGTGAAGGTGTGCTCGCGCATCTCCCCCGGACGCCGGACGATGTCACGGACGGGGAGCACGAAGGGGCTGTTGAGTCGGGAACGCACCCCTCAATGCTACCGGGGTCTCCCTGCGACCGGGCCGGACGGGCGGCCTCAGAGGCCGCGCGCACCGGTGTCGAGGAACGACGCGACGGCCGGCGGAACGAACGGCGCGATGTCTCCCCCCAGCGACGCGACCTGGCGCACGAGCGAGCTCGACACCATGGCGTGCGCGGGATCGGGCAGCAGGAAGACGGTCTCGATGTCGGCCAGGTGACGGTTCACGATCGCCATCGGCGACTCGTACGCGACATCGACCTGCGAGCGGATGCCCTTCACCAGCACGCCCGCGTTCACGTCGCGCGCGTAGTCGACGAGGAGACCCATGCTCCAGGAGCCGATCACGATGTTGCCCTGCATGCCGTCCTCGGCGATCGAGCGCTCGAGCAGGGACAGCCGCTGCGCGATCGGCAGCATCGCCTCCTTGCCGGGGTTGTGCACCACCAGCACGTGCAGCTCGTCGTACAGGGCGGCCGCGCGGCGGATCACATCGAGGTGACCCAGGGTCGGCGGATCGAACGAACCCGGGACGACGGCGATCCTGCTGCTCATGCATCCAGCCTAGGGCACGGCCGAACGGCGTCAGTTCTTCGCCAGCGCCGCGCGGTCCTCGTCCGTCACGCGGCGACCGATGGCGTCGCGGAGACCGGGGTGGCGCGCGAGTTCCGGGTCGTCGGACAGGATCCCCTCCGCGAGCTCCCTCGCGCGGGTGATCAGCGCCGCATCCTTCACGACCCTGAGCAGCTTGAGCGACGAGCGCACGCCCGCCTGCGCAGCACCGAGCACGTCGCCCTCCCCCCGCAGCTCCAGATCGACCTCGGCCAGGGCGAACCCGTCCAGGGTCGCAGCGACCGCATCGACCCGCTCCCGCGCGACGGAGCCTTCCTCGGCCTCGGTAACCAGCAGGCACAACCCCGGCACGCCGCCACGACCCACACGTCCGCGCAGCTGATGGAGCTGCGACACCCCGAAGCGGTCGGCATCGAGCACGATCATGGTCGAGGCGTTGGGCACGTCGACCCCGACCTCGATCACGGTCGTCGCCAGCAGCAGATCGATGTCGCCGCGGGCGAAGGACTGCATCACCGCATCCTTCTCCTCCGACGGCATGCGCCCGTGCAGCACCGCGCGCCGGAGGCCGCCGAGCGTCGGATGCGTGGCCAGCGCCTCGTCGAGCTGCACGACGCCCCAGCGCGGCCCCTTCCCGCCCTCCGGCGCCAAAAGCTCCTGCTCGCCCGCCTCCGCCGTCTTCGCCGCCGTGTCGATCGCCGCGCATACCGCGAACACCTGTCGACCCTGCGCGATCTCCTCCGCCGCCCGCTCCCACACGCGGTTGAACCAGCCGGGATGCTCGGCCAGCGGAGCGACGTACGACTCGATGCCGGCGCGACCGGCGGGCATCGTGCGGATGACCGAGGTGTCGAGGTCGCCGAAGACCGTCATCGCGACCGTGCGCGGGATCGGCGTCGCGGTGAGGACGAGCGCGTGCGGACTGGATCCTTTCGCGCGCAGCGCCTCCCGCTGCTCCACACCGAAGCGGTGCTGCTCGTCGACAACGACGAGCCCGAGATCGGCGAACGTGGTCTTCTCCCCCAGCAGCGCGTGCGTCCCGACCACGATGAGCGACTGCCCGGAGGCGACCCGGAGCGCAGCCTTGCGCCGCTCGGCCGCGGGGAGCTGACCCGTGAGCAGCGTCGGCATCAGCAGCGGGGCGAGCTGCGGGCCCAGCATCTTCGTGATGGAGCGCAGGTGCTGGGCCGCGAGGACCTCGGTCGGGGCGATCAGGGCCGCCTGTCCCCCGCTCTCGGCCACCTGCAGCATGGCGCGCAGCGCGACGAGGGTCTTTCCCGAGCCGACCTCGCCCTGCACCAGTCGGTTCATCGGCCACGCACCGACCAGGTCATGCGCGATCTGCGCGCCCACGGTCTCCTGGTCGGGGGTCAGGGTGTACGGCAGCGCAGCGTCGAACCGTTCGAGGAGCCCACCGGGGTGAGCCGGGCGCGACGTGGCCGCCAGGGCGCGCACCGCCTGGCGCTGCTGCAGCAGCGCCGTCTGCAGGGTCAGCGCCTCGTGCATGCGGAGGGTGCGCACCGCGGGGTCGATGTCGTTGCGCGTGCGGGGGCGGTGGATGCGCTCGAGCGCCTCCCGCGCCGTGAGCAGTTCTTCGCCGCGACGGACCTCTTCGGGCAGCGGCTCAGGCACCTCGGTCAGCCCGTCCAGCACGCGGCCGACCAGGCGGGCGATCTGCCACGTCTGGATCGCCGACGTCGCCGGGTAGATGGGAATGGGCACCGCCGCCCGCGCGTCGGCCCGACGGCGCGCCGCATCCTCATCATCGAACAGCTCGTACTCGGGATGCGCGAACTGCGTGACGCCGTTGAACTCGCCCACTTTGCCGGAGAATACCCCGCGTCGGCCGACCGCGAGATCGTTCGACCGCCACTCGGCCGCACCGATGTTCTTCGCGAAGAAGGTCAAGGACATGCGGCCCACCCCGTCGCCGATCACCACGTCCACCATCGCGCCGGGTCGGTTGCGCATACGACGGAAGCTCGACGACAGCACCTCGGCGACGATCGTGACCGTCTCGCCGATCGGGAGATCGCGGATCGGCGTGAGCTCACCCGGATCCGCATAGCGCCGCGGGTAGTGGCCGAGCAGATCGCCCACGGTCTTCATGCCGAAGGCGCGACCCAGCGTCTTGGCCGACGCCGCGCCGATAGCCTCCTCCAGCGAGGATTCGAGCGTGAGCGACATGCTCCGAGTCTAGAGAACGCGACCGACACGACGTCGTCGCCCCCTGTCGTATCGTGAACGGGTGACCAGGATCATCGCAGGACGCGCGCGCGGCATCCGTCTCGAGGTTCCTGGGGCGGGGACGCGGCCCACGAGCGATCGCGTGCGGGAGTCCCTGTTCGCCGCGCTCGAGTCGCTCGAAGCGATCGACGGCGCGCGGGTCCTCGACCTGTACGCCGGCTCAGGGGCCCTCGGGCTCGAGGCGCTCAGCCGCGGAGCGTCGACCGCCGACCTGGTCGAGCGGGGTCGCCCCGCCGCGGCCGTCGTGCGCCGTAACGCGGGAGCCGTGGCCAGGGCGAGCGGCCGGCCGCCGGCACGGGTGCACGAAGCGAGCGTCCGCTCCTACCTGGCCCGCGCCACGGGGCCCTACGACCTCGTGTTCACGGACCCGCCGTACGACCTCGATGACGCCGCCATGACCGCGGACCTGATCGCCCTCGCGCCGCTCCTGAGCGACGACGCGGTGCTGATCGTCGAACGTGCCCGTCGCTCCACCCCTCCGGACGTCGAGGCGGCGGAACTGCACGTATTCCGCGAGAAGACCTATGGCGACACCGCGCTCTGGTGGTGCGAACGCGCGGGCGAGGCCGCGCCTGCGGAACAGGATCAGCCCGCCACGGAGTCCCAGTCGCGATAGGGGTCCCAGCCGCTGACGTCGACCGGGAGGTCGTCGCAGAGCAGGTTCTCGTCCGCGCGCTCCCTCACGGTGCCGATCGCCCGGAACCCCGGCGGCAGGATCCCGTCCGGGAAGCTCGCCAGCAGCGCATGATCCTCCCCGCCCGCCAGCGCCCGCTCCGGGAAGTCACCGAGCTCGGCGCGCTCCAGCGCGATCGTCACCCCCGAGGCATCCGCCATCCGCCGCGCGTCGAGCGCCAGCCCGTCGGAGACGTCCATCATCGCGGTCGCCCCGGCCGCCGCGGCCACCACGCCCAGCCCGATCGGCGGCGACGGACGCAGCTGCGCAGCCACCGCCGCGCTCTCCCCTGGTCCGAGCAGGGACGGGTCGACCGGAATCGGCGCGTCCCCGTCGCGGAAGCGCCCGAACAAGATCGCGAGCCCATGCGCGGCATGACCGAGTTCGCCGGCGACCGCGACCACGTCACCGGGTCGCGCACCCGCCCGCGTGACGGGAGGGCGCCCTTCCAGGTCACCGAGAGCGGTCACCGCCACCGTCAGCACATCGGACACCGTCAGGTCGCCGCCCACCACCGCACACCCCGGCGCCAGGGCCGCGCACGCATCGCGGAATCCGTCGGCCAGCCGTTCCACGAACGACAACCGCAGATCGCGCGGCACCGCCAGGGCCACCAGCAGCGCGGTCGGACGCGCCCCCATCGCCGCGACGTCCGCGAGGTTCACGGCCGCGGCCTTCCAGCCGAGATCATGCCCGCTGGACCACGCCAGTCGGAAGTCGGGACCGTGCACCAGCGTGTCCGTCGTCGCGACGACCGAGCCCGACGGCGCCGCGATCACGGCCGCATCATCACCCGGCCCGAGGAGCGTGTGCGCTCCCGGGGTCGTGCGGCTCAGGATCGACCGCAGGATGCGTCCCTCCGAGAGCTCTGCCAGGCGCGGGTCGTCGGCATCGGGTCGGGAGTGCATGTCGTCAAAGGTAGCCTGGATGCATGCCCCGTTCTCGTCGTCTCGCCGCCGTCGCCGGGGCGATCGCCCTCGCCGCCGTCGTCACCGGATGCTCGACCACCGTCCACCTGGAACCCGCGGACGACGCCAACGATCCGGGCTGCGCCTCCGTCTCCGTGCTGCTCCCCGACAGCGTCGACGGGTTCGACCGGGTGTGGACCGACGCGCAGGCCACGGGCGCCTGGGGCGACCCCACGATCGTGCTGCGCTGCGGCGTGGAGCCCCCCGCGCCATCGGCGCTCGTCTGCACGACGCTCGGCGGCGTCGACTGGCTGGTGCTCGATCAGGAGGAGGAGCGGCAGCGCCTCGTCACCTACGGGCGCGAGCCCGCGGTGGAGGTCATCATCCGCCGCGGCGAGCAGATCGACTTCCAGTCGATCGTGAACACCCTCTCGTCGAGCATCCAGTCCGGCCTGTCGCCCGCGACCGCGCAGTGCACGGACCGCGTGGAGTTCCCCGCGGGCTGAGCGCCGCGGAGAACCCGGGTCAGCGGCGCAGACCCGCCTCCACCAGCTCCGTGATCAGGTCGCGGTAGCTCAGCCCGGAGGACACCCAGCACTTGGGGAACATCGAGATCGGCGTGAACCCGGGCATCGTGTTCAGCTCGTTCACCACGAGCTCGCCCGACGGCGTGAGGAACATGTCGACCCTGGCGAGGCCCCGGCCGTCCACCGCCTCGAACGCGCGGACCCCGGCCTCCTGCACCGCCGACACCTCCGCGTCGCTCAGCTCGGCCGGGCACACGACGTCGACCCCGTCGCCGCCGAGGTACTTGCCCTCGAAGTCGTAGAAGCCGCGCGACGTGAGGACGATCTCGCCCGGGAGCGAGGCACGGACACCCTCCGCCGCCTCCAGCACCGCGACCTCGATCTCGCGCCCGGTGATCCCCGACTCGATGAGGACCTTGTCGTCTTCCGCGAACGCCACAGCGAGAGCCGCGTCGAGCTCCTCCGGGGCGCTCACCTTCGACACCCCCACGCTCGAGCCCGCCCGTGCGGGCTTCACGAACACCGGGAGGCCCAGACCGGCCGCCTGCTCGCGTACCGACGACGGGTCGCCGTCCCACGCCGCGCGCCGCACCGTGACCCACGGCGCGACCGGGATGCCCGCGGCCTGCAGGGCGATCTTCATGAAGTGCTTGTCCATGCACAGCGCCGAATCGAGCACGCCGCCGCCCGCGTACGGCACCTCGAGCGTGTCGAAGTACCCCTGGATCGTGCCGTCCTCGCCGTGCGGTCCGTGCAGGATGGGCAGCACCACGTCGATCTCGCCGAGACCGTCGACGGCGCCGCCGGGGTGCACCACGCGGAGCGTGCGGTCGCCGCCCGGCTCCGGCCACAGGATGCGCGTGCCATTGTCGACCACCTCGGGCAGGTGCGCCGCATCGAGCGGGAACTTCGCCGGGTCGTCGTCCTCCAGCACGAAGGCGCCCTCGCGCGTGATCCCCACCGGGATCACCGCGTAGCGGTCGCGGTCAATCGCGCCGAGCACTCCCCCCGCCGTTGCGGAACTGATCGAATGCTCGCTGGAGCGCCCTCCGAAGAGCACCACCACCGTCTGCTTGTCCATGGTTGGTCCTCTCCCCCTGCGGGGTGTCGTCGTCCGTCGTGAGATGCGGGGCGATATCCCGGGGATCCATCTTGCCGTCGAGCACCATCTTCACCTGCTCGACGATCGGCATGTCGACGCCGGCCTCGCGGGCGAGCTGCAGCACGGGGGCGACCGAGGCCAGCCCCTCCGCGGTCTGCTGCATCTGCTTCACGACGTCCTGGAACGAATAGCCCTGTCCGAGCAGCCGCCCGGCCGTGTTGTTCCGGCTCAGCGGCGACTGGCACGTCGCGATCAGGTCGCCGAGCCCCGCGAGCCCCTGCAGCGTCTCCGGCTGCGCGCCGTTCGCGACCGCGAAGTCGGTCATCTCGACCAGACCACGCGTGATGATCGAGGCCTTGGTGTTCTCGCCGTAGCCGACGCCGTCGACGATGCCGATCGCGACGGCGATGAGGTTCTTCAGCACCCCGCCGAACTCGGTGCCGATCACGTCGGTGTTCACGAACGTGCGGAAGTAGCCGTTGCGCGCGGCCCGCGCCACGACCTCCGCCGTCTCCTGGCTCAGCGACGAGATGACGGCCGCGGTGGGCTGCTCGCGCGCGATCTCCAGCGCCAGGTTGGGGCCGGACGCCACCGCGATGCGCTCCGGGTCGCAGCGCAGCTCCTGCTCGATCACCTGACTCATGCGCAGACCCGTGCCCCGCTCGACCCCCTTCATGAGGCTGACGATCCGGGCATCGCCGGACGCGATCAGCGGTCGCAGCGCCTTGAGGTTCTCGCGCAGCGATTGGCTCGGCACCGACAGGTACACCTGTTCCGCCCCGTCGAGCGCCGAGGAGAGCTCGTGCGTGGCCGCCATGGTGCGCGGGAGGTTGATGCCCGGCAGGTAGCGCGAGTTGCGCTTGGCCTCGTCGATCTCGTGCGCCAGCTCGGCGCGGCGGGCCCACATCGTGACCTGCGCTCCGCCATCGGCCAGGATCTTCCCGAACGTGGTGCCCCAGCTGCCCGCGCCGATCACGGCGACCCGGGGTCCCGCTGGTGTGTTCCTCTTAGGAGTCAAGTCGACCGGTCTCCTTCTGGCCGTGGCTCGCGGGGTTCCACCGCTCCGCTGGTGCCTTCTCCTCGCGCAACTCCTCGAGCAGCGCCGTGATCGCGTTCATCAGGCGGCTCGTCGCCTCGGTCAGCGCGGCGGGCTCGGTCGCACGCCCGCGCAGATCCTCGACGTCGATCGGGTCGCCCACCAGCACGCGGACCGGCTTGCGCAGCGGCCAAAGGCTCAGGCCCTTCTGATAGCGACCCATGATCTCCTGAGTACCCCACTGCGCCATCGGGATCAGCGGGATCCCGTCGGCGAGGGCGAGGCGGACCGCGCCGGACTTGCCGCGCATCGGCCACAGATCCGGGTCGCGCGTGAGCGTGCCCTCCGGGTACACGATCACGCCGCGGCCGTGCTCGACGAGCTCCGCCGACTGCGCCATGGTCTGCTTGGCCGCGGTCGCCGACGACGTCCGCGCGACCGGCACCATGCCCGTGCGACGCAGCACCCATCCGAGCACGGGGACACGGAACAGGCTCTCCTTCGCCATGAACCGCGGGGCTCGGCCGATGCGCCACACGGCGACCGCGACGATCAGCGGGTCGAACTCGGAGTAGTGGTTCGGGGCGAGCACGAACGCGCCGTCGCGCGGCAGCTTCTCACCACCGGTGACACGGATCTTGGCGAGCAGCGACACGAGCGGGATGACGATCGCCGCGAGCGGCCAGAACAGACTCGGACGCGTCTTCTCCGGCGACCGGGAAGCCATCGGGCTCACCGGAGGACGTCGAAGTCGGCGCCGAGCGCGTCGAGCTTGGCGAGGAACTTCTCGTACCCGCGGGCCAGGATGTCGACGCCCGACACCTTCGACTCGCCGGAGGCCGTGAGCGCCGCGATCACGTGGCTGTATCCGCCGCGCAGGTCGGGCACGACGATGTCGGCGCCGTGCAGCGGCGTCGGGCCGGTGATGACGGCGGCCTGCTCCAGGTCACGGCGCGGCACGCGGCGAGGGCCGTCCTGCAGCCCGCGCGGGTGCACGACGATGTCGGCGCCCATCTTCACGAGGGCCTCCGTGAAGCCCATGCGGTTCTCGTACACGGTCTCGTGCACGACCGAGCGGCCGTGCGCCTGGGTCAGCGCGACCACGAGGGGCTGCTGCCAGTCGGTCATGAAGCCGGGGTGCACGTCGGTCTCGATCACGACCGGCTTGATGTCGCCGTCGCGCCGGAACAGGATGCCGTCCTCCTGGATGTCGAACCAGCCGCCCGCCTTGCGGAACACGTTGAGGAACGTCAGCATCTCCTGCTGCTTGGCGCCGCCGACGAAGATCTCGCCGTCCGTCGCCAGAGCGGCCGACGCCCACGAGGCCGCCTCGTTGCGGTCGAAGATCGACCGGTGGTCGTAGCCGCGGAGCTTCTCGACGCCCTCGATGAGGATCACCCGGTTCGGCTCGTAGGAGATGATCGCGCCCATCTTCTGCAGCACGGCGATCAGGTCCATGATCTCGGGCTCGATCGCGGCGTTGCGCAGCTCCGTGACGCCCTCGGCGCGCACCGCCGTCAGCAGTACCTGCTCGGTCGCCCCGACGCTCGGGTACGGCAGGTGGATGTTGGCGCCGTGCAGGCGGGTGCCGCCGGTCGAGAGGCGGATGCCGCTCGGCAGCTTCTCGACGATCGCGCCGAACTTGCGCAGCGCGTCCAGGTGGAAGTCGATCGGGCGATCGCCGATGCGGCAGCCGCCGAGGTCGGGGATGAACGCCTGGCCCAGCCGGTGCAGCAGGGGCCCGCAGAACAGGATCGGGATGCGGGACGCGCCCGCGTGGGCGTCGATCTCCTCGAAGTGCGCCGACTCCACGTCGCTCGGGTCGAACACGAGCGAGCCCGGCTCATCGCCCTCCGACACCCGGACACCGTGCACCTCGAGAAGGGAGCGGACCACGGCCACATCGCTGATCGCCGGCACGTCGCGCAGGACGCTCGTCGTCTCTCCCAGGAGCGAAGCCACCATCGCCTTGGTGGCGAGGTTCTTCGCGCCCTTGACGTCGACCCGGCCACGCAGCGGTCGGCCTCCTCGGATGGCGAGGACGTCTCCGGTGAGCGCAGGGACGTCGTCGGGAAGAGCGTCGCGCACGGGTGTCGTCATTGGGGCCTCACTTCGTTCATCGGGGGCGGGGTTACCCCTGGCTCCCCCGCCCCCTCCGTCTCACTGAACGGGGAGGGTCCGCGGCCGCCACGACTCGCGACGGGCCTCGAACTGCGCGATCTTGTCTTCGTTGCGCAGCGTGAGCCCGATGTCGTCGAGCCCTTCGAGGAGCCGCCATCTAGTGTAATCGTCGATGCCGATGTCGGCCTGGATGCCGCCGACCGACGCGGTGCGCGCCTCGAGGTCGACGGTCATCTGCGCCCCGGGATTCCGCTCGATCTCGGCCCAGAACCGCTCGAGGTCGTCCTCCGAGATCGTCGCGGCGAGCAGGCCCTGCTTACCGGAGTTGCCGCGGAAGATGTCGGCGAACCGCGGGCTGAGCACGACCTTGAAGCCGAAGTCGCGCAGCGCCCACACGGCGTGCTCCCGGCTCGAGCCGGTACCGAAGTCGGGACCGGCGACGAGGATCGATGCGCCCTGGTACACGGGCTGGTTGAGCACGAACTCCGGGTCCTGCCGCCATCCGTGGAACAGCGCGTCCTCGAAGCCGGTCTTGGTGACGCGCTTGAGGAACACCGCGGGGATGATCTGGTCGGTGTCGACGTTCGACCGCTTCAGCGGAGCCGCGATGCCCGTGTGGGTCGTGAACTTCTCCATGGTCAGGCCTCTTCCGTCAGGTCGCTCGGGCTGGACAGGGTGCCGCGGATCGCCGTGGCGGCCGCCACGAGCGGAGACACCAAGTGCGTCCGGCCGCCCTTGCCCTGTCGTCCCTCGAAGTTGCGGTTCGAGGTGGACGCGCACCGCTCACCGGGGGCGAGCTGGTCGGGGTTCATCCCCAGGCACATCGAGCAGCCGGCGAAACGCCACTCGGCACCGAAGTCGGTGATGACCTTGTCGAGGCCCTCAGCCTCGGCCTCCAGCCGCACGCGCGCGGAGCCCGGCACGACCATCACGCGGACCCCGTCGGCCTTCTTCTTGCCCTGGATGATCGACGCGAAGGCGCGCAGGTCCTCGATCCGGCTGTTGGTGCAGGAACCCATGAACACGGCGTCGACCGGAACCTCCTTGAGCGGAGTGCCGGGCGTCAGAGCCATGTACTCCAGCGCGCGCTCGGCGGCAGCGCGCTCGTTCGGGTCGGCGATCTGCGCGGGGTCCGGCACCGCGGCGGAGAGGGAGCTCCCCTGTCCCGGGTTCGTACCCCACGTGACGAACGGCTCGAGCTCGTTCGCGTCGATGAAGACCTCCGCGTCGAACTCGGCACCCTCGTCGGTCGGCAGCGTGCGCCAGTACGCGACCGCGTCCTCCCAGTCCTGGCCCTTCGGTGCGTGCGGCCGCCCCTCCAGGTACGCGAAGGTCGTCTCGTCGGGCGCCACCATGCCCGCGCGGGCTCCGGCCTCGATCGACATGTTGCAGATCGTCATGCGGCCCTCCATCGAGAGGGCGCGGATCGCGCTGCCGCGGTACTCGAGCACATAGCCCTGCCCGCCGCCCGTGCCGATCTTCGCGATCACCGCGAGGATGATGTCCTTCGCCGTGACACCGGGGCGCAGCGTGCCCTCGACCGTGATGGCCATGGTCTTGAACGGCTTGAGCGGCAGGGTCTGCGTCGCCATGACGTGCTCGACCTCGCTCGTGCCGATGCCGAACGCCATCGCGCCGAACGCGCCGTGGGTCGAGGTGTGCGAGTCGCCGCACACCACCGTGATGCCGGGCATCGTCAGGCCCAGCTGCGGCCCCACCACGTGCACGATGCCCTGCTCGGCATCGCCCAGCGAGTGCAGGCGCACCCCGAATTCGGCCGCGTTGCGGCGCAGCGTCTCGATCTGCGTGCGACTGGTGAGGTCGGCGATCGGCTTGTCGATCTCCCACGTCGGGGTGTTGTGGTCCTCGGTCGCGATCGTCAGGTCGAGGCGGCGCAGTGGGCGGCCCTCGCTGCGCAGACCGTCGAAGGCCTGCGGGCTGGTGACCTCGTGCACGAGGTGCAGGTCGATGTAGATGAGGTCGGGCTGGCCGTCTTCGCCCTTCACGACGAGATGGTCGTCCCAGACCTTCTCGGCGAGGGTCCTGCGGCGTGCGGAAGGGGCTCCGGAATCGGGGCTGGTCATGGCGTGTCTCCTGTGGCTGGCGGTTCGGCCCACGATGGACTCCGCGACGAGGAGGGGCTCAGATCGAGGTCTCGCCGCGGCCGCTAAGAAGGAGCACGGTCCGCATGACGTCAGGTTACCACCGCTCGGACACGCCGCGACGCGCCGTGACACTCTGTTGCTCACCCGCCCGATCGAGAGGCCCCGCATGACCGTCGACACCGCCCGCTTCGCCACCCGTGCCGTCCACGCCGCACGCCGTCGCGAGACCGCTGCGTCGCGCGCGACCCCGATCTACCTCACGGCCGGCTTCGAGTTCGACGACTTCGACCACGCCGCCGACCACTTCGGCACGGGGACGGGATTCGGCTACACCCGCACCGGGAACCCGACGGTGCGCGCGGTCGAGCGCCAGCTCGCCTCGCTCGAGTCGGGGGCGGACGCGGTGCTCGTGGCGAGCGGTCAGGCCGCTGTGACCGCCGCGGTGCTGTCGGTCGTCGGAGCCGGCGACCACATCGTGTCGTCGACCCACATCTACGAGGGCACCCGGGGGCTCTTCCTCGACAACCTGGCCCGCCTCGGCATCGAGACCACGTTCGTCGACGACATCGCCGATCCAGACGCCTGGCGCGAGGCCATCCGTCCCACCACCCGCGCGCTGTTCGCCGAATCGCTCGCGAACGCCCGCAACGACGTGCTCGACGTCGCCGCAGTGAGCGCGATCGGCGACGAGTCCGCGATCCCGCTGATCGTGGACAACACCCTCCCCACTCCCGCCCTGCTGCGCCCGCTCGAGCACGGCGCAGCGATCGTCGTGCATTCCGCCTCCAAGTTCCTCGCCGGGCACGGCTCCGTGCTCGGCGGCGTGATCGTCGACGACGGCCGCTTCGACGCCGACCGCGCCGGACACAACGCCCCGCACCTCGTGCTCCCCGGCCGCGGCGGACTGCCGAGCGTGTACGCCCGCCACGGCGGCAACGCCCGCATCGCGTACGTGCGGGAGTCGGTCGCGCCGCGCTTCGGCGCCTCCCCCTCCCCGCTCAACGCCTTCCTCATCGGGCAGGGCACGGAGACGCTGGGGCTGCGGGTCGAGCGGCAGTCGCGCAACGCGCTCGCCGTCGCGCGCTGGCTCGCCGCGCACGACGCCGTGGAGAGCGTGGACTACGCCGGCCTCCCGACCCACCCGCACCATGCGACCGCACGACGCTACCTGGACGGCGGCTTCGGCTCGATCTTCACCGTCACGCTGCGCGGCGGCCTCCCCGCCGCGCGTCGTTTCGTGGAGGAGGTCGAGGTGTTCACGCACATGACCCACATCGGCGACGTGCGCTCGCTCGTGCTGCACCCGGGCACCACGAGCCACGCGCAGCGTACGGACGAGGAGCGCCGCGTGCTCGGCGTCGCACCGGGGACGCTGCGCCTCTCGATCGGCATCGAAGACGTCGACGACCTCGTGGCCGACCTGGCGCGCGTGCTCGAGTCGGTGCGGGAGACGGTGGCATGACCAGGCCGCAGCACTTCGGATGGTTCCTCGCCCGCGGCTTCGGCCCGCAGGGGTGGGGCTACCCGTCCCTCGACTGGGACTACGACTGGACGCGGCCCGAGGTGTACCAGGAGGCCGCCCGCACGCTCGAGCAGGCGGGATTCGACCTCGTGATCATCGAGGACAGCCCCTCGCTCGGCTCGCCCGAGACCATCGACCTCCGGGTGCGCCACGCGTTCGGCGGACCGAAGCACGACCCGCTGCTGCTCGCGCCGTACCTCTTCCAGGCCACGCGACACCTCGGCGTGGTCCCCACCGTCAACCCCGCCGCATCGCTGCCGTACACGTCCGCGCGGCAGTTCGCCACGCTGCACCACCTGAGCGGCCATCGGCTCGGCCTCAACGTGGTCACTGACACCGGGAGCGCGCGGCACTTCTCCGACGCCCCGCAGCTCGGGCACGACGAGGCGTACGACCGCGCCGAGGAGTGGCTCGACGGCATCCGGTCGCTGTGGCACAGCTGGGACGACGGGGCGCTCGTCGCCGACCGCGCCACCGACGTGTACGCCGACGGCAGTCGCCTGCGACCCGTCGCGCATCGCGGCCGCCACTACGCGTTCGACGGACCGCTGAACGCCCTGCCCTTCACGGACGGGGAGCCCGCGATCGTCTCGCCCGGGGGCTCCGGACGCGGCCTGGGCTTCGCGGGAGCGAACTCCGACGTGCAGCTGGCCCTCGCCCCGCTGCACGAGAAGTCGGTGCGCGACTATCGCGCGAGAGTGCACGAGGCCGCGGTCGCGAAGGGCCGACGCCCCGAGGACATCACGATCCTGTTCGCCATCCAGCCCGTCATCACGTCGTCGAGCGAGGAGGCCGACCGCATCGTCGCCGCCTCCGCGCGCCCCGACGACGCCGCGCTGCACCAGATCGCCCGCAAGCAGTCGAGCGACCTGGAGACCGACCTCACCACGCTCGACCTCGACCGACCGCTCGACCTGTCGATCTTCGGTGCCCACGTGTCGCGCGGCAGCATCCAGCGGCTGATCGGGGACCGCGGCGAGGACGCCCCGCTGCGCGCTCACCTCACCGCTCTCGCGCGGGCGGGACGCCTCTCCGACCGGACGGGATTCGTGGGCACCGCGGACGAGTTCGCCGACCTCGTCGAGGAACTCGGCGACTGGGGCAACGACGGCGTGCTCCTGTGGGGAGACTTCCACCCCGTCACCCTGCACCGCACCCTCGACGAGCTCGTGCCGATCCTGCGCCGACGCGGGCTGCTCCGGCGCGAGTACGCCGACGGCGGGCTGCAGGCGAACCTGCGATCGTTCTGACGGGCCTCCCGGCCGCTCAGTCCCCGACGGGGGCGCTGCGCCGCTCCGCGCGCTTCTCCCGCGAGGACGCCACGAGGCTGGCCACCGTGGCGACCGTCATCGACACGAGGATGACGCCCAGGGACACCATGTTGTCGATGTCGGGCACCCACTCCACGTGCTGTCCGCCGTTGATGAACGGCAGCTCGTTCACGTGCAGCGCGTGCAGGATCAGCTTGATGCCGATGAAGCCGAGGATCACGGCGATGCCGTAGTGGAGGTACCGCAGGCGGTCGAGCAGATCGCCGAGGAGGAAGTACAGCTGCCGCAGCCCCATCAGCGCGAAGATGTTCGCGGCGAACACGAGGAAGCCGTTCGTGGTGATCTCGAAGATCGCCGGGATCGAGTCGATCGCGAAGATGAGGTCGGTCACGCCGATCGTGATGAACACGATCACCATGGGCGTCCACATGCGCTTCCCGTCGACGGTCGTGCGGATCTTCGAGCCGTCGTACGTCTCGCTGATGTCGATGCGGCGACGCAGCAGTCGCACGATGAAGTTCTCGCGCTTGACCTCGTCCTCGTGGTCGCCCTCCGGCATGGCCTGGCGGATCGCGGTGTAGACCAGGAAGGCGCCGAACACGTAGAAGATCGGCGAGAAGTTCTCGATCACCGCGACGCCGACCAGGATGAACAGTCCGCGCAGGATCAGCGCGATGATGATGCCGACCATCAGCACCTGCTGCTGCAGCCGACGCGGCACGGCGAACTGCGCCATGATCAGCACGAACACGAACAGGTTGTCGACCGAGAGACTGTATTCGAGCGCCCAGCCCGTGATGAAGTCGCCCGCGTTCTGCCAGCCGCCGACGTTTCCCAGCAGCACCGCGAACAGCAGCGCGAGCCCGACGTAGAACACCACCCAGAGGGTCGACTCCTTCGTCGAGGGGATGTGCGGCCGCAGCCGGATGAGCAGGAGGTCGCCGATCAGGATGATCGTGAGCACGACCATCGAGGTGATCTCGAACCAGACGGGGATGTCCAACGGCGCACTGCACCTTTCGCGAGGGGTCGGTGATGTCCGAAAGTCTCTCCCCCGCACCGAAGTGCGTCGCGCGCCCGGAGCAGCGGTGTCGGTGCTCGTGATGACGTTACGCGCGGGTCCGGGATACTCCCTCTCGCCGGAGCCATGCTACCGGAGCATCCGACCTGCGGCGTGAGCGATCGCGTCGGGAATCCGGGTCTGAGACGATGGGCCCGATCGTGACACTCACCGGTGAGAGACACCGAACGGAAACCCGATGCCTTCCCAGACGACTGATCAGAGGTGGGCGGCCCAGGCCGCAGCCGGCGACGAGGGCGCCTTCCGCGAGCTCTACCGGGCCCATGTGCGGCCCGTGTACTGGATCGCGCAGGGCATCCTCGCCTCCCCCGCCGATGCCGAGGACGTGACCCAGGAGACGTTCGTGGTCGCGTGGCGCAAGCTCCCCGGCCTGGAGCTGCAGGGCGAGTCGATCCTGCCCTGGCTCGCGACGATCTGCCGGTTCCAGGCGGCGAACCGCCTGCGCCAGCGTCGCCGCGACCGGGCGCACACGGCGGACGCGGTCGACGAGGAGCTGGCGAGCACGGTCAGCGTGGAGGAGCAGGTCATCACGGCCGCGCTCGCCGCGCGGATCGCTGCCGAGGTGGGCACGCTGAGCGAGCTCGACCGGGAGATCTTCCGGCTGTGCGCGGCGGAGGGCTACGCCTATCAGGCCGCAGCGGAGGAGCTCGGGGTCACGCACGCCGTCGTCCGGAACCGTCTCTCGCGAGTGCGCACGCAGTTGCGCGGCGCCGTGAAGGAAGTGAGAGACGCATGAACGCACAGACTCCCGCCGAGCAGCTCCCCGAGCTGTCGGACGAGGCCATCGCCCGCATCGAGCACGCGGTGTTCGCCGAGATCGCCGAGGAGCGCGCTCCGGCGCGGCCGGCGGAGGGGAAGGCCCGTCGGCGCCGCCGCGCCTGGCTCACCGGAGGCGGGATCGCCGCCGCGTTCGTGATCGGCGTGCTCGTCACCCCGCCGATCCTGCACAGCGTCGGGGGCTCCGCCGTGTCGACGGTCGAGGGACTCAGCCTCCCGGGCGACGCGGTGACCGAATCGTCGACCGACTCCGCGCCGGAGGGCACCACCGCGGTCCCGCCCGGCTCGGTGCCCGGCGACGGCGCGCGCTCCGACACGAGCGGCGGGATGCTGCCCGGAGTGGCGCTGCCGGGGGCCGCCACGGCGGACGCCGGCCGCGACATCATCGCGACCGCGCAGGCCACGGTACAGGTGAGGAGCATCCCCGACGCGGCGGACGCCATCGCCGCGCTGGCCGAGGAGCACGGCGGCTACGTCGAGAGCACCGAGGTGGGCAAGGCGCTCGCGGCGGACGACACCCGCGCGCCCGCGCCCGCCGACTCCGCGTACGGCTGGATCAGCATCCGCGTTCCCTCCACCGACCTCACCGCCGTGATCGCGGCGCTCGGCGACACCGGCGAGGTGCTGTCGTCCTCCACGTCGAAGCAGGATGTGACGTCGACCGCGATCGACCTGCGGGCACGCGTCGACTCGACCAGGGCGTCGGTCGACCGGCTCACGCAGCTCATGGCGCAGTCGGGCAGCGTGTCGGAGCTCATCGAGGCCGAGGTGGCTCTCACCGACCGGCAAGCGCAGCTGGAGTCGTACGAGCAGCAGCTCGCTGCCCTCGACGATCAGGTGGCGATGTCGTCGCTGCAGGTGCAGCTCACGAAGGCCACCGCGCCGAGCACGGCCGACCCCGCTGGTTTCGGCGACGGTCTCCTCGCGGGGTGGAACGGCCTCGTCGTGTCGCTGAACGCACTGGTCATCGCGGTGGGCTTCCTGCTCCCCTGGCTGGCGGTCGCCGCGGTGGTCGTGCTCGTGGTCTGGCTGATCCGTCGGTCGCGTCGCACCCGCCGGAAGCACTCCGAGGCACCGGCCGCGCGCACGGGCGACGAGGGCTGACGGCGAGAGGGACCCGACTCGCAAACCTGATTTTCCGGGGTATACAAGAACTCTTGTGCACCCGCCGACCCCGCCCTAGCGTGATGCCCGTGGAAGACATCTCCGTGATCACCGCCGTGCACCACCCGCTGCGCCGCCGCATCTACGACTACCTCCTGCTCTACGGCACGTGCCAGGTGACCACGCTCGCGCGCGCCCTCGACAGCCAGGTCGGCAGCATCAGCCATCACCTGCGCATGCTCGAACGCGCGGGCGTCGTCGAACGCGCGCCCGATGAGTCGGACGACCGCCGCACCAGCTGGTGGCGGGTGGCCCGACGAGGGCTCACCTGGTCGGTGGACGACTTCGCCGACTCCCCCGCCGATGCGCTGCTCGCCCGCGAGGCGCAACGCCAGGGCATCCGCATGCAGATCGACCGGCTCCAGCGCTGGCACCGGCACCGGGACGACCCCGCCTATGCCGGGTACGACGCATCCAACACCGAGACCACCGCGTGGGCCTCCCCCGACGAGCTGCGGGACCTCTCCGCGCGGCTGCTGCAGACCATCCGCGAGTGGCAGGGCGGCATCGCCCTGGACGACGGCCAGGAGCGCGTGCCGGTTTTCGTGTTCGCCCACGCATTCCCCACGGAGCCCTGATGACCGCGGTCGAGGAGCCGGTCGAGCTCGCGCCGCCTCCGCCGTTCCGGCGCGACCGCCTGGTCCATGCCTGGATCGGCGTGAAGGCCCTCTCCGACGCAGGGGATGCGCTGTGGACCATCGCCCTGGCGTGGACGGCGGTGCAGATCGCGTCCCCCGCGGTCGCCGGGCTCATCGTCGCCGCCGGAACCCTCCCCCGGGCACTGATCCTGCTGTTCGGCGGGGTGCTCGCGGACCGCGTGGACGCCCGCCGCGTGATGCTGCTGTTCACCGTGGCCCGCGTGGCTGTTCTCGTCGCGGTCGCCCTGTGGGTGCTGGCGACGCCCCCCACCGTCGCCGTGCTGGTGTTCGCCGCGGTCGCGTTCGGCGTGTGCGACGCGTTCTACGAGCCGTCGGCGGGCACCATCGCCCGGCAGCTCGTGCGCACGTCCGACCTGCCGTCGTACGGGGCCGCCGCGCAGACGGCCTCGCGACTCGGGACGATGGGCGGTGCCGCCGCCGGTGGCCTGGTGGTCGCGCACACCGGGCTGGTGGGCAGCGCCTCGGTCAACGCGCTCACCTTCACGGTCGTCCTGGCGTTCCTCGCCCTCTGGCTGCGCCCCCGGTTCCGCCTGGCGCGTGCCGCCCGGCAGTCGGGTCTGCGCGGCATCGGCTCCGGCTTCGCGCACCTGGCGGCGAACCGCACCACGCGCACCCTGGTGATCGCGCTGTCGGGGCTGAACCTCGCCGTGGGGCCGGCCGTGGGCATCGGTCTGGCGCTGCGTGCGCACGACGAGGGCTGGGGCGCCCAGGCCGTCGGACTGTTCGAGGCGCTGCTGGGCCTCGGCGCCGCGCTCGGGGCGGTCTCAGTCGCGAAGTGGCGTCCGCGGCGCGAGGCCTACGGCGGATTCTGGGCGCTGGTCGTGCAGGGGGCGGGGATCGCGGCACTGGGCGTGGGACCGGCCTGGACGGTGGGAACGGCGGCTTTCGTGATCGGCGCCACCGCAGGGTTCGCCTCGGTGCTGCTGAGCGCGACGTTCTCCGCGACGGTCGACACCGCGTACCTCGGACGGATGGGCGCGCTCACCCGCCTCGGCGATGACTGCCTGATGCCGGCGGCGATGGCCGGATTCGGGGCGCTCGCCTCGGCGACCGCGGTCTGGGTGCCGTTCGCGGTGTTCGGCGGGGCGATGATGGCGCTCATGATGGTCCCCCTTCGCACGGCGGCTTTCCGCATCCTGTCGCTGCGACCCGCGGGATGAGCACCTGCCGCAGACGACGAAAGCCCTCCGGGCAAACCGGAGGGCTTTCGTCGTGTTGTGTGACCCCAGCGGGATTCGAACCCGCGTTACCGCCGTGAGAGGGCGGCGTACTAGGCCGCTATACGATGGGGCCGTCTGGCGGAGCGTTTCCGTCCCGCGACAACCGTTCAAGTATGGCACGGCCGTTCTCTGCGCGCCAAATCGGCACCGCGTCCGCGCGACTCCCGGGCGTGGCGCGCCGTCGCGGTGATTGCCGCGACCGCCACGGAGCGGTTGACTCATGTCATGCGCGTCTCCAAGTTCGAACATGCCGCCCTCCGTCTCGACCTCAACGGTCAGACCCTCCTGATCGATCCCGGCTCCTTCACCACGCCGCCCGACGACCTCAGCGGACTCGTGGGGGTCGTGCTGACCCACGAGCACCCCGACCACTGGACGCCGGAGCAGCTGGATCGGATCCTCCGTGCCGCGCCCGGCACCCCCGTCTACGGCCCGGAAGGGGTCGCCCGGGCGGCAGACGGCTACGACATCACGGTGGTCTCGCCCGGCGACACGATCGAGGTCGGACCGTTCACACTGCGTTTCTTCGGCGGCACCCACGCCGTGATCCACTCCTCGATCCCGACCATCGACAACGTCGGCGTGCTCGTGAACGACGAGCTCTACTACCCCGGCGACTCGTACGCGGTGCCCGAGGGCGTGGACGTGCAGACCCTGGCCGCACCGCTCGGCGGCCCGTGGCTCAAGATCGGCGAGGCGATGGACTACGTGCTCGCCGTCAAGCCGCGCCGGGCGTTCGGCACGCACGACATGACGCTGTCCGTGATCGGCAGGAACATGCACCGGCAGCGGCTGCAGTGGGCGACGGAACAGAACGGCGGCGAGTTCTTCGTGCTCGACCCCGGCGACACGCTCGACCTGTGAGCACCCCACCGCGGTCGGCCCCGCGACGGCTCCTGCCCCGCCCCACGGAGCGGCTCGTGTTCCGCGAGATGATCGACGACGACCTCGACGACCTCGCCGCGCTCCTCGGCGACCCCGCGGTGATGACCTACTATCCCGCGCCGAAGACCCGCGCCGAGAGCGCCGCGTGGATCGTCCGCATGCGCGAGCGCTACGCGCAGGACGGGCACGGCCTGTGGACCCTGGAGACCCACGACGGCGCGTTCGTTGGTGACTGCGGTCTCACGTGGCAGTCGTCGAACGGGCAACCCGTGCTCGAGGTCGGCTACCACGTGCGCGCGGAGCTCCAGGGGCGCGGCTACGCCACGGAGGCCGCACGCGCCTGCGTCGAGCTCGTCGGGCGCGAGCTCGCGCCGACGCTGCTGACCGCGATCATTCACCCCGACAACACCGCGTCCCGCCGGGTCGCCGAGAAGCTCGGCATGCGCCACATCGACGACGACCGAGCGCACCCGTGGATCGTGCGCACGGTCATGGGGATGAGCGTCGAGCCGATCTAGGCCTGGCCGGCGCGGACCCGGAGATCCCGCGCCAGGTGGTCGCGCTGCTCCACCACGAGGCGACGCAGCGCCGCCGGGGCGTCCGCGTTCGCATCGAGCCACGCGTCGACGGGGTCGAGCGTGTCACCGGCCGGGAACAGCCCGATCACCAGGCGCTGCGCCAGCTCGATGCTCCGCTCGCTCCACGCGTCGCGGATGCGGGAGAAGTACTCCGCGTCGAAATCGGAGATCAGGTCGCGACGGCCGCCCGCGCGGAACCCGGCGATCTCGGCGTCCAGGTGGTCGTTCGTCAGCGAGCGGTCATCCCAGGCAGCCGCCCAGGCCGCGGCGCGCACGGGCGCCTCCGGGCGCGACGCGCGGGCACGGCGGGCGGCCGTGCGTCCGTCGCCGGTGTCGTCCCGCTCCTCCTCCGCCGCGATGTCGGCACCGTCGGCGTGTCCGGTGGTGACGAGCGCGGTCAGCAGCTGCCACCGCAGGTCGGGATCGATCACGAGACCGTCCGGACCCCGGCCGTCGAGCATGTCGCGCAGGTCGGCGTGGTGCACATCGTCGAACGCCGAGGCCGTCGCCAGCGCTCGCGCCCACGACAGCTGCGCGTCACTTCCCGCCTCCGCGGCCTGCAGCGCCGACCAGGCGGCCTCCGTCCAGGCGCGCTGCTCCTCGACCCGGCGTTCGTCGGCCACGAAGTGGCGCACGGTGAACGCGGCGTTCTGGATCGCCGCCCCCAACAGTCCGCCGTTCGGCTCGGCCGGGGCGTGAGCACGGGCGATGCGCAGGAAGCGTCCCGCATCGAGCTCACCGTCGCGGGTCGCGTTCCACAGCGACGACCACACGAGCGCCCGCGCCAGGGGGTCCTCGATGGCCGAGAGCGACTCCTCCGCGGTCGCCAGCGAGCGGTCGTCCATTCTCGCCTTCGCGTAGGTGAGGTCGTCGTCGTTCAGGAGCACGAGGTCCGCTTCGGGGACGTCGAGCTCGACCCGCTCGCCGGGAAGGTCGAGCTCCCGCTGCTCGCGGCGGACGATCCGACCGTCGACCCGGTCGTAGAAGCCGATGCGGAGCCGATGCGGACGGGTCCCGCTCTGCACGAGGGTGCGGCGGCCGTCGTCGTCCGCCTCGATCCACAGCGTCGAGACCCCGGTGGTCTGCAACCACGCCGCCGCCCAGTCGCTCATGTCGCGCCCGGACGCCTCGCTCAGCACCACGAGGAAGTCGTCGAGCGTGGTGTTGCCGAAGGCGTTCGCCGCGAAGTAGCGTCGCGCGCCCTCGAAGAACGCCTCGTCGCCGACGTAGGCGACCAGCTGCTTCAGCACCGAGGCACCCTTGGCGTACGTGATGCCGTCGAAGTTGAGCTTCGCCGCCTCGAGATCGGGGATGTCGGCCACGATTGGGTGCGTCGTCGGCAGCTGATCCTGCTGATAGGCCCACGACTTGCGCCGCATCGCGAACGTGACCCAGGCGTCGTGGAAGCGCGTCGCCACCGCGGACGCGTGCGAGCCCATGTAGTCGGCGAACGACTCCTTGAGCCACAGGTCGTCCCACCAGGTCATGGTCACGAGGTCGCCGAACCACATGTGAGCCATCTCGTGCAGGATCGTGTTGGCCCTGGCCGCCCGCTGTGCGTCGGTGGCGGCACCGCGCGAGAGGTAGGACTCGGTGAAGGTCACCAGCCCGGGGTTCTCCATCGCGCCGAGGTTGTACTCGGGTACGAAGAGCTGGTCGTACTTGCCCCAGGGGTACGGATAGGCGAAGGCCTCGGTGAAGAAGTCGAGCCCCTGCCGCGTGACCTCCAGGATCTCGTCCGACTCGAGGTGCTCGGCCAGCGAGCGTCGCACGAACAGTCCGAGGGCGATGCGCTGCTCGTCGCGCGTCCACTCCCCGTCCACGCGGGTGTACGGTCCCGCGGCCACCGCGGTGATGTAGCTGGAGATCGGCAGCGTAGGGGCGAACTCCACGCGCTGCACGCCCACGCCGAGGTCCACATGGGCGGGCGACTGGTTGGACAGCACTTCCCACCCCGACGGCGCATCGACCACGAAGGTGTACTCGGCCTTGAGGTCGGGCTGCTCGAAGCACGCCATCACGCGGCGGGCGTCCGCCGGCTCGTACTGCGTGTACAGGTAGGTGCGGTCGTCGGCGGGGTCGTGGAAGCGGTGCAGCCCCTCCCCCGAGCGGCTGTAAGCGCCGACCGCCTCGACCCGCACCACGTTGGACGGTGCCAGACCGGTGATCGCGATCCGTGCTCCGTCGTAGTCGACCTCGCGCTCCTCGCCGTTCACCTCGACGCGGCGCACCTCCTCGCCGATGAAGTCGAGCCAGGTCGCGTCGGTCGTCGCGTCGAACTCCAGCGTGGTCGCGGTGGGGAATCCGGTGCGGGCCCGCTCCGGCGCTCCGGTCAGGTCGAGCTCGACGCGGATGCGGTGGAGGGTGACGGCCGCGGATCGCGCGGCGGTCTCCTCGCGGGTCAGGTTGGCGGTGTCCATCCTTCCATCCTGGCATCCTGGAGCCGTTCGCACGGCCTCGGCGAGGTTCAGACCTGGACGAGCCGATGCCCCCGGTTCCGCGGAGAGCCCCCGGGACGCGGCCTGCCGGGCCGACGCGACGGCCTCGTCGCCGCGCGACCGGGTCCCGGCCGCGGTACGCGGCGTCAAGACGCGCGCGCAGTGCTGGCCGGTGGTCGCGGCCGTGCTCACGCGGCTCGTGCCGCTGCTGATCGCCGCCCTCTGCTCGTCCCTCGCCGGTTGACCTTGCGGGAGGTCTCGGGACCGCCGAGGAGGCGACGGATCGCGGTCTCCGGGGTCACGTCGAGATCGAGGGTGCGTCCGCGCGCGTACTGCCGGAACACGCGCGGGTCGATGTAGCTGTTGCGGGCGACGGCAGTCGTGTTCCCGAGCGCGGTCGCTGCGGCCTGCACGGCCAGCCGCTCGGCCTGCGCGCGCTGACCCTTGCGGTCGAGGGCCCCGATGCGGGCGAGGGCGTCGGCGGCGATGATCGTGCCGTGCAGCGTGCGGAAGTCCTTCGCCGTGAAGCTCGCCCCCAACACGTCCTTGAGGTACGCGTTCACCTCCGCGGGCGTGATCTTCACACGCCTCCTCCCCTTGCGGTACGCGAGCAGGAACGCATTCGAGGCTCCCGCCGCGAAGTCCGTGAGCGCCTCCGCGAGGGCCTCGTCGGTGATCTCGATCGAGGCGGTGCGACCGCTCTTGGCGGGGAACGACAGTGCGACGTCGCGGCCGCTGAGCCGCACGTCGCGGCGCCTCAGCGTGGTCAGTCCACGGCTGCCGTGACGCGCGAGGTACCGCTCGGATCCGATGCGCAGGGCCGCGTCGTCGAGCAGTCGGAACGCGATCGCGAGGGCCCTGTCCTTGGTCTGCCCCTCTTCGCGCAGCGCCCTGGTCACCTGCGCCCTCGCGCTCGGGAGCGCGGAGGCCAGATCGAGGGCGCGCACGAACTTCCGGCGGTCGCGGGAGACGCGCCACAGCGGGTGGTAGAGGTACTGCTTGCGGTCGGCCTGGTCGATGCCGACGGCCTGGATGTGCGCGAGCGGATCCGCCGCGATCCATACGTCGCGCCACGCGGGCGGGATGACCAGGTCGTTGATGCGCTCCCGGTCGGCCTCGGGCGCTGGTGCGCCGGTCGGGTCGACGTAGCGGAACCCGGAGCCCGACCGCTGTCGACGGAACCCCGGGTCGACGCCCGGCACCACCCTGATCAGCCGCGCCATCCCTGCTCCTCCCGCCGTCGTCGTTCCGGTCCCCTGAAGCCTGCCTCGGGTGCGACCGGACGAAAAGGGAGTGGCGCGTCACCCGGCCGAGGTGCTATCCGCGGGCGGATCCTTCGCGAAGACGGAGCGCATGTGGTCGCTGGTGAGGAAGTCGGCGATGCCGATCATGATGAGGCTGAACACGATCTGCTCGGTCACCATCCACACCGGGTACAGCCCGGGGATGGCGGCCATGACGAGCGTGATGACCGGGAAGATCTGCGCGAAGAGGCGCAGGCGCTGGTAGGCCCAGCGCCAACCACGACGGGCCCGCCAGGCGAAGTAGAACAGGGTCGCCGTCATCGCCAGCACGATGAGCGTGCGCATCCACACGGCGAACGGCACCCTCTCGCCGTCGACGGCGAGGATCAGCGCGACAACGACGGCGCCGACCCCGAGCACCAGTTCCGCGACCAGCAGCCAGAGGATCCAGGTGAAGGCGCGCACGGTCTTCGGATGGGTGCGTCCGGCCTCGCTGATCGCGACGCCGGCCTGCCGCCCGCCGGCGATCCGATCGAGGCGGAGGAAGAGCGATTCGAGTGCCATGCTCCGGAGCCTAGACCGCGGCCTCGCCCGCGACCTCCTCCGTTCGATGGAGGGGGACGCCGTTCGCCTCCGAAGGCACCACGCGCTCGAGCACGAGAGCCAGAACGCCCACCGCCAGACTTCCGGCCACCATCACGCCGATGAACCAGCCCTGTGCACCCGCGCCGAGCAGCAGACCGGCCACCAACGGCCCGGTGATCGCTCCACCCTGGAACGCCGCCGAGTTGATCGCGTTGTAGCGGCCCCGGGTGCGGTCGGTGGCGAGGTCGTTGTAGATCGCGGGCACCGTCGGCTGCAGCATCGTCTCCCCGAATGCGAACACCCCCATGAACGCGATCACCCCGATCGCGGCCGCGAGCGAGTCGGGCAGCAGCCCCGCAGCTCCGAGCGCGACCCAGGACAGGGCCCAGATGAGCGCCATCACCTGCATCACCCGCGTGCGACGCTTGCCGGAGATCAGCCGGAGCACCGCGAACTGCAGCAGCACGATCACCGCGGTGTTCACGGCGAAGGAGATGCCGACCACCTGTGTCGACACCTCTGCCACCTGTCGCGCGAACGCCGGGAAGCCGGCCTCCAGCTGTCCGTAGCCGATGAAGACGGAGAGGAAGGTGAGCAGCGTCAGCCACAGCACCGCGGGCCGGCGCACGATCTCGCGGTAGCCACCCGCCGTCTCGTCGGCCGGGTCGTGGTCGGGCTGCGTGCGCACACGTCGCAGCGGCCCGAGGAGCAGCGCGAGCGGGATGAGACTGGTCGCCGCGTCGATGAGGAAGATCGTGGTGAAGGTCGCGGGATCGTCGACGTTCACGAAGAACCCGCCGACGATGCCGCCGACGCCGATGCCCAGGTTCACGAGCGCGAAGTTCACGCCGAAGTACTGCTGGCGGAGCTCACCCTCGACCACCGAGGCGATCAGGGCGTTGAACCCCGGCCAGGAGACGCCGAAGTTCACGCCGATCAGCACCACGGCCACGGTGGCCACGGCAGGATGCGTCGCGTACGCCAGGAGCGTGCACCCCGCGATCATCGCCAGCAGCCCCGTGATCAGCACGCGGCGGGCACCGAAGCGGTCGATGAGCGTGCCTCCCGGACCGGTCACGACGAGCCCGGTGATGGCGATCAGGCTCATCAGCGCGCCCGAGAGCCCCAGGTCGAACCCGCGGACCTCGTGCAGGTAGATGATCGTGAACGGCAACGTCATGCCCCGCCCGAGCGTCTGGATGGCGACGGTGGACAGCAGCCAGCGCCCCTCGGTGGGCAGCGCTTTCCAGAAGGAGCTCATTCCGATCACCTCGGTAGTGTTCCAGGGTCTTCCGACATCGGCCGCGCGGCCTGCCGATCCGGCGCCGAACCGATATTCTGCGACCATGCCGCTGTCATACGAGGAGTTCCGATCGTCCCTGCTGAGCGACGAGGGGCTGCAGGCCCTCGGCCTCCCGCTGACCGCCGCCGAGGCCCAGCGCGTGCAGGCCGACGACCAGGCGAGCCGCAGCTGGTACGACTACTGGCTCACCGTCAGCGGCCAGGCCACGCCGCCCGCCGCGACCGTCGCCGCGACGATGCCCCTGGGCGGCCACGACCTCCCCACGTCCGCGCCGACCGCGTACCCCGCGGCGTACGGCGCGACCACCGAGGCGTACGCGACCGGCGCCGCTCCGTTCGCCACCCCGCCGCTCGACCCGAACGCCCCGCCCGCCGACGGCACCGGCCGCAAGAGTCGTGCGGGGCTCTGGATCGCGCTGTCGATCGTCGGCGCCCTGCTGCTCATCGCCGCGATCGTCACGGTCTACGCCGTGGTCACGGCGCGCCACTGGACCAAGGTCGACGTGCCGGAGAAGCCCGAGACCTTCCACAGCGAGGAGTACGAGACCGGCGCCTACCTCGTCGCCGACGACGGGGTGAGCCCGTGCTACGTCGACCAGGACTGGACCGACTGCATCGCCGCGATGGAGGCCCAGTACGCGGGGGCGTGCGCCGGCGTGGAACTGGTGCCGACCGCGGCCGACCTGTGCGCACAGCACCGCGCCGAGATCGACCGGATGATCGCGGAGGATGTCGACGGCACGTACGTCGCCTCCCTGGGCGACTTCGGACACCTCACCCGCACGCCGGAGACCGCGACCCGCCAGGTATCCAACGACGACTATGAGCCTGCCGTGACCCACGAGGCCGTCTGCTACCTGGGCTTCCTCGGGGAGTGCGAGTAGCGGGGAGCACGGTTCGGTCGCGTTGGCGTCCTCATATGCGGACATGACGGCGGATCTGGCGTACCCTCGCTCCGTCGGGAGCGGCCCATGCTCCCGGGTCGCTGAGGAGCACTGATGCACGCCTTCTATCGCGAAACCCGCCGCGTCGCGGCTTCCGTCCTCGCCGGAGCGCAGCTCTACTTCGCGGTCTGGAACGCGGCGAACCACCACGGCGTCGCCGCCGTGCTGACCACCGTGGCACCACTGATCGCCGCGGCGCTGCTCCTGGCCGCCGTCTTCGTCAGGAAGCGCGGCCCCCTCGACATCCTCGCCTTTTTGGTGTCCGCACTTGCCGCCGCGGTGTGCTGGGGCGCCTCGACGGTCACGCCCGACATCCTGACCTATCTCCCCGCCGTCACCGCATCGATCGCGTTCGCCAGCATCGCCCTGGTGCTCCGCGCGGAGCAGACCGGCCCGCCGGCGAAGACGCCGTAGCGTGCCCGCCCTCGCCCGAGAACGACAGAAGCCCGGAGCCGCATTCCTGCGGATTTCCGGGCTTCTGTGAAGTGCTGGGGTACCTGGACTCGAACCAAGAACAACTGAACCAGAATCAGCCGTGTTGCCAATTACACCATACCCCAAGGGCGAAACCGGAGCCTCGCACCGAGAGTCAAGCTTACCCGAGCGGCGACCGATCGCCAAAACCACCGGCGTGTGCCGCCGCTCGGGCGCGTCGCGGCTCAGTCGGCCAGGAACGCGGCCAGGGCGCGCAGTCGCCGCAGCGACTCGTCCTTGCCGAGCAGCTCCATCGACTCGAACAGCGGCGGCGAGACGCGGCGCCCGGTGATGGCGACGCGCGGCGGCCCGTAGGCCACGCGGGGCTTGAGCCCGAGCTCGTCCACGAGCGCCGTCGACAGGGCCTCCTGGACGTTCTCCGGGGTGAAGTCCTGCACGGGCTCGAGCGCGGCGACGCAGGCCTCCAGGACCTCCGCGGCGTTCGCCGGCAGGCCCTTGAGCGCGTCGGCGTCGTACGACACCTCGTCGCGGAAGAGGAAGCCGAGCATGCCCGGCACCTCACCCAGCAGCTGCACCCGCTCCTGCACGAGCGGCGCGGCGCGGAAGGCCAGCACGAGCTGCTCGTGGGTCGGCTCGTCGAACAGGCCGGCCGCGGCGAGGTACGGCACCGAGCGCTCGGCGAAGTCCTTCACGTCGAGCATGCGGATGTGGTCTCCGTTGATCGACTCCGCCTTCTTCTGGTCGAAGCGGGCCGGGTTCGGGTTCACGTTCTCGATGTCGAACGCGGCGATGAACTCGTCGAGCGAGAACACGTCACGGTCGGGGCCGATCGACCAGCCCAGCAGCGCCAGGTAGTTCAGCAGCCCCTCGTGGATGAAGCCGCGCTCCCGGTGCAGGAAGAGGTCGGCCTGGGGGTCGCGCTTGGAGAGCTTCTTCGTGCCCGTCTCCCCCAGCACCAGCGGCATGTGCGCGAAGCGCGGGACGAAGGTCGTCACCCCGGCGTCGATCAGCGCGGCGTAGAGCGACAGCTGACGGGCGGTGGAGGGCATGAGGTCCTCGCCGCGCAGCACGTGGGTGATGCCCATGAGCGCATCGTCGACCGGGTTCACGAAGGTGTACAGCGGCACGCCGTTCGGACGCACGACCACGAAGTCGGGGAACGACCCGGCCGGGAAGGTGACCTCGCCGCGGATGAGGTCGACGTACGTGAGGTCCTCGTCCGGCACCCGCAGGCGCAGGGCCGGCTGGCGGCCCTCCGCGCGGAACGCCGCCTTCTGCTCATCCGTGAGGTCGCGGTCGAAGTTGTCGTAGCCGAGCTGCTTCGCCCGACCGTTGGCCTCGTTGCGGGCGTCGATCTCCTCCGCCGTCGAGTAGCTCTCGTAGAGCGCGCCCGTCGCGAGCAGCTTGTCGATCACTCCGCGATAGATGTCGTGCCGCTCGGACTGGCGGTACGGTGCGTGGGGACCGCCCACCTCGACGCCCTCGTCCCAGTCGATCTCAAGCCAGGTGAGCGCGTCGACCAGCTGACGGAAGCTCTCCTCGCTGTCCCGCGCGGCGTCGGTGTCCTCGATGCGGAACACCATCTTCCCGCCGTTGTGGCGCGCGTACGCCCAGTTGTACAGAGCCGTGCGGACCATGCCGACGTGCGGCAGCCCCGTCGGAGAGGGGCAGAAGCGGACGCGGATGTCGGCGCCGCTGGCGGTCGTGGTGAGGGGGTGAGGAGTAGCCATAGCCTTTCGATTCTACGGGTGCGCGGGGCTCAGCCCGCGGCGCTCGCTCAGCCTCCTGGGCAGTCGCAGTCGCCTCCGCTGTGGCACTGGCAGATCGGTGGCGGGTAGTCCGCCGCCGTCACCGACTCCCGAACGTCGAGGTCCCTGAATGGGACGACCTCGTCGTACCTGTCCGCGTCCGGGATGTCTCCGCACACGCCGTCCTCCGCACGGATCTCGGCGGCGGCCTGCGGGAAGACGAAGTCGACGCACGTCGCGGCGCTCGACTGCTGATACCAGTGCCCGCCGCCGGTCGTCGCACCGCCGCCCACGACGAGAGTGAGGGTCACGGCGTCCTCGGCGTCGTCGAGGGCCACCAGGGTGTACAGACCGGATCCGTCTTCGGCACCCTCACGCGCGTCGTGGACGAAGCCGAGTCCGGCGACGGCCGCTTCCGGGTCGCTGACGATCTGGTCGCGGTACTCCCACAACGAGTCCTGCGCGTCTTCCACGGACTCGGCGAGGCTGTCCCTCACCAGCGTCCCGATGCTCGGTGCACACCCGGTGAGCGCGCCGACGATGACGACGAGCGCAGCACCTGCGGCGACTCGTCCGGCCTGGGAGGACATGGCTCGACCGTAGCGCAGTACACACCGCCTCCGCGTGAGCTCAGCGGATGGCGCTCAGGGCGATCGCCGTGTGACGGCTCCCCCGCCGTCGGTCACCGCGCAGTGGTCCGCGCGAGCGGCGAGAACACCACGATCGCGAGGACGAGCACGGAGGCGGCGATGCCGAGGCCCGCGTACTGGAAGTTCGACAGCACGATGCCCGCGAGCACGGAACCGGCGGCGGCCGAGAGGCTCATGAGCGAGTCGCTGCGACCCTGGCGGCGCGTACGCAGCTCGGGCGCCGAGGCCTCGGTCAGCAGGGCGGCGGCCGCCACGGTCGCCGCGCTCCAGCCCAGGCCCAGCAGGATGAGCGCGACCATCACACCCCACGCCTCGGTCCCCGTGAACACCGCGAACGCCAGCGCGCCGCCCAGGAGCACCTGCCCCAGCAGCACCACGCGCAGCCGCCCCCACCGGTCGGCCAGCACACCGAACACGGGCGACAGCGCGTACATGCCCCCGACGTGCAGCGCGATCGTGATCCCCACCAGGGCCGAGACGTCGGCCGGGGTCGCCGCAGCGCCGTGTGCCCCGTGCGCCATGTGCGACAGGTGCACCGGGGTCATCGCCATGACCGACGCCATCACCACGTGGGAACCGGCGATGGCGAAGATGGCGTAGCGCGCGACCCGCGGACGGTCGACCGCCGTCGTCCCGGTGGCGGCGGCCGCCTGCGTCGCGAGGCGCTGCGCCGCGAGGAGCGGGTCCGGGCGCAGCGCCACGAGGTACAGCACGAGCGCGGCACACTGCGCCACGAACGAGAACACGTACGACCCGGTCTGCGGCGGCATCCCGATCGCGTGGCCGACGACCTCGCCGGGGCCGAGCAGCAGCGGTCCCGCGACGCCGCCGATCGTCGTCGACCACACCACGATCGACAGATCGCGGCCGCGGTGCTGCGGGGCCGCGAGGTCGGTCGCGGCGAACCGCGACTGCAGGTTGCCCGCGTTGCCCGCACCGATCAACAGGATGCCGACGAGGAGCAACGGGAACACCCGGACCGAGGCCGCGAGGATCACCACGGCGATGCCGACCAGGGCGAAGAGGTTGCCGAGCGTGAGCGCGCGGCGTCGACCGAGCCGTGCCGCCAGCCGAGCGAGCGGGATCGCGCACAGTGCCGCGCCGAGCGTGACGGAGGCGGTCGCCAGCCCGGAGAGCGCGTCGCTGCCGGAGATGTCGGCCGCGAGCAGAGCACCGAGCGAGACGGTCGCCCCGAACGCGATGCCCCCGAGGACCTGCCCGAGCGACAGCACGAGGACGGTGCGCCGCTGCACCGCCGTCTGCTGCGCCGCCGTCAGGGCGCCGGAGGTCATGTCGCGGGAACGGCGTCGCGCGCGGTGTTGCGGAGGATGCCGAGGCCGGAGATCTCCACCTCCACGACGTCGCCCGCCGTGAACGTGCCGACACCCGCCGGGGTCCCCGTCATGATCACGTCACCGGGGAGAAGGGTGAACACGGCCGAGGCGTACGCGATGATGTCCGCCACCGAGTGGATCATGTCGGTGAGCGGCGCGTGCTGCCGCACCTCGCCGTTGACCCTGGTCTCGATGGTCGCCGTCGACGCGTCGAAGTCGGTCTCGATCACGGGGCCGAGCGGGCAGAAGGTGTCGAAGCCCTTCGCCCGGGACCACTGTCCGTCCTTGCGCTGCAGATCGCGCGCGGTGACGTCGTTGCCGATCGTGTAGCCGAGCACGTAGTCGAGGGCGTTCTCCGCCGTGACGTTCTTGGCGATCTTGCCGATCACGACCACCAGCTCACCCTCGTACTCGGTGCGCTCGGACAGGGCGGTGGGACGCACGATCGCGTCGTCCGGGCCGATGACGGCCGTGTTCGGCTTGAGGAACAGCAGCGGCTCCTCGGGCGCGACCCCACCCATCTCGGCGGCGTGGTCGTGGTAGTTCTTGCCGACGCACACGACCTTGGAGCGCGGGATCACGGGGGCGAGGAGCTTCGCCTCGGCGAGCGGCACCCGGTCGCCGGTGGTCTCGTACCCGGCGAACATCGGGTCCCCGGCCAGCACCACGAGCTCGCGCTCGTCGATGATCCCGTACATGATGGCGTCGTCGTGGCTGAACCGGGCGATCTTCATGCGTCCAGCCTAGCGACGACGAAGACCCCGGACCGGGCGAGCCGGCGCGGGGTCTTCGGAGGTGGGGATCAGGCGTCGAGGCGCACGAGCCAGCCGTGCTTGTCCTCGCGGCGGCCGTACTGGATGTCGGTCAGCTCCTCGCGCAGTGACAGCGCCAGCTCGCCCAACGGCTGGGGCTCGTCGAAGCCCTCGCCCACCAGCGCACCGATGGGGGTGACGACGGCGGCCGTCCCGCACGCGAACACCTCGACGATGTCACCCGAGGCGACGCCCTGGCGCCACTCGTCGATCGAGATCGGTCGCTTCTCGACCGTGTAGCCGCGGTCTTCCGCGAGCTGCAGCAGCGAGTCGCGCGTGATGCCCTCGAGGATGCTGTCGGACTCCGGGGTGACGACGCGGCCGTCCTTGAACACGAACACGACGTTCATGCCGCCGAGCTCCTCGACGTCGCGTTTCTCGTTGAGGAACACGACCTGGTCGCAGCCCTTGGCGGCGGCCTCGGCCTGCGGGAGGAGGCTCGAGGCGTAGTTGCCGCCCGTCTTCGCCTTCCCGGTGCCGCCCTTGCCCGCGCGGGCGTAGTCCTCCGAGAGCCAAATGCGCACCGGCTTCACACCGCCGCTGAAGTACGCGCCGGCCGGGCTCGCGATCACGTAGTACGCCACCTTCTGCGCCGCGCGCACGCCCAGGAAAGCCTCCTTGGCGAACATGAACGGCCGCAGGTACAGGCTCTGGTCGGCGCCCGACGGCACCCAGCGACCGTCGACGGCGATCAGCTCGCGCAGCGACTGGATGAAGTACTCGGTGGGCAGCTCCGGAAGCGCCAGACGACGCGCGCTCGCCTGCAGGCGCGCGGCATTGCGGTCGGGACGGAAGGTGTGGATGGACCCGTCGGCGTGACGGTAGGCCTTGATGCCCTCGAAGATCTCCTGCGCATAGTGCAGAACCGAGGCGGCGGGGTCGAGCGGGATCGGGCCGTAGGGCTGCACGCGCGGACGGTGCCAGCCGCCCTTGGCCGACCAGCAGATGTCGACCATGTGGTCGGTGAAGACGACCCCGAACCCGGGGTTCTCCAGCACCTCGGCGAGCCGCGTCGGGCTCGCGGCGTTCAGGTTCTTCGTCACGGCGAACTCCAGGGGAGCCACGCTCGTCTCGGCGTCGATCGTCGTCATGTCGTCATCCAATCCTCGTGGGTGGGCGCATCCTCGCGCCCTGTCAGCCTACGCCCGCCGCTCAGAGGCGGGCAGTGATCGCGGAGCCGATCTCCGCGGTGGTGCGGGCACCGCTGCGCGCGGCGATGTCCGCCTCGACCGCGGCGCTCACACGCGCCGACTCGGCCGCGAAGCCGAGGTGGTCGAGCAGCAGCGCGATCGAGAGGATCGCGGCGGTCGGGTCGGCCTTCTGCTGACCCGCGATGTCCGGAGCCGAGCCGTGCACGGGCTCGAACATCGACGGGAAGGCGCCGTCGGGGTTGATGTTCCCCGAGGCTGCGAGGCCGATGCCGCCCGTGACGGCGCCGGCGAGGTCGGTGAGGATGTCACCGAAGAGATTGTCCGTCACGATCACGTCGAAACGCGAGGGGTCCGTGACCAGGAAGATGGTGGCGGCGTCGACGTGCAGGTAGTCGACGGTCACATCGGGGTGTTCGGCCGCGACCTCGTTCACGATGCGCTGCCAGATCGCCCCGGCGTGCACGAGCACGTTGGTCTTGTGCACGAGGGTGAGCTTCCGGCGCCGACGCTCGGCGAGGTCGAACGCGTAGCGCACGACGCGCTCCACACCGAAGGCGGTGTTGACCGAGGTCTCGTTGGCGACCTCCTGCGGCGTGCCGACGCGGATCGCGCCGCCGTTGCCGACGTAGGGCCCCTCGGTCCCCTCGCGCACCACGACGAAGTCGACCTCCCCCGGGTCGGCGAGCGGACCAGGGGCACCCGGGAAGAGCTTCGACGGGCGGAGGTTCACGTAGTGGTCGAGCGTGAAGCGGAGCTTCAGCAGCAGGCCGCGCTCGATGTTCGCGTTCTTCAGGCGCGGGTCGCCCGGCGTGCCTCCGACCGCGCCGAGCAGGATCGCGTCGTGCGCCGAGATCGCCGCCAGGTCGTCATCGGTGAGTGTGTCGCCGGTCTCGAGGAACCGGCCGGCTCCGAGCGAGAAGCGGGTCTTGTCGAACGTCACGTCGCTGTGGGCGGTGACGGCGTCGAGCACCTTCTCCGCCTCCGCGATGACCTCGGGACCGATGCCGTCACCGGGGATGACGGCCAGCTTCACGACACGCGACATGAGACTCCTTGCGCACTGCACGGGGGTGGACCGGCCGCGGCGCGACCGCGGGTCGTACGGGCCGGTCCCCCCAGCGTAGTGGTCAGTGCGTGGGTGCCTTGCGCAGTGTGACGGCGGCGATCACCGCGGCGATGACCACGAGCCCGGCGCCGATCAGCGAGGTCACCGTCACCCCGGAGCCGAACGCGTCGGCGGCGGCCTGCCACAGCGCGTCTCCGAGCTGCGACGGGAGCTGCTGCGCCGCGGTGTACGCGCCGGCCAGCGTCTCCTGCGCCGCATGCGCGACGTCGGCGGGCAGCCCCTCCGGAAGCACGAGCGCTCCGCGGTAGAACGCCGTGATGAGGCCGCCCAGGATGGCGGTGCCGAGCACGGCGCCGAGCTCGTACGCGGTCTCGGACACGGCGCTGGCCGCGCCGGCCTTCGCGGCCGGAGCGCTGGAGAGGATGAGCTCGTTCGAGATCGTCTCCGCGGCACCGATGCCGATGCCGAGCACCGCGAACGCGAGGATCAGCGGCACGACACCGTGGTCGTGCGTCGTCATCGCCACGATCAGGTAGCCGACCACGGAGAAGACCAGCGCCGCGGGAATCAGCACGTGCGGCGGCACGCGACGCGAGATCGGCACGACCGTGAGGCCGGCCACGATCATCGCCGCCATGCCGGGCACGAGTGCGAGCCCGGCCATCATCGGCGAGAGCCCGAGCACGAGCTGCACGTGCTGCGACACGAAGTAGAGGAAGCCCACCAGGGCGACCACGCTGAGCAGGTTCACCAGGATCGCCCCGGAGAAGGAGCCCCTTCGGAACAGCGCCATGTCGAGCATCGGGACGTCGGAGCGGAGCTGACGCCGCACGAACAGCGCGCCCATCGCGAGGCCGAGCACGGCCCATCCCCCCGCGTACAGCGAGGGCCCGTCCACCGCGAACGACTTGATCGCGTAGACGACCGGGATCATCGCGGCCATCGACAGGGCGATGCTCAGCGGGTCGATGCGACCGGGGTGCGGGTCACGGCTCTCGGGCACCAGCAGCGGTGCGCCGATCAGCAGCGGGATCAGCACCGGTACAGCGAGGAGGAACACCGAGCCCCACGCGAAGTGCTCGAGCAGGAACCCGCCGACGATCGGCCCCAGGGCCGCACCGGCGGAGAACGCGGACGCCCAGACCGCGATCGCCATGCGCCGCTGATCGCGGTTCTGGAAGATCGAGCGCAGGAGCGACAGCGTGGAGGGCATGAGCATCGCGCCGAAGAAGCCGAGCAGGGCGCGGGCGGCGATGAGGAGACCGGCCGTCGGAGCGAACGCGGCGAGGGCCGAGACCACGGCGAACCCCGTGGCTCCGATGAGCAGCAGCTTCCTCCGCCCGAACCGATCACCGAGCGTGCCCATGGTCACCAGCAGTCCGGCCAGCACGAGCGGGTACACGTCGATGATCCACAGCTGCTCGGCACCGGTGGGTGCGAGCGAGATCGAGATCTCGGGCAGGGCGAAGCTCAGCACCGTGTTGTCGACCGACACCAGCAGCACGGGGAGCATGAGGACGACGAGCGCCGCCCACCCTCTGGCGCCGACGCGCGGAGCTTCCGTCTCTGTCGTCGGGATCGACGCAGTACGGCTCATGGAACACCTCTCAGACTCTCGGCGGCTCCGTTAGTGAACCGTCCGGCTGGTATAGTAACAGAGACCGGCCTCCCGTTTCCGAACAGAGGATGAACGATGCCCCGACCTCCCCTCGCCCGCGAGAAGGTTCTCGACGCCTTCGAGGCGATCCTCATCGACGAGGGCGAGCGCGCCGCCACGCTCGACGCGACGGCCAAGGCCGCGGGCGTCTCCAAAGGCGGGCTGCTGTACCACTTCCACTCCAAGGACGACCTCGAGGCCGGCCTCGTGGAGCGGCTCGACCACCTCACCACCCTCGACCTGGAGCGCATGAACGCGGCGGAGGAGGGCCCGGTCGCCTACTACGTCCGCACGTCGGTCATGGAGGACGACGCCCTCGACCGCGCCCTGATCGCCACGACCCGCCTCGCCCAGGGCGGCTCGGCCCGTGCGGCCGACATGCTCCGCGAGACCCGGCGCCGCTGGGCCGACACCATCCGCCCGCACGTGCGCGACACCGCCAGCCTCGACCTGGTGATGCTGGTCAGCGACGGGCTCTACTTCAACAACTCGCTCGACGTGCACGGACCCGAGCGGCTCGTCCCCCGCAGCGATGAGCTCGCCGACCTGATCGCCCTGGTCCTGCGCGCCACCGCCTGACTCGCGAACCGAAGAGGGGCGGGAGCGTCACGCTCCCGCCCCTCTTCCGTGGTGCTGCGGCTCAGACCTCGGTGATCTCGATCTGCCGGAACAGGTCGGCGTCGATCGCGTCGCGCACGTCGTCGAGCAGTTCCTCCGACACGGGCGAGTCCAGCGTCAGCACGCTGAGCGCCTGGTCGCCGGCCGCGCGGCGCGCGATCTGCATGCCCGCGATGTTGATGCCCGCCTCACCGAACTTCTGGCCGTACACGGCCACGATGCCCGGACGGTCGGTGTAGAGCATGACGACGTGGTGCTTCTCGATCGGCAGCTCCAGCGCGTGGTCGTTGATGCCGACGAGCTTCTCCGCCTGCTTCGGGCCGGTCAGCGTGCCGGACACCGAGAGCTGCGAACCGTCGGACAGGGCCCCCGTCAGGGTGATGACGTTGCGGTACTCCTCGCTCACGTCGTCCTTGAGCAGGCGGACCGCGATCCCCCGCTGCTCGGCGAGGAGCGGAGCGTTCACGTACGACACGGTCTCGCTGACGATGTTCGTGAACACGCCCTTGAGCGCCGCGAGCTTGAGCACGCTGACGTCGTAGTCGTTGAGCTCGCCGTGCACCTCGACGTCGAGGCTCGTGAGCGGCGAGGTCGCGAGGGCCGCGAAGATCTGGCCCAGCTTCTCCACGAGCGAGATCCCGGGACGCACATACGGGTCGATCACGCCGCCGGCCACGTTGACCGCGTCGGGCACCAGGTCGCCGCCCAGCGCGAGTCGCACCGAGCGGGCAACCGAGACACCGGCCTTCTCCTGCGCCTCCTCCGTGCTCGCGCCGAGGTGCGGCGTGACGACCACGTTGGGCAGGTCGAGCAGCGGACGGGCGCTGCCGCCCTCCGCCGGCGGCTCAGACGTGAAGACGTCGAGACCGGCGCCGGCGATCTCGCCAGCGACGAGCGCCTCGTGCAGCGCCTCCTCGTCGATCAGCCCGCCGCGCGCGACGTTGACGACGAAGGCGGTCGGCTTCATCGCCGCGAACTGCTCCGCGCCGATCATGCCCGTGGTCTCCGGAGTCTTGGGCATGTGGATCGTCAGGAAGTCGGACTCCGCCACCAGCTCGTCGAGCGACAGGAGCTGCACGCCGAGCTGCTGGGCGCGGGCGGACGTGACGTAGGGGTCGTACGCGACGACGCGCATGTCGAACGCCGCGAGGCGGGCGGCGACGAGCGCACCGATACGTCCGAGCCCCACGATGCCGACCGTCTTCTCGAAGAGCTCGGCGCCCGTGAACGAGCTGCGCTTCCACTGCCCGGCGGCGAGCGAGGCGTGCGCGGCCGGGATGCGCCGAGCGAGGCTGAGGATGTGACCGACCGTGAGCTCGGCGGCCGAGACGATGTTCGACGTCGGAGCGTTCACGACCATGACGCCCGCCGTGGTCGCGGCCTTGATGTCGACGTTGTCGAGGCCCACGCCCGCACGCGCGACGACCTTCAGCTTCGGCGCGTGCGCCAGCGCCTCCTCGTCGATGCGGGTCGCCGAGCGGATGAGCACCGCGTCGGCCTCGGCCAGCGCGGCGAACAGGGCCTCGCGGTCGGTGCCGTCGACGTGGCGGACGTCGAAGTCGGGGCCGAGCGCCTCGATCGTGGCGGGAGAGAGTACTTCGGCGATGAGCACGACGGGCTTCGGCACAGTGGATCCTTCGGGGCAGCGCGACAGGCGGGAGGGGCCGATGCGCCGCACACCGTCGGGGGCGCGATCGCGACAACTCTACCCGAGCCGCCATGCCGCTCCGTGCCGTGTGACGCCGCGCGGTCCAGCTCCACCGGTGGCGTCCGGGTCAGGCGCTGGGGAGCGTGAGGCTGAGCGCGAGCAGACTCATCCAGAAGACGGCGACGATGCCCAGCCCCGCGAGGAACACGAGGGCGAGCTCGCCCACGCGCCGGCGACGCCCGATCGCGGAGGCGAAGCCGAACACGATCAGGGGGAAGACGACACCGAACAGCAGCACGGCCCAGCCCGCACCCGTCAGACCGGTCTGCGCCATCGTGATCAGATGCGCGACCGCGTTCCACACCGCGTAGGCGTAGAACAGCCCGGCGAGGACGATGACGGTGCCGGCGAGCCAGCGCGGCGATCCGGACGACACCGCCGATGCGTTCTCCGACGAGCTCATGATCCGACCACCCCCACCGTCACGAACGGCCACGGCACCAGGAGCACGACCCCGGCGAGCAGCAGGGCGACCCGCACCCACGCGGCCCTCCCCCGCGTGAGGACCCACGTCGCGAGGAACCACAGCGCGGGCGCCGCGATCGCGAGCACGAACCAGGGCAGGAACATCGCGTCGGCGACCAGGAACGAGGCGAGCGGTTGCAGCCGCAGGCCACCGACGACCCAGCCGACCGAATAGAGGAGATACACCCCGCCGACCACCCCGACGAGCAGGAGCATCGCATTGCTGAGTCCCGCTGGCGCCTCGTCGTCGTCGGCGGCGACGGACGCCGCGGGCGCCGACGGCGGTGCCGCCTCGGTGGGCGGTGGAGACGCGGGGGGTCGCGTCGTGGGCGCGACCGCGGCGCTCTCCGTGGTCGTGGCGTCGTGAAGAGGCGGCTCGACGGGCGGGGCCGCGTTCTCACGTCGCCGCGGGCGACCGGTGCGATGCGACGCCGTGTCGTCGTCGCCCTCCCAGCTCAGGGCGTCGTCGGAGTCGGAGGTCATGCCTCCAGCGTAGGACACCCCGTCCACTAGGATCTTGCGTGCCCTGGCCGGTGCGGTCGGGCCTTCGGGGGAAGGGATCAACGTGGCCGAGAGCGACGACAGGACCGCCGGCAGGGACAGGAACACCGCCGCGAGCACGGAGCCACCGGCGGGGTGGACGCCGAGCGCCGCGGCGAAGACGACGGCGATGCGCTTCCGCTGGATCGCGGGCGCGCTGTGGGCCCTCGCGATCATCGGCGAGGGCGTCGGGATCTTCTGGCTGCTCCGCCAGCGCGTCTACGTCGGCGAGGACGGCACGCTCGTGCGCGACCCCGACACGGGTCTGCTCCAGGAGCAGGGCGTCACGGCACAGTTCCCGCAGTGGGCGTTCATCGCCCTGCTCGTGCTGCTCGTCGTGATCGCGGCCCTGTCGATCACGGGCTCCGTGCTCTGGAAGAAGGCGAACCGGCTCGATCCCGCGCGGAAGGCGGACAAGACCCGCTTCTTCGTGCAGAACCAGCTCGGCGCGATCATCGCGATCGTCGCCTTCCTCCCGCTCGTGATCCTGATCTTCCTGAACAAGGACATGGACAAGGGGCAGAAGACGACGGCCGGCATCGTCGGCGTCGTCCTGGCCGCACTGGCCGTGTTCGTCGGCGTGGACTTCGCCCCGCCGTCGGTCGAGCAGTACACGGCCGACCAGTCGACCGTGATCCAGCTGCTCGGCAAGGACGAGGTGGTCTGGGTCGACGGCGGCAAGGTCTATCACGTGTGCGACGAGGTGCCGGCGATCCAGACGGGCAGTGAGATCCGCACCGGCACGACGGCGCAGGCGATCGAGGCGGGCAAGATCCGCCTCACCCTGCAGTTCGCCTCGGAGCTGCGCACGTGCGGCCTCGCGGTGCCGGAGAACGCGGACGAGATCACGGAGGCGCTGCGCGCGATCCAGGACGGCGCAGTGGACACGCCGCTGCCCGCGCCGGTGTGGGCGGACCCGGCGGACGCGCCCATCCAGATCGAGGACGCCCCGGCGAACGTGGGCTGACGCTCAGTCGCGCCCGAGCGCCTCGACCAGTCGCTCCTCCGCGGACGTGAGGTGCGCCCGCAGCAGCTCGGCCGCTTCGTCCTCCGCACCCGCGGCGACGGCATCGAGCATCTCCCGATGCTGTGCGGCGATCTCCTCCGCGTTCAGCAGGCGCCGCCCCTGCACCTGCGCCATGCACAACCGGACCTCGTCGAGCACGCTCCGATACATCCGTCCGGTCCGCTCGCTGTGCAGCGCATCGATCAGCGCCGTATGGAAGCGCAGATCGGGGTCCACGGTCGCCGGGTCGGGCCCCGGTCCCATCGCGAGCAGCTCCGCATTCGCCTCGACCGCGGCGGCGGGCACTCTGCGCGCCCGTGCCAGCTCCCGGAGCGCGGCGCTCTCCAGGCGGGTGCGCGTGCGGTAGACGTCGCGCACCGTCGCCTGATCGATACCCACCACGCGTGCGGTGCGATGAGCCGTGCGCACGAGCAGGCCACTCGCGACCAGCTGTTCGATCGCCGCCTTCGCGCTGGGCCTGGCCACACCGAAGGACTGCGACACCGCGGCCTCGGTGAGCGGCTCGCCCGATCGGATCTCACCGCCGAGGATGCGCGCGCGCAGCTGGGCGGTCACCGCATCGACCACGCCGACGACGCCGAGGCCGCGGTCCGTGAGGGTGGTCATGGCCGTCAGCCTAGCGAAGCATCCGGTCATCGGTACACTTGTCAGACAATCTTGACCCGGAGCAGAGGAGCACCGTGCCGACCACCATCGCCGAACCGCTGGACCACGAGCTGCTCGGGCCGGACACCGAGGTGCATGCCCGGTCGATCGACCGGTTTGCCCGCGCCCACGACGCCTCCCACTATCTGCTCGTCCCCGATGCCGTGCTCTCCCCCGCCGATGCGGCCGGCGTGGCGCGCGCGTTCGGCGCCGTGCGCGCCGCCGGGCGCACCCTCACCTTCCGCTCCGGTGGCACGAGTCTCTCCGGACAGGGGGTGAGCGGCGACATCCTCGTCGACACCCGCAGCCACTTCCGCGACATCCGGGTGGAGGACGACGGCGCCGCCGTCCGCGTCGGGCCCGGCGCCACCGTGCGTCAGGTCAACACACGGCTCGCCCGGTACCGCCGCAAGCTCGGACCCGACCCGGCGAGCGAGATCGCGTGCACGATCGGCGGCGTCGTGGCGAACAACTCCAGCGGCATGGCCTGCGGCATCACCGAGAACTCGTACCAGACGATCACGTCGATGACGCTCGTGCTGCCCAGCGGAACCATCCTCGACACGGGCCGTCCCGACGCGAACGAGGTGCTCCGCGCCGCCGAGCCGGCGATCGCCGACGGCCTGCTTGCCCTGCGCGCGCGGTTGCTCGCCTCCCCCCAGCACGTGGCCTTCCTCCGACAGCAGTTCTCCATGAAGAACACCATGGGCTACGGCCTCAACGCCCTGCTCGACTTCGACGACCCCGTCCGCATCCTGGAGCACCTCGTGATCGGCTCGGAGGGCACGCTCGCCTTCGTCGCCGAGGCGCGCTTCCGCACGATCGAGGTACGCCCCGCGATCGCGACCGGGCTGCTCGTGTTCGAGACGCTGTCCGCCGCCATGTCCGCACTGCCCGACCTCACCCGTCTCGGTCTCGCCACGATCGAGCTCCTGGATGCGGCGTCGCTGCGCGTGGCCCAGGGGCTGAGCGATGTCCCGGCGGCGATCGCGGAGATCGAGGTGCGGGGGCAGGCCGCCCTGCTGGTGGAGGTGCACGCGGCCGACACCGACGCCCTGGCACTCGCGAGCGCTGCCGCCCAGTCGCACTTCGACGCCCTCCCCCTCGCCGTCCCGCCGCGACTCACGACCGATGCGGCCGAGCGGGCCGCGCTGTGGCACGTTCGCAAGGGCCTCTACACCGCCGTCGCCGGTGCCCGCCCCTCCGGCACGACCGCGCTGCTGGAGGACATCGTGGTACCGGTGCCCCGGCTGCTGGCCACGTGCGAGCGCCTGATCGAGCTGTTCGCGGAGCACGGTTACGAGGGCTCCGTCATCTTCGGGCACGCGAAGGACGGCAACGTGCACTTCCTGCTCAACGAGCGCTTCGACGACCCCGACAGCGTGGCCCGCTACCGCCGCTTCACCGACGACCTCGTCGAGCTCGTCCTCTCCCAGCAGGGGTCGCTCAAGGCCGAGCACGGCACCGGTCGCATCATGGCGCCGTTCGTCCGGCGGCAGTACGGCGACGAGCTCACCGACCTGATGTGGGAGCTCAAGCGACTCATCGATCCGGACGGCATCCTCAACCCCGGCGTGGTGCTCTCCGACGACCCCGACTCCTACCTGCACGACCTCAAGCGCGTTCCCACGGTCGAGAGCGAGGTGGACCGCTGCGTGGAGTGCGGGTACTGCGAGCCCACGTGCCCCAGCAAGAGCATCACCCTCACCCCGCGGCAGCGCATCGTGCTGCGCCGCGACATGGCGTGGGCCGAGGAGCAGGGCGACACCGAGCTGCTGCGCGACCTGCGCGCCGACTACGACTACGACGGCGTGCAGACCTGCGCCGTCGACGGCATGTGCGGGGTCGCGTGTCCGGTCGACATCAACACGGGCGACCTCGTGCGGCGGCTGCGGGCCGAGCAGTCGAACGCGGTCGAGGGCGCCGTCTGGGGCACCGCCGCGAAGCACTGGAGCATGGTCACCCGCGCGGGCGGCGTGGCCCTCACGGTCGCGGACGCCCTCCCCGCCCCGCTCGTCCGCGGGGTGACGCAGCTCGGACGCGCCGTGCTCGGCGCCGACACCGTGCCGCTGTACGACGGCGGACTCCCCCGCGGCGGCTCGAAGCCCGATCGACCGGTGTCACCGCCCGACGCGCAGGCCGTGTTCTTCGGCGCGTGCATCGGCACGATGTTCGGCGCGGAGGACGGCGGCCACGGATCCCGTGATGCCCTGCGCCACCTGCTCGACCGGGCGGGGATCGCGGTGGTGATCCCGGAGGAGAACGGCGGGCTCTGCTGCGGCACCCCGTGGAAGTCGAAGGGACACCTCGACGGCTACCGGCTGATGTCCGACCGGGTGCTGGCGTCGCTGTGGGAGGCCAGCCGTCACGGCGAGCTCCCCGTGGTGTGCGACGCCGCGTCGTGCACCGAGGGACTCGACGTGATGCTCGCCCAGTCCGTCGCGAAGGATCCGCGCTACGCGGGACTGCGCATCGAGGACGCCACGACCTTCGTCGCCCGCGAGGTGCTGCCGCGGTTGAGCGTGCCGGCGAAGCTCCCCTCCATCGCGGTGCACCCCACCTGCTCGACCACGGCGCTCGGGGCGACCGGGGCCCTGACGGAGATCGCTGTCGCCGTGGCCGACGACGTGTTCGTGCCCGAGGGCTGGGGCTGCTGCGCGTTCGCGGGCGACCGCGGCATGCTGCACCCCGAGCTCACCGCGAGTGCGACTGCGCAGGAGTCGGCCGAGGTCGCGGCCGCTGACGGGGAGCGCGGGGGCTTCGACGCGTTCGTGTCCGCCAACCGCACGTGTGAGATCGGCATGACCCGCGCCACCGGGCGCCCCTACCGGCACGTGATCGAGGTGCTGGAGGAGCTCACGCGACCCTGAGCCGCGCGGGGCGATGGAAGCGGACGAGGGCTCCGGTGCGCGACACCGGAGCCCTCGTCGTTCGCATCGTGCGGGGTGGCTGCTCAGACGCCCTGGGCGGACAGCACCGCGACCGGAGCGGGCCGCAGCCCCGGCGGGATGGTGGCGACAGCGCCGGAGCCGTCTCGCGACACCTCCGCCCCCGAGCCGTCGCTCCAGCGCAGCGTGGCGTGGTCGAGCTCCGCGGGGAGCTCGATGCGGCCGGCCGCGGGGTCGAGCGCGTGGACGTGCACGGCACCGGCCGAGGTCGTGTAGCGGCGCGGGGCCCCGGCCTGCTCCCCCATCCGGATCCATGGCCGCGTGCCGTAGACGGCGTCGCCGTTCGCGTCGAGCCACGACCCGAGCTCGCGCATGGCCCGGCGCTGCAGCTCGGGGATCGAGCCGTCTGCCGCGGGGCCGACGTTGATGAGCAGATTGCCGTTCTTGGCCACGACGTCGACCAGCAGGCGGATCAGGGCCGCGCCGGACAGGGAGTGGCGCTCGTCCTCGTCCTGGTTGAAGCCGAACGAATAGCCGAGTCCGCGCGTGGACTCCCACGGCTCGGGGATGATCTCCGGGATGTCCGTGTACTCGCGCGTGAGGAAGCCGTGGTACGGCACACCCCAGCGGTCGTTCACGACGCCCTCGGGCACCGCATCGAAGTAGCGGCGCAGCAGCGCGGCGACCGCGTACTCCTGGTCGCCCTTGCCGCCGTCCGGCCACTCGATGTCGTTCCACAGCACATCCGGCGCGAAGCGTTCGACGAGCTCCTCCAGCTGGGCGGCCGAGTATCGCGCGAAGTGCTCGTCGTTGCGGCGGAACCGGAACAGGTCGGTGTCGGACTCGATCGCCGGGAAGTCGCTGACGTGCCAGTCGAGCGCCCCGGAGTAGTACACGCCGAACTTCGCGCCAGCGCGACGCGTGGCGTCGTGGAACTCGGCGATCAGGTCGCGCCGGGGCCCACGCGCGACGGCGTTGAAGCCGGTCGTCGCGGTGTCCCACAGACAGAAGCCCTCGTGGTGCTTGGTGGTGGGCACGATGTACCTCGCGCCCGCGCCCACCAGCTCTCCGACGAACGCGTCGGCGTCGAACGCCGCGGCGTCCCAGCGGTCGGCGAGGTCCTCGTAGGAGGTGCCGGGGCCGTACAGGCGCTGGTGCCGCTCCCACGTGGGGCTCCCGGCGATGCGCACGGTGTTGCCGTACCACTCCGCGTACTGGTGCCACGCGTAGGCGTCCTCCGTGGGGATGTTGACGCCCTCGCCGTGCTGCACCGCCCACGCCGGCACCGAGTACAGGCCCCAGTGCACGAAGAAGCCGAGCTTCGCGTCGCGGTACCACTCCGGCACACCGTTCGCGGGGTACACCGGTGCCGCGGAGCCGAGGTCGGGCCCGGTGCGCTTCTCGAAGTTCATCATGCGGGGGTCTCCTCTGCGGGGGTGGAGTCGACGGGCGTCTCGGCGTCGCCGCGGCGGACGACCGTCGCGGTCAGGTCGGGCGTGCCGGTGGTGTCGAAGGGGTAGACGCCAGGGCGCAGACGGTGGTGGCCGAGGCGCAGCAGGTCCTGGTCGACGCCGCCGGGCGTGAGCGCGAGCGTCCAGTCGGCGGCGAGCTCGTACAGCTCCGGCTCCAGGTAGCCGATCTTCACCACGACGATGTCGGCCTCGGTGGGCTCGAGGCCCAGCATCCGGAAGTCCGAGAGGTGGTGGAAGGGCTTGCGGCGCTCGGTCACGATGGCGTGCAGGCCGCCGACCGCGATCACGGCCTGGGTGCCCGCGTCGGGGTCGCCGTGCGTGATCGAGAAGACGGTGCCGCGGATCGTGACGGGCCCGTGCGGACCCGGGTCGACGCGGGCCCCCGCCTCGAGCTCGACCTCGGCGCCGACACCCGCTGCGACCGCCCGCGCGACGGCCTCACGGTCGAAGATCGACGCGACGAGGGTCGTCTGGCTCCCGTCGGTGAGCTCCGGTCGCTCCAGCAGGCGCGCGAGCGTCCAGGTCACGTCGCCCGCTCCCCCGGCGGTGGGGTTGTCGCCCGAGTCCGAGATGACGTACGGCCGGGCGGCTGCGGGCGCGAGCGCGCGGTCCAGCGCCTCGTCGAGCGTGCCGGTCTCGGCCACGAACACGAAGTCCTCGCGCGCGTCCCAGAACCGGCGGGCGACGCGCTCGGCCTCCCGGGCGATGAGCTCACGGTCGTCGCCGGTGACCACGACGTAGGCCTGGCAGCGCGGCTCGTCGGCCCACGCGTACCCGATCCAGACGGACGCGTCGACCACGCCGGGCAGCGCCTCGATCGCGGGCAGCTCGGCGTAGATGCCGCGCGCCGGTTCGAGCCGCGTGCTGGTCTTCTCACCGGGCAGCAGCACGGGGACCGGCACCCAGGCGGTGAAGGGCCGTCGCGCGAGCGGGTCGGCGCCGTGCGGCCCGCGCAGCCGGTCGAGCAGGTTCCACACCGCGCGCTCCTTGGTGTTGAGCCAGTCCTCGTGCGGAGCCATCCGGTAGCAGGTCAGCAGGTCGACCGCATCGCGCAGCACCTCCGACACGTTGCCGTGCAGGTCCATCGACGTGGAGACGAGCGTGTCGGGTCCCAGTGCCTCCCGGACGGCACGGGCCAGGTCGCCCTCGGCGTCGTCCATGCCCACGACGCTCATGGCGCCGTGGATGTCGAAGAAGAAGCCGTCGAAGGGCCCGTGCTCGCGAATGCCGTCGAGGATCGCGTCCTTCATCCGCCGGTATGTCTCGGGGTCCACGGCGCCGCCGGGCAGCGAGCGGCCGTGCGTGAGCGGAACCCACTCGGCGGCCTCGGCCAGCTCGCGCCCCTCGTCGAGGAACGGGTAGTAGGCGCGGAGGTCCGCGCCGGTACGGATCGTGAAGGCCTCGTCGCCGGAGATGTGCGGCGAGAACGTGCTGGACTCGATCGAGATGCCGGCGATGCCCACGCGGGGCTTCGGCAGGCCGCCGTCGGCGACGGGCGGCAGCGGGCCCATCCAGATCTCGTGGGCGTCCTGGGGTGCGGTCACCATGCGATACCTCTCATCCGGGGAGTCGATTCAGAGTGGGGGTGCGGGGGCGAGGGCCCGACGGGCGGTCTCGATCGCTCCGAGGGCGACCGCATCGGAGCCCAGCTGCGCCGGGACGATGCGCAGCGGGATGCCCGACACCGGCGAGTCCGTGCGCAGGGTCGCCTGGATCGCCGGTTCCAGCAGGTCCCACGCCGAGGCGACGCCACCGCCCACGATCACGGTCGGCAGGTCGAGCAGGGTCGCGGCGCTCGCACTGGCGAGGGCGACCGCGCGACCGGCGGCGGCGAACACGGCGAGGGCGTCCGCGTCTCCACCCCGAGCGAGGGCGGCGACCGCCCGGGCGTCTGCCGCTTCGCCGCCCGTCCGCTCGCGGTAGCGCAGGGCGATGGAGGTTCCGGAGGCCAGCGTCTCCAGGTGCCCCGTCTGCCCGCAGGTGCACACGAGCTCGCTGTACCCGGGGGTGTGTCCGATCTCGCCCGCCGCACCGTGGGGCCCGTGGTGGAGCGCGCCGTCGATGATGACGGCTCCGCCCACGCCCGTGCCGAGCATCACGCCCAGCACGTCGCGCTCGGTGCGGCTCAGCGCGGCCGCTTCTCCGAGCAGGAACGCGTTGACGTCGTTCTCGACGCTGACCGGCACGCCCAGGCGTCGTCCGAGCTCGTCCGCGAGCGGGAATCCCGCCCAGCCGACGAACGTGGCCGAGGCCGCCCGCACGGTGCCGGTCTCGTGGTCGATGACGCCCGCGGCGCCCACGCCCGCGGCGGCGAGCGGCACTCCGGCCTCGTCGGCGAGTGCCCGGACGAGGCCCGCCGCGGCATCGGCCATGGCCGCTCCGCCCAGGGCGGCCGGGGCCGGCACGCTGCCGCGGGCGACGACGGAGCCGTCCTCCCCCACGACGAGCGCGGCGATCTTGGTGCCGCCGATGTCGATCCCCGCCAGCCCGGTTCGCGGACGCGGCCGACCGTCGATGGGCACAGTGGTGCCCTGTCCCTGACCGATCATGCTCAGCGCCCGCCCAGTCCTGCCATCGCGATGCCCTTGACCAGGTGCTTCTGCAGCACGATCACGAGCACGGTGGTCGGGATCATCGAGATGATCGCCGCCGCCATCTGCAGGTCCCAGCGGGTGCCGGTGAGACCGGCGAAGCTGGCCAGTCCGACCGGCAGCGTGCCGTGGGCGTTGTAGTCGACCGTCACGATCAGCGGCCACAGGTAGCTGTTCCAGAACGACAGGAACGTGAACACCGCGAGCACGGCGACGGCCGACTTCGACAGCGGGAGGATGATCTGCAGGAACGACCGGACGGGACCGGCGCCGTCGACGCGTGCCGCCTCCTCCAGCTCATAGGGGATCCCGCGGAAGAACTGCCGCATGAGGAAGGTCCCGAAGGCGCCGAACGCGAACGGCAGGATGAGCGCCTGGTATGTGTCGACCCAGTTGAACCACTGCATGACCTGGAACATCGGGATCACGAGCACCTCGGCCGGCACCATGAGCGTGGCGAGGAAGAGCACGAACACGGCGTCGCGCCCCTTCCACCGCAGCCGCCCGAACGCGTACCCGGCGGTGGTCGAGACCACCAGCACGACCAGCGTGCCGCCGACCGCCACGATGAACGAGTTCATGATGTACGTCAGGAACGGCCCGTAGGCGAACACGTCGACGAAGTTGCTCCAGCGGATCTCCGAGCCGACGAGCGTCGGCGGCATGGAGAACATCTCGGAGTTGGGCTTGAGGGCCGAGAAGAACGCGTACACGAGCGGCGCGATGAAGATGAGCGCGGCGATGTAGATGCAGACGTGCGCGAGTACCAGGCGGAGGCGGGCACCCGGAGTCGTGGAGGCTCCGCGAGCCTTCTCGCGCTCACGCTCGCGGTCGCGGCGCGGCGCGGGGCCGGCGGGGCGGACGAGGGTCTCAGTGCTCATAGTGCACCCACTTCTTCTGCGCGGCGAACTGGAGGCCGGTGATCGCGATGATGATGGCGAACAGGATCCAGGCGGCGGCGGCCGCGAGGCCGAGGTCGCCGAACGTGAAGCCCTGCTCCCAGATGTACATCACGAGCGGCTTGGTGGCGTTGCCCGGGCCGCCGCCGGTGAGCATCTGCGGCTGCACGAACACCTGCAGCGAGGTGATCATCGTCATGATGGTGGCGAAGAAGATCGACGGCGAGATCATCGGGATGATGATGCTCCACACGCGGCGGAAGCCCTGCGCGCCATCGATGCTGGCCGCCTCGAGCACGCTCTCGGGGAGCTGCTCGAGAGCCGCCGAGAAGATCAGCATGTTGTAGCCGAGGCCCTGCCAGACGCTCATCACGACGACCATGATCATGGCCCAGGAGGGATCGGCGAGGAAGTTCGGCAGCTCGATCCCGAACCAGCTGACCGAGAGGCCGTTGAAGAGGCCCTGCGGCTGCAGCATCATCTTCCACACCAGCACGTTGGCGACCATCGGCGTCACGACCGGGATGAAGAAGAGCACGCGCAGGGCGCCGCGACCGCGGATCCGCGGTCCGAGTCCGAGAGCGAGCACGAGCGAGAGGGCGACGCTCAGCGGCACGTACAGCAGCGTGTACACCGCCGAGTTCCGCAGCGCCGGCCAGAAGTCGGGGCTGCTGGTGAACAGCTTGACGTAGTTGTCCACCCCGTTGAAGGTCCGCTCGCCGAAGGTCGGCCAGTCGAAGACGCTCATCACGATCGACAGCCCGACGGGCACGATCGTGAACAGGGCGAGGCCCACCAGGGCCGGGCTTGCGAAACCCAGCGCCTGGCGGCCCTCGACCTTGGCGAGCGATCCTCGACGTGTCGTCGTGATCGTCATCTCTTGTCTTTCTCTGTTACTGCTGCGGCGGCCGGAGCCGGGTCACTCGCCGAACTGCGCCTGGGCGTTCGACAGCAGCTCCTCCATCGTCATCTGGCCGTTGTAGACGCTGACGAGGTTGGGCTGGATGTAGCTGTCGAGCTTCTGCCAGCTCTTGGTCATGTACAGCGGGACGGTGTCGGCGAACGCGGCCTCGAACACCGACTGCACCTGGTCGCGGTACTGCTCGTCGATCGACTCGAAGTACAGCGGCTGCGAGGAGGTGCGCGCGGGGTACGAGCGGCCGGACGACGCGATGTAGTCCTGCGCGTCCTCACCCACCAGCGAGCCGAGGACCTTCAGCGCGGCCTCCGGGTTCTTGCAGTTGGCGGCGATGCCGTAGCCCGAGCCGAGGATCGGTCCGGGGTTGCCGTCGACGCCCGCGGGCAGCGGCACCATGCCGGCGGCGAAGCCGGACTCGTTGTTGAGGTAGCTGACCGCGTTCCAGGTGCCGTCGACGGCCATGGCCGCGTTGGCGCCGGTGTACTGGTTCTCGCCCCAGCCCGTGTCGGAGGCCGAGGCGACGGGCGCCGCGACCTTCTGCTCGGTGACCAGCCCGGCGTACCAGGTGGCCGCGTCGACGAACGCGTCGTCGTCGATGTGCAGCGTGCCGTCCTCGGAGGCCGGCTGCGTGGCGGAGTACGCGATGGGCATCGACATCCACTGGTAGCCGCCCATGCCCATGCCGAAGCCGTACTTGCCGTCCTTCGTGGCGTCGGCGGCGATCGCGGAGAAGTCGTCGAACGTCCAGCCGATCTCCGGCGTGGCGGCACCGGCGGCGGTCAGCATGTCCTGGTTGTAGTAGACGAGCATAGTGGCCACGTCGAACGGCACGCCGTAGACCTTGCCCTCGAAGCTGAGGATGCCGTCGGCGCTCGGGTTGAACTCCGACCAGTCGATCCCGGCCGTCTCGAGGTCCTTCTCGCTCAGCTCGCGGAAGCCGCCCGTGTAACCGCCGAGCTGCGCGCCGCTCATCCCGGTGATGCACGCCATGTTGCCGCTGGCCATGTTGGTCGTCAGCTTCGTGAAGAAGTCGCTCCAGGGCGACGTCTGCAGCTTGATGGTGATGTCGGGGTTCTGCTTCTGCGCGAACTCGATCTGCGCCTCGAGCGCATCGACGTCGGACTCGCTGCCCGCCCACATGTCGACGACGATGGTGTCGCCGTCGGCGGAGCCTCCGGAGCCGCCCGTGCTGGCACAACCGGTCATCGCCACGGCGACGCCCGTGACAGCGGCGACAGCCCCCACACGCAACTTCTTCATTGAATGCCTCCTGAGAAGGGAAAGGTTATTTCGCGGGTCGAATTAACCTAATAGGATTTCGTATGAAGTGAGGCTTTCATAGTTCGGTGAGTGCCGCAAGCTGAACATCCGATGTTTATCGGACGGTGATACGGCGTCACCTCCCCGAAACACGACACTCCCCCGCTACGCTGACGATGCTCCGAGACGAAGGGCTCCCATGACGAACCCCGCCGACACCCCCGTCGACGACCCGCACACGCGGCGCATCCTCGACCTCGTCGCGCGCGGTCAGGCCCGCTCCCGCTCGGAGCTGGCGGCGACGATGGGCGTCGCCGCGTCCACGGTCGGACTCCGCGTGCAGGCGCTGCTCGACGCCGGCGTGCTGCAGGAGGCCGGAGCCGGCACCTCGCGCGGCGGTCGCCGGCCCCGCGTGCTGCAGATCGCCTCCGACGGCCTCGTGCTCTCCGCCGACCTGGGCGGAAAGCACGCCCGCGTGGGACGGCACGACCTGAGCGGTGCGCTGCTCGACAGCGAGACGATCGCGATCGACGTCGCCGACGGCCCGGAGGCCACGCTCGCGCGAGTCGCCGAGGTGTTCGACCGCCTCGTGGCGGACACCAGGGTGCACGCGATCGGGGTCAGTCTCCCCGGCCCGGTCGACATCGCCACGGGATCCGTCGACCAGCCCTCGCGCATGCCGGGATGGCCGGGCTTCCGCGTGGGCGAGCACCTCGCCGAGCGCTACGGCGTGCCGGTCGTCGTCGACAACGACGCGAACCTCGCGGCGCTCGGCGAGCATCGGGAGCAGCTCGGTCACGGACAGCACAGCATCACTGTGAAGGCGGGGACCGCGATCGGCAGCGGCATCATCGTCGACGGTCACGTGCACCGCGGCGCGACGGCCGCGGCGGGCGACATCACCCACACCCGCATCGACGGCAGCGGCGACATCCCCTGCTCGTGCGGCAACACCGGATGCCTGGAGACCGTGGCCAGCGGTGCCAGCCTCGTGCGACAGATGCACGAGCGCGGCAACACCGCCGTCGCCTCGACCGCCGACGTGCTCACGCTCGCGCGCGACGCCGATCCCGTCGCGACCACGCTCGTCCGCACGGCGGGCACGCACCTGGGTCAGGCGCTCTCCGGTGTCGTGAACTTCTTCAACCCGCACGCCGTGTTCCTGACGGGCAGCATGAGCGCCTCGGAGCCGTTCATCGCGGCCGTCCGCAGCCGGGTCTACGAGGCCTGCCACCCCCTGGCCACGCAGCGCCTGCGCATCGAGGCGGCGACCACGGGCGCGGACGCGATCCTGTACGGCGCCGCGCGGCTGGCGCTCGAAGGCGTGGAGATCCCGGTGGCGACGGCCTGAGCCGCCGCCACCGCCCGCTCACTCCACGCGCAGGCGCAGCTCGATCACCGGCACCAGCACGTCGGGACGACGCACGGGCAGATGCACCGTGAGCGTCCCCTCGGCCTCGCCGGCGGGGGTCATCAGATCCGCCTGCTGCTCGGGGTCGGACACCGAGGTGCGCAGCCACGAGCCGTCGTTCAGCAGGCGCGCGTACGTCACGCGGTCGGCGAGCCCGGGAAGGTGCACGAACCCGAGCGGCCAGCTGAACAGGCTGAGGTAGAGGCGGTCGCCCCGCAGCGTGTACACGCCCTCGCGCGGCGGGGTGAACGGGGCGTGCCCTGCACCGATGACCGCGCGCTCGTGCAGCCGCATCCACTCCCCGATCTCCGCGAGCGTCCCGGCATCCCGCGGCGCGATCGCCCCGCGGCCGTCCGGACCGATGTTGAGCAGCATGTTGCCCCCCATCGAGACCGAGTCGACCAGCATCTGCACCAGCAGCGTCGGCGACTTCTGATCGGTGTTGTCGCGGTGGTATCCCCACGATCCGTTGAGGGTCTGGCAGGCCTCCCACACCAGGGGCTCGCCGTCGCGCAGGAGTGGCGCGGTCGGCTGGTACTGCTCCGGGGTGACGAAGTCGGCGGGGATGCCCAGGCGGTCGTTCACCAGCATCTCCGGCTGCAGCTCGCGGCACAGAGCAAGCAGCGCCTCGGCGTCCCAGTCCTCGGGCCCCTTGCCGGCCCAGCCGTCCTTCTCCTCGGGGTAGGTGAAGTCGAAGAACAGGTAGTCGATGTCGCCGTACGCGGTCAGCAGCTCGCGCACCTGCCCGTGCAGATACGCGCGGTACCGCGACATGTCGCGACCCTCGTTGAGCGCGTGCGCGTTCTCGTCGTCGCGGCGGGGGTGGTTCCAGTCCACCGTGAAGTCCGGGTGGTGCCAGTCGATCACCGAGTGGTACAGCCCCACCTTGAGCCCCTCGGCGCGGAGCGCGTCGACGTACTCGCGCACGAGGTCGCGTCCGACGGCCGACATCGACGTGAAGTCCGTGAGCGCGGAGTCCCACAGGCAGAAGCCGTCGTGGTGCTTCGTCGTGAGCACGACGTAGCCCATCCCGCTCTCCTTGGCCGTCCTGGCCAGGGCGGCCGCATCGAACAGATCGGGGTCGAAGTTGTCGAAGTACGGGCGGTAGTCCTCGTCGGTGAGGCGTTCATAGTTCTGCACCCACTCGTGCCGCGCCGCGCCGCTGTACAGCCCGAAGTGCACGAACATCCCGAAGCGGGCGTGATCAAACCATTCCTGTCGCATGCCTCCCATCCTGGCATAGACATCCGATGTTTGACGGACGAATGAGGTCCGGAAACGCGGAACGGGCGCCCCCGAGGGGACGCCCGTTCCTTCGACGATCGACTCAGCGCGCGGCGCTGCCGTCCACGTAGTCCTCGTCCTGCTGCTTCCAGGCGAACAGCGAGCGCAGCTCCTTGCCGGTGGCCTCGATCGGGTGCTGCTCCTCCTTGGCACGCAGCGCGAGGAACTCCTCGGCGCCGTTGTCCTGGTCCTCGATGAAGCGCTTCGCGAACGCGCCGGACTGGATGTCGGACAGCACGCCCTTCATGCTCTCCTTGACGCGCTCGTCGATCACGCGCGGTCCGGAGACGTAGTCGCCGAACTCAGCCGTGTCGGAGATCGACCAGCGCTGCTTGGCGATGCCGCCCTCCCACATCAGGTCGACGATGAGCTTCAGCTCGTGCAGCACCTCGAAGTAGGCGATCTGCGGCTGGTACCCGGCCTCGACGAGCGTCTCGAAGCCCGCCTGCACCAGGTGGCTCATGCCGCCGCAGAGCACGGCCTGCTCACCGAAGAGGTCGGTCTCGGTCTCCTCGGTGAACGTGGTCTTGATGACGCCGGCCCGGGTGCCGCCGATCGCCTTCGCGTACGACAGCGCGAGGTCCCACGCCTTGCCGGACGCATCGCGCTCGACCGCGATGATGTCCGGGATGCCGCGACCGGCGACGAACTCGCGGCGCACCGTGTGACCGGGCGCCTTCGGGGCGACCAGGATCACGTCGACACCCTCGGGGGCGTCGATGTAGCCGAAGCGGATGTTGAATCCGTGCGCGAACGCGAGGGTCTTGCCCGCGGTCAGGTTCGGGGCGATCGACTCGCTGTAGATCGTGCGCTGGTGCTGGTCCGGCGCGAGGATCATGATGACGTCGGCCCACTCGGTCGCATCGGCGACGGTCTTGACCGGGAAGCCGGCCTCCTCCGCCTTCGCGGCGGACTTGGAGCCCTCCTTGAGGGCGATCGCGACCTCGACGCCCGAGTCGCGCAGGTTCTGCGCGTGGGCGTGACCCTGCGAGCCGTAGCCGACGATCGCGACCTTCTTGCTCTGGATCAGGGACAGGTCGGCGTCGTCGTCGTAGAAGATCTCGGTGCTCACGGTGTGTTTCTCCTTGATTGTGGTTCGGAAGAGTGGGGAATGGTCAGCCGCGCAGGACGCGCTCGGTGATGCTCTTGCCGCCGCGGCCGATGGCCAGGAGACCGGACTGGGCGATCTCCTTGATGCCGAAGGGCTCCAGCGCACGCAGCAGCGCCTCGACCTTGCCCTTGTCCCCGGTGACCTCGATCACCAGGGCGTCGGAGGCGTAGTCGACGACCGACGCGCGGAACAGGTTCACGACCTCGATCACGTTCGACCGGGTGGCGTTGTCGGTGCGCACCTTCACGAGCATGTGCTCGCGCTGCACCGAGGTGGTCGGGTCGAGCTCGACGATCTTTATCACGTTGATCAGCTTGTTCAGCTGCTTGGTGACCTGCTCGAGCGGAAGCTCCTCGACGTCGACGACGACCGTGATGCGGGAGATCCCCGGCACCTCCGTCACGCCGACCGCGAGGGAGTCGATGTTGAAGCCGCGGCGGGCGAAGAGCCCCGCGACACGGGTCAGCAGGCCGGGGGTGTTCTCCACCAGCAGGCTCAGCACGTGGGTCGACATGGCTCAGTCCTCCTCGTCGAAGGCGGGCGCGTGGTCGCGCGCGTACTGGACATAGCTGTTGCTGACGCCCTGCGGCACCATCGGCCACACCATGGAGTCGGCGCTCACCACGAAGTCGATCACCACGGGGCGGTCGTTCGTGTCGAGAGCGAGCTGGATGGCCGCGTCGACCTCCTCCTCCTTCTCCACACGGATCGCGAGGCAGCCGTACGCCTCTGCGAGCTTGACGAAGTCGGGGATGCGCACCGTGCCGTGGCCGGTGTTCAGGTCGGTGTTGGAGTGGCGGCCGTCGTAGAACAGCGTCTGCCACTGCCGCACCATGCCCAGCGAGGAGTTGTTGATGATGGCGACCTTGATCGGGATGTTGTTGATCGCGCAGGTCGCGAGCTCCTGGTTGGTCATCTGGAAGCAGCCGTCGCCGTCGATCGCCCAGACGTGGCGTTCCGGCTCGGCGACCTTGGCCCCCATCGCCGCGGGGACCGAGTAGCCCATGGTGCCGGCTCCCCCGGAGTTGAGCCACGCGTTCGGACGCTCGTACTTGATGAACTGCGCGGCCCACATCTGGTGCTGCCCCACGCCCGAGGCGAAGATGCCCTCCGGTCCGGTGAGCTCGCCGATGCGCTGGATCACGTACTGCGGCGCCAGCAGCCCGTCGGTCGTCGGCGCGTAGCCGAGCGGGAACTCGTTGCGGAGGCCGTCGAGGTACGACCACCACTCCTCGATGTCGGGCTTCGCGCCACCCGTCGCACCGCGGAATGCGGCGTCGAGGTCGGTCAGCACGTCACGCACGTCGCCCACGATCGGCACATCGGCCGTGCGGATCTTCGAGATCTCCGCGGGGTCGATGTCCACGTGCACGACCTTGGCGTGCGGAGCGAACAGCGCCGCCTTGCCCGTCACGCGGTCGTCGAAGCGCGCGCCGAGCGACACGATGAGGTCGGCCTCCTGCAGCGCCAGGACCGCCGGAACGGTGCCGTGCATGCCGGGCATGCCCAGGTGCTGCGCGTGGCAGTCGGGGAAGGCGCCGCGGGCCATCAGCGTGGTCACCACGGGGGCGCCGGTGGACTCCGCGAGCTCCAGCAGCTCGGCGGCCGCACGACCGCGCACGACGCCGCCGCCGACGTACAGCACCGGCTTCTTGGCCTCGGCGAGCAGGGCGGCCGCGGCCTGGATCTGCTTGCCGTGCGCCTTGGTGACCGGGCGGTAGCCGGGCAGGTCGATCTTGGGCGGCCACACGAACGGGGCGACCGCCTGCTGCGCATCCTTCGTGATGTCCACGAGCACGGGACCGGGACGACCGGTGCCGGCGATCTCGTAGGCGGCCGCGATCGCGCCGGGGATGTCCGCCGCGTCCTTCACCAGGAACGAGTGCTTCGTGATCGGCATCGTGATGCCCACGATGTCGGCCTCCTGGAACGCGTCCGTCCCCATCAGGGTCGAGAACACCTGGCCGGTGATCGCCAGCAGCGGCACCGAGTCCATGTAGGCGTCGGCGATCGCGGTGACGAGGTTCGTCGCGCCGGGACCGGAGGTGGCGATGCACACGCCGACCTTGCCCGACGCGGACGCGTACCCCTCGGCCGCATGACCGGCGCCCTGCTCGTGGCGCACCAGGATGTGGCGCAGCTGCGACGCGTCCATGAGCGGGTCGTACACCGGCAGGATCGCGCCACCGGGGAGACCGAAGACGTCGGTGACGCCGAGCAGCTCGAGCGAGCGCACGACGGCCTCGGCACCGGTGATCTCCGGGGCGGATGAACGGGCGGGCGGCCTCGGCACGGCCGAGACGGTGTCAGCAGTCATGACTTTCCTTCTGGTGAACTGTGGAGGACGCCGGATGCCGATGCATCCGGGTCAGCCGGTGGTCGCTCCCTCGGCGGCGGACCGCACGAGGCGCGAGTACTTGGCAAGAACGCCTCGGGTGTAGCGCGGGGGAAGCGGCTCCCAGCCAGAGCGGCGGGAGGCGAGCTCCGCCTCGTCGACGAGTAGGTCGAGAGAGCGAGCTGCGATATCGACCCGTATCAGATCACCATCGCGCACGAAGGCGATGGGACCAGCGTCCACCGCTTCGGGTGCTATGTGGCCGATGCACAGGCCGGTTGTGCCGCCTGAGAATCGTCCGTCCGTCAAGAGTAGTACATCTTTTCCGAGCCCAGCGCCCTTGATGGCCGCGGTGATCGCGAGCATCTCCCGCATGCCCGGTCCGCCCTTGGGGCCCTCGTAACGGATGACGATGACGCTGCCCGGCTCGATCGAGCCCTCGGCGACCGCGTCCATCGCCGCACGCTCGCGCTCGAACACACGCGCCGGTCCCTCGAACACGGCCGCGTCGAATCCGGCGGTCTTGACCACGGCACCCTCCGGGGCGAGCGAGCCGTGGAGGATGGTGAGGCCGCCCGTCGCGTGGATGGGGTTGTCGAAGGTGTGGATGACCTCGCCGTCGATCGGCTGTGGGTCGAGGTCGGCGAGGTTCTCGGCGAGCGTCTTGCCCGTCACGGTGAGCGCGTCGCCGTGCAGCAGGCCCTCGTCGAGCATGGCCTTCATGATGACGGGGATGCCGCCGTGACGGTCGACGTCGTTCATCACGTACTTGCCGAACGGCTTCATGTCGGCCACGTGCGGCACGCGGTCGCCGATGCGGTTGAAGTCGTGGAGGCTCAGCTCGACCTCGGCCTCGCGGGCGATCGCGAGCAGGTGGAGCACCACGTTCGTGGAGCCGCCGAGGGCCATCGCGAGCGCGATCGCGTTCTCGAACGCCTCCTTCGTGAGGATGTCGCGGGTCGTGATGCCCTGGCGGAGCAGGTTCACCACGGCCTCGCCGGAGCGGTGCGCGAAGTAGTCGCGACGGCGGTCGGCCGCGGGCGGAGCAGCCGAGCCGGGAAGGCTGAGGCCGAGCGCCTCGGCGACCGACGCCATCGTGTTGGCGGTGTACATGCCGCCGCACGCCCCCTCACCGGGAGCGATCGCGCACTCGATGCGCTTGAGGTCCTCCTCGCTCATGAGACCGGCCCGGCACGCGCCGACCGCCTCGAACGAGTCGATGATCGTGACGTCCTTCTCGGTGCCGTCCGAGAGCTTGACCCACCCCGGCGCGATCGATCCGGCGTAGAGGAACACACTGGAGAGGTCGAGGCGGGCGCTGGCCATGAGCATGCCGGGGATCGACTTGTCGCAGCCCGCGAGGAGCACGGAGCCGTCGAGGCGCTCGGCCATCATCACGGTCTCGACCGAGTCGGCGATGACCTCGCGCGAGACGAGCGAGAAGTGCATGCCCTCGTGGCCCATCGAGATGCCGTCCGACACCGAGATCGTCCCGAACTGCAGCGGGTAGCCGCCGCCGGCGTGCACGCCCTCCTTCGCGCCCTGTGCCAGACGGTCGAGGCTCAGGTTGCACGGCGTGATCTCGTTCCAGCTGGACGCGATGCCGATCTGGGGCTTGTCCCAGTCCTCGTCGCCCATGCCGACGGCACGGAGCATGCCGCGGGAGGTCGTGGCCTCGATGCCGTCGGTGACGACGCGGCTGCGGGGCTTGATGTCGATGGGCGCGCTGGAGGAGGGATCATGCGAGGACATGACGAGAGTCTATTCCTGCGCGAGCACCCGTTCGTCCGCACGCGGGCTCCAGAAGCGCGGCGATCTGTTGTGGGGTGTCCACACGCGCGCAGCGGGAGCCGGAGGGTCAGCCCCCGAGAGCGACCTGCCGCTCGTCGGCGAGCGTCTCCAGCAGGGCGCCCACCTGCTCCGGGGAATCCACCCGCAGGGCCGCGGCGCTCTCCCCCGGGCCGACGCGCACGCCGAGGTCGCCCTCCCCGAGCACGCGCATGGCGTCCTCATCGGTCACGTCGTCGCCCGCGAAGAGGATGCCCGTCGCGTCGAAGCGCTCCCGCAGCGCGGCCATCGCCGCATCCTTCCCCTCCGCCCGGGACGAGAACTCCAGCACCCGATGGCCCGCCCGGCGACGCCAGTGCGGGAACCGCTCGGCGACCAGCGCGTCGATCTCCGCGAACACGCGCTCCTCGGTCTCGCGGTCGGCGCGGCGCGTGTGCACCCCCATGCCGAACGTCTTCGGCTCCAGCTCCGCCCCCTCGTAGCGGTCGATGATCGGCTGGGCGGCCGCCCACAGCTCCTCGCGCGCACCGTCCGCCGTGGGGGCACCCGGCGCATCCGCCGCGCCTTCGCCGGGGAACCAGTACTGTGCGCCGTGCGACCCCGCGAGCGCGATCACCGAGTCGTCCGTGTGCTCGGTGATCTCACGCAGGTCGTGCATGCTGCGGCCGGAGACGAAGGCCACGACGGTGTCGCGCATCGCGGCGAGCCGGGCGATCTGGGTGGCGACCGCGGGATGTGCCCTGGCGGCCATCGGGTCGACGACGAGCGGCGAGGCGGTGCCGTCGAAGTCGAGGGCCACCACGAGCCGGGGGGTCGCGGCCAGCGCGGTCAGGTCGGCGTCGGCGGTTCCGGGGGTCCAGGGGCGCGTCACGGGTTCTCCGTTCGAGGTGCGGGTATCGGGCGAGCTCAGCGACCGCGTACCGCGGCGAGGGCGTCGAGGAAGGAGGTCGACCAGGCGTTCACGTCGTTGTCGAGCACGCGGCGCCGCAGCGACCTCATGCGGCGCGCCTGCTCGGCGGGCGACATCTCGACGGCCTCCATGATCGCGTCCTTGAGCCCGGCGATGTCGTGCGGGTTGACCCGGACGGCCTGGCGCAGCTCGTCGGCGGCACCCGTGAACTCGCTCAGCACCAGCACGCCGTGGTTGTCGGTCCGCGTCGCGATGTACTCCTTGGCCACGAGGTTCATGCCGTCGCGGAGCGCGGTCACGAGCATCACGTCGGCCGCGAGGTAGAGCGCCACCATCTCCTCGCGGGGATAGCCCTGGTGCAGGTAGCGGATGGCCGAGTGTCCGACCGTGTCGTGGTCGCCGTTGATGCGGGCGACCGCGAGCTCGATCTCGTCGCGCAGGTGGGCGTAGGCGTCCACGCGCTCGCGGCTCGGGCTGGCGACCTGGATGAGCGTGACGTCCTCGACGGCCAGGCGCCCGTCCTCGAGGAGCTCGCCGTAGGCCTTGATCCGGTGACCGATGCCCTTGGTGTAGTCGAGGCGGTCGACCCCGAGCAGGATCCGTTTGGGGTTGCCGAGACTCGCGCGGATCTCGGCCGCCCTCGCTCGGACGTCCGGTCGCGCGGCGAGCTCCAGGTACGGCGCCGTGTCGATGGAGATCGGGAACGCCTTGGCGAGCGCGGTCCTGGTCTCGCCGCCCTCGGGTACGGCGACGTTGGCTCCCTTGACCTCATAGCGCAGCCGACGCCGCACCGCCGTGAGGAAGTAGGTCGCGTCCTGCGCCCGCTGGAAGCCGATGACGTCCGCCCCGAGCAGGCCGCGCAGCACCTGGTCGCGCCAGGGCAGCTGCGCATAGAGGCCGTGCGCGGGGAACGGGATGTGGTGGAAGTAGCCGATGGTCACGTCGGGTCGCAGCTCGCGCACCATCTGCGGTACGAGCTGCAGCTGGTAGTCGTGCACCCAGACGGTGCCGTCCTCCGCCACGGCTGCCGCGGCCGCCTCGGCGAAGCGCCGGTTCACCGTCACGTACGCCTCCCACCACTCGCGGTGGTACTGGGGTGGCGCGATCACGTCGTGGTAGAGCGGCCAGATGGTGTCGTTCGCGAAGCCCTCGTAGTAGTCGGCGACCTCCTCCGCGCTCAGAGCGACGGGGATCAGATCGATGCCGTCCGCCTCGAACGGGTCCAGCGCGACGTCGGGCTGCCCCGGCCAGCCGACCCAGGCGCCGTGCACACGGCGCATCATGGGCTCGAGGGCGGCCACGAGACCGCCCGGCGAGGTGCGCCATGTCTCTTCGCCGTCGGGGCCCACCACCCGGTCGACGGGTAGGCGGTTGGCGACGACGACGAAGTCAGCAGCGGTCACGGAGAGCTCCTTGGGGGTTTCATCCAGGCTATCGAGGAACCGCGGCGCTCGCCGATCTGCGCTCAGGGCTTGACGGGCGCGCGTCGATGCGTCACGCCGCTGAGGGCCCAGTTCGCGACACCCGCGCCGAACGCGATGGCTGCGGCGACCATGGGCAGCACCAGCGCGGCCTCGGTTCCCGCGCTCTCCGCGAGCTCGCCCGCCACGGCCGCGCCGATGGACTGACCCACGACGACACCGGATCCGAGCATCGTCATGACCGTCGCGGACCGACCGCGTGGGCTGCGTGCCGCACCGAAGCTGTACTGCGTGACCAGGGTGGGGCCGATGCCGATGCCCATCACGGCCAGCGCGATCATCATGGCCGCGGGGCTGTCGACGACCCAGAGGAGCAGCGTGCCCGCGAGCAGGATCGCGGAGAACACGAGCCACCGCGCCCGCAGCGTGAAGCGGGCGGGGAGCCACGCGACGCCCAGGGCGAGCGCCGCCGATCCCACGCCCATCACGCCGTACAGCAGCCCGGCCTGCTCCGGCGCACCGCGGTCGGCCATGAACGACGTGAGCGAGGTGAGCATCGCGCCGAAGAACAGTCCGACGCCCAGGATGCCGAGCACCACGATCAGCAGTCGCGGGCGGAACAGCTCGGACACGGCCGAGGGAGCACGGCCGTCCGCGTCGCGGTCCTGCGACACCTGGCGACCGCTGGGGTGCAGGGCGAAGGCTCCCACGAAGACCAGCGTCAGGACCGCCGCGCCCACCAGCGGGGCCCAGGGCGCGAGAGCAGACGCGAGGATGCCGACCAGGAACGGCCCGAACACGAACACGGTCTCGTCGGCCGCCGACTCGTACGCCATCGTTCCGGACACGGTCCTGGTGCGGCGCTCCTCCGGCATCCGCTCCACGATCAGCGTGACCAGGCGCGAGCGGGACAGCGGGGCCACCTGGGGCGCCGTCGCCCCGATGCCGACCGCGGCGAGCAGGACGAACCCGTCGGCGGCCTCGCCGTACACGACCGCGGTGAACAGCAGCAGCATGGCGGCGTTGCCGACCGCGAGCACGAGAAGCACAGCGCGCTGACCGAACCGATCGGCCGCGGCGCCCAGGAGCGGCCCGAAGCAGGCGGTCCCCAGGCCGACCGCGGCGGAGGTGAGTCCGCCGAGGGCGAGGGAGCCGCGGGCCGAGACCACCACGGTGAGCACGCCGACGACCATCATGGCGAACGGCAGTCGCGCGATGAACGCGATCAGGAAGTAGGGCAGGCCGGCGAGGCGGAAGAGGCTCGGCTCGTGGGCGCGGGCAGGAGGGGTGACGGTGACGTGTGTCATGGCTCTCGCGCGTCGATGACGCGATGTCGGGTGCCGCCGCTGTCCGCCGGAGAGGCCGGCGGCCGGTAGATACACGGTGTGTGCGGCCGCGGGTGACCCGCGACTCCCCCATGATAACGACCCCGCCTGCATGGGCGCCCTGCCAGCACCGCCCTCGCGTTGTCAAGGCAGGGCGAGGGACGGAGGGCGGCGGGTAGCGTAGGGGCATGCGCTACCTCTTCAGCACCGGACTCGTCGCCGCGATCTCGGCAGGGATCTCGCTGCTGCGCGGCACCCGCAACGAACCCATCACCTGGCGCTCGCTCCTGTCGTGGGTGAGCTGGGGCATCACGATGGCACTCGCGGTGGGCGCCGTGGTCGACATGCGTCGCGAGCGCCACGGCGTCCCGGTCGACGCCGACTCCCCGCAGTCCGTCAAGAAGTCGAAGAAGGCGCAGCGGCTGCAGTTCCGGTCGCAGAAGGCCCTCGCCGACGCGCAGGGGCACGCCCAGGACAAGCGGTCCTGACGCGCCCCCACGGCCCGCGGTCGTTCACCGGGTGAGGATGAGCGCCTCGCCCTGCCCGCCGCCGCCGCACAGCCCGACCGCGGCCGTGCCGCCCCCGCGTCGCACGAGCTCGTGAGCCGCGTGCACGACCAGGCGGTTCCCTGACGCTCCGATCGGGTGGCCGATCGCGATCCCGCCCCCGTGCACGTTGACGATGTCGCTGTCGAGACCCAGTTCGGTCTGCGACCGGGCGACGACCGCACCGAACGCCTCGTTGATCTCCACGATGTCCAGATCCGCCGGCGTGATGCCCTGCTTCTCGCACGCGCGCTCGATCGCCCGTGCGGGCTGCGCCTGCAGCGAGTTGTCCGGCCCAGCGGTCTGCCCGCTCGCGCCGACGGTCGCCAGCACGGGCCAGCCCTTCGCCTCCGCGATGCGCCGCGTCGCCACGACGACGGCCGAGGCGCCGTCGGAGATCTGCGAGGAGTTTCCCGCGGTGATGCTGCCGCCCTCCGCGAACGCGGCGCGCAGCCCGGCCAGCGACTCCACGGTGGTGTCGGGGCGCACGCCCTCGTCCCTCGTGACGCGCAGCGGCTCACCGCGTCGCTGCGGCACCTCGACCGGCACGATCTCCGCGTCGAGCACGCCGGACTCCTGCGCCGCGGCGGCCCGCTGGTGCGAGAGCGCGGCGACCGCGTCCTGAGCCTCGCGCGTGAGGCCGAAGCGCTCGTTGTGCCGCTCGGTGGACGCCCCCATGCTCTCGCGGTCGTACGCGTCGGTCAGGCCGTCGTAGGCCAGGTGGTCGAGCACCTCGACGGTGCCGTAGGCCCAGCCGTCGCGCGACCCCATCAGCAGATGCGGGGCCCTGGTCATGGACTCCATGCCCGCAGCCGCCACGACCTCGGCGTCGCCGGTGCGGATCATGCGGGCGGCGTCGATCACGGCCGTCAGCCCGGACAGGCACACCTTGTTCACGGAGTGCGCCGGCACGTCCCAGCCGATCCCCGCGCCGATCGCCGCCTGCCTGGCCGCGTTCTGTCCCGAGCCGGCGGCGAGCACCTGTCCGACGATCACGGCATCCACGTCGCCGGGGTCGACGTGTGCCTGCTCCAGAGCGCCGCGGATCGCGAACGAGCCCAGCTGCGGCGCGGTGAACGCGGCGAGCTGACCCTTGAGCCGGCCCTGCGGGGTGCGCGCGGCGGCGACGATGACCACGTCGTCGTCCGTCACCATGTGGTTGTCAGTCATGGGTGGGGGTCCTTCCGTTCTGCAGTTCCGGGGAGAGGCTGAGGGGCGGTTCCGTGGCGGCGGCGACCTCGTCGATCGTGACACCGGGGGCGAGTTCGACGAGCACCAGGCCGTCGGGCGTCACGTCGATCACGGCCAGGTCGGTGATGATGCGGTCGACCACTCCGCGGCCGGTGAGCGGGAGGGAGCAGTCGTCGACGATCTTCGCCGACCCGTCCTTCGCCACATGCTCCATCAGCACGATGACCCTGCCCGCGCCGTGCACGAGGTCCATGGCGCCGCCCGGACCCTTGACCATCTTGCCCGGGATCATCCAGTTCGCCAGGTCGCCCGCGGCCGACACCTGCATGGCACCGAGGATCGCGGCGTCGATCTTCCCGCCACGGATCATGCCGAAGCTGAGGGCGGAGTCGAAGAAAGCCGCTCCGGGGAGCGTCGTCACGGTCTCCTTGCCCGCGTTGATGAGGTCGGGGTCGACCTCCTCCTCGCGCGGGTAGGGCCCGACACCCAGGATCCCGTTCTCGGACTGCAGTACCACGGTCACGCCGGGCGGCACGTGGTTGGGCACGAGCGTGGGCAGCCCGATCCCCAGGTTCACGTAGGAGCCGTCCTGCAGCTCGGCGGCGGCGCGGGCGGCCATCTGGTCTCGCGTGAGCGCCATGTCAGGCTCCTTCCGCCGCGACGGTGCGTCGCTCGATGCGCTTGGGGATGTCGGTGCCGACCTCCACCATGCGGTGCACGAACACCCCGGGCAGGTGCACCGCGTCGGGGTCCAGGTCGCCGGGCTCCACGAGCCGCTCCACCTGCGCGATGCAGATGCGTCCGGCCATGGCCGCGAGCGGGTTGAAGTTGCGCGCCGCCTTGGTGAAGACGAGGTTGCCGTGACGGTCGCCCAGGGCGGCGTGCACGAGGGCGAAGTCGGTGGTGATGGCCTCCTCCAGCACGAACTCCCTCGGCTCCCCGCCCACGTCGAAGGTGCGCACGTCCTTCGCCGGCGATGCGACCGCGATGGAGCCGTCCGGGTGGTAGCGGCGCGGCAGGCCGCCCTCCGCGACCTGTGTGCCCACGCCCGTCTGTGTGAAGAACGCCGCGATACCCGCACCGCCGGCGCGCAGCTTCTCCGCGAGCGTGCCCTGGGGCGTCAGCTCGAGCTCGAGCTCGCCGCTGAGGAACTGGCGCTCGAACTCCCTGTTCTCCCCCACGTACGACGAGGTCATCTTCCGGATGCGCTGCGCCGCGAGGAGGATGCCGAGCCCCCAGTCGTCGACGCCGCAGTTGTTGCTGACGATGCTCAGGTCGGTCGTGCCCTGGGCGAGGAGAGCCTCGATCAGGGCGATCGGATTGCCGGAGAGGCCGAACCCGCCGACCGCGAGAGAGGCGCCGTCGGGGATGTCCGCGACGGCCGCGGCGGCGGACTCCCAGTGTTTGTCGATCACGTCTGCTCCTTCGGTTCCGTGCTCTCCTCCAGGATCCGCCCGGCGGGTGCGACCACGCCAGCACGGTCTTGTGATGTGGCCCGCAGGCCGACTACCGTCCACAATGTGGAATCGACGTCTCGAAGCGTGCCCGGGGCCCAGGCGATCGCGAGGGCGGCCGGGCTCCTGCGCCTGGTCACCGCGTCCGGGGCGGAGGGCGCGACGCTGCAGGAGCTCGCTCGCGCCTCGGGGCTGTCGCGCTCCACGGCGCATCGGCTGCTCACCGCCCTCCGCGTGGAGGGCCTGGTCGACCGGGACACGGACAGCGCGCGCTGGATGCCGGGGCCGGAGCTGTTCCTGATGGGATCCGTGGCGGCGGCGCGCTACGACGTGACCGGCCTCGCGCGCGACATCGTGCGCTCGCTCGCCGTCACGACCGAGGAGAGCGCGTTCTTCTCGGTGCGCCGTGCCGACGAGACCGTCTGCCTGCTGCGCGAGGAGGGCTCGTTCCCGATCCGCTCCTTCGTCCTGAGCGAGGGGGTGCGCTTCCCCCTCGGTGTCGCGAGCGCCGGCCTGGCGATCCTGTCCTTCCTGCCGGACCACGATGTGGATGCCTATCTCGAACGCCACCCCGACCTGGAGACCCGCTGGGGTCGCGCCCACGGGCGGGCTCCCCTGCGTGCGCGACTGGCGGAGACCAAGGAGCGCGGGTACGCCGTGAACCCCGGTCTCATCGTGGAGGGCAGCTGGGGCCTGGGCGCCGCCGTGTTCGATCGCGCGGGGCGCCCGGAATGGGCGCTGAGCCTGACCGGTGTGGCCTTCCGGTTCGGACCGGATCGCCAGGCCGAGCTGGGCCGCATCCTGCTGGCGCACGCCCATCAGCTCTCGGCGCGGATCGCGAACGCCCGCCGCTGACGCGTATACATACCAAGCGATATATACTGGCTGGTATGAATCGCGAGGATGTCATCCCGTCGCTCGTGCTCTCCGGGTACGCGCTCGGCCGGATCGCCGCTCAGGACGCGGGGAACGACGCCCCGGCGGCACAGTGGCGCGTCCTCAGCCTGCTCACCCAGACGGGGCCCCGTCGCGTGGGCGAGCTGGCCGCGGCGGCGCGCACGACCCAGCCGGGCATGACGCGGCTGATCGGCACCCTCGAACGCGAGGGGCTCGTGCACCGCTCCCCCGATCCCGACGACTCCCGGGCGATCACGGTCGCCATCACGGAGGCCGGGACGGCAGCCGTGGACGAGTGGAGGGCGGAGTTCCGCTCCACCATCGCCCCGCGATTCGCAGACCTCGACGACGACGACTGGGCCGCGCTCACCCGCGCGGCCCGGATCCTCGCCGAGCGCACCACCGCCGACAGAGCAGGAGACCACCAGTGACCCAGACCACCGCCGCATCGACCCCGTCCGTCTGGAGGCAGCCCGCGCAGGTGTGGGCGGTCGCGTTCGCCTGCGTCGTCGCGTTCATGGGCATCGGGCTGGTCGACCCCATCCTGCCCGCCATCGCCGAGTCGCTCGAGGCGTCACCGGTCGAGACCGAGCTGCTGTTCACCAGCTACCTCCTCGTCACCGGCCTCGCGATGCTCGTCACCAGCTGGGTCTCCAGCCGTATCGGCGCCAAAGCGACGCTCCTCGTCGGTCTCGCGCTGATCGTGGTGTTCGCTCTCCTCTGCGCCCTGAGCGGCAGCGTCGACGCGGTGATCGGGTTCCGGGCGGGCTGGGGCCTCGGCAACGCGCTGTTCATCTCCACGGCTCTCGCGACCATCGTCGGGGCAGCCTCGGGCGGCAGCGGCGCGGCGATCGTGCTGTACGAGGCAGCCCTGGGTCTGGGCATCGCCGTGGGTCCGCTGCTCGGCGGCATCCTCGGCGAGCAGAGCTGGCGCGGCCCCTTCTTCGGTGTCGTCGTGCTCATGGCGATCGCGTTCATCGCGGTGTCCCTGCTGCTGCGCGGCCCGAGCGAGAAGCGCACGCCCGTTCCGTTCTCCGCGCCGTTCACAGCACTCCGTCGTCCCGCGCTCGCGATCCTCGCCGTCGCCGCGCTGTTCTACAACATCGGCTTCTTCGTGCTGCTGGCGTTCTCGCCGTTCCCCCTGGGCTTCGGCGCGATGGGCATCGGCTTCACCTTCTTCGGCTGGGGTGTCGCGCTCGCGGTGACCAGCGTGTGGGTCGCACCCGTGCTGATGCGGCGCATGCCCCGCACCCGGATCATCCTGGTCGTGCTGCCCCTGCTGGCGATCGACCTCGTGGTCGCCGGACTCGTCGTCGACAGCGCCGCCGCGCTCGTGGCGTGCATCATCGTGGGCGGCCTGCTGCTCGGCATCATGAACACGGTGCTGACCGAGGCCGTGATGGAGGCCACCGATCTGCCCCGCTCGGTCGCATCGTCCGCCTACTCGGCCGTCCGCTTCCTCGGTGGCGCGATGGCTCCGCCGATCGCGGCACTCCTGTGGCACCTGTTCAGCGCGACCGTTCCGTACCTGTTCGCGGCGGTCGCGGTGCTCCTCGCCGCGCTCACCGTGTTCCTCGGCCGTCGTGCCCTCGCGCACATCGACGACGAGCCCGCTGACCCCGCGGCGGAGGACGCCCAGGCCATCGTCGTCGGCGACGCGGCCTGAGCCCCTCCACTACCGTGGTGCCATGACCGACGCGCCCTCGCTTCCCGAACGCAGCCGCCTGGTGCATCAGCACCTCGTCGAGTCGGGTGTCGATGCGGAGATCCGGGTCCTCCCCGACTCCGCTCGAACCGCGACGGAGGCCGCGGCCGCCATCGGCTGCGAGGTCGCCGCGATCGCCAACAGCCTGGTGTTCCTCGCCGACGGTGACCCGGTGCTCGTGATGACGAGCGGCGGACACCGGGTCGACCTCGGCGTCCTGGCGCGCAGTGTCGGCGCGACGGACGTCTCGATGGCGCCGGCGTCCGTCGTGCGGGAGGCGACAGGTCAGGCGATCGGCGGCGTGGCACCGGTCGGGCACCCGGCACCGCTGCCGACCTACCTCGACCGCGCACTCACGGCGTTCCCGGAGATCTGGGCTGCCGCAGGGCACCCGCACACGGTGATGCCCCTCACCTTCGCCGAACTGGAGCAGCTCACGCACGGCACCGTGATCGACGTCGCCGGAGCCTAATCCGGGCTCCGTGCATCCAGGGCCGTGCACCCGCGCACCCCGTGCAGCATGATGGGACGATCGAGTCCGGTGCGCGGGGCATCGGCGGACACGGATCTGCGAGGGTGAGACATGTGCGGACGATTCGCGAACGATGCGACCACCGACGAGCTGATCCGCGAGTTCGTCGCCGAGGGCGGCCGTCCCGAGGACTGGTGGAAGTCGTGGCACGGCGCCTACTCGATCGCCCCCACCGAGAATGCACCGATCGTCCGCGACCGCGGTGAGGGCCGCATCCTCGAGCTCGTCCGCTGGGACTGGCAGAGCCCGCCCAACCGCCCCCAGCGCGCGCCGCTCATCAACGCCAGGATGGAGAAGCTGGCGGCCGGGTTCTGGGCACCCGCGTTCTCTGCGGCCCGGTGCATCGTCCCGATGCGCGGCTACTTCGAGTGGACCGGCGAGAAGGGGCGGAAGACCCCGCACTTCCTGCACGCCGACGGCCTGCTCGCCGCCGCGGGACTGACGTGGTCCATGGAGCACGAGGGAGAGCGGGTGCGATGCTTCGTCGTGGTCACCAGGGAGGCCAGGGACGCGAGCGGAGAGGTCCACGACCGCATGCCGGCCTTCCTGACGCCGGACACGTGGGACACCTGGCTCAGCCCGGACAAGCTGACCGGGCAGGCGAAGCTCGACGCGCTGGCGATGCTGGACCATAGCTCGGCGGATGTCGCCGCCACGATCCGCGGACGCATCGTGGACCGCAAGGTCAGCAACACCCGCACGCTCGACCCGTCCGACCCCACCCTCCTCGATCCCGTCGCCTGAGACGCCCCTGTCGCCGGCCGGGGTATCCGGTTCCTCGAATGTGTGAGACCGTAGAGGAACACCACACCAGTGATCATCTTGGTTGCGCCTCTTGGCACAGGTTTCTGTGGCGGAACAGGAAGCAGGTCATGGGTCGTTTCGTGTACGAGAACAGCGTGAAGGTCGAGATCGAGGATCGGGCGCTCACACACGTCCAGCTCGTCATGACCGCGAAGCTCCGCCGCGGGGAGCCGTTCGGCTTCACCTGGCGGGAAGACGCCAGCATCGGCGGCGGACGCACCACGGTATGGGTGCACGCGGGCAGCTCGCTCGTCTTCAAGTACAGCGGCAGCCGCCAGCCGGCCGTCAACCGGGCCTGGGTCGACGCACTCGCGTTCACGGCCAACGCCCCCACCGGGCTGTACCTGGTGTCCGAGCCCGCAGAGCAGGCACCGACGGATCGCGAAGCGGTCCTCGCCCCGGCGTGACCGCCCGTAACACGATGCGCAGGCTGGTTCAACCCCTCTTGCCGCCTCGGTGAGCCCTGCCTACCGTGGACCGCATGGGGAACACCGAGACGACCACGACGCACATCGAGATCGATGGGCACGACTTCGCGCTCCCGTCCAGCACCGACGTGGCTGACCTCATGACGCGCATCGAGGCTGCGGCACGTTCCGAGCCGACCTTCGTCGATCTCGCCACCGGCGACAGTCTGACGAGTGTGCTGATCACGGCGCACTCTCGCGTGGCGGTCTACCTGCGGCGGAGCACCACGGATGCGCCTCCTCCCGTCGATCTGCGATCCGCCCTCGACTGGGACCTCTGACGCGTCGCGCGCCTCCTAAGCTGGGAGGATGCTCATCGCCCTCATCCGCCCCCTCGGCACCGCAACCGCCGACGTCGTCGGCACGTCCCTCGAGGATGTGCGCACACAGCTGGCCGCCCACGCGCAGCCTGGGTTCGACCTGGCATCCGCACCGGTGCGGATGCTGAAGGGCGAGGCGAAGATGGAGGCCACGGGAACGTTCCGCCGGGTCGACGGCGTCGAGCAAATCGAGGCGGAAGACATGGCGTCGCTCGAGGCCAAGGTTCCGGAGGGCTGGCAGATGCTGTCCGTCCGGCGCGCCTGACCGCACGCCGTCGACCGGACGAGCACCGTACGAGAGAAGCCCTCGACCGTGGAGCACGGATCGAGGGCTTCTGCGTGGTGCACCCCCAGGGACTTGAACCCTGAACCCACTGATTAAGAGTCAGTTGCTCTGCCGATTGAGCTAGAGGTGCATGGCCCGGGATAACCCCGACCGAGGAATTACATTACCAGCCGATCAGCCGCCGACGAAATCGTGTGCCGCCCGGGCGCGCCAAGCACACGCGTACGCCTCGGGACGCGGCCATGGTGGCCGATGGTCACTCAGGGCGGCGCGGTCACCGCCACTATCCTGGGAGCGTGACTCAGCCCCCTGCCGCGACCGACCTGCGCGCCGACCTTGCCCTCGCCCTCCGGCTCGCCGACGCGGCGGACGCCCAATCTCTGCCGCGCTTCGACGCCGCGGATCTGGAGATCTCCACCAAGGCCGACCGGTCGCATGTCACCGACGCCGACCTGGCGACCGAGCGTGCGGTGCGCAGCATCCTCGAGAGCGAACGGCCCGATGACGGCATCTTTGGCGAGGAGTTCGGCGCACAGGGGGCCACGGACCGACAGTGGATCATCGACCCGATCGACGGGACGGCGAATTTCCTGCGCGGCGTGCCGCTGTGGGGCACCATGATCGCTCTGGCGGTCGACGGGGTGCCCCAGGTCGGGGTGGTGAGCATGCCCGCGCTGGGACGACGCTGGTGGGCGGCCGCCGGCGACGGCGCGTGGACCGCCGTGGACGGCGAGGAACGACGACTGACGGTCTCCGCCGTGTCCTCCCTGGATGACGCGAGCGTGAGCTTCCAGAGCATCGCTCAGTGGCGGGACGCCGGGCACCTCGACGCCCTCCTGCGACTGTCGGACCGGGTCTGGCGGGACCGCGCCTACGGCGACGTGTACGCCTACATGCTGCTGGCCGAGGGCCGCCTCGACATGGTGGCCGAGTTCGATGTGAAGGAGTATGACATCGCGGCCGCCGTGGCGATCGTGCGCGAAGCCGGCGGCCGGATGACGTCCTTCGAAGGCAGCGAGACGATCTCCGCCCGCTCGACACTCGCCACCAACGGAGTCCTTCACCAGGACCTCCTCGCGCTCCTGCACGACGACTGACCGCCACCGCGATCCCGAGGACCCCCATGACCGCCCGCAGCCTTCCCGCCGCCACCGGCGCGCTGCTGGTGCTGCTGCTGGCGGGCTGCAGCGGGGCTCCGCACGCCGAGCCCACCCGCTCTCCTCCTGCCACGGCCGACACCACGGTCGAGACGTCCTCCCCCGCCCCCGTTCCGGCGCCCGAACCCACGGGCGAGGAGCTCACGTGCGAGTCGATGATCTCCGACGGCACGGTCGCCGCGCTGACGTCGGCCGGCTGGAGTGCGCAGGGCAAGGAGTTCCGGGCCGGAGGCGTGGAGTTCACCGAGGGACTGCTCTGCTTCTGGGCCGACTTCTCGGTGCCCTCGGACCACGGTCAGCTGTACGGATGGGCCCGCGTCAGCGCCGCGGACGCGGCGGAGGCGCAGGCCGGGCTGCTCGCCGAGGGGTGGCAGCGCGAGGAGTCGGAAGAGGGCGTGTACGTCACGGAGGACCCGGAGTTCTCGATGGGAACCGATGAGGACGGCTACGGCATGACCTACCTCTTCGGCGACGGCTGGGTGAAGTTCGCCGACACCCGCCAGAGCCTGCTGCTCGTCGACTGGGCGGACTGAGGGCACCGCGGCCGCTCAGGGGCGACCGCGCCCCATCGAGCTGTCGCGGATGCGCCCGAACCGGTGCGTCGTCGGCGGCGTCCACAGCAGGGTCACGAGCACGCCCGCGACCAGCCCCGTGATCCCGGCACCCCAGTCCCAACGATCCCCCGCGAGCAGCACCGCGACGCTGACCGCGATGGCGAGCGTCAGCACGATCGTGAGCAACAGGCGCGACAACCCGCTGCCCCGCCGCACGCCCGCCGCGATCGCGAGCACCAGGAGCCCGAACAGGGCGATCGATGCGCCGAGGAGCGAGAACGCCGTCCGTCCCACCGTCCCCTCGTAGCGCGAGAGGAACACCAGCACACCGAACGCCGTGGCGAGCAGGCCGAAGACATAGGCGAGGGCTGCGACCCCATTCGTGAGGACCCGCGCCACGGTGCTGCCGCGGGCAGCCTGAGCGGCGCGCTCGGTTTCGCCGGTGCGGTCGCCGCTCGGGCGAACACGATCGACGACGACGCGGCGATGGACGAACCGGATGATCTCGATCGCGGCGATCATCACCGCGACGATCCCGGTGAGGGCCAGCGCGAGCTCCTCCCCCGGATCGACCAGGGCGAAGAAGCTGCGCGCCGGCGGCAGGCTGAAGATGCCGACGAGCAGCACGAACATGGCGCCCACCACGAGGACCTTGAAGCGATTGAGGGGCCGCGCCAGCACCGCCAGCACCCAGATGCCGACGATCGCGAGGATCACGGTCGCGCCGGTACGCAGCTGCTCCTCGGAGACGCCGAGACCGCGCGCGACAGCGTCGTACCAGGTGAGGCCGCCCGCCACGACGACGCCGGCCGGGATCGCGAAGCTGAGGGATCGCCGCAGGAAGCCGGGGAGGTAGCGCGAGGCGTTCGGCATGAGCGCCAGGAAGAACGCGGGGATCCCGATGGTGAGGCCGTCGGTGATCGACAGCTGGCGCGGGAGGAACGGGAAGGCCAGGATCAGCGCACCGAACACGACGGCGAGGGTCGTCGCATACGCCGTCTTGGTGAGGAACAGCATCGAGACGCGTTCGATGTTCGCGATGACCTGCCGCCCCTCGGCCACGACGTCGGGCAGGTGGGAGAACTGCCCGTCGAGCAGGACGAGGCGCGCGACGGCCTTCGTCGCCGGCGAGCCGGAGTTCATGGCGATCCCGATGTCGGCCGTCTTGATCGCCAGGGCGTCGTTGACCCCGTCTCCGGTCATGGCGACGGTGTGTCCGTGGCTCTGCAGCGCGGTCACCATGCGCTTCTTCTGCTCCGGCGTCACCCGCCCGAACACCTGCTGGCTGTCGAGGAGCCGGGCGAGCTCGGCATCGTCGTCGGGGAGCTCCCGCGCGTCGAACCCCTCCTCCACGTCGAGTCCGACCTCGCGCGCGATCGCCGCCACGGTCCGCGGGTTGTCTCCGGAGATGATGCGGATGGCCACCTCCTGGCGGCGGAAGTACTCCAGCGTCTGCGCGGCGTCAGGACGCACCTGTTCGCGGAAGGTGAGGACGCGGACGGGGGCCAGTCCGGCGGGCAGGCGCTCCTCGGCGATCTCCGACTCGGACAGCGGCTGTTCCGCCCGCGCGAGGACCAGCGTGCGGCGCCCGCTCTCCGCGAGCCTCGTGACCGTGCGGCCGAGCTCGGTGCTGCTCGAGGTGGCCTCGTCGCCGAAGATCATCTCCGGTGCCCCCATCACCCAGGTGCCGTCGACCTCCTCGAACACCGTGGCGCTCCATTTGCGCGCCGAGGAGAACGGGATGTCTCCGCGGACGTGCAGCGGTGCGCGCACCGGGTGGTCGGCGCGCAGGGAACGGGCCGTCGAGTTCGCGTCCGGAGCTGCCGCATACCAGGCCAGCACGGCGGCCACCTCGTCTGCACGGGACGGAGACGCGCCGCCGATCGTGTGCTCGGCGTCGAAGACGATGTCGCCCACCGTGAGCGTGCCGGTCTTGTCGAGGCACACGACGTCGACACGAGCGAGCCCCTCGACCGCCGGCAGCTCGTTCACCAGCACCTGTCGACGCGCGAGCCGCGACGCTCCGACCGCGAACGCGATGCTGGTCATCAAGACGAGGCCGAGCGGAATCATCGCGGTCAACGCGGCGATCGTGTTGACCACCGCCTGCTGCCACGAGCCTGAGCTGAACGCCGTCGCATAGCCGCCGGTCACGATGATCTGCGCGTTCAGCACGAGGAGCCCGACGGGACCGATGATCCAGCCCACCCAGGTGAGGACGCGATCGATCGACGACCGGAGCTCGCTCGCCACCAGCGAGAACCGCCGCGCCTCACCCGCGAACCGGTTCGCGTACGAGTCCGCCCCGACGCGGGTGGTGACGGCGAGCCCTTCGCCGGCGACGACGACCGCCCCCGACAGCGCCTCATCGCCCGGGTGCTTCTCGACCGGGTCCGACTCGCCGGTGAGCATCGACTCGTCGATCTGCAGCCCGCGGGACTGCGTGACCGTGGCGTCGGCCGGGACCTGTTCGCCGGCACGCAGCACGAGCACGTCGTCGAGCACCACATCGCCGGGGACCACCTCCGTCTCGGCACCGTCCCGTCGGACGAGCGCACGCGGGGCGTTCATCAGGGCGAGGCGATCGAGGGCCGCTTTCGCTCGGAACTCCTGCACGCAGCCGATGATCGCGTTGGAGAACGCGGCGAGACCGAAAAGGGCATCCTGCCACCGCCCGATCGCGAACAGCACGAAGAAGCACGCGAACACGATCCCGTTGAAGATGGTGAACACGTTCGCGCGGACGATGCTCCAGGCGCTCCGGCTCGTATCGGCCGTGAACGCGTTCGTTCGGCCCGTCGAGACGCGTTCCGCCACCTGGGCGCGCGTGAGTCCGTCGGCGGGCGTGGGCGGGGTCATCGTCACGGCCTCAATATAGGCTGCGCCGGCGTCTCCTGCGGCATGCCCTCCTCCGCGTCTGCTCCCTGGGCCGCGCGTGGTCGCATTGTCAACCGTCTGGCCCCCGATCCTCCGGGAGGAGAGGCTGGAGGAAGTCACCCAGAAAGGAACGCGCATGAGTAGCGACAGCCACCGCAACGACATCAGCACCGAATCCTCCCCCGGGCCCGACGAGAACGACAACCTCGGCGCCGAGGACAACAAGGGCGAACCGCCCACGGTGCCACCCACCGGCGACGACGACGTGGAGGCTCACGACGGCACCGACGCCGACTAGCTGGTCTCGGAACGACGAAGCCCCCGTGTTCATGAGGAACACGGGGGCTTCGTCTGTGACAGCGACCTGGTGGAGCTAAGTATGTTTTCCGAGGTGTCTCATGTATCAGAACGGTTGAGAACAACGACTTCACGTCGTTCCGATGAGACACCAGGTCTGGTCCTGTGAGACTACTTCTCTCGTCTCGACTCAGCAACCGACCGTCGGCTGAAGGCGAGGGGCATGGTCCCGACATGCCTAACCCAACGCGCTTCGCGTGTCAGCTCGCTCAGGACCGGCAGCACCGAACGCGCGCGTCGGTCTTCTATCGGTCGAGATCGATGGAGTACGTGAATCGAACTCGCGCCGGAACGTACTCGTACCCGTCGTTGATCTCTCGCTGCACCTCAAGAATCCGAACCGTGCACAGTGCGCCCTTGTCGTTGAGTAGCAGCACACCTTGCCCGACTGTCGGGGCCAGCGTGCGGCCAGCAGAAAGGAGTGCGTCGCTCGGTTCAGCCAGTTGTTCCGGGGTACGCAAGAGTCCGATGGCGGAGAGCCTGTCTGAGTACACGTAAACGCTATTGAACGCGCACGCGGAGACTTGGAAGGGGAACTCGAAGTCACCCTGACCGAGCGTGAACACTGAATCGACGCTCTCGCCAAATACGAAGTCGACCTCGTCTTGGACAGTTGGGCTGCGACGCAGTCCCGGATCGCGGAGGCCACGGATTCGCTCGAGTCTGGCTGCTCGCGCAATTTGCGTGCTGATGGGGACAGCGTTGGTCTTGTCCCGCGGGAGGCCTTCCACCCATCGCCATAGGTCGTCTAGTTGTTCCGAACCAGGGAAATTCACTGCGTCCGCGGACGAGTTGAAATCGAAAGACAGCGGATTGTGGTTGCTCAGCCAATCGGGGAGTCGAAAGGTCGGGTTGTTGACGAAGACCACGGAGGCCCAGTTGGGCGGGTGTTGGTCGAAGGCGTCTCGGATCCATCGGTTCTCAACAGCCACACCGGAACTCGCGTCTCCGTTGGCCCGGTTGACGTAGTTGTCATCGGCTATTAGCAGGACATGCCTCGCGTCAGCGAGCGAGCGCATGAACCCGCTCAGGCCGTTCCCATAGTCGACGTCTTGATCGACTCGAACGTCATATCCCAGTAGGTGCAGCGAACTGCAGAGTAGCCGGACCCATTGCCGATGCGCGGGTGACGTCCATGCGTACGATACGAACAGGTCCATGGTTCTTTGATGTTACTCAGTCATGGACCGCTCTACGGCCCCTCTCGCCCGACCCCGTCCGCGGCTTAACCTCCGTAGAAGGTGAACGCGCGTTTCCCGAGCCCCCAGTCTTGGATCCATCTCGGGGCTCGACTAAGAGAGACGGGAAGGTCCGCTCTCGATGTCCTGTCCTTCTCCGCGGCGGCTGTTCGCAGGGCCCACAAGTCCCGGCCCAGACGCGGCAAGCCCGGCGCGAGTTCCTCCACTACTTCTGGCTCGTCATAGATACGCGTCTCGTAAATGATCCCGAGCACGTAGAGGTATGCCCACAACGCATCACCCTCGAGTCGCCTGCCGTCAGGGAACGCCCGCCCCTCAACGCGCTCGAACACGAGGTCGACCAGCGCAAGCGTGGTCGGAGCATCTAGAACTCGTCTTGCTCGCGCGGTACTTATTGCGTGCTGAAATACCTCGTCGAGATCGGAGCGAGCGACAGACGCAGACGCCATGTGGGCTTGTTCGAGGCTTATCCACAGAGTCCCGATGCAGGACCCAAAAGCCCCTTTTACCGTGTAGGCGGACCGCTCCGCGGGCGGCAGTGGCGCTTCGCGATGGAGCCAGTTCCAGACGGAAACCGCACCGCGATACCAAGTTCCGTCGTGCGAGTCATCAGGCGTCAGCGCGGCAACCGCCGCCTTCCATGGTTCCGCGTATCGGTGCGTCACACCTCGAAGGTCGAGCGTTGCCCATGCTCCAGCGAAGAGGCTCCGCCCCGGCGCCTCATCGGCTACTACGTAGTCACGAATGAACTGGTCTCTCGCATCCCTGTTGAGCGACAGTAGCGCGCGAACCGCCGGCCAGGGCATTTCCCGCTTCGCACGCCACAGATCGAGAATCCGGTCGAACCCTTTCGCTCGGGTGGGCGCGGGCAGCGATACACCTTCCATCAGCCGAAGTATTAGAACCTCATCATCGGTCCGGTCACACACGCGCTTGAACGTTTCGGCTGCGCCACGCTCTAGTCGTTCGTCAATGGCCTGGAGCAGTAACTCCGGAAGCACGGTGGTTGCGTCACGCTTGTGCGCTTCGATCAAGGTCTCAGCGATACTCTCGGGATCTCCACTTCCCCGAGAGATTGCTTCAGCAGCGAAGTACTCGAAGAAGGTGCGGTGAGTGAAGCCGAAGAGCCGCTCGCCGTGGTCCGTCCCGGTCGTCCCCAGTAGCCAGGCCCGATCCGCACAGAACGCGAGGAACTCGGCGGCGCGTCGTCGGGCTTCGCCTTCTTCGACACCCGCCGTGTCGCAGAGATACTGGCCGATGGTCTTCGTGATCACCTTCTCAGATAGTCCGTTCTGCGCGGCCTGCGATTTGTAGACCCACCGCGCAAGCTCTTGCATGATGCGGTCGCCGTTAGTGTGAAGCTCTTCTGGCTGGTTGATGTGCCGATGTGAGTCCCATTTGTGGAACAGCAGGTCGGCGCAGTTGGCGTAGATGTCGCGCCGGCGGCGCGGAATTGATCCCCTCTCCCTGTACAGGATGCAAAGGAGCGAGAGAAGCAGCGGGTTCTTCTTGAGGTCTGCCACCGACTCCGACTCGCTCATGAAGTCGGGCACCAGGTCCGGACGCTCAACGAATGAGAACCATTTCTGGATGTACTCGCGCGTTTGCGTGGGCGAGTACTCATCGAGCGCCAGAGTGTCAAAAGTGTTCGACGGTAGCGGCGCGCGCTCATACCCGATTGAGCGGGATGTGACAAGAACCGGTACCGCTGGAAACTCGCCTGCGAACGAGGAGATGCGATGAACCATCTCGATGCGCTGATGGATGTCGGTTACCTCGTCGAGCCCGTCGAAGATCACGACCATGAGACCTAGCGTCAACGCGTCGTGTAGGTCGGCGGTTGAGAGTTCGATGCTCGAGGAAGCCTCCAGCTCTCCCCGGAGGTACTCAACGATGCTGAGGTCTTTCGCACCTGGGAAGTAGGCCCGACAGGTGAGCATCAGGACTGGCTGACCGTCCGGATCCTTGCTCAGCTCTTGACGCAGGTTGCGCACGAACGTGCTCTTCCCTGCCCCAGGGGCCCCGTGGACCACGACGCGGTACGGCGTCCCTCGCTCGCCGAGTTGAAGGCCATCCACCACCGCACTGGTGCTCTTATCGATCAGTGTGCGACCCACATAGAGGTCGCCGAATGTCGCTCGCGTGGACGAGTTCGTGTAGGTGATGATGGGAGGCGCCGGAGCGCTGGCTATGGATGCCTTGACCCGATCCGCGAGCGTGACGGCGTCTGCGACCCTGTCGATGTCGCCGCACAGCTCCGCGAGGCGCTCCACATACCGGACCCGCGAGGCTGCGCCGGACTCCGCCCCGGAGCTGCGCCCCACCGGTGTGCGAAGAAAGTCCTCATACTCGGCTGCAGCGTCAGCAAGCTCCTGACCCGCTGGCGTGGCGTTGTCGTATATGCGGACCAGGTCGTTCCATATCGAATCCCGCCCCGGATACCACTTGCTCGAATGCATGGCGCACCACTTCTGCGCACTGTTGGAGAAGACCCCTTGGACCGTCGCGAGCGAAGAGACTCGCACCGAGGAGGAGGGAGTGAGGAGTGTGAGAGCGAGGGCGCTGAGGATCGCGCGGCCCTCCCTACTGTCAAGAAAGGCCTCTAGGTCTCCAACGTCCTCCGCCGTGAGCCCGTATTCATCGTCGAGCTCGATCCATCGGATGTCGAAGGTACCGCGCAAGCGCAATCGCTGCAGCGCACGCCGACCGATTGCGGTGGCGGGCTTCACGGCGCGAGTAACTCCCCCGATGGCAGCAGCAGCTTCAAGCATGATCCGAGAGTAGAGCCTTCTTGGGACACACACACATGGCGTGCGGACTTGTGAGGGCGATGAGTCAGCGCGCTCTCGCACGTCGGAGCGTGGTTCACACGCACCATGCGACAACGTCGCGCTTCACCACTGCGGGCAGCTACCCCCTCACCGCGCCGATGCACGGTACGGTGCTTGCATGCTCGCGGCGTCCAGACGACTCCAACCCGCTCGGGACAACCGAATCCGGTTGGTACCTCAATGACACTTATCGTGGGCTACATCGACGGCGACAACATCCACATCGTCAGCGACACCCTCGTCACCTGGGAAGACGGGCAAGTACGCGAACCGGACGATCACACCATCCCGAAGATCGCCATCCTGCGCCCAGATCTCGCCGTTGCTCTCAGCGGCACAGAACCCGACGCGCGTCTTCGCGACCTCGCCTACTACCGCGACTATCCGCTGGACGAGCTCCTCGCCAGTCTCTGCGAAGACACATGGGCAGGCTTCATCGTCGCCGCGCTCAACCCGCCCCGCCTCTGGTCGGTCTATGACGGAATGGCCTACCAACGCACGAATCGCGGTATTGCCTGGGACGGTGACGAGGACGCTTACAACATCTTCGCGGAGCGCTTCGCTACCGACTGGATCGGAACAGTCTACGAGTCCGACATCGGCTTTCGTGTCATGACCTCCATGCAAGCGCTCACCTCATTCTCACCCGTCGCCACTGTTGGCGGCCTCACTCTTCGGGCAGCCGGCGACGCGGACGGTTTCCATTTCGTCGCCGACCGAACGACCGTGTTCGGCGGCCCGTCTTGGTACGTGTTGCCTGGCGAGGATCCGACCCGCGGCGCCCTAGGCGTGTTCATGCAGACATCGAGGATCGGCCGCCTCTACACCCATCAGGACCCCGACGCGGCAATCTTGATCACGGCGTCGTCCCCTGCGGAGTTCATCGCCGAAGCGCAACGCACGTACGGTCAGTTCCTCGCTCATCCCGGCCCCTGATACCTCGCTCACAGCGGAGGACGTCCCCGCAGGTCGGAGCAGACCCGCCGCTGTCGTCCGCCGCACCAATGACGCTGCATCCGGCCTTAGGACAGCATGCAAGCTCATGGGCGTTTCTCGGCATACTCCGGCAGGAGTGCGTCGTCGACTCAATGCGCGATCCCGGGTGCACTCGGACGGCCACCGCATACGCCAGCGCCGAGTTCACGCGATCCCCTGGATTCGTCCGAGGAGCGAGCTATCGGATAGTGACGTCCGGCCGATTGGCGGGAAGGAGTTCCTCCACGGGCACATCCAGCACCTGGGAGAGCGCAACGACAGTCCGCAAGGAGGGGTTCGCGGGCGATCCGGTTTGACCTTCGCCTGCCTCATACCGCTGGACGGTGAAGCGCGTGAGTCCTGCACGGAACGCGAGCGCTTCCTGAGACAGCTCCTTCGCCACCCGAAGACGGCGGATCTGGTGACCGAGTTCTATGGCAAACTCCTGCCACCCCTCGGTCACGCCCGCCTTCTTTCGAACCACTGGCCAAGCCTTTCGGGAAAGGCTCGGCTATATAGCCTTTTCTATGTGGCATAATTTCCACAGCCATACGAAACATTCACTCCATCGACTGGCGCGATCTCGCGTCTCGACCTGCACGTGTGCCGCTGCGCATCGGCTCCGGGTCGCCTCGATGCGTAGGTCCCGTTCAGGTCGACCCCGATTGTTGAGTAGCAGTGACTGATTCCCGACCGATCTGGTGGAGCGCCACAGAGGTCGAGGCTCCCGACGCTTGGATCGCGGCGTTCAGAGCGCTCACCGATGAGGAGCGAGCCAACGAAATGGGCCTGACCGCGGCCATCTTCATCGCCCGCGTGCGGCGACGCACCGGCCGCGGACCGACGTTCTCCGAGCTATTCTCCGAGCTTTTCCCGCATGACCAGCTGCACCCCGAGTGGCCTGCGGGTCTGACCTACCCCGTTCGCGCCACGATCCATCACGCATTCCGCCTCCACGTCGCAATCCAATGGAAGCGAGGCGGGTGGATCAGCTGGGATCCGGGTGTCGAACGCAGCCTTCGAGTCGGCCCGACGTTCCGGGAACGTTCGCGCGCACGGCAGGCAGCGAGGGCACAATGAGAGCGCTCGAACGCGCGTCGACCATCGATCTCCCGGATCAGCGCGTGGCGGTGTGCGGGGACTGGCACGGCAACGTCGGCTGGGTCAGAACGCTCTCTCGTATCTTGCCGGCTCTGGCACCGGACGTGACGACGATCCTGCAGCTCGGCGACTGGTGGATCGATCCCGATGCCGTCGATGAGGCACTCGCCGACACGAACATCGACCGCATCTATGTCACGCTCGGCAACCACGAGCCATGGTCGGACGTCACGCCGCTCCTCGACGAGCAGCGTAGTTCAGCCGTCCGAGTCTCGAAGCTCACCTGGCTCCTGGCAAGGCCCGCCAGGCTCACCATTGGCGGACGGTCGGTGCTGTCGCTCGGCGGTGCAGCCTCCGTCGACAGGCTTTGGCGACGAGAAGGCACCGGATGGTGGCCCGATGAGCGCATCTCCGACGAAAACGTTGCCGCGGCCATCGGCGGCGGTCCCGCTGATCTGATGCTGACGCACGAGTCCCCTGCCCGCACGCCCGTTCGCGCCGTACAAGAGGTGCTGCGGTCCAACCCGATGGGATTCCCCGACGAAACGCTCGCAGAGTCCGCACAGTCACGCGAGCGGGTTGCCAAAGTCTGGGACGCCATCCGACCAGGACTGCTGATGCATGGTCATATGCATGTTGCTGGCGGCGGCGCGACCGACGACGGGCGCCGCGTGGCGAGCTTCGGACGAGACACGATGCAGGGCAGCCTTGCGTTCCTCGACCTGCGGACACTGCGCCTAGAGGTCCCGACGGTCCAGCAGATGAGAGAGGCGGCATTCCCCGTTGGGTAACGATGACCACGTCCGTACGCGAGAGGAGCGGCTGGACGGAGTCCTCGAAGCGTTCCACTCCTGCCGCCTCGACGGCCTTGCTCCGACACGTGATGCGATCCGCGACGCCTGGAACTACATCGAGGGCCGCCGCACCCTGAACGAACTCATCGAAGACGTTCGTCGCCGCCATACCCGGAAACCCGAAAAAGGAGCCGTGACCGCGGAGGAACCGAACCCCTGGGCTGAGATCGTCGGTCCGTGCTACACGGTGACCAGCATGGCCCGCACCCTCGGACGGACGGAGGCTGAGGTCATGGAGGCTGGGAACGATCTCCGCCTCATCATGTTGCGCACCGAAGACGGCGTCTACCTCTTCCCCGTCTTTCAACTGCACGACGGCGAGGTGGTCGCCGGTCTTTCGGACGTTCTTCTCGTCCTTCAGACCGGAGTGAGCTCCCCCTGGACGTGGGCGCAGTGGTTGAACGTCGCGGTACCCGAAGCGGATCCGCCCCGCAACATCACGCTGCTATACGAAGGGCGCCTCGAGGAAGTGATCCGCAAAGCGAAGCACGACGCCTGGGCGTGGGGCTCATGAGACCATGCCCTGCGCGTGCGTCATTCGAGAAGGTGTCGGTGCACCCGAAGTCTCCATCGTGCTCACCCCCGCAGAAGCCAGGGTCATGCTCATAGTCGCGACGCCAGCCCAGATCGACGATCCGATCTCGGAAGTTGTCGACGCCTGCGTCGCTGGCGATAGCTTCTGGGGCATGCCCACCGTCGGCGGTGACGCGATGCGCGACGCCGCTGTCCGACCGCGTCGGAGAGGACGGCGCCGGTCGACGGGTCGATGGCCCCACTAACGGCGCGAAGACTCAGCAGAACTCCCACGGGAACGATGCCCGCTCAAGCGAGGGCTGAGCGCACCATCTAACTAGCCGCGCTCCGCGGCATCTCTGGATGCCACGATGTTCCTCAGAATCTCGAGCGAGATCTCGTCACCATCCTCAAGAAGATGCTCTAGCTGAGGGTTCACGTCAGCCGACGCCTCCCACAGTCGGAAGCTCACTCGCTGCTCCGCAAGACTCGTCAACAAGCCAACGAGCTGACCGCCACGGCTGTCGAACCATGAGTTCGTGAACGTCTCCTCGACAACGACCGGCGCACCCGCTGCGACCTGTGACCGTGATTCCGAGTACCCGATGCCGGTGAATTCTTTCAGCGCTTTCACCATCTCAATATTGGATGCGGCAGAGTCGAGGATGACCACGATCCGGAGTGACTCACTCATCGAGTACACCATCAAACCTCTCCTGCATATCCACGCGTCCATCCTCGCCGACTCTCATCGAGATGTCGACGGCGCAGATCGCACGGTGAACCTCGCAGAAGGGGTCAGTGGCGACAACCGCATCGCATCCACTGACGAGAGAGCAGTAGACCTACTTGTCGTCGAGGAGGCGTACTGTTTCGACGAGCAGCGCTTCGCGGGCGTCGAACAGGTGGTAGGTGGTTGTGTCGCCCAGGAAGTAGGACTCCACGATGAGCACGACGACCTTGCCTTCATGTATGCGCAGCCCGGACGAGTGCGCAGGGGGGTCTGGCCAGGGGTCCGGCACCGGGTGCGGGAAATTCGCCAGGGTCACGGGGGTCTGCTTCATGAATCGCTTGCCCCACCCGTCCAGGTGACGCCATCCGACCTGCCCGTCTTCGCGGAGTAGCATGTCGCTGGTCTTGACGACCTCGTGCTCGCGCTGTCCTGCGAAGATCTGCCAGGCTCGGTAGCCGCTGTTCTTGTTGTCCAGTGGCTTGCGACTGCTGTGGGTTTGCACCCAGGAGTCGATGTTCACCGGCGGTTTGATCCCGGCCTGGCGTAGCTTGGCAGCGCATTCCCGGCCCAGGTCGAGGAAATCGTTCCAGATCGCGCCTCGAGCGCCCAGCGACTGCAGCTCCTGCGCGGCGACCTGCTGTTCCTGCTCTGCTTTCGCCTGAGCGGCAGCGTTCTCGGAGCGGACGATGGCGGCCGCGGCGGCGAGCTCGTCGTCGAAGCTGCTGGGGGTCACGTTGCCTCCTCAGGGATGTTGGTCACAACATATCGGAGGGCTAATGCGCGCGGCGAGGATCGGGGTGCCGTGTTGTCATCGGGTTCATAGCCTTCACGACGGGCGTGGCTGCGGATGATCTCGAGGCCCGCGCCGGTGTGGTTGTTGGCGCTGAGCGCCATGTTGAATGACGATCCGGCGAGTGTGTTCAGCCCCTGCATCAACTCGCCATCTGGCGAGTCCTCGTCGCGCTCGCGCTAGGTGCTCTCGGCGAGTTCGCGCAAGAGCTCATAGACCTGGAGCTGTCGTCTCTCTCCACGGCACAGCCCCAACCAGAGAGAAAGCCGGCTACTTTTCGCGTGGACTGGTCTCGACACCGGTCGGGAGGTACGCCACGTGGCCAAGCACGCCATCAAGCAGAGCCATGACGTGGTCGTCGTACAAGTCGTAGCGGACGTTGCGCCCGTCGCGATTTCCTGACACGAGGCCGAGCTCGCGCATCAGCCGCAGATGGTTCGACACGGCTGTCTGACCAGCTCCCACAGCTTCGCAGAGCTGGGTGACGGTCAGCGACGATTGTCGCAGCGCGGTGAGGATCCGCAGCCGCACCGGAGAGGAGAGGCCATGCATGACTTCCGCCAGCCGAACGGCTGCGCTCGACGGCAGCATCGTCGCCGCATCGAAGTGCATGTCTCGCGTCACCATAGTGAGTCTACGACGGCGACACTCTCTCCGAACTGACAATACATCACGAATTCGTGATGTAACTTGAAGGCGATATCCCAGCGATGAGGAGCCAAACGAGTGAGTCCGATACGCCTGACAGCCGCTGATCTCGCTTCCGCGTCGGCTGCTGATGACTGCGGCTGTGCCCCGACACCCGCCGAGAGAGATCGACTGTGGAAGCGCCCAATCAATCGCCGCGGCGTCTTCGAGCTCGGCGCCTTGAGCGTGGTGGCGCTCGCAGCGTTCGGGGTCGGATCCGGCGTTTCCATCGCACATGCCGCCACGTACCCGTCGTGGGACGACGTTCAGCGCGCCAAGGGCAACGAGGCAGCGAAAGGTGTCGAAGTTCAACGCATCCAAGGCCTCATTCAGTCGCTGACGCAGAAGGTCGCTGACACCGAGGCCGCAGCACTGCTCGCATCCGACGAGTTCTACGCAGCGCAGCAGCAGTACTTCGAGGCGATCCGGGTCGCAGACGACCTGAGGGCGCAAGCCGACGAACAGACCCTCATCGCTGAGGAGGCGTCGAGGAAAGCCGGACAGCTGGCCGCGCAGCTCTATCGCAACGGTGGCGACGACACCACGCTGCAGCTGTTCTTCGCAGGCTCCGCAGCCGAATCGGATGAGCTGCTGTCGCGACTGGGAACGCTCGACAAGTTCATGCAGCACAACCGTGCGGTCTACGACGAAGCGATCTCGTCGAAGAACGCGGCGCAGTCGCTCACAGATCAGGCGGTCGTCGCTCGAGACGAGCGCGACCGACTTCAGCAGGTCGCGGAGGAGAAGATGACAGCGGCGCAGGAAGCCGCAGACGCCGCACAGGCTGCGCTCGACGAGCAGACCACCTACCTCGAGACGCTGAAGGCACAGCTCGCGGCGCTTCAGGATACGACCGCGCAGACGGTTGCCGGTTATCAGGCCGGCGTCGCAGCCCGCGCCGCGGAGGAGAAGGCTCGTCGGGAACGAGAGGCCGCCGAGGCCGCCGCGAACAGCGGCGGCAATGGGGGCGGAGGTGGCCAGGCCGGTAGCGGAGGGTGGGTTCGACCGCATGGTGGCGCGCGCAGTTCGAGCTACGGGCCCCGGACCCCGATTTGCGGACCCCAGGGCTGCTCATCGAGTTACCACTACGGCGCAGACCTGGCGAACGGATGCGGTGCGGCGATCTACGCCGCGAACTCGGGGACAGTCGACTACGCCGGCGCCAACGGGAACTACGGCAACTACGTCCGTATTCAGCACGGTGGCGGCGTGAGCTCGGGCTATGCACACATCAAGCCGGGCGGAATCGCCGTTCGTCGCGGTCAGTGGGTCGAGTCGGGACAGGTCATCGCATACGCGGGCAACACCGGGCGATCCTTCGGGTGCCATCTGCACTTCGAGGTGTACCTCAACGGTGGCTACACCAACCCGGTGCGTTTCATGGAGGACCGCGGCGTCTACGTGTGAGATAGCGCCGCGGCCCTGCCGGATCACGTCAGCCCGGAGTAGGAATGGAGCCCCGGGAAGTAGATGTTCACGACGGTGAAGTTGAACAGCACTGCTGCGAACCCGACAATCGACAGCCACGCAGACCGGGAACCGCGCCACCCCCGGGTGGCGCGCGCGTGGATGTACCCCGCGTAGAGGACCCAGATCACGAAGGTCCACACCTCCTTGACGTCGAATCCCCAGTAACGACCCCACGAGTCGTTCGCCCAGATCGCTCCCGCGATGAGGGTGAAGCTCCAGAACATGAAGCCGACGATGGTGAAGCGGTACGCCAGGGTCTCCAGCGCGTCCGCGGACGGGATCGTTCGAAGGAAGCGAGGACCGCGCTTCTGCTGTCGCGTGTCTGGAGCGGCGCTGAGGAGGCGCTCGCGCCTGCCCTGCATCAGTTGTGTGATTGACACGCCGCAGGCGAGGGCGAACAGGGCTGTGGCGAGCGAGGCCACGAACACGTGGATCACCAACCACACGCTCTTCAGCGGATCCATCAGCGGCACAACCTCGACATAGAAGCCGAGGGTCGCACCTCCGAGAAGCAGCACGGTCATTCCGAGCAGGAACGCGCCCAGGAATCGAAGATCGTACAGCCGCAGCACCACGAGGTACACGGCGACGATGAGGAGCGTCCCGGTGAGCGCGAACTCGTACATGTTGGCCCACGGGACCCGCTCGGCCGCAATGCCTCTGCCGAGAGTTCCTCCCAGCTGGAAGAGGAACGCCAGAACCGTGAGCGAGGTTCCGATTCGCGCCCACAAGCGTCGGGGTGGCCGCTGTAGGGCCGTGTCGGCGCCGGGAACATCCTCGGCGACCTCTTCGGACGAGGATGCCAGCCCACGCCCGCCGACGGTCGCCAATTTCCGCACGGGAACGGCAACCGGTGCGGCGCTGCGCTGCGCGAGGTCGATGGTGTACGCGGTGAACGCGAGGAGGTAGGTGGCAATCGCGGTCCAGACGAGGAGGAGGGAGATGCCGTCGAGGCTGAGCTGATTCATGACGGGTTCCTTTCGGTCGTGTCGTGCTGCTGGTCGTTGTCAGAAGTGGCCGGTGGGCTTCACAGGCTCCGCGCCGAGCGAAGTCGAGTGACGATGTGCGAGATCGTCGACCGCTCGTTGCAGCGTGGGGTCGTCGCCGCGAGCGAGGCCGGCGTACTCGATGTGGATGCCGTCGATCCCGTCGCGGGCTTTCACCCACACGCGACGCCGGGGTACGAACAGGCCTGCGAAGAGACCCACCATGGCGATCACCGAGAAGAGGAGCACTCCCCCACTGCTCGGATCTTGTTGGATCTGCAGCGAGGCGAATCGCTTCACTGGTTGCTGTTCCTCTGCGATCTCCCATGTGACGGACCCCCAGCCATTCGGGAGGTCAGCCGTGTCACCGGGTCGGAGTTCCAACGAGTCGGTGCCACTGTCGCCGCCCGTCTCCTGGTCGAGTCCGCTCACGTCGAGCGTGTAGACGGAGCGCGGCGTGCCGTCGTCGATGCCGAGGTCCCCGCTGAAGACGTTGAAGGTGAGCACGGGATCGACGACGTCGGGGTAGATGGACGTGAACGCACCTGACGGGAGAGTGCCCTGCGTGGGGTAGAAGAACCCGACGAGCCCGACTTGCTTCGGTAGCCCGTCCGGGATTTTGATGATGCCCAGGGAGGTCATGTTCGAGTCCTGCGGCAGGAACGGCTGCGACTCACTGAACACGACGTCGCCGTCACCGTTCCTCACGGTCAGCGTCGGGGCGTACCCGTTCCCCAGGAGGTAGATCCGGTCATTCGCAATCGTGGTCGGGTAGTTCACTCGAACGCTGCGCTCACTGTCCTGTTCGCCCGGCTGGCGGACCGTGATCTGCGCATCGAAGTTCTCTGCCTGTCCCGCGCCCGGTGTGCCCGGCAGTCGATAGGCGACACGGAAGTCGTCGAGCGTGAGCGAGTACGGAACAAGTCCCGCGCCGTCGACGAATCGTCCCGGGTTGAAGGACGAGTAGTCGCTCAAGGCATTCACGAACGTCGTCCCCTCCACCACGACTCGTTGTCCGGTGTACGCGAAGGATCCGCCTACTGCGACCGAGAGGAGCACCCCGACGAGCGCGACATGGAAGACGAGGTTGCCGGTCTCACGGAGGTAGCCGCGCTCTGCTGATACCGAGTAGGTGCCTCCCTGGTCGTAACGCTCGACGCGGTAACCGGATCTGCGCAGCATGTCGGAAGCCGCGGAGACAGCCCCCTCAGCATCGCCACCCTTCCCAGCGATGAACCTCTCGCGATGAGCGGGCAACCTCGACAGTCGAGACGGAGTGCGCGGAGGTCGTGACCGCAGGGCGACATAGTGGTGCTTCGCACGCGGGATCACACACCCGATGAGCGAGACGAACAGCAGAAGATGGATGGCGGAGAACCACGGCGAGATGTAGACGTCGAACAGTCCAAGGCCGTCCGCGAGCGGGAACGCATCGGGGTTGTTCCTTCGCCATTGCACCACGCCGTTGGGGTCTGCGCTGCGTTGCGGGAACAGTGAACCGGGGATAGCTGCGACAGCGAGGAGCAGAAGCAGCAACAAGGCGGTGCGCATGCTCGTCAGTTGTGTCCACCCCCATCGCAGCCAGCCGGTCACGCTGAGCGCCGGGCTCGTCACCTCAGATGTTGTGCCGGTATCGGCGTGGTCGGCTGGCCGGAGCGGATCGACTTTGGTGTCGGGGTCAGAGAGGGAGCGGGACATTGATAATCACCTGCTGAAGTTGGGACATGAGAGCGGTCCAGAGGCCGGAGACCATCAGGATCCCGAGAGCGACGAGCATCGCTCCGCCGATGAGGTTGAGCGTGCGGACATGGCGTCGGAGGAAGGCGAGCGAGGAGGACGCCCATCCCCACCCGGCGGCGAGGACGATGAAGGGGATACCGAGGCCGAGCGAGTACGCCAGCCCGAGCAGGCCGGCTCGAGCGGGGTCACCCAAGTTCCATGACATCGAGATGATTGCGGCGAGTGTCGGGCCGATGCAGGGTGTCCACCCCACTCCGAGTGCGAACCCCAGCAACGGGGCGCCGACCAGACCTGCACGACTGCCGATCCGTGGGCGCATTGTTCGCTGCGCGACGCCGAAGAGTCCGATGAAGACGAAGCCCATCACGATGATGACGACGCCGAACACCCTGGTGAGAATGTTCGCGTACTGCAGCAGCACGAAGCCGAACGCACCACCGAGGATGGTCACGGCGACGAAGACGGTCGTGAAACCTGCGATGAACAGCGCCACCCCCAGCATCAGTCGACCGCGGTGCGACTCTTGGCTTCCGCTCTTGCCCTGTTCTGGCCGCACAGTTCCGCCGAGGTACCCCAGGTACCCGGGCACCAACGGGAGGACGCACGGTGAGACGAAGGAGACAAGCCCGGCGAGGATCGCCACGGGGATGGCGATCCACAGAACTCCGTCGACGATAAGCGTTCCAGGGTTCATGGGACGCTCTCCTCGATAACGTCCTCGACGAGCGTCGCGAGGATTGAGGCACTGTCGAGCTGACCGATGACGCGGGCGGCGACTCTGCCGGAGCGGTCGATGACCAGGGTGGTCGGCGTGGCTTGGATCGGCGTCACCTGCGCGAAGGCCAGCTTGACCTTGCCGTCGTTGACGTCGATCACGCTCGGATACGTGACGCCGTTATCTTTGGCGAACGAGAGCGCGGTGGCGGGTTGGTCGTAGGTGTTCACACCAAGGAAGGCCACGCCGTCGTCGCGATAGTCCTGCCACACCTGTTCCAGGTATGGCGCCTCGACGATGCAGGGGCCGCATGCGGCGTACCAGAAGTTCACGACGAGGACGTCGCCGCGGTAGTCGTCACTCGCGACTTGCTCTTCGGTCTCCGTGACCCCTTCGAATGTCACCGGCTCTCCGCGCTCGCCTTGCGGGATCTCGACGACTTGGAAGTCTCCTGCGATGAAGCCTTTCTCGTTGCCATCCCTGTATTGCTGGGAGAGAGAGTCGTTGGACGCGCACCCTGCGAGCAGGAGAAGGACGGGTATGGAGGCGAGCACGGCGTGACGAATACGTCGTCGTCGGCCGTGGTCCTGCGCGGTGGGGACGCGGGTGGCGGGTGGTCGGGGGACGGGCTCGCTGAGCATGGGTTCCTCTTCGGATCTGAATCTCGTTGGCAGGGCAGAGCCGCTGGTAATCGGGCTCATGCCTCGCGCCCCGGCCGTCAGTGCTCGACGAGGAGCGGGTCCCGGGGGCGACGTCACGTCTCGCTCCCGAGTGACGAGAGCAGGACGGCGTGAATCGAGGAAGCTCAGGTCCGCGACACGCGGAGTTTCGTCAGAGAGGGGGCGGTGGCCCTCATCACGATGCTCGGAAGAAGTCGACGTATCAGGTGAGACCTGATACGTCCCGGGTTCAGTAAAGGTATTGGCCGACGCAGAGCGCTGAGGAGCAGGAGAAGTACTCCGCAGAACAGTCCGAGAGCGCACGCAACGGGGCCCATGCCCATGCTCGATGCAGAGGGCTCCCCCACCGACGCAACTGAGGGCACGTCCTGCGCAGCGTTTCGAGCATCGAGCGCCGAGGGATCGTCGACGCCGACGGACGTCGATACATCAGGTGTCGCCAGATACGGAGCGCAGGCGACACCCAACACGAGCAACAGTGACGCCATGACCACGACAATCACACCGACGGCAAACGGCGATGTCGCCGCCTTTCGCCCTAGATGAGTGTTCATCGCCCCGCCTCTCAGGTCGAGGTCATCAAGCGGGACGCGCCGGAGCTCATTCACCGGTCTGCTCCCGCAGCCAAGCGACAGGATCGACAGTTCCGTCTCCTGTCGAGACTTCAAGGTGCAAGTGCGCACCAAAACTGCGTCCGGTGTTACCGACTCGTCCGACTACTTCGCCGACGGAGACGCTCTCCCCCTCACGAACTCCGAGGGAGCCGCGCAACATGTGCGCGTAACGGCTGAACACCGTCTGCCCGTCGATCTTGCTCTCAATGTAGACCGTGACCCCGAACGCCCCGCCGTTCTCGGTCGCGATACGGACCGTCCCGCCGGCCACGGCGCGGATCTGAGCTCCCTCACCTGGTGTGAAGTCGGCGCCTTCATGCATTCGCCCCCACCTGGGCCCGAAACTCGACGACGTGGGCACGCTGACCGGGAACGGCCACTGCACCTCAGCATCGGGATCGAGCACCAGGGATCCGCTGAAATAACGGATTCCTGCTGCCGCCGCGAGCTGCGGGACGGACGTCACGCTGAAGCCGTTCGACCGACCAAGGTCCTCCGCCGCAGCATCCTCCGGCACGACAAACGCCTGAATGTCACTATCGGCGGCGGATCCGTCGCTCTCGGAAGGCGCGAACCGCGCCGTGGTATCCGTCCTGGTCGCCGCGACGGTCTCGGCCGGGATCGTCATGCCGACCATGAACGAGGAAGCGACGGTCAATGTGCCCACCACGATGAGCGTTCTCCCGATTCGCCGCCCGATGGACCTCGCAGGAGCGGGCTTCGCAACGCGTCGAGCGACCTGCTCCGTGGGCGTGGTGGGTGGAGTCGTGTTCACCGTCTCCGCCGGAGTCAGCACGTCGTGCTCTCGGCTCGGAATGCCCTCGTCACGAGGTCGATGGTCGGATGCGCTGATTGGTGGAATCGGCGGATGGGACAGGGCCTCGCGCCTGCGCCGAAGTTCGGAGCGGGTGACTGGCGGAGTCGGGGCTGTCGACGCGGTCTCTCGGCGTCGAAGCTCCGAGCGCGTGAGAAGCGGCTCCGGTCGAATGTTCGGCTCGAGAGGGTCATGTATGGTCACGGTTCGGGCCTCCGGATTCGGGTTCGGGGGTCGAGTCTGGGCCGTTCGACGATGCACGTCGAACGATGAGGGCAAGTGTTGCGAGGCTTCCGAACGCGAGCAATGGCGCGCTCAACGCGAGCCACTTCTCCGCGAGGATGCCTGGTGCGATGCCTGAGCGGAGCGGCACATCCGTGATTGCGGCAGCGACCGTGTCGACGCCTGCTGTGTCGAGGATCGCGCCGTCCGGGGCTATGACTTGACTGGTGCCCACAGTGGAAACGTTCACCACGCTCTTACCGGTCTGGATGGCACGCATCCGGGCAAAGGCCAGTTGCTGAAGGTTCTCGTCAGAGCCGCGGAAGTCCGCGTTGTTGGTTTGGAAGATGTAGAGCTTCACATCCTGCTCAGCAGCGGCACGGATCACGTCGTCGAAGATCACGTCGAAGCAGATCGCGAGACCGATGTCGGTCTCGCCGACGGTCACGACGGGTGGGTTCGTGCCGGCAGTGTACTCGCGCTGGATCAGCCCGACGAGGTCGGGAGCAAGGCGCTCGTACAACCATCGGTCGGGGACGTACTCGCCGAATGGGACGGGATTGACCTTGTCGTGGACTTGAGAGCTGCCGGGGTTTGCCGTCCACAGGAAGGAGGTGTTGAACGTCTCATCGCCTCGTGCCGTCGCCGCGTTCGCCAGAAGCGGCGCCCCCGTCCGGGACACGATCCGATTCAGTTCAGAGGCGGCCTGTCGTTTGCGGAACGGGTCGAACTCCGCCGATCCTTCTGGCCAGACGAGCACGTCCATGTTCCGGTCGAGAATCGGTTCCGATGCCGCGACCTGTGCTTTGAGCAGGTCACCCGAGGCTCTACCGTCGAAGTAGCCTGAGGGACCGTTGCCTTGGACCCACCCAACCGCGAATGTGCCCGCGCCTGTCGTCGCATATTGCGGCGTCACGCTGAGTCCGAATATCAGGACGACAGCGGGCGTCAGAACGGACACTGCGCTCAACCCGATACGAAGCCACTGCACGATGCTCGCAGCGATGACCGCGATGGTGAGCGAGAGCCCGGTCACACCGATCCACGATGTAGCTTCCGGGAACGGGCTCTCGACCTGGGTCATCCCGAGTCGCACCCAGGGGAACCCGCCGTACGGCCACGATCCGAGCACGATCTCGCGGGCAACCCACAACCCGCCGACCAGCGCGGGTACGGCGACGATCTGCCAGACGCGACGGCCGCGGAAGCGGCTCGTCCATCGGTATGCCAGAGCTATGGGAACCGCACCGAGCCCGAACAAGAGAGCCTGCAGCCCCGACAACGCGATGCGTGGCAACGGCCCGAGGAACTGACCAACCCAATCGAGGTGAAGCGCGTAGAAGGTGACACCGAACGCGAGACCGACGAGCAGCGCTCCGCCGACGCTACGTCCGACGGTCGCAACCAAGGTGAGGATGACGCTGACGAACGCGAGGGGCCACCAACTGACCTCGGGAGTCGCGAGGTCCATGGCGAGTCCGCCGACCGCCGACAGCGAAACGGCGACCCATACACCGACGAGTGGTCGTGTGAGATCACTGTTCGTCGTTCGGGCCTCAGACGTCGGCGCAGTGAGGAGTCTCGTCGACATTGCTCAGGCGTCCCGCTCGCGGAGTTTCTGGAGGTAAGCGTTGTACTCATCCAGCTCGGATGATCCGTGGATGTCTACGTACCGGTCCTGTGCCTGGGATCGTACGGTGTCCTCTCGGAACCATCGGTGCATGACGTAGATCAGCATCAGGAGCGTGGGGGCCTCGCCGTACGACCAGGCGAGTCCGCCGGCGAGCCGCTGGTCTTCGATGGGGTCGAGTCCCATGGCCTGCGTGGGCGCGACGAAGTGGGTGATGAGCATGGTGGTGGCCATCATGAGGAACACTCCGAAGAAGGCGTGCAGCGCGGCTTCGGCGAACACATCGAGGGCGCGGCCGCCGTGACTGAGGCGAACGGGTAGCGGGTCGGAGCTCAGGATGGGGATTGTGAAGATGATGCCCGCGCCGAGGAACGCCACCTCGAGGGCGATGTGTCCCGCGGTCGAGCTCAGGAGGGAGTCTGCGAACCCCGCGAGGTACAGGCCGTAGAACGCGGCCAGATAGAGAGGGAGCGCCGCCCATGGGCTCAGAGCCCAGCGCGCGAGTCTGCTGCGCAGCCCCGCGTGGGCGACGGCGAGTGCCCTACGCCCCAGCCCTACGTGCGGGGTGGCGCGGAGCAGCAACGTGCCCGGAGATCCCAGGATGAGTAGCGGCGGAATCGCCATCATCAGAGTGAGCTGCTGGAACATGAACACCGACATCAACGCGTAGCCGTAATTCTCCACGGCGAGACCGGTCGTCCCAGCCAGGAGCGCGCAGCCGCTGAGGAAGCTGAACGTACGCCAGATGGACCAGCGTCGACCGTGCGTCCACATGCGAACGGCCCCGACCATGTAGAGAAGTGCAAGCAGCCCAGCGACCACCGGCAGCACCGGAAGCGCCCCCGGAACCACGGCGAAGTAGTCAGGGAAGGTGGGCGCGACGTCGGGGATCCACGGAGTCATCGACGGGCCCCCTCCGGCCTGTCGATGAGCTGAGCGATGAGTGCCGACATCAGGGTCGGGGGAACTTGATAAGGCTTCCCGCTACCAGGAAGACGACTGCTGCCGCGGGCTGGATTCCGGTCCAGACCGGTCCGGCGAACGGGAAGGGCATGACGGGATTCCACAGGACGGCGATGGCGATGAACACCGGGATCCACCACCAGTGGCGCGCTTGCACGGCGAACCATCCGACGATGACCGCGAGGATCGACGTGACGTAGAGGATGACCGAGGCCCAGTCACTCGCCAGCAGCACGGGGGCGAGGAACAACACCGCGGCTGCGAGTAGACTCGGAGCAAGGGCGTTCCGCTGATAGGTGGAAGGGGTCCGCTTCTTCTGTGTCATGAGCGTCCCCATCCTTCGCTCATGTCCTGTGACATCGAAGCGGGAGTCGTGACGACGTCGTCCTCTGGACCACGGCGGCGCCGAAGAAGCCCGACGACCAGCACGACGGCGCCGACCCCCAGCGCCACGTCCGCCAGATTGCCGATGAAGAGGTCCGAGTAGGCGAGGAAGTCGGTGACGTACCCGCGGCCGAACGCGGGGGGTGCGAAGAGACGGTCCAGGACGTTGCCGATGGCTCCCCCGAGGATGAACCCGATACCGACCGCCCACCACGTGGTACGGGATCGGATTGCGCTCCTGATGAGCACGACCGTCGCTGCGATTCCGACTGCGGTCAGCAGCGGAGTCGCGCTGGAACCGAACGACAGGATGGCACCCGGGTTGAACGCCAGTTGCAGCCCGAAGAGGTCTCCCAGTAGCGGAATGCGCTCCGTGGTACTCAGTTGCGCCAAGGCGACCGCCTTCGACACTTGGTCGATGATGACGGTCGCACCGGCGACGGCGAACGCGATGGCGAGCTTCGGCACGCGCGCACTCATGATCACGCGCCTCCTTCCGTGTCGGCCGCTGCTCGGTCGCGTCGGCGGCGCTTCCACCCGGCGAACGCGACACCGACAGCGCCCGCTACGAGAACGAACCCCATGCCGATGACGAACAGGATGCCGAGGAACCCGAGATCGTCTCGTTCCACCGGCCGCTCTCCGTTCTGCCTTTGATGACGGTCCTTGTCCGACTCTGTCTCTTCGGGCGACGGCGAAGGCGACGGCGTTGAACTCTGTTCCGGAGTGGGGGACGCGGTAACTGGTGCGACGTCCCCAACTGCGGACGCTGAAACCGAAGGCGAAACCAGCAGGACCGTCGCGAGGATCAGCAACGCACACGCGACGGCACCCCACGCATGTTTCGTCGTGGCCATCGGATGTCTCATGTGTGATCCTCGTTTCGGTCGGTGTATTTCGGACGAACGTGTTCAGGGGCGCTTCATGATGTGGCGTGCAATCGAGATCGCGTCACGGCGTGCCCCGTCGAAGGTGTCTGAGTCCTGGCTACCGTGGTTCGGCATGCCGACGACGAACAGACCTGGGACGCTCGTAGTCCCGCGCTTCCGGCGACGGGACGTGGCATCGAGTACCGGACGGGGAAGCCAGCCGTCCGCGGGCAGGTATCCGGTCGCGTAGATGATGGACTGTGGAGCGATACGACGACCATCGTCGAAGACGATATGCGCTCCATCTGCGGCAATGGCCGCAGGCAACACTTCGATGCCGAGTTGTTCCCATTCCGGATCCAGTGAGAGCGCTGCCCCACCTCGCGCTAGTGCCCGACGCCGCCCGACGCCGCGTCGTGCCGGTCGAGCTGCGGAGACCGCCGAGGGCTGGGACGACAGCGTGACGCGGTGCGTACGACTGAGCTCGCGCGCGATCTCTTGGCCGCTGTGGCCGGCTCCGACGACCAGCACGTCACCGCTGGGAATCTGGCTCGGTCCGCGATAGTCGGCGCTATGAACCATGATCCCCGGTACCGCGGCGTCTACCGCCCAGCTCGGGATCCGAGGTCGAGCCGCGGACCCGGCCGCGCAGACGATGTTGCGCGTCTGCACCGGCCCTTCGTTCGTTGACAGAAGCAGAGTGGATCCGTCCCCCAGACGGTCCACGCCTGTCGCTCTGATGCCCCACAGCGTCGTGAGGCCCAAGGCGGCCTCGACGTCGAGAAGATGCTGTTCGATCTCTCGCGGTGACGGGCGTCGATAGGGGTCGCCTGTGAGATGCCGCCCGGCGACCGTGCTCCGCCCGGCCTCTGTCAGGAGTGTCATCGACGACCAGCGGAACGCCCACGAACGACGCCCGTCGGGATTGCTGTCGATGACGGCGAAATCCCGTTGCGGCTTCAGGCCCGAGCGCGAGAGTTCGGCGGCGACGGAGAGACCAGCGTGGCCGGAGCCGACGATGATGACTCGACGATGAGAGAGGCCTAGGAGTGTCATGTTCCCTTACCCGCTGAGAGGATCGCGTTCTCGAGGTCGTCGTAGCGCTCGAGTGTGATGGCATCGCCGTTCACGAAGAACGTCGGAGTTCCGCTCACTCCCAGTGCCTGACCGTCGTTGTAGTCGAGATCGACTCGCGCGACCGTCGCGGGATCCGAGATCGCGGCATCGTAAGCGGCCATGTCCAGGCCGATCTCCTCAGCGAAGCCACGGAACAGGCTCGCTCGCGATTCCTGGGCTTCCCCCCATTGAGCCTGCGTCTCGAAGAGCTTGCGATACATCTCTTCAAGGCGTCCCTGTTGCGCAGCCGCTTCGGCGGCGAACGCGGCATTCCTGGAGTTCAGGTGACCCGGTAGAGGGAAGTAGCGGATGACGTAGGTGATCTCGCCGTCGTAGCGCTCGCGGAGGTCTTCGACCACCGGGTAGAAGGCTCCGCACGCTTCGCATTCGAAGTCGAGAAATTCGACGACGGTGACTGCCCCGTCTCCCCCGTCATCGAGAACGTGTGAGTTCTCGCGGAGCACCTGCGCCGTAGAGCTTCCGTTCTCGGATTCTGGCGGCGCAGTGTTCTGCTGGTTGATGATGACGACGATTACCGCGGCGATAATCAGGACGATGGTTACGGCAAGGGCAGCGAGGCCGGCTTTGACGGCGGGTTTCATCAGGTACTCCAAGGACTGTCGACACGGTCGAAGGTCGAGCGGGTGCTCGATGGGATGCGCACGCGCGAGGCGCGACGCTTCGACGGGTCAGGTCCGGGAGATGCCGAGCGTCGCCAGAGTCAGCGAGGTCTGCCGCAGGGGGATGCGATTCGGAGCGGCACTCGTTCGCGGCTGAGCCGCGTGGGTCTCCGCTACCACGGCTGTCGTGCGCCAGAGCAGCCGATACATCATGATCGCTGCGACGAGTCCGCAGAGAAGACCGAGGACGCACAGCACAGCGCCCGTGACCGGGTCTACTTGTGCAGCGCCCGTGGCGAGCTGCATCACGATGCCGGCGGGTGCCGCAGCGGCTGCGTCAGTGCCTGATTCATCAGCGTCGAGCGACGTGCTGGCCGTGGTCGACGCCGTGGTGACATCGGCACTTCCGTGCTCGGCTGCGCCGACGGCGAAGATCAGGAGGAGCGTGAGCCCGATGATGCTAATGAGCCGCATTATCATCTGGCTGCGATCCGGCCGCCCGTGGCAGGCGACCCGGATCGAGTGGAACACGGTTCGATTGTAATCGTCGCTCTTACTTCTTCCTTTGAATGAGCCGTAATCACTCGGTCACTCCGCGCGCTTGCGTCGACGGTGCACCACGAGCACGGTCGCCATCACCAGAACTCCCAGCACGACGACGCCTCCGACGACCGCCAGGGCCACGACGCTCTCATCTGCCCCGTCAGCGCGCGGCTCTCGGTCGGTATCTTGTGTGGGCGCCGCCGAGTTGGTGTCGTCGGTCGGCGTCGGGGTGCTGGTCAGCGCCGCTCCTGGTTGAGTACGGGTGCCTTCGTTCCCACACGCCGGTGCATCCCAACCGAGTGCGACGGTCGCCGTCGGATCCGCTGCGTAGTCGAACTGGTATGACTCGGAGATGGGGTGCCCGTCGCTGGACACAGCGTTCCAGAGCACCGTGTAGGTGCCCGACGCTCCGAGGGCGACGGGGGTGGTGAGCACGTTGAGTTCGATGGTGGAGCACGACGACTCGTAGAAGAGCCCGTCGGGGCCCTGCACCTGGGCGAAGCTCGTCTGGCTGAAGTCGATGAGCTCCCCGCTGAAAGTCAGTGCGACTGTGTCGAGGTTGGTGACTGTCTCGCCCGCCGATGGCACAGCGTCGGTGAGATTGTCATGTGCGGAGGCTGGGGTTGCGGTCAGCAGCACGATTGCGACAGCGGCGGCGCACACGGCACCGCTCACGCGGCGGATTCGGGTGGAGACGGATGTCATGAGATGGCCTTTCGAGTGGAGTGGAGGGGTCGGTCGACCTCCGGTGATGAGCGGGTGGAGTGCCCGCTGAGTATGTAGTCGACGCTGAGGCCGAAGAGGAGCAGCATCGGTGCCGAGAGCAGGATCACCATGCCGGCTGCTTGTTGGTCCGCCATCGGCTCCAGGCCCCATTGACGACCCATCGCCCCGAACCAGCTCGCAGCAATCAGGCCGCTCTGAAGCAGCACCCAACTGCCTACACTCGCCAGCGCGGCAGCCGATCCGAACACGACAACTACACGCATCCGCCGGGGATATGTGCCGGCAGGACGGAGGATCCCAGCGGTCACCAAGCTTCCCGCTACGAGCAGCGCGACGACGCGCAATTCATGCACCAAGGGATCGGCGAGGGAATCGCGCAAGAGGCCAGTGGCGGATACGCCCCACACGATAAAAGCGAACGTGCACATCGCGACGATGGGGTGGCGCAGGAAGAGGACGATCCGCGAGCGCTCCCCTGCTTGCAGCCACTCGCGGATTCCACGGCTCCCATCGGTGCGGTTGGTGATTCCCTCCAATGCCAGGCGATATGGCGCGCCAAACACGAGGAGGGAGGGAACCACGAGGAGCATGAGCATCCGTCCCGCCGCGTCGACGCTGTGGAGGTAGTCGGAGTAGACAGCGACCGCCCCACTGTTCACCCAAGCCAGCAGCACCATCCCGCTGATCCAGGCGAACGTGCGCAGGCCGCTCCACGCCTCGCCGCGACGCCGCAGGCGACGGACACCCATCAGATAGAAGAAGACTCCGAAACCGGCGACCATCACCCACAGGAGATTCACGTCGTTCCCACTCAGCCAACGGACGAGTGTGAGCTCGGGCGGAAGCGGCGCTTCGGTGAGGATCTCAGCCGGTGTCGTCAGCGCCGGAGCTGAGGTGTCTGCCGGCGCTGGCGTGCGGGCGAGTGCCGCTGCGGCACCACTCGCGATGCCCATGACCGCGAACTCGACGGTGACGAACGTCCAGAACGGTGCCCGCTCTCCGACCCCACGGCGGATGTACCACCGACGGTGCGCGACACCCACGACGCCGAGGAGCGTGAGCGCCACCACCTTCACCAAGAGCACACCTCCGTACGCGCTGAGAAGTTCTCGCCAGCCGCTGACAGACGTCATCGCGCGGGCGACTCCGGACACGGAGACGACCACGAAAGCGACGAGTGCGATGGTCGAGTATCGCTCGACGATTGCCCGCAGACGGTGCTCGCGCGCAGACGGCCTGAGGAAGACCAGCGCGAGAAGACCGCCGAGCCATACCGCCGCGCTGGTGATGTGCAGCACGAGCGACATGACCGCGGCATCATGATTGGCGAGGCTTCCGGAATGACCTTGCGTGGCCATCGGGACCAGCGACGCCAGCGAAAGGAACGTCAGCAACAGCGCGGCCGCCCATCCCCGGAACGCATACGAGATCACCGTGAGTATCGCGGCCATCACTGTTGTGATGAGCCAGACGCGACCCAGCTCCGTCTCGAGGAGGAATCTGCCGAACTGCTGACCGAATCCCGGGCCGAGTGACACCTCAGGATTGAACGATGACAGGAAGGTGAGATAACCAGTGACTCCTGCGCCGATGGTGAGCACTGCGGCACCGATGGAAGCGACATCCAGGGCGGTATCGACCTCCTTCTCGCCCTGTGTGAGAGCGTACGCAGCAAGGACGGCCGATCCCACCATGACCGCCGCCCCGAGGTTGACGATGAGCTTCGCGACCGGCAGTCCCCACCGGACGACCGCGCCGGGGTCGCTGGTGACCCGTGGATCAGCCCCGCCACCTATCACCAATCCCAGGAGGAGCGCGACCAGCGCTGAGGTGAGCAGGAGGGCGGGTCCGGCCAGTCGGAGCCCGCTGGCGTTCACGGGAGGTCTCCGGAGCCGCCCGTGGTCGGCGCGTCCTCGTCGTCCGATGACGCTGTGTCCGGCGCGGAGCAGGCGGACGTCTTCGGCAGCATCTGGACCGCGGGTGCGAGGGCTTGCAACGCGGCATCCGCGGAGAGCTTCGTCGTATCGACGTAGGCCTGGGCTGCGGGCGTTCGGCCGTAGGTCGTCAAGCGCAGGTAGGGGGAATCTTGTTCGTCGACGATCCAATCGACGGAGTTGATGGTCACGCACTGCAGCGTCGTCGGTGCTGGTGGCTCGAGCCCGCAGGTAAAGACGACGATGGTCGGGTCTCCCCATGCGGCGGTCGCTTGGGCATCGGTCGTGCGACCGGTGAACTCTCCGACGGCTGCGGGGAGCCGAACCGTCACGTCGGCGCATTCGGGGGCGTTCGCATTTGTCGCAGGTTTCAATGCGACAGTGGACGCGCATCCCGACAATGTCGCGAGCAGGCCGATGAGTGCGACGGCTCCGAGGATTAGGTTCCGCGAAGCGGCGCGCCGATTGACTGAGACCTCGGCGGGGGTCGGGGTGAGGGGCGTGTTCTCCAAGTCATCTCTCCAAGCTGTCGACGACGTGCGTCGATCCGCATCCGCGCGATGGCACGGATGAAGGCGGCATTGAGCCGGAGAGTCAGGTTCGGGAGATCTGCAGCTGCGCGAGGTCAGGGCGCAGCAGATGTGGTCCCTGAATGCGCGGAATCGATGCGCGGTGCGCGGAGTCTCGTGAAGGGGCTTGCATCTGGGTGCGGAGTCGCGCGCGGGCGAGTCGGGCGAACACCAGCACGCCCAGAAGCGCACCGACTACGCACACAGCGGCGGCGACATCAGATGATCCAGCAGAGGACACCGCGGACTGATCTCGTTCGTCGTGCTCACTCGACAACGAGAAGCTTTCCGGTGACGCTGTGGCCGACGTCGCAGTCTCTGCGTGGACAGTGTTCGCGACGCCGAGCGTGAGAAGCAGAGCAATAATGATCCCGAAGAGCACCCTCATCGCAAGCGGCCCGCGGGGGACGTGCGCTGAGCGTCCGGTGTCCGTGCGCAGCATCATCCTCTCCAGTCTACGTTGCGGTCGCCCGGCGCAACTCCACACCCGAACCCAGAGCTCGAGCGCACCGCTCTGTTGAATGATAAGTCAGCAAACACTGTATAGTCATTGCATGCTGACCATTGCTTCTCGTCTCGACGTGATGAACCGATTGGGGCGCGCCATGGCTGACCCCACTCGTTCTCGGATTCTGCTGGAACTGCTTTCCGGGCCGGGATACCCGGCGCGCTTGTCCGAGGCACTGGATCTGTCTCGCACCAACGTGTCGAACCATCTCGCGTGTCTTCGAGGGTGCGGCATCGTGGTCGCGACGCCTGAGGGACGTCAGACGCGGTACGAGATCGCGGATCCGCATGTGACTCGAGCCATCACTCTGCTGGTGAACACGGTCCTCGCGGTCGACGACGGAGAGGCCTGCACAGACGAGAACTGTGACGTGCCTCTATGCTGCGCGCCTACCGACAGGGCGATGGAGGAGATCCGATGAGCGAGGAATGCTGCGGCCCGGACGAGCCACGCCAGACGAGAACAGTCCGTCGGCTCGAGCTACGCCAGCCCTCTGCCGCCGCAGACGCCTGCTGCGGACCCGACCCCATCACGTCCTCTTCATCATCGAGGCGAACGCCGCTCCTGGAGGACGACGCCTGCTGCGGACCGGCTTCCCCCCGCGACGCGGATCATTCGCACGGGGACGCTGAGCACGAAGAACGGCCACCGCTCTGGCGCGACACCGCGCTCCTGCCATCCGCGGTTGCCGGCGTGATGCTGCTGGCAGGTTATGTCTTCGAGTGGTCCGGACTACCGGTTCCGGCGCTTGTCCTCCAGACGGTCGCACTCCTCGCGGGTGCGTACACGTTCGTCCCCGGGGCGATCCGCCGCCTGGTGCGGGGCCGACTCGGCGTCGGCCTTCTGATGACCATCGCCGCCATCGGCGCCGTAGCTCTCGGCCACGTGGGCGAAGCTGCAGCGCTGGCGTTCCTGTTCTCGCTTGCCGAAGCTCTCGAGGATCGGGCTATGGATCGGGCGAAGGAGGGACTACGCGCGCTGCTGTCGCTGATCCCGGAGACCGTGCGTGTCTCGCGCCTGAACGGTGACATGACGATCCCCGCCGCGGAGGTCCGCGAGCTCGACATCCTCGTCGTCGGTGCGGGAGAACGGATCGCGACGGATGGCGTGGTGGTCGAGGGCCGCTCCGGCATCGACACGTCTGCCGTGACGGGCGAGTCGATCCCGGTGGAGGTCGGACCGGGACACGCCGTCCCCGCGGGATCGGTGAACGGGGCTGCGACGTTGCGGATCGAAGCAACCGCCGACGGCCGCGACAATTCCCTCACCCAGATCGTCGAGCTGGTCGAGCAGGCGCACGCCCGCAAGGGAGAGCGGGCCCGCCTGGCGGACCGGATCGCCCGCCCGCTCGTGCCGGCCGTGCTCATCATCGCAGCCCTCGTGGCCGTGTTCGGGTTCATCGTCGGGGATCCCGGCCTGTGGATCGAGAGGGCGCTCGTCGTGCTCGTCGCCGCGTCCCCGTGCGCACTAGCCATCGCCGTTCCGGTGACGGTCATCAGCGCCATCGGCTCGGCCTCGAAGTTCGGTGTGGTCATCAAGTCCGGCGAGGCCTTCGAACAGTTCGGCACCATCCGCACCGTCGCCCTCGACAAGACCGGCACCCTCACGCGCAACGAGCCGGAGATCGTCGCCGTCGTGCCTGCTCACGGACGTTCCCGCGAGGAGATCATCTCCCTCGCCGCCGCCCTCGAGATCACGAGCACCCACCCGCTTGCCGCCGCCATCACTCGCGCCGCGTCCGACATCCCCGCAGCGACAGACGTCGTCGAAGATGCCGGCCACGGCCTCACCGGCCTCGTCGGCTCCACCCACGTGCGGGTCGGGAACGCACGCTGGCTCTCGGAACTGGGTGAGCTCACCAAGCCCGCCGACGAGATGGCCGGAGACGGTATGACCGTCGTCGTCGTCGAGACCGACGGTCAGGTCTCGGGCCTCATCGGCGTGCGGGACGAACTGCGCCCCGAATCCGCCGAGACCATCTCCATGCTGAACGCGCAGGGCATACGCACCGTCATGCTCACCGGCGACAACCAGCGAACCGCCTACGCCCTCGCCGCCCGCGCCGGCATCAGCGACGTACGCGCCGAGCAACTCCCCGCCGACAAGGCCGCCGCCATCACGGCCCTCGTCACGGAGAGTCCGACGGCCATGGTCGGCGACGGCATCAACGACGCCCCCGCCCTTGCCACCGCGACCGTCGGGATCGCGATGGGTGTGAAAGGCTCAGCTGCGGCCATCGAATCCGCCGACATCGCCTTCACCGGCAACGACCTTCGCCTCATCCCCGCAGCCCTCGCCCACGCCCGCCGCGGACGCCGCATCATGACCATCAACATCGCACTCGCCCTGGCCATCATCGTCGTTCTATTCCCCCTCGCCTTGTTCGGCGTTCTCGGCCTCGCTGGTGTCGTCCTTGTCCACGAGGTCGCCGAAGTCATCGTCATCCTCAATGGCGTCCGTGCCGCCCGACGCCACGGGATCGGATTCTCGCGGTGACGACTTCGGTTGCCGAGTCGACGGACCTCGTGACGGAAGTTCGGGGTTTGGACGCATCACCACTGAAGTTGTGCTTCAGCGAGTGCCAGAGCGAGCGTTCGGCGCGTATCGGAGCAGCATCACCTTGAGGCAACGCGGTAAGCCGCGTCCACCTATGCATGCCGGACAGACGTTGACTCGTGGTCGGCGACCGTCTCGGTCTCGAGTTGAAAGGTCGAGTGCGCGACCGAAACTTCGAAGTGTTCAGCCACACATTCCCGAATGTCAGCCAACACCGTCATCGCGTGTCCGTCCTGGAAGCACTCGTCGCGAACTATGACGTGCGCGCTCAGCGTGGGCAACCCAGTGGCCACGGTGGATGCGTGAACGTCATGCACATCGACTACATGCTCGAGCTTGAGAATGTGTGCCCGCACGTCCTCGAGGTCCAGGCCTTTGGGAGTGAACTCCATGAGAACACTGCCGGTCTCACGCATCAACATGAACGCGCGAGGGACGATGAGAGCGGCGATGAGTATTCCTGCGAGAGCATCTGCCTGCTGAAACCCTGTCGTCGCGATGACGATGGCCGCGACGATGACACCGAGTGAACCAAGAGCATCGTTGAGAACTTCGAGGAAAGCGGCCCTCATGTTGAAGTTCGCGCCTCGACTCGATGCGAGCACCGCGATTGCAACGATGTTGGCGGTGAGCCCGATGATGCCAAAGACGAGCAACTCCCCCGCCGGTACTTCTGGCGGCTCGAACAGGCGACGGATACCTTCGATTGCCGCGTAGGTTCCGACCGCCAGGAGCAGCGCCGCTTGAGCGAGTGCTGCTATCACTTCAATCCGCCGAAAGCCCCAGGTGCGCTTCGAGCTCGGCGGGCGCAGCATCAACGTTGCCGCGATGAGCGCGACGAGAAGTCCTGACGCGTCGGTGATGGCGTGCGCCGTGTCCGTGAGCAGAGCGAGGCTGCCGGTGATGACGGAGCCAACCGCCTGCGCCGCCACGATGGCAGCAGTGATGGCGAAAGCGATCCAGAGCCGGCGGCGAAAGTCCCCAGGCATGCCTTCTTCGGTCATAGTTGGCCCGTGGTCATGTCCCGCACCCATTACGCTGCCCCTTCTCTCTCACTTCGTAAGTGCTCACACAGCACCAAGTCTTTTCCGGTGGCGGCCAGGAGCGCTTCTGCGGCAACCATCACGACTCGCAGAGCCTCGGGATGCGCAAGGGCGTACCACGTCGCTGGACCGTCGGGTCGAGCGACAGCAAGACGACATTCAACGAGGAATCCAAGGTGCTTGCTCACGGTCGACTGCGCGAATCCCATGTGCTCAACGAGGTCTCGCACTCGATGTTCTCCGGACGAGAGATGCTGAACGATAGCCAGTCGCGTTGGGTCAGCGAACGCCTGGAACAGGTGTGCGAAAGCGTCTGTCGCCTCCGCGTCCAACTCAAGCAAGTCGCGTTCTATCATCGCCATACGACGATGATAGAACGCAGGCGCTGCGCCGTCACGGTTCGACGGCAACTGATAAGGACACTCACTTGCACCTCAGCACGCCATGAGAGAAGCGAAGCCTGCGGGGAGAACAACATATGACGCGGGGGTCCCATGCGGTGCGGTCAAATGCGCCCTTTCAGCGCCCGTCGGCCTTGCGCACACCCCGGTTGATGGGAACAACCGTCGGGTCCGGCTCATCGGTAGATGTAGCGACGAAGTATGCATAGAGAGCCTGAAGATGGGCGTCACGTTCCGTCTCGAGTTCAAGGATGCGCTCTCGGGCGGCGTCGAGATCCTGTTTCTCTCGTCTCTCGGCCTGTTGCTTCGGCGAAAGTCCCCTGTTGACAGGGTTCAACTCGGCGAACCGCGCATTGATAGCGAAGGGTGTCTGTTCGCGCAGGTCTTGCGCAAAAGCGCGAGCGACGGTGGGGTGAGACAGCTTGGAGAGTCTCTCGATCTGCCTCTTGGTCCGCTGCATCTCGTCGTTACTTGCGATCTCGCTGATGGCATCCGCGATGCGGCGGAGCACGTCGTCGCTCACCGCACTGGCGTTGGACCTCATTCGATTTCCTCCTCCAGTACCTCGACCGGGCGAAGTGCCCGTATTTCTCTGACGATCTTCGCTCTTTCGCGCCGTAGGTTCGCTTCAAGCCCAGGGTGCAGGTTTGGTGCGTCCAATGCGTGGTCGTGGCGGACGAGCTGGGTCTCCCAGATCGGGAGGTGAGCACCGTGAAGCACTGCGTTGGGGCAATCGGTGGTGAAGCACACGTGGTCCGCGAGCTTCGGTCCGCCGGGTCCACAAGCGGCGGTCTTCTCTCGGTAGGCGCAATCGTTGACAACCCCGAGCGTGTAGTTCTGGGCCACCCGAGCGATGATCTGGTCTGCTCGATGGGGATCGGCGATGACTTGCACTCGAATGTTCTCGAGATAGTCGCCGGATGGGCCGGCGATGGATTCGCCGGAGAAAAGAAGACGCTTGAGGTCTTTCCGAATGGCATGCGTTCGCTCGTCCGTGATGGTTTGCGTCGCCGCGTGGTTCTGGTCTCGGACGTATCCGCTGGTCGCGCGAAGTGAGGCCTTGCCCAACTGAATCCCCACGCCGATCTCCGCCCCGGGATAGGTGGCGGCGTAGACCGCGAGCGTCCGCCGCAAGGACGTAGCGTTGATAGCATCGCGTGGACGCAGAGTGATGGGCTTGAACCCAAGGTCCTCTCCTCGCCCGATACGCTCCCCCGGGGCAGCGTTGACGAAGGCGATGAGGCTCTTGAGATCGCGTGCAAAAGCGTACTCGCCTTCATTCCCGCCTTCCCCTGTCTTACCGCTGCGAGAGAACAGTCGTTCGGTGAAGCTGAGCTGCTCCAGGATGTTGACTGCGTTTTCAACTACGGACGGCACCCACCAGGAGCGGGTTTCCCCTCCTACGCCTTTGCTCTTGTACGTCATGGACTCCACGGAGGGAATGACAGCTGAAACGTCGAACGCGTCGCGACGAAGCGCTTGAAGTTCGCTGTCCCGCATACCGGACATGCTGGAGATCATGATGTAACACGCAGCTCGTAGCACTCCGGGGAGGTGTTCTGCCTCCGCCAGGCCTATCTCCCCTATCCAGGTGGCGCTAGTAGACATGAGACCGCCATACTCGGTTTTCCCCGCTGCGACGGCGTCATCTATGAGCTGGAGCGCCGCCGGCGTGAAGTGATGACTTGTGCGTTTGCGGATGTTCTCGCTGATGTCGAGCGTGCGCCAGATCTGTGAATAGTTGACATCGCCGCGCGCGAAGTGCTTGGAGCGACCGACGCCAGTGTGCAAGGGGATCAGGTAACCCTCGTCGAGGTGGCGCTGCAAAATATCAATCGCTCGTTGACGGGTAGCCCCGCGACTGAGGTCGTCGCTCGGTCGCGCTGCTCGGAACGCGTTCTGCATCTCGATGATGAGCGGAGAGAGGCGAGAGATGATGATGTCCGCGGCAACCATGAGGGGTTGCCATGCCTCCCATGGCAGCGGCGGGGTCTTGTTGCCCCCGCCGGTGGGCTCCTCCGCAACTTTCGCGGCGGTCTGCGCAGGCCAGGGCTGGAAAGGAAGCGGATGTTGGGCGAGTGGCGAGAGAATGCTTACCCTCTTCAGGAGCGAGACGAAGCCGCGCACTGACGAGGGACCGTGGGGTCTGCCATTTTCGCGATGCTCGCCCATTCGGAGGTCGCGTAGGAAGTCCTCGGCGAGCTCTGGTGTCCAGTCGCTGAACGTGTGTAGGCCTTTGCGTTCTCCCCATGCGGTGACCACGGCGAAATCGTCCAACGCCGTTAGAACCGCTGCCATTGTTCCCACCTTCTTACGGATCAGGACGCCAGCGAGCACCGCTGTGGGATGGTGAGGCCGCCCCTGCAGTAAAGCGTGAAGCTTGACGTCGTGACGATAGCCCTCCGGGACCCTCGTGAATCGCGCCCAGCGACTGGGATGCCCCAAGGGGCGGATGCCTTGGAAGTCCCACACGTCATCGCCGAACTGCGATCCCGCTGGTAGATCCTCGTGGACGAAGTCGTTCGGCGAGATAGGAGGGCGCCATCTGCCAGAAGTATGTGGAACTGGTTCACGCATCAGTTGGTCCTCTCATTTCATGGCGGAGACCAAGATCTACGAGAACCTCATCGGTATGCAGGCGTGCATCGTTCACCGCGTCGCGCGGGAACATCTGCAAGATCGTGGCTGTGGCTGCGTGTATGAACCCCCATACTTTCTGCCACGTGGTGGGGTTCACCGCCGCATCGGGCGCAGAAACGGCGTTGACGAGGACGACGGCCGGCAGGTGTTCGACGGTAATGATGGCATTCGGACAGGTGAAGCACGTTCCCATCCGCGACATCGGACATACCTCTCCTTGCGGTGCATGTGGAGAATCTTCCGGGTCTCGGCAGCCAGTGAGTGCACCTGCAACGCTCCCCCGCAGAGCGTTCTCGTCGACGTTTGCTACCTCGCCCGTGACTGGGTCGAGCTGCACGACTCCGTCGCCGGTATCAATCGTCGGCCCCAGTGCACGGTCGCGCAGCTCTGAGATGGATCTGACGAACCGTTCGCCTGCGTCCAGTCGGAGAGCTGGACTGTTGGTGTAGTGGTCGAAGAGCATCTCTTGGGTGTGCCGCCGCTGCGTGCGGAGGTGCCGAGATGGTTCCGCGATGATCTCGGCGGCGATAGCCGACTTGCGGAAGCGGCGGGTGTCGTGGGGAGTCGAAATGACTCCCGCTACGTGTCTAAAGAGCCAGCCCGACAAGCTCAAATCACCCCAAGGAGCGGGGATGATGTTTCCCCACTCGTCCTTCATGATCCAGAGAGCGTGCAGTTTCGCCGCGCGGCGAAGCGGAGCCCCCAATCGGATGAGCGCGTCGAGATAACGTAGCGTGGTGGGTTCTCTGTTGCGACGCCAAGTGACTTCTTCGACGATATGTGCCCTGTTCTTTCGGAGAACGACCGTATAGCTGTCAGCTAGACCTGCAACTGCTATCCGTTCGGTGTCCATGCCCACGCTTCGCGGGTCAGCGGAGCTTGCGGAGATATCGTCAAGGGTGATTCCTCGGATGACCTCGGGGGGTTCTCCCGTCGAGATGCATAGTGCAATCTGGAAGGCAATGAGAACGTCTGCGCTCGCGTTCGTCGTCCAAGAACCGTTTCGCCAGGTGATGTTTCGGACAGCCGCCTTGATCCGATTGAGTTCATCCTCGGAGAAATCAGGAAGCGGCTCACGCCGGATGTGGCGGAGCCGAGTCGGTTCGCGGACGCGGTCAAGTACCTCCGGATGGATAGTTCCCGGGAAACGATCCTCGATGTAGCGCAGGAAAGCGAACATGTTGACGGCATATCTGTACGTCGTATCTGTCTGCTTCATCGCCTGCTCACGAAGCAGAGAAGCTTCCCAAGAATTGAGGTGCCGCCTGCGGAGGTGTTTGAGCGAATCCGTGCGATTGTCGAACCCCACTTCCGACGACATGTGTTTACAGAAGCGCATGATCGCCGTTCGGATGGTCGAGACCGCGCTGGGGTTGATCACAGCGCTCTCCACCCATCTCGCAGCCAACTCCTGAGCAAGTTCGGGCGTCGGAAGACTTCCCGCATTGATGCGCGAGCGTTTGTAGCCGTACGGAGTCTGGTACTCCGCGATGTACTCAGCCACGTCAGAGGCCCCTGACAAGCTTGACGAGGCTCTCGCGGAGAGCATTCGGGACCTGGTCCGTATAGGTTTCGGCGTGATACAGATAGCGGTTTGTTGTGCTGAGGCTGGTGTGCCCGAGAAGTTCTTGAACAACGAGTAGCGGGCTTGCGAGCAACGCGTAAGGGTCGCCTTGAGTCTGCCTTCCCTCGCGCATCAGAGCTGCGAGGGTGCGGACCGCGAAGGTGTGTCGAAGGATGTGCGGGGCGACAGTTATGTGAGCGGGTGGCGCATGCTCGTGGGGGCCGAAGCTTGCGACGCGGTGGTTGGCGTCGGAGAAGAGACGGTTGAATCGGTCGATTGCCGGCGCTTGTCCGCCTTCGGCGAGAAAGAGTGCGAGTGGGTCGATGAGGCCGTCGTCGCGGATCCAGACAGCGGTGCGGCGCAGGGAATTGGGGAGGCGGTTGGGTCGGATGAGTCTCGCGCCGATGCGGAGCGCGGTTCCGTTGGTGGTGGGGACAAGTTCAGCGACAGTGAGGGTGCCGTTGCGGCGGCGGCTGCGGAGTGTGGGTTGGGCGCGTTCGACCATGTATTCGCGTTCGCCGCGGCGGTAGTGGTCGATGACGTCAGCGAGGTGATCGATGATGTGGACGTCGCGCGGCTTGCTGCCCTTGCCGATTCGCTCGAAGATGTGGCTTCCTCGCGGGAGGTTTGTGGGAATGTCGAGATCCAGGAGGTAGGTAGCCTCCTCACGGCGAAGACCCGTGCTGACGAGTGTGAGGCCAAAGGTGTAGTCACGTTCGGGGTACTCGGGTCGGTCGTCGGGAACGTCATCGCCGCGGAGCCCATGGTTGAGGAAGAAGGCGAGTTGCTCTTCGGTGAGGAATCGGATGCGCCGGGTTTCCTTCTCCGGGGATTTCAGGGTGTTGCGTTGGCGGGTGCCCCATCGCGGGACGGGGTCGGTCTGTAGCCATCCCTTGTCGCGGGCGTACGCGAAGAAGAGCCCGATGTCACTCACTTCGGTGTTCCAGGAGCTTCCCGCCAGTGTCTGGAGCCGACGTTCCTTGTACTGATTGAGATGTTCGGTGGTGGTGTCAACGAGATCAGCGTTCGGCGAGGTTTCCCGGATGAAGTTGAGGAGTCCGACGAGGGCGCCAGCATGGTTGTTGCGCAGGGTGCGCATGGGATATGCGCGCTGCCGGGCCGCGTCAAGGAGGTAGGCGTTCACACTTCGCAACGTATGAAAGTGTCCCGCGCTGTCGGTGAGGTACGGGGTGCCGTCGGGGATGCGCGCGTTGTCGAGGAGTCGCCTCAGTTCGGCGGCAGGTATCGTCCGGCCGTTCACTTGGATATCGAAAACGCGCGCGCGGTCGACCACCCTGACGAACAGGGCGGTCGACCGCGCGCGCGATGACTTTTCCACTGGTGACAGCGACCGTTCTCCGAGACGTTGAACTTGTCTCGGATGATACACATGGTGTCTTCGATACTGAACCCCCACCTGAAGTGTGGTGATACACATGTTTGACACCATTCGTGGAGCTGGGGGGAATCGAACCCCCGTCCAACGCTGAGTCTCCACGCCTTCTCCGGGCGCAGTCTGTGGAAGCGTTCTGCTCGGCTCCGACCTTTGTCACAGACACCTAAGTCGACGAGCCCAGCCTGGGAAGAGTCCCGCGTGACGTCCAGACGCCGTCACGCAGCAAGATTCCTAGATGACGCCAGGATCCGTATCGGAATCACATACGGTCTGACGGACTATCGGGCTCGCTTAGGCAGCGAGGGCGAAGTCGTTGCGCTTGGATTCGGCAACTATTGTTTTGCAGAGAGCGTTTACGAGATAACTCTGCATCCTCGGCCCGCTTCTCGTGGATTCACAGGCGCTGTCGAAACCGATCAGCCCCGTGGTCCTTCTCGCGAAGGAGCCGCTGTCACACTGTGGAATTACCAGGCCGGGCGACATGCACCCGAGCATCACAGGTTACAACGTTCGGAGGCCCTTCGCCATTCCGCCCCTGCCCCGACCGGCTCGCGTAGAGTCGGCGCATGAGCGAGGTCATCGTCACCGTCCGTGGTGAGCACGAAGTGCGGGTCCGCCCCGAGCGTGCCATCGTCCGTGTCTCCGTCCGTGCCGAGGGGCCGGAGCGCGGCCCCGTGGTCGACGAAGCCCTGCGTCTCTCCGAGCCCGTGCGCGAAGACCTCGCCGAGCGCACGAAGACCGGGTCAGCGCTCGACTGGAGCAGCGCGAACCTCAGCGTCCGGGCGGAGCGCCCGTGGAGCAGCGATGGCTCGCGCCTCGCGCCCGTCTACATGGCCGGCGTCGACTTCACCGCGACGTTCGCGGAGGACGGCGAGCTCTCCCTGTGGGTCACCGAGGTCTCAGCGCGGGAGGGAGTCGAGGTCGGTTGGGTGGACTGGCATCTCACCCCCGAGACCCGCACCCGTGTCGAACGCGAGGTCGCGGCCCGCGCCGTGGAGGCCGCCGTGCTGCGCGCCGAGGCGTACGCGGGTGCCGTCGGCCTCCATCAGGTCTCGCCCGTCGAACTGGCCGACGTCGGGCTGATCGCCCCCGGCCACCCCGGCCCCGGTACGCCCCTGATGAAGGCTCGCGGAGCGGTCGCGTTCGCCGCCGACGCCGCACCCTCCATGCAGTACGAGCCGGAGGAGATCGTCATCTCGGCAACCGTCGAGGCGCGTTTCCTCGCCCGCTGAGCGCGGAACTCACCCCTCCGCGACGAACGGCGCCAGCTCGGCCGCCAGACGCTCGGACACCCGGGCGTGCACGGCGCTTCCCTGCTCCTGATGCTCGACGGACAGCAGCATGCCCGTCTCGTGGATCGCGGCGACGAGGTCGCCCCGGTCGTACGGGACCACCGCACGAATCTCGACCGCGGGCTGGGGCAGTGCCGCCTCAATCGCGGACCGCAGCTCGTCGATGCCCTCCCCTGAGCGCGACGACACGAAGTGCGCGTGCGGCTCCAGGCCGCGCAGCACGAGACGCTCATCCTCGGGGATCAGGTCGGCCTTGTTGAAGACCACGATCTCCGGCAGGTCGCGCACCCCGACGTCGCCCATCACGTCGCGAACCGTCTGCAGCTGGCCGGCCGGGTCGGGGTGCGACCCGTCGACGACGTGCAACACGACATCGGCGTCGCCGACCTCTTCCAGCGTGGAGCGGAAAGCCTCGACCAGCTGGTGCGGCAGGTTCCGCACGAAGCCCACCGTGTCGGTGAGGGTGTAGACACGGCCGTCCTCGGTCGCCGATCGGCGCACGGTCGCGTCAAGGGTGGCGAAGAGGGCGTTCTCGACGAGCACGCCGGCGCTCGTCAGGGCGTTCAGAAGGCTGGACTTGCCGGCGTTGGTATAGCCCGCGATCGCGACGGAGGGAATCGTGTTGCGCTTGCGCTCGGCCCGCTTGGCCTCGCGAGCCGGCGCGAAGTCGCGGATCTGCTTGCGCAGCAGCGCCATCTTCGTGCGGATGCGACGACGATCCAGCTCGATCTTCGTCTCACCCGGGCCGCGCGATCCCATCCCCGCGCCGCCTGCGCCGACCTGCCCACCGGCCTGGCGGCTCATGGACTCACCCCATCCGCGCAGCCGCGGAAGGAGGTACTCGAGCTGTGCGAGCTCGACCTGGGCCTTGCCCTCGCGGCTCTTCGCGTGCTGGCTGAAGATGTCGAGGATCACGGTCGTGCGGTCGATCACCTTGACCTTGACGACGTCTTCGAGGGCGCGACGCTGGCTGGGCGCCAGTTCGGTATCCGCGATGACGGTGTCCGCCCCGACCGCGGCCACGATGTCCTTCAGCTCCTGCGCCTTGCCTCGTCCGAGGTAGGTCGCGGCGTCAGGGTGGGGCCTCCGCTGCAGCACGCCGTCCAGGACCACGGCACCCGCCGTCTCGGCCAGCGCGGCCAGCTCGCGCAGCGAGTTCTCCGCGTCTTCCTGCGCCCCCTGCGGGTACACGCCCACCAGCACGACGTTCTCGAGCCGTAGCTGTCGGTACTCGACCTCGGTGACGTCTTCCAGTTCGGTCGAGAGTCCGGCCACGCGACGCAGCGCATGCCGATCTTCGAGGTCCCACTGCTGACCGTCGGTCTGCGAGTGCGCGGCCGTGGCCTCGTCCTGCAGGGCCTGGGCGGCGCCGAAGACGCGGACCTCCGATCGCTTCTCCGCGTTCGAAAGCACTCGGTCGACCGTCTGGTCGTCGGTGGAGGGGATCTTCGTCTCCGTCATCCGTTCCTGTCTCTGGTTTCCTCGCGAGCCTTAACCTTAGCCCGCACCGTCCGGTACGCTCACCGTATGGGGTCCGACCACTACTTCACTGCGGCCCCGGCAAGCCCCGAGAACCTGCGCACGATCCGTGTATCCCTGGCAGGGCGCGAGCTGGAGATGACCACCGCCGGTGGGGTCTTCAGCCCGGATCGGCTCGATGCCGGAACCGCGGTCCTTCTCGCCAACACTCCGCCCGTTCCACCCGGCGGCCATCTTCTCGACCTCGGCAGCGGCTGGGGACCCATCGCCCTGTCGATGGCTCTGGCTTCACCGCACGCCACCGTCTGGGCGGTGGACGTGAATGAACGTGCGCTCGACCTCGTGCGTCGCAATGCTTCCGCGCTCGGCCTCACCAATGTCAACGCCGCGCTGCCCGGAGATGTTCCCGACGACGTGACCTTCCGCACCATCCGCTCCAACCCGCCGATCCGCGTGGGGAAGAACGAGCTCCACGGGCTTCTCGAACGGTGGATCCCCCGGCTCGACGAGCGCAGCGATGCCTGGCTCGTGGTGCAGCGCAATCTGGGTGCCGACTCCCTGCAGCGGTGGATCGCCAGCACGTTCCACCCCGGCTTCAGCGTCTTCCGCACCGCGACCGGCAAGGGCTACCGCATCCTGAAGGTGCGCAAGCACGGCACGCCACCGACGGAGCCGATCGCGCTGGTCTGATCCGCGCCTCAGAGCAGGTCGATCTCACCCTGGAAGACCAGCTGCGCAGGCCCGGAGAGCGCGACGTGCTCGCCGTCCTCCGCCGGGAACATCCGCACGGCCAGTGTGCCACCGGGCACCTCGACCTGCCAGTTGTTCGGCGCCTGCGCACCCGCCCAGTACCGCACGGCGAGGGCCGTCGCCGCGACACCGGTTCCGCAGCTGAGCGTCTCGCCGACGCCGCGCTCGGAGACCCGCATGCGCACATGGCCGATGCCGTCGCGGACCAGGGGTTCACCCGGGACGACGAACTCGACGTTGGCGCCCGCAGGAAGGGCGGGTTCGAGCTCGGGTGCACGCGTGAGCTCGAGCAGCGCGAGTTCGGCCTCGGATGCCAGCGCGACTACGACGTGCGGGTTGCCCAGATCGATGCCGAGGCCGGGGCGGGTCACGGTGAGCCCATCCGCACGGACGAGTGGGTCGTCGCCCGACAGGCGCCACGCCCCGAGGTCGACCTGGTAGCCGTTCGCGCTGCGGGTCACGTGGCGCACTCCGGCCCTGGTACCGATCGGCAGCGTCGCGCCCTGCTCGATACTCGCGAGACCGGAACGCACCAGATAGTGCACGAACACGCGGATCCCGTTGCCGCACATCTCCGCGACCGAGCCGTCGGCGTTGCGATAGTCCATGAACCACTCCGCGGCGGGCTCTTCCGCCAGCGCCGCAGCGCCCTCCGGAAGGGACGCAGAGCGGACGACCCGCAGGACCCCGTCTGCGCCGATGCCGAAGTGGCGGTCGCAGAGCACAGCCACCTGCTCCTGTGACAGAGGCAGCTGCCCATCGGGGTCGGCGATGATGATGAAGTCGTTGCCGGTGCCGTGCCCCTTGGTGAATGCGACCATGCTCCCAGTCTAGGGACGGTTCGTTCCCCCCTCGTCGCGGACGACGCGATAGCGCCCGCACAGGAAGCTGCGGTTGCGCGCGACCTCGAGCAACTCCAGATCGAGTCGACGAGGAAGAAGCGGTGCACCTGACCCGAGGGTGACCGGGGCGTATTGCACCCAGACCTCGTCGATAAGCCCGGCGTCGGCGAACTGCCCGGCGACGTCTCCCCCGCCGACGATCCAGACATCGCGACCTTCCGCCGCCGCCACCGCGCGGGCGTGCACCTCGCTCACGGCGTCGCTGGTGAGTTCGACGGCCGCCCCCGCGGGCAGCTCGAGGTCGCGGTGCGTGAGCACCCACGTCGGCTGGGTGTACCCCCACCGTCCCTCCTCGTGCCGCATCACCCACTCGTAGGTGGACGCCCCCATCACGAGGGCGCCGACATTCTTCTCGAACGACGGGTACGCCATCGGCCCCTCCAGATCGATGTCCAGGCTCAGCAGCCAGTCGAGTGAATGGTCGAGCGTGGCGATGAACCCATCGAGACTGGAGGCGGTGTAGAAGTGAGTGGCCATGCGCGCAGTCTTGCACCGGGCACCGACACTCGTCAGTCGGCGAGAAGCTGCTCCGCGGAGGTCGGCACGTCGTGCCACTCGAGCTGCGGGTAACGCTTGAACCACGACACCTGACGGCGGGCGTACCGGCGGGTGAGGGCCTGCGTCTCCGCGATCGCCTCCGCCTCCGTGAGCCGGCCGTCCAACTGTCCCAGCGCCTGGGCGTAGCCGATCGCGCGGGAAGCCGTGGTGCCGCTCTCCAGGCCACGCCCACGGAGACTCTCGGCCTCCGCCACCAGCCCCTGCGCCCACATGCGGTCGACCCGGTCGTTCAGCCGGCGCACGAGCGGCTCGCGGTCCAGGCGCAGGCCGATGATCCGCGTCTGCGGCATCCACAGCGTCGGCGCATCGGGAAGCGCTGCCCCGTGCGTAGCACTCCCCTGTTCCACCACTTCGAGCGCACGGATGACCCGTCGGCTGTTCCTGGGGTCCACGCGCTCCGCCGTGGTCGGATCGAGCAGCCGCAGTCGCTCGAGCAACGGCGTGATCCCCTCGGCCTCGAACTCGAGCTCCAGCCGCCTCCGCACCGCCGGGTCTCGCGGCGGGAAGTCGAAGTCGAAGATCACGCTGGAGACGTACAGACCCGAGCCGCCGACCAGGATGGCGTCTCCGCCGCGCTCCTGGATGTCGCGCACCGCGGCACGCGCCAGCGGCTGATACCAAGCGGCAGCAGCATCCTGCGTGACCTCTCGCACGTCGAGGAGATGATGGGGAATGCCACGACGGTCGGCGGTCGGCAACTTCGCCGTGCCGATGTCCATGCCGCGATACACCTGCATCGCGTCGGCGTTGATGATCTCGGCCGGGTTACCCTGACGCCGCAGCGCTTCGGCCAGGTCCAGGGCGAGGTCGCTCTTGCCCGTGCCCGTGGCACCGACGATCGCCCAGAGTCGCGGCGCGGTCACACGCCGACGCGCAGCGTCGGAAGCCCGAGCGACACGGCGCTCGACCCGCTCGCACTCGGTGACGGCACCGCGCACGACTCCGCCTGCGAGCGGTCCCAGGCATCTCCGCCCCGTGTCCGGCGGATGCGCAGAGGCGCGCCGGTGGGGTCATCGGCCAGCAGGTGGAACGGCGCGGCGTGCGTGACCGTCACCGTGACGACGTCACCCGGGCGCGGAAGCTCCGACCCCGGCGGGACCTCGAAGTGCACGAGACGGTTGTCCTCGCCTCGGCCCGTCAGGCGGTGGGTCTCGGCGTCCTTCTTGCCCTCCCCGGTCGACACGAGCACCTCGATCTCGCGGCCGACCTGCTTCTGGTTCTCTTCCAGCGAGATGCGCTCCTGCAGTGCGATCAAGCGATCGTAGCGGGCCTGCACCACGGCCTTCGGAACCTGATCCGCCATCGTCGCCGCCGGTGTGCCCTCCCGGATCGAGTACTGGAACGTGAAGGCTCCGGAGAAGCGTGCCTGCTCGACCACCCGCATCGTGTCTTCGAAGTCCTCCTCGGTCTCACCCGGGAACCCGACGATGATGTCGGTCGTGATGGCCGCGTGCGGGATGCGTGCCCGCACCCGATCGAGGATGCCCAGGAAACGCTCGCTGCGGTACGAACGCCGCATGGCCTTGAGGATGCGGTCGCTGCCCGACTGGAGCGGCATGTGCAGCTGCGGCATGACGCTCGGTGTCTCGGCCATCGCGTCGATCACGTCGTCGGTGAAGGCGGCCGGATGCGGACTCGTGAATCGGATCCGCTCCAGGCCCTCGATCTGCCCGGCCGCGCGCAGCAGCTTGCCGAAGGCCTGGCGGTCTCCGAACTCCACACCATACGAGTTGACGTTCTGGCCGAGCAGGGTGACCTCGATCGCGCCGTCCTCGACCAGCAGCCGGATCTCGTTGAGGATGTCGCCCGGGCGGCGGTCCTTCTCCTTGCCACGAAGGCTCGGAACGATGCAGAACGTGCAGGTGTTGTTGCAGCCGACCGAGATCGACACCCAACCGCTGTGGGCGGAGTCGCGCTTGGTCGGAAGCGTGGACGGGAACACCTCGAGCGACTCGAGGATCTCCAGCTCCGCGTCTCCGTTGTGGCGGGCGCGCTCGAGGAGGCCGGGCAGGGAGCCCATGTTGTGCGTTCCGAAGACGACATCGACCCACGGCGCCTTGTCGAGCACCGCCTGCTTGTCCATCTGTGCGAGACAGCCACCGACGGCGATCTGCATGCCCGCCTTCCGACGCTTCACCGCGGCGAGGTGTCCGAGAGTGCCGTACAACTTGCCCGCCGCATTGTCGCGCACGGCGCACGTGTTGATGATGACGACGTCGGCTTCACTGCCCGCGGGCGCAGGGACGTAGCCCGCGCTCTCGAGCGAACCGGACAGCCGCTCGGAGTCGTGCACGTTCATCTGGCACCCGAAGGTACGCACCTCATACGATCGCTGTCGCCCGTCGTCGTCGACGGCCGCCGATGAGGCGCTGATGATCGTCGGTTCACTGCGGGGGATAGTCATGATCTGTCCATTGTACGAGCCCCGTCACCGCGCTCAGGGCGGCACCCTCAGTCGGAATCCACGAAGCGCACGCCGGACCCGGAACCACCGGACGACGCCTCGCGCAGCGCCGTCTTGGCGGCGGTCATCGCGACCGATCCGGCATAACCACGCCGCGCCAGCTGACCCGTGAGGCGACGAAGCGCCGTGTCGGCGTCGAGTCGGCTGAGAGACCGCGCCTTGGTGCGAGCGAACTCCAGCGCCCGCTCCGCATCGTCGTCAGGGAGTTCCTCCAGCGCCGCATGGATCACCTCTCGCGGGATCCCGCGCTGGGCGAGCGCACGGGACAGCGCGACACGCCCCTGCCCCTTTCGTTCGGCGCCCGAGGTCACGAGCATCTCGGCGAGCACCGCGTCGTCGAGGTAACCGCGACGGCAGAAATCCTCGATCAGGTCGTCGACGTCGTTCGCCTCCACCCCGTGGCCTCTCAAGACCAGGCGCGCTTCGGAGACGGACAACGAGCGGGTGCGAAGCTTGCGGAGCAGAGATTCTTCGGCCGCGACACGGACCTCCTCCGTGGTGGGACCGTCCTCGTCTCCCCGCTCGGCATCCGCCCCGCCGAGCGTCCCCTCGTCGATCGCGCGCAGCCGAGGGACCGGGGTGCCCGCTGTCGATCGCCCGCGTCGACCGCGTGCGGGATGCCGTTCGCTCGGCGTGCCCGCGTCGGGTTCCTGCGGGAAGTCGGACGGCGCCTGATGCCAGGTCGAGCGCCACGACGCGGCGCCGTCAGTCGATGCCGGCGCGTCCACCCCCGAATGATCGGGCGGGGTAGGCCGTCGTGAGGGCTGCCGAGACGGCGCCCCTCCGAAGAGAGGGATGATGGGGGCGATCCGTTCCGGATCGCCCCCACGCTGCTCGTTCATCAGGCCGGGCGACGCTCAGCGAGCTCGTCCGCAGACGCGGGCGCGGGCTGCGCACCGATGCCGAGCTTCTGCTTGATCTGCGTCTCGATGGCGAGGGCGATGTCGGGGTTGTTGAGAAGGAACGTGCGCGCGTTCTCCTTGCCCTGCCCCAGCTGGTCGCCGTCGTAGGTGTACCACGAGCCAGACTTCTTGACGATCCCGTGCTCCACGCCGAAATCGATCAGGCTGCCCTCGCGAGAGATCCCCACGCCGTAGAGGATGTCAAACTCCGCCTGCTTGAACGGCGGGGCCATCTTGTTCTTGACGATCTTGACCCGCGTACGGTTGCCGACGGCGTCGGTTCCGTCTTTGAGGGTCTCGATCCGTCGGATGTCCATGCGCACGGAGGCGTAGAACTTGAGCGCCTTTCCACCGGCGGTGGTCTCGGGCGATCCGAAGAAGACGCCGATCTTCTCGCGCAGCTGGTTGATGAAGATCATCGTGGTGTTGGTCTGGTTGAGCCCACCCGTCAGCTTGCGCAGCGCCTGCGACATGAGCCGGGCCTGCAAACCCACGTGGGAGTCGCCCATCTCACCCTCGATCTCGGCTCGCGGCACGAGGGCCGCGACCGAGTCGACGACGATGAGATCGATGGCACCGGACCGCACGAGCATGTCGGCGATCTCCAGCGCCTGCTCACCGGTGTCCGGCTGCGACACCAGCAGGGAATCGATGTCGACGCCCAGCTTCGCGGCGTAGTCGGGGTCGAGCGCGTGCTCCGCGTCGATGAACGCCGCGATACCACCCGCGCGCTGCGCATTGGCGATGGCGTGCAGGGTGAGTGTGGTCTTACCCGAGGACTCCGGGCCGTAGATCTCCACGATGCGGCCACGCGGCAGGCCTCCGACCCCGAGGGCGACGTCGAGGGCGATGGAGCCGGTGGGGATGACTGCCACGGGGGCGCGCTCATCGCTGCCCAGCCGCATGACCGAGCCCTTTCCGAACTGACGGTCGATCTGCGCGAGGGCGGTCTCGAGGGACTTCTCGCGGTCGGCGGGTGATGGCATGGTGTGCTCCTTCTGCGCGTGTGATGCCGCCTGTAGGCTGTCGCGGCTCTTCCGGCTGGAAGGAACTCTCCGACAAGGCGTGTGGCTTCTTCAGCCTGGTCCTCACGCTAGGACGAGCCACCGACATTGCATCGGCCCACCCGAGGTCTGTGATGATCCAGGCATCGAAACCACTTGTGCAGAAGACTACGCCCGGTTCGAACAGATTTTCGACAACAGCGCAACGCGGCGTGTCGGAGTTCCGCACAGCCCGGAGAACGAGAGCAGCAACTCAGCGGCTCCGCGGCTCCAGCCGTCCGACGCCGTGCCGCCGAGACAGCGGAACATCCATCTCCTCGCACAGGGCGAGCCAGATCTCCCGGGGCGGCACGCCGTCCGCCAGCGCTTCGCTCGCGGTACGGCCGTTGACCGCCGTCAGACTGAGGTCGTTCACCAGTGACGGCCCTCGCGCCTGGAACTCCGCGTCGACGGCGCGAAGGAATTCGCTACGTCGCATCGTCACCCGGCCGAGTGGTCAGTGCAGCGAGAGCTCGGGCTCGACCGAGGCGACCAGCTCGTCGGGAACGACGTCGGGGAAGACCTGGATGCCCTCGAGGACGGAGATGCGATCCCCGACCTCGCGCATGATGGTGGAGATGGGAACGTCGAGGGCCTCCGCGACCGAGGCGAGGATCTCGCTCGACGCCTCCTTCTGTCCGCGTTCGACCTCGCTGAGGTAGCCGAGCGCGACGGACGCCTTGCTTGCGACCTGCCGGAGGGTGCGCCCCTTCTGCAGGCGGAAGTCCCTCAGCACATCGCCGATTTCCTGTCGTACAAGAATCATCGGAACCTCCTCCCCATGTGTTCGATCGAGGTTCCCCTCGAAGAGACAGCCAGTCTAGCCCTCCTGGCCTGCACAGAATCTACCCTTGCACTCTGTGGTTTGAATGTGAGCACATGGGTATCAACCTTCGGCTGTCGGCTCGTATTCCCCGACCGCCTCAGCCAGCATTCGCACCAGCATCGCCACCGACTGCGCGCGCACCGCCGCTCGGTCGCCGTCGAAGACGAACGCCTCCGTGCGAGTGCCCTCCGGAGTGACGACGCCCAGATGGACGGTCCCGACCGGCTGACCGTCCGGCGACTGCGGCCCGGCGATCCCGGTGGTGGAGATACCGACGTCCGCCGACCGTCCGTCGACGGCGACGGCGTGGCGAACCCCCTCGGCCAGCTGCCGCGCCACCTCGGGATGGACGGGTCCCTTTGTCGCGAGCAGCTCGGCGTCTACCCCGAGCAGCGAATGCTTGACCGGCGTCGCATACGCGACCACGCCGCCGAGGAGAACGACGGAGGCTCCGGGAACGGCGACCAGCGCCGCGCAGACCGCGCCGCCGGTCAGCGACTCGGCGACCCCGAGCGTCCAGCCGCGCGCGCGCAGGGCGCCCACGACCATCTCAGGGGTGAACGACGTCATGACCGCTGTCGCGAACCGCGTACCTGCGCCACGATGTAGTCGATTCCGCTGACCACCGTGAGGACGAGCACGATCAGCATGAGCAGGAAGGTGATGGTCGTCCACGGACCGAGACCGATCCACACGTGAAGCGGCAACAACGCCCAGCCGAGGGCCACGCCCTGGAACGCGGTCTTGATCTTGCCCATCCAGGCGGCAGCGACGACATGCTCGCTCGCGACCACCAGACGATGGATCGTGATACCCCACTCGCGGACGAGGATCACGATCACGATCCACCAGTTGACCTCGCCCAGAATGGCCAGCCCGATGAAACCGGCCCCCGTGAGGAGCTTGTCGGCGATCGGATCCCACAGCTTCCCGAAGTCGCTCACAATGTCGTAGCGACGCGCGAGATACCCGTCGACCCAGTCGGTCGAGATGGCCACGATGAAGAGGATGCCGGCGATCCAACGCACCACCGGATCCGAGATTCCATAGGTGCCCCCGAGGAGCAGGAGAACGAAGAAGACCACCGCGAGCGGGATCCGCGCCACCGTGATCGCGTTGGGGAGCTGCCGGGGAATGGCCATCAGTCGCGTCCCGTCAGGCCCCAGGCGTCTTCATCGCCTTCCGCCTCCACGACCGGAAGCCCGTCGTACTGCCCCGCGATCGGGTCGCGCTCGGGCGACGGAGGTGCGGCGGCCGGTGCGCCGGCGCTCGGAGCGGACGCGGGCACGTCCTCGCCGCGAAGGCGAGCCATGACCTGCGGCAGCTGCTCCGGGGTGGCCAGCACGTCGCGGGCCTTCGACCCCTCCGACGGGCCGACGACCTCACGCGACTCGAGCAGATCCATGAGCCGGCCGGCCTTCGCGAACCCGACGCGGAGCTTGCGCTGCAGCATCGACGTGGATCCGAACTGCGACGAGATGATGAGCTCGGCCGCGGCGAGGAGGAGCTCGAGGTCGTCGCCGATGTCCTCGTCGACCTCTTTCTTCTTGCTCGGCTCCATCGCCTCCTGCACATCGGCGCGGTACTCCGGTCGAGCCTGACGCGTGACGTGCTTGACGACGGCGTCGATCTCCTTCTCGTCCACCCAGGCACCCTGCAGGCGGAAGGGCTTCGACGAGCCCATCGGCGAGAAGAGCGCGTCTCCCTGACCGATCAGCTTGTCGGCGCCGGGGCTGTCGAGGATCACGCGGCTGTCGGTGACGCTCGTGACCGCGAACGCGAGCCGGGACGGCACGTTGGCCTTGATGAGACCGGTGACGACGTCGACGCTCGGACGCTGCGTGGCGAGCACCAGGTGGATGCCGGACGCGCGAGCGAGCTGCGTGATGCGCACGATCGAGTCCTCGACGTCACGCGGGGCGACCATCATGAGGTCGGCGAGCTCGTCGACGACGACCAGCAGGTACGGGTAGGGCTTGAGAACCCGCTCGCTGCCGACCGGCACCTCGACCTCACCGGCGCGGACGGCACGGTTGAAGTCGTCGATGTGACGGAAGCCGAACGACGCGAGGTCGTCGTACCGCATGTCCATCTCCTTCACGACCCACTGCAGCGCCTCAGCCGCCTTCTTGGGGTTCGTGATGATGGGGGTGATGAGGTGCGGCACCCCGGCATAGCTCGTGAGCTCCACGCGCTTCGGGTCGATCAGCACCATGCGCACATCCGCCGGGCGAGCGCGCATCAGCAGACTCGTGATCATCGAGTTCACGAAGCTCGACTTACCCGAGCCGGTGGAGCCGGCGACGAGGAGGTGCGGCATCTTGGCGAGGTTCGCGACGACGAAGTTGCCGCCCACGTCCTTGCCGACGCCGATCGTGAGCGGGTGAGTGCTCTTCTGCGCTGCGGCGGAACGCAGCACGTCGCCGAGGGCCACCGTCTCCCGGTCGGTGTTCGGGATCTCGATGCCGATCGCGCTCTTGCCAGGGATCGGAGAGAGGATGCGGACGTCGTTCGAGGCGACGGCGTAGGCGAAGTTGTTGCTGAGCTGCAGGATCTTCTCGACCTTGACGCCGTGACCGACCTCGACCTCGTACTGCGTGACCGTCGGGCCGCGGGAGAAGCCGGTGACCTTCGCGTCGACCTTGAACTGGTCGAGGACGCTGGTGATCTGCTCGACGATGCGGTCGTTCGCGTCGGAACGCGCGACCGAGGGCGGCCCCTCGGAGAGCACGCCGGGCGACGGAAGGATGTACGGAGCGACCGGAGCCTGTGGCCCCCGCTCCCCCGGCCCTTCGGTACCGAAGCCGTCGAGCCCGGGGAGCTCGGGCATCTCGCCCGTGTCGGACTCGTCGTCGAGGAGGGCCGTGGTCTGCTGCTCAGCGAGGGAGTCGGCGATGGACCGGACGTCGGAGAGCACCTCGGTGGCTACCTCCGACGGATTGGCGACCGTGACCGCCTGGTCGTACGCGGGCGTCGGCTCGTTCGTGGTGAGCAGTGCCGTGATGTCGTCGGAACCGAGCGTTCCCTCGTCCGGATCCTCCTCGCGGCCCGTCTTGTTCCGGCGCCACCAGGGCAGCACGTCGGGATCGTCGACCTTGTCGGCCTCGTCGATCGCCGCCGCGTCCTTCGTCGGCTTCTCCGGGCGCTCCGCGTCGAACATCCACGCGTAGAGGTCGCCGAGACGCGAACCGATGCGGTTCGGCGGAGTCTTGGTCAGGATCAGGATGCTGAGGACGACCAGCAGCGACAGCAGCACGTAGGCGGGGATGTCGGTGAGGTAGGAGACCGGCTGTCCGAGGAGCCAGCCGAGGAGACCGCCCGATTCGCTCAGAGCCGGCATCCCCTGGTTCGGATGGGGCCGCGGTCCGGCCACATGGAAGATCGCCGACAGCGCCAGCACGAACAGGCCGAAGCCGATCCCGATGCGCCCGTTGTCGTGAACGGAGGAGGGGTGCCGGAAGAGCCAGCCGGCCAGGAGGAGCAACAGCACCGGCATGATGAACGCGACCCGGCCGACGAACAGACCGACCGAATAGGCGCTGATGTTCGCCGCGATCTCGTTGCCGATGAAGAACCACTCGTTGACGGCGCCCAGCACCGCCAGGATCACCAGGAAGAACGGGAAGCCGTCGCGACGGTCGTCCTTCTCGAGCGTCTCCGGCCCGAACGCACGGAAGAGCCCGCCGACCGCGTGCGCCAGGCCGTTCCAGGCGCGGACGGCGACCGGAGGCTTGTCCGCTTCGTCGACGTACTTCTTGGGTGCCGGCGCCGCCTTGGAAGCCGACTGCCGCTTGGGGCGCGACGACGCGGTCGTCGACGCGCGCTCGGTCTTCGTGGTGCTCCTGGCCATGCTCCCACGCTACGTCCAACAGCCGACATCTCCGCGCAATGACCCGGCTTTCCGCGGCTATCCGGGGTCAGGCCTCGATGACGAGGGGCACGATCATCGGACGGCGACGGAGCTTCTGGTTCACCCAGCGGCCGATCGTGCGGCGCACGACCTGGGAGAGGGCGTGCGTGTCGCGCACGCCGTTGCCCGAAGCCTCCTTGAGCGCGGCGACGATCTTCGGCGCGACGTCGTCGAAGACCGAGTCGTCCTCCGCCACGCCGCGGGCGTGGATCTCGGGGCCGGAGATGATGCGACCGGTCGCCGCGTCCACCACGACGATGACCGAGATGAACCCCTCCTCGCCCAGGATCCGCCGGTCCTTCAGATCCGCGTCGGTGATCTCGCCCACCGTGGAGCCGTCCACATACACGAACCCGAGATCGAGCTGTCCGCTCACGCGGGCCACGCCGTCCTTGAGGTCGATCACGGTGCCGTTGGAGGCGATGATCGTGTTCTCCTCCGGGATGCCCGTGTCCTGGGCGAGCTTGGCGTTGGCGATCAGGTGGCGGTACTCCCCGTGCACCGGGAGGACGTTCTTCGGCTTGAGGATGTTGTAGCAGTAGAGCAGCTCGCCCGCCGCCGCGTGGCCGGACACGTGCACCCGCGCGTTCGCCTTGTGGACCACGTTCGCGCCGAGCTTCGTGAGGCCGTCGATCACACGGTAGACCGCGTTCTCGTTGCCGGGGATGAGGCTCGAGGCGAGGATGACCGTGTCACCCTCGCTCACCTCGATCGCGTGGTCGAGGTTCGCCATGCGGCTGAGCACCGCCATCGGCTCGCCCTGCGACCCCGTCGACATGTAGACGATCTGCTCGTCGGGCAGGTCGCGGGCCTTCTTGAAGTCGATCAGCACGCCCGCGGGCACCTTGAGGTAGCCGAGCTGCTCGGCGATGGTCATGTTGCGCACCATGCTGCGACCGAGGAAGGCGACGCGCCGTCCGTGCGCGTGCGCGGCGTCGATCACCTGCTGCACGCGGTGCACGTGGCTGGAGAAGCTGGCGACGATGACGCGGCGCGGGGCCTTGCCGATGACCTGGTCGAGGACCGGCCCGATCGAGCGCTCGGTCGGGGTGAACCCGGGGACGTCGGCGTTCGTGGAGTCGACGAGGAAGAGGTCGACGCCCTCCTCCCCCAGCCGCGAGAACGCGCGCAGGTCGGTGATCCGGCCGTCCAGCGGCAGCTGATCCATCTTGAAGTCGCCCGTCGCGAGCACCATGCCCGCCGGCGTGCGGATCGCGACGGCGAGCGCGTCGGGGATGGAGTGGTTGACGGCCACGAACTCGAGGTCGAACGGCCCGACCCTCTCCTTCTGCCCCTCCTTGACGGTGAGGGTGAACGCCTTGATGCGGTGCTCCTTGAGCTTCGCCTCGACGAGCGCGAGCGTCAGGCCGGAGCCGATCAGGGGGATGTCGCTCTTCAGGCGCATCAGGTACGGCACGGCGCCGATGTGGTCCTCGTGCCCGTGCGTGAGCACCACGCCGACGATGTCGTCGAGACGGTCGCGGATGGGCTCGAAGTCGGGCAGGATCAGGTCGACGCCGGGCTGGTGCTCCTCGGGGAACAGCACGCCGCAATCGACGATCAGGATCTTGCCGTCGTACTCGAACACGGTCATGTTGCGGCCGACCTCGCCGAGGCCGCCGACCGGGATGACCCGCAGCGTTCCTTCGTCGAGAGCGGACGGTTCGGCCAGGGGAATGGACATGCTGTCTCCTCAGTCGGACACTTCGCGCGTCCGTTCGTTCATGGGGACGCGACTCAGCGAGTCGTGCCGTGCACCTTCGGCAGGGCGCCGCCCGCGGCCGCGTTGCGGTCGGGACGGAAGTTCGAGAAGTCCGCACCGGGAACCCCGGCGACCAGATCGAGCTCGTCCTCAATCAGCGCGGCCTCCCACTCCTCCGGGCCCACCAGCGGCAGTCGGACGCGCGGGCTCGAGATGCGACCGAGCCCGTGCAGGATGTACTTTGCCGCGACCGTGCCGGGGACGTGCGTCATGACGGCGCGCACCAGAGGCTCGAGGCGCTTGTGCTCGGCGGTGGCGGTGGCGAGGTCGCCCCGGTTCACCGCATCCACGATCGTGCGGTAGGGCGTGGCCGTGATGTTGGCCGTGACCCCGATGAGCCCTGTCGCACCGATCGCGAGATGCGGCAGGACGTTCGCGTCATCGCCCGAGAAGTACATCAGGTCGGTCTGGTTGAGCACGCGGCTCACCTCGGAGAAGTCTCCCTTGGCGTCCTTCACGGCGAGGATGTTCGGGTGCTTCGCAAGGCGGAGGATCGTCTCGTACTTGATCGGAACGCCCGTACGACCGGGGATGTCGTACAGGATGACCGGAAGGTCCGTGGCGTCCGCGACGAGGCGGAAGTGCGTCAGGATGCCGGCCTGCGTCGGCTTGTTGTAGTACGGCGTGACGATCATGATGCCGTCGGCACCGGCCTTCTCGCTGGCCTTGTAGAGCTCGATCGCGTGCGCGGTCTCGTTCGATCCACCGCCGGTGATGATCTTGGCGCGGCCGGCGGAGACCGACTTGCCGACCTCGACCAGCTTCAGCTTCTCGGGGTCCGTCAGGGTCGAGGTCTCGCCGGTCGTTCCCGTCACGACGATGCCGTCCGCTCCCGCGGTGATCACGTCATCGATGTGCTTCTCGACGGCGGGCCAGTCGACTTCGCCGTCGGCCGTCATCGGAGTGACGAGCGCGACGAGAACCTGTCCGAAAGGGTTGCCCGAGTGCGTCATGACACCAGCGTATCGGGTCACGTGGCGCGGCCGCGGACCGCGCCGCCTAGGCTCACGCCATGGGATGGATCACGCACGCGTCGCGCCTCGCCTACGAGAACTCCTGGATCCGCGTACGCGAGGACCAGGTCACCGGTCCGAGCGGCCGAGGGATCTACGGCGTCGTCGAGATGCAGCACCCCGCCGTGTTCGTGGTCGCGGTCGACGCCGACGACCGCGTCTGCCTCGTCACTCTTGACCGGTACACCGTGGGGCCGTCGCTCGAGATCCCCGCGGGGGGCACCGACGGCGAAGAACCGCTCGTGGCCGCCCGCCGCGAGTTCCTCGAGGAGACCGGTCACACGGCCGACGACTGGACCGAGCTCGGCACCATGAACGCCCTCAACGGGATCGCCGTCGCGACGGAGCACGTGTTTCTGGCACGCGCGATCCGTCGTGTGGACGAAGCGACCGGCACCCGGGCCGAGGAGGGCATCGGGTCGGTCTCGTGGGTGCCGTTCGCCGACGCCCTCGCGATGATCACGGATGGACGGATCACCGATGGAGAGACCATCGCCGCCCTCGCCCTGGCCGGCATCCGGCTCGGACGCTTCGGCTGAGACCCTCAGACGCGCCCGCGCCGCGCCACGGCGGAGGTCAGCGACTGCGGGAGCACGCGGGCGACCGCGACAACGACCTTGTAGCGGAGGGACGGGATCGACACGGGCTTCCCACGGGCGGCATCACGAAGACCGGTGCGCACCACCGACGGGGCGTCGAGCCACAGGAGACCCGGAACCCCCTCCTGCCCCACCGCGAGGCCCATGCGCTCGTGGAAGGACGTGTGCGTGAAGCCGGGGCAGAGCGCCGTGACCGTCACGCCGTCGCGCGCGTACTCCGCGTTCGCCCAGCGGCTGAAGCCGATCAGCCACGCCTTGCATGCCGAGTACGTCGACCGGGAGATGAACCCGGCGACCGACGCGACGTTGATGATGCGTCCTCCGCGGCCGCGCATGCTCTGGAGTGCGGCGTGCATGAGGCGCATCGATGCCTCCACGTGGACACGCAGGTGCCGCACCTCGTCGTCGATGTCGTTGTCCGCGAACTGCAACGGCAGTCCGAAGCCGGCGTTGTTCACGAGCAGATCGACCGGATCGGACGTGTCCCGCAGGCGCTCGGCGACGCGCGAGACGCCCTCCTCCTCCGACAGGTCGGCGACGAGCACCTCGACCGCGACGCCATACTCGCTGCGCAGCTCCGCCGCGAGGGCCTCGAGCGCGTCGGCCGAGCGGGCGACCAGGATGAGGTCTCCCCGACGTCGGGCGAGCTGACGCGCGAACTCCGCGCCGAGGCCGGCGCTGGCTCCCGTGATGAGTGCGGTGGGCATCAGCGCTCGTATCCCAGGAAGCGATACCGCACGCCCGTGCGCGAGGTCTGCCACTCCCCCTCGTCCACGAGCCGCCACCCCGTCGTCGGAGGCGCGAACGCGTCGCCGTCGACGTCGAGGTCGATCTCGGTGACCTCGAGCCTGTCGGCGTCGCCGATCACCTGGCGGAAGATCTCCGCCCCTCCGATGATCCACACCCTGTCGCGGCCGCGCACGGCCTCGGCCACGGTCGCGGCACGGGAGGCCCCGTCCGCCGCCCAGTCCTGCTGGCGCGTGACGACGAGGTTGTCGCGCCCGGGGAGCGGCCGGAACCGCTCGGGCAGCGAATCCCAGGTCTTGCGCCCCATGATGACCGGGGCTCCGTGCGTGATCTCCTTGAAGTGCGCGAGATCTTCGGGAACGTGCCACGGCATGCCGCCCTCGGCGCCGATCACCCCGCCGTGGGCCTGCGCCCAGATCAGCCCGACCCAGGTCATACCGCCACCGCCGCCCTGATCGGCGCGTGGTGCTGATAGTCCTCCACCACGAAGTCCTCGTAGCGGTAGTCGAAGATCGATTCCGGGGTGCGGGCGAAGCGCAGCGTCGGATACGGGAAGGGCTTCCTCGTCAGCTGCTCGCGCACCTGGTCGACGTGGTTGTCGTACACGTGGCAGTCGCCGCCCGTCCAGACGAAGTCGCCCGGTTCCAGCCCGACCTGCTGCGCGATCATCATCGTCAGCAGGGCATAGGACGCGATGTTGAAGGGCACGCCGAGGAACATGTCGGCGCTGCGCTGGTACAGCTGGCAGGAGAGCTTGCCGTCGGCCACGTAGAACTGGAACAGGGCGTGACACGGCGCGAGAGCCATGTCCGGGATGGCGGCGGGGTTCCACGCCGACACGATCAGGCGTCGCGAGTCCGGGGTGCGACGGATCTGCTCGATCACCTCGGACAGCTGGTCGATACTGCCCCCGTCCGGGGTGGGCCAGGAACGCCATTGCACGCCGTACACGGGTCCGAGGTCACCCTCCGCGTCCGCCCACTCGTCCCAGATCGTCACGCCGTTCTCCTGCAGCCAGCCGACGTTGGAGTCGCCGCGGAGGAACCAGAGCAGCTCGTAGGCGATCGATTTGAAGTGCACGCGCTTGGTCGTGATCAGCGGGAAGCCCTGGGAGAGGTCGAACCGGATCTGACGGCCGAAGACGCTGGTGGTCCCGGTGCCGGTGCGATCGCTCTTGTGCGTCCCCGTCTCGAGGACGTCACGGAGCAGGTCTTCGTACGGGGTCGGGACGGGGGCGCTCATGGGAGTCAGGATACCCGGCCCGCTCGCCCCGAGGGCGGATCTGCGCTGTGCCGCCGGGGCGTCATCCGCGGAAACATGCGGGCCCGCATGACTCGCGCGCGCTTAGTCTCGACGCATGTCGCCCGTGCTCGCCCTCGCCGTCGTGGCAGTGCTGCTCGGCGTCGCGGTCGCCGTGGGAGCCGTACTGCGCCACCGCGAGGGCGCTCGCCGTCGCGCCGGAGTCGTCCGGTTCGATCCGGCCGACGCGGGGGCTCCGCTCGGCCAACGCGCGACGTTGGTGCAGTTCAGCACCGAGCTGTGCGCGAAGTGCCCGCACGTCCGTCGCCTCCTGGGCAGCTACGCCGCGGAACAGGACGGACTGCGCCACGTCGAGATCGACCTCACCACGCGTCCCGACCTCGCCAGCCGCTACCGCGTGCTGCAGACCCCGACCACCCTCGTGGTGGACGGCAGCGGCGAGGTCATCGCCCGCTTCCACGGCGTGCCGCAGCGGCACGCCCTCACCGACGCCGTCGCCGCGGCCTGATCAGACCAGGAGAACTCATGTCCGCTCCCGTCGGCATCGACCCGCGAGGACCACGGTTCGCCGCCACCATCACCAGTGTCCTGCTGCTCATCGCCACATTCCTCGCCTTGACCGGCCTCTCCACCGACCGGACCGAGCCTGCGGGCGACTGGGCGATCGTCGCCGCCTCACCCCTCGAGCGACTGACCGACCCCGGCTGCCTGCTCGCGCTCGTGATCGCGCTGCTCTTCCTCTGGAGCGTCGTGTCACCGCCGACCACGCCCTGGGGTGCGCTGTTCCGCAGCGTCGTCCGCCCGCGCCTCGCGCCACCCTCCGAGCTGGAGGACCCGCGACCTCCACGGTTCGCGCAGGGGGTCGGGCTGGTCGTGGTCGGTGCCGGCCTCGCCCTGCACCTCGCGGGCGTCCCCTGGGCGCTGCCGGTCGCCACCGCGGCGGCCTTCGTCGCCGCGTTCCTGAACGCCGCGTTCTCGTTCTGCCTGGGCTGCCAGCTCTACCTGGTCCTCCAGCGCACCGGCCTGCTCGGACGGAACACGAGGCCCGCCTGACCCGGTTCCCCGGCGACCGGCGGCTCGATAGGCTGGCCCGGAGCGCCGCTGCTCACCCCGCAGCGCGAGAACCGGAGGACCCCCATGCCCGTCACCAGTGAAGCCGCCGCCACGTGGACCGGATCGCTCACCGAGGGATCGGGGACGGTCGCGTTCTCGTCGTCGCACCTCGGCACCTTCCCGCTCGACTGGAAGGCCCGCAGCGAAGGCAGCGACACCACCACCACTCCGGAGGAGCTGATCGCCGCAGCCCACGCCTCGTGCTTCAGCATGGCGCTGTCGCACGCACTCGCCGAGAACGGCACGCCCCCGGAGCGCGTCAACACCAGTGCCTCCGTCACGTTCAAGCCCGGTGTCGGCATCACCGGCAGCCACCTCAACGTGAACGCCGTGGTGCCCGGCCTGACCCCGGCCGCGTTCCAGGAGATCGCCGAGGGTGCCAAGACCGGCTGCCCGGTGTCGCAGGCGCTGGCCGGGATCGACATCACCCTCGAGGCCACTCTCGCCTGATCGTCCAAGCGGCGGGCATCCGACGTCGGAATCAGGCGCGGAAGAGCCTGATCGCCTCGCGGATACTCGCCCTCGCGTCCTTGCGTCGACCGGCGGCGTCCTGCACCACGCCGAGACGGTAGCGGGCGCGCCAGTCGCTCGGAGCGGCCGCCGCGGCCTCGGTGTAGCGGGCGATCAGAGGATCCGCGTCCGCCCGGGCCAGGCGGCCGCTGGGCGTGAGCTCGGTCTCCACGGGCGGCATCGCCCCCTCGGCATCGAGGATCCGACCGAGCCGGTCGGCCCCGAACCCGAACAGCATCTCCCTGACCAACGCCCAGGCTCCGAGCGGGGCGAGCACGAGGAGCGTGATGCCCATGCCGATCGACACCGGGGTGCCGACGGAGATGAACATCACCGCCAGCCACACCGCCACCGCCAGGTACACCAGGAGCGCCGCCGCCATCAGGCCGACGCCGATCCGCGACATCACGAGCGCAGACCGAGGTCGATCATGTTCTCCAGCCCGACGACCACTCCGGTCGCCGACGCGGCATACGGCACGGCGAGCCGGATGCCCGGGGCGTACGCGAGGGCCGAGTCGGTGGTGTCGTGCGTCAAGGTGAGCGACTCGCCAGGGCCCGACAGGATCACCTCCTGCTTCGCGATCACGCCGGGACGGCGGAGGGAATGGATCGGGACGCTTGCGACCTGCTGGCCGCGGGCCCGCTGATCCGCGTGCGGCGCACTGACCGGACCCTGCTCTGCCCGCGCCGCGGCGATCAGCTCGGCCGTGCGGACCGCCGTGCCGCTGGGCGAATCGATCTTCGTCTCGCGGTGCGCCTCGATGATCTCCGCCGATCCGAAGAACGGTGCCGCAGCGGCGGCCAGCGCCGAGCCGAGCACGGATCCCAGCGAGAAGTTCGGGATGAAGACCGCACCCGTCCCCGCCGCGTCGACCAGCGGACGCACCAGAGCGATGCGCTCGGCCGACCAGCCCGACGTCGCCACCAGCACGTTGCTGCCCTGCTCCACCGCGGTGCGCACCACGTCGACGCTGATCTGCGGCGTGGAGGCATCCACCACGAGGTCGGCCCCCTGCAACTCCGACAGATCGCTCGATGAACCGAGGACCCGCGTCACCGCGAAGCCGTCGAGCTCCGCGATCACCGAGCCGATGATCGTCCCGAGCTTTCCGGTTCCGCCGACGAGGGCTACCTTCGTGGTCATGCGTCCAGCCTATGGCCGGGCGAGCGACCGCAGCCGCGGCGCGCTGAGGCGCGGCGTCACACGAGGAGCGCGTCGGGGATCCCGGTGCGCAACTCCACGGGCAGGTGTCCGGTGTCGTTGTGAGTGAGCAGCGTCCACGGACGCCCCTGCTTCTGCGCGATCACGGTGAGACCGCAGTGCGACTGGTTCAACGTCATCCAGCGCCACTCCGGCGCCGCCAGCACCTCGCGCACGAACCACGAGATCACGAAGTTGTGCGTGATGAGCACCTCGTGCACCTCGCCGGTCTTGCGGACCAGGAACTCGTTGACCGCATCGGACATCTGCGCGCGGCCGGCCTCGATCTCCGCCTCCGTGACGGAACCGAAGAACGGCTCGAACACCGAGGGCGTCTCCTCCGTCATGCCCGTGGGCACGCAGTCGAACAGGAGCGCCGTCGGCTCGGGATCGACCGACGGAAGACGTCCGGCGATCGCCCTCGCCGTCTCGTTCGCCCGCAGGAGCGGCGAGTGCCAGACCGCATCGAGCGGAAGCCCGGACAGGCGGTCGGCGATCAGCTCCGCCTGCCGCTGGCCGCGCGGCGACAGGGGTCCGTCGGCGAGGCCGTGCTCGGCATCCTGATGTTCACCGTGTCTGACCAGATATATGTAGTGCGTCACAACTCGCTCGCTCGCTTCATCGCCAGCTCCCGCCGGACCTCTCCTCCACCCTATGTCACGGGTGGGCCGACGTTCAGTTGCCCGCGCGGGAGAGCTCGGCCACCTGACTCCGTGACAGTGCCACACCCGCACCCTGCATGAGCTCGTCCACCTGCTCGGCCGCGAACGTGTTCACGATCGGCGCGGTCACCGTGCGCTGCGCCAGGAGCCAGGCGATCGAGACCGCGGCCACGGGCACCCCGAGCTCCTCGGCCACCTGGTCGAGTGCACGGAGGATCTTGATGCCGCGCCGGTTGAGGTGGCCGCGCAGCTGTTCCCCGCGCACGCCGCGCGAGGTGAGCGCCTTGTTGCGGTGACGCCCCGACAAGAAGCCGTGCTCGAGAGCGTGCGAGGGCGTGACCGCGAGGTTCTGCGCTCCGGCCACCAGCCGCAGGTCGCCCTCGAACGGCTGACGCCGCACGAGGTTGTACGGCGCGTCGATGACCGTGATGCGGGGGTATCCGGCCGAGGCCAGGATGCGCGCTTCCACGAGTCGCTCCGGGCTCAGTCCGTAGGCACCGACGGCGCCGATCTTGCCGGCCTCCATCAGCCACTCGACCGTCGCGAGCGTGTCTTCCAGGTTGGTCGTCGCATCGAGCGTCGCGTCGAGGTACAGCACATCGATGCGCTCCACGCCCAACCTCGTCAGCGATCCCTCGACGGCGCGGACGAGGTTGACCGAGCCGAGTCCGGGGTTGTCGGCGTGAGCGCCGATGCGGACGCTCAACACGACCCGGTCCCGCTGGTCTCGCGACCGCAGCCACTGTCCGAGGATGTGCTCGCTGCGACCACCGGAGAAGCCGTCGGCCGTGTGGATGGCGTTCCCGCCGATCTCGGCGTAGCGGTCCAGGATGCCGTGGCTCGTCTCCAGGTCGACGTTCCACCCGAACTCGGCGGCGCCGAGCATGAGCGGGAAGGTCTCGAAGCCGGTCTCCCCGAGCGGGAGCCGGATGGCCTCGCCGACGCCGGGGCCGACGATGGGGATGGGGGCGGACGGGTGGTCCTCGTGTTCCTGCGCGGCGCGATCAGCCGCTGTTCCTGCGCCTACGCTGAACAACCGCATACTCTCACCCCCGCATCGATCGGTGCGTGCCGACCTGCCTCGCTGCCTGACTAGCACCCCCCGGTGCGTACTTCGAGGGTATGCGACCGCAGCCGACGTCCCGACCAATCCGGGGAACGGCGCGGAAACTTCCGATAACGTTTTGATCACATCGCCGACGACGAAGCCCGGCCCCCTCCTCGCGGAGAGAGCCGGGCTCCAGACGAACGGGCGGAGTTACTCCGCCGCGGCCTCGTCCGACGGCGCCTGCTCAGCGGCCGGGGCGTCGTCGAGCACGGGCTCCAGCGAGAGCTTGCCGCGGTCGTCGATCTTCGTGATCTTGACGAGGATCTTCTGACCGACCGAGAGGACGTCTTCGACGTTCTCCACGCGCTTGCCACCGGCGAGCTTGCGCACCTCGGTGACGTGCAGCAGGCCGTCCTTGCCGGGCAGCAACGAGATGAAGGCGCCGAACGTGGCGATCTTCACGACGGTGCCGAGGAACTGCTCGCCGACCTCCGGGTTGGTGGGGTTGGCGATCGCGTTCACCTGGGCACGGGCGGCCTCGGCCGAGGGGCCGTCGGTCGCGCCGATGTAGACGGTGCCGTCCTCCTCGATGGAGATCTGCGCACCGGTCTCGTCCTGGATCGCGTTGATCGTCTTGCCCTTCGGGCCGATCAGCTCACCGATCTTGTCGACCGGGATCTGCACGCTGATGACGCGCGGCGCGGTGGGCGCCATCTCGTCGGGAGCGTCGATCGCGGCGTTCAGGACGTTGAGGATCGTCAGACGGGCGTCCTTGGCCTGGGTCAGCGCGCCGGCGAGCACCGACGACGGGATGCCGTCGAGCTTCGTGTCGAGCTGGATGGCGGTGACGAACTCGCTCGTACCGGCGACCTTGAAGTCCATGTCGCCGAGCGCGTCCTCCGCACCCAGGATGTCGGTCAGCGCGGCGTAACGGGTCTCCCCGTTCACCTCGTCGGAGACCAGGCCCATCGCGATGCCGGCGACGGGAGCGCGCAGCGGCACACCCGCGTTCAGCAGCGAGAGGGTCGAGGCGCACACGGAGCCCATCGAGGTCGAGCCGTTGGAGCTCAGCGCCTCGGACACCTGACGGATCGCGTACGGGAACTCCTCGCGGCTCGGCAGCACCGGCACGAGGGCGCGCTCGGCGAGGAAGCCGTGCCCGATCTCGCGACGCTTCGGCGAACCCACGCGGCCGGTCTCACCGGTCGAGTAGGGCGGGAAGTTGTAGTGGTGCATGTAGCGCTTGCTGGTCGTGGGCGACAGCGAGTCGATCTGCTGCTCCATCTTGAGCATGTTCAGCGTGGTGACACCCATGATCTGGGTCTCGCCGCGCTGGAAGATCGCAGAGCCGTGCACGCGCGGGATGACCTGCACCTCGGCGTCGAGCGGGCGGATGTCCGCCAGCCCGCGGCCGTCGATGCGGGTGCCCTCGGTGAGGATGCGCCCGCGGACGATCTTCTTCGTGACCGACTTGTACGCGGCGGAGAACTCCAGCGGGGCCGCGGCCGGGAGCGAGCCCGCCTCGGTGGCCTCGATGAGCTCGGCCTTGACGCGCTCCTTGATGGCGTCGTCGGCGTTCTGGCGCTCGGTCTTGTCGGCGATCTGGTAGACGTCGCTCAGCTCGGCGAACGCGCGCTCGGACACGAAGTCGTAGACCTCATCGCTGTAGGCCGGGAAGACCGGGTAGACGCCCGGCTCCTTCGACGCCGTGGCGGCGAGCTCGGCCTGTGCCTTCACGAGCTGGGCGATGAACGGCTTCGAGGCCTCGAGGCCCTGGGCCACGACGCTCTCGTCGGGCTTGGTGGCGCCCGCCTTGATCAGGTTCCAGCTGCCCTCGGTCGCCTCGGCCTCGACCATCATGATCGCGACGTCTTCGGAGCCGTCGGCCTTGGTGACAACGCGACCGGCAACGATCAGGTCAAACACGGCCTCCGACACCTGCTCGGCCGTCGGGAACGCGACCCACTGGTCGGCGTGCTCGCCGTGGCCGGGGATGAACGCGAGGCGCACACCGGCGACGGGGCCGGAGAACGGCAGGCCCGAGATCTGGGTCGACGCGGACGCGGCGTTGATCGCCAGCGCGTCGTAGAACTCGCCCGGCGCGATCGAGAGGACCGTGATGACGATCTGGACCTCGTTGCGCAGGCCGTCGACGAACGACGGACGCAGCGGACGGTCGATCAGACGGCAGACCAGGATCGCCTCCGTGGAGGGACGACCCTCACGACGGAAGAACGAGCCGGGGATCTTGCCGGCGGCGTAGGACCGCTCCTCGACGTCGACCGTCAGCGGGAAGAAGTCGAAGCCCTCGCGCGGGTGCTTGCCCGCGCTGGTGGCCGAGAGGAGCATGGTCTCGCCGTCGAGGTAGGCGGCGACAGCGCCCTGAGCCTGCTGCGCGAGGCGGCCGGTCTCGAAGCGGATGGTGCGGGTGCCGAAGCGGCCGTTGTCGAGAACGGCCTCGGTGGCGGTGATTTCAGGACCTTCCAAGAGGTCTCTCCTTCTTTGTTTAGCCTCGCGGGCCCGTGTGACGCGCGAGGTGTTCATGAAGGAGCGGATGCGGTGGGGTTCGGGCGCGCGGGGATTCCCCGAGTCTCGCCTGCGCTGGCCACCAGTAGAAAGCCACCCGACGACCGCGCCGAGGAACCCACCACAGGGGACCAGCTTCTCCGCCGATCGCTCCATGAGTCGATGTGAAGTTGTACAGTCGACCGCAGTCAACCGGATCCACCCTACCAGCGACGTCCTCGGATCCCGCGTGCTCTCGCCGTCGAAAGTGTCGACACCCGCCGGTCATGGTGTGTTCACCCTCCCGTCGACCGTGCGTCCAGGGCGTCGGCTCTGCTGGGGCCATGCGCATGTCAGTGATCGGATGCGGGTACCTCGGGGCCGTGCACGCCGCGGCCATGGCATCGCTCGGACACGAGGTGATCGGCGTCGACGTCGACGAGGGCCGCGTGGCTGCGCTCTCCCGCGGGCAGGCCCCGTTCTTCGAGCCGCAGTTGGACGACCTCCTCGCGTCGGGTCGGGCGGCAGGGCGCCTCCGCTTCGGCACCCGCATCGAGGACGCGGCAGGCGCGACCGTGCACTTCCTCGCCGTCGGCACGCCGCAGCAGCCGCACGGCCCGGCCGCTGACCTGCGCTTCGTGGACGCCGCCGTCGACGCGCTGCTCCCTCACCTGCGCCCCGGCGACGTGGTGGCGGGCAAGTCCACGGTTCCCGTCGGCACCGCCGCGCGTCTCGCCGGACTCGTGCACGACCGCGGAGCGACGCTGGCGTGGAACCCCGAGTTCCTCCGGGAGGGCTGGGCCGTGCACGACACCCTGACCCCCGATCGGATCGTGGTGGGGGCGGACAGCGGGGCAGCGGGCGAGCGCGCCGTCGCGGTCCTGCGCGACGTGTACCGTGCCGCGATCGAGGCGGGAACCCCCTTCCTCGCGACCGACCTCGCCACCGCCGAGCTGGTGAAGGGAGCGGCCAACGCCTTCCTCGCCACCAAGATCTCGTTCATCAATGCCATGGCCGAGATCGCCGAGGCCGCGGACGCCGACATCGCCCTGCTCGCGGAGGCGCTCGGCCACGACACGCGCATCGGGCCACGCTACCTCGGCTCCGGCATCGGATTCGGCGGCGGCTGCCTGCCCAAGGACATCCGGGCGTTCGCGGCGCGCGCGGAGGAGCTCGGTCGGCGCGAGGCCGTGGGCTTCCTGCACGAGGTGGACGCGATCAACCTCCGCCGCAGAGACCGCGCGGTGCAGCTCGTGGTCGACGCCCTCGCCGGACGGGTGTTCGGCCGCCGGATCGCGGTGCTCGGTGCCGCGTTCAAACCCTTCAGCGACGACGTGCGCGACTCCCCTGCGCTCGATGTCGCCGTGCGCCTGCGCGGCCTCGGCGCCGACGTCGTGGTCACCGACCCCGCGGCGATCGACAACGCCAGGGCCCTGCACCCGCAGCTGGGATACACGAGCGACCGGGACGAGGCCCTCCGCGGGGCCGACGCCGTGGTGGTCGTGACGGAGTGGGACGAGTACCGGCGTGCGCTCTCCCCCGCGCATGCGGGGTCGCTCGTGCGCGGACGAGTCGTGGTCGACGGCCGCAACTGCCTCGACGCCGCGGCGTGGCGTGCGGCCGGTTGGACGTACCGCGGCATGGGTCGTCGCTGAGCGCCACCCCCGCGCTCAGCCCACCGGCGCGCCGCGCTCGACGGACGAGCGACCGAGGTAGACGTAGTCGTCGTGCTTGGCGCGGCGGCCGTCACCCGCGGCCCTCCCGTGCAGGCGACGCCATACCCACGGCAGCGCGTACCGCCGCCACCACGCACCGGCTCCGATCGACTCGTGCTCGTGCAGCACGGCGTCGAGCGCGCCGAGGGCCTCGGCATGGGGCACCCCGAGCACCTCGCCGACGCGATAGGCGAGGAACCGGTGCCCGCGACTGCTGAGGTGCACGAGATCCTCCCCCCAGTGCGGTCGCTCCGCGAGCGCGGGATGCAGGTCGGTGTCGATCAGGATGGCGCCGGTCCGCGCGGCCACCCCGGCGAGCGCGGTCGCGAAAGCTGCGAAGCGTCGCGCGTACAGGGCTGCCGCGCGTCGTCCGGGGAGGAAGGGCGTCACCAGCACGACCTCGGCGCCGCCGGCGCGCAGTCGCACGATCGCGCCCTCGACCTGTGCCGCGAGCGTCGGCACGGGGGCACGGTACTTCACGAGGTCGTTCGCGCCCACGAGGATCGAGACCAGGTCGGGTCGGAGCTCCAGCGCGCGCTCGAGCTGCTCCCCGCAGACGTCCTGCACGCGCTTCGACCGGATGGCGAGGTTGGCGTAGTGCAACCCGCCCCGCGCCGCGAGCAGCAGCGCCAGTCGGTCGGCCCAGCCCCGCAGCGCCCCATCCGCGCCCGGGTCGCACAGTCCCTCCGTCAGCGAGTCGCCCAGCGCGACGTATCTGCGCCAGCGCGCCGGCGGCACGGGTGGCGTGGGCTCGGGCCTCACGAGCCGACGGGCTCGCGCCGCCGCGTCCGTCCTGTGCAGCTCCTCGGCCTCCGCGAAGTGCCCGAGGAGCTGATCCCCGACGGCCGCCCAGCTGCGCGCCTGGACGCTCTCGTGACCGGCGCGGCCGAACGCGCGCCGCGTGTGCGCATCGGTCGCGAGCTCGCCCACGCGCCGGCGCAGCTCCCGCAGGTCACCGGGAGGGTAGAGCCAGCCGTCGACTCCGCTGCGTACGAGGTCGAGCGGTCCCCCGCGCCCCGTCGCGACCACGGGGACGCCGCTCGCGTGCGCCTCCTGCAGAGTCTGCCCGAAGGTCTCGCTCTCCCCCGGGTGCACGAACACGTCGAACGACGCCAGGGCCGCGGCGAGCGCGTCGCCGTCGAGGTGGCCCAGGAACAGGGCGTCAGGGAGCAGGTGCTGCAGGCGCGCACGGCTCGGGCCGTCGCCGACCACGACGAGACGGGTACCGGGGATCCCGGCGAGCACGGCCAGGTCTTCCACCTGCTTCTCCGGGGCCAGACGCCCGACATAGCCGATCACGGTGTGCTCACCCCACCGTGCACGCAGAGCGGGGTCGCGGCGCGTCGGATGGAACCGCTCCGCGTCCACGCCTCTCCCCCAGCGGCGGAGGCGGTCGACGCCGAGCTGAGCGAGCTGTCGGGCGGACTCGGCAGACGGAGCCAGCGTCAGGGTGGCCCGCCGGTGGAGCCGGGTGACGTGTGCCTGCGCGATCCCCGCTGTCGCGGCCACGCGGTAGCGCTCGGCGTAGGACACGACATCGGTCTGGTATGCGGCCACCGCGGCGACTCCCTGCCGCTCCGCCGCGAGCACGCCCCGCCACCCGAGGGCGAACGGCGACGCCAGGTGCACCACGTCCGGTCGGAAGTCGGCCCAGCTCGCGATGATCCGCGCCGGGGCGGACGCGCCCACCCGCACGTCGCGGTAGCCGGGAAGGGGCATGCTCGGCACCGCCGTGATCCGCGCGCCGTGGAGCTCGCGCGGCATGCCCTCCGCCGCCGGCGCGATGACCTGCGCCTCGTGTCCACGGCGCTCGAGATGGCGGAGGATCTGCATCACGGATCCGGTCACGCCGTTCATGTGCGGAAGGAAGGACTCGGTGACGATCGCGACTCTCACACCCACAGGATGGCCGCGGCTCGAGCGGCCACCGCCCGGAAACGGCCCGGTGCACCAGATGTTCACCGGATGCTGGACCGGGGGTCACCGGCCAGCTTCCCGTCGGTTGCCGTTCACCCGCGCCGTGCACGCTGGGCGTCGTGCCGACCGATCTGTTCGCCGACGCGCTCGCGAGCCCGTGGAGCCTCGTGGTCATGAGCCTGCTCGTACTGGGTGACGCGTTCGTCGTCGTGATCCCCGGCGAGATCGCGGTGACGGCACTCGGCGCACTGGCCGTCACGACGGGCAGTCCTCCGCTCTGGGCCGTGGTTCTGTGCGCCGCCGCGGCCGCCGCCGTCGGTGACGCCTGCTGCTACCTGATCGGACGGCTCGTCGGGACCCGGCGATGGCGGTGGATGCGCGCGCCGCGCGTGTGGCAGGCGCTGGACGGCGCCAGACGGCGCCTCGACCGCGGCGCGGCCACGGTGCTGTTCACGGCGCGCTTCGTGCCCTTCGCGCGGCTCGCGGTGAACCTCGTCGCCGGAGCCTCGCGTGTGCGACCCCTGCGCTACTTCCCCCTGGTGGTCGTCGCGGCGACCGGGTGGGCGGTGTACCAGGCCGCGGTCGGCGCCCTGATCGCCGCGGTGCTCCCCGGCGGGCCGCTGGTCGCGGTGCCGGTGTCGATCGTCGTGGCCGTGGCGCTCGGACTCGCTGTGGACCGGGTCGCCGCGCGACGCCGCGGCCGACTCCCCGCGCGCGACGACGGTGCCCTAGGCTCGGGGGCATGAGCACCGAAGAAGGCGCCTCCTCCTCGGAGGACATGAAGCGCAAGTTCAAGGAAGCGCTCGAGAAGAAGAACGCGCACCACCGGCAGGGCGAGGCCCACCTCGACGGCGACTCCGCCGTCCACGCCGCCAACGCCCCGCAGACGCGACGCGAGTTCCGACGCAAGAGCGGTTGACCGCGGTGATGCGGGAGCCGGTGATCACCGGCTCCCGCATCCCTGTCCCGCCCGTGTCATCCGCCGAGGGCCCGGTTGCGCGCGCGCTCCTCCTTCGCGGACATCTCGGTGACGGCGGCCTCGTGCAGTCCCTGGACGTCGGTGGCCTGCGGGTGCGGCGCCGCGTGGGCGTCCACCCCGTCGAGTCGTGATTCGTCGAACGGCAGCTCGCCGCTCAGGACCCGGCGTACGCGGTCGCGGTCGATCTGCCTGGTCCAGGTGCCGATCAGCAGCGTGGCGACCGCGTTGCCGGTGAAGTTCGTCAGCGCCCGCCCCTCGGACATGAACCGGTCGATGCCGACGATGACGCCGACGCCGTCGACGAGGTCGGGCCGGTACGCCTGCAGCCCGCCGGCCAGCGTCGCCAGGCCCGCTCCCGTGACGCCCGCCGCCCCCTTGCTCGCGATGATCATGAACACCAGCAGGCCGATCTGCTCCCCGATCGACATGGGCTGGCCCATCCCGGTCGCGATGAACAGCGACGCCATCGTGAGGTAGATCGCGGTGCCGTCGAGGTTGAACGAGTAGCCGGTGGGCACGGTGATGCCGACGACGGGCTTGGAGACCCCGATGTGCTCCATCTTCGCGATCAGGCGCGGCAGCGCGGACTCCGACGACGACGTGCCGACGATCAGCAGGTACTCCCTGGCCAGGTACTTCATGAGCGACAGGATGTTGACCCTGGTGACCGCCCACAGGAGCGTCCCCAGCACCACGAGGATGAAGACGATGCAGGTGATGTAGAACGCCACCATCAGGATCCCGAGGCTCCAGATCGCGGCCACCCCCGTCTTGCCCACGACGGCCGCGATCGCCCCGAAGGCGCCGATGGGGGCCAGCCACAGGATCATGCCGAGGATCCGGAACACGAGCTTCTGCAGCTGCTTGACCGCCTCCATGATCGGGGCTCCGCGCTCACCCAGCCCCTGCAGCGCGAACCCGGTGAGCAGGGCGATGAAGAGGACCTGCAGCACGCTCTCGCCCGTGAAGGCGGAGAAGAACGTCGCGGGGATGATCCCGAGCAGGAACTCCTGCGTCGTCGTGGCCTCCGTGGTCTCCGTCTGATAGCTGGCGTTCGCCATGTCGAGCCCGGAGCCGGGGTGGACGATGTTCCCCACGATCAGGCCGATCGCGAGCGCGAAGGTCGACATGACCATGAAGTAGAGCAGCGCGAGACCGCCGATCTTCCCGACCGTCGCCGCCTTCGCGATCGAACCGACACCGACCACGATCGTGCAGAAGATGATCGGCGCGATCATCATCTTGATCAGCGCGACGAATCCCGTGCCCAGCGGCTCGAACCCGCGTCCGACCTCCGGCCAGACCAGCCCGACGACCGCGCCGAGCACCACCGCGATGATCACCGAGACGTACAGCCAGGTGTGGCGGTCCCAGGCGTGCTTGCCTCGCCGCCAGTGGAACCGGGGAAGGGAGAATCCCGTCGTGAGCGCCATGCGTCCTCCTCGTGTCGACGTCGTCGTCCGAGCCGGTGGCCTCTGTGCCCCCGACCCCTTCCACGGTCTCCGCGCTCGCACGACGACGCCATTTGTGGTCGTATTGGTCCCTGCCGGACCCGTCGACGATCGGAGGAACGGGATGGCGCACGCCTCCCCAGGCCGCAGCGCCGCGTCGCGGGTATTCGCGGCGCTCGTGGTGACCGCCGTGGTCGTCGGCGCGCTCGTCGCGCTGTTCCTCGTGGTGGAGGCGCAGCGTGCCGTCCGCTCCGAGGCCGAACGGCTCACCGCCGCCACAGCCGCCGCCCTCGCCTCCGCACCGGACGTGGTCGCACTGCTCACCCGCGGCGATACGGCGAGCGCCAGCGCGTCGCTCGAACCGTACGCGCTGGAGGTCATCGACAGGGCGGGGTTGGACTTCGTCACGATCATGACGCCGGAGGGTCTGCGCCTCACCCATCCCGATCCGACTCAGATCGGTGCGCCGTACCTCGGGACGGTCCCGTCCACCCCGCGCGTGCTCACCGAGGAGTTCCGCGGCACGCTCGGTCCGTCCGTGCGGACGATCGTCCCTGTTGTCGATGATGACGGCACCCTGGTGGGCTGGGTCGCCACGGGGGTGACGACCGAGACCATCTCCGAGACCCTGGTGCGGCGGTTGCCGCTGTCGCTCGCCATCACGGCGGGACTGGTGCTGCTCGGGGTGGGCGGTGCCCTGCTCGCCCGTCGGGTGACGCGGCGGTTCGCGGGCGACCTGCCGCCCGGGGAGCTGCGCGACGCGGTCTCCTCCTATGAGTCGGTGCGCACCCTCGGCGAAGCGCTGCGGGCGCAGACGCACGAGCACGGCAACCGCATGCACGCGGCGGTGGCGCTGCTCGAACTCGACCGCCGCGACGAGGCGATCGAGATCCTCACGCAGACGTCCAGGCAGAGCCAGTCCCTCGTGGACCAGGTCACGGCGCGGCAGCACGGCGACCCCGCGGTGGGCGCACTGCTGCTGGGCAAGGCCGCACAGGCGCGCGAGCGCGGCATCGACTGGCGGATGGACATCGCCCCGGACACCCCGCGCACCCCGCTGGCGCCCGTCGACGCGGTGGCCGTGCTCGGGAATCTGGTCGACAACGCGATGGATGCCGCGGCGGAATCCGCAGACCGCTGGGTGCGGGTGTCGCTGCGGCGCGGCGATCGCGGCGGCATCGTGCTGGAGGTGGCGGACAGCGGCCCGGGGATCCCGGTCGATCAGCGGGAGCGGATCTTCGCCCAGGGGTATACGACGAAGCCCGCGGGGCCGCACGGGCGCGGCATCGGGCTGGCCCTCGTCCGCTCCGTCGTGAGGGAGGCCGGCGGGGACGTGACCGTGGCGGGCCCGCCGACGGTGTTCCGGGTGACCCTCCCGTCGGCATCGTCACGCGGGAGCAGGTCGTGATCCGCGTCCTGCTGGTCGACGACGACCCGTTGACCCTCGAGCTGCATCGCACCTACCTCGCGCGGCTGGACGGCTTCGCGGTGGCCGGTGAGTGCACGGGAGCGCGCGCGGCTCTCACGGCCGTGCGCGAGCGACCCGGCGCTGGCGCGTTCGATCTGATGCTGCTCGACGTGACGATGCCGGACGGATCCGGACTGGAGGTGCTGCGCGCGCTCCGCGCGAGCGGTGCGGCGCTGGACGTGATCGCGATCACCGGCGTGCGCGACGCGGAGACCGTGCGGCAGATGGCGGCACTCGGCGTCTTCCACTACCTCGTGAAGCCGTTCGCGTTTGCGGTGTTCCAGGAGCGGCTGGAGCAGTACCGGGCGTATCGTGCCCAGGCGCACGGGACGACGGGCCCGGCGACGCAGGCGGAGATCGACGCGCTGCTGAGTCGGTCGACCGGAGCCATCGTCCTGCCGAAGGGGCTGTCGGCGACCTCGCTGGAGCGCGTGACGGCGGAGCTGCGCGCCCGCGGACCGCTCTCCGCGCGCGAGGCCGCCGAGCGACTCGGACTGTCACGCGTGGCCGTGCGCCGCTACCTCGAGCACCTGGTCGTCGAGGGCGTGGCGGTGCGCGGTGCCCGCTACGGGACGCGCGGTCGACCCGAGACCGAGTACACCTGGCGGCGGGGACCGGCTGGGCGGTGACGCGCGCCCCGTCCCCGTGTCTCCACGGGGACGGGGCGCGGACGTCGGCGCGGGGTCACTCGCCCGCGAGACCGCCGAGCATGTGTCCGAACGATCGACCCTCACCGAGATAGGTCGCCGGGTCGTACGGGTCGACGACCGTGGCCGCCTCGCGGCGGGCGACAGCCTCGGCCAGCTCCCTGGCACCCTTCTCGACGCGCTTGGCGAGCGGGGCCACGTCGTCGCCCGCGCCGCCCCAGTCGCTGGACGCCGCGAACACGCCGGTCGACACGGCCTCCGCGTGCAGGTAGGCGAACAGCGGGCGGATCGCGTAGTCGATTGCGAGCGAGTGCCGCGGGGTGCCCGCGTTGGCGCCGATCAGCACGGGCTTCCCGGTCAGCGCGTCCGGGTCGAGCACGTCGATGAACGACTTGAACAGGCCGGAGTAGCTGGTCGAGAAGATCGGGGTCACGGCGATCAGCGCGTCCGCCGAGACGACCGTGTTGATCGCGGTCTCCAGGGCGGGCGGCGCGAAGCCCGTGAGCAGGTTGTTGGTGATGTCGTGCGCGTAGTCACGCAGCTCGATCACGTCGACCGTGGCCTGGATGTCGCGCTCGGCGAGCGCCTTGACGGTCTCGGCGGCGAGCCGGTCGGCCAGCATCCGCGTGGACGAGGGGTTCGACAGGCCGGCCGAGACGACGGCGATGCGACGCGTGGTCATGTCAGGCCTCCTTCCGGCCGAGTCCGAACGCGGCACCCGCGGGTGCCGGGGTGTCCTGGTAGGGCGAGTCGCCCGTGAGGTTGTCGCCCCGGTTGGCGCCGGGTCGCGCCTGACGCGTGGGGCCGTCGCCGAACTCGGCCTTCACGCGCGCCGCGTGCGTCGGGGCGTCGGGCACGCCGGCCGGACGGTCCTTCGCGAGCTCCTTGCGCAGCACCGGCACGACCTCGGAACCGAGGATGTCGAGCTGCTCGAGCACCGTCTTCAGCGGAAGGCCGGCGTGGTCGATCAGGAAGAGCTGGCGCTGGTAGTCACCGAAGTGCTCACGCATGCCCGCGTACCGGTCGATGACCTGCTGCGGCGAACCGACCGTCAGCGGCGTCATCTCGGTGAAGTCCTCCATGCTCGGGCCGTGGCCGTACACGGGGGCGTTGTCGAAGTACGGCCGGAACTGGTTCACGGCGTCCTGCGACTTCGCGGCCATGAACACCTGCCCGCCGAGTCCGACGATGGCCTGCTCGCGCGTGCCGTGGCCGTAGTGCTCGAAGCGCTGGCGGTACAGCTCGATCAGGCGCTGGTAGTGCTCCTTCGGCCAGAAGATGTTGTTCGCGAAGAACCCGTCGCCGTAGTAGGCGGCCTGCTCCGCGATCTCCGGGGTGCGGATCGATCCGTGCCAGACGAACGGCGGGATGCCGTCGAGCGGGCGCGGGGTCGACGTGAAGCCCTGCAGCGGGGTGCGGAACTTGCCCTCCCAGTCGACGACGTCCTCGCGCCACAGCTTGTGCAGCAGGGCGTAGTTCTCGATCGCGAGCGGGAGGCCCTGACGGATGTCCTGTCCGAACCACGGGTACACCGGGCCGGTGTTGCCGCGCCCGAGCATCAGGTCCATGCGGCCGTCGGACACGTGCTGCAGCATCGCGTACTCCTCGGCGATGCGCACGGGGTCGTTCGTGGTGATGAGCGTGGTCGACGTCGAGACGATCAGGCGCTCGGTCTGCGCGGCCAGCGCCGCCAGGAACGTGGTGGGGCTGGAGGACCAGAACGGCGGGTTGTGGTGCTCGCCGATCGCGAAGACGTCGAGGCCCACCTCCTCGGCGTGGGTGGCGATGGCCAGCGTGGCCTTGATGCGCTCCTGCTCGCTGGGGGTGACGCCCGTGGTGGGGTCGCGGGTGATGTCGCTGACCGACATGATGCCGAACTGCATCGCCTGCGCGCCTGACTGCTCGCTCATGATTGCTCCGTGTTCTCCGAACCCGATGATCGTGCCACCCGGTTCTATTCATTTGAATGTAATCGTGTCAACGCGTGCACGGCAACTTTATTCCCGCGCCTGTAGCCTCGGAGGATGAGCACCACCGGGGCCGACATCACGGGGCCCGCCACCGGGTCCGTCCCGCGGAAGCGCCGGCGCGTGCCGTTCTGGGACAACGCTCGCTACGCGTGCATCGTCCTCGTCGTGCTCGGCCATGCGATCCAGCGGCTCATCTACGACTCCGACATCGCGTTCGCGTTCTACCTCGCGCTGTACGCGTTCCACATGCCGGCGTTCGCGATCATCTCCGGCTACTTCTCCAAGTCGGGCTCGCCCACCAAGACGCAGATGGCCAGGGTGATCACCGACATCGTCCTGCCCTACGTGATCTTCGAGACGCTGTGGACCCTCACCAAGTGGCTCGTCGAAGGTCAGGCCACCCCGAACTTCACCAAACCGAGCTGGACACTGTGGTTCCTCCTGGCGCTGGCGATCTTCCGCCTCGTCCTCCCCTACCTCGCGCTGCTGCGCTGGCCGCTGCTGTGGACCGTCGTGATCTCGATCGGCGCCGGCTACCTCTCCAACGTCGACAGCACCTTCTCGCTGTCCCGCACGCTGGGCCTCCTCCCCTTCTTCACGCTCGGCTGGTGGCTGCGCGAGCACGACATCGTCAACCGGCTGCGCCTGCTGGACTTCCGCCCCTGGTGGATCCGCGCGGCGGCGATCGGCGTCTTCGCGGCGACCGGGTGGGCCGCCTGGAACTGGCTTCCGCTGTGGCAGGCCGCCGACCTGCGCGAATGGCTGTTCTACGAGGCCTCCTACTCCGACCTGGTCGGCACGCAGTGGTGGGCCGGCGCGATCCGGGTCGCCCTCATGCTGCTCGCCGTCGTCCTGTGCGCGGCGTTCTTCGCGCTGATCCCGCGCGGCTCGTACTGGTGGACGACCTTCGGCCAGTACACGATGTACGTCTACCTGCTGCACTCGTTCGTGCTCTATCCCTTCCGGGAGAGCGGTGTGCTGCGCGACCTCGAGCCGACGTGGTTCTGGCTGCCGCTCGTGACCGCGCTCTCGGTGGTCCTCGCGCTGCTGCTGGCTACCAAGCCCGTGCGACGGCTGTTCCGCCCGCTCGTGGAGCCGCGCCCGCGCTGGCTGTTCTCCGATCCCGAGCTCGCCGCGCGCGAGGGTCGCAGGAACGACCCGACCGGCTCGCGTCGTCCCCGATGAGCGGCGCCCCCGGAGCCGACGCCCTCTCCGTAAAGGACAGCCTGGTCGCGATCATCGAGGACACGGGCTTCCGCGCACACGGCCTCCACGTGCGCGCGGGCGACGGGACCGCCGAACACCGCTGGGCACCGGACGTGCGAGAGGACATCCAGTCGGTCGCGAAGGGCGTGTGCGTGCTCGCCGTGGCTCTCGCCGCCGACGACGGCGTGGTCTCGCTCGACGAGCCCGTGGCGCACCTCCTCCCCGATCACGAGCTCGGGCCGGGCGTCGACCGGGTGACGCTGCGCCACCTCCTGTCGATGTCGAGCGGGATCGACCTGCCCTGGTCGCCCACACTTCTGACCGACTGGCCCGACCTCGCCGCGGAGTTCCTGCGGCGCCCCTCCCGCGGGCGCGTCTTCCAGTACTCCAATGCCAGCACCTACACCGCCATGGCGGCCCTCGCCGCGCGCGTCGGCGACGTGGGCGACTACCTCGACGACCGCCTGCTCGGGCCGCTCGGCATTCACGGCGCGCGGTGGACCCGCTGCCCCCACGGCCGCATCGAGGCGGGCGGCGGTCTCGCGCTGCGCACCGAGGAGATGGCGCGCGCCGGGCGGCTGATCCGCGACCGCGGCGCGTGGGAGGGGCGTCGGCTCGTGTCGCCGGAGCACATCGATGCGATGCACCGCGACGGCGTCGTCGCCGGCGTGAACCCGGGCTACGACCGCTACGCCCTCGCCGGGTGGGGCGGACCGGGACGGGCCTGGCGGCTGCACGGCGCCTACGGGCAGCTGATGATCTTCCTCGATGACGCTGTGGTGACGATCAGCGCCGACGACCACGCGGGAGCCGATGCGCTGGCCTCGTCCGTCGTCGAGGTGCTGGAGGCCGCGCGGCTCGGGTCCTAGGGCCAGTCAGGCGAAGAGCTCGGCACCCACGTAGGAGCCGGGCTTCGCGCCGGCCGGCACCGCCCAGATCCCCGACCCGACGTGGCGGATGTACTCGTTCATGCGGTCGGTCGCCAGCCGGCGCTGCAGCGTGATGAACTGCGCGGGGTCGCGCTGATACGACAGGAAGAAGAGCCCGGCGTCGAGCCGTCCGAGCGTGTTGTTGCCGTCCACGTAGTTGTAGCCGCGGCGGAGGATGCGCACGCCGTCGTTCTGCGTCGGGTGCGCGAGCCGCACGTGGCTGTGGGCGTCGATCGCGCCGCCGTGGAAGTCGGGCTCGGTGAACTCGTCGCCGCCGGAGAGCGGGGCGCCCTCGCCCTTGTCGCGGCCGATGATGGTGGCCTGCTCCGAGAGTCGCACCCGGTCCCACGTCTCGATCAGCATCGCGATGCGCCGGGCGACCAGGTACGAGCCGCCCGCGAGCCAGCCCGGATCGTCCGCGGCGGAGACCCACACGTGCTCGTCGAGCGCGGCGGTGTCGTCGGCGAGGATGTTTGCGGTGCCGTCCTTGAAGCCGAACAGGTTGCGCGGCGTGGCCTGCGCCGCCGTGGTGCGGGACGTCTTGCCGAACCCGAGCTGCGACCACCGCAGTCGCGCACGCCCGAACGCGATCCGGCTGAGGTTCCTGATCGCATGCACCGCCACCTGCGGGTCGTCGGCGCACGCCTGCACACAGAGGTCGCCGTGGGACATCTCGGGGTCGAGGTCGTCGCCGAGGAAGGCGGGCAGCCGCTCCAGCCCTGCGGGGCGCTGCGCCGCGATGCCGTAGCGGTCGCCGGCTTCGTTCTCGAACAGGCTCGGACCGAACCCGATCGTGATGGTCAGCCCGGCGGACGGCAGACCGAGCGCTTCACCCGTGTCGTCGGGCGGGGCTTCCGGGCTGCCGCCGACGGCACCGCTCGCGCTGACCTCGAGTCCCTGCGTGAGGCGCGAGGCCGCGTAGCTCCAGTCCTGGAGCAGCGAGATCAGGTCGTCGCGGTCGGTGCGCGGCATCATGTCGAAGCTCGCGAAGTGCAGGTGGTCCTGCACGGGCGTGGTGATGCCGGCCTGGTGCACGCCGAAGAAGTCGTAGCTGTTCTGCGCGTCTTCGGCGGCGCGGGCGCGTCCGAGCGCGACGCCGCCGGTCAGTCCCGCCCCCAGGCCGACCGCGAGACCTGCGACCCCGCCGCCGACCGCGAGACCGAGCAGTCCGCGCCTGCTCAGCCCCGCGCGAGCGTCGACGCGTGCGGCCTCCGCCCGGTCCTCCGGTTCGCGGATCGGTTCGCTCTCGGTCATGTCCGGCGCCTCTGCGGTCCCGTCAGTCGAGCACCGTCGCGGTCAGCTGCGACAGCGGCTCGGCCAGGGCGTTGATCAGGTCGGTCAGCTCACGCTTGTCGTCCGCCGTGAGGGTGGCGTACCCGACGAACCCGTCCGCGAGGGAGCCGTGCGTGGCGAGCGACGACTCGAGCGCGGCGTACCCCGACTCGATCTCGTCGACCAGCGCGGCGCCGTCGTCGCCCTGCGCCGTGGCGAAGTCCTGCACCAGGGAGAACGCCATCTTGGAGCCTTCGACGTTCGCCGCGAAGTCGAACAGGTCGGTGCCGGACCACCAGTCCTCCTCGCCGGAGATCTTGCCGGTCGCGACCTCGTCGAGCAGCGCGATCGCGCCATTGGAGACACCCGCGATGCCCTGGTCTTCCAGGGTCGTTGTGAAGTCGTCGGAGTGCACGTAGTCGTACAGCTCCTGCACGTCGGCGAGCAGCAGGTCGCCGTAGTCGGCGCGTTCCTCGGGCGTGGACGGGGCCCAGCCCTGCCACGCGGGCGTCTCCCCGTCGGCGTTGAGGGCGTCCTGCGCCGGCACCCACAGGTCCTTCTCGATGCGGTGGAAGCCGGTCCAGTCGAGCCCGTCGGCCACGGCGTCAACCTCGCGGAAGTCGATGCGCGGATCGAGGTCGCCCAGGGCCTCGGCCACGGGCTCGATGCGCTCGTAGAAGGCGCGGGTCTGCGGGAACAGCGTGCGGGCGGTCGCGTCGTCGCCGGATTCGTAGGCGGCCACGAGCTCTTCCACCGCCGGCACGAGCTGACCGACCTGATCCTTCACGAACGCCGCGTACAGGTCGACCGCCTTCGTCTTCTGCTCGGCGTCCGGCCCGTCGACGGCCACCGGGTCGCCCGTGACGGCGAAGGCGGCCTTGCCCACGCCGTCGCCCACCATGCCCGGCTTGCACAGCGTGAAGTAGTCACCGGGCTGCACCACGACCGTGAGCGTACGCGACGCCGCCGGCGCGATGTTCTCGACCTCGCCGACGATGCGCAGGCCGTCGTCCGCGAGCAGGTAGAACTCCGACACCTGGTCGGTGTCGTTCGAGACGTCGAACGTGAGGGTGCCGCTCTCCGCGGTGGCGGCCGAGACCGCGCAGTCGGAGTCGGTGGACGACACCTCGAAGGCGGCCGTGGCCGCGGTGTCCTCCTTCGCGACGCAGCCGCTCAGGACGAGGACGGCTGCGCCGGTCACGGCCAGCACCCCCAGGGACCGGGACGAGATGGTCATGCTGCTCCTTGCTGTGAGAGAGGGGTCGCCTTGGTGCGAGGGCGCGGCGTCGGTGCCGCGGAGCGACGCCGCGGGCGGAGGCCACGCACGTAGAACGTGCCGACGATGGCGAGGTAGAGGACCCAGGCGGTCACCTGGAGCCAGGTCATGGCCGGCATGAAGCCGATGGTGGCCTGCAGCACGGCGGCGAGAGGGCCGCCGGGGGCGATCCCCGACGACACGTCGAAGGCCCAGCCGAACGGGAAGCCGGCCGCCCCCACGGCGACCGCGCCGGTGGCCGCGTCGATCGGCGCGGCGGCCGTGAACGGACCGGGCAGCGCCCCCGCCTCCTGCAGATCCATGACGGCGTACGCGAGCACGCCGGCGGCGACGATCACGAGGAACCCGCCGGTCCAGGCGAAGAACCGGCGCAGGTCGAGGCGCAGCGCGCCCCGCGAGATCAGCCAGCCGAGGGCCACCGCGGCGAGCAGACCGAGCAGCGCACCCAGCAGCGCGGAGGGCGCGTCGCCGAACGACTGCACCATCGACCACAGCAGCAGGGTGGTCTCGATACCCTCCCTGGCGACGGAGACGAAGCCGATCGCGACGAGCGCCCAGAGTCCGCCCGCGGTGAGCGCACGGTCGACGCCGCCCTCCAGGGTCGCCTTCATCGTGCGTCCGGCCCGCTGCATCCAGAAGATCATCCAGGTGACCATCGCGACCGCGAGCAGGGACAGCCCGCCGCCGATCAGCTCCTGGGCGGTGAACGTGAGCTCGTACGCGCCGAAGGTGAGGACCGCGCCGATGGCCAGAGCGAGACCGACCGCGAGACCGACGCCCGCCCAGAGCTTCGGGAGCGCATCACGCCGGTCGAGACGCCGCAGGTAGGCGACGAGGATGCCGACGACGAGTGCGGCTTCGAGCCCCTCGCGGAGGCCGATGAGGAAGGTGGCGAGCACGGACGGTGTCCCTCTGATGAAGACTGAGGTAAGGCATCCCTTACCAACGAGACTCTAGCACCGCGACACCCGTTCCCCCGACCGGATGACATCCGCCGGTGCCGGGACACCCGCCCGAGTAACGCGACGCAACACTCGCCCGCGGTCCGAGAACCTCGACATACCCTCGGTCCATGGCTGAACTCTCGCTCCCGATCCTTGACCTCTCCCAGCTCGACCAGGGCCCCGAGGCCGCGGCGCGGTTCCGCGACGAGCTGCGTGCCGCGACCCACGACGTCGGCTTCTTCTACCTCACCGGCACCGGCGTCTCTCCCGAGCTGGAGGCGCGCCTGCACCGCGCCGCACTCGACTTCTTCGCCCTCCCCGAAGAGGACAAGCTCGCGATCGAGAACGTCAACAGCCCCCACTTCCGCGGCTACACCCGAGTCGGCGGCGAGCGGACCCAGGGCAAGGTCGACTGGCGCGAGCAGATCGACATCGGCCCGGAGCGCGAGCCCGTGAGCGACGGCCCCGCCTTCAACCGCCTGATCGGCCCGAACCTGTGGCCAGCGGCCCAGCCCGAGCTCCAGGCCGTGGTCGCGGAGTGGCACGACTCCCTGACAGAGATCGCACGCAAACTCCTGCGCGCCTGGGCTGTCACTCTCGGCGCGGACGAGACCTACTTCGACGAGACGTTCCGCGATCCGTCGACCCTGATCAAGATCGTGCGATACCCGGGCACGGACGAGCCGGAACCACAGCAGGGCGTCGGAGCGCACAAGGACTCCGGTGTGCTGACGCTGTTGTGGGTCGAGCCCGGAAAGGGGGGCCTCCAGGTCGAGCGTGACGGCGAGTGGGTCTCGGCTCCCCCGGTGTCCAGCGCATTCGTCGTCAACATCGGAGAGTTGCTGGAGTATGCCACCGGCGGCTACCTCAAGGCAACGAACCACCGCGTGATCTCACCGCGGGCACCCGAGGAGCGCATCTCGATCCCGTTCTTCTTCAACCCCGCACTCGATCAGCAGCTCCCGCTGCTCGAGCTCCCCGCCGACCTCGCCGCTCAGGCGACCGGGGTCACCGATGACCCGGGAAATCCGATCCACGCGACCTACGGCGAGAACGCGCTTAAGTCCCGGCTTCGTGCGCACCCCGATGTCGCGGCGATCCATCACCCCGACCTCGTGACCGTCTGACGGGCGTCACAGTTCCTGCCCGGCACCGAGGGCCACGATCTCACGCAGTGCCTGAAGGTGCGCGGCGAAGGCATCGCGCCCTGCCTTCGTCGAACGCACCCAGGTGCGCGAGCGCCCCCCGACCGCGCCCTTGCGCGCGACCACGTACCCGGCGGCCTGCAGGTGCGCGATCGCCTTGCTCAGGGGCGAGTCGCCGCACTGCAGCATCTCCCGCAGGGCCGCGAAGTCGAGTTCCATCCCGTCGCCCAGTCCGGCCATGAGGGAGAACCGGATGGGCGAGGCAAAGTTGTCGTCCAGCCGCGTGCGCGGGTGTGGGACAGACGCGGGCTCACGCACGTTCGCCGTGCCCCGCGACGAAGGAGACCGCCACGAAGGACGCGAGCACGCCGGCGCCCGCGCACACGCCGACGAGTCCTGCGTTGCCGAGCGATCCGGATCCCAGGACGATGCCGACGGGCATGCAGGCGGCGATGAAGAAGACAGTGATGTGCGGCCAGCGCCAGGACGCGCCGACTGCGGGTAGACCGAAGTCTGAGGCGGAGGCGGCGATCCACCCCACGAGGCACAGCATCACGAGCAGGGTGATGATGCTCCTCAGCACGTCGTCCGGCGATCCTGCGAGCATCGTCAGCACGGCGAACGCGACGCCTATGAGGACGGTGCCCCATCGAAGCCGGTGCGGCAACGAACGGGGAGCCGGACGGGGACGACCCAGGTCGCCCGCAGCCCGTATGAGCCGCGCGACGCCATGCCCTCCGACTCCGACGAGCACCGTGACTGCCGGGATGAGCACCACCCCGACAGGAAGTCGCGTATCGAGAGCAGCGAAGCCGAACACCACGAGCGCACCGATGATGATCGCTGCGCCGCCGACCAGCAGCGGCCACCGCGAACGCGTCATCCGCCACTGCATGCCCGTGCGCTGCGCCATCCCCGTGGACAGCTGTCCCCAGACCAGAAGGGTGAACAGCACGATCTGCGACGCCAGCACGTCGTCTCGCCGGAGAACAAGCGCGAAGGCGACGAAATACGCAGCCATGACCACGGCGTTGCCGATCTGCAGCCGGGCGAGAGCACGTCGGTCGACTGCATGTTCGCGGCGGTCCACCACCGCCTCCGCCGCCTCGAGGTACCGCCGGGCCGTCTCCGAGTCCGGGGGCACCAGAGCGTCCTGGCCTGCGATCGGTTTCTGCTCCATGGCGACTTCCCCGCTTTCCACTTGGAAAGCTCCATGACTTTCCTATCGGAAAGTTGCACGGGTGGCAACCAGAGCTACAACACATCTGCACACGACGAAGGCCGCCCCACACCGTGGGGCGGCCTTCTCAAGAATGTTCTGCGCGATTGAACGCTGGGTTCGCTCTGCCTTATCGGCGGAGTCCGAGACGCTCGATCAGCGAACGGTAACGCTCGATGTCGATGTCCTGGAGGTAGCCGAGCAGACGACGGCGCTGACCCACGAGCAGGAACAGACCACGACGCGAGTGGTGGTCGTGCTTGTGCTCCTTGAGGTGCTCGGTGAGGTCCTTGATGCGCTGCGTCAGCATTGCGACCTGCACCTCGGGGGATCCGGTGTCACCGGGGTGCGTCGCGTACTCTTCGATGATCGCCTTCTTGACGTCTGCTTCCAGTGCCATAGATTCGATCCCCTCTCTGCTTGTTGCGCGGCGCCCGACGCCTGATGCGTGAGCTCTCTTTATCCGCGGCCGATCGAACGGCAACCTGACGAGTCTACCAGCCCGGGCGAGCCCCGAGCGACACGGCCGACCAGCGCTCCCGCGCACTCCACTACGCTCGAGGAGTGCGGGAGAGGTGCGTGGCGTGAACGCGGGACGAGGACATCTGATCGACCTGACGCCGCTGCGGATCAGCCCCGCTTTCGCACGCATGTGGATCGGCTCGACGCTCGCGGGCATCGGCGGCCAGCTCACGATCGTCACGGTGATGCTGCACGTGTTCGCGCTCACCGGGAGCACGTTCGCGGTGTCGATGATCGCGGTGGCCGGGCTCCTGCCGATGGTCCTGGCCGGCCTGTACGGCGGCATGCTCGCCGACGCCTTCGATCGCCGTCGCGTCGCCCTCATCGCCGCCACCGTGACGTTCGCCTCCATCGCTCTCCTCGCGGCGCTCACGTGGACCGGCGCCGAGACGATCTGGTGGCTGTATGCGCTGAGCATGATCAACTCGGCCGCCAACTCGGTCGGCATGGCCACGCGCACGGCGATCGTCCCCCGCCTCATCCCTCGTGAACAGCTCGCCGCGGCGTCAGCGCTCAACGGTGTCGCCTTCGGGCTGACGGTCATGGCCGGTCCTGCCCTGGCCGGCCTGCTGGTCGCCCTCACGGGCTACGGCTGGACCTACTCGATCGACGTCGTGCTGATGCTGTCGATGTTCCTCGGCCTATGGACACTGCCGTCGGTGCGGCCGGAAGGCGAGATCGTCCGCCCCGGTCTCGCCTCGCTCGTCGACGGCTGGCGCTTCCTCCGCCGCGCGAGCAACATCCGGATGCAGTACGTCGTCGACATCGTCGCGATGACCTTCGGCCAGCCCCTCGTCCTCTTCCCCGCACTGGGCACGCTGCTGCTGGGCGGCGGCGCGGTCACCACCGGCATCCTCACCGCAGCTGTGGCGGTGGGCACCTTCGCCTCGAGCCTGTTCTCGGGCCGGGTCGTGCAGTACCGCTGGCACGGTCGCGGGATCGCACGCGCGGTCGAGGCCTATGGCGCATCGATCCTGCTGTTCGGTGTGGTGCTGCTCGTGGGCGCCTTCTCCTCCCCCGCCGACGAGGACACACCCCACGTCGGACTGATCATCGCCGCCTGCGTGGCCCTCGCGCTGTCCGGCGCCTCCGACAACGTCAGCTCGATCTACCGCAACACGATGATGCAGGCGGCCGTGCCGGACACCATGCGCGGACGCCTGCAGGGGCTGTTCATCGTGGTGGTCGCCGGGGGCCCGCGCATCGGCGCCCTCTACGCCGGCACGCTCGCCACGCTCACGACGCTGTGGTTCCCTCCCCTGCTCGGCGGGATCCTGGTGATCGCGCTGGTCGCGCTGATCGCCGGGCGCAACCGCCGCTTCCGCTCCTATGACGCAGAGAACCCCGAGCCCTGACGGACCCGGGGTTCCTGAAGCCGTGCGGTGATCAGTCCTGCTGCAGCGCTCCCTGCAGGTCGAGGTTGATCGTGACGTCCTTGCCCACGAGCACGCCGCCGGTCTCGAGCGCCGCGTTCCAGGTGAGGCCGAAGTCCTCGCGGTTGATGACCGTCTTCGCCGAGGCGCCCGCCTTGTAGTTGCCCCACGGGTCGCTGCCGAAGCCGCCGAAGTCGAGCTCGAACGTGACCGGCTTCGTGATGCCGCGGATCGTGAGGTCGCCGTCGACCAGCAGGTCGCCGCCCTCGACGCGCGCACCGGTCGACACGAACTCCATCGTGGGGTAGTTCTCGGTGTCGAAGAAGTCCGCCGAGCGGAGGTGCTGGTCGCGGCCCTCGTCCTTCGTGTCCACCGACGTCACGTCGACGCTCGCCTCGACCTTGGCCTCGAGCGGGTTCTCCGGAGCCACGAGCGTCGCGCTCTTCACGCCGAACGTGCCGCGCACCTTCGAGATCATCATGTGACGGACGCTGAAGGTGACCTCGCTGTGCGCGGGGTCGAGGACCCAGGTGCCGGGGCGGTAGCCGGGGATGTCGATGCTGGTCATGGGTTTCTCCTCGGAGAATCGGCCGCGCGGAGGCGGCGTACGGACAGGGCCGCGATCGCGGCGTCCTCCAGCCCAACCTACATTCACGCGAATGTATTCCCGTGCATGCACACGCGTTCCGGAAAGACAGAACGCCCCTCCTGGCGAGAGGAGAGGCGCTCGAGATGTCGCGTCGGGATCAGCCCACGGCGACGAGGTCGATGATGAAGATCAGCGTCTTGCCGGACAGGAAGTGTCCGCCGCCGACCGGACCGTAGGCCAGGTGCGGCGGGATGATCAGCTCGCGGCGTCCGCCGACCTTCATGCCGGGAATGCCGTCCTGCCAGCCCTGGATCAGGCCGCGCAGCGGGAACTGGATGGTCTCGCCACGGCCCCACGAGGAGTCGAACTCCTCGCCGGACTCGAACTCCACACCGGCGTAGTGGACGGTCACCGTGTCACCGGGCTTGGCCTCGGCACCATCACCCTCGATGATGTCGCGGATGACCAGCTCTGCGGGGGCAGGAGCGGTCGGGGCGTCGAACTCGGGCTTCGTGCGATCAGTCATGGCTCCATCCAAGCGGACCCGCGCGCGCCCGGTCAACGCGACGGGACCTGCTCACAGCGAACACCTCGACCGGGCGGGTGGCCTCGCGCCCTGCCCCTTGACACGTCCGAGGGGCCGGGTGCACCCTGGTGGCAGATCAACTCAGCGCCCGGGAGACATGCAGGCATCGCCGCAGCACCGGGCGCTGAGTCTTGCTCAGGGCGGATCAGTAGGCCAGCAGCGCGGCCCTCGTCGCGCGCGTGCGGATCAGCAGCGCCCGCTCGTCCTCGACCGCCAGCGGGTCGCGGCCGGTGATCGCCCGCTGCCGCACCGCCGCCAGCGCCGTCGCGTCCTTGATGAACTCGCGCATGAGCGGACGACGGTCGCCGCGCAGCTGCGCCGCCCACGTCAATCCCGCCTTGCGACCGGACGGCGTCGCCAGCATCGTGACCTCCTCCGGCGTGAACCAGCCCGCAGCGGCGTACTCGGCGAGCCGGGCTCGCGTGAGCCGCGCCTCCTCCCGCCGCAGCGCGATGATGCCCAGGATGAAGCCGATGAACAGCGGGACCTGCAGCGTGAAGTAGAGGCCGAAGAAGTCCGCGAAGGTCGCCGAGCCGTTCCACAGCGCGTGCAGGAAGACCGCGCCGAACCACCCGAGCAGTCCCGCGCCGAGGGCCGCCCCGGCGGAGGCGTGCCGGCGCGCGACGAGGCCGATCGCGAACCCCGTCAGCGACGTGAACATGGCGTGCGCGAAGGGCGACAGCAGCGCGCGCACCACGAACGTGGCGCCGAGCTGCTCGCCGCCACCCTCGATCAGGCTGACCGCGAAGTACTGGATGTTCTCGGTGAACGCGAACCCGGCCCCCACCAGCGCGCCGTACACCACGCCGTCGACCGGACCGTCAAACGAGCGGCGGGCGAGCAGGAAGACCAGGAACACCCCGAGGCCCTTCCAGAACTCCTCCACGATCGGCGCCTGTACGACCGCCGCCACCGCCTCCGGCACCGGGCCGAGCAGGATCGTCATCCCGACGTCGACCAGGAGAGTGAGGCCGACCGCCGCCACCGCGCCCCACGCGATCGCGAAGATCACGAGACGCTTCGGCTCCGGCTCCCATCGGTCGATCATCCGCACCCCGAGGAACACGATCGCCAGGGGGATCAGCGCGAGAACGAGCCCCACGGCCGACGCCGTCGGCCCCAGCGCCCAGCCGAAGTAGCCGATCAGCGCCAGGAGCAGGAACCCGAGGAAGGCGAACAGCCACAGCGAGACCGTCCTGCCCTTCTTCGTGGTCACCGGCAGGGCGGGCAGCGACTCCGCCGGCGACGGCGCGACGGGCGCCGGCGGGGTGTACGGCGTCGGCTGCGCCAGTGCGGACGCGTAGCCGGGCTGCTGCCCGTAGGTCGCCGGCAGATAGGGCGACTGCGCATACTGGGCCGCGGAGTACGCCGACGGTGCGGGCTGCTGGGCGGGCGGCGGCGTGTATCGCCCGGGCTGCTGGGGGTCGGCCGGTCCTCCGAAAGTCATAGCCAAAGCTTATGGGGCACAAGCAATACCGCCCGGGTCTGGTCGAGTCCTCCATCCGCCCCGCCGCAGCCACCCGGTAGCGTAGAACCATGCGGTTCGCTCATCTGCGCCGTCCCGACTCCCCCCGCGCGGTCCTCGCCGTGGTGGACGACACGGACGCCATCCTCGTCTCCGATCTCCTGTCCGACGCTCCTGCCACACTGCAGCAGCTGATCGAGAGGGGTGACGTCGCCCTCGACGAGCTGCGCACCGCCCTGGCCGACGGCACCGCTCCGCGTCACCCGCTGGGTGACTGGAGCTTCGACTCCGCCGTGCTCGCCCCGCCCGCCGTGCTCGCGGTCGGCCTCAACTACGCCGCGCACTCCAGCGAGCTCGGACTCAAGACCGACGCCGCGCCCACGGTGTTCACACTGTGGCCCAACTCCCTCACCGGGCACGATCACGTCACCTCCTGGCCGCGCAGCCTCAGCGAAGCCGTCGACTACGAGGCCGAGCTCGGCGTGCTGATCGGCACCCCCGCGAAAGACGTGAGCGAAGCCGACGCACTGTCGCACGTATGGGGATACACCGTGGTGAACGACATCACCGCGCGGAACATCCAGTTCTCCGAGGCGCAGTGGTCGCGCTGCAAGTCGTTCGACGGCTTCACGCCCACCGGTCCCTTCGCGGTCACGGCCGACGAGGTGCCCGATCCGCAGGACCTCCACATCTGGACGGTCGTCGACGGGCACACGGTGCAGGACGCGAGCACCGACCAGATGGTGCGCTCGGTCGCGAAGCTGATCGCGCATCTGTCGCAGTCGCTCACGCTGCTGCCCGGGACGCTCATCTCCACCGGCAGCCCCGGCGGTGCGGGCTACTCGCGCGACCCGCAGATCTTCCTCCGCGACCACTCGACGGTCACGGTCGGCATCGACGGGATCGGCGAGCTCACCACGCACTGCCGCATCCTCGACTGACACCGGACACGCGGAAGGGGACGGGAGCCGCGGCTCCCGTCCCCTTCGGCGTGCAGCGGGTCAGATCTGGATGAGGTCGTCGGGCGTGACGATCGGGATGGCCGCCGTCACGGCCTCCAGGCCCGACAGGCGCGCGGGCGAGAGCTGCTTGGTCACCTCGTCGCGCGACATGAGGCCCGCCTCGACCACCAGATCGGCGACGTTGCGGTTGGTCAGCAGCGCGGTCTTCGCGAGCGCGGCCGCGGCGGCGTAGCCGATGAAGGGGGTGAGCGCCGTGATCACGCCGACCGACGCGCCCACCATCGCGCCGAGGCGGTCGCGGTTGGCGGTGATGCCCTCGACGCAGTTCACGCGCAGGGTCCACATGGCCTGACGCATCCAGGTGATGGACTGGAAGATCGAGTGCGCGATGACCGGCTCGAACGCGTTGAGCTGCAGCTGTCCGCCCTCGACCGCCATGGTCACCGTGGTGTCCGCGCCGACGACGGCGAACGCGACCTGGTTCACGACCTCGGGGATCACCGGGTTCACCTTGCCCGGCATGATGCTCGAGCCGGCCTGGCGGGCGGGGAGGTTGATCTCGCCGAGGCCCGCCTGCGGACCCGACGAGAGCAGGCGCAGGTCGTTGCAGATCTTCGAGAGCTTGATGGCGTTGCGCTTGAGCGACGACGAGAACGACATGAAGGCGCCGGTGTCGCTCGTGGACTCCACGAGGTCGGTCGCCGTCTCCAGGTCGAGCCCCGTGATCTCGCGCAGGTGCTTGAGCACGGCCGGCGCGTAGTCGACGTGCGTGGTGATGCCGGTACCGATCGCCGTGGCGCCCATGTTGATCTCGAACATGAGCGAGGCGTTCTCGGTGAGACGGCTGTGGTCCTCCCCCAGCGTCGTGGCGAAGCCGTGGAACTCCTGGCCGAGCGTCATCGGCACCGCGTCCTGCAGCTGGGTGCGCCCGACCTTGAGGATGTCGTGGAACTCGCTCGCCTTGCCCAGGAACGCGATGCGCAGGGCGTCGAGCTCGTCGAGCAGCGACCGCAACGTGAGCGACAGCCCGATCTTGACCGCCGTCGGGTACACGTCGTTGGTGGACTGGCTGCGGTTGGTGTGGTCGATCGGCGAGAGGAACGCGTAGTCGCCCTTCTCGCGTCCGGCCATCTCGAGCGCGATGTTGGTGATGACCTCGTTCGCGTTCATGTTGGTCGAGGTGCCGGCACCGCCCTGGATGACGCCGACGGTGAACTGCTCGTGGAACTCGCCGTCGATCACCCGCTGCGCCGCGCGGTCGATCAGGTCGGCACGCTCGGCATCGAGCACGCCGATCTCCTTGTTCGCCCGCGCACTGGCCTGCTTGACCATCGCCAGAGCGATCACCAGGTCGGGGTACACGGAGATCGGCCGCTTGGAGATCGGGAAGTTCGCGTCGGCGCGGGCCGTGTGGATCCCCCAGTAGGCGTCGACGGGGATCTCCATGCTCCCCAGCGAATCGGTCTCGGTACGTGTAAGTGCAGGCGCGGCAGAAGCCATGTCACATCCTCGTGGGTCGTGGCGAATGGAAAAGTGGGGGATGCGACCAGTCTACGCCGGTCGGCGCGGCGGTTTCCGGGAGAACGCGTCGAGCCGCTGCTCCGGCGTGAGGGCGGCCATCCGCTCCAGCCACTCGGAGGAGAAGAAGTCGCCCGTGGGAGCGTCGACCACCGGGACGACGGTGTGGGTGATCGTGTCGGGATACACATGCACGAGCTGGAACGACTGCGCCGCGTCCATGCCGTTCACGTCGGGTGCCGGCCGGGCGACGTTCATCGTGTAGCAGGTCGCCGAGGCCACGCTCACCGGGACGCCGGCGAACACCCCGTGCGAGGAGTAGTGCAGGTGTCCCGCGAGGATCCCCCGCACGTCGGTGCCGCGGATCACCTCCGCGAGCTCGTCCTGGTGGCGCAGCTCGAGGATGTCGAACAGCGGCAGGTGGCTCGGCAGCGGCGGGTGGTGCATCGCCAGCAGCGTGCCGTGCGGCGCCGGCTCCGCGAGCAGTCCGGCCAGCCACTCGAGCTGACCGGGGTCGAGGTCTCCGTGGTGCCATCCGGGGACACTCGTGTCGAGCGCGATGAGCCGCAGTCCGTCCAGCTCCCACACGCCCGTCACCGGCTCCTCCGTCGGCTCCCGGTCGAGAAGCTCACGGCGCAGCGCGGGGCGTTCGTCGTGGTTGCCCGCGACCCACACGATCGGTGTGCCCCGGTCCGCGGCGACCGGCTCGAGCGCGGCTCGCAGTCGCCGGTACGCGTCGGGCTCACCGAGGTCTGCGAGGTCGCCCGTGACCACGATGGCTGCAGGCGCCGGATGCACGGCGCGGATCGCCGCGAGGGTGCGATCGAACGAGGCCTGCACGTCGTAGCTCCCGCCGAGCAGTGCCCCTCCCGCGAGGAAGTGCGGGTCGCTCACGTGGATCAGGACGTGGGAGGCCGGGTCGTGCCTGCCGAAGACGTACGGGGTTCCGGGTGCCGCGGACATGACCTCAGCCTAGGGTCACGCCCCGACGCCGGGTCCGGACGCGCCAGGGCCGCGGGGTCTCAGTGTCCGAGGACGAGGAGGAGGATGCCGCCGATGACCGCCGCACCGCACAGCACGAAGCACGCGTAGGCACCCACGAGCGCGAGAGTCTTCTGTCCCTCGGTGAGCGGGCTCTTCTTCGCCGCCTTGGCCGCCTGCTTGGCCGCGCGCTTGAGTTCCTTCTCGGAGATCACGGTGATCGCGTCGGTGAACTCGGCGGGGCTCACGACGGGGGCCCGGCCGCTGCGGACCAGGAGCCGCAGTCCCAGCGCGTAGAAGGTGACGATGGCAGCAGCGCCGATGAGGGCGGCGGCGAACACCTGGAAGAACGCGAGCCAGTCGATCGTGACGCTCATGCCGAGTCCCCGTTCCGCGTGATCGTGGCCTCGTCGGCGGCCGACTCCGGTGCCGGGGCCGGGGGCGGGGCGACGGGTGCAGCGCCGGTCTTCGCCGCCTTGGCACCGGCCTTGGCCTCCGCCTTCTTCTTGGCCTTGTTCTTCGCCTCGGCCTTCGCGCGGTCCTTGGCCTCGGCACGCGCCTTGGCCTCGGCCTTCGCGCGCTCGATGCGCTGCTGACGGCGCGTGGGCGGGGGCGTGTCCGGCAGCTCGATCGCGAGACCCGACTCCGCCACATCGCTCATCGCGTTCGCGTGCGTGACCGCGTTGCGCCGCGAACGCAGGAACAGGCCCAGGATGATCGCGAGCGCAAGGACCGCATCGATCGCGACGCCCCAGGGGCCGAGCCACACGACCAGCAGGGCCGCGAGGGCGCCGACACCGCCGGCGGCCGGCAGCGTCAGCAGCCAGCCGACGCCGATGCGTCCGGCCGTCCGCCACCGCACGGTCGAGCCGCGGCGACCCAGCCCCGAGCCGATGACCGAGCCGGACGCCACCTGGGTCGTGGAGAGCGCGAAGCCCAGCGCGCTGGACGCGAGGATCGTGGCCGCGGTCGAACTCTCGGCGGAGAAGCCCTGCGCCGGCTTGACATCGGTCAGCCCCTTGCCGAGCGTGCGGATGATGCGCCACCCGCCGAGGTACGTGCCGAGCGCGATCGTGAAGGCGCACGCGACGATCACCCACAGCTCGGGCTCGTGGTGGGCTCCCGACTGCCAGCCGATCGTGATCATGGCCAGGGTGATGACACCCATGGTCTTCTGCGCGTCGTTCGTGCCGTGCGCCAGCGCGACCAGCGAGGACGTGAAGATCTGACCCCAGCGGAAGCCGTCGCGTCCGTCCGGCTTGCCGTCGTAGCGGCGCGTGACCGAGTACGCGATCTTGGTGGCCGCGAACGCGATGATGCCCGCCGTGATCGGGGCGATCAGCGCGGGGAGCACGATCTTCGACAGCACTGCGCCGAAGTCGATGCCGCCGAGGCCCGCGCCGACGAGCGTGGCGCCGATCAGGCCGCCGAACAGCGCGTGCGAGGAGCTCGACGGCAGGCCGAGCAGCCAGGTGAGCATGTTCCACGTGATCGCACCGATGAGTCCGGCGAAGATGAGCGACAGGAACAGTTGCGCCCCCGCCTCGAGGATCGCATCCTCGCGGATGATGCCGCCCGAGATGGTCTTCGACACCTCCGTGGACAGGAAGGCACCGACGAGGTTGAGCACGGCGGCCAGCAGCACCGCGGTCTTGGGCTTCAGGGCACCGGTCGCGATGGGAGTGGCCATCGCGTTGGCGGTGTCGTGAAAGCCGTTCGTGAAGTCGAAGAAGAGTGCCAGCGCGATGACGAGCACAACAATGAGGGCTGCGGTTTCCACCGTTCGCTTTCGGTCTTGAGGAAAGGGAATGTCGACGGGATCGACGTGACGAACGAAGAGTTCACCGTGGGTTTGACTTCCGTTTACCGGCCCCGGTAAATCCTCCCACCGTCCCCCGTGCCGGTCAACTCGACCTGGGATAGCGTGGAGCGGTGACTGACGCCCCGATCGCCGCCCGCCGTCCGACGTTCCGCACGCACCACGGGGACACCGTGGAAGACCCCTACGAATGGCTGCGCGAGAAGGACTCCCCCGAGGTCATCGCTCATCTCGAGGCCGAGAACGCCCACACCGAGGCCGAGACCGCCCACCTGGCCGGACTGCGCGAGACCCTGTTCCAGGAGATCAAGGGCCGCGTGCAGGAGACGGATCTGTCGGTGCCGACCCGCCGCGGCGACTGGTGGTACTACAGCCGCACCGAGGAGGGCGCGCAGTACGCGATCCACTGCCGCGCGGCCGCGGAACCCGACGACTGGACTCCCCCGCGCCTGGAGCCCGGCGTCCCGGTGCCCGGCGAGGTCGTGCTGCTGGACGGCAACGCCGAGGCGGAGGGCCACGAGTTCTTCTCGCTCGGAGCCTTCGACACCACGGATGACGCGACGAAGCTCCTGTGGTCCACCGACTTCGAGGGCGACGAGCTCTACACCGTGCGCGTACGCGATCTCGCGACGGGCACCACGCTCGACGACGAGATCCCGAACACCGGCAGCGCCTTCTTCACCCCCGACGGCACGGGGGTGCTCTACACCACGCGCGACGAGGCCTGGCGCCCGGACACCCTGTGGCTGCACCGCCTCGGCACCCCCGTCGCGGACGACGTGCGGCTGTTCCACGAGCCGGACGAGAAGTTCTGGCTCGGCGCCGGGATCACCCGCAGCCGCCGGTACCTCGTGATCGCGGTCGGGTCGAGCATCACGAGCGAGGAGCGCCTGGTCGACCTGTCCGGCGACATCACCGCGGAGCCGCAGCTGGTGTGGCCGCGTCGCGAGGGTGTGGAGTACTCGCTGGAGCACGCCGTGGTCGACGGCGAGGACCGACTGCTGATCCTGCACAACGACGGCGCCCTGGACTTCGAGCTCGTGTCGGTGACCGTCGCGGACCCGCAGGGCGAGCGACGCGTGATCCTCCCCCACGAGCCGGGACGGCGACTCCTCGGGGTCGATGCGTTCCGGGACTTCGCCACCGTGGAGTACCGCAGCGAGGGGCTCGAACGGGTCGGCCTGCTCGACTACGCGACCGATGCGGTCGAGGAGCTCCGCTTCGACGAGCCGCTCTACTCCGCCGGCGTGAGCGGCAACCCCGAGTGGCACGCCCCCTTCCTCCGGCTCGGCTACACCTCCTTCGTGACGCCAGGCACGGTGTACGAGCTCGACCTCGCCACGCGCGAGCTCGTGCTGCGCAAGCAGGTGGCCGTCCTGGGCGGCTATGAGCCCTCCGCCTACGGCCAGCGCCGCGAGTGGGCGACCGCGGAAGACGGCACCCGCGTGCCGATCTCGCTCGTCTGGAAGCGGTCGTTCGGGGAGCCGGGTGCCGAGGCGCGCCCCGTGCACCTGTACGGCTACGGCTCGTACGAGCACTCGATCGACCCGGGATTCTCCGTGGCGCGGCTGTCGGAGCTCGACCGCGGCGTGGTCTTCGCGGTCGCCCACGTGCGCGGCGGCGGCGAGATGGGACGGCAGTGGTACGAGGAGGGGAAGCTGCTGCACAAGCGCAACACCTTCACGGACTTCGTCGCGTGCGCACGGCACCTGGTCGCGGAGGGCACGACGACGCCCGCGCAGCTGGTCGCCGAGGGCGGCAGTGCGGGCGGCCTGCTGATGGGCGCGGTCGCGAACCTGGCCCCCGAGCTGTTCGCCGGAGTGCTCGCCGGGGTGCCGTTCGTCGACGCCCTGACCACGATCCTCGACCCGTCGCTTCCCCTCACCGTGATCGAGTGGGACGAGTGGGGCGACCCGCTGCACGACGCAGAGGTGTACGCCTACATGAAGTCGTACACGCCGTACGAGAACGTGCGCGAGGGTGTGCACTACCCGCGGATCCTCGCCGTGACGTCGCTCAACGACACGCGAGTGCTGTACGTCGAGCCGGCCAAGTGGGTGGCCCGGCTCCGCGAGGCCGGGGCGACCGACGTGCTCCTCAAGTGCGAGATGGTCGCCGGGCACGGGGGCGTGAGCGGGCGCTACAACTCCTGGCGTGAGCGCGCGTTCGAGCTCGCCTGGCTGCTCGACACGCTCGGCCTCGCCGACGCCTGAGCCGCGGCGGGTCAGCCGAACAGCGCGGCGGCCTCGTCGTAGCGGTAGCGCGGCACCGTGTTCAGCTCGCCCAGCGCATCCGCGAAGGGCACGCGCACGATGTCGGTGCCCTGCATCGCCACCATCTGGCCCCAGGCGCCGTCGACGATCGCGTCGGCGGCGTGCAGGCCCAGGCGCGTTGCCAGCACGCGATCGAACGCCGAGGGCGAGCCGCCGCGCTGGATGTGCCCCAGGATCGTGGCGCGGGTCTCGATGCCGGTGATCCGCTCGATCTCCGGGGCCAGCAGGTCGCCGATCCCGCCGAGGCGCGGGCGGTTGAAGGCGTCGAGGCCCTTGTCGCTGTAGGCCTCCTCCATGCCCGTGAGCGTGAAGCCCTCCGACACCACGACCAGCGGAGCGCGGCCGCGGTCGTGTGCCCGCGTGACCAGCTCGGTGATCTCGTCGATGGACATGGGGACCTCGGGGATGCAGATCACGTGGGCACCGGCGGCCATGCCGGCGTGCAGCGCGATCCAGCCGACGTGACGGCCCATGACCTCGGCGACCATGCACCGCTGGTGAGAGTCGCCGGTCGTCCGCAGACGGTCCATGGCGTCGGTCGCGATGTTCACCGCGGTGTCGAAACCGAACGAGTAGTCGGTGGCGCGCAGGTCGTTGTCGATCGTCTTCGGGACGCCGAGCACCTTGATGCCGTCCTTCGCGAGCCGATCGGCCGCGGCCAGGGTGCCCTCGCCGCCGATCGCCACGATGCCGTCGATCTTGTGACCGTAGAGCGTCTTGGCGATGTTCTCGGCGCCGCCGCGCTCACCCTCGTACGGGTTGGTGCGGCTCGTGCCGAGGATCGTGCCGCCCACCTTCGACAGACCCTTCACCTCGTGCCGGGTGAGGGGCATGAAGTCGCCCTCGACGACCCCGCGCCAGCCGTCGCGGATGCCGACGAACTCCAGGTCGTAGGTGGTGGTGCCCTTGAGCACGATGCCGCGGATGACCGCGTTGAGTCCGGGGCAGTCGCCGCCGCTCGTCAGGATGCCGATCTTCATGCTGCTGCCTTCGGAGGTTCGAGTGTCGGGAGGGGGAAAGGCGACGGTGCCTGGGATCGACCCTAGCGGCACGCCGCCCTCCGCCGCCATTCGGACGCGTCGAAAAACCAGGATCTTGACGCGTCCGCCCCGCGGAATCCGCGAACTTCGCGATTGGAGCCCGATCCGAGGCGAATCCGGCGTTAAGAACTCGCGTTCTTAGCGGAGGCTCAGCTCCCGCCGAGGGCCTCGCGCAGCAGGTGCATGAGGGCCGCCAGCTGCACCGACTCGCTCGCCGCCTCCTCGGTCGCCTCGCCGTCCAGCGCCCTGGCCGCGAGGCCCTGCTTCTGGTCGATGAGCTCCGCGATCTTGGTGTCGATCGTGTGCGCGGCGATGATGCGCCACGCCGTCACCGGCTCGTCCTGCCCGATGCGGTGCACGCGGTCGATGGCCTGCGTCTGCTCGGCCGCCGTCCACGAGAGCTCGGCGAGCACGACGTTCGACGCGGCCTGGAGGTTGAGCCCCACACCGGCGGCCGTCAGCGAGCACACCGCGATGCCCACGTCCGGGTCGCCGTTGAAGTCGTCGATCGCCTGCTGACGCACGGTCGTGGTCTGATCGCCGCGGATCGACACCGCGCGGATGCCCGCGGCGGCGAAGTGCGCCTCCGCCTGGTCCATGACGTCGATGTGCTTCGCGAAGAACACGACCTTGCCGACCGACCGCTGCAGCTGCGCCGCGTAGTCGGCCGCGAGCGGCGCCTTTGCCTGACCGATGCGGCGCACCATCGTGAAGACGTTGTCGCCTCCGGTGCCCGCGGCCTTCGACTCCTCGAGCTCGTTCTGAGCGACCAGGCGCACGATGTCGTCGTCGATCTCGCCGGGAAGGAGCCCGCGATCGCCCCGTGCCTCGATGATGCGGCGGTAGCGCGCGGCCAGCCGCTCCCCCAGCTCGCGCTCGGCCTGACGGATGCTGCGCCCGAACTCGTCGTCGAGCTGCACCGGCAGATCTGCGACGAGCTTGTCCGGGAGGTCGGCCGCGACGTCCTTCTTCTTGCGGCGCACGATACCCATCGAGATCACCGCGTCCCGCGCTTCGGGATAGAACGCCTTGTCGGCGGGCGTGAACCCGGTCGCGTCGAGCTTCTCCATGAGCGCCGGTCCCGGCTTCTCGCCGTTCGTCCACCCGAGGAAGCGCCAGATGGCGTCGAAGTCCTCGACGTCGTTGATCAGCGGGGTACCCGTGAGCGCGAGCATCAGCGGGTCGTGTCCCGGCGTGCGCTCACGCACCTGCGCGGCCAGCGACAGCACGTTCTGGGAGCGCTGCGACGACAGGTTCTTGATGAAGTGCGCCTCGTCGACGACCATGCCCCGCAGACCGATGGTCGCGAGCCACGACAGGTGACGATCGAGGATCTCGTAGTTGACGATGAACACGTCGGCGAACGCGTCGATGTCGTCGCCGTCGCCCTGGATGACGGTCGCGCGGCGCTGCGGCGTCCACCGCTCCACCTCGCGCGCCCAGTTCATCTTCACCACGTTCGGCACCACGGCGAGCAGCGGGTAGGCGCCTGCGACGGATGCCGCCAGCACCGACTGCGCGGTCTTGCCCAGACCCGGCTCATCCGCGAGCAGGAAGCTGCGGTGCCCCGCGCGCACCGCCTCGAGGAAGCGCGACTGGTGCACCATCACGTCGAGGCCCTTGGGCGACACGTGGTCGAACTCGGGCGCGGGCGGAAGCTCCATCGAGGCTGCCGCACCGCCGGCGCCGGTCTCGAACGCCTTGTACAGCGGCCCCATCAGCTCCCAGCCGTCGAGGCGGCGCCGGGGCGTGCTGGCCGGGCGCGGCGTGAGGTCGGGCGCGAGGAAGGGGTTGGCGAGCTGGCGCGACTCCACGGACGGCGGCGTCACCTGACGTTCGGCGATCGCGGCCGGCACCACGGGGGCCTGCACGGGCGCCTGGTCCGCGATGATGAGCTCCTCGGGCGGCAGCTCGGCGCCCGACTCCAGCAGCCAGTCGCGGCGCATGCGCTTGGCGACGGGCGACGTGGCCTGGTCGGCCTCCAGCAGCTGGATGAGCGAGGTGTCGCGCGCGGCCGTCTTGGCGAGGATCGTGGCGACGCCGTCCAGACGCTTGAGCAGCTCGGTGCGCGCGGCGTCGGTGATCTCGGTGTCGGCCTTGACCCGCGCGCGCTCCTCACGCACCAGGAACGCGATGACCTGGAACTTCGTGCGGTTCGTCGGGCCCAGCTTGCCGCGCTGGGACTTCGCCTCGATCTCGCGCACCTTGCGCGCGAGGATCGGGATGAGGGGTGCCTCGTCGTCGCGACGGGACGTCTTCTTGCGCCGCGTGGCGGCGGTTGCCGTGGTCGGCATGCTCCTCCTGAGCCTGAAGGGCCCGGCGCCCCCAGGGAGCCGATGGCCGTTCTCGTCGTCCGCGTGTGGCGTGAGCCAGGACCGTGCGGACCGTGGATCGTCTCCCTCCGGCGCTCACGGCGGTGCGCGGGTCGGCGGGAGCCTGCTCCCATTCTATGTCATCGGGCCGACCGCCCGCGGAACCGCGCGCCGGAATCGCGGTGCAGCGGTCAGGACTCCACGCCGAGGATCGCCGCAGCCTGCGCCACATCGGCCGCCATCTGCGACATGAGCTTCTCGATGCCCTCGAACGCCACCATGCCGCGCAACCGCTCCACGAACTCCACCGTCACGTCGTGCCCGTAGAGGTCGAGCCCCGTCTCCCCCAGCACGTGCGCCTCGACCTGGCGGACCAGCACGTCGTCGAACGTGGGGTTCGTGCCGACGGAGATCGCGGACGGATGCCGGATGCCGGTGTCGTGGTCGACCAGCCAGCCGGCGTAGATGCCGTCCGCGGGGACGAACGCGTCGACGATGGTCGAGAGGTTGGCGGTGGGGAACCCCAGCTCGCGGCCGCGCTTGAGGCCGTGCACGACCTCGCCGCGCACATCGGGAGAGCGCCCCAGCACCCGCGCGGCGCCCGCGACGTCGCCGTCCACGAGCAGCTCGCGGATCCAGCTCGACGACACGCGCCGCGACGACCCCTCGAGGTACACGTCCTCGACCACCTCGACCGTGAAGCCGTAGCGGGGGCCCAGCTCGCGCAGCAGCTCGGGTGTGCCTGCTCCGCGGTGCCCGAACCGGAAGTCCGCGCCGACGAACACGGTCGACACCTGCAGCGCGCCCACCAGGATGTCCACCACGAAGTCCTCCGCCGAGCGGGCGGCGAGCTCCTCGTCGAAGGTCAGCATCAGGGTCGCGTCGAGGCCCAGCTCGCCGAGCAGCTCGAGCTTGCGCTCCACCGTGACGACGTTCTCGGGGCACCGGTCGGGGCGCAGGACCGCGAGCGGGTTGCGGTCGAAGGTGACGGCGACCGCCCGGCTCCCCGTGGCGGCCGCGGTGTCCTTCAGCCGCTGGATCACGGCGCGGTGCCCTCGATGCACCCCGTCGAACTTGCCGATGGCGACCGCGCTGGGTCCGAAGCCGTCCGGCACCTCCTCCGGACTGCGGAACACGATCACGCGACGGCCTCCACCGGGCGTTCCACCGCGACGGGGCGGTGCGTGCGCAGCCACCAGATGCCGAAGACGGGAAGCACCAGCGGCACGAAGAGGTAGCCGCGGCCGAACAGCGACCACACGGTCTCGTGCTGGAACAGCGCGGGAAGCAGGATGCTCAGCACCCCGACGACGAGAACGCCGGTGAGCTCGAATACGATCGCGACCCACGCCACGGTGTACCACCCGCGACGCCGGGCGAAGATCAGCGCCAGTGTCGCGAGGATGTAGACGAGCGCGGCGACGGCGGACAGCGTGTACGCGAGCGGCGCCTCATCGAACCGGCGCACGATCTGCACGAAGCTGCGCCCCGTGGCAGCCAGCGCCATGACGGCGTAGACGATCACGAGGACGCGACCGATTCCGGTCATCCGGGTGGAGGGGGCGGTGGAGCTCATAGCGCATTCCATCCTAGAGCCGCGGCGGGACGCCGGACTCCGCGGGGCTCCCGCCGTCAGGCGACCTGGACGGTCCAGATGGCCTGCATGCGCCACAGCATGACCGCGATCGCGAGCGCCGCGACGCCCAGCACGACCGTGCTCCAGCGGCTGCGCTCCATCAGGGCCCACAGCACGGCGCCGATCGGCAGCAGCACGGCGGAGACCAGATACACCCAGTACTCGAGGAGATCGCCCGTGGGCGGGTTCCCCGCGAGCGGGGCGACGATCGCGACGACGACCTGCCCGATCAGCAGCAGCTCGACGAGTGCGAGCGCGCCGACCGAGAAGTCGCTCGGCCGGCGCCCCGCGAGACCGGCCACCAGGCAGAAGACGCCGGCGGCGACCGCCACCGCGATCTGCACGATCGTGAACCACAGGATCATCGGACGGCCTCCGGCATGTTCATGGCGCTCTTGACGTCGGCGCCGCGTCTCTCGACGATGCCGACCAGCACGTCGTCCTGATCGATCGCCGCGACGAGGGCGCCGGAGAGTCGATCGGCCTGGCCCACCAGGCGTTTCCCGTGCCGCAGGTCCCTCGCCTCATCCGCCGAGACCGCGAGCACCGGGAGGATGCGGGACGCCGCCTGCGCCGGGGTCAGCGTCGGCGCGCCCTCCAGCTCGTCGACGCCCACCGCGTCCGCCGCGTCGAAGGGGCCGACCCTGGTCCGCCGCAGGGCCGTCAGATGGCCCCCGACCCCGAGCGCGGCACCGAGGTCGCGGGCCAGGGAGCGGATGTAGGTGCCGGACGAGCAGTCCACGATCACGTCCAGGTCGATGTGGTCCTCGCCGCGACGGCTGGCGAGCACGTCGAACCGGCTGACGGAGACCTCGCGGGCCGCGAGCACGACCTCCTCCCCCGCGCGCACCCGGTCGTAGGCGCGACGTCCGTCGACCTTGATGGCCGACACCGCGCTGGGCACCTGGGAGATCTCCCCCGTCAGCGCGGCGACGCCGGCAGCGATCGCGTCGTCGGTGACGGTCGACCACGCCGCAGACTCGGCGACGGTGAGCGTGTCACCCTCGGCGTCGTCCGTGGTCGTGGTGGCGCCGAGCCGGATCGTGGCCAGGTAGGTCTTGTCGGCACCCACGACGTAGGTGAGCAGCCGCGTCGCACCCTCGATGCCGATCACCAGCAGCCCGGTCGCCATCGGGTCGAGCGTGCCGGCGTGACCCACCTTGCGGGTGCCGAAGGCCCGCCGCGTGCGGGCGACCACGTCGTGACTGGTGAGCCCGCCGGCCTTGTCGACGAGGAGGATGCCGGAGGGGACCATCCCTCCAGCCTACCGACGCGTGGTGCGCCGTCCGTGCGTCAGCCGCGCACCTCGTACGACGGCTCCGTCCCTCGGCCCGGTCCTCCCGATCCCGCTCGCCTAGGCTGGCGGGGTGCCCGTTCCGCCGTCTTCCCCCACGACGATGCCGAACCTGACGTCATGGTATCGATCGGCCGCCCGCGACCTGCCGTGGCGGCGCCGCGAGTTCCACGACGGCTTCGGCGCCTGGGGCGTGCTGGTCAGCGAGTTCATGCTGCAGCAGACCCCCGCCACCCGGGTCATCCCGCATCTGGACGCCTGGCTGACGCGGTGGCCGACCCCCGCGGCGATGGCCGAGGCGACGACCGCCGAGGTCGTGCAGCAGTGGGCCAACCTCGGCTACCCGCGCCGTGCCCTGTGGCTCCACCGCGCCGCGATCGAGGTCGTCGAGCGGCACGGAGGTGTCGTGCCGCGTGACGTCGACGCGCTCCTGGCCCTCTCCGGCATCGGCGACTACACGGCACGAGCGGTCGCGGTGTTCTCGTACGGTGATCGGCACCCGGTCGTCGATACCAACACCCGACGCGTGCTGGCCAGGGCGGTCGAGGGGCGCGCACACCCGGCGCCGCCGTCCCGGCGCGACCTCGCCCTCATGGACGCGCTGCTGCCGGACGACGACGTGGAGGCCGCGCTCTTCAACGCGGCGACCATGGAGCTGGGCGCCACGATCTGCACGGCTCGGGCACCGCGCTGCGAGGTGTGCCCGATCGCCGAGCAGTGCGCCTGGCTGGCGGCCGGTCGACCGGACACCGGCGACGCTCGACGCCGCCAGGCCGCCTACGAGGGATCGGACCGTCAGGCCCGCGGCACGGTGCTGCGCCTCCTCCGCGACGCCGCCCCCGACGCCGTCCCCCTGGCCGCGGTGATCCCGGAGTGGCCCGACGCCCGACAGCGCGACCGGGCGATCGACTCCCTCATCGCGGACGGCCTCGCCGAGACCGACGGCGAAGGGCTCACGCTCCCCCGGTGACCCCGGATCAGAGGTGACGCTCGGTGCGGTGGGCGAGAGCCGTGAGCTCGACACGGTTGCGCACCTCCAGCTTCGCGAACACGCGCCCGAGGTGCACCTCCACGGTCCGCACCGACACGCTCAGCTCTCGACCGATCTCGCGGTTGCCCGCGCCACGAACGGCCAGCATCGCGACGTCGAGCTCACGGGCGGTGAGCCGCCGCCTCCACACGCTGCGGCACACCGAGAGCCGCTCCGGCGCGGGGACGAGCTGCGCCGCCGTGGTGTCGAGCCGATCGATCCTGTCCCTGGCCGCCCGCGCCCACGCGTCCGCACCCGCCGCCTCGAACAGCCGCTCCGCCCGCTGCAGGTGCATCCGTGCGGCGAGATGGTCGTCACGCACCGCGTGCTGCAGACCCAGCACGAGCTCGACGCGCGCCCGCGCGAACGGGGAGCGCAGCGTGCGCGCCGTCTCCCGCACGTCGTCTCGCTCCGACGGCCAGCTCCCCGCCGACGCCGCCAGGAGGCGCACCCGGAGGTCGCGTGCCGCCGCGAGGTCCGGAGGTGTGACGGGCCCGGATGCCGCGCGCTGCACCTGCGCCGCGACAGCCACCTCCTCGAGCCCGGGAACACCGAGCACCGGCTCCGGAGCCCCGCCGTCGCGCCAGAGCTCCACCGCCGCCCCCGCCGCGTCCACCGCGCCCGCCAGGAAGGCCTCGATCCCGCTGTCGACCAACCCGTCGACGCCTCCCCCTACCGGAAGCACGGCCGTGAGGGCGTGGGCGACCGGTCCGATCTCCCCCCGCACGGCGAGATCGAGCCGCCGCGCGAGGACGACCCCCAGTCCCGCGAACGGAAGCGCGACCGGGAGCTCGACCGCGGCGCGGAGCAGCCGCTCCCGCGCCGCGCCGATGTCACCACGCCACACCAGCAGCAGCGTCTCGGCCACCGCCCGATAGGCGCGCACGAGCGGACTGCGCTCGAGCCCCGGCACCAGATGGTCCGGTGCGAGATCGGCCAGGGGCGAGTCGTCGCGCAGCAGGCGCAGCCCCTGCTCGATGTCACCGCGAGCCGCGAGTCGGAGCGCCCGGAGCAGGGTTCCGCACAGCGGCCCCTCACCCTCTCCGACGCCGACCTCGCTGTCCCCCGCGAGAAGCCAGCACAGGGCGACGACGGGCTCCCGCAGCTCGGTCTCGGCCCCGACGACCGCGGCTCCCTCGCGCACCGCGTCGAGCCACAGGCGCATCGGGGCCCGGTCTCCTCGTTCCGCGCACAGCAGCGCCGCGAGCCCGGCCGCTCTCGTCCAGTCGCGCCACGCCGCCCGACCCTTCGCGCTCCGCGGTCGGAACAGCGCGGGATCGACATCCGGCATCGCGCCCAGCACGAACGTCTGCGCCACCAGCAGTCCCCCGAGCGCCCGTCCCCGGAGCCGCGCCGACGCGCGGGGATACAGGCTGCCGAGATCGTGCACGGCATCCCCGGCGAGCCCCGCGCCGACGGCCGCGAGTCCGGCGAGCAGCATCGCCCCGTCCCGCCGGTGGCCCGACACGTGCGCCGCGGCCTCCCGGGCGAGAGCCAGCGCGCGCTCCTCCCGTCCGGCGCCGAGCAGTCTCCGCGCCGCACCGACCAGCGTCCGTGCGGCCGCGGGGTCGCCGGTCAACGACGCGCGCGCCCGATGCCACGCGGCTGCGTCCTCATCGCCGAGGGCCGCGTGCAGTCCCGCCAGCCGGGAATGCACCTCCGCCGTCCGCGCCGAGGTCGACAGCGCCTGAATCCACACCGAGTGGCGCGGGTCGGACAGTCGCACCCGGCCCGCATGGATCACGAGCAGTGCGCCGACCGGGGAGGCCGCCAGCTCCCGCGCCGACCGGCCGTCGAACGCGACCAGGGTGCCGAGGTCGTCGCCGCTGCGCAGTGTCTGCGCGAGCAGCAGCGTGCGGTCACGCTCCGAGAGCTCGAGCTCCGCGAAGGCACGCTCGACCGCGGGCGTCAGGGGCAGGGGTGAGGGCAGCGCGCGCCGTCCCAGCCGCTGGTCCGGCGTCAGCCGCTCCGCGACCTCGACGACGCTCGGCGGATCGGCGGCGAGACGCGCGGCCAGTCGCGCCACCACGTGCGGCGCGCAGACCAGTTCGCGCGCGAGAAGATCGCGGAGCAGCAGCTCCACGATCGCGGGCGCGACGACACCGCCGTCGCTCGATACCGTCGCTGGAATGCCGATCCCCCAGGTCCATCGGATGTCATCCCCGCGGACCCGAGGGTATCAAACGGATCAGTCCTCGTCGTCGACCGAGCGGTACGGGTCGGCGTCGCCGGCCGGGGAGGCAGAGGAGGCGAGCTTCGCGACCTCGGCGTCCCGCTCCTGCGCCTCACGCAGCAGCGCCGTGATGTGATCGGCGTTCTCCGGGAGCGCGTCCGGGATGAACTCGAGCGTCGGCACGAGACGCGTGCTCAGCTGTCGGCCGACCTCGCTGCGCAGCATGCCCGTCGCCGAGGTCAGGGCGGCACCGCTCGCGATGCGCTCCTCCTCCGAGCCGAGGACCGTGTAGAACACCGAGGCGTGCTGCAGGTCTCCGCTCACGCGGACATCGGTGATGGTCACGAACCCGAGCCGCGGGTCGCGCAGACCCTTCTCGAGACGCTCGGCGAGGATCACACGGATGCGGTCCGCGAGTCGTGCCTGTCGTTCGCCTGCCATAGCTCTTTCCCTTCAGAGGCCTTCGGGCGGGGACGCCTCAGCATCCCCGCCCGAAGGTGTCGAACCCGATCAGCCGCGAGGCTTCTCGACCATCTCGGTGGTCTCGATCTCGTCGCCGATCTGGATGTCGTTGTACTTGCCGAGGCCGATACCGGCTTCGTAGTCGGTGCGCACCTCGGTGACGTCGTCCTTGAACCGGCGCAGCGACTCGATGGCCAGGCCATCGGCGATGACGACGCCGTCGCGGATGACGCGGGCCTTCGCGTTGCGCGTGATCGTTCCCGACCGCACGATGACACCGGCGATGTTGCCGAACTTCGAGGAGCGGAACACCTCGCGGATCTCGGCGACACCCGACTGGACCTCTTCGTACTCCGGCTTGAGCATGCCCTTGAGCGAGCTCTCGATCTCGTCGATCGCGTTGTAGATGACGGAGTAGAAGCGGATGTCCACGCCCTCACGGGAGGCGCGCTCGCGCGCCTTCGTGTCGGGGCGGACGTTGAAGCCCACGATGATCGCGTTGTCGATCGTCGCCAGGTTCACGTCGGACTCGGTGATCGCACCGACACCGCGGTGGATGATGCGCAGCTGGACCGAGTCGTCGACCTCAATCTTGAGGAGCGACTCCTCCAGCGCCTCGACGGCACCGGAGACGTCACCCTTGATGATGAGGTTGAGCGACTCGACCTTGCCCTCTTCCAGAGCACGGGTGAAGTCCTCGAGCGAGATGCGCTTGCGGGCCTTGGCCAGCTGGGCGTTGCGCTCGACCGCTTCACGCTTCTCGGCGATCTGACGGGCCATGCGGTCTTCCTCGGTGACGATGAAGACGTCGCCGGCGCGGGGCACGGAGTTGAGTCCCTGCACCTGGACCGGGCGAGACGGCGCGGCCGCCTCGACGGTCTCGCCGTTCTCGTCGATCATCGCGCGCACGCGGCCGTAGGCGGTACCCGCCACGATCGCGTCACCGACCCGCAGGGTTCCGGACTGGATCAGCACCGTCGCGACCGAACCGCGGCCCTTGTCGAGCTTCGCCTCGATGGCGACACCGCGAGCGGCCTTGTTCGGGTTGGCGGTGAGGTCGAGACCGGCGTCCGCGGTGAGCAGCACGGCGTCCAGGAGGTCCTGGATGCCGGTGTTCGCGCGAGCCGACACGTCGACGAACATCACGTCGCCGCCGTACTCCTCGGCCACCAGACCGTATTCGGTCAGCTGCTGACGCACCTTGGCCGGGTTGGCCGCGGGCTTGTCGACCTTGTTGACCGCGACCACGATCGGCACGTTCGCCGCCTGGGCGTGGTTCAGGGCCTCCACCGTCTGCGGCATGATGCCGTCGTCGGCCGCGACCACGAGGATCGCGAGGTCGGTCACCTGGGCACCACGGGCACGCATGGCGGTGAACGCCTCGTGACCCGGGGTGTCGATGAAGGTGATGGCCCGCTCGATGCCCTCGTGCTCGGTCCAGACCTGGTACGCACCGATGTGCTGGGTGATGCCGCCGGCCTCGCCCTCGATGACGTTCGTCTGACGGATCGCGTCGAGAAGGCGCGTCTTACCGTGGTCGACGTGACCCATGACGGTGACGACCGGGGGACGGATCTCGAGGTCGTCCTCGCTCTCCTCCGCCAGCTCCTTCTCGAGGTCGAGACCGAAGCCCTCGAGGAGCTCCTTGTCCTCGTCTTCGGGCGAGACCATCTGGACCTTGTAGCCCAGCTCCTCACCCAGGACCTCGAACGTGGCCTCGTCCAGCGACTCGGTGGCCGTGGCCATCTCGCCGAGGTTGAAGAGGATCGTCACGAGCGTGCCCGGCTGCACGGTGTAGCCGGTCAGTGCCTCGATCTTGTCGGCGAAGTCCGCGATGGACGCACCGCGGCGCATGCGGATCGTCTCGCCGTTGCCGCGCGTGACGTTGACGCCGCCGACGACCGGGGCGCTCCGCATCTCGAACTCTTGCCGCTTCGCCCGCCGCGACTTGCGCTGCTTGCTCTTGCCGCCGCCCTTACCGAAGGCACCGGCCGTGCCGCCACCGGGGCCACGACCGCGACCGCCGCCGCCACCGGGACGACCGGCGAAGCCACCACCGGGACGGGGGCCCGCACCGGGACCGCCACCGGCGCCACCCGGACGACCGGGACCGCCCGTGCGCTGCTGGAACGGAGCACCGGGACGACCGCCCTGGCCGCCACGAGGCGCACCCGGACGGGGCGAACCCGGACGGGGCGCTCCGGGACGAGGAGCCCCGGGACGCGGCGCCTGCGGACGCGGGATGTTGCCGGGGGTCGGCCGCTGTCCCATGCCCTGCGCCGAGGCGAAGGGGTTGTTGCCGGGACGGGGACCGGCGGGGCGCTGCCCCATGCCCTGCGCCGACGAGAAGGGGTTGTTGCCGGGGCGCGGCGCACCGGGCTTCGGGGCGTTGCCGTCACCCGACGACGGGGCGGCCGGCGCCGGAGCGGACGGCTTGGCCGGAGCCGCGGGAGCCGGAGCCTTCTCCGCCGGAGCCTGTGCGGCGGCGGGAGCCTCGGCGGGTGCCGGAGCGGCCGGAGCCGCGGGTCCGGGCTTGGGTCCCGGCTTCGGGCCGGGGGTCGGTGCCGAGCTCTTCGCCGCGGGCTTGGGCCCGGGCTTGGCCGCCGCGGGCTCGCCGGACGCCTTGAGCGACGGGTCGGCCTCGATCGCGGCGCGCAGCTTGCGCGCCACCGGGGGCTCGACCGTCGACGACGGGCTCTTCACGAACTCGCCGAGCTCCTTGAGCTTCGCGAGGGCGACCTTGCTGTCGACGCCGAGTTCAGCGGCGATCTCATGTACGCGTGGTTTACCAGCCACAATTCTCCTGTCTGGGTCGGTCTGCCCAGACAGGGCAGACCACTAGTCGCGGACGGGTCTCATTTCGAGCCGTTCACTTTGTTTCCATAGCCGTTCAGCCTTTGGTTCTCAGCGGATGCTGTTCGATGGTCTGCGTGTCCAGAGTGGCGGACACACGGAGTGCACGTCCGAAAGCACGGCGCCGCAGGGCGGCATCCATGCATTCCTGTGTCGGATGCACCCACGCGCCTCGTCCCGGCAGGACAGCACGCTCATCGAGGACGAGGGTGTTGTTCTGGCTCACCACCCTGAGCAGGGCGGAGCGGGGAGCACGCGTGCGACAACCGACGCACATTCGTACGGGATCCATCTTACACCTGCGTTCCGTCCGCGTTCGCCCGCCCCGGGGCGTGGCGGGCCGCGGAGTCCGATCAGTCGAGGACGCTGTCCGGCTGGATGTCGATCTTCGCGCCGGTCAGCTTGGCGGCGAGGCGGGCGTTCTGCCCCTCCTTGCCGATCGCGAGGGACAACTGGTAGTCCGGCACGAGCGCCCTGACCGCCTTGGTGGAGGCGTCGAGCACGAACGAGCTCGTGACCTTCGCCGGTGACAGCGCATGGGCGACGAAGGTCGCGAGGTCGGGGTCGTGGTCGACGATGTCGATCTTCTCGCCGGACAGCTCCTCCGTGACGGCGCGTACGCGCCGCCCGAGCTCGCCGATGCACGCGCCCTTCGCGTTGATCGACGGGTCGTTCGCGCGCACGGCGATCTTCGTACGGTGACCGGCCTCCCGCGCGAGCGAGACGATCTCGACCAGTCCGGCTGCGATCTCCGGCACCTCGAGCGCGAACAGCTTGCGGACGAGGCCCGGGTGGGTGCGCGACACGGTGATCTGCGGCCCCTTGAGCCCCTTGGCGACGCTCGTGACGTACACGCGCAGACGCGAGCCGTGCGTGTACTCCTCGCCGGGCACCTGCTCCTCCGGCGGGAGGATCGCCTCGACCGAGCCGAGGTCGACGTGGATCATCCGCGGGTTGGGCCCCTGCTGGATGACGCCGGCGACGATGTCGCCCTCACGCCCCTTGAACTCGCCCAGCACGGCGTCGTCGGCGATGTCCCGGAGGCGCTGGCTGATGACCTGCTTGGCGGCGAAGGCGGCGATACGTCCGAAGTCGTCGGGGGTCGCGTCCTCCTCGCCGATGACCGCGCCCTCCTCGTCACGGACGACCTGCAGCACGGCGACGTGCCCGGTCGTACGGTCGAGCTCGACGCGGACGCCCTCGGGCGCCGCCCCCTCGGGCGACACGTGCTTGGAGTACGCGGTCAGGATCGCCTGCTCGATGATCGCGACGAGCTCGTCGAACGGGATCGCCTTCTCCTTCTCGATCCCTCGCAGCAGACTCAGTTCGATGTCCATGACGGCCTCCCTATTCAGCTCTCGTCGCGCCTGATCGCACGCGCGACATCCGTACAACGATACCGTGCGTCGGAGACCCCGGCCACGCGGCAGGGGCGGGGGCGGGTCAGGCGGTCGGGGCGGACGGCAGCGCGTTGATCGCCCCGATGAGGCGGAACAGGTTGCCGACCTGGCGCTGATCCAGGTGCAGCATCAGACGCGGCAGGTCGAGGCGATCGTCGTCGGCCGCCTCGGGCGGCAGCGGCGGCGTCCGCTCGATGCGACCGTCCGACAGCATCGAGCCGAACGCCTCGTTCAGTTCCGCCACCTCGGCCTCGGTCGGTTCCGCGCGCACCCGCAGCACCAGCGCGTCCCCCACCCAGCGCAGCGAGTCGTAGTTGCGCCAGAAGCCCGTGATCTCCGCCCTCGCCGCCTCCACCGAATCGGTGATCACGACCCGATCGAAGTCGCCCTCCGAGATCACACCCATCGGCGCGAGGTGCTCGTCGACGAAGCGACGCATCCCCTCCCAGAACGACCCGCCCTTCTCGTCGAGCAGGACGATGGGCGTCGGCTCCGCCTTACCCGTCTGCTGGAGCGTGAGGAGCTCGAACATCTCGTCCAGCGTCCCGAACCCGCCGGGAAGGCAGAGGAACCCGCTCGACTCCTTGATCAGCATCAGCTTGCGCGTGAAGAAGTACTTCATCGCGACCACCTGGTCCTGACCTGCGACGACCGCGTTGGCCTTCTCCTCGAAGGGCAGCCGGATGGAGACACCGAGCGACAGCGCGGGGCCCGCTCCCTCCGCCGCGGCTTGCATGATCCCGGGGCCGGCGCCCGTGACCACCATCCAGCCATCGCGGGCGAGCGCGGCGGCCACGTCCCGCGCCTGCACGTACAGCGGGTCGTCCTGGCGCGTGCGGGCGGAGCCGAACACCGTCACCTTCGGTACACCGCGGAACGGTGCGAACAGACGGAAGGCGTCGCGCATCTCGGCCAGCGCCGCCGAGGCGATCTTGAGGTCGAGGCGATCCGTGCCGTCCTCCCCCAGCTGCAGCGCGGTCCGGAGCATCCGCATCACCAGGCGCCGATCCGCGTGCACGCCCGCCTCGTCCAGCACGGCGTTGATCTCGGACGTGAGCGCGGGAGGAAGGGACTGTTCGGCCATGTCACCAGCGTGTCATGCTCGCACGCGATCGGGCCCCGCAACGCCGTCCGCGCGGCGGAGCACCACGCGCGGCGTCAGCACGCTCGTCCGCCCCTGTCAACGCCCCTGCGGCGGCGACCGGGCGGGGGCATCCTGGCTCCATGACCGAGATCACCGGACCTGAAGCCCTCGCCCGCGTCTCCGAGCTCGTGGAGGACATCGACATCACGATGCTCACCACCGTCGACGAGGACGGCCACCTCGTGAGCCGCCCGATGTCCACCCGGCAGATGGACGATGCGGGAGACATCTGGTTCTTCACCGCGGAGGACACCGAGAAGGTCGATGAGGCACGCCGCAACCACGACGTGGGGCTCGCGTACTGCGACTCCAAGGGCATGCGCTACGTCTCCGTCGCCGGAACCGCGGAGGTCGTGCACGACCGCGCCAAGATGGAAGAGCTCTACTCGCCGTCACTCGACATCTGGTTCGCCGACGGCCTGGAGACGCCGGGCATCGCCCTCCTGCGGGTCACCCCGCGGGTCACCGAGTTCTGGGAACCCGCCAAGGGGAAGATCGCGATGGCCGCCGGGGCGCTGAAAGCCCTCGTGACCCACGACACCCCGGACGACACCATGGATCACGGCCGCATCACCTGCTGAGCCGCGCGGTCACCGAGGTCAGCGCGACGTGAGTCGCGCGACCGCCTCCTCGATGGACAGCGCGTCACGCTCGCCGCTGCGCCGATCCCACAGCTCGACCTGTCCTTCGGCGGCACCGCGACCCACGATCAGGATGCGCGGCACACCGACGAGCTCGGCGTCGCCGAACTTGACGCCGGGCGAGACCTTCGGACGGTCGTCGTACAGGACATCGAGTCCCGCGCTCTCCAGCCGCTGCGAGATCTCCTCCGCGACGTCGAAGGCCACCTGGTCGCGGCCCGCCGCCACCACCTGGACGTCGAACGGGGAGACGGACGCGGGCCAGATCAGTCCCTTGTCGTCGTTGTTCAGCTCGGCGATGATCGCGAGGATGCGCGTGACACCGATGCCGTACGAGCCCATCGTCACCGTCACGAGCTTGCCGTTCTCGTTCAACACCTTCAGTCCCAGCGCCTCGGCGTACTTGCGACCGAGCTGGAAGACGTGGCCGATCTCCATGCCGCGCGCGAGCTCGACCGGACCGGAGCCGTCGGGCGCGGGGTCACCCGCGCGCACGTTCGCGATCTCGACGATGCCGTCGGCGGCGAAGTCGCGGCCCATCACGACGGAGTGGGCGTGCTTCTGGTCGATGTTCGCCCCGGTGATCCAGCTGGTGCCCTCGCTCACCCGCGGGTCGACGAGGTACCGGATGCCGGTGGCGGACTCCTCCCCCAGCACCGCGCCCGTGGGTGACCACGGACCGATGTAGCCCTTGACGAGCAGAGGGTTGTTCTCGAAGTCGTCCGCGGTCGCGGTCTCGACCTCGGCGGGAGCGAAGGCGACCTCGGCGCGCTTCTCGTCCACCTCGCGGTCGCCGGGGATGCCCACGATGACGAGTTCGCGGGTGCCGTCGAGGGGCTTCAGCGCGAGCACGACGTTCTTGAGCGTGTCCGCCGCCGTGTACTCGCCCTCCAGCTCACGGTTGCAGTGCGAGACGAGCGTCTCGATGGTGGGGGTGTCGGGCGAGTCGAAGATCACCGGGGTCGCGTCGGCGTCGAACGGCACGGGCGCAGGCACCTCGGTCGTGAACGCTTCCACGTTCGCCGCGTAACCACCGGCGCTGCGCACGAACGTGTCCTCGCCGACGGGGGTGGGGTGGAGGAACTCCTCACTGCGCGAGCCGCCCATCGCGCCCGCATCCGCCTGCACGATCACGTACTCGAGTCCCAGGCGCTGGAAGATCCGCTCGTAGGCGTCGCGCTGAGACTGGTAGCTCACGTCCAACCCCTCGTCCGAGGCGTCGAACGAGTAGGCGTCCTTCATCGTGAACTCGCGGCCGCGGAGAAGGCCGGCGCGGGGCCGCGCCTCGTCGCGGTACTTGTCCTGGATCTGGTAGATCGTCAGCGGCAGATCCTTGTACGACGAGTACAGGTCCTTCACGAGCAGGGTGAAGGCCTCCTCGTGCGTCGGGGCGAGCAGGTAGTCGCCCCCCTTGCGGTCCTGGAGGCGGAACAGCAGATCGCCGTATTCCTCCCAGCGACCCGTCGCCTCGTAAGCCTCCCGCGGCATCAGCGCCGGGAAGTGCACCTCCTGGGCACCCGCGGCGGCCATCTCCTCGCGGATGACCGTCTCGATCTTGGCCTTCACCCGCAGCCCGAGCGGCAGCCACGCGAAGATGCCCGCGGCCTGCGGTCGGATGTACCCGGCGCGGATCAGCAGCTTGTGACTGGCGACCTCTGCACCGGCAGGGTCTTCACGGAGTGTACGGAGGAAGAAGTTCGAGAGACGAGTGACCACGGCTCAAGTGTAGTGAGCCGTGGTCCCCCGTCCCGCCGCGTCAGTTCAGGGCGGGCAGGCCCTGCGGGACGACGCCGCCCGCGTACAGGCTATCCGCCAGCTCCTGGAGCGCCGTGAGCGCGACCCGCTGCGGCAGCGGACCGTACGAGATGCGGGCGACGCCGAGCTTCTCGTACTCCGAGGCGGCGAGCGCACCGGGGATGCCGATGACGCTCACCTTGCGCTCGCCGATGCCCTCGACGAGCTGCCGCGTCACGTTCGCGTCGAGGATCCCGGGCACGAACACGGCCGTCGCTCCCGCGTCGAGGAAAGCGCGGCCGCGCTGGATCGCATCGGCGACGCTCTCCTGGACGGGACGGTGCCCCGCGCGCACGAACGCGTCGGTGCGGGCGTTGAGCGCGAACGGCACGCCCTCCGCCTCGGCCGCCTTCACGATCGCCTCGACCGCGGCCACCGACTCGTCGAGCGGCTTCAGCCGGTCTTCGACGTTCGCCCCGACGACACCGGCGGCGATCGCGAGCCGCGTGGTCTCCCCCGCGTCGCCGTAGCCGTCGTCGAGGTCGGCGGTGACCGGGACCTGCACGGCGGCGGCGATGCGTCCCACCATGTCGATCATCAGCTCGCGCGGGGTGGAGCCGTCGTCGTAGCCGAAGGTCGCGGCGATGCCGTGTCCGGCGGTCGCGATCGCCTTCGTCTCGGGCAGAGCGGCGACCGCGCGCGCCGACACGACGTCCCACACGTTCACCACGCGGAGGATCTCCGGCGCGTCATAGAGTCCGACAAGGGTCTGAGCCTTCGCAGCAGTGGTCATGTCCCCACGCTAACGCCCGGCACGGACGCGAGGGCCGCAGTGGTGGGGATGATGTCTTGCCCGGTCGCGGGGCGCCGACGGATGCTGAGGGTCGGCATCCCCCCATGCCGACCCTCTGTCCCCTGTGCGTTCAGGCGGTGAGCACCACCTTCAGCGCCTTCGTCTCCGCGGCCCGCGCGAACGTGTCGTACGCCTGTTCGATGGCGTCCAGCGCGAAGCGGTGACTGACGAACACCGCCGGGTCGATCCGACCCTCGGCGACGAGCCGGGTGAGCATGCGCGCCGTGTCGGCGTTCACCAGGCCCGTCGTGATGGTGAGGTTCTGGATCCACAGGCGGTCGATCGGGAAGTCGACGGGTGCGCCGTGGACTCCGACGTTGGCGACGTGCCCGCCGGGGCGCACGATGTCCAGCGCCATGCCCCAGGTTGCCGGAACACCCACGGCTTCGATCGCGACGTCGACGCCGAGCCCGTCGGTCAGGGCGAGCACCTGATCGCGCCAGTCCTCGGCGCCGGCGACCACGCCGTGCGTGGCCCCGAAGAGTCTGGACTGCTCGACACGGTTCGCGTCGAGGTCGATCGCGATGATCTTGCTCGGCCCGTAGAGCTGCGCGGTCATGATCGCCGCGAGGCCCACCGGCCCGGTGCCGACGACGGCGACCACGTCGCCCGCCTTCACGCCGCCGTACTGCACCCCGATCTCGTGGCCCGTGGGAAGGATGTCGCTGAGCACGACCGCCGTCTCGGCGGAGACGCCATCCGGAAGCCGGTGCAGCGAGGTCTCGGCGAACGGGATCCGCACCAGCTCCGCCTGCGTGCCGTCGATCAGGTGCCCGAGGATCCAGCCGATCCCCGACGCCCCTTCCTCGGCTCGGCAGTGCGATGCCAGCCCGGCGGTGCAGAAGTCGCACTTCCCGCACGAGGTGATGCACGAGATGATCACGCGGTCCCCCACGGCGAGATCGGTCACGGCTCCTCCGACCTCGGTGATCACCCCGACACCCTCGTGACCGAGGATGCGCCCCTCGGTCACGGCCGGGACATCGCCCTTGAGGATGTGCAGGTCGGTGCCGCAGATGGTCGTGGCCTCGATGCGGACGATCGCGTCGGTCGGCGCCAGGATGGTCGGATCCGGAACCTCCTCCCATCGCTTCTCTCCGGCTCCGTGGTAGACGAGTGCTTTCATGGCTGTCCCTTCCGGCGTCACCCTGACGTCGTCGGTGAAATGTTACGCGCCACCACCGACAGAACGCCTCCGGAGATCGGGGCTTCTCGGCCTAGGGTGGGAGCCATGCCTCAGCGCCGGTCCCATGTCGCTCCCTCCGCCGCCCAGACCGAGCTCGCCGCCGCGCTCGCCGACCTCCGCGAAGCGCTCGACGCCCCCACCTCGTTCCCACCCGACGTGCTCGCCGAGGCCGAGCGCGCCAGCGGATCCACACCCGAGCTCGACCTGCGCGACATCCCCTTCGCGACGCTCGACCCGGCGGGCTCGCGCGACCTCGATCAGGCCTTCCACCTGGAGAAGACCTCGTCGGGGTACACCGTGCGCTACGCGATCGCGGACGTCCCCGATTTCGTCGAGCCCGGCGGGGCGGTCGATGCGGAAGCGCGTCGGCGCGGACAGACCCTGTACGCGGCGGACGGCACGATCCCGCTGCACCCTCCCGTGCTCAGCGAGGACCGCGCCTCCCTCCTCGCCGACGCCGACCGCCCCGCGCTGGTGTGGACCTTCGCGCTGGACGAGACCGGGGAGGTCGGCGACTTCCGGCTCGAACGGGCGCTCATCCGCTCCCGCGCCCAGCTCGACTACGCGACGACGCAGGCCGCCCTCGATCGCGGCGAGGGTGGACCAGCGGCGCTCCTCCCGGAGATCGGCGCCCTTCGGCTCGAGCGGGAGCGGAAGCGTGGCGGGGCCAGCCTCAACCTTCCCGACGAGGAGGTCGTGCGCGCGGAGGACGGCAGCTACGCGATCGTGCGTCGCCGTCCCCTCCCGATCGAGGAGGCAAACGCTCAGCTGTCGATCATGACGGGGATGGCGGCAGCGCAGCTGATGCTGGGTGCGGGCGTCGGCATCCTGCGCACGATGCCGGAGCCCGACGATGCCGCCTTCGAGACGTTCCGCCTGCAGACGATCGCCCTCGGTCGCCCGTGGACCGACGGCACCTATGGCGAGTTCCTGCGCGGTCTGGACAGGGACGACCCGCTGACGCTGCCCGTGCTCGAAGCCGCGTCGTCACTGTTCCGCGGCGCGGGCTATCTGGTGTTCGACGGCACGGCTCCGGACGACGCCGTCCAGGCCGCCATCGCCGCCCCCTACGCGCATGCGACCGCGCCCCTGCGGCGACTCGTCGACCGGTGGTCGCTGGCGATCTGCCTGGCGGTCTCGAGCGGCGCACCCGTACCGGCATGGGTGCGTGACTCGCTCGCCGATCTGCCAGGCCTGATGCAGGAGTCCGGTCAGCGCGCCTCCCGGCTGGCGTCCGGGACCGTCAACGCCGTGGAGGCGGCGCTGCTGACCCCGCTGGTCGGCACCGAGCTCGACGCCACCGTCGTCGAGGATCGCGGCGAGCGCGTGACCATCCAGATCGCCGAGCCCGCGGTCACGGCGAGCGCCCCCGCTCCCGTCGGCGTGAAGCCGGGCGATCGCCTCCGCGTGCGCGTGGCGCGCGCGGACATCGCGAAGGGCGAGGTGGAGTTCGAGGGCGTCGCCGAAGAGTTCAGGCCGCGGGAGTCGCGGTCGTCGTCATGACGAGCAGCTGAGGATCCGACAGGTCCAACGCCACCCGGATCGCGACGAACTCGTCGAGCGAGTGCGCGTGGGTGCCCCCGCACAGGATCACGGCCTCGCCCTCCGGCAGCTCGCAGTGCCAGCGGCGACGGTCCACGATCGTCGGACCCTCGGTCTCGACGCGGCTCGCGGCGGCGGACTCGACCCACGCCTCGAGCTGTGCGTTGATCCGCTGTTCGCGGTCGGCGAGGGTCGACGCGAAGGTCTCGGTGTCGAAGCCCGCGCGGCGCAGGCTCTTGCCCAGGCGGTACTCGTCGACGGCGCCATCCGCGTGGATGCGGCTCGTCTGGTTGGCGCGCCCCTCGAAGTCGGGGGTGCCGAGGGCGTCGGCGCCCGGGTCCTTGCGCCACAGGTCGGCGACCGCGAGGTCGAGGGCGAGGGACGCGAGATGACAGGCGGTGTGCCCGCGGCTCAGGCCAGCGCGACGGTCTGCATCGACGTCCAGCCGCGCGGCGACCCCGGGCACCAGGGCCGCCGGGGCGTCGCCCGTGAGGCGGTGGCCGACCAGCCAGGTCCACCCTTCCGCCCCGCGCTTGACGGGGATGTCGGCACCCACCGCGAACGTGCCGTCGTCGGACACGGCCGCCATGACGGCCTCTGCCACGGCCACGGAGGAGCCGTCGACCGTGAGGGTCCCGGCATCACCCGGCTGGTCGGGCCAGGTGTGGTCGACGGGGTGGAACGGGGTCTCGTCCACCACGACCACCACGCCCTCCGGCGTCCTCTCGACGTGGGTGACGACGCCCTCTCCACTCGTGGAGCCGGTGGCGAAGGTCACGACGGTGGGCGAGGACATGCTTCTCCTGTGCGGTACGGCGGGGATGGCGATCGGGGTGCGGACGACGGTCAGGCCGTGACGACCTGCGCGGTGCCGAGCGGTGCGTCCGGGCCCATCTCGGCGGCGATGCGGTTCGCCTCCTCGATCAGCGTCGCGACGATGTCCTCTTCGGGCACGGTCTTGATGACCTCGCCCTTCACGAAGATCTGCCCCTTGCCGTTGCCGGAGGCGACGCCCAGGTCGGCCTCGCGGGCCTCACCGGGACCGTTCACGACGCACCCCATGACGGCGACACGCAGCGGCACCGTCATGTCCTTGAGACCCTCGGTCACGTCTTCCGCGAGCGTGTACACGTCGACCTGTGCGCGACCGCACGACGGGCACGACACGATCTCGAGCTTGCGCTCCCGCAGGTTCAGCGACTGCAGGATCTGGTGGCCGACCTTCACCTCTTCGGCGGGCGGCGCCGACAGCGACACGCGGATGGTGTCGCCGATGCCCTCACCGAGCAGGATGCCGAAGGCCGTCGCGCTCTTGATCGTGCCCTGGAACGCCGGCCCGGCCTCGGTCACGCCGAGGTGCAGGGGCCAGTCGCCCCGCTCGGCCAGGAGGCGGTACGCCTTGACCATGACGACCGGGTCGTTGTGCTTGACGGAGATCTTGAAATCGTGGAAGTCGTGCTCCTCGAACAGGGACGCCTCCCAGACCGCGCTCTCGACGAGCGCCTCGGGCGTGGCCTTGCCGTACTTCTCCAGCAGGCGGCGGTCGAGGGACCCGGCGTTCACGCCGATCCGCAGCGAGACACCCGCGTCCTGCGCCGCCTTGGCGATCGCGCCCACCTGGTCGTCGAACTTCCGGATGTTGCCCGGGTTCACCCGCACGGCCGCGCAGCCCGCATCGATCGCCTGGAACACGTACTTCGGCTGGAAGTGGATGTCGGCGATCACCGGGATCTGGCTCTTCTTCGCGATGATGTGCAGCACGTCGGCGTCGTCCTGGGACGGCACGGCGACGCGCACGATCTCGCACCCGGAGGCGGTGAGCTCGGCGATCTGCTGCAGGGTCCCGTTGATGTCGGTCGTCTTGGTGGTCGTCATCGACTGCACGCTGACGGGGGCGTCGCCGCCCACGAGCACCTTGCCGACCTTGATCTGGCGGGACTTGCGGCGCGGGGCGAGGACTTCGGGGATGCGAGGCATCCCAAGGTTCACAGCTGGCACCCCCTCAGCCTACGCCGCCCGGATGCACGCGGGCTGGATGCGCGGCCCGTCATCCGCCCGGGTCGCGGGTGCCGCGTGTGGTAGTTTCGCCCCATGCTCGCGAACCTCACCTGGTGGCCCGCCTCCTAGGCGGTGTTCGCGTTCCCACGAATCCAGACCGCCTCCGGGGCGGTCTTTTCGTTGCGCCGAGCCGGAGCCCTGCACAGGAGACATCGATGACCCTCTCACGACTCGCCGAGCTCAGCGCCGATCCGTCCGCATCCTTCATGCTCATCGCGCGCGACGGCGCCGACTCCGTCGAGCTGCTCACGGGCGAGGTCGTCGACGTCGACCTGCTCGCCGACATCCCGCTCACCGCGGACGGCGTGCCGCGTGAGGTGTTCGCACTGGTGCCCTACCGCCAGGTGCGCGAGCGCGGCTTCGTCGCGCAGGACGACGGCGCTCCCCTGCGCTGCATCGTGGTGGACGAGCACCTGCACCTGCCGACGCCTGCGGTGCTCGATGCGCTGCCGACCTCGTCGGTCCCCCTGCGCGACGGCGGCTTCGACATCGCTGACGAGGAGTACGCGGCCATCGTCGAGACGGTCATCTCCGACGAGATCGGACGCGGCGAGGGCGCGAACTTCGTGATCCGCCGCGACTACACCGCCAGCATCGACACCGACGACCGCACGGCCGCCCTCACGTGGTTCCGTGCCCTGCTCGCGCATGAGCGCGGGGCGTACTGGACGTTCGCGGTGGTCACCCCGGGGCGGATCGCGGTCGGCGCGAGCCCGGAGGCGCACGTCGTCGCGCGTGAGGGCGTCGTCACCATGAACCCCATCTCCGGCACCTTCCGGCATCCGGCCGGGGGCTCGACCAAGGAGACCCTCGCCGACTTCCTCGCCTCCACCAAGGAGACCGAGGAGCTGTTCATGGTGGTGGACGAGGAGCTCAAGATGATGAGCGCCGTCTGCGCCGACGGCGGGCGCATCACCGGCCCGCACCTCAAGGAGATGTCCCGCCTCACCCACACGGAGTACATGCTCCGCGGACGCAGCGGCATGGATCCGCGCGACATCCTCCGCGAGACGATGTTCGCTCCCACGGTCACGGGCTCACCGATGCAGAACGCGTGCGCGGTGATCCGTCGCCATGAGAAGAAGCCCCGCGGCTACTACTCGGGCGTCGCAGCGCTGTTCACCCCGAACGCCGACGGCGGGCACGACCTCGACGCCCCGATCCTCATCCGGACCGTGTATCTCGCCGACGGCGAGCTCAGCGTCCCCGTCGGCGCGACCCTCGTGCGCCACTCCGACCCGCACGGCGAGGTGTCAGAGACCCACGGCAAGGCGGCGGGCGTGCTCGGCGCCATCGGGGCGATCGACCGCGACCGTGCGGCCGAGGCTCGCAGCGACGCCGATGCCCCCGGTGCACGCCGCTCCCTCGCCGACGACCCGGAGATCGCCGCGCTGCTGTCCTCCCGCAACGCCCGCCTCGCCGAGTTCTGGCTGAACCCGCAGGGCGAGGAGTTCACCGGCCCGTTCACGGGGCGCTCCGCCCTCGTGGTCGATGCCGAGGATCGCTTCACCACGATGCTCGCCCACCAGCTGCGTCACCTCGGCCTGGACGTGACGATCTCCGCCTGGGATGCCGTGACCGACGACGCAGTGGCCGCGGCCGACCTCGTCGTCGCGGGCCCCGGCCCCGGCGACCCCCGCGACACCGGCAGCGCGCGGATCGCCCGGATGCGCGCGGTCGTGGAGCGACGGCTCGACGCCGAGGCCCCCCTGCTCGCCGTGTGCCTGAGCCACCAGATCCTCGCGGACCGTCAGGGCGCGGCGCTGGTCCCGCTGGCCGCCCCGCATCAGGGACTGCAGAAGTCGGTGCCCGTGTTCGGCGAGGACGCCTCGATCGGGTTCTACAACACCTTCACCGCGCGTGTGACACCCGGTGTCACGAGGATCGGGGATGCGGAGGTCTCCGCCCACCCGGGCTCCGGCGACGTGTTCGCACTCCGCGGCCCGCGCTTCGCGTCCGTGCAGGGACACCTGGAGTCGATCCTGTCGCGCGACGGCATCCGCACGCTCGAACGCCTGGTGTCGTACGCCCTCGCGTGACCGGCGCCGGTGCCGGGCCGGTCAGCCGAGCAGCTTGACGGGGTTGAACAGGTCGGCGACGAGGAGCAGCGCCCCCATCCCGATCAGCAGGACGGCCACCACCACCGTCAGCGGCACCAGCCGGGTGGCGTCCACGGGTGCGGGCGGCGGGCGCCGGAAGAGCTTCGCCCATGCCCGCTTGATCCCCTCCCACAGCGCGACCACGATGTGACCGCCGTCGAGCGGCAGCAGCGGGATCAGGTTGAACACGAACAGCGCCACGTTGAGCGACCCCAGCAGCCCCAGGAGGACGGCGAACCGGTTGAGGATCGGGGCATCGGTCGCCGCGACCTCGCCGGCCAGGCGCCCGACGCCGACGACGCTCAACGGGCCGTTCGGGTCGCGTTCGCCCCCGGTGACCAGGGACACACCCACATCCCACAGCCGCACGGGCAGCGTGACGATGAGCGACGCCACCCTCGCGACGTTCTCGGCGGCCATCTCCGGTCCGGCGCTCAGCGGCTGTTGCACGAAGCCCATCTGCGAGATCATCCCCGCGTACCCGACCTCGCGCACGACCGGGTCGCCCTGATCGTCGAGCACGGGCCGCCCGCTCGCGTCGGTGATGGTGCGCTCCGCCGCGATGGGCGTGAGGCTCAGCGTCTGCTCGGCCCCGTCGCGGCGCACCACCAGCTCGAGCGTCTCGCCGGGCGAGGCCTGGACGATCGTCGTCGCCTGCTCGAAGGTCGACACGGGCTGACCGTCGATCGACACCAGCACGTCACCGGGTCGCACCCCCGCCTCCGCCGCGGGGGACTCCGGGTCGTCCGGGGCGCACTCGGTGGCGGTCGACGACGCGGGCACCACGCACTCGTTCACCGCGGAGATGGTCGTCGTCCCCTGCTGCACGCCGATGCCGCACACGAGCACCGTGAAGATCACCACGGCCAGGACCAGGTTCATCAGCGGACCGCCGAGCATCACGATCACGCGCTTCCACACCGGCAGCTTGTAGAAGACCCGGTCCTCCGCGCCCTCGGCGATCGTCTCGTCGTTGGCCGAGCGGGCGTCCTGGATGAGCGTGCGGAACACCCCGGACGCCGGACGCTCCCCCTTCGACGACGGATACATGCCGGACATCGAGATGAACCCGCCGAGCGGGAGCAGCTTGAAGCCGTACTCGGTCTCGCCGATCCGCTTCGACCACAGCCGCGGGCCGAAGCCGATCATGTACTGGCCGACGCGCACGCCGAAGAGCTTCGCGGGGACGAGATGGCCGACCTCGTGCAGACCGATCGAGAGGCCGAGGCCGATCAGCATGAACAGGATGCCGCCCACATAGAGCAGGATTTCCACCCGCCCACGGTACTGCCCGCAGCTAGGAATCCGCCCCGCCCGCGCCGCTTGGCTAGGCTGGGATGGTGACCACCCGGCAGCTGCGACTCCTGCGCGCCGCCGCCGTGTCCGCCACCGCGACCCTCATCGCCGCGGTGTCCCACACCATCGGAGGCGGCGCGGCACCCCACCCGCTGCTGATCCTCGCGGTCACGGTGCTGTTCCTGACACCGACCGCCGCCCTCCTCGGGCTCCGTCGGTCGCGCTGGCGCGTCGCGGTCGCCGTGCTCGTGTCTCAAGCCGTGTTCCACCTGGTGTTCCAGCTGCTCGGCTCCCCCACCGCGGACGTCGACGGCGCGATCGGCCCGCACGTCCATCACTTCGACCTGGCAGCGTTGAGCGGCACCGTCTCCGTCGCGCCCATCGACGCGACGATGCTCCTCGCGCACGCCGGCGCCGCCGTGCTGACAACTCTGCTGGTGTGGCACGCCGAACGCCTCCTGCGGGCCGTCGCCGGCTGGTTCCGCGCTCTCGTGCGTCGCGCGTCGCCGACGGGCTTCTCCGGCCATCGCCGCCCGACCCCGCTGCGTCCGCTGCGCTTCGCTCCCCTCGACCGTGCCGTGGCCGCCGCCGTCTCCCGGCGCGGCCCCCCGGTGTGCGCACGCGGCTGACCCGCCGCCCGAGAATCACGGCCGAACCCTCGGCCACCCTTTGCGCGCCCTCCGGCGCGCCCGCACACCTTTTCTGGAGAATCATGTCCCGTACCACCACGTCCCCTCGTCGTCCGCGCTCCCGCCGGGCCCTCGTCGCCACGACCGGCGCGCTCGGCGGGATCGCCCTCGCCCTCGCGGTTCCGCTCATGGCGGGAGCCCACGTGTCCGTCAGCCCGGATGAGCTCGCCGCCGGCGACCACGGCGTGCTCACGTTCTCGTTCGCCCACGGCTGCGGCACCTCGCCGACCACGGCACTGCGCATCACCATGCCGGACGGCCTCACGTCCGTCGCCCCGACCCTGGACGGCGACTGGACCATCCAGGTCGAGCGCGGTGAAGACGGCCTCGTGAGCGCCGTCACGTACACCGCGCTCACGCCGGTGCCGACCGACCTCCGCGGCGCGGTCAGCATGTCGGTCGGGCTCGACGAGAAGACGCCCGAGACGCTCGCCTTCCCGGTGGTGCAGCAGTGCGTCGACGGTGCGACCGAATGGACGCAGCTCGCCGAGGAGGGTGAGGACCCGCACGCGCTCGATGCCCCCGCTCCCGTGGTCACGGTCACGGATGCGGAGGCGTCGATGCATGGCGCCCACGGCGACGGGGAGGCGGACACCGCGGACGCCGACGCGGCCGCCACGGCCGCCGACCCGCTCGGCATCGCCCTCGGCACGGGCGGGCTCCTCGCCGGGGCGGCTGCTCTCGTGGTCGCCGTGCTGGCCTACCGCCGCCGGGCCTGAGCCCCGGCCCGCCGCGCGTCCGACCCCGGCGCGAGCTTTCCGAACTGGCCTCCCGATTCGCCGCCACCGTGCGCGGCGACGCCACCGGAGTGTCCCTGAGCGGCATCACTCTCGCCACCGCGGATCTTCGCCCCGGTGAGGCCTTCGTCGCGATCCAGGGCGTGAACCGCCACGGAGCCGACTTCGCGGCGACCGCTGCCGAGAAGGGCGCGGTCGCGGTCATCACCGACGAGCGCGGCGCGGAGATCGCCGCGGACGCCGGCCTGCCCGTCCTCGTGGTGGACGATCCGCGCGCCGTGCTGGGCGACCTGAGCGCCTGGGTCTACGGCACCGGGGCGGACGACCCCCTGCCGCTGCTCTTCGCGACGACGGGCACCAACGGCAAGACGAGCGTCTCCCACCTCCTGGAGGGCATCCTCGAGCAGATGGGCGTCGTCACGGGGCTGTCGTCGACGGCCGAGCGCCACATCGCGGGCGAGGTCATCGTGTCGCGGCTCACCACGCCGGAGGCGTCGGAGATGCACGCGCTCCTGGCGCTGATGCGCGAGCGGCACGTGGAAGCGGTCGCGGTCGAGGTGAGCGCGCAGGCGCTGTCCCGCCACCGCGTCGACGGGATCCGGTTCGATGTCGCCGGCTTCACGAACCTCAGCCACGACCACCTCGACGACTACGCCGACATGGAGGAGTACTTCGAGGCGAAGCTGCCGCTGTTCCGTCCCGATCGCGCGGTCCGCGGCGTGATCTGCCTCGACTCCCCCTCCGGCGCGCTGGTCGTCGATCGCGCGGAGATCCCCGTCGTCACGGTCGGCACGCCGTCGATCGCCGCCGATCCCGATGCCGCGGCCCGCGCGGACTGGGTGGTCGTGATCGACGAGGAGCGCGCCGCCGGCACCACCTTCACGATGAGCGGCCCTGCCGGAACCCTCACCACCACGGTGCCGGTGATCGGTCCGCACATGGCCGCCAATGCCGCGCTCGCGATCGTCATGCTGCTGGAGGGCGGGTACGCGTGGGAGCGGATCACCGACGCGCTCGGCCGCGACGGCGGCATCCACGCCTACCTCCCCGGCCGTACGCAGCTCGTCTCCGGCGACCGCGGACCGGCGGTGTTCGTGGACTTCGGGCACTCGCCGGACGCCTTCGAGAAGACCCTCGCCGCCGTGCGCCGGGTCACCCCCGGAAAGGTGCTGATGCTGTTCGGCGCGGATGGCGACCGCGACGCCAGCAAGCGCTTCGACATGGCGCGCACGGCCGTGGAGGGCAGCGACATCCTCGTCGTGACCGATCACCACCCGCGCTTCGAAGACCCGGCGTCCATCCGGGCGACCCTCGTGGAGGGCGCGCGCCGGGCACGACCCGACGCGGAGATCCACGAGTACTCCCCACCGGAGGCGGCGATCGTCGCGGCGGTCGGCCTGGTGGGCGACGGCGACGCGATCCTGTGGGCGGGTCCCGGGCATCAGGACTACCGGGACATCCGCGGCGTGCGCACCCCGTACTCGGCGCGTGAGCTGTCCCGCCGCGCGCTGAAGGCCGCCGGATGGCCGGTCCCGGAACCGCGCTGGCCCGTGCCCTACCCGGACGAGGACTGACCGCCGCCCGGTGCAGCGCCGCGCTGCATCGGGCGCCCTCGGCGGCCGCGCCGTCAGCTCGCGGCGATGAGCCGATCGGCCGTGCGCCGTGCCCAGTCCTCGGCCTCTGCGAGCGTCTCGACCGTGAGGGTGCTCGGCGCCTCGTGCTGGTCGACGACCGCGGAGATCGTGTCGACGATGCCGAGGAACGACAGGCGTCCCTCGTGGAACGCGTCGACGGCCTGCTCGTTGGCTGCGTTGTACACGGCCGGGAAGGTGCCGCCCGCGCGTCCGACCGCCTTGGCGAGTGCGACGGCCGGGAAGGCCTCGCCGTCGAGCGGCTCGAAGGTCCACGAGCTCGCGGTCGTCCAGTCCAGCGGTCGACCCACGCCGCCGATGCGGTGCGGCCAGTCCAGGCCGAGGGAGATCGGCAGACGCATGTCCGGCGGGGACGCCTGTGCGATGGTGGACCCGTCGATGAACTCGACCATGGAGTGCACGATCGACTGCGGGTGCACGACCACCTCGATGTCGTCGTAGGCCACGTCGAACAGCAGGTGCGCCTCGATCACCTCGAGCCCCTTGTTGACGAGGGTGGCGGAGTTCGTCGTGACCGTCCTGCCCATGTTCCAGGTGGGGTGCGCGAGCGCCTGCCCCGGTGTGACCTCGGTGAGCTCACTGCGCGTGCGTCCGCGGAACGGTCCGCCCGACGCGGTCACCACCAGGCGTCGCACCTCGTCATGCGTCCCGGAGCGGAGCGCCTGTGCGAGGGCGGAGTGCTCGGAGTCGACGGGGACGATCTGCTCGGGGGCGGCCGCCGCCAGCACTAGATCTCCCCCGACGATCAGCGACTCCTTGTTCGCGAGGGCGAGCGTGCGGCCCGCCTGCAGCGCGGCGAGCGTGGAGCCGAGTCCGATCGAGCCGGTGATGGCGTTGAGCACCACATCGGCCTCGACGTCCCGCACGAGCTGTTCCGCTTCGACGGCTCCGAGGGCCGTGTCCTCCACCTGGAACTGCTCCGCCTGCTCTGTCAGCAGCTCGCGGTTGGAGCCCGCGGCGAGCCCGACGAGCTCGAACCGGCGCGGGTTGGCGCGGATCACGTCCAGCGCCTGGGTGCCGATGGAACCGGTGGAGCCGAGGACGATGACGCGACGCATGACGCCAGCCTAGGACACGGCCGCCGTCGCGCCCGCGCTACTGCTGCGCCTGGACCGGGGTCGTGGCGAGGATGTCGACGACGAATACGAGGCTCTCGTTCTGCAGTTCGTTGCCCTCGCTCGCACCGTAGCCGTCGGACGGGGGCATCACGACGAGCACCTGCGAGCCGACCTTCTGACCTTCGAGCGCCTTCCGGAATCCGGCGACCACGCCGGTGGTCTGGAACTGCGCCGGTGCCGCGTCGCGACTCCAGCTCGAGTCGAACTCCTTGCCGTCGGACCACTTGACGCCGAGGTACTGCACGACGACCAGGTCGCCCGAGGCGACCGTCGCTCCGTCTCCCTGCTTGAGCACGGCGACCTGGGTCTCGGCCGGCGCATCGCCGTCCGGGATCGTGATGCTGGGCTTGCCGTCGTCGTCCAGCTTCACCTCGGGCATGCCGGGGGTCGGGTCGACCGGCGTACCGGTGGCGACCTCGGGCAGTTGCTCGACGGCCTCTGCGTACACGACCTTATTCGTCCCGCCCTCGCCGAAGACCTCGCCTGGAAGGGCGAGGACGACCTGCGTTCCGATCGGCTGGCACTCGAGAGCGGCGATGAAGAGAGATGCACTGTTCTGGTCGAGAAGGACGGGAGCCTCACCACCCTCGCTTCGTGCCGAGGAATCGACGACTTCACCTGTCGACGCTTCCACGATCTGGTACTTCACCCCGACGAGGTCATTCGCGACGACCTCGTCACCTGTGCCCTCAGCGATCACCGTTCGCTCCACATCGGCGAAGGCCGCATCAGCTGGCACTTTGACGACGGCATCGAGTCCCTCGCCCTGAACGTCAATGGAATCCGAGGTCTTGCCCGGCTGCGCGTCGAGCAGACACCCACTCGAGGAGGACGGGTCGGGGGTGCCCGAGCTCTCCGGCGCACCGCTGCCGGAGCAGCCGGCGAGCAGGAGGGTCGCCGCGGCGACGGTGGACAGGACGATGAGCGGACGCTTGCGCACAGTGAGACCTCGGGATCGCGGGCGGGACACTCCATCCTGCCCCATCGCCCTTTGCCCTCCCTGGGAGGTGGGGCGCGAGTCTTCATTCCCACGTCGGCATGGGGCCGGGAGTATCCTGCTCTGATGACCTCTGAGCAGTCCGTCGAGCCCGAACCCGCCTCAGAGGACACGCCGAAGCCGCGCCATGCGGGCTTCACGTACGCGCTCGGTCGCAGCCTGATCGCCCCGCTCGCGCGGCTGATCTACCGTCCCCGGATCGAGGGCCGCGAGAACGTCCCCACCACCGGTCCGGTGATCTTCGCGAGCAACCACCTGTCGTTCATCGACTCGATCGCCATCCCGGTCGCGGCACCGCGGCCCGTGCACTTCCTTGCGAAGTCGAGCTATTTCGAGGGGACCGGATTCAGCGGCCGCCTCACCAAGACCTTCTTCGAGGCGATCGGCGCGATCCCCGTCCGGCGCGGCGCGGGTCAGGCAGCACTCGACGCGCTCGATCTGCAGCGGCAGCTGCTCGAGGAGGGCCTCGCGGTCGCGCTGTACCCCGAGGGGACCCGTTCCACCGACGGTCGCCTGTACAAGGGCCGGACGGGCGTGGCGTTCCTGGCCCTGCAGACGGGCGCACCGGTGGTCCCGGTGGGACTCATCGGCACCGACAAGGTGATGCCGGTGGGCGCGAAGATGCCGACGCTCTCCGAACGCGTGACGGTGCGGTTCGGCGAGCCGCTCGACCTGTCCCCCCACGGACCCGCTACCAGCGGACGCGCACGGCGGCTCGCGACCGACGAGATCATGGCCGCGATCCATGCCCTGTCCGGTCAGGAACTGGCGGGCACCTACAACGAGGCTCCGGCCCAGGGCACCATCGAGAAGATCAAGCAGGCGCTCCCGCACGAGCGCCGCTGAGTAGCGCTGAGCGTGAACCCCGGACCCTCCCGGTAGCGGCGACCACGTGTCCCTTCCCGGGCGAGGAGTCCAACAGCGGTTGCCCCTCCGCCGCGGGGGTCACGCGCTCGCGGTGACCGTGGCCTCGTGCCGCACCGGGAAGTTGACCGAGTTCGCGATGAAGCACCACTCGTTCGCCTGGGCGTGCGCCCGCTCTGCCGCCTCGATCATGGACGGATCGGCGACCACGACCTCCGGGGAGAGCGTCACCTCGACGAATGATCCCCCTCCTGCCCCGTTCTCGCGCATCAGCCCGCGCGCGCTGTCGCGGTAGGAGACGACCACGACGCCGGCGGTGACGCAGGCGTGCAGATACGACAGCAGGTGGCACTCGGAGAGCGAGGCCAGCAGGAGGTCTTCGGGGTTCCAGCGGGAGGGGTCTCCGCGGAACGGCTTGTCGGACGAGGCCAGCAGCGCGGGCTTGCCCTCGATCTCGATCGTGACGTCGCGGCGATAGTCGCGGTATCCGCTCGTTCCGGTGCCGGAGTTGCCCGTCCACGTAGTTGTGAGAGCGTAGCGGTGTTCACCGAGCGGACGCGACGTGGTGTGCTCTGCCATGCGCTCAGTCTGCCAGGTGCCGCCGACGTCGCGACCCTCCGCGGGGACCCCGAGGCCGCGGGACCACCGGCACTAGGCTGGTGGAGTGCTGGAGACACTCACCGTTCAGGATTCCGTCGAGCTCGCCGTCGTCGAACGGAGCGGATTCATCGAGTCACGTCACGCCGGCGCCGCGGTGGTGCTCTCGCCCGACGGCGAGGTGATCGCGCGACACGGCAACGCCGACGCGCTCATCCTCCCGCGGTCGAGTCTCAAGCCGCTGCAGGCCGTGGCGTGCATCACCGCCGGCGCACCGCTGGAGGGCGAACAGCTCGCCCTCGCCACGGCGAGCCACACGGGCACGGACCGGCACGCCGCGGTGGTGCGCGACATCCTCACCGCCGGGGGCCTGACGGAAGACGACCTCGCGTGCCCTCCGGCCTGGCCGGGCGACTCCGCGACCCGCGACGAGCTGGTGCGCGAACACGGCCAGGAGGCGCGCGTCCGCATGAACTGCTCGGGCAAGCACGCCGCGATGCTGCGGGCCTGCGTGGCCACCGGCTGGCCGACCGCCGGATACCTCGACCCCGCGCATCCGCTGCAGGCTCACATCCGGGAGGTCGTCGAGCGCCTCACCGGGGAGAAGATCGCGCACACCTCCATCGACGGCTGCGGCGCTCCGGTGCATGCGCTCACCCTCACCGGGCTCGCGCGCGCGATCCACCGCATCGGCACCGCGTCCGACCGTTCGCCGTTCGCGCTGCACCGCGTGGCCGGGTCGCTCGTCCGCGCGGTGCGCGAGAACCCCTGGACCGTCGAAGGGCCCGGCCGCCCCGACACCATCGCGACCGAGCGTCTCGGCGTCTTCACCAAGGGCGGCGCGGAGGGCGTCATGGTGATGGTGGCGCCGGACGGGACGACCGCGGCCCTGAAGATGCTCGACGGCGCCGCGCGCGCGTCCACCATCGTCGCCGCCACCCTCCTGGCTCGCGCGGGCTCTCTGAGCGACACCGACGTGGCCGGTCTCGCGGAGGCCCTCCCGCTCGACGTGCTCGGGGGCGGTGCCCGCGTGGGAACGGTCCGCCCCGGCGCCGGCCTCTGACGCACCAGCCTCACCGCGACCCGAGCCCCGGCACGACGACCCGCCGCGGCGCGCGGTCCCCCACCACCGACCACGCGCGCCCCTGATGCAGCCGGGCGAACGGCGGGAGGTCGCGCACACCGACTAGCTGGCGCAGATCGGACGGACGCTCCGCGCGGACCAGGACCTCGCCCTCGGCGCGGATCTGCTGCCACAGGGCCCACTGCCGCTGCCAGCCCTCCGCGTCGGCCATCAGGATGCACGGGCTCGCGGTCGTCGGCACGTCGCTCCCGGCCGTCCGCACGTCCCACTCCGGGCGCGCCGCGCGGAGTGCGCCCACCGCGTCCGACGCGCCCGCCGTGACCAGCGCCACGACCGGCCTCGCCGGTGCCCAGATCTCCGTCGAGGAGGCAGCGGACTGCCTCGGCCGCTCGTCCGCCCAGGCGAACTGCACCTCCCGCCCGTCGAGCACCGCGCGTCCCGGCGGTCGGTCCCGCACGAACCCCGACGTCTCGCCACCCGCTGCGAGGTGCTCGACGCGCGACGCCGCGCGTAGAAGCGCTCGACGGGGCAGCGCGTCGAGCACACGGCCCAAGGGACCCGATGCCCGTGCGGCCGTGAGGATCCAGGTCGTCGAAGGTGACAGGCGCAGCGACTGCTCCCACCGCTGCGCGAACTCCTGTGCGTACTCGACGGGGAGCTCGGCGTGCAGCGCGTCGATGTCGTCGCACAGCACGAGCTCGGGGATCTCCGTGTCACCCCTGACCCACGCCGCGAGCAGGTCCACCGCGCTTTCCGCATCGGAGGGGAACAGCAGGGCATCATGGCGCTGGGCCGCCACCGCGCGCACGAGCGCCGTGCGTCCGCTGCCCGGAGCGCCGACCACGGCGAGCCCGCGCTCACGTCCCGGACGCAGGAGCTCCCGAGGCTGCCGCTGTCGCTGCGGGTCGTCGGCGAGACCGAGCACCACCGCGTCTCCCCCGGCGTCGTCGCTGCCGTCGTGATCCGCGCCACGAAGGTCTGCGAGATCGATGCGTCGCGGCAACGGCGGGAGCCAGGGGCTGACAGCCGGAACCGCCTGGCTCCAGCGCGTCGCTGCACGCCGCAGGTCTCCGGGACCGGTCAGCGCGACGCGCACGAGCTGCGGCTCCGCATCCTGCGGTCGACGCACGAGCGCACAGCCGCGCCCCTCCGGCCCCCCATCGAGCAGCGCCGCGCCGTCCGTCCCGATCACGGCCCTGCTGTCCGCGGGATCTGCGACCCGCAGGCTGATCCGCAGCGGGCAGTTCGCCGCCAGGGCGTCACGGATCACGCCGCCCGCACGCTGCGTCCCGAGGACCAGGTGCATCCCCAGGGCGCGGCCGCGCGCAGCGATGTCGATGAACACGTCGCCGAGGTCGGCGTGCTCGAGGAGCAGGGCGGCGAACTCGTCGACCACGATCACCAGGCGTGGCAGGTCGGCCTCTGACACGTCACGAACGCCGGCCGCGGCGAGGGCGGCCTCCCGTCGTCGCATCTCCGCCCGCAGGCTCAAGACACCCCGGCGCGCACCCTCGTCGTCGAGGTCCGTGATCACCGCCGACACCTGGCGGAGAGCGCGAAGCGGCTCGAACGCCGTCCCACCCTTGAAGTCGGCCAGCACGAACGTCACCCGATCCGGTCCGTACGCTGCACACATCGCCGCAACCCAGGTCACGAGCAGTTCGCTCTTGCCCGCGCCGGTCATGCCGGTGACGATCGCGTGCGGTCCGTGCTCCACCAGATCGACCGCGATGTCGGTACCCCGGGCGTCACGGCCCACCACGACCGCGAGACCATCACCTGCCTCTGAGACGATCACGTCAGCCAGCGGCACGCTGAGCGGGAGCTCCGCATGCGTGTCCGACGGCTCGCCCGTCGCCGAGGCGACCAGTTCTGCCTGCGGTCGCGACAGGCACTCGACCGCGACCTCGGTCACGCCCTCCGGCGTACGCAGCGATGCGGCCCCCGGCTCGACCACGTCGAGCACGGTCGTGATCCCCGACGGCACCTCGGCGTCGGGAGCCGCCGTCCAGATCACCGCATCTGCCGCGACGGGCGCTCCGAGCGTGCCCCACCCCACCCGGAAGGCTCCCCGGCGCGCCCGCACCGCGTGAGCCGCCGTGGTCAGGCCGGACGACGCCAGCTCCTCGCCGACGAGCGCCAGTTGCGCCGGCCCGAAGCGGAGGCAGAGCTGCGCGACCAGAGCTCGTGCCGCCGCGGCTGCGACCGGGGCCTGGCCTCGGACGCAGACGCCCCCGCCGAGCCGCACCACGACCGGTGCGTCATCGAGCTCGGCGCATCGCGCGCGGAACGCCTCTGCTCGATCGCCCTCCCCACCCGTCGTGCGCACGGCGCTGACACGCACACCGCGACCCACGGTCATCTCGGTGTCGGCAGCGATCGGATCCGTCCCACGAAGCGGCGGTTCTGCGACGCACGCGGCGACGTCCGGGTGGCGCGACTCGAGCTGGGCCCGCTCCTCGGCGTGACGACGGGCGAGCGCATCCTCGACCGCGCGCCACTCGGCCTCCACCCTGTCCGCCTCACGCCGTCGATCGTGCCGTCGCGTCCTCGCGGCGTCGGCCACCGAAGCGAGCATCATGAGGGGACCGAGTGCGGCGAACCACAGCGACTGCACCGACCCTGTGGTGAGCCACAGCGCCACCCCCATCCCAACCGGGACGATTCCCGCGAGATAAGGCAGCGAGGTACGGCGCGGCGGCGCGGGCGCGGAAGGAATGACGAGGGGAGACGGGTCCATCTCCCCAGTGCACCGCTCCGTGACAGCAGAGAGCCTGCTGTCCACAGCGTCGGAGTGACTACTCCGCGGTGTCCCCCTCTGGGGAGGAGGACTGGGGGTCGCTCACCTGCAACACGATGAGCGTCACGTTGTCGCGACCACCGTTGTCGAGAGCCGCAGCGAGCATGGCGTCGACGCACGCGGCCGGATCGGAGTTCTCCCGCAGGAAATGCTGGATGCCGTAGTCGGTCAGCTCCTTGGTGAGTCCGTCGGAGCAGATCACGAACCGGTCGCCCGGACGCAGGTCGATGGTGACATAGTCCGGAGCGGTGAGCTCGCTGGCGCCCACCGCGCGCGTGATGACGTTGCTGTAGGGGTGGCCCTCGGCCTCCTCCGGGCTGAGCTTCCCCGCTGCGATCAGCTCCTGCACCACCGAGTGGTCCGTGGTCACCTGCACGAGCCGGTCATCGCGCAGGAGATAGACCCGCGAGTCGCCGATGTTCAGCGCGACCCACTGCGCCTGGTCTCCGCCGTCGTCCAGGTAGACGCCCGTGAGCGTGGTCCCGGTTCCCTCGTCGGTGGTCTCCGGGTGCTCCGCGATGTCGTCGACGGCGCGGGCGAGAGCCTCTTCGATCGTGCGATGCGAGATGTCGCCCGCGACGACCGCGGCCTGCAGGCGGGACACGGTGCTTTGGCTTGCGATCTCGCCTCCCGCGTGCCCGCCCATTCCGTCGGCGACGATGAAGAGGGGGAACTCCGCGAGGAACGCGTCCTGGTTGGTCTCACGGCGACGGCCCTGATCCGTGACACCCGACCACGAGAGCAGCAGCGGGCGTCCCGCAACCGTGACGGTGTGCGTCTTCGTCTCAGCCACGTGCTGCCTCCGATGGACCTGCGGCGGAAAGGGCGGTCGCAGGATACTCACACATCGTAGTGGAACACGATCCCCTCGCTCGCACCGGGGCCCTTCGAGGGGCAGAGCGGAACGGAGACGCCGATCGGGCGCTGCGACAAGACCATGACCTCCACGTTAGCGGGCGCATCGCCCGCGAGAACACCGTTCACACCACGAAACCCCCGGCGGTGGGCCGGGGGTTTCGCGACGACGGTCACGCAGGGGGCTGCGTGGGATCGTTCGGGGTAGTGGGAGGAGCCGGCGGTGCGGCCGGCGGGGCCGCGGGCGGAGCCGGCGGCGTGGTCGGCGGAGCCGCGGGCGGAGCGGGCGGCGTGGTCGGCGGCACAGGCGCGCTCGTCGAGGGAGCGGCGGAGGGCGCGGCCGGCGGGGCGTAGCCGGGAGCCGGCGGAGCCGTGAACCCGGGCTGCGGCGGCGCATAGCCCTGGGGCTGCTGCGGGTAGCCCTGGGGCTGCTGACCGTAGCCCTGCGGGGCACCGTACCCCTGCGGCGCCGCGGTCGCGGAGGGCTGGACCGGGATGCCGTCCCACACCGTGCGATCGCCGAGGAAGCCGTTCCCGGCCCACGAGGCGGGCTGGATGTTGGGGTTCCACCGCGACTTGTCGAAGGCGTTGATACCCAGCCACACCGGCGGGAGGAAGAAGTACAGGATGACCCAGACCGCATCCTTCTGCAGCTTCAGTCCGACCCGCCACGCGGCGATGAGGTCGAGGACACGGCCGGCGATGCCGACGAGCGGGAGGATGAGGAACCAGCCCAGGACCGGGATGATCGCCCCGACCACGCCGGCGCCGATGAGGTACAGCACGAGCCACGGGCTGAGGTCGCCGAGCTTGTAGAAGATCATCGAGTTGTAGACCGGGACCCAGGCGCGCCACTTGCCCTGGACACCGGCCTTCTCGAAGACCTTCATGTAGAACCAGGCGTAGATCGCGTACACGATGAGCGGCAGGATCGTGTACAGCAGCGTCAGCGCGACGAGTGCGCCGCCTGAGATGCCGTAATCGTAGTAGTCGTCCAAGGTTCCCCTCCAGAAGGCTGATATTCCCGGGTGATGCGCTGCTTACACTAGCGCGTCACCGCCGCCGCGCGCAGGACCCTCGCTGACGTCCCGCGCCGCGAACCGGTCTCACTCCGCGACGACGAGTTTCAGCTCGCCGGGATGGTCGGTCTCGCGCAGCACGATGCCTCGCCCCTCCGCCCACCGCAGCAGTGCCCGGCGGGAGCCGATGCGCGGTCGGTCCTCCGTGAGTGCACGCACCAGGAGGCCCTTCGACTTCTTGTTGAAGTGGTTCAGCGCTCTGCCCTGCTCGGTGACCACGCGCACATACGCCGAGGGCACCGATGCGGGCACGGGTCCGAGACCCACGTACGCCTCGCTGCGCAGGTCGAGGACGAACGACGGCGCCTCGTCCGCGATCGCCGAGGTCGTGGCTTCCGCCCAGTGACGCCGGAGCGGCGGCACCCCGGGAAGCGACGTTCCCGCGGCGAGGCGGTAGGTCGGGATCGGGTCGAGCGCGCCGACCGGACCGAACGGCGCGCTCTGGATCCACACGTGGGCGTCCGCCCACCGCCGTGACGCCGGGGAGAGCGAGGCCGCGTCGAGGGCGTCGAACAGCACGCCGGTGTAGCGGTCGATCGCCGGCATGGTCGGCGCGCTGCGGAGAGCGCGGTTGTGCGCGATGTCGTCGAGCTGCCGCTCGCTCAGTTTGAGAACACGGCGGGCGGCCTCCTCGTCGGCCGCGAGCTCGACCAGGGCGTCGAGCACGGCCGCGCGATGCTCAGCGAGAGACGGCAGCGGCAGGACACCGAGGTCGAGCGGCGCGCCCGTGCCTCCGGGACGCTTGGTCTCGGACGGCGGAAGCAGGATCTTCATGGCACCTCGTAACGCAGACGCGTCCGCCTCGACACCCAGGGTGCCGAGGCGGACGCGATGTTCAGGACTGTCAGGCGATGAGAGCCGCGTTGCCCGCCACGATGGTCAGAACGTCGCCCTCCATGGAGAGGAAGCCGTCCTGCGCGTTGGCGAGCACCTTGGCGCCGTCGGTCTGGGTGATCCGGACCTGGCCCTCGGCGAGGATGGCCAGCACCGGCTCGTGACCGGACATGAAGCCGATCTCGCCCTCGACGGTCTTGGCGACCACGAGGCTCGCCTCACCCGTCCAGACCTCCGCGTCGGCGGAGACGAGGCTGACGTTGAGCGCCATGATCAGGCGTTCTCCTTCTGGATCTGCGCCCAGCGCTCCTCCACGTCGGAGATGCCACCGACGTTGAAGAAGGCCTGCTCGGCGACGTGGTCGAAGTCACCGCGGGTGATCGCGTCGAACGACTCGATGGTCTCCTTGAGCGGAACCGTCGAACCCTCGACACCCGTGAACTTCTTCGCCATGTAGGTGTTCTGCGAGAGGAACTGCTGGATGCGACGTGCGCGCGACACGACGATCTTGTCTTCCTCGGAGAGCTCGTCGACACCGAGGATCGCGATGATCTCCTGCAGCTCCTTGTTCTTCTGGAGGATCTGCTTGACCGTGGTCGCCACGCGGTAGTGGTCCTCGCCCAGGTAGCGGGGGTCCATGATGCGCGACGTCGAGGTCAGCGGGTCGATGGCCGGGTACAGACCCTTCGACGCGATCTCACGGGAGAGCTCGGTCGTCGCGTCGAGGTGCGCGAAGGTCGTGGCCGGAGCCGGGTCGGTGTAGTCGTCGGCCGGCACGTAGATCGCCTGCAGCGAGGTGATCGAGTGACCACGCGTCGAGGTGATGCGCTCCTGCAGGAGGCCCATCTCGTCGGCGAGGTTCGGCTGGTACCCCACGGCGGAGGGCATGCGGCCCAGCAGCGTGGAGACCTCGGAACCGGCCTGCGTGAAGCGGAAGATGTTGTCGATGAAGAGCAGCACGTCCTGCTTCTGCACGTCACGGAAGTACTCCGCCATCGTCAGAGCCGAGAGCGCGACGCGCAGACGCGTCCCCGGCGGCTCGTCCATCTGGCCGAACACGAGCGCGGTCTTGTCGAAGACGCCCGCCTCCTCCATCTCGTGGATGAGGTCGTTGCCCTCACGGGTGCGCTCACCGACACCGGCGAACACCGACACACCACCGTGGTCCTGCGCGACGCGCTGGATCATCTCCTGGATGAGGACGGTCTTGCCGACGCCGGCGCCACCGAACAGACCGATCTTTCCGCCCTGCACGTACGGGGTGAGGAGGTCGATCGACTTGATGCCCGTCTCGAACATCGTGGTCTTCGACTCGAGCTGGTCGAAGTTCGGGGCCTTGCGGTGGATGGGCCAGCGCTCCGTGACCTCGATGGTCTCACCGGGCTCGCCGTTGAGGACCTCGCCGATCACGTTGAAGACCTTGCCCTTGGTGATGTCACCGACGGGGACCGAGATGGCCTCACCGGTGTCACGCACCTCCTGACCGCGGACGATGCCGTCGGTCGGCTTGAGGGCGATGGCGCGCACCAGGTCGTCGCCGAGGTGCTGTGCGACCTCGAGCGTGATCTCGGTCGACTCCTCGCCGATCACGATGGTGGTCTTCAGCGCGTTGTAGATGTCGGGGATCGAGTCGTGCGGGAACTCGATGTCGACAACCGGACCGTTGACGCGCGCGACGCGCCCGACGACCGCGGTCGCCGGCTGGTCAGCCGTGGCGGTGGTGGTCATTTCTTCGTCTCTTTCCTGATGGTCTATTTGCTCGACGAGAGGGCGTCGGCGCCGCCGACGATCTCCGCGATCTGCTGCGTGATCTCCGCCTGACGCGCGTTGTTGCGCAGACGGGTGTAGTCGGTGATGAGCTTGTCGGCGTTGTCGCTGGCCGACTTCATCGCCTTCTGCGTGGCCGCCTGCTTGGCGGCGGACGACTGCAGGAGGGCGTTGAAGACGCGGCTCTGGATGTACACCGGCAGGATCGCGTCGAGCACCGTCTCGGCATCCGGCTCGAACTCGTACAGCGGGTAGACCGTGCTGCCCGCCTCCGAGTCGTCGGCCTCCGCGATCTCCAGCGGCAGCAGGCGCACGGACTCCGGCGACTGCGTCATCATGCTGACGAAGCGGTTGTAGACGAGGGTGATCTCGTCGACGCCGCCGTCCTCGCCACCGCGGTTGAAGGCCTCGAGAAGCGTCTGCGAGATCTCCTCCGCGGTGTGGAAGGACGGGGTGTCGGTGTCGCCGGTCCACTCCGCGGCCGCCTCGATGCGACGGAACTGGAAGTAGCCCACCGCCTTGCGTCCGATGAGGTAGAACACCGGCTCCTTGCCCTGCTCGCGCAGCAGCTCCGCCACCTCGAGACCCTCACGGAGGATCTGCGAGTTGAAGGCACCGGCGAGACCGCGATCGGACGAGAAGATCACGACCGCGGAGCGGCGGATCGTCTCGGGCTCACGCGTGAGCGGGTGGTCGACGTTCGAGTGCGTCGCGACGGCGGACACGGCCCTCGTCACGGCTCGCGCGAAGGGGGTGGACGCCTTGACGCGTGCCATCGCCTTCTGGATGCGCGAAGCCGCGATGAGTTCCATCGCCTTCGTGATCTTCTTGGTCGTCTGAGCAGAAGAGATCTTCTGCTTGTAGACCCTGAGTTGAGCGCCCATGAATCAGTACCTCACGCGATTACGCGCGACGACCCTTGACGATCTTCTCCTGGTTGACGTCGTCGGCCTCGGCCGCAGCGTGCTCCTCGTGGCCGGGGGCGCCGATGGCGTGGCCCTTGCCGCCCTGGAACTCCAGGAGGAAGTTGTCGGTCTGCTTGTCGAGCTCGGCGACCGTGTCGTCGTCCAGCACGTTCGTCTCGCGCAGCGTGTCGAGCACCTTGGTGTTGCGGCGCAGGTAGTCGAGCAGCTCGCGCTCGAAGCGCAGCACGTCTTCGACCTCGATCTTGTCGAGCTTGCCGTTCGTGCCGGCCCAGATCGAGACGACCTGCTCCTCCACGGGGTACGGCGAGTACTGCGGCTGCTTGAGCAGCTCGGTCAGACGGGCACCGCGCTCGAGCTGACGACGCGACGCCTGGTCGAGGTCGGACGCGAACATCGCGAACGCCTCGAGGGAGCGGTACTGCGACAGCTCCAGCTTCAGCGTTCCGGAGACCTTCTTGATCGACTTGACCTGGGCGTCACCACCGACTCGCGAGACCGAGATACCCACGTCGACCGCCGGACGCTGGTTGGCGTTGAAGAGGTCGGACTGGAGGAAGATCTGGCCGTCGGTGATCGAGATCACGTTGGTCGGGATGTACGCCGAGACGTCGTTGGCCTTCGTCTCGATGATCGGAAGACCCGTCATCGAACCGGCGCCCAGCTCGTCGGACAGCTTCGCGCACCGCTCGAGCAGGCGCGAGTGCAGGTAGAACACGTCGCCGGGGTACGCCTCGCGGCCCGGCGGACGGCGGAGCAGCAGCGACACGGCGCGGTAGGCCTCGGCCTGCTTCGACAGGTCGTCGAAGATGATCAGGACGTGCTTGCCGCCGTACATCCAGTGCTGGCCGATGGCCGAGCCGGTGTACGGAGCCAGGTACTTGAAGCCGGCGGGGTCGGACGCGGGAGCGGCCACGATCGTGGTGTACTCCAGGGCGCCGGCCTCCTCGAGCGCGCCCTTCACCGAGGCGATCGTCGAGCCCTTCTGGCCGATCGCGACGTAGATGCAGCGCACCTGCTTGGTGACGTCGCCGGACTCCCAGTTGGCCTTCTGGTTGATGATCGTGTCGAGCGCGATCGCCGTCTTGCCGGTCTGGCGGTCGCCGATGATGAGCTGACGCTGACCACGGCCGACCGGGATCATGGCGTCGATCGCCTTGATGCCCGTCTGCATCGGCTCGTGCACCGACTTGCGCTGCATGACGCCGGGGGCCTGGAGCTCGAGCTCGCGGACGCCCTCCGTCGCGATCGCGCCGAGACCGTCGATCGGGTTGCCGAGCGGGTCGACCACGCGGCCGAGGTAGCCGTCGCCGACCGGGACCGAGAGGACCTCACCCGTGCGGGTGACCTCCTGGCCGGCCTCGATGCCGGTGAAGTCGCCGAGGACGACCACGCCGATCTCGTGCTCGTCGAGGTTCAGGGCCAGGCCCTTGGTGCCGTCCGCGAACGTGACGAGCTCGTTCGCCATCACGCCGGGCAGACCCTCGACGTGCGCGATGCCGTCGGCGGCGTCGATGACGGTGCCGACCTCGGTCGCAGCGGCGCCGGTGGGCTCGTATGCGGCGGCGAAGTCCTTCAGCGCGTCACGGATGACGTCGGGGCTGATCGATAGTTCTGCCATTGTCTTCCCTTTGTATCTGGGTGCGCGGTTCCCCGCGCGAAGTCGTGTTAGCCCGCGAGCTTCTGGCGAAGGTCGGCGAGTCGTGCGGAGATGCTGCCGTCGATGACGTCATCGGCGATCTGCACGCGCAGACCCCCGACGACGGCGGGATCGATGACGACGTTGAGCGAGACCTCGCCGTCGTAGCGACGCGAGAGGGCGTCGCTCAGACGGGTGCGCTGCGCATCGCTGAGCGGGGTCGCGGTGTACACCGTGGCCACGACGAGACCGCGCTGGGCGGACACGAAGCGGATGGCCCTGCTCAGGAGCTGGCGGACACGCCGCTCGCGCGGACGACGCACGAGGGACGAGACGATCAGCGTGGTGGCCGCACCGGCGGAGGATCCGGCGAGGAGGCGCTCGACGAGCTCCCCCTTCGCGTCCTCTCCCCCGAGGCGGCTGCCCAGAGCGAGTTCGAGCTCCGGGTTCGCGGCGACGAGCCGGGCGAAGGCGAAGAGCTCACCCTCGATGTCGACACCGGGCTCGGCGATCGCGGCGGACCGGATCGCGAGCTCCTCGATGCCGTCGACGAGCTCGTCGGCGTTCGACCAGCGTTGCGCCACGGCTGCGCTCAGAACGCTCTGAGACGCGGCCGAGAGCCCGCCGAACACCGCGGAGACGACGTTCTGCCGCGACTCCACGGACGCCGACGGGTCGGCCAGCGCGCCGCTCAGCTGAGACGAATCGCCCACGGTGCGCGCGGCGACGAACAGCTCCCGCGCGGTGTCGAGGGTGACGTCCTTCGCTGCGGCAAGCGCCTGAGTGGATGCCGCGAGTGCCTGAGCGGTCGCGCTGCCCATTACTGAGCCGCCTTCTCGGATGCTTCGAGATCGGCGAGGAAGCGGTCGACCACGGCGGCCGCGCGAGCGTCGTCGGACAGCGTCTCGCCGACCACGCCACCGGCGAGGTCGAGTGCGAGCGAGCCGACCTCGCTGCGCAGGGAGACGAGAGCCGTCTGGCGCTCCGCCTCGATCTGCGAGTGCGCGGTGGCGGTCAGACGCGCAGCCTCGCTGGCTGCGGTCTCCTTCGCCTCGGCGATGATCTTCTTGCCGTCCTCACGGGCGGCCTCGCGGATCTCCCCGGCCTCGGTGCGCGCCTCGGCGAGCTGGCGGGTGTACTCCTCGAGGGCGGCCTCCGCCTGCTTCTGCGCCTCATCGGCCTTGGCGATGTTGCCCTCGATGGCGGCGGACCGCTCGTCGAGCATCTTCGTCAGACGGGGAAGGGCGACCTTCCACACGACGACGAGGATGATGAGGAACCAGAGGCCCGACCAGATGATGTCGTACCCCGCGGGGAGCAGCGGATTGGGGGACTCCCCCTCCGCTGCCGCGAGGTTCGTGACAAGAGCGTTCAGCATCCTGTCTCCTTCAGAAGTCGGTGGGGATTACGGGAAGGGGATGAATCCGACGGCGATGCCGACGAACGCAAGCGCCTCGGTGAAGGCGATACCGATCCACATGAGGACCTGCAGGCGACCGGCCAGCTCGGGCTGACGGGCGACGCCCTCGATGGTCTTGCCGACGACGATGCCCACACCGATGGCCGGACCGATGGCTGCGAGGCCGTAGCCGACCGCCGCGAGGTGGCCGTTGATTTCAGCGAGAACCGTAGTTGCGTCCACGGGTTTTTCCTTTCGTTGGGTGGGAGGGCTGTTGCCCGCCCGCTCAGTGCTCTTCTGCGACCGCGAGCTGGATGTAGACCGCGGTGAGGACGGTGAAGACGTAGGCCTGCAGGACGGCCACCAGGATCTCGAAGAGAGTGAAGGCGCCGCCGAAGGCGAGGGTTCCGATACCGAGGACGGCCCAGCCGCCACCCGCGGTGAAGAAGAAGAACTGGGTGGCCGCGAAGCACAGCACCAGGATCATGTGGCCGACGACCAGGTTCATCAGCAGTCGCAGGGTGAGGGTCACCGGGCGGATGATGAACGTCGAGATGAGCTCGATCGGCGTGACGATGAAGTAGACCGGCCACGGGACACCCGACGGGAAGAGCGCGTTCTTGAAGAAGTTCTTCGGGCTCTTCTTGATGCCGGCGTAGATGAAGGTGACGTAGCTGACCACGGCGAGGGTGAGCGGGACAGCGATGATCGCGGTGCCCGGCATGTTCAACCCCGGGATGATGCCCGTGACGTTCATGAACAGCACCATGAAGAAGATCGTGGTGAGGATCGGCAGGAACCGGTCGCCGTCCTTGCGGCCGAGCAGGTCGTGCGCGATGCCGCCGCGGACGAAGCCGAGGCCCATCTCGACCAGGCTCTGGAACCGCCCAGGCACGACCTTCATACGGCGCGTGCCCAGCCAGAGGATCAGGACCACGGCGATCACCGAGAGGAGCTGGATCAACTGGATGCGGGTCACCGGCAGAGGCCCGACCTGGAAGAGGATCGGCGGGAAGAACTCGTCGATCGAAGGGCCGTGGAACTCGCCATCGGAAGACGCGAGTCGGGGGGTCAGGGTCGCAGCAAGATTAAACAGCGCGGGCTCCAGCTTCGGGGCACCGGTCAGAACCGGGGCGACGATGGTCGGTGTGCTTCAAGCGCAAGCGCTCGCGGGCGAGCGGCGGGCACTCCCCAACACTATCAGAATCCAAGGGTGCCCTAAGACCGCGGAGCGTCGTCCGCCGGGCCGGTGGAGCCGCCGTTCGCGGCGCCGGGCGCGCGGTCCTCCGGCACCTCGGTCGGCAGCGTGGTGTCGCTCACGTTCGGCAGGCGCATCTGGGTGAGCACCACCACATCGATCACCAGCGACATCACCACCCCCGCGACGATCGAGAGGAAGAACACCATCGGGTCGAGCCACGGCTGCCCCGACAGCAGGATCATCACCAGCACGAACACGCCGAGCTTGAGCAGCCAGCCGCCCAGGACGATCGCGAAGAACAGCTGCACGTACAGCGGGTCGCCGTACCACCGGTTCGCGATCAGGATGCTGATACCCGTGATCGCGAGGAACAGCGCCGCCAGCAGCACGCCGAGAAGGCCGCTGACCAGCCCCTCCCCCTGGGCGACGGCGAAGCCGATGCCGCCGGCGAGCAGCGCCAGCACGACGGTCGCCACCGCCGACCAGACGAGGGTGCGACGCAGGATCGGCGTGCTGGAAACGGGACTCGGGCTCATCGGGGCTCCACGGGGGTCGGGTCGGGTTCAGCGGCCGCCGGCGCCTTGCGGCGGCGGGTGGGACTCAGGGTGATGACGAGGCAGGCGGCGATGCCGACCACGCCGAAGCCGACACCGGGAAGGTACTGGCCGGGCCAGTCCTCTCGCGCACCGACGTACATGAGGAGGACGGCGAGGGAGATCACAGCCGTCCACGCGTAGAAGATGAGGACGGCGTCGCGGTCGCGGTGGCCGAGGTCGAGCATCCGGTGGTGCAGGTGCTTGCGGTCGGGCGAGAACGGCGACCGACCCGCGCTCATCCGCCGCAGCACCGCGAGCCCGAAGTCGAGCAGCGGCAGCAGCACGACCAGCAGCGGCAGCAGGATCGGCAGGAACGCGCCGACGAGCTGCGACCGGCCGAGGCGATCCGGCTCCAGCGCCGACGGATCCATCTGCCCGGTGATCGCGATCGCGGACGTCGCCATGAGCAGGCCGAGCACCAGCGCACCGGAGTCGCCCATGAAGAGCTTCGCCGGGCTCCAGTTCAGCGGGAGGAAGCCCAGGCACGCCCCGATCAGCACCGCCGCGAGGAACGTGGAGAGGTTGAAGTAGCTGGAGGCGCCGGAGTCGCGCGTGAAGATGTAGGAGTACGCGAAGAACACGCCGTTCGAGATCAGGCACACGCCCGCGACCAGGCCGTCCAGCCCGTCGATGAAGTTGACCGCGTTCATCACGATCACGATCGCGAACATCGTGATGGTGATGCTCAGCCAGCTCGACACGACGATCAGGTCGCCGAAGGGCAGCGACAGGATCTGCAGTCCCCCGCCCACGGTGATGATGCCTGCGGCCAGGAACTGCGCACCGAGCTTGATCATCCAGTCGAGGTCCCACAGGTCGTCGACGACGCCGATCACCGCGATCAGCAGCGAGGCCGCGAGGATCGCCCACATGGTCTGCGGAGGCGTCCAGATGCTCTGGAAGAACGGGTTGGCGGCCGACACCGCGAACGCCGCGACGATGCCGAGGAAGATGGCCACGCCGCCCAGCCGCGGGGTGGGCGTGGTGTGCACGTCGCGCTCGCGGATGCCCGGGTACAGCTTGAAGCGGAGGCTCAGCCGCCACACCGCCCACGTCAGCACGAAGGTGATGGCGGCGGTGACGATGATCGTGAAGAGGTACTGCTTCACGAATCCCCGTCCTGCTCCTGCTGCTGCTCCGGCTCGAGCAGCTCGCCCAGGACCTCGTGCAGCTGCTCGCGCGTGACGACGCCGTGCCGCAGGATCCGCACGACCCCCTCGCCGTCGTCGGCGCCGCGACGCACGAGCGAGGTCGCGTCGACGATGGTCGAGGCGATGCCGTTCGCGCTCATGCCGTCGGCGAGGTACACCGCCACGCTGTCGCCGAGCATCTTCTCGGCGTCGAGCGCGGAGATCGCCGCGTCCCGTCCCGTGAGGTTCGCACTGGACACGGCGAGCGGCCCGGTCTCGGCCAGCAGCTCCAGGACCACCCGGCCCTCCGGCATGCGCACGGCGACGGTCCCCTGGGTCTCCCCCAGGTCCCACACCAGCGACGGCTGCGCGGGGAGCACGATGGTCAGCCCGCCGGGCCAGAACGCGTCGACGAGGCGCTGCACCGGCTCCGGAACCGACTCGGCCAGGGCCGTCAGGGTCTCCTTGCTGCCGATCAGCACGGGCGGCGGCTGATCGCGCCCTCGACCCTTCGCGTCGAGCAGACGCTGCACCGCCGTCGGCGAGAACGCGTCGGCGGCGACGCCGTACACGGTGTCGGTGGGGATGACGATGAGGTCGCCGCGGCCGATCGCCTGGCGCGCGTTGCGCATTCCGGCGAGCAGCTGCGCCTCGTCGCGGCAGTCGAAGAAGGGGGACATGACGGTTCGATTCTATGCGGGACGGACGTCGGAGATGCTCGGAGACCCCTGATCAGGGCCGGATCGCGGTGGTCGCACGGTCGCGCAACGTCAGATCGCGGTGCGTGGCCGCGGCGCGCCAGCCGTCCGCCGTGAGCAGCTCGCGGATCTCCGCGCCCTGCAGCTCCCCGTGCTCGATCACCAGCACGCCCCCCGGGCGGAGCAGACGCAGCGCCCGGTCGCTCAGCACCCGCACGACGTCGAGCCCGTCCGCGCCGCCGTACAGCGCGAGCGCCGGATCGAACAGGCGCACCTCGGGGTCGCGCGGCACCGCGGCATCCGGGACGTACGGCGGATTCGAGATGACCACGCTGGCGGTGCCGTCGAGCTCGGGGAACGCCTCGGCCAGGTCGGACAGCACGAGCGTGAGGTTGCCGGTGCCGGCGACGTTGCGTGCCGCCCAGGCGTGGGCCTCCTCGGACAGCTCCGCGGCGAAGATCCGCGCGTGCGGCACCTCGGTCGCCATCGCCAGGGCGATCGCGCCGCTGCCCGTGCCCAGGTCGACGCCGACCGGGGCGGCCTCGCCCGAGTTCAGCAGGGCGTCGATCGCGAACTGGGCGACGGTCTCGGTCTCCGGCCGCGGGATGAACACCCCGGGGCCCACCGACAGCTCCAGGTGCCGGAACGGCGCGACACCCGTGAGGTGCTGCAGCGGCTCCCGCCCGGCGCGACGGGACACCAGGCGGGTCAGCGCGGCCTGCTGCTCCTCGTCGATGCGGTCGCCCCGCACGATCGCCGCCTGCACCTCGCCCCGCCGCCGGTCGAGCACGTGCGCGGCCAGGAGCTCCGCGTCCACGAGCGGGTCGGGGACACCGGCATCGGCGAGGCTCTGCGCGGCGGCGCGCACGACGGCAGCGAGCGAGGAGTCGGGCATGCCTCCAGCGTAGAGCGCCCGCACCCGTCACATTGCCCTCCCCCACAGGCCGCTCCCGTAGTCTGGGAGCCGCAGCGACCCGTGAAGGAAGGCCTCACCCATGCCCGGTATCCACTCCGACATCACCACCGCTTTCGGCAACACCCCGCTCGTGCGCCTGAATCGGGTGACCGAGGGACTCGGGGCCACCGTGCTCGCGAAGCTCGAGTTCTACAACCCGGCCTCCAGCGTCAAGGACCGCATCGGCATCGCCATGATCAACGCGGCCGAGGCGTCGGGAGAGCTGAAGCCGGGCGGCACGATCGTCGAGTCCACCAGCGGCAACACCGGCATCGCCCTCGCCATGGTCGGCGCGGCCCGCGGCTACCGCGTGATCCTCACGATGCCCGCGTCGATGTCGAAGGAGCGCCGGGTGCTGCTCAAGGCGTTCGGCGCCGAGATCGTGCTCACCGACCCCACGAAGGGCATGAAGGGGGCGATCGAAGAGGTCAAGCGCATCGTCGACGAGACCCCCGGCGCGATCTGGATCCGCCAGTTCGAGAACCCCGCCAACCCGCAGATCCACCGCGAGACGACGGCGCAGGAGATCCTCCGCGACACCGACGGCGCGGTCGACATCTTCATCGCCGGCGTCGGCACGGGAGGCACGGTGACCGGCACCGGGCAGGCGCTCAAGGCCGCGAAGCCCGGCGTGCAGGTCATCGCCGTCGAGCCCAAGGACTCCCCCGTGCTGACCGAGGGGCACCCCGGCCCCCACAAGATCCAGGGCATCGGCCCGAACTTCGTCCCCGACGTGCTCGACCGCGACGTGCTCGACGAGATCATCACGGCGGAGTTCGACGAGTCGCTGCGGGTCGCGCGCGAGCTCGCGGCGAAGGAGGGCCTGCTGGTCGGCATGTCGTCCGGTGCCGCGGTCGCGGCCGCGCTGACGGTCGCCGCGCGACCAGAGAACGCCGGCAAGACGATCGTCGTGATCATCCCCGACACCGGTGAGCGCTACCTCTCCACCGCGCTGTTCGAGGACCTGCGCGAAGACTGAGACCGCCGATGGGACTGATCGCGCGAATGCGCGAGGACATCGCCGCCGCACGCCTCCGCGACCCCGCCGCGCGCACGTCGCTCGAAGTGGCCCTGCTCTACCCCGGCCTGCACGCCATCTGGGCGCACCGGGTCTCGCACGCGCTGTGGCGTCGACGGCTGCGACTGCTCGCCCGCGCGGGGTCGCAGCTGTCGCGCTGGCTCACCGGCGTGGAGATCCACCCCGGCGCGCGCATCGGCAGGCGCTTCTTCATCGACCACGGCATGGGCATCGTGATCGGCGAGACCGCGGAGATCGGCGACGACGTGCTGATGTACCACGGGGTCACCCTGGGCGGACGCACCCGCGACGTCGGCAAGCGGCACCCGACGCTCGGCGACGGCGTCGCGGTCGGAGCCGGCGCGAAGATCCTCGGCCCGGTGACGGTCGGCGACCGCTGCGTCATCGGGGCGAACGCGGTCGTCACGAAGGACGCCCCCGCGGATAGCGTGCTGGTGGGTGTGCCGGCGAAGCCGCGTCAGCGCACCGCGGGCGAGGACACCAGGGCCCTGCTGACCGCCCCCGACTACTCCATCTGACGCCCGGCACGGGGCGCACGCCTCGCGCCGCGCGCCTCGAGTCGGCGCCGCAGGAACAGCCACGGGAGCAGCACGCTGCCGACGGCCGTGACCAGCCACACGATCACCGACCCCAGCAGCCACCCGGTCAGATCGGTGATGCGCAGACCGCCGATCGGGAGCAGCACGACGACCAGGAGCGCGATGAAGGTCGACACGATCCCGATGCCGCCCATCAGCACCGGCGCGTAGCGATCCGCGAGCCTGCTGACCCACGGTGACAGCACCGTCTGCAGCACCGCGAACACGAGGATGCACACCACGAAGCCCCACCACTGGCTCCACTGGATCTGGAAACCGTCGAGCAGCACGTCGGCCGCGAGCAGACCGAGGCCCGCCGACACCAGATACAGGAGAGCGCGGAACAGGAGGGTGATCACGGGGCCGAGCATAGCGGCACCGAGAGGCCGCACTCAGGAATCGGATCCCACCGCGGCGAGCCGCGCCTCCTCATCGGCCGCGATCGCGCTCTCGATGATCGGATCGAGCGCGCCGTCCATCACCTGGTCGAGGTTGTATGCCTTGAAGCCGGTGCGGTGGTCGGCGATCCGGTTCTCCGGGAAGTTGTACGTGCGGATCCGCTCGGAGCGGTCCATGCCGCGGATCTGCGACTTGCGCGCATCCGAGGCCGCCGCGTCGAGCTCCTCCTGCTGCTTCGCCAGCAGCCGCGCGCGGAGCACCCGCATCGCGGCCTCGCGGTTCTGCAGCTGCGACTTCTCGTTCTGCATCGACACGACGATGCCGGTCGGCACGTGGGTGATGCGCACCGCCGAGTCGGTCGTGTTGACGGACTGCCCCCCGGGGCCCGAAGAGCGGAACACGTCGATCTTCAGGTCGTTCTGGTCGATGTGGATCTCCTCCGGCTCATCGACCTCCGGGAAGACCAGCACCCCGGTGGTGGAGGTGTGGATGCGGCCCTGGGACTCCGTCGCCGGTACCCGCTGCACGCGGTGCACGCCGCCCTCGTACTTGAGGTGCGCCCACACGCCCTGGGCCGGATCGGACGAGGAGCCCTTGATCGCGACCTGCACATCCTTGTAGCCGCCGAGGTCGGACTCGTTGCGCTCCAGCAGCTCGGTCTTCCAGCCCTTCGACGCGGCGTACTGGATGTACATGCGCAGCAGGTCGGCGGCGAACAGCGCCGACTCGGCACCGCCCTCCCCCGCCTTGATCTCCATGATCACGTCGCGGGCGTCGTCGGGGTCGCGCGGGATGAGCAGTCGGCGCAGGCGTTCCTGCGCGGCCTGCACGCCCTCCTCCAGCGCGGGGACCTCGGCGGCGAACGCCTCGTCCTCGCGCGCCAGCTCCCTCGCCGCCTCCAGGTCGTCGACCGCCGCCGTCCACGCCTCGTGCGCCGCGACGATGCGCGACAGCTCGGCGTAGCGGCGGTTGACGCGCTTGGCGCGGGCGGCGTCGGCGTGCACCGCCGGGTCGGAGAGCTCCTCCTGCACCCGGCGATGCTCGTCGATCAGAGTCTGGACGGACTCGAACACGTCGCGTCTCAGCGGATGTTGTTGTCGTGCCCGTGCGCGCCCGAGGGCAGCGTCGGGATCGACTTCTGCATCTGGACCAGGAACTCCACGTTGGAGTGGGTCTCCTTGAGCTTGCCGAGCACGACCTCGAGAGCCTGCTGCTGGTCGAGGCCGGCGAGGGCGCGACGCAGCTTCCAGGTGATCTTGACCTCGTCGGCCGACAGCAGCATCTCCTCGCGGCGGGTGCTCGACGCGTTCACGTCGACCGCCGGGAAGATGCGCTTGTCGGCGAGAGCACGCGACAGCCGCAGCTCGCTGTTGCCGGTGCCCTTGAACTCCTCGAAGATGACCTCGTCCATCTTGGAGCCGGTCTCGACGAGAGCGGTGGCGAGGATCGTGAGGGATCCGCCGTTCTCGATGTTGCGCGCCGCGCCGAAGAAGCGCTTCGGCGGGTACAGCGCCGACGCGTCGACCCCACCCGTGAGCACGCGACCCGACGCGGGGGCGGCCAGGTTGTAGGCACGGCCGAGGCGCGTGATGGAGTCGAGCAGCACGACCACGTCGCGGCCCAGCTCGACCAGGCGCTTGGCGCGCTCGATCGCGAGCTCGGCGACCGTGGTGTGGTCTTCCGCGGGGCGGTCGAAGGTCGAGGCGATGACCTCGCCCTTCACGGTGCGCTCCATGTCGGTGACCTCTTCGGGGCGCTCGTCAACGAGCACGACCATCAGGTGCACCTCGGGGTTGTTCTGCGCGATCGCGTTGGCGATCTGCTGCAGGACGATCGTCTTGCCGGCCTTGGGCGGCGCGACGATCAGGCCGCGCTGGCCCTTGCCGATCGGCGCGACGAGGTCGATGATGCGCTGCGTCAGCTTCTCGGGCGCGGTCTCCAGGCGCAGGCGCTCCTGCGGGTAGAGCGGCGTGAGCTTGCCGAACTCCACGCGGGTCGCGGCGTCGTCGACCGAGAGGCCGTTGATCGAGTCGACCTTCACGAGCGCGTTGTACTTCTGGCGCCCCTGCTGCTCGCCCTCGCGCGGTTGCTTGATGGAGCCGACGACGGCGTCACCCTTGCGCAGGTTGTACTTCTTGACCTGGCCGAGCGAGACGTAGACGTCGCTCGGGCCGGCGAGGTAGCCGGTGGTGCGCACGAACGCGTAGTTGTCGAGCACGTCGAGGATGCCCGCGATCGGGATCAGGACGTCGTCCTCGCCGATCTCGGTCTCGAACTCGTCGACCGGCGTGCCCCCGCGGCGCTTGTTGCGCTGGCGGTTGCGGCCGTTGCCGTTCGCCTGGTCGTCGTCCGACGCGGCGGGCTGCTGCTCCTGGCCGCCGCCGCCCTGACCGCGGCCACGGTTGCGGTTGCGGCTCCGGCTGCGCCCACGGCCGCCCTGCTCCTCGCCGCCGTCGGCATCGGAGGAGGAGTCCTTCGACGGCGCATCCTGGCCGGCGTCGTCGCCACCCTCGGCCGCCTCGGCACGGCGGTTGCCGCGACCGTTGTTCTTGGGGCGCTCGGCGCGAGCGTCGTCGCCCTTGGCGTCGTCAGCCTGCGGAGCGGTCTCCGCGGCGCCGCTCGGGGCGTCGGCGGATGCCGGTGCGGCGGCGCCCTCACCCTGCTCGGCGGCGGGCGCCTCGGCCTCGGTCTTCTTGGTGCGACGACCGCGACCCGTCTTGGGCGCCTCGGCGGGCGCCTCGGCGGCAGCCGGAGCCTCGCTCGCCGCGGGAGCCTCCGTCGCCTCGGCGGCCGGGGCATCGGCATCGGTCTTCTTCGCCCGCGAGCGGCGCGGGGCCTTCGCCTTGGGCGCTGCCTCGCCGGACTCGGCCTCGGCGGGTGCCGCGGCCGACTCCTCGGCCGACTTCTCGGCCTTCGCGGCGGCGGTCGCCGTGGTCGCCCGGCGCGGAGCGCGCTTGCGCACCGGCGCGGACTCCGCGGTCTGGACGGCGTCGGCCACCGGAGCAGCCTGATCGTTCTGGGTCTCGGAGAGGTTCTCCACGAGTACTCCCTTATAGGTCATGGGATATGAGCGTGAACGCGCACAACGGGTGCTGCGCACGATCGCACGGGCTGACGCTCGGCGTCAGCCAGCCTCGGCACTTGTGCCTCAAGGGTTTGCGTGCGGGTCTTGCAAGAGTTGCAATGGGGCCAGATTCACGACGTTACGTGGAGCCCTCCGCTCGATCCCCCACTGTACCACCACGAACGTCGACGGCGAGCAGCAGCGCCTCCCACGGGGTGTCGGTCACACGATCGGCGAGTTCCACCGCGTCCTGACGGCTGCCCGGGCCGTCGGCGAGCACGAGCACGCTGGGGCCCGCACCCGACACGACCGCGGCGAACCCGGCCGCGCGCAGCGCCTGCACGAGCCGCTGCGTCTCGGGCATCGCCTCGGCGCGGTAGTCCTGGTGCAGCCGGTCGGCCGTCGCATCGAGCAGCAGCTCAGGGCTCTGCATGAGCGCCGCGACCAGCAGGGCGGAGCGCGACAGGTTGAACACCGCATCGGCCGTCGACACGTGCGGCGGCTGCAGCGACCGCGCCTGCGACGTCGACATCGTGTAGGCGGGGACGAGCACGAGCGGCGAGACGCCCCGGTGCACGAGCAGCTTCTTGTGCTGCGGTCCGCGCTCGCCCATCCACGCGATCGTGAGCCCGCCGAACAGCGCGGGGGCGACGTTGTCGGGGTGACCCTCGATCTCGGTCGCCAGACGCAGCAGGTCGGTGTCGGACAGATCCACGTCGCCCGCCAGCAGACCCTTCGCGGCCAGGACGCCCGCGGCGACAGCGGCACCCGACGACCCGAGTCCGCGGCCGTGCGGCACGCCGTTCTCCGCGACGATGCGCAGCCCGGGGACCGGGCGCCCGACGTCCTGGAACACGTAGGCGACCGTGCGGACGATCAGGTTCGACGCATCGCGCGGGATGTCGTCCGCGCCCGACCCCGTGACCTCGATCTCCAGCTGTCCGGCCGGCAGGGCGGTGACCTCGAGGTGGTCGTACACGCTGAGCGCCAGGCCGAGCGTGTCGAAGCCGGGGCCCAGGTTGGCACTGGTCGCTGGCACCGTGACCTCGACCGTGCGGCCGAGGATCGAGCGCTGCTCCTCCGGCGCCAGGGCGGCCACGGTGCTCACTCGCCTTCCACCCGCAGCACGGACACGACGCGGGCGACGACGTCGCTGCCCGCGAGGACCGCGACCGTGTCGCTCAGTGCCTGCTCCGTCGCGCGGTGCGTGCCGATGATGAGGCGGGCGGTCGGCTCGTCCTCACCCTCGACGGTCTGCACGACCGTCGCGACCGAGACGCCGCCGTCGCTGAGGATGCCCGCGACCGTCGCGAGCACGCCCGGCGCATCGGAGACCTCGAGCGTGATCTGGTAGCGGGTGGTGACGTGACCGATCGGCACGATGGGGAGGTTCGCCCTGGTCGACTCCCCCACCCCGACGCCGCCCGCGATGTGGCGCCGCGCGGCCGAGACCACGTCGCCCAGCACGGCAGAGGCCGTCTGCACGCCGCCGGCGCCCGCGCCGTAGAACATGAGCGAGCCGGCGGCCTCCGCCTCGACGAACACGGCGTTGTTCGCGCCGTGCACGGAGGCCAGCGGGTGGGTCGCGGGGACCAGCGCCGGATACACGCGCACCGAGATCGACTCGGCACCGTTCGCCTCGATGCGCTCGCACACCGCGAGCAGCTTGATCACGAAGCCCGCCGCGCGCGCCTCCTCGATCATCGACGGCGTGATCGAGGTGATGCCCTCGCGGTGCACCGCGTCGAGCGGGACGGCGGTGTGGAAGGCGAGGCTCGCGAGGATGGCGGCCTTCTGTGCCGCGTCGTAGCCCTCGACGTCGGCGGTGGGGTCGGCTTCGGCGTATCCTAGGCGCTGCGCATCGGCGAGCACGTCGGCGAAGTCGGCCCCCTCGGTGTCCATCCGGTCGAGGATGTAGTTCGTGGTGCCGTTCACGATGCCCATGATCCGCACCACGCGGTCGCCCGCGAGCGAGTCGCGCAGCGGCCGGATGATCGGGATGGCACCGGCCGCGGCGGCCTCGTAGTACACCGAGGCGCCCACGCGGTCGGCCGCCTCGAACAGCTCGGGCCCGTGCGTCGCCAGCAGCGCCTTGTTCGCGGTGACGACGTCGGCACCGGAGCCGATCGCCTGCAGGATGTTGGAGCGCGCCGGCTCGATCCCGCCGATCAGCTCGATCACGATGTCGGCGCCGAGGATGAGCGACTCGGCGTCGGTCGTGAACAGCTCCTTCGGCAGCTCCACGTCGCGCGGGGCGTCCACATCGCGCACCGCGATGCCCGCGAGCTCGAGGGCGGCTCCCGCGCGATCGGCGAGCTCGTCGCCGTGACGCAGCAGCAGCGCCGCCACCTGGGAGCCGACCGCTCCGGCGCCCAGCAGCGCCACGCGAAGTCGTCGGTAGTCAGTCATGCGTGCTCCTTCAGGGGGTGGGTCATCGGTCTCCCTCGGGGGCGTCGGCCCCGTCGATGCCCGCATCGCGGGCCAGCAGGTCGTCGACGGTCTCGCCGCGGACGATCACCCGCGAACGGCCGTCGCGCACCGCCACGATCGGCGGTCGCGGGACGTGGTTGTAGTTGCTCGACAGCGAGGCGCAGTAGGCGCCCGTCGCGGGAACGGCCAGCAGGTCGCCCGGTGCGAGGTCGGCGGGAAGGTACTCGTGGTCGACCACGATGTCGCCCGACTCGCAGTGCTTGCCGACGACGCGGCTCAGCTGCGGCTCGCCCTCCCCCGTGCGCGATGCCAGCCGCGCCGAGTAGCTGGCGCCGTACAGGGCGGTGCGGGCGTTGTCGCTCATCCCGCCGTCCACGCTGACGTAGCGGCGGGTCGCCCCGGAGGCGATCGTCACGTCCTTCGTGGTGCCGACCTCGTAGAGGGTCACTCCGGCCGTGCCGATGATGGCCCTGCCCGGCTCGAACGACAGCGCGGGCACGGGGATGCCCCTGGCCGCGCAGCCCTCGGCGACCGCGGCCACGATGGCGGCAGCGAGCTCGTCGATCGGCGTGGGGTCGTCGACCCGGGTGTACGCGATGCCGAAGCCGCCGCCGAGGTTGAGCTGCGGCACCGGTCCGTGCTCCAGGAGCGCCGCATGCAGCTCGAGCACGCGCGACGCCGACTCGCGGAACCCGGCGACGCCGAAGATCTGCGAACCGATGTGACAGTGCAGACCGGCGAACTCCAGCCCGGGGATCTCGCGGATGCGGGCGACGGCGGTCTCCGCCTCGGCGAGGGGGAAGCCGAACTTCTGGTCTTCGTGGGCGGTCGCGAGGAAGTCGTGGGTCTCGGCGTGCACGCCGCTGATGACGCGCACCATGACCCGCTGCACCGCATCGGTGCGGGCCGTGATCGCGGCCAGCCGCTCGATCTCGATCGCACTGTCGACCACGATCGTGCCGACGCCCACCTGCACCGCGCGCTCCAGCTCGGCGACCGACTTGTTGTTGCCGTGGAAGCCGAGCGACGCGGGCGCGACCCCGGCGGCCAGGGCCACCGCGAGCTCGCCGCCCGTGCACACGTCGACGCGGAGCCCCTCGTCGACGACCCACCGGGCGACGGTCGTGCTCAGGAACGCCTTGCCCGCGTAGTACACCTGCGCCGTGGTGCCGTGCTCCGCCGCGGCCCGGTCGAACGCCACCCGGAAGGCGCGCGCCCTGGTGCGGACCTCGTCCTCGTCGAGCACCAGGACCGGGGTGCCGTAGGTGCGGGCGAGCTCGGTGGCGCGCACGCCGGCGAGCACGAGGGCTCCGTCGTCGTCACGGCGGGCCGACGCCGGCCACACACCGCTCGCGAGATCGTTCGGGTCATCGGGGACGAGGAGCCATTCCGGGGCGAGCGAGTCGGCAGGAGCAAGCACGGAGCACCAATCGTGGGTCGGGTCTCGGGCGGAGGGCGCACATCGAGTTGCCCCCGATTCTAGGGCAACGCCCCGATCCGCCTGCGCACGGTGACAGCCCGCGTCAAGCCCCTGGGGACCCCCGTCGCGGCTCTCCTAGGGTGGGGGCGTGGCAGACACCGACGCAACAGACGCTCACACCCGATCCGACGGGCCGTCGCGGCCCGGACTCGTCGCGCGCATCACAGGACCCGTCATCGCCTGGGCCCTCGCGCGTCGCCCCGTCCGCGCGGCCCTGCTGTACTCCGAGCGCCGCGGCCCGATGCTGGCCGACAGCGTCACCTACCGTGCACTGTTCAGCGTGTTCGCTGGCGTGCTGCTCGGGTTCTCGATCGCGGCGCTGTGGCTCGCGGGCAACCCCGACGCGTGGCGCGCGATCATCGACGCGGTGCAGGCCGCCGTGCCCGGACTGATCGGCGACGACGGCGTGATCGATGCGAAGGACCTCCGCGCCCCGGCATCGCTCTCCGTCGCCGGGCTGGTCTCCCTGGTCGCGCTGATCGGCGCGGCGCTCGGGGCCATCGGTTCGCTGCGCACCGCCATCCGCGTGATCGCCGGGACCGTGCAGTCCGACATCCTGTGGATCTGGGTGATCGTGCGCAACCTGCTCCTCGGACTCGGCATCGGCGTGGCATTCGTGCTCGCGGCCGCGCTGACGTTCATCGGGCAGCTCGGCGCCACGTGGGTCGCTGACCTCCTCGGTCTGCCGTCGGACTCCCCCGCGGTCGCCGTGACGGTGCGGCTGCTGTCGCTCGTGGTGGTGTTCGCGCTCGACGCCGCGCTCATCGTCGGCGCGTTCCTCCTGCTGTCCGGGGTGCGCCCCGCGGCGCGGTCGCTGTGGGCGGGGGCGCTGCTCGGGGCATTCGGTCTCATCGTGCTGCAGGAGCTGTCCGGCCTGTTCGTCGGCGGTGCCACGAGCAACCCGCTGCTGGCGTCGTTCGCCTCGCTGCTGGCCCTGCTGATCTGGCTCAACCTGTCGACGCAGGTGATCCTCGTGGCCTGCGCGTACATCGTCACCGCCGAGGAGGAGCGCAAGGACCGGCTGCACGAGCGGTTCGGCGCTCGGACGTTCGTGCAACGCCGGCTGCAGCGCGCCGAGGTGGACGTGCAGGTGGCGACCGCGGAGCTGCGCGAGGCCCAGCGCGCCGCCGCAGAGGAGGCCGGGACCGGCGCCGCACACGAGGACCGCTGACCGCGCGACCCTCGTTGTGACCAGAACTGCTAGTTTGGTCACAACGAGAGGACACGCATGACTCCCACGCGGACGCGCATCAGCCTCCCCGGCGCCGAGGTCTCACTGTGCGAATGGACCCCGACGCACGAATCCGGCTCGCCCCTCCTGCTGCTGCACGGCGGCGGAGCCGACAGCGCCGAGCTCTCCTGGGGCGGCATCGGCCCGCAGCTCGCCGCCGCCGGGCACCGGGTCCTCGCGCCGGACCACCCCGGCTTCGGGCACAGTCCCCGTCCGGAGTGGAGGCTCACGCAGGAGCGGCTGGTGCACTACGTGGGCGAGCTCGTCGACGCGCTGCGCCTGAGCGACTACGCCGTCGCCGGGCTCTCCCTCGGCGGTGGTCTGACCGTCGGGCACCTCCTCGACCGCCCCGGGCAGGCACGCGCGGCCGCCCTGCTCGGCTGCTACGGGCTGATGCCGCGGCTGGCCGACGGTCCGCTCGGCGCCCTCACCCACTTCTCCACCTTCCTGCTGCTGCGCTCCGGCCTGCTCTCCGCGATGACGCGCTCGTACGCGCGCAACGCCACCGCGATGGAGAAGGGTCTCGCCGACCTGGTGCGCAGCCCGGAGGCGCGCACGCCCGAGCTCGTCGAAGCCGTGCTCTCCGAGGCCGCCACGGGCACCGGGCTCGCGACGTTCGGCGAGTGGCAGCGCGACCAGGTGCGGTGGAACCGACTGCGCACGGTGTACACCGACCGGCTGCCGTCCGTGCACACGCCGACGCTGCTGGTGCACGGCGACCGCGACTCCGGTGTGCCCCTCGACCGCATCCGCACCGCTGCGCGCCTGCTGCCCGACGCCCGTCTGGTCGTGGTCCCCGGCGCCGGCCACTGGGTGCAGCGCGATCGTCCCGACGTCGTCACCGCGGCGCTGCTCGAACACCTCGACGGGCGGGCGGATGCCTAGACCGCTCATCCCCCACCGCCGCGACCGCATCCTCGACGCGGCCGAGCGGCTCGTGCTCGCCCGCGGCTTCGACGCCATGAGCATCGCCGCCGTCGCGGAGGACGCGGGGATCGCGAAGGGCGCCGTGTACCGGGAGTTCACGTCGAAGCGCGACGTGCGCGACGCCCTGCTCCAGCGCGGCAACGCCCGCATCGCCGCGCGCGTGGAGCAGGAGCTCGGCGCGCACCCCTCGCTCGCCGCCGCATATCGTGCGACCGCCCGCGCGCTGCTCGACGACGAGCTGATGACCGCGGCGTTCCTCGACGACACCGGCGTGCTCGGGGCGCACGTCGCGGAGGAGCAGGACGGACGGTACCGGGAACGACACGAGCGCGTGATCGCGTGGGTGCACGACCTGCAGCGACGCGGGCTCGTCGTCGCCGACGTGGCGCCGGAGTCGCTCGCCCTCGCCCTGTCGAGCGCCACGCTCGGCCTGCTGTCGGCCGCGCGGCTGCTCGGCCCCCTCAATCGCGATCGACTGGAGAGCACGATCGACACCATCGGCCGCATGGCAGCCACGTTCGAGAGGCAGTGACGTGCACCACGAGACTTCCGGCCCCGCCGGCCCACGACCCCTTCTCCTGCTGCACGGTGGCGGGGTCGCCGGGTGGATGTGGGACCCGGTGCGCGCCCGGCTCGGCGAGCAGCAGCGGGTGATCGTGCCCGACCTGCCCGGCCACGGCGCGAGTGCGACCGAGCCGTACGTGTCGCACGCCGCGACCGTCGACGCGCTCACCCGGCTCCTGGAGCACGAGTCCGCCCCCGCGACCGTGGTCGGGTTCTCGCTCGGCGCGCAGTTGACCGTGCTGCTCGCGGCGCAGCGCCCCGACCTGGTCTCCGACGCGGTGGTCATCAGCGCCCAGGCGGAACCGGCGCGCGCGATCGGCCCGACCCTCGCGCTCCTGCGGGCGACCGCCGGGCTGGCGAAGAACGAGCACTTCGCCCGGCTGCAGGCGCGGGAGCTGTTCGTGCCGGACGACCTGCTCCCCGCCTACCTGCGCACCTCGGCCGGCATCTCGCGCGAGACCCTGGTGACCGCGGTGGCGGAGAACCTGCGCTTCGCTCCGCCGCCCGCGTGGTCGCAGTTCCCCGGCTCGGCGCTCGTCCTCGTCGGACAGAACGAGAAGAAGCTCATGCACCGTTCCGCCGCGGCACTGCACCGCGCGCTCCCCGGCAGCACGTTGGTCACGGTCGACGGCTGTGGCCACGGCATCCCGCTGCAGCGGCCCCAGTGGCTCGCCGAGCTCCTGCGGGCCCGGATGGACGGACCGCGCGCCGAGACCGGGTAGCCGGTCAGCGCGGGCAGGTGCCCTTCTCCTGCAGCGCCTCGTCGGTGACGATCGCGCCGTCGACATCCACGTCGATCACGGCGGCATCACCGGAGATCTGCAGCCCGGTGAGGGTGAGCCCGGCCGGCAGCTGATCCGCGATGCAGACGCGACGCGGCTCCGTGAGGCCCTCGCCCAGTCCGCCCAGGGACGAGCCGACGCGGGACAGGTCGATGTCGATCCCGCCGACGCTCGCCGCCACGGGGGTCAGCTCCAGATCGCCGTCGACCGCGCCCGGGGTGAGCGTGATCGACACCGGCACCGCGGTGCCCAGCACGTCGAAGGAGCCGCCCAGCGTGGCATTCGGCTCGTCCAGCTCGACGGAATCCACCGGGAGGTCGGTCGTGGCCAGCAGCGCCGTGAACTGCTCCTGGTCGATGCGGATCGTGCCGTCGGCGCCGCCGAGGTCGCCGCCGCGCAGGGGCACGCCGGTCGCGGTCACGTCGGCCGCGCCGGTGATGCCCTCCAGGGTCACCGCGTCGGTGGACAGGTGCAACGTCTCGAGGCGTCCGCCGATGAGCTGCGGCAGGAGCAGGCCCGTGGTCTCCACGTCGAGCTGCTGATCCGCCGGGAGGTCGAGCTGCTCGATCACGATCGACCGCACCACGCCGGGAAGCACGGCGCGGGCGATGAGCTCCGCCGCCACGACGAGCACCGCGAGCACCACGACCACGATCAGCACGACCCACGGCCACCGCGGCCGTCGCCTGGCCTTCTCCGGCTGCGGCGCCGCCGCGTCGGGGATCACCAGCGTCGGGTGCTCCCGCGACGGCTCGGGGTACGGCAGCGTGTGGTTGTCGTCGCTCATGGTGTCATCCTGCCGCACGGGCGGCCGGTCACATGCGCTCGGGAGCCGAGACGCCCAGCAGGCCGAGGCCGTTGCGGAACACCTGACCGGCGGCGTCGTTCAGCCACAGGCGGGTGCGGTGCACGCTCTCGACCGGGTCGTCGCTGAGCGGGATCACGCGGCAGTTGTCGTACCAGCGGTGGTACAGGCCCGCGAGCTCCTCCAGGTAGCGGGCCACGCGATGGGGTTCGCGCACCTGAGCGGCGAACGCCACGATGCGCGGGAACTCCTGCAGCGCGCCCAGCAGGGCGGCCTCGCTCTCGTGCGTCAGCGTCTCCGGCGCGAACTCGGAGCGGTCGACACCGGAGTCGGCGGCGTTGCGGGCCACGTTGTGCGTGCGCGCGTGGGCGTACTGCACGTAGAACACCGGGTTGTCGTTGGTGCGCTTCTGCAGCAGCTCGGGGTCGAGGTCGAGCGGCGAGTCGGCGGGCGAGCGCTCCAGCGAGTAGCGCAGCGCGTCGGTGCCGAGCCAGTCGAGCAGGTCGTCCATCTCGATGATGTTGCCCGCGCGCTTGCTCAGGCGGGCGCCGTTGATCGACACCATCTGGCCGATCAGCACCTCGACGTTCTTCTCCGGGTCCTCCCCCGCGGCACCGGCAACCGCCTTGAGGCGGTGCACGTAGCCGTGGTGGTCGGCGCCGAGCAGGTAGATCTTGTCGCGGAAGCCGCGGTCGCCCTTGTCGAGGTAGTACGCGGCATCGGCGGCGAAGTACGTGTACTCGCCGTTCGAGCGGCGGATCACGCGGTCCTTGTCGTCGCCGAAGTCGGTCGTGCGCACCCACACCGCGCCGTCCTGGTCGAACACGTGCCCCTGCTCGCGGAGGCGGTCGACGGCACGGTCGATCAGGCTCAGGCCCGACGCGTCCTTCGCGTGCAGCGTGCGCTCGGAGAACCACACGTCGAACGGCACGTTGAAGCGGTCGAGCGAGTGCGTGATCTCGGCGAGCTGGTACTCGTACGCGAGCTCGCGGGCGACGTCGAGCTGCTCGGCCTCGGGGAGGTCGAGCAGGTCGGGGCGGGCCTCGAGCACGCGGCCGGCGAGCGTGGTGATGTACTCGCCGGGGTAGCCGCCCTCGGGGGTCGGCTCGCCCTTCGCGGCGGCGAGCACCGAGCCCGCGAAGCGGTCCATCTGCACGCCGGCGTCGTTGATGTAGTACTCGCGCACCGCATGGGCGCCGCTCGCCAGCAGCAGGCGCACGATCGCGTCGCCCAGCGCGGCCCAGCGCGTGTGCGCGATGTGCAGCGGACCCGTGGGGTTGGCCGAGACGAACTCGACGTTGACGCTCACGCCCTCCTGCGAGGAGTTGGTGCCGTACGCGGGACCGGCATCGACGATGACCTTCGCGAGCGCGCCGGCCGCGGCTGCGTCGAGACGGATGTTGAGGAACCCGGGACCGGCGACCTCGGCGCTCGCGACCCCGTCGACGCGGACGAGTCCGTCGGCGATCTCCTGCGCCAGCTCGCGCGGGTTGGTGCCGAGCGGCTTCGCCAGGCGCATCGCGATGTTGGAGGCCCAGTCGCCGTGGTCGCGGTTGCGCGGACGCTCCAGCACCACGTCGGCGGCGGTGACCCCGAGCGGCTCGCCGGGACGTCGAGCCTCGGCGATCGGTGCGAGGACGGCGAGGATGGCGGAGGCGAGCGTTTCGGGGTTCATAGACTCCCCAGTTTACGGGCGCGGACGGGTGATCTCCGCCCCCGTGCGTCGCGCCGAATTTGCGTTCGGCCGACCGTGATCTACTCTCATGCCATGAAGGCCCCCGCCACCCGCCGCCGACTGCGTGCCGCCGGGGTCGCCACCGCACTGGTGCTCGCCGTCACGGCGGGCGTTCTGGGTGTGTGGCGGCCATGGACTCCCGCTCCCTCCGCCGCGCCCGTCGCCGCCGGTGACGACACCGCCACCGCGGCCATCGCTCCGGCTCCCCTCACGCTCCCCGACGACCCCACCGTGCTGGTCTTCGGCGACTCGTGGACCTACGGCTCGGCGGCCACGGATCCCACGCTCGGGTACGCGTACGTGCTCGCCGACCTGATCCACGGGCACACGGTCGTCAACGGCGTGCGCGGCAGCGGCTACCTCAAGCCGGGCCTCGACGGCCCCACGTTCGGGGAGCGGATCGCCGCCCTCGACCCCGCGATCGACCCCGACCTGGTGATCGTGCAGGGCTCCATCAACGACCGCGCCCAGGGCGAGGTGGGCTACCGCGACGCCGTGACCGCCGCCTGGGACGCGCTCACCGCGCTGTACCCGGAGGCCGCGATCGTCGTGCTCGGCCCCGCCCCGCACGAGCTCCCCGTCGGCACGCAGACCGCCCGCATCGACCACGACCTGTCCGAGCTCGCGGCCGCCCGCGGCTGGTGGTACATCTCCCCCGTGCAGCAGCACTGGATCACCGAGCAGAACTACCTCTCCGTGATCGACGTGGAGGTCGGACGCAAGCATCCGTCGACCGCGGGCCACCGCTACCTCGCCGAGAAGCTGGCCGCCGCGCTCGACGAGCTGCGGGCCGCCCCGGTCACCGAAGCGGGCGGGTCGGAGACCACCCCGGACGAGTGATAAGGTCGATCGGTACGCCTCCGTAGCTCAGTGGATAGAGCGCCGGTTTCCGGTACCGTAGGTCGCAGGTTCGACTCCTGTCGGGGGCACTAGAAGTTCACGAAAAGCCGTCTGATCCAGACGGCTTTTCGTGTACTCGCAGACAGCATGCTATTCCCGCGCCATGGGCCCTACGCCCGCTCGCTGCAACTCCCACCTCAGCGAGCGGCGTTACACAGGGATTGCGCGCAGGGCCCAGGTAGTCCGGCTACACCGCGCCCTGCATCGCGCGGGTAGCCATGTACTCCTCAGCGGCCGGCTCCAGCTTGAAGTCGAGGAGCTCGACGGAGTGCGCCTTCAGTACTTCTCGGACCTCGGTCGGAGTCGTTCGGAAGTACTCGCGCCGCATATTCACGCGGTTGATGCGGCGATCGGCGAAGTGCTGGTGAAGCATCGCTTCGATGCTGACGGCGTCATCCGCGAAGAACAGGGCGTGAACATCGAACCGGAACGGCACGGACGCGTCGCCGAGCTCGTTCACGCGGTCCATCGGTTCGAGACGTCGGGTAAGCCCGATTTTCACGACGTCGGGTCCAAACGATCCGACGTTGCTGATGACGTACACATATCCCGCACGGATGTTCGCCGCGCGGTAGTCGACGTTCTCGATTGCATGCTCGACATCAGCGAGCCGCGCCCGCATGCGCTCTGCACCTTCGAGGTCACCATTGGCTTCGAGGGCCGCGATGGTGTTCGCGTAGTGTCCCCGCTCCTTCTCCAGGCGCGCCTTCTCGGCCGCCAGCTCCTTCTCCGCCTTGCGCTGCTCGCGGAGTTCCTCGCGGTGTGCACGGTCAGCTTCCTTCTCCGCCTGGACAGCGCGGAGATGACGGTTGGCGAGCTCGAGCTCACGCAGCCGGAGCTGATGGAAGTACGACGTGATGCTCAGGTCGATCATCGTGCCGAGACGAGCGATCTGCTCCTGTGCCGTGGTGAGACGCTTCTGCGCCGTGGCCAGGTTCCCGGCGCGGACAGCCTTGACGCAGTTCTCGGCTTCGGCGTTGTACGAGCGGAGCATGAGCTTCGACATGTCTCGAACGAACTTCGCACCTTTGGCCGTGCTGTTGTTGAAGGTGAAGTTGCTCGTCGCCTGTGTCGCGCGACCGGTGCGGACGGCCGTCTTGATGTCTGCACGCAGCGCCTCGAGCTGCGTGGCCAGAGCGACGGAGTCTTCGGCGGGGTGCTCGTAGTCGTAGAGGCCAAGTTCCTGGACCTCGACGGCGCCGCGCAGGTCGAGGAGAGACGCTTCGGTCGACGCGATCTCCGCTTGACGAGAAGCCAGCTCCGCCGCGGCGGCTGCTACTTGCCCGCGCGCGCCATCGACTTCCTGATTCAGGTGGCGCTTCAGGTCATCGAGGGCGGCCACGTCCTGGAGCCCGTACTGGTCGATGAGCCCTTGGAGCCGCGCGACCTCCGAGCGCAGCTTCTCCGCGTGTTTGCGCGCGCCGACCAGCGGGATGTTCTCCAGCACCAACGCGTTCTGAGTTCCGGAACTCACCGACAGCGGCGCGACTGCTGCCGTATTCGCCGAGGGCTCACGATCCGTGCGCGGGTCGACGGCGACTTGAGCAGCGAACGCGCGAGCCTCGGCGCGACTGCGAGCCATCGGAGCGACAAGCTGCACGCCGCCGGCGAAAACGTGCTCCGTCCACGTCGCACCGTCCCAGTAACGCTGCTCGAACTGCCCGGAGGGATCGGGATGCCAACCGGCCTGCACCGTGTCGCTAGTCATTGGCTCAACGTAGCGCACCAGCGAGCGCGGTCAGATCCCGCAATCTCGACGTAGCGAGGAGGCACCTCTGGTTCGCCGCTTTACTCGCATGTGTGATCATGAACCAAGTCGAGCGAGGAAAGAGGCACGGATGCGGCTCGAAGAAGTGTCGGTATCCAACTACCGATCCATTGGCAAGAAAACTACGTTTCGCCTGCATGAGCTGACCACCCTCATTGGCCCCAACAACGAGGGCAAGACGAACCTTCTTCGCGCTCTGGCACTTGGCATGCGGATGATCCGAACCTGGAGTGAGCTGCCGGAGGAAACGACGAAGACCGGTGAACTGTCTGGTCCCAGGGTCGCGCTCGTCTATCAAGCCCACCCATCGCGTCGCCGCGGCGACCCCAATGTCGATGTGCCGTTCGAGTGGCAGCAAGATTACCCGTTGAGTAAGCAGTCCACGAAGTCCGCACGCCCGACCGAATTGCGGCTCAAGTTTCAGCTTGATGATCATGAGCGTGACGAGTTCAAGTCGCAGACGGGACTCCAGATCAACGGGGATCTACCAGTTCTCCTGCAACTTTCCCGAACAACGACATCCATCGGCATTCTCAAGCAGGGTCCGAGCGGCTCGAAGTATCAAGCGAACGCGCACCGCATCACGAAGTTCATCGCCGACCGCGTTACGCACGTACTCGTTCCAGCCGTGCGAACTATGGAACAGGCGCGTTCTCTGCTGAATGAGTTGGCCAGCATACGGCTGTCCGCGCTCGCGGAGTCAGACGCCTACAAACTCGCACTACAACAGGTGAATGAGCTGCGAAATGAAGCAGTCAAGGAGGTTCAGAACGATCTTCAGCAGTCGATCTCAACTTATCTACCGAGTATCGAGGCGGTAGAGGTTCAGACCCGCAGCGTGCTGCAGTCCGACGCCATCGGTGAGATTGTGATCGACGACGGCTCAGCGACACCACTCTCTCAGAAGGGAGATGGTGTCAAGAGCTTGTTCGCGCTCGCTCTGATTCAGCACCTAGCGCGCGAACGAATGGACGACGCGAAGGACAGCTTCATCCTGCTCGTCGACGAGCCCGAAGCACATCTGCACTCACGGGCGGTTCATGACCTACAAATGCTGTTCACGAAGCTGTCGCAGCGACAGCAAGTGGTATTGGCGACACACAATCCCGTTTTCGTGAACCGCGAAGTAGTTGGCGCCAACGTTCTCGTTCAACAGAACAGTGCGTCGCCTGCCAGGTCGGTGAGCAACATCCGAGAGACACTAGGCGTGCAACTCGCTGACAATCTCGACTCAGCAGAGACGGTGGTACTCACCGAAGGCGTTACGGACGCCGATATCATCGGCGCGGTAATGAAGCACATGCATGCGGGGGCTGCGGAAGACCTCTCTACCGGGCGCATCGTCCTGAAACCGACGAGGGGAACCGGAAAGCTCCGCGCTTATCTGCAACGCGAGAAGTCGACAGGTTGCCGCATCATCGTGGTGCTCGACAACGACGATGCGGGCGAGCTCGAAGCGAAGAATCTGAACACCGGCGGTTTCCTAGACCCGAAGAGCATCTTCATCCTGCGCGAGCCTACCCACAAGCCATCGGAGATAGAGGACCTCATCCAGCCGTCCGTCTATCTAGACGCCCTGCAACAAGAATTCGGGCGGCAGTTCAAGGAAACTCACTTTGCCGACCCTCACAAGAAGTGGAGTCAGAGCTTTACCCTCGCCGCCAGCGCCCTGGGGGTAGTTGGCCCAGATGCCGAAAACTTGACGAAGGCCAAGATGGTGGTCAGCGCCGCGGTACAGGCAGCTACTGCGAACCCGGTCAAGACGAGTGCGATTCCAGGTTTCGAAGCTCTCCGTTTCGCACTGTGGGGATGAGCTAAGCCGAGTGCGTGTCCGCCCGGTACTCGGCTAGAGCCATCAACGGCACTCGGCCCGACGCTTGAGTCGCGGGACCGCTTCGTATCGTGCACTCTGCAGCGCACCCCGCTGCGACATGATCAGCGCACCGGAGTAGAGGATTACCGAACAGACAGCAGAGGATTGACACCTCGGAGGGCCGTGAAGTTCCCCGGAATCACGCGGCAAAACACCTTCCGCGTACAACCCACATCAGCAGAAGGCCGCTCTTCGGAGCGGCCTTCGTCGTTGGTCGGCGAGAGCTCGCCGGCCTGCGTCGCGCGGACGTCGGCGATTGCCGTGCCGGCGGTTCGAGAGCACGATGTCTGACATGGGACTAGCGGACTACCCGGTGAGGGCTTCCATCGGCGTCACCGATATCGGACGAGCGGCCGCCTTCTATGAAGGGGTGCTGGGCCTCGCCGCCGGGCGGAGCGGACCGAGCGCCGGCATCGCGGAGGGCGCTCGGTTCTACGCCTGCGGCGACGGGACCATGCTCAACGTGTTCGAGACGCCGACCGCGGGGTCGACGCGCTCGACAGTCGCCACGTGGTACGTCGACGACCTCGATGCGGTCGTGGCGGAGCTGACGGCTGCGGGAGCCGAGTTCGTCCGCTACGACGGTTTCGGCCAGAACGCGGACGGCATCGGCCCTCGGGCGGGCGGTGGGCGGATCGCCTGGGTCGAGGACCCGGACGGGAACACGCTGGCCATCGAATCCGACAGCTGAGGCCTTCCGGCGACACCTCCGGCGAGACGTCTCGGGGCAGTACGGATGACAGACGGTAGCCTGGACGGGTGCCCTCCCTCGTCTCCGCCGGTTCGACGCGCGCCCCGCAGCGCCTGTCGTCGGCGACGCCGATGACGGAGTGGATGCGCGTCGTGCTGCACCCGGGGACGAACGGGTGGACGAGCGTGTGGGGCACCCTCTCGCACGGTGAGATCGCGGGCTGCCCGCCGCCACGCGGCTAGCCGCGCCGGATGGCGCGGCCTCCTCGCATCGACCGCCCATCTCTCCCGTGAGGTACCCCTGTGTCTTCGTCGTCCCCTGCCCGTTTCCGTCTCGCGCCCCATGAGCTGTGGCGCGGTATCCGCTCCACCGCCCGCAGCGAGGTGCTCGGTGGTGCGCTGCTGCTCGCGGCGACCGTCGCGGCCCTGATCCTCGCCAACTCCCCCGCCGCGCCCTGGTACGAGGCCGTGCGCGACGTGCGCTTCGGCATCCCCGAGCTTCACCTGGAGCTGAGCGTCGGCGCGTGGGCCGCCGACGGGCTGCTCGCCGTGTTCTTCTTCGTCGTCGGGCTGGAGCTCAAGGAGGAGTTCGTCGCCGGGCGACTCCGTGACCCGCGCCGCGCCGCGCTTCCCATCGCGGCAGCCGTCGGCGGGGTGGTCGTGCCCGCGCTGCTGTTCCTCGCGGTCAACGCCGCGGCCGGCCCCGAGGTGCTGCGCGGCTGGGCGATCCCCACCGCGACCGACATCGCGTTCGCGGTGGCCGTGCTCGCCGTCGTCGGCCGGTTCCTCCCTCCGGCGCTGCGCGTGTTCCTGCTGACCCTCGCCATCATCGACGACCTCATCGCCATCACGATCATCGCGACGTTCTACACCGAGACGATCCAGGCGCCGTGGCTCATCCTCGCGCTGCTGCCGCTCGCCGGGTTCGCGCTCGCGGTGCAGAACGGCGTGCGCTCCTGGTGGCTGCTGCTCCCCCTCGCGGTGGCCGTGTGGGTGTGCGTGCACGCCTCGGGGGTGCACGCCACGGTCGCCGGTGTGCTGCTCGGGTTCCTCGTGCCCGTGCGAGCCACCGCACGCACGCGCGTGCAGACCGGTACCGATGCGGACGGCGCCCCGGTGTACGACGGGCTGGCGGCGCACTTCGCCGACCGCTGGGGTGTCGTGGCCACGCTGTTCGCCGTGCCGGTGTTCGCGTTCTTCGCCGCGGGAGTCGACGTCGGTGGAATGGACGGCCTCGTCTCCGCGCTGACCGACCCGATCACGGTCGGCATCGTCGTGGGACTCGTCGTCGGCAAGCCGGTGGGCATCCTGCTGACGACCTTCCTCCTCAGCCGCGTTCGGGCGCTGCGTCTCGACGAGACGCTGCGCTGGCCCGACCTGGCCGGCATGTCGCTGCTCGCCGGGATCGGCTTCACCGTGTCTCTCCTGGTCGGCGAGCTGGCTTACGGCAGCAGCAGCGTCGCCGACGATCACGTGAAGATCGGGGTGCTGGTCGGGTCCCTCGTCGCGGCAGTGCTCGGCGGTGTGGTCCTGGCGCTGCGCGGTCGGCGGGCCCGGAGCGCTGCGCGGGACCGGGCGGAGGCATGACGGCCTCGCGGCGAGCGGAGGTATGACGGCCTAGCGGCGCGCGGAGGCGCGTCCGGGGCGTTTCGGCTGCTTCCGCTGACGCTCCTCCGCGCGCCGGAGCACCCGCGCCTCGGACGCGGCGCGGGCCTTCGGGCCCGACAGGATCCGCACCAGGACGTAGGCGACGGCGAGCGAGATCAGCGCTTGCAGCATGCGCGGGATCACGTCCGGATACGACGCGTTGAACGAGATGCCGTAGGAGTACACGAGGCCGATTCCCGCGAGCGCCCACGGGTTGTCCCGGCGGGTGAGGAAGCCCATGACGAGCGTCAGCACCACGGCGAACACGACGATCCCTATCCAGCCCTCGAAGATGTAGACGTTGCCGAGCATGGTGGCCGACTGCGAGCTGGTCGGCGCACCGCCGAGCGCGATGCTCATCTGCGAGCCCGTGTCCAGTGGTGGGCGATCCGGGTCGAGGAACCCAGGAATCAGACCGATGCGGAACAGCGTCGGGATGTCGAGGACCTCAAGACCTGCCGGCCTGGGGACGAATCGGGCGATGAGAGCCATCTGCGTGTCCAGCTGAAGGCGCTCCAGCGGCGCATCCGCACTCACCGCGCCCGGGCCCGAGACGGATGCTCGACGCAGGGAGTCGCGGAAGTCGTAGATCGGCGGCCAGAGGATCGGGATGGCTGCGAGCACGATCACGAGCGTCCGCAGGCGGATCAGCTTGGCGAACAGGGCCAGGATCACCACGGTGAGGATCAGCGCTGCGGACTGCCCGAGGATGGCGCGCATGAGCCCCTCCCACAGGAACACCACCGCGGCGATCGCACACACCCAGAGCGCGGTCGCGCGCGTCACCTGCCCCTGCCGGAAGAGCCAGAGGACGAGAGACACTCCGAACAGCACCCAGAGCGTGAAGGGCGCTGCGATCGAGACGATCGGCGATTCGGAGGCGACACCGATCTGCACCGCATACGAGCCGCGTCCCCCGAGCGTGGAGATCACGGTGGCGGCCACGCCCACGGCGAATACGGTGAACGCCGCGCGAGCGGTGATCGGCTTCGCGGTGGCTTCCGGCATCTTCAGCGGTTGCACCATCAGCTCGATGAACAGGGCGACGGCGATCGTGACGGCACAGATCGCGAGGATCAGCCCGAACGGCTGTGTCCCCTTCAGGGCAGCAGGAATGACCACCATCGCCGCCAGCTGGATACCCAGCAGGATCGTGACGGGGAAGCGCTCGACCCGCATACGGCTCGGGTCGCCGACGATGGGCTTCAGCGTGGGGGGCTGCAGAGGCACAAGGGCAACCATACGGGGTTGCGGAACGTCCGAGAGGGCGACGGGCTCGCCGTCCGAGCCGTGAGCCAGGGCGTTCCGCGGGAAGCGACGCCGGAGTAGGGTGCGGGGCATGACGCTGATCGAGGACCTGCGCACGAGCGAGGAACGACTCTCCCGGGGCGACCTCGCGTACTACCGGGACATCTGCCGCGACGACGCCCTGTTCGTGATGCCGGGCATGGTCGCGACACGGGAGGAGGCGATCGCCGGACTCGAGCACGCCGACCCGTGGGACTCGTTCGACCTGAGCGCGGTGCAGGTGCGCGAGCTTGGCACCGACGCCGCCGCCATCGCGTATCGCTTCGAGGGACGCCGCGGCGCACAGACCTACACGGCGGACATGGTGTCGACGTACGTGCGCGAGGGCGGACGGTGGCTGCTCGCCGTGCACCAGCAGACCCCGGCCTGAGCGCACGGGCGTCGGGCCGGGGTCTGCGGGCGGTCAGCGGTCGAGGATCTCGCGGGTCGTGACCTCGGGGCGCAGGTCGAGTCGGCGCAGCAGCTGCGCGTTGAGGGCGACCACGATCGTCGACAGCGACATGAGCACCGCGCCGACCGACATCGGCAGCACGAAGCCGATCGGGGCGAGCACCCCGGCGGCCAGCGGCACCGACAGCAGGTTGTAGCCGGCGGCCCACCACAGGTTCTGCTTCATCTTGCGATACGACGCCCGCGACAGCTCGATCACCGACAGCACCGACCGCGGATCGTCGCCCGCCAGGATCACCCCGGCCGATGCGATCGCGACGTCGGTGCCCGCGCCGATCGCGAGCCCCACGTCGGCCTGCGCCAGGGCGGGGGCATCGTTCACGCCGTCGCCCACCATCGCCACCCGGCGACCCTCGCGCTGCAACTCCTGCACCTTCGCGGCCTTGTCCTCGGGTCGCACCCCGGCGAACACCCGGTCGATGCCGAGGTCGGACGCGACGGTCTGCGCCACCGCCTCCGCGTCGCCCGTGATCATCACGACCTGCACCCCGCGGGCGTGCAGCGCGTCGACCGCCTCCCGCGACTCCGGCCGCACCTCGTCGGCGAGCGCCAGCGCACCGATCACACGGCCGTCGCGCAGCACGTGCAGGATGATCGCGCCGTGCGCGCGCCACCCCTCGGCCGCCGGCAGCTCCTCCGCGCCTTCCTCGGTCAGCAGGTGCGGGCCGCCGACGCGCACCGTGGCACCGTCGACCGTCGCTGTGACGCCCACCGCGGGCGACGACGAGAAGTCGCGGCTCGCCGGCACCGTCAGCCCACGGTCGCGCGCGGCCCGCACGATCGCCTTCGCCAGCGGGTGCTCGCTGTCCGCCTCGGCCGCAGCAGCCAGGGCGAGCACCGCATCGGCGTCGTCCCCGCCGACCGTCGACACCTCCGACACCACCGGCTCGCCCTTCGTGAGCGTGCCCGTCTTGTCGAAAAGGACCGTGTCGACCGTGCGCATGCTCTCCAGGGCCAGGCGGTCCTTCACCAGCACGCCGCCGCGGGCCGCGCGCTCGGTGGCGATCGACACCACCAGCGGGATCGCGAGCCCCAGCGCGTGCGGGCAGGCGATCACGAGCACCGTGATGGTGCGGACGACCGCGTCGTCGGGCAGACCGACCAGCGTCCACACGACCGCGGTGATCGCCGCCGCTCCGAGCGCGAACCAGAACAGCCAGCCCGCGGCCGTGTCGGCGAGGCGCTGCGCCCGCGAGGACGAGTTCTGCGCTTCCGTCACGAGCCGCTCGATCCCCGCGAGGGTCGTGTCGTCTCCGGTCGCGGTGATCTCGACGCGCAGCCCCGAGTCGGTCGCCACGGTGCCCGCCGTGACCGGGTCGCCCGCACCGCGCGACACCGTCCGCGACTCCCCCGTCACCATCGACTCGTCCATCGAGGCACGACCGTCGACGATGCGACCATCGGCGGGGATGCTGCCGCCCGGCCGCACCACCACCACGTCGCCCACCCGCAGGTCGGCCGGAGACACCCGCACCACCTGGTCGCCCTCCACGCGCTCGGCCTCGTCCGGCAGCAGGGCCGCCAGCGAGTCGAGCGCGGACGTCGTCTGCGCGAGCGACCGCATCTCGATCCAATGCCCGAGCAGCATGATCACGATCAGCAGCGCGAGCTCCCACCAGAAGTCGAGCTCGTGGTGCAGCAGCCCCAGGCTCGCACCCCACGACGCCACGAAGGCCACCGTGATCGCGAGCGCGATCAGCAGCATCATCCCGGGCTTGCGCGCCCGCAGCTCGCTGACGGCGCCCACCAGGAACGGCCGCCCGCCCCACACGTACATGACGGTGCCGAGCACGGGAGACACCCACGCCAGACCCGGGACATCCGGCAGCGAGTAGCCGAGGATCATCGCGAACATGCCGGACAGCGCAACCGTCGGAACCGCCAGCACGAGCATGATCCAGAACAGCCGCCGGAACTGCCCGACGTGGTCCCCGTGACCGCCGTGACCGCCGTGGCCCGCGTGCGCGTCGTGACCGGCGTGGGCCTCGTGACCCGCGTGCGCATCCTGACCGCCGTGGGCCTCGTGACCCGCATGGGCCTCGTGCGCGTCGTGACCCGCGTGCGCGTCATGACCGCCGTGGTCCGCGTGACCGGCGTGGGCCTCGTGAGCCGCGTGCGCGTCGTGACGTGCGTGCTCATCGTGCGCGTCGTGACGGGCGTCCGCGGGGGCGGGGTCGTGGTGCGGGGTGCTCATGGTGTTCCCTCCAACGTCGATGATGCCGTGCGGGGCCGCCGTCGGGCAGCCCCGCACGGTGCGGCCGCTCAGGCGGCCGCGATGTACTTCGCGGGGTCGGCGTCGAACGCCGGACCGCAGCCCGCGCAGCAGAAGTGGTAGCGGGTGCCCTCGTAGTCGCGGAACAGCCCTGCGGCCTCGGCCTGCGCGATGACCACGGGACTGCCGGCCATCACCGGGCACGTGGTCATGCCCTCGGCGTTCGACGCCAGCAGGTCGGGGCGCCCCTCGGCGGCGACACCGCCGGCGGCCGGGACGCTGCAGCAGGATCCTGCGGGGGAATCGGACATGTCGGTACTCCTCTTTCTCGGGGTCACTGGGCGTCCACCGCCGTGCTGCGGAACGACCGCAGGCGGAGGCTGTTGCCGACCACGAAGACGCTGGAGAACGCCATCGCCGCGCCGGCGAGCATGGGGTTGAGCAGGCCGAGCGCCGCGAGCGGGATGGCCGCGACGTTGTAGGCGAACGCCCAGAACAGGTTGCCCTTGATGGTGCCGAGCGTGCGGCGGGAGAGACGGATCGCGTCGGCCGCGCTGCGCAGGTCGCCGCGCACGAGGGTGATGTCGCTCGCCTCGATCGCCGCATCGGTCCCTGTTCCCATCGCGAGCCCCAGGTCGGCCTGTGCGAGGGCCGCGGCGTCGTTCACGCCGTCGCCCACCATCGCGACCACCCGGCCCTCGTCCTGCAGCCGGCGCACCACCGCGACCTTGTCGGCCGGAAGCACCTCGGCGATCACCTCGTCGATGCCGACCTCAGCGGCGATCTGCTCCGCGACCGCGCGGTTGTCGCCCGTGAGCAGGACGGGGGTGAGCCCGAGCCCGACGAGCTGGGCCACGGCCTGTGCGCTCGTCGCCTTGACCGTATCGGCCACCACGAGCACGCCACGCGCCGCGCCGTCCCAGCCGACAGCGATCGCGGTCTTGCCCTGGCGCTCCGCCTCCGCCTTCGCCTCGGCGAGCGCGGACGGCAGATGCTGCGACCAGTCCGCGAGCAGGGACGCTCGACCCACTATCACGGCGTGACCGTCGACCACGCCCTGCACGCCGCGGCCCTCGATGTTCGTGAAGTCCTCCGGCGCGGGCAGCGCGCCCAGCTCCCTCGTCGCCGCGGTGGCGACGGCCTGGGCGATCGGGTGCTCCGAGGCGTCCTCCAGCGCTCCCGCGAGGCGCAGCAGCTCGGCGCGCTCCACGCCCTCCGCGGTGTGCACGGCCGTGAGAGTCATGCGCCCCGTGGTGACGGTGCCGGTCTTGTCGAGTACGACCGTGTCGACCCGGCGCGTGGACTCCAGGATCTCGGGGCCCTTGATCAGGATGCCGAGCTGAGCGCCGCGACCCGTGCCGACGAGCAGCGCGGTGGGCGTGGCGAGTCCGAGCGCGCACGGGCAGGCGATGATGAGCACGGCGACGGCCGCGGTGAAGGCCGCGGCGGCCGGGAACCCCAGGCCGAGCCACACGCCCAGCGTGCCGAGCGCCACCACGATCACGATCGGCACGAAGATGCCGGATACCCGGTCGGCGAGGCGCTGCACCTCGGCCTTCCCCGTCTGCGCCTGCTCCACGAGCCGGGCCATCTGCGCCAGCTGCGTGTCGGAGCCGACGCGGGTCGCCCGCACCACGAGACGTCCGCCCGCGTTCACGGTCGCCCCGGTCACGGCGTCGCCCTCGCGCACCTCCACCGGGACGGACTCGCCCGTGAGCAGGGAGGCGTCGATGGCGGAGGTTCCCGAGACGACGACGCCGTCCGTGGCGATCTTCTCCCCCGGACGGACGACGAACTCGTCGCCCACCGCCAGCTCGGTCGTGGGGATCCGGGTCTCCACACCGCCGCGCAGCACCGCGACCTCCTTTGCGCCGAGCTCGAGCAGCGCGCGCAGCGCCGCCCCCGCCTGCCGCTTGGAGCGCTTCTCGAAGTAGCGTCCGGCGAGGATGAACGTCGTCACCCCGGCGCCCACCTCCAGGTAGATGTTGCCCGCCCCGTCGCTCGGTGCCACGGTCAGCTCGAACAGGTGCGTCATGCCCGGCATCCCGGCCGTGCCGAAGAAGAGGGCGTAGAGCGACCAGAGCAGCGCCGCGAGCGTGCCCATCGAGATGAGCGTGTCCATGGTCGCCGTCCCATGGCGCAGGTTGGTCCACGCGGCGCGGTGGAACGGCCACGCCGCCCACACGATCACCGGTCCGGCGAGCGCGAGCGACAGCCACTGCCAGTACGTGAACTGGAGCGCCGGGATCATCGCCATCGCGATCACCGGGACGGTGAGCACGATCGACACGATCAGCCGCTGGCGCAGTGCGGCCAGCCCGTCGTCGGCCCGTTCCGGCGTCGCGTCCTCGGTGGTCGGGGCCGGAGGCGCGGGGACAGCGGCGGTGTAGCCCGTCTTCTCGACCTCGGCGATGAGCACCGCCGCGTCGAGGCCGGCCGGCGCGGTGACCGTGGCCTTCTCGGTCGCGTAGTTGACGCTCGCGGTCACGCCGTCGATGCGGTTGAGCTTCTTCTCGATCCGCATCGCGCACGACGCGCAGGTCATGCCCCCGATCTCCAGCTCGACGCTGGTCTCGTCGGGCACGGATCGCGTATCGGTCATGACCGCACCGCCTCGTAGCCCGCCTCGTCGACGGCGGCCAGCACCGCGGCGTCATCGACCGGGGCGGAGCTGTGGACCACCAGGCGTCCGGTCTGCGCGCTGACGTCGACGCCGTCGACCCCGGGGATGCGGGAGACCTCGCCGCGGACGGCCATCTCGCAGTGCCCGCACGTCATCCCGGTCACCTGGTACTCGCTCGTGTTCATCGTCGTTCCTCTCCGCTGTCAGGATACCCCCCTGGGGTACTCCCTGGCGACAACCCTATACCCATCACGGGTATTCCCGACACCGCCGAACGCCCCGCTCGGACCACGCTCGCCCCGGCGGGGTGAGCGTCCGCCCCCGGCGCCCGGCCCGCCTGGCACCCTGAACAGATGGACGACACGACGCTCCCCTCCTGGAGGGACACCCCTACCCGACGCGCCATCGAGGCGTTCGTGACGGGCGTGGCGACCGGACCGGATGCGGTGCCCGCGGAGGAGCGCGTCGCCGTGTTCGACAACGACGGAACGCTGTGGACCGAGAAGCCGATGCCCACGCAGCTCCACTACGTGGTGGAGCGTTGGCGGGAGGTGGCCCTGGCGGATCCCTCCCTGGCCGACACGCAGCCCTACCGCGCGGCCGTCACGGGCGACCTGGCGTGGCTCGGCGCGGCCGTCGAGAAGCACTACGCCGGGGACGACTCCGACCTCGGCACCATCATCGCCGCCCTCGTCGGCCTCACCGACGGACTCGACGTCGAGCAGTACGCCGCCGCCGTGTCGGCGTTCTTCCGCACCGCGCGCCACCCCGTGCTCCACCGCCCCTACACCGAGCTGGTGTACCAGCCGATGGTCGAGCTGCTGCGCTACCTCGAACGGCACGGCTTCACGTGCTACATCGTCTCGGGCGGCGAGCGCGACTTCCTGCGCCCCCTGACGCAGTCCATCTACGGCATCCCGCCCGAACGCGTCGTGGGTTCGGCGCTGGGGCTCACGTACGACGAGGCGACCGGATCGGTGCGCTACTCCCCCGCGCTCGCGTTCTTCGACGACGGACCCGAGAAGCCGGTGCGCATCTGGAGCCGCATCGGCCGGCGCCCTCTCCTCGCCGCGGGCAACTCCAACGGCGACATGCCGATGCTCGACCACGCACGGCGCGGCCCCCGCCGGGGTCTCGCGCTGCTGATCCACCACGACGACCACGACCGCGACGACGCCCCGTACGACGCGGGCGCCGACAAGGCCCTCGCCGCCGCACGCGAGCGCGGGTATACGGTCGTGAGCGTGCGCGACGACTGGGCGAGCGTGTTCCCCGCGCCCTCCTGACCGCTCAGCCCCCGGCGCTCAGCCCCCGGCGCTCAGCCCCCGGCGCTCAGAGGGCGCAGCGGAAGCCGATGTGGGTCATGGCGGTGTCCTCCGCCTGTGCCGACCGCGCGGCCGGGCGATACCGCAGGCAGTACTCGGGGGCGCACAGGTGCGAGCCGCCCTTGAGCACGCGCCGCGGGATGGGCGAACCCGGCTCGGCCGACAGCAGGCTCGCCCGGCGACCGGGATCCACCGCGACCGTGCCGGGCGGCACGTGCCGGTGGGTCCAGTAGTCCGCCGTCCACTCCCACACGTTGCCGATCATGTCGAACAGGCCGTAGCCGTTGGCGGCGAAGCTGCGCACGGGCGCCGTGCCCACCCAGCCGTCCGCCCCGTCGTTGCGGTAGGGGAAGGCACCCTGCCAGGTGTCGGCCATCAGCACGCCGTCCGGCTTCGTCTCGTCGCCCCAGGCGAAGCGCGCGCCGACCAGTCCGCCGCGCGCCGCCCACTCCCACTCGGCCTCGGTGGGCAGCCGCTTGCCCGCCCACGCGGCGAACGCGGCCGCATCCGGATAGGCGATGTGCACCACCGGGTGGTCGAGACGGTCGTCGATGGACGAGTCCGGCCCGAACGGACGCCGCCAGAACGCACCAGGCTCCCACCGCCACCACTGCCGCCAGTCGCGCAGGTCGACCGGGCCCGACGTCGGTGTGAACACCATGGCGCCGGGAACGAGGTCGTCGGGGTGCACGCCGGGATAGTCGGCCGGGTCCATCGGCCTCTCGGCGACCGTCACATAGCCGGTCTCGTCGACGAACTCCGCATAGTCGCGGTTGGTGACGGGGTGCTCGTCGAGACGGAACGACGCCACCTCGCGCTCGTGAACCGGGCCCTCCTCGGGGTAGAACTCGTCGGAACCCATGCGCAGCGTGCCACCGGGAACCTCGATCATCGCCACCATGCCTTCATCGTAGGGGCCGTCCGCGGGGCCGGGCCGTGCCGGGCGACTCCGGCGGCCGCTACTCGCGGGAGAGCATCGCGGCCGCCTCCAGCTCCAGGTCGAGGTACTGCTCGGCGCTCACGTCGATCCCCACGCCCAGCAGCTTGCCGCCCGTGAACGGGAACGCGCTGCCGTACTGGCGGCTCACCGGGTCGGCGCTGTCCCAGCCGACGCAGAGGCCGTCCCCGCACAGGGTGAACTTGCCCACCTGCGCCCGCATCGGCCCGGACGCCACCGCCCGGTCGTCGACGTACAGCGTCGCGGTGCCCACGGACTCCCCGTGCTCACCCGCCCCCTCCCGCACGAACTCCACGCCGAGCGTGTGCGGGCCCGGCGTGAGCGGCTCCGACGTGAAGGTCTGCTCGGGCGGGATGCCCAGGAAGTTGTACACGTAGGTGAGCCGGCCGTCCTTCACGAACAGCGAGTGCCCGCCGAACCGGGAGCCGTGCGCGAACAGCACGCCCTGCGCCCCGTCCTCGAGCACCGCGTCGGCGATGATCTTGAACGACCGGCCGCGCACGTTCACCGCGACGCTCTCGGGCACCGCGGCCGTGCCCGGGTAGTACACGTACCGCTCGCGGGGCCGTTCGGCCTGCGGGCGCTGCACGGTCAGCAGTTCCCTGGCGGACCGGTCGTCCAGCGGCAGCGCGAAGTTCGCATCGGCCTCCGCGAACCACGCGTCGATGAGCTCGCGGAGCTTCTCCGGATGCGTGGCGGCGAGGTCGTGCGCCTCCGCGCGATCCTCGGCCACGTGGAACAGCTCCCACGCGTCGTCCTCGAAGTGCCCCGTGCCCGTGAGCGGTGCGTGCACGGCGGCGGCCTTCCACCCGTCCTTCCAGATGCCGCGCGTGCCGAGCATCGCGTAGTACTGGACGTGCTTCTCGCTCGGGCCGTCGGGAGCCGCGTCGAAGCTGTACCTCATCGAGACGCCGTCGAGCGGACGCTGCGTCACCCCGCGGTAGGTCTCCGGCATCTCGACGCCGATCACGTCGAGCACGGTCGCCACGATGTCGACCGAGTGGTGGTACTGGTGGCGCAGCTCTCCCTTCGCCGCGATGCCCTGGGGCCAGTGGATCACCATCGGGTCGCACGTGCCGCCCGAGTACTGGGAGTAGCGCTTGAACATCGGGAAGGGCGTCGAGAACGCCGCTGCCCACCCGGTCGGATAGTGGTTGTAGGTGTCCGCGGAGCCGAGGTGGTCGATCATCGCCAGGTTCTCGGCGAGGTCGTCGGGGAAGCCGTTGAAGAACTTGTTCTCGTTGACCGAGCCGTCGGGCGAGCCCTCCCCCGATGCGCCGTTGTCGGCACAGTAGAACACGAGGGTGTTGTCGAGCTGTCCGGTCTCCTCCAGATAGTCGATGATGCGGCCGACCTGCGCATCGGTGTACTCGCTGAACCCGGCGAACACCTCGGCCATGCGGGAGAACAGGCGCCGTTCGTCGTCGTTCAGCTCCGACCACGGCCGCACGTGATCGGCCGGGTTCGCGACGTCGTCCGGCATCGGGTTGAACGGGGTGAGCGCGGTGCCCTCGGGCAGCACGCCCCTGTCGATCATGCGCGCGAGCACCCACTCCCGGTACGCGTCGTAGCCGTCGTCGAACATCCCCCTGTACTTGTCGATGTACTCCTGCGGCGCGTGATGCGGGGCGTGGTTCGCACCGGGACAGAACCAGAGGTACCAGGGCTTCGACGGGTTCGACGCCTGCTGGTTGCGGATCATCGTGAGCGCCTGGTCGGCGAGGTCCTTCGACAGGTGGTACCCCTCCTCCGGCGTCGCGGGGGCGTCGATGAAATGGTTGTCCTCGACGAGATCCGGGTACCAGTTGTTCGTCTCGCCGCCGAGGAAGCCGTAGAACCGGTCGAAGCCGAGCTGCAGCGGCCACATCGAGCGGTTGCCACCCGGGGCGATGTCCTCCTCCGGCACGTTGTGGTTCTTGCCGACCCAGAACGTGGAGTAGCCGTTGTCCTGCAGCACCTGCCCGATCGTCGCGCACTCGGCGGGCAGCCGTCCCGCGAAGCCCGGGAACCCCGTGGTGCCCTCCATGATCACCCCGGCGCGGTTGACGTGGTGGTTGCGGCCGGTGAGCATGGTCGACCGCGTCGGCGAGCACAGCGCCGTGGTGTGCCACTGCGTGTAGGTGAGTCCGTTCTGCGCGAGCCGGTCCATGGTCGGCATGCTGATGCGTCCGCCGTACGGCGACCAGGACGCGAGGCCCGTGTCGTCGTACAGCACCACCAGCACGTTCGGCGCGCCGTCCGGAGCGGTCCGCAGCTCGTACGGCGACCAGTCCGGCGTCGAGTCCCGCACATCGAGCCGGATCTCTCCGGTGAAGTCCGCGTTGAAGTCCGACATGTCCACTCCTTCTCTCATGGGTGTTCCTCCGGTGCCATCGGCGCGATGGGCGGGCGACGCAGCAGCTCCACCAGCACGACGAGCACCAGTACGCCCGCCGCGACGCCCACCACGGCACCGAACGACACCGGCCGCAGGACGATCAGCAGGAGGAGCGCGACGACGAGCCCCGCGACCAGGATCGGCCCGCGGTACCGGTCGACCGCCACACCGAACCGCCCCGTGGAGACACCGTGACGCTCCGCGACGCCCCGGAGCGCGGCGACACCGCTCTCCACGGCCGTCCGCGTGCGCACCGCGGCGCGGGACGACCCGGCGACCCAGGCCCACAGCGCGACCAGCACCGCCGACAGGGCGAGCGCCGCGACCGTCGAGGACAGCAGCGCCGTCACCTCATCGAACAGCGACGCCGCCGCCGCAGCGGTCATGATCGACGGGCTCACCGCGCCCAGGAAGAACGAGCGGCCGATGCCCAGGCCGGCAGCCAGCAACAGGAAGGCCGCGGCGAGCGCGACACTCGTCCACAGCAGCGCCCGTGGTCGGTCGCGGGCCAGCAGCACCCCCAGCACCACGAGCCCCGCCAACACCCACGGCAACCAGAAACCCGCCGCGACCGCGACCTGGTACAGCGCCCGGACGAGCACGAGGGCATCGGCCTGGGCGATCGGGATGGAGCGGTCGATCACCGGGATCAGGTCTGCCACGCCGACACCGCGCTCCGCCAGTGCATCTTTCACGCGCTCGATCACCACACCGAGGTCGAGCGACAGCACCCCGTCGTCGGCCAGCTGCAGCGCGGTCCCCGGCTCGTCCTGCAGCACGGCGACCGCACGCTCGTGCGCGACCCGCAGCGACTGCGCCCAGATGTCGGCGAACTGCGCGGACGACACGACGTCGTGCACCACGCCGTCGATCAGGGACGACAGCCCCGACGCCGCCGGAGCCTGGAGGAGCGCGAGCGCGGACTCGGCGCGGGGCGGCAGGTCGAGCGAGCGCAGCCCGTCGAACAGCTCGCCGACGACGGCGTCGAGGTCGACCTGCTCGTCGATCGCGGCGCTCACCTGGTCGGCGACGAAGTCCTGCACGTCGGGGTCGTCTGCGAGCGGCCCGAACGTGGCGACGAAGCGGTCCGCGTCCACGAGCTGGAGGCGGGCCCAGGTTCCGAGCACGGCGACGGGCGCGAGCAGCACCGCCACCGCGAGCACGACCCCGGCGAGGATGCTGCGCGCGGCGGGCCGACGGCGCGGCGTGCGCAGGGCCTCGTTCTCGCGCTCGAGCAGCTCGACCCGCGCCCGCAGCTCGTCGAGCTCGCCCATCGGTCCTCCTCGATCGTCGTCGTGGTGCACCGGCGGCTAGGTGCCGAGCAGCCGCTGCTTCGCCGCCGCGAACTCCTCCGCCGACAGCACGCCGGCCTGCTGCATCGCCGCGAGCTGCTGCAACTTCGCGATCAGGTCGTCGCCGGCGGGAGCCGTCGGTGGCGCGGGTGGCGTGGCGGGGGCCGTGGCGTCGCGCACGGTCGCCTCGACCTGCGCCTGCTGCTGCGCGGCCTCGTACTGCTGCTGCTCGTACTCCTCCTGCGCCCGGCGGGCCTGGTGCCGCTGCGCCGCCCCGGTGACGGCCGTCGCCGTGCCGGCGACCACGGCCGTGCGCGCGGCGAGGCCCAGCAGTCCCGGCCGTCCGAATCTCCGCAGAGGCATGTCAGTCCCCCTCCTGGTCGAGGATGTCGATGAGCGCATTCACCACGGGTGCGGGGACGCGCTCCGTGCGCAGCACCCGTCCACCCGCGGCCGCGAGGTCGTGCGCGAGCACGCGGGCGAACGCGAGTTCCAGGACCACGACCGCCGCCGAACGACCCGGATCGAGCTCGCCGGCCAACAGCTCCACGTCTTCCTCCCCCGCGAGACCGGAGACGATGGGGGCGAACCCGGCGAGCCCGAGCTGCTCGGCGTCGTCCTCCAGCTCCAGGATCTCGATGTCCCCGTCGGTCGTCTTGCCGACGAGCACGATGTCCAGGATCCGGACGACGCCGCTCTCGGCGACGTCGGCGAGAGCACGGAAGGTGCCGGGGTCGGGTCGATCGCCCTCGAACCCCACCAGATAGAGCTCGACCGGGCCGAACCGGAAATCATTCATGGCACCGCCTTCCTCGCGCGGATCAACGGCGTCATGCTCGCACCATCGTCGCGTGGCCCTCACGAGGGGATCACCCGGGCGGGGTGAGCTGCGACGACGGCGACTCGCCCGGATCGGGTGACCACCGCCACGGCCGGCACCGTGGTCGCTGCCACGATCACCTCACCTGCTCATCGACGAAAGGGGTCCGACGTGTCGTTCTGGGAAAGCTTCTGGGACATCATCTGGTGGTTCTTCTGGGTGTTCGTATTCGTCTCCTACCTCATGGTGCTGTTCAACATCGTCGCCGACCTGTTCCGCGACCACGCGCTGAACGGCTGGTGGAAGGCCGTGTGGATCATCTTCCTGATCTTCGTGCCCTTCCTCACCGCGCTCATCTACCTGATCGCGCGCGGGCGGGGAATGGCCGAACGTGCGGCCGCCTCCTACCGACAGCAGCAGGACGCCGCCGATACGTACATCCGCAGCGTCGCAGGGACCAGCGCGACCGACGAGATCGAGAAGGCCTCGAAACTGCTCGCGGCCGGCACCATCACCGACGCCGAGTTTGCCGCGATCAAGGCGCGCGCCCTCGCCTGACCCGGGTGGACGGGGCCGTCGAACGCGGCGCCCCCGTTCACACCGTTGAGCGCACGGCCTCCCGGCGCGACGACACCCCGAGCTTGCGGTAGATCGCCCGCTGATGCGTCTTGACCGTGTTGACGGACACCGACAGCTCCCGTGCGATCTCGGGCAGCGTCCGTGCGGTCTGCAACTGCTGGAACACCTCGCGCTCCCGCTCGGACAGCCGATCCGCGAGCGAGCCCGCCGCGTCCATCGCGAGGCAGCGGCCGATGAAGTCCTCGAACTGCGTGCCGAAGTGCACGTGCTCGTGCAGCAGCCGCCGCACGGCCACCTCGCGCGGCCCGAACAGCACGCGGATCCCCTCGCCGGACGCGACAGCGACGGCCGCCTCGCACAGCTCGTGCGCCTCCTCGTGCCGCCCCGCGTGCCGCCGCATCACGGCGGCCGTGATCAGCGTCGACGCCTTGACGTACGACACCTCGGCGTACCCCCGCAGCGAGCGCAGCGACTCCAGCGCCGCGGGGTACTCCTCCGCGCGACGAAGCACGCCGGCGAGCGCGACGTTCACCAGCGGAAGGTCGGGACGCTGCACCGAGCGTGCCGCGATCCGGCGGGCGCGCTCGCCACTGCCTACGGCCTCGTCGAGCAGCGCCACGGCCGATTCCCGCAGCGCCGCCCAGCTGAACCCGCGGATCACCTCCAGCGGGATCTCCTGCACCGCGATCGCCGCGCGACGGCACGCGGCCACGTCGCCGGTCTCGGCCGCCGCGTAGGCGATCATCATCCTCGACAGCCCGGCGACCACCCGATCGGCTTCTCCGCCGTCGAGGACCGCGGAGAACGACTCCGTCGCGTCCGCACTGTCGCCCGACCAGTAGGCGACGAACCCGGCCGCGGCAGCCTCGGTCCCTCCCCGATGCCGTTCATCGGAGACGTGCGGGGCGATGCTGGCGAGCGTGTCGCGAGCGTCGACCACGCGACCGGCCCAGACCTGTCCGAACGCGAGTTGGGCGAGCGACCAACGCACGCGCTCGGGGTCGGCCGAGCGCTCGGCCTCCCGCGCCGCGGCGGCGAAGTACTCGACCGGCAGTGCGGGGTCGCCGCGATGACGGATCTCGCTCCAGCCCAGCAGGTAGTCGAGCGCGGTGCGGTCTGCGACCTCCACCGCCGTGGCGTCGTGCAGCAGCGCGTGCACCTGCGCGCTGGCCTCCACCACGTCGGCGCTGTCGTCCGCGAGCAGCAGCCGCGCGACCGGCACGACCGTCGACGTCGGCACCCCGTCGCGGTCCCGCAGCGCGTGCGCCCGCTGGAACAGCTCGCGTGCCACGTGGCGCTCGCCGAGCGCATCGCACGCGCACGCCTGCACGAGGAGGAGGTCGGGGTCGTCGGGGTCGTGCCGCCGTAGCTCCGTCACCGCGTGCTCGACCTCGGCGGCGCTCCCGCCCACGACGAGCCCGAGCCAGTGTCGATCCAGGATGGTGCGCGCGACGTCGGGCTCACCGCCCCGCAGGGCGTGCCCGATCGCGGCGACCGGATCGGACTCGGCCAGTGTCGCGGCCGCTCGACGGTGCACGCCGGCGAGCCGGTCGCGATCGCCCGCCGCGATCTCACCGCAGCGGCGGGCGAACGTGCGGTGCCAGCGATAGACCGGGCCGTGCGGTCCGTCGAACCGGTCGAGGAACAGCCCCAGTCGCACGCATGCCTCCAGCAGCTCCGCGGCGTCCTCGCGCTGCGTCACCTGCGCGGCGAGCTCGGGCGTGAGCTCGGCGCAGACGGTGGCGTCGAGCACGAAACGGGCGACCTCCGGCGGCAGGGCACCCAGCACGTGCTCGCGCACGTACTCGCCGAGGAAGCTCGACGCGCTCGGGGCGCTCCGCTCCGGGCGGGCACCACCGATCATCATGAGCCGGACGGCGATCGGCCACCCGCCCGTCTCCTCCACGATCGCGTCCGCGCCGAGGCCCTCTCGCGCGGCGGGAGCGAGCCGCGCCACCTCCTCGCGCGTGAAGCTCAGAAGGTCGGCCCCGAGGAACCCCTCCGGGGCGGTCACGCGCTGGCGGCTCAGGGTCAGCTCGAGCAGCGTCGTCCCCACCAGCACCAGCCGCAGACCGTCCGGCGGCTGCTCCGCGAGCATGCCGAGAAGGCCGTGGCGCCACCGCTCCCCCGCCTGGTGCGCGTCGTCCACCACCAGGTGCACCCGCGCGTCGCGGTCGCCGAAGACCCGGCAGATCTCCTCGTACGCACGCTCCGGGTTCGTGAGGGCGGGCAGGTCGCGCTCGGAGGCGTCGCCGCTGGTCGCCCGCAGCGCCTCGACGACGCCGCGAGTCAGCCGCGCGGGGTCGACGTCGAACGGGCTCAGCGCGAGCCACGCCACCCGGTCCACGCTCGTCGCCCACTGCGCCACGGCCGTGGTCTTGCCGAAACCGGAGGGAGCACTCACGACGGTGACCGGCGCGCCGGCGACCGCCGCGTGCAGTGCCTCGGTCACCCGGTCGCGTCGCAGCACGCCGGGCTGCGGGCCCGGCGGCCGGAACCGCATGGTCGGCCCTGGACTCGTCTGACGCAGGGGGGACGACATGGCAGTCACCCTAGTGACGGCCGCGCGACCGCATGCGGACCGCGAGGATTCTCACCCGGATGAGAAGGACGGGCCACGGCGCACGCCCCCGCGCGCGGCTACGCTGACCGCGTGACCACCTCCCCCACCTCCCCCGAACGCGTCATCGACGGCTCCCTGTCCCCCTCCCTGCGCGTCCTGCTGGCCCTCGCCGCCGGTGCCGTCGCGCTCGCGGGCCTCTCCGTCGCGCGGGACGTGTTCAGCCCCCTCGCCCTCGCCGTCGTCATCGTCGTGGTGTGCGATCCCGTGCGCCGTCCCTTCGGGCGGCGCGGCTGGCCGGCGTGGACGGGATCCACCGCCGTGATCGTGGTGTCGATCGCGATCCTCGTGGCGATGGGCGCCCTGCTGTGGCTCGCCGGGATCCAGTTCGCCGGGCTGATCGGCGACCTCGCGACGGACGGCAGCCTCCGTCGCACGGCCGACGACCTGGTCGCACTGCTGCAGTCGCTCGGGCTCGAGGACGCCGCGACCGACACCGCGGCCTCCGTCCTCGACCCCGAGACGCTCCTCGCCGCCGCGAGCCGGGTGGGCGGCACCGTGGTCGGCGTCGCGACCGCACTGTTCTTCGTGTGCGCGTACATCGTGTTCCTCGCGGTCGACGCGGCCCGATACCAGCGGGCGGGCGAGGTGTTCGGGACGACGCGTCGGGCGTCGATCGAGCGCATCACCCGACTGAACCGCGGCGTGCGCCGCTACTTCGTCGTCAACGCGATCTTCGGCGCGATCGTCGCCGTGATCGACGGGCTCGCCCTGTGGTGGATGGGCGTGCCAGCGCCGCTCGTCTGGGCGATCCTCGCGTTCGTGACGAACTTCGTGCCGAACATCGGGTTTGTGCTCGGCCTCATCCCGCCCGCGGTGCTGGCGCTCGTGGTGGGCGGCTGGCCCCTCCTTCTCGCCGTCGTCGCGGTGTACTGCGTCGTCAACGTCGTGCTGCAGGTTCTCGTGCAGCCGAAGTTCGTGAGCGACGCGGTCGACCTGAGCCTGACGCTGAGCTTCTTCTCGGTGGTGTTCTGGACGTTCGTGATCGGTCCGCTCGGGGCGATCCTCGCCGTGCCGCTCACGCTGGTCGTACGCACCCTGGTGCTGGAGGTCGACCCCGGCAGCACCTGGCTGCGCTGGCTGTCCGGCGACCGCTCGGCCGCTCCGCCCCCGACCGTTCCCGCACGACCGGAGCCCGACGCCGCCGCAGAGCCCGACCGGAAATCACCAGGGGGAGCTTGACCGATCCCGCTGGCGAGGGCACACGCCGCGGTGGAAGGGTGGACGCGCGGCGCTCGGTGCCGCGGCGAGAGGAGGCGGGGATGCAACGACCGCTCGCCGGTCTGACGGCGCGCAACGCCCTCACGGAGCTGACGGCGGGCGTCACCCTGCTCGCGATCGCCATCCCGTTGAACATCGGATACGCCCAGATCGCCGGGCTGCCCGCGACCGCCGGGCTTTACGCGCTGATCGTCCCCACCGTGCTGTACGCGCTGGTCGTGTCGTCGCGGCAGCTCGTCGCCTCTCCCGACGCGGCGGCGGCCGCGCTCGTCGCCTCGTCCGTCGGCGGGCTGGCCGTGGCCGGGAGCGCCGACTACGCCACGCTCGCACTCGCGCAGGCCGTGCTGTCCGGGCTGATGTTCGTGCTCCTGGCGGTGTTCCGGCTCGGCTTCCTCGCCGACTTCCTGTCGAAACCGATCCTGGTCGGCTTCTTGGGCGGCCTCGCGCTGGACATCATGGTGAGCCAGATCGCCAAGATGCTGGGCGTGAAGATCGACTCCGGTGCCGAGTTCCCCGAGAAGGCAGTTGCGCTGATCGGCGGACTGCCCACGCTCAACGGTTGGTCCCTGCTGATCGCCGCCGGCTCGGTCGCGGTCCTTCTGATCGGGAAGGCCTTCCTGCGCGCGGTCCCGTGGGCACTCGTCGTCCTGATCCTCACGACCGTGCTCGTGCTGCTGGCGGGACTCGACGACCGCGGGGTCGACGTGCTGGGCGCCGTCCCCGCCGGTCCCCCCGCGCTGACGTGGCCCGTGCTGGACTGGGGCACGTGGCTGGCGCTCGTGCCGTCCGCGATCGCGCTCACCCTGGTCACCACGGCCGAGGGCCTGCTGGTGTCGCGGTCGTACGCGGAGAAGCACGGGTACCCGTTCCGAGCCAACCGCGACCTGCTCGCGTTCGGGGTCGCGAACGTCGCAGCCGGCGCGCAGGGCAGCTTCGCGGTCGGCTCGTCCACGTCGCGCACGGCCGCGATGGACCAGGCGGGCTCGCGCACGCAGCTGCCCTCGGTCGTGCTCGCCGTCGGCACCCTGCTGCTGCTGCTGTTCGGGACGGCGCTGCTGGAGGACATCCCCTCACCGGCGATCGGGGCGATCGTGGGCGTCGCGATCATCCCGCTGCTGGGCGTGCGGGAGTTCATCGACCTGTGGCGCAAGGACCGGTTCGAGTTCCTGATCGGCGCGGTCTGCTTCCTCGTCACGCTCCTGATCGGCTCGATCCCCGGGATCCTCGTCGCGTTCGTGCTGGCCCTCATCAACCTCGCCAAGCGCGCGGCCTCCCCCGCGATCGACGTGCTGGAGGCCTCGGGCGATCCGGCGGAGTCGCTGCTGGAGGACGCGCCGTCCGGAACGACGACGGCACCGGGCATCATCGTGGTGCGCCTGGCCGCGCCGCTCTTCTTCGCCAACGGCACGGTGTTCACGTCCGCGGTGAAGGAGGCGATCCGGGCCGCGGGCGACGGCGCGGTGCAGCACCTCGTCGTCGACATGGAGGCCGTGACCGACGTCGACGTCACGGGCGCCGAGTCGTTCGCCGCTCTCAAACGCTGGCTCGCCGACCGCTCGATCTCGCTGTCGTTCAGCCGCGTGCGCGCGAACACCTGGCGGCGGCTGTCCGAGCTGGACCTGCTCGACGGCGAGCCGCTGCACGCCACCAACCGCGCGGCGATCGCCGCCCTGACCGCGTCGGCCCCCGAGCCGGCGCCCGACGAGAGGTAGACCCATGGGAGCCGCCATCGGAAGTGTCCTCCCCCTCGCGCTCGGCATCGCGATCAGCCCGATCCCCATCATCGCGGCGATCCTGATGCTGCTGTCGCCCAAGGCGCGCGTCACGAGCGTGGGCTTCCTCCTGGGCTGGATCGCGGGCATCGTGGTCGCCGTGAGCGTGTTCACGCTGCTGTCCGCCGTGCTCCCCGAGCAGGACCCCGACGCCTCGCGACCCATCCGCGGCACGGTGCAGCTGCTGCTCGGCGTCGGCCTGCTGCTGCTCGCGGTGGGACAGTGGCGCCGTCGCCCCGGCGCCGGTCGCACCGCCAGCATGCCGGCGTGGATGAAGGCGATCGACACGATGCGGTTCCCGATGGCACTCGGGCTCGGATTCCTGCTCTCCGCCGTGAACCCGAAGAACCTGCTGATGGCGGCGGGAGCGGGGGTGGACATCGGCGCGGCCGGCCTGGACGGCGGGGCCCTGGTCGTGGTGATCGGCGTGTTCACGCTGATCGCCGCGTCGACGGTCCTCGTACCGGTGGTGGGGTACCTGGTCGCGGCCGAGCGGCTGCGGGGCCCGCTCGACGCCCTGCGCGGCTGGCTCGCCCAGGAGAACGCGGTCATCATGGCCGTGCTCCTCCTCGTCATCGGCGTGTCGATGATCGGCAAGGGCATCGCCGCGTTCTGAGTCGCCGCAGCCGGAGCGCGGGAACGGGAACGACGCGGGACCGCTGTGACCGCCTCGCGACGAGTCGGGGATCACCCGATGCCGAGCGCGTGGGCGGCCGCCGTCACCCCCTCGCGGTCGGACACGCCGAGCTTGCGGTAGATGTTGCGCACGTGCGTCTTGACCGTGTTCGGGGAGATGTACTCCTGCGCGGCGATCTCCCGCAGCGTGGCGTTGCGGCACAGGGCGGCCAGCACGATGCGCTCGCGGTGCGTCAGCTCCTCCTCCGCCAGGACGCCGGCGGCGGTGAACCGCTCGCGCACGCGGTCGGCGAACCGGGTGCGCGAACCGGGGGTCGCTCGCGCCGCCAGCAGCTGCGTCACGACCGTCCCGGCCTCCGCGACCCGGCGGACGTGGTCCTCCGGCTCGGCGAGCGCGAGCGCGGTGGCGAGGGCGAACTGCGCCCGATCCGGCTCGGCGTCCTCCACGTCGAGGTGCGACTCCACCAGCCAGGCGTCGATCATCGACGCCGGCAGCAGGCAGCGTGCGGCCCCCTCCAGCACCGGGACGAGGGCTCCGCGCGCGACACCGGGCCGTCGGTCGTGCATCGCGGCGAGCGCACGGAGGACCAGCACGTCCCCGGTCTCGCCGAGCGCCGCCTCCACCTCGTCGATGAAGCGGTCGCGGATCGTGGGCTCGTTCAGACGGTGGAACGCGTGCACCACGAACGGCGCCATCATGGCGTACCAGTGCACCGGCAACGGGAGGTCCTCCCGCGGCGCAAGGAAGTCGAACAGCGCCATGGCCGCGGCGTGGGCGTCGTCGACCGCGTCCGCGGCGAGCAGTGCCTGCAACCCGTGCAGCCCCCGCGCGATCGCGGTCTCCCCTCCCGCGTCGAGGACCCGCGCCGACGGCAGCAGCGCCGGACTCGCGTCGAGCAGGTTCATGGCCTCGTACGGCACCCACGATCGCCACACCCGGGCGACCTCGACGAACGCGTTGTCCGGTGCGCCGAGCTCATGCCACCGCTCGTCCAGGGCCGCACTCGCATCCATCACCTCGCGCAGCCGCCCGCGGAACAGGGCTGCCGTGAGGAGCGCGGTCTCCGCCTGCAGCTCCGCCGATACGGCACCGATCGCCCGCGCCAGGTCGGCCGCCCGTCTGGCCGACACCTCGGACTGCTCCAGCCGGCCGGTGAAGAGCTGGGCCATCGCGAGCTGCAGCGTCGCGTAGGCGTCGATCCGCTCCTCGCCCGTCGGCGTGCGGAGCTCCGAGCCCACCGCGGCGAGCGCGTCGTCGATCCCCCCTCGGCGCAGTGCCGTGTGCAGCGCGAGCCCCCGCCTCCACGCCCGGTGCACGTCCGACTCGTCCGTCTCCGGCGTCGACGACAGCGCCGCGACCGCCGCGGACGCGTTCCCGCGGGTGAGCTCGGCCGCCGCGATCAGCATCCGCACCCCCGGCTCCGCGCGGCGCTGCGCGGTCAGCTCCCCGGTCGCCGCGACGACCTCGTCGGGGTGGCCGTCGAGCACGAGCTGCATGCCGCTGCGACGGAGGATCGCCGAGACGCAGAACTCCTCTCCGCTGCGCACGGCGTGGACCAGTGCGGGAAGGGCTTCTCCCTGCCCGTCGAACCACGCCGACGCGATGCCCTCGAGCCGGGCGGGCTCGCTGCTGCCCCTGGCGCGCAGGCGCCCGAGTAGGAAAGCGCGCAGCAGCGGGTGGTAGTGGTACCGCGGGGGGTCCGCGCCGTCCGGGCCGGCGAGCACGTTGAGCCGCAGCAACCGCTCGATCAGAGCGCCCGCGCGTGCGCTGCCGCAGAGGGCGGTCGCGAGTGCGGTCGTGAACGACTCGGGGACGGCCGTCGTCTCCAGGAAGCCGCGCAGCTCGTCACTGAGGTCTCCGAAGACCTCCTCCACGAAGTAGTCGACCACGTCGGGGTCGTCTCCCCGGAGCGGGTAGGCCCCGACCGGGCCCCCGCCGGGGGCGTTGAGCATCATGAGCTGCAGCGCCGCGGCCCACCCCGCGGTGCGGGTCAGCAGCGCGGCGATCTCGCTCGGGTTCAGGTGCAGGTCGCGGAGCGCGAAGAACGCCTGGATCTCGTGTGGACGGAACGCCAGGGCAGCACCGTCGAGTTCGAGAGCGATGCCGCTGAGCCGACGACGGGCCAGCGGGATCATGCGCGTGCCGCGACCGGACAGCACGACGTGCACGTCACCGGGGACCGTCTGCACGAACACCGACATCAGGTGGGCGGACTCGTCGTCCTGAAGGTGGTGCACGTCGTCGACGATGATCACGATCCGTCTGCGGGCCGCGTCGAGCGCCCTGGCGAGTCCGCGCATGGTGGCCGCCCCGTGACCGCGGGGCACGCGGGCGAAGCCGCGCTGCAGTGCGGGATCGGGGATCCGTTCGAGACCCGCGATCAGGGTGTCGACGCCGTCGCCGCGCTCCATCGCGACCCACACGACCTCGACGTCGGCGTGCTCGCGCAGCTCACGCGACCACTGCGCGAGCAGCCGCGTCTTGCCGGCGCCGGCCGGCGCGCCCACGAGCGTGAGCGACCACGGCTCCTCCATCGCGGCGCTGAGCCGGGTCAACAGTCGTTCCCTCCGTACCTCGCCCTTCATCGATGTGGGGATGGGACTGGTCGTCCCACCTCCGTGTCGAGCATCTTCCGTCATCGGTCCCCCCGATCCTGAAGCGGCTCTCCCCCTCGGCGGCAGTATATTCCCCGATGAGAGCGGTTCCGCAAGGGCATGCCCCTGCTCACGGCGGGGCCGACGCCCCGACCCGCCGACGCCCGCGATGAGGGACCGCGGCCCCGCCAGATCAGCGCCGCGCCGTGTCGGCCCGCCGCGGCCTCCCCCTCGCGCGGGTCAGCGGTCGTCGCGGGCGTCGTCCGGGTGCACGTCGCCCTGCACGCCGCCGGCGGTGCCCACCCCGATGTCGACGGTCGCGTGCACCCGTCCCTGCCGTTCCAGTCCCGCGAACCAGGGCACCCGCCCGGCGACCTCCGCCGCCCCGTCAGGCAGGGCCGCGACGTGCATCGTCACCCCCCGCTGCGCAAGCTCGCGATCCAGTTCCTCCAGCGCGTCGAGCACGGTGATGGACACCGCCGTCTGCTGCTGCAGCCCGAGCACCACCGCGGTCACCGGGGGCTGCAGACCCGCGACGGTGTCGAGCACGAGCCGTTCGTTCGCGAGGGCGTTCGCGGTGTACAGTCCCCGCTCCAGCTCGATCGCGACCACGGGGCCCACGCGCGTCGTCACGCGCACCCGCGGCACGTTCAGCTCGCGCAGCACCAGGATCAGCGTCACGACCACCCCGATCGCGACGGCCGGGAGCAGCCCGGCCGTCAGTCCGATCACCGCGACCGCGGTCGCGATCCAGAAGTCCGTGCGGCTGATCCGGAACCAGCGCACGAGCTGCGGCACGTCGACCAGTCCGACGACCGCGATGAACACCAGCGCGGCGAGGGTGGCCTCCGGCAGCAGGCTCAGGACCGGGCCGAGGAACAGCGCCACGAGCACCGCGAGGACCACGGTGACGAGCGTCGCGAGTTGGGTGCGCGCCCCGGCGCCCTGGTTCACCGCGCTCTGGGAGAAGCCCCCGGCGGCCGGCATCGCGGCGAAGAACGAGCCGACCGTGTTGGCCGCGCCCGTGGCGAGCAGCTCCTGGTCGCTGTCGATCGGAGGCTCGGCGGGCCGTCGCAGGCTGCGGGCGACCGCCGCCGACTCGAGGAACGCCATCACGGCGATCGCGAGGGCACCGGGAACGAGGACGGGAGCCTGTGCGAAGTCGGGCACCCCGGGCACGGGAAGGCCGCTGGGGACCGGTTCGATCAGATCGACGCCGAGCCGGTCGACGTGGCCCAGGCCCACCAGGAGGATGCCTCCGAGCACGACCACCAGGGCGCCAGGGACCCGGGGGAGGAAGCGTCGGCACAGCAGCAGCACCGCGATCGATCCGGCCGACAGCAGCACGGTCGCCGGGTTCACACTCGCCGCCGCCTCGCCCACGGCGACGAGCGACCGCAGGAAGCCGTGTCCGGAGAAGTCGAACGTCTCTCCCAGGAGTTTCGGCAGCTGCCCGACGGCCACGGTCGCACCGACCCCGATCTTGAGCCCCAGAACGGTCGCCCCGCTGATGTTCTCCACCAGGCTCCCGAGGCGGCACAGCCGCGCCAGCAGCAGGATCGCGCCCACGAGGAGCGTGAGCATCATGAGCGAGCCGAGGGCGTCGTCCGACCCCGCGGCGACCCCGGCCGAGACCAGGGTCGTGGCGGTCAGCGTGGCGATGGTCGACGTGGTCGACACGCTCATGGCGCGACTGCCGCCCAGCACCGCGTACACCAGCATCGGCACGATGCACGTGTAGAGGCCCACCTGCACGGGGAGGTTGGCGATCGTCGCATAGGCCATCGCCTGCGGCACGACCACGGCTCCCGCGGCGAGACCGGCGACGACGTCGCCCGTCATCCATCCGCGTCGATACCCGTCGAGAGTGCTGAGCAGCCAGGGCGGCCTGCGCCTCGCGCCCATCCGTTCTCCCTCCACCGTGAGGGAAGCGTACTGCGGTGGACCGACGCGCCGCGCGCTTCCGGCCGGGCCGCCCCGCCGATCACCCGGGTGAACTCGCGCGCCACCCGGTGCGGCAGCGCTCCCACCGCGAGTATCGTCCCACCGTGCCGTCGAAGTCCGACGACACCGACGTGCTCGATCTCGCGATCGTCTGGGGCCCTCTCGAAGGGCACGGTCGTGGGGGCGCGAACCCCGCCGCGCGCCCTCACGGTCCGTGGACCATCCGCACGCTCCACCGTCGGCCGACGTGGCAGCGGACCCGGGTCTGAATGCCGATGTCGGTGGCCGGGAGGAGGATGCGCGCATGCAGATCACACTCACGCAGCCGGCCGGCCTCGTGGCCAGCCCGGCCTTCAGCCATGTCGCGGTCGTGCCTCCCGGGGCGACGACCATCTACGTCGGGGGCCAGAACGGCGTCGACGAGTCCGGTGCCGTCGTCTCGACCGACGTCGGCGAGCAGTCCGTGCGCGCGGTGCAGAACGCGCGGGTGGCGCTCGAGTCGGCGGGCGCGTCGCTCGACGACGTCCTCAGCTGGACGATCCTGATCCATCAGGATGCCGATCTCCGCGCCGCGTACGGTGCCGTGGCGCCCACGCTGGCGCGCGAGGGGGCGCCGCCGCTCGTGACAGCCGCTCTCGTGGCAGGGCTCGGGGTCCCCGGCGCCCTGATCGAGGTGAGCGCGGTCGCCGCGGTCATCCGCGACTGAGGTCAGAGGCGGCCGCGCACGGGGGTACGCTCCACCGTGTCCGGGGTGTCCGGCGGCGTCATCTCCGCCCGCACGCCGAGCAGCCGCACCTCCCGCGCGGGGTCGAGGGTGGCGCCGAGCCGCAGGGCCTCCGCCACCACCTCGTCGCGGCGGGTGGCGGGGGCGGGCAGCTTGTGGCCGAAGGTTTTGGTGTCGAACGGGGCGTAGCGCACCTTGAGGTGCACACGCACGACGGCCCGCCCCTCCTTCGCGCAGTCGTCGAAGGCCTGTCCGGCGAGCTCCCGGAGCGCCGCCTCCACCTGCTCGGGCGTCGTGAGGTTCTGCTGGTAGGTGGTCTCCCGGCTGTGGCTGCGGGCGACCCAGGGGGTGTCGTCGACCGCGGTGGGCCCGAGCCCGGAGCCGAGGCCGTGGTACCACACGCCCATCCGCGGCCCGAATTCGGCGATCAGCTCCTGCTCGTCCGCGTCGGCCAGCTCGCGCACGGTCGTGATGCCGTGCCCGGCCAGACGCTTCTGCACCTTGGGGCCGATCCCCCACAGCTCTCTCGTCCCGCGCTCGCCCATCACCTCGAACCAGTTGTCGGACGTGAGGCGGAACACCCCCCGCGGCTTTCCGAACTCGGTCGCGATCTTGGCGCGCACCTTGTTGTCCCCGATGCCGACCGAGCAGTGCAGTGCGGTCGCCTCCCGCACCGCCGCCTGCGCCGCCCGCGCGACCCCTTCCGGGTCGTCGGCAGAGACACCGAGGAAGCACTCGTCCCAACCGAGCACCTCCACCACCACGCCCGGCAGCTCCCGCAGCGCCGACATCACCGCGTCCGACGCCCGCTCGTACTCCTCGTGGTCGACCGGAAGGAACACCGCGTCCTCCGGCGCCTTGCGCGCGGCGATCTTCAACGGCATGCCCGAGCCGATCCCGTAGGCCCTCGCCTCGTACGAGGCGGTGGAGACGACCGCGCGCTCGGTGGGGTCGCCGCGCCCGCCGACGATCACGGGTCGACCGGCGAGCTCGGGGCGGCGCAGCACCTCGACGGCGGCGATGAACTGGTCCATGTCCACGTGCAGCACCCACTCGGCCATGCACCGAGTGTGGCGGCTGTGCGGGCAAAAGTCACCCCTCGCGCCGGGGTTCAGCCCAGGCCGAGCCCGATCGCGGTCGCGAGCACGGCGAGCAGCGGCAGGGTTCCCTGCATCGCGGCGGCGCGTGCCTTCGAGCGATCGGAGAGCACCAGCACGAGGGACGCGGCGAGCATCATCCCGGTGCCGGCCAGCACGAGCGTCACGCCCACCGTGACGGCGCCGACGATCACGAGCCCGATGCCCAGCAGCGTCGTGAGCGCCAGGAACAGGTTGTAGAAGCCCTGGTTGAACGCGAGCTGCTTCATGGTCACGGCGTCGGCCTCGCTCGCGACGCCGAAGATCTTGCGGGTCTCCGGCTCGGTCCAGCGCAGGGATTCGAGCGCGAAGATGAAGACGTGGAAGGCCGCAGCGGCCGCGGCGAGGACGAGTCCGACGATGAGCACACCCGATTGTCCCGTCACGGGGCGCGGCGGGGCAAGCCGCTCACACGAGGAAGACCGGCAGCAGCCCGGGGTTGTGGGCATGGACGAGGACCGCGAACACGACGGCGTCGAACAGCAGGTGGACGGTCACCACGTAGGCGAGAGAGTGCGTGCGGAGGAAGATGAAGCCCTGCAGCAGCGCGAACGGGATGGTCAGCAGCGGTCCCCACTCGCGATAGCCCAGCTCCCACAGGAACGACACGAACACGATCGACTGGAGCACGTTCGCCAGGGCGTCAGGGAAGTGCCGCCGCAGCAGGGCGAAGACGGTGCAGATGAAGAACAGCTCGTCCCAGATGCCGACCGCGCCGACGCCGACGAACAGGCGGGCGATGAGGTCGGGCGTGTCGACCACCGGCCAGTTCTGGTAGACGCCGCTGGTGATGAAGTAGTACGGCAGGATCAGCCAGCCCAGCACGAGCACGGCCACCAGCCAGCCCCACTGGAGCCGCCCCCAGCGCCGACCCGTGCGCCACGGGAACGAGATCGCCCGGTCGCCGTACACGAAGCGGGAGATCAGGTACGGCACGGCGACCGCGCCGCCCAGCGCGAGGGTGAAGCGCAGCATCGCGAGGTTGTCCAGCTCCGCGGCGAGCGGGATGACGCTCACGATCAGCATGCCGACCGCGATGAGCGACAGGTCGCGCGCGAGCGACGGGGTCCGTCGCCGCCCGTCCTCCGGCACCGCGCCAGCCTCCGTCGCGTCCGTCCGTCGGACGTTCCCCGAGCGCTCCGCGAACCACGCCGCAGCGACCCCGACCGCGAGCAGCAGCCACCCGAGCCAGGGCAGTTCCAGCACGAAGAACGCCGGAGCCGCGGCGCACACGAGCGCGGCCGCCACCACGCCGCCCGCACGGAGGGAGGTGGCCGTCGCGGGCAGGGTCACGCGCGCGCCCGCCGACGGTATACGAGGTCGCGGATGTCGCGTCCCTTCGCGATGCCCTTCCGCTCGAAGGCCGTCATCACGCGCCCGTCGAAGCGCTCCGCCCACTCACCGTCGAACGCGCGCTCGAAGAGCGGATCCTCGTCGAGCACCTCGCGCATCTGGAGCGCATAGTCCTCCCAGTCGGTCGCGAGCCGCAGCAGACCGCCGTCGCGCAGCGCCCTGGCCGCGGTCGCCCCGAAGCCCGCACGGACGAGGCGGCGCTTGGTGTGCCGCTTCTTGTGCCAGGGGTCGGGGAAGAAGATCCACACCTCGCGCGCGGCACCCTCGGGCAGGTACGACGACAGCACCTCGGGCGCGTTGGCCTCGACCACGCGGAGGTTGCGCGCGCCCTCCCGGTCGGCATCGAGCATGGTGCGCGCGAGTCCCGCCCGGAACACCTCGACCGCCAGGAAGTCGTCGTCCGGGCGGGAGGTCGCGGCGGCGACGATCGCGTGGCCCTGGCCCGAGCCGATCTCGACGTACAGGTCGGCGTGCCTGCCGTACTCGGCCGCGGGGTCGAGCCGTGCTTCCGGGTGCACCGAGGTCCAGGCCACGTCGCGCGGCACGTCCAGCAGGTACTGCGGGCCGAGCTCGGCGAAGGCGCGCTCCTGCGCGTCGGACATCCGGCCGCTGCGGCGCACGAAAGACACCGGTTCGTCGCGGAACGTGCGGGGTTCGGGCATGGTTCCAGGGTAGCCGTCGGCGCTCCGCCGCCCGGACCGGAGCGCTAGCCCGCCGGCTCCGTGACGAAGTCGATCAGCTCCTCCACACGGCCGAGCAGCGCGGGTTCGAGGTCGCGATACGTGGTGACTTTGGACAGGATGTGCTGCCAGGCCCGCGCGGTGTCGGCCTGGGTCTCGTGCGGCCATCCGAACGCGCGGCAGATGCCCGTCTTCCAGTCCACGCCGCGCGGGATCTCGGGCCACGCCGCGATGCCCAGCGCCTGCGGGGTGACGCACTGCCACACGTCGACGAATGGGTGGCCGACGATGCGCACGTGCCGACCGTGGGGTCCGCGGGCCACGGCCTCGGCGATGCGCGACTCCTTCGATCCCGGCACGAGGTGGTCCACCAGCACGCCGTAGCGCCGCTCGCGGCTGGGCGGCTCGGCGGCGAGGAGCTCGTCGAGCAGGTCGACGCCCTGCAGATACTCCACCACGACGCCCTCCACCCGCAGGTCGGCGCCCCACACCTTCTCGACCAGCTCGGCATCGTGGCGTCCCTCGACGAGGATGCGGCTGGGAAGCGCGGTCCTGGCGCGCTGGTCGGCGACTGCGAACGAGCCGGAGGCCGTGCGTCGCGGTCCCTGCTCCTTCGCGGCGGACGAAACGGTGGCTTGCGCTGGCCGCACTTCTGCTGGCCGCGATGATCGGGACGTTCAGCACGTCCGCCGCCTCCGCCACCGATCCGCTCACGCTCGACGCCGGGTACGTCACCGATCAGGCCGGGGTCCTGAGCCCGTCCGAGAAGAGCACCGTCGAGACCCGCTTGCAGGAGCTCTCGGCCAACTCCTCGGCCGACCTCTTCGTCGTCCTCGTCGACGACTTCACCAACCCCTCCGACAGCGCGGACTGGGCCGACGCGGTGGCGTCGGCGAACAACCTCGGCCCGTCGCAGTACCTGCTCGCGATCGCGGTCGACGGCCGCAGCCTCTACATCTCCGCCGACTCCTCCGGTCCGCTGAGCAACAGCCAGCTCGACGGCATCGAGAACGACATCGCACCGCTCGCGGGAGCCGGGGACTGGGCGGGCGCGATCACCCTCGCGGCCGACCGGATCCAGGGCGACGGCGGCGCGGGTGCCCTGCGGGTGACGCTCATCGTGGTCGCGGTCGTCGTCGTGCTGCTGCTGATCTGGCTCGTGGTCTCGCTCGTCCGCCGTGCGCGGCGCAACGCCGCCATCCGCGAGCGCGGCGCGATGCCCGAGACCCCCGACCCCGCCGACCCGTTCTCCACGCTCACCGACGCGCAGGTCGAGCAGCAGGCCGGTGCCGCGCTCGTGCAGGCCGACGACGCCATCACGTCCAGCCGCGAGGAGCTCGGCTTCGCGGTGGCGCAGTTCGGCGACGGGGCGACGGCCGAGTTCACGCGCGCGGTCGACGAGGCCAAGGCGAAGATCGCGGAGGCGTTCGACCTGCGGCAGAAGCTCGACGACGAGATCGAGGACTCCGTCCATGACCGCCGGGCGTGGCACATCCGCATCATCCAGCTCGCCGACGAGATCGACCGCGTGCTCGACGAGAACACCGAGGCGTTCGACGCACTGCGCCAGCTGGAGCAGAACGCGCCGCAGGAGCTCGAGCGCGTGCGCGGAGAGCGCGCCGCACTGACCCCGCTGCTGCCGACCGCCGCCTCGTCGCTCGCCGCGCTCTCGGCCGCGTACGATCCGGCCGCGTTCCCCACGGTGGCCGACAACCCGACGCAGGCGCAGGAGCGTGCAGCCCTCGCCGACCGCTCGATCCAGGCTGCCGAGCAGGCGATCGCCGCCGGGCGATCGGGCGAGGCGGCGTTCGCGATCCGCACCGCGGAGCAGTCCGTGGCGCAGGCCGGCCAACTGGTGCGGGCGATCGTGGCGCTCGGCACGGAGCTGTCCGCCACGCAGCGGGCCGCCACCGCCCTGGTCGCGGAGCTGCAGTCCGACCTCGCCGCCGCCGCGCAGCTGCCCGACCCGTCCGGCGCGATCGCCGCCGCGGCCTCCGCCACCGCCCAGCAGCTGCAGGTCGCACAGGCCGATCTGACCGGCACGGCGAAGAATCCGCAGCGCGCACTCGACGCGCTCACGGCCGCGAACACGCAGATCGACGCCGCGCTCGCGCAGGGACGCGAGGCCGTCGACCGCGCGCGCCGTGCGCAACAGCTGCTCGAGCCCACGCTGGCCCAGGCGAACTCCGAGATCCGCGCGACGAGGGAGTTCATCGAGACCCGCCGCGGCACGGTCGGCTCCGCCGCGCGGACGCGCCTCGCGAGCGCCGAGGCCGCACTCACGCAGGCGCTGAGCCTGCGCACGACCGACGTCGAGCGGGCACTCGCCGAGGCGACCAGGGTGCTCGACCTCGCCAGACAGGCGACCGCGGCGGCCGAGTCCGACGTGCGCTCGTACGGCCCGACCGTGGCCGCCGACGACAGCTGGGGCGGGCTCTTCGGCGGCTCGACCGGCTCGGGCGGCTCCGGCATCGGCGGCGACATCCTCGGCGGGATCATCGGCGGACTGCTGGCGGGCGGCGGGGGCGGGTCCTCGCGTCGCAGCAGCAGCGGCTGGCGCTCCTCCGGCGGCGGCGGCTTCCGCAGCTCCGGCTTCGGAGGCGGAGGCAGCCGCGGACGCTCCGGGGGGCGACGCTTCTGATCCCCCGCACAGACACGTACGACACGCTCTTTACGACGACCCTCTGAAAGGAACCACGCATGACCGCCAAGCAGTCCATCTTCGGACGGATCTCCACCCTCGTCCGCGCGAACATCAACGCCCTCCTGGATTCTGCGGAAGACCCGCAGAAGATGCTCGACCAGCTCGTCCGCGACTACACCAACAGCATCGCCGACGCCGAGTCCGCCATCGCGGAGACCATCGGCAACCTGCGTCTGCTCGAGCGCGATCACGAGGAAGACGTGCAGGCCGCCACCGAGTGGGGCAACAAGGCCCTCGCCGCGAGCCGCAAGGCCGATGAGATGCGCGGTGCCGGCAACACCGCCGACGCCGACAAGTTCGACAACCTCGCCAAGATCGCCCTGCAGCGCCAGATCAGCGCCGAGCGTGAGGCGACCGGCGCCGAGCCGCAGATCGCCGCGCAGACGGAGATCGTCGACAAGCTCAAGACCGGCCTCAACGGCATGAAGGACAAGCTCAACGAACTCAAGAACAAGCGCAGCGAGCTGCTCGCCCGCGCCAAGGTCGCCGAGGCGCAGACCAAGGTGCAGGACGCGGTGAGCTCGATCAACGTGCTCGACCCGACCAGCGAGCTGGGCCGCTTCGAGGACAAGGTCCGCCGCCAGGAGGCCATCGCGCAGGGCAAGGCCGAGCTGGCCGCGTCGAGCCTCGATGCGCAGTTCGAGAGCCTGGAGGACCTCGGCGAGCTGACCGAGGTCGAGGCGCGCCTGGCCGAGCTCAAGGCCGGGGGCGCTGCTCCCCGTCAGGCACTCGAAGGTTCCTGATCCCTCGCTGATGCCCCGGGCCGCGTGCCCGGGGCATCAGCACTTCCGCTGTCGAGAGGTCTTCCCATGGTCCGCTTCCTCGTCGTGCCGCAGTGGCAGGGTTCGCCCGCCGCGCGGGCGATGCTCCTGGTCGACGGGGCGTCGGCGATCGCCGGCGATCTCCCGCGCGCGGCGACCACCGTGCTGGAGGTGCCCGTCGAGGCGGGCGAGTCCCTCGGGACGGGGGTGCGACGCCTCAGCGCCCTGCAGCGGACGCGCGAGCTGGTGCGCGAGCACCTCACGGCCGACACGGTGCTGATCGGCGGCGACTGCAGCATCACGGTCGCGGCACTCGACGCGCTCCCCGGGGGGACGGACGATGTGGCGGTCGTGTGGTGCGACGCGCATGCCGACCTGCACACGCCGGAGACCTCCCCGTCCGGTGCCTTCTCGGGCATGGCGCTGCGCGCGGTGCTCGGCGAGGGCGAGGAGCAGCTCGCGCTGTCCCCCGGTGTGCCGCGGGAGCGCGTGGTGACCGTCGGCGTCCGCAACGTCGACGACGCCGAGGTCGATCCGCTCGCCGCGCTCACCGGTCTGTCGGTCGCCGATCTCGACGATCCGGACGCACTGGCCGCCGCGGTGCGGGCCACGGGCGCCCGCCGCGTGTGGGTCCACATCGACGTCGACGTGCTCGACCCCGCCGCCTTCGCCGGAGTGTCCTCCGCGGTGCCGTTCGGGGTGTCTCCCGCCGCCCTGAGCGCCGCCATCCGCCGCCTGCGGGAGAGCATCCCGCTGGCCGGGGCGACGATCGCCGGCTTCGCGCCGCGGTCCCCTGCCGACGCGGTCGACGATCTGGGCGCGCTGCTGCGCCTGGTCGGAGCGGTCGCGTGACGCCGCCGGAGGGCTGGCAGGACGAGGCCGCCGAACGGCTGCGCCGCGGGCGGCGTGCGGATCGTCGCATCCCCGCGTTCTTGCTGCGCTCCCCCATCAGCCGCCTGGGCTACGCCTGGGGCACAGCCGTCGGCTGGCTCTGGGGCTCCCTGTGGAGCACGGGGCGGGTCGAGCGACGCAACGGCCTGTGGATCTTCCGCGGCATGCCCTCGTGGACGTTCAACCGCGGCGGTGTGTGCGTCGGTGGCTGCTTCCTCACCGGTGACGAACCGCCGAGCGACGCGGTCCTGCGACACGAGGCGGTGCACAAGGAGCAGTGGCTGCGCTACGGGTTCCTGATGCCGGTGCTGTACCTGTTCGCGGGGCGCGACCCGCTGCGCAACCGCTTCGAAATCGAGGCGGGGCTGGAAGACGGCAACTACGTCCGTCGTCCGCGCTGAGTCAGCGCGCGATCGGCAGGAGGCCGAAGCGCTCCGGTGCGTGGATCAGACCGGGGGCGATGCCGAGGGCGCCGGTGAGGTGCTCGACGATGTCGGCCGTGCCGAGGTAGCCGCCCAGCAGCGTGACGTGGGTCTCCACCTCGTCGTCGCACATCATCTCGTCGGCCCAGGCGCAGGTGGCACGGGCGAGCGCCTGTCCCGCGGCGCAGGCGCGACCGCTGCCCGGGGTTCCCGAGCGCTGTCCACGCGCGAGCCAGGTGACCGTCATGCGACCGGGTGCCTCGATCACGCCGATGTCGGACACCTCGGGCACCTCGATGAAGATGCGACCGGAGGCACACAGGGGCAGCGTGGCCAGGAAGGCCTCGAGCTCCGCGAGGGAGTGCTCATCGGCCGTCACCAGGTGGTGGGCGCGGCGACGCGCGGCACGACGTGCAGCGCGGGCTCCGCGGATCTCGAGCGAGGTGGTCATGATGGCTCCATGCTACACCAAGTGAAGGCTTGCCTAACCTTCCCCGTCGACCTCAGTCGATGGGCTCGACCAGGGCGGCACGCAGGGCGTCGAGCTCGCCCTCGGTCATGCCGTTGGCGCGCAGGTATCCCGCCGCCGAGCCCCAGCGCTCATCGACCTGCGCGAGCAGCCGTCGCATGACGTCGGCGGGCGACTGCGTGGCAAGGGCCACCGCGTGCACCGCCTCCGGGTGCTGTGAGCGCAGGTACTCCGCGATGCGCCGCGAGCGCTCCGGCGGCAGCTGCGACTCGGTGAGCGCGTAATCCGCGATCACCGCCTCCCGATCGGCGCCGACGGCCGACAGGGCGAGCGCGACGGTCACCCCGGTGCGGTCCTTGCCCACCGTGCAGTGCACCAGGGTCGGGTCGCCGGCGGCGATGATGCGGACGGCCTCCACCAGCCGGTCGCCGCTCTCCTCCAGCAGGTGCAGGTACAGGCCGTCGAGGCTCACGTCCGACTCGAAGAAGGAGCGGACGGACCCGAGGAAGAGCGGCAGGTGCGTCGTCTCCGGCCCGTCGATCTCGCTCGGCTCCGCGGCGACCTCCTCCCCGTCGCGCAGATCCACGATGCGCGCCACGGCGTCCCGCAGGACAGCGGCCCCGGCGGGCGTCGCGGTGGAGAGCTGACCGGACCGCAGCAGCACACCCGAGCGGATGCGCCCACCTTCCGCCTGCATCCCGCCCACGTCTCGGACGTTCGAGACGCCCTCGACGTCGAGAACGGTCATGACGCGGCCGGTGCGGTGCGCGGCGGCACCGGGTAGCGACCGGCGATGACGATGCGGTTGAATGCGTTGATCGATACGCAGGCCCAGCTCAGCGCGGCGTACTCCTTCTCGGTGAAGACGCTGCCGACCAGGTCGTACACCTCGTCGGAGATGCCGTCCTCCGCGATGAACGTGAACGCCTCGGCGAGCTCGAGCGCTGCCCGCTCCCGGTCGCTGAAGACCCCGCTCTCGCGCCACACGGGGATCTGCGTGAGCGTGTCGGCGTCGATCCCGGCGGCGGCCGCGCGATCGACATGGATGCGCGTGCAATAGCTGCACCCGTTCAACTGCGAGCAGTGGATCATGACGAGCTCCTTGAGCCGGTCATTGATCCCGTTCGCCGCACAGATGGAGCCGACCGTCTTGGAGAACGCGTCGAGGGCCTGATACGCAGCCGGCTCGGTCTTGGAGAGATGCACGCGCTGTTCGGTCATGCCTCCATGATATGGCGCGGTCGAGGCGCAGCGACCGGCGAGCGCGCACACCCGGAAATGCAGAAGGTCAAGCTACTCGCGATGATGTACATCGAAACGAGAAGTAATCGACCGCAGCTTTTTGTCACAATGCTCTCGCATTTCCGCGTCGGCGTGGCAGGGGCGCAGAATAGCCCCGTGGCGATCGACACCAGCGAGTTCACCTATCTTCCCGCACAGGCCGAAGCGCTCGGCGTCCCCCTCCCGGAGGTGCAGCGCCTGACACTACCGCTCGCGGACGGCCGCACCCTCAGCGCCCTCCGGTTCGGCACGGGCGAGCCCCGGATCACGCTCCTGCACGGGGCCGGGCTCAACGCGCACACGTGGGACACGACCGCGCTGGCCCTGCAGCAGCCGGTGCTCGCGATCGACCTCGCCGGTCACGGCGACTCCTCGTGGCGCGACGACGCCGACTACACCCCGCGCGTGCTCGCCGCCGACGTGGCCGCCGCGCTCGACGCCTGGACGACCCAGCCGCAGGTGGTCGTCGGCCAGTCCCTCGGCGGGCTCACCGGCGCCGCCCTCGCCGCGGCCCGCCCCGACCTCGTGGCCGAACTCGTGGTCGTCGACATCACGCCGGGAGTGGACGTGACCGCCGGCCCCGCGGCGCTGCGGGCGTTCTACGAGGGCCCGACCGACTTCGCCACCCGCGACGAGCTGGTCGACAAGGCCATGGCGCTCGGCTTCGGCGGCACCCGCCCCGAGACCGAGCGCGGCGTCTTCCTCAACACGCGTGTGCGCGACGACGGCCGGATCGAGTGGAAGCACCACTTCGCCCACCTCGCGGCGCAGGCGCTGTCGGCGCACGACCCCGGCACCCCCGCCGCCCCGTCCGTCCTGCACGAGACCGGCTGGGACGACCTCGCCGGCGTGCGCTCCCCGCTGACGCTGGTCCGGGCGGAGCGGGGCTTCGTGAGCGCCGAGGACGCCGCCGAGCTGCAGCGCCGCCTCCCCGCCGCCCGCGTGGTGGTGCTCGACGCCACCCACAACGTGCAGGAGACCGCGCCCGCCGAGCTGGCTGCGCTCCTGACCTCGCGCACCACGTCGGCGACCGGCGGAATATGACGTTCCGTTCCGTCGCCGACCCCCGCACCTCCCCGCAACCCTAGGCTCGTCCCACCGGCACACAGCACCTGCCGCACCGAGAGGAAACACCCATGTTCTTTCGTCACCGACGCCTCGCGCTGATCTCCGCACTCGCGGCCACCGCCGTCGTGCTCAGCGCCTGCTCCGGCTCCGCAGAGCCCGGACCCTCCACCGGGACCGGCGAGCCCGATTCGAACGCGACGCTGCACGTGGGGCTCGTGCTCGAGCCCACCAACCTCGACATCCGCCACACGAGCGGCGCCGCCCTCGAGCAGATCCTCATCGACAACATCTACGAGGGCCTCGTCAGCCGCACGCAGGAGAACGAGATCGAGGGGCGTCTGGCCTCGGACTACGAGGTGTCGGACGACGGGCTGACCTACACGTTCACGCTGAACGACGGAGTCGTCTTCCACGACGGCACTCCCCTGACCTCCGCCGACGTCGTCTCGTCGTACGAGACCGTGCGCACCGACGCCACCGTGCAGGGCAACGCCGAGTTCGCGTCGGTCGCCTCGATCACCGCCCCCGACCCGACCACCGTGCAGATCGTGCTGTCTGCGCCGAACCAGAACTTCCTGTTCGCACTCACGGGCCCGGCCGGACTCGTGTTCAAGACCGGCGACACGACCGATCTGAAGACCGCGGAGAACGGCACCGGCCCGTTCACGCTCTCGCGCTGGAACAAGGGCAGCACCATCACGTTCGCGCGCAACGACGAGTACTGGGGCGACCCGGTGAGCGTCGCCGAGGTCGAGTTCCAGTACATCCCCGACTTCACCGCCGGCGTGAACGCGGCGCTCGCCGGCGACGTCGACGTGCTCACCGCCGTCGACCCGAACCTCGCATCACAGCTGGAGGACTCCGGCGACTTCACCCTCACGAAGGGCCGCACGACCGACAAAGCCACGCTCGCGTTCAACAACAAGAAGGCGCCGCTCGACGACGTGCGCGTGCGTGAGGCGCTGCGCCTGGCGATCGACCACGACGCGCTGATCGAGGCCGTCGGAGCCGGCACCCCGCTGTACGGGCCGATCCCCGAGCTCGACCCGGGCTACGAGGACCTCTCCGACGTGATCTCCTACGACCCGGAGCGCGCGAAGGAGCTGCTGGCCGAGGCGGGGCAGGAGGACCTCGACCTCACGCTCACGATCCCCTCGTTCTACGGCACGACCGTCCCGAAGGTGCTCATCTCCGACTTCGACAAGGTCGGCGTGAACCTCGAGGTCGACTCGGTGGAGTTCCCGACCTGGCTCGAAGACGTCTACACCAACAAGGACTACGACCTCAGCTTCGTGCTGCACGTCGAGCCGCGCGACTTCGGCAACTTCGCCAACCCGGACTACTACTTCGGCTACGACAACGCCGAGGTGCAGGACCTGTACGCCCAGGCGCTGGCCGAGGTCGACCCCGACGCGTCGGCGAAGCTGCTCGCCCAGGCCGCCCGCATCGTGTCGGAGGACCACGCGGCCGACTGGCTGTACAACGGCGAGACCATCACCGCGGTCAGCCCGATCGTCTCGGGCTTCCCGGAGGACTCGATCAACTCGCGCATCAACCTGGCGGACGTCACCGTCAGCAGCGCCGACTGAGCGCCCGGTTCCGACCCCGTGCTGCGCTACGCGCTCGTCCGAGGGGCCCTGCTCATCGCAGGGCTCCTCGTGTCGAGCGCGCTCATCTTCCTGACCCTCCGGGTGTTCCCCGGTGACGTCGCCCAGCTCATCGCCGGGACCCAGGCCTCGCCCTCCGAGGTCGAAGCCCTCCGGGAGTCGCTCGGCCTGAACCGTCCCCTGCTCGCGCAGTACACCGACTGGATCGGCGGCATCTTCCGCGGCGACCTCGGCACCTCCCTCCTCTCCGGCGCGTCCGTCGGCGAGGAGCTGCTGCTCAAGGCGCAGGTCACGGTGCCGCTCGGCCTGCTGTCGCTGCTGATCGCGGTGCTCATCGCCGTGCCGTTCGGGATCCTCGCGGCCCTTCTGCGCGGCCGGCGCGGCGGGACGGCGCTCAGCGTCGGTGCGCAGGCGCTCGCGGCCGTTCCGGTGGTCTGGGCGGGCATGATGCTGATCGTGGTGTTCTCCGTGTGGCTCGGCTGGCTCCCGCCGCAGGGCTTTCCGCGCACCGGCTGGTCGACCCCGGGCCGAGCCATCGAGGCGCTGCTGCTTCCCGCGCTGACCATCGGGATCGTGGAGGGCGCGATGCTCATGCGGTTCGTGCGCAGCGCCACGCTCCAGGCCGCCGGTCAGGATTTCGTGCGCACGGCCGCGGCCAAAGGGCTCACCCGCACGCGCGCCCTGATCCAGCACGGCATCCCGGCGGTCGGGCTGTCGATCGTGACGGTGCTCGGGCTCCAGGTCGCCGGGATCATCGTCGGCTCCGTCGTGATCGAGCAGCTGTTCACCCTGCCCGGTATCGGCCGGATGCTGGTGGCCGACGTGGGCACGCGCGACCTGATCAAGGTGCAGAGCGAGCTGCTCGTGCTCACCGGGTTCGTCCTGGTCGTGGGCTTCGTGGTCGACCTGCTGCATCGCGCGATCGACCCCAGACAGCGGGAGGCCGCATGACCCCCCGCTGGCTGCACCGGCTGTGGCAGACCGCGACCGGACGCTTCGGCCTGATCGTGGTCGCCGTCATCGCGCTCGCGGCCCTCGTATCGCTGTTCTGGACGCCGTTCGACCCGCGCGCCTCCGACATCGGCGACCGTTGGCTGCCGCCGGGCCTCCCCCACCTGCTGGGCACCGACGACACCGGGCGCGACATCCTCAGTCTGCTGATGGCCGGCGCCCGCACGACCGTGTTCGTCAGTGTCGGCGCCGGCCTCATCGCCACGCTCGTCGGCATCGCGCTCGCGGCCCTCGGAGCGCTCACCACGCGGCTCGTGCGCGAGACCGTGGCCGTGCTCGTCGACATCCTGATCGCGTTCCCGGTGCTGCTCATCGCCATGATGATCTCGTCGGTCTGGGGCGGGTCGCTGTGGGTCGTCATCTGGGCGGTCGGCATCGGGTTCGGCGTGAACATCGCCCGGGTCACGCGCCCCGAGCTGCGCCGCGTGCAGCAGAGCGACTTCATCCTCGCCGCCCGCGCCTCGGGGCTGACACCGGCGCAGACGCTCGTGCGCCACCTGCTGCCGAACGTGGCCCCGGTGTTCATCGTGCAGCTGTCGTGGTCGATGGCGGTGGCCGTGCTCGCCGAGGCCGGCCTGTCCTACCTCGGCTTCGGCGCCTCGGTGGTCGAGCCGAGCTGGGGTCTGCTGCTCGCCGACCTGCAGCGCTACATCGGCGTGCACCCGCTCACGGTCATCTGGCCGGGACTGACCATCACCCTCACCGTGCTGGCGCTCAACCTGCTGGGCGACGGACTGCGCGAGGCGACCGACCCGACCCTGCGGCACCGCGCCGCTGAGACGCACACCCCGGCGGTGGTCGCGTGAGCCTGGTGGTGGAGGACCTGGTCGTCGAGCTCGACGGGCGACGCCTGGTCGACGGCGTGTCGTTCGAGGTGCCCGATGGCGCCAGGGTCGGGCTGATCGGCGAATCCGGCTCCGGAAAGTCGCTCACGGCGCTTGCAGTGCTCGGGCTGCTCCCGGACGGGGCGACCGCGCACGGCAGCATCCGCTGGGACGGCACCGAGCTGATCGGCCTTCCCGACCGGGAGCTCGCGCGGCTGCGCGGCGACGACATCGGCATCGTGTTCCAGGAGCCACGCACCGCCCTGAACCCGATCCGTACCGTGGGGCGGCAGATCGCCGAGTCGATCCGTATCCACCAGGGTCTCGGGAAGCGCGAGGCCAGGGAGCGCGCGATCGCCCAGGCGGCACGCGTGCGGCTCCCCGACCCCGAGACCATCGTCGACCGCTACCCGCACCAGCTCTCGGGCGGGCAGCGGCAGCGGGTGGCGATCGCGATGGCCCTCGCCTGCCGCCCTCGGCTGCTCATCGCCGACGAACCCACCACGGCGCTCGACGTGACGATCCAGGCGGAGATCCTGTCCCTGCTGCTGGGGCTCGTGGAAGACGAGGGCATGTCGCTCGTGTTCATCACGCACGACCTCGCGGTGCTGGCCCAGGTGGCGACCGCCGGCGTGGTGCTCGAACACGGCAGGGTCGTCGAGGCCGCACCCGTGTCGACCCTGCTGAGCACCCCCGCCTCCCCCGTGACGCAGGGGCTGCTGCGCGATGCGACCGCGACCCTGTGGCGGCCGGAAGGCGGTGCGGCATGAGCCTGATCGAGGCACGCGGCCTGCGGCGGGACTTCGTGGTACCGAAGCGCACGACCTTCGAGCGAACGCGGCGGCAGACCGCGCTGGAGCCCACCGACCTCGACGTGGTCGAGGGGTCGTCGGTCGGTATCATCGGCGAGTCGGGGTCGGGCAAGTCCACCCTGGTGCGGCTGCTCCTCGGGCTCGACCGCCCGACCGCCGGAACGGTCGCGGTGGACGGTCGTGCGGTCGACGCCGCGGCCTCCGCCCGGGCGCTGCACTGGCTGCGACGGCAGACCGGGCTCGTGTTCCAGGACCCGTACGCCTCGCTCGACCCCCGCATGACCGCGGGCCAGATCGTGCGGGAGCCCCTGTGGGCCCTGGGCATCGAGGGCGACCACCGGGCACGCGTACGGGAAGTGCTCGCCCAGGTCGGGCTCGAGCCGGACATGGGCGACCGCTACCCGCACGAGTTCTCCGGCGGGCAGCGGCAGCGCATCGCCCTCGCCCGCGCGATCGTGCATCGTCCGCGCATCCTCGTGGGCGACGAGCCGCTGTCCGCCCTCGACGTCACGGTGCGCGCGCAGATCCTCGACCTGCTGCGCGAGCTCAAGGCGACCTCCGAGCTGACGCTGCTGCTCGTCTCGCACGACATCGGCGTGGTGCAGAACCTGTGCGACACGGTCGTGGTGATGAAGGACGGCCGCATCGTCGAGCGCGGTGCGACGGCGGACGTGCTGCTGCACCCCGCGCACGACTACACGCGGGCGCTGCTGGCGGCGATCCCGGTCATCCCCGGCCCTGCGGAGGGCTGAGGCTCAGCGGGAGCGGCCGAACAGCGCGCCGCGACGCGGACGGGACGGGCGCAGCGCCCGGCGCAGATACACGGTGCCGAGGTCGCGGCCGAACTTGTGTCCGACACGTCCCATCCGCCCCGCCTCGACGAAGCCGAGCTTCTCGTGCAACCGGATCGACGCCTCGGCCCCGCGGTCGCTGATCACCGCGACCATCTCGCGGATGCCGCGCTGCTCGCACGCCTCGATGAGCGCCTGCAGGAGCGCCGACCCCAGCCCCTTCCCGCCCGCCCCCGGGCCGAGGTAGATCGAGTCCTCGACCGTGTAGCGGTACGCGTTCTTGCCCGCCCACGGCTGCGCCACCGCGTAGCCCAGCACGGCCCCCGATGGCGACACCGCCACCAGGAACGGGAGCCCGAGACGGTCGAGCAGCGCATACTTCTCCCGCCAGGACGGGATCGTGCTGCGGCGCTCGTCGAGCGTGACCGCCGAGTTGCTCACGAAGTGGTTGTAGATCTCGCGCACGTGAGGGAGGTCGGCGGGACGCGCGGGCCGGATGGCGTACGCGAAGACCTCGGGAGCCGGTGCCGGTCGCAGATGGCGCGGCAGCACCCGGCGACGGTCCCCCGGCTCGAACTGCATGCGCTCAGCTTAGGGACGCCTCCGCCTCGCCCTCCACCCGCCAGTCCACCGGGTCGCCGCCCGCCTCCGCCAGCAGCGCGTTGGCGCGGGAGAAGGGCCGCGAACCGAAGAAGCCGCGGCTCGCCGAGAGCGGCGACGGGTGCGCGGATTCGATCACCGGCGTGTCGCCGAGCAGCGGACGGAGGTTCGCGGCGTCCCTGCCCCACAGCACGGCGACGAGCGGCTGGTCCCGGGCGACGAGCGCACGGATCGCGAGCTCTGTCACCTCCTCCCAGCCCCAGCGGCGGTGCGAGCCCGCCGCGCCCGGCTGCACGGTGAGCACCCGGTTGAGCAGCAGCACGCCCTGGTCGCTCCACGCCGTGAGGTCGCCGTGCGGCGCGGGCGGGAGACCGAGGTCGCTCTCGCGCTCCTTGTAGATGTTCGTCAGACTCCGCGGCAGCGGTCGCACGTGGCGGTCCACCGCGAACGACAGCCCGATCGGATGCCCCGGCGTGGGGTACGGGTCCTGCCCCGTGATGAGCACCCGCACCTCCGACAGCGGCCGCTGGAACGCCCGCAGCACGTTCTCGCCCGCGGGAAGGTAGCCGCGACCGGCCGCCTGTTCCGCACGGAGCCGCTCGCCGAGCGCGGTGATCCGCTCCTGCGCGGGAGCCAGAGCCTCCGCCCAGCCCGGATCGATCAGTCCGTCGCGCGCGAGCTCGGCGAGGCCGCGGCCCGCCATCACTCCGCGGTCCGCACGCGCAGCGGACCCCGCGCGAGCAGGTGCTGGGCGGACTGCGCCACCGGGCGCATCGTGATCAGGTCGAGATTGACGTGTGCGGGAGCCCCCAGCGCGTAGGCGATCACATCGGCGACGTCGTCGGCCAGGAGGGGCGCCTCCACCCCGGCGTACACCGCCTCCGCCGCGACCGCGTCGCCGCCGAGACGGTTGAGCGTGAACTCCTCCGTGTGCACCATCCCCGGCGCGACCTCCACGACCCGGATGGGCTCGCCGTTGAGCTCCTGGCGCAGGGCCCGCACCAGCATCGCCTCGGCCGCCTTCGCCGCGTTGTACCCCGCCCCGCCCGGATACGCCGTCTGCGCGGCGGTCGAGGTCACGAACACCGTGTCGGCGTGCCCGTCCACCTCGGCCGTCGCCCGCAGGAGGGGCAGGAGGCCCGCGACCAGGCGCTGCGTGGCCAGCACGTTCGCGTCGAACATCCACTGCCAGTCGTCGATCGCGGCATCCTCCACGCGGTCCGTCCCGCGCGCGCCCCCGGCGACCTGCACCAGCGCGTGCAGCGGACCCGAACGCTCGAGCTCTCCGACCAGGGCCGACACGGCGGCACCGTCGGTCAGGTCGCACGCGATCACCGAGGCCCCGGTCTCCGCCGCCAGGGCCCGCAGGCGGTCCTCCCGGCGGGCGACGCCGACCACGTCCCATCCCCGCCCCCGCAGCGCGCGCACCGTCGCCGCGCCGATCCCGGAACTCGCCCCTGTCACCACTGCACGTCTGTTCGCCATGCCCTCCACCGTACGATGTCCTCACCCGATTCCCGAGCGACGATCGCCGTGGTGCCGCGAACGTCAGAACAGCGTGGCGGTGCGCGTGTGCACGGTGCCGTCGCTGGGGCTCCCCGTCGAGGTGACCGTCACGGGGATACCCGAGTTCAGCGGCGTCGGACCGAGGATGCCGAACGTGACGTGCGTGACCCCCTGCCCCGCGACGCTGCCCACGTACGCCAGTGTGTACGTCACGGTGCCGTCGCCGTTGTCGGTCACGCCCCCCGCGGTCCAGGTCGGGTCGGTCGCCGGGAGCGCGGGAACGGACGGGCTCGACCCGCCGGCGTTCGCGATGACGACCGGTTGCAGCGCGCCGACGTCGGCTCGATTCATGGTGACGGTGACCGTGCCGCTGGTGATGTCCGCCACCGGGATCGTGGCCGCCTGCGTGTCGTCGTTGCGCAGCTGGATCGATGCGCCGTAGTACTGCGGGTCCACCCAGGTGCCGCCCTGCATGGTCTCGATCACGAATCGGCCCAGCCCTTCGGCCGACGCCGCCGCGGCCGGCGCGGCGGTCACCAGCGCGATCACCGGCACGGACCAGACCGCGCCCGCCAGCACGGTCCGGCGGGGCAGGCCCCGGGGTTCGTCATCGTGTGCGCCCGCACCGAGGTGGTCGACAGTCATGGGGGTCTCCTGTCCGCCGGCCCGTCGGCCGCGCCTGGCAGGTACGGTAACCGGCACGGCGGCCGAGCGGAAGACCTGCGTCCTCCGCTCGAGGTGAGGAGCGCTGTGTTACGTCACATTTCCCGGCCGCTGTTGACAGCGGGGGAAGTTCCGTACTCTCGCTGCAAGGGCACCAGCCATCCGACTTCCGACCGTTCCAGGGGGAACACATGTCCGCACCCGAGACCTGGCGTTTCGAGACCAAGCAGATCCACTCGGGCGCCGCACCCGACCCGGTCACGAAGGCGCGTGCGACGCCGATCTACCAGACCACGTCGTACGTGTTCGACAACGCCGACCACGCCGCGAACCTGTTCGCGCTGGCCGAGTTCGGCAACATCTACACCCGCATCCAGAACCCGACCCAGGACGTGCTCGAGCAGCGCCTCGCGGCCCTCGAAGGGGGCACCGGCGCCCTCGTCCTGTCCAGCGGCCAGGCCGCCTCGACCTTCGCGATCCTCAACATCGCCCAGGCCGGCGACCACTTCGTCGCCTCCAGCTCGATCTACGGCGGCACCTACAACCTCTTCAAGTACACGCTCGCCAAGCTCGGCATCGAGGTCACGTTCGTCGAGAACCAGGACGACCCCGAGGAGTGGCGCCGCGCCGTCCGTCCGAACACCAAGCTGTTCTTCGCCGAGACGATCGGCAACCCGCAGATCAACGTGCTCGACATCCGCACGGTCGCCGACATCGCGCACGAGAACGGGGTCCCCCTGATCGTCGACAACACGATCGCGACGCCCTACCTCATCCGCCCGTTCGAGCACGGCGCCGACATCGTCGTCCACTCGATCACCAAGTTCCTCGGCGGCCACGGCACGACCATCGGCGGCGTCGTGATCGACGGCGGCCGCTTCGCGTGGTCGGAGAACGTCGAGAAGTTCCCCGGCCTCACCGAGCCCGACCCCTCGTACCACGGCGCGAGCTACACGGCCGCGGTCGGCGACGCGCTCGCCTACATCATCAAGGCCCGCGTGCAGCTGCTGCGCGACCTCGGCTCCTCCATCGCGCCGCAGAGCGCGTGGAACCTCATCCAGGGCGTGGAGACCCTGTCGCTGCGCATCGAGCGCCACGTGCAGAACGCCCAGGAGATCGCCGAGTGGCTGGACGGCCGCGACGACGTCGCGTCGGTCAACTACTCGGGTCTGCCCTCCTCGCCGTGGTACGCCAAGGCGAACGAGTACGCGCCGAAGGGCGTCGGCGCGGTCCTGTCGTTCGAGCTCAAGGGCGGCGTGGAGGCCGGTCGCGAGTTCGTCAACAGCCTGTCGCTGTTCAGCCACCTCGCCAACATCGGCGACGTGCGCTCGCTCGTCATCCACCCCGCCTCCACGACGCACGCGCAGCTCACGCCCGAGCAGCAGCTCACGGCGGGTGTCACGCCGGGCCTCGTGCGTCTGTCGGTGGGGCTCGAGAACATCGACGACCTGAAGGCCGACCTCGACCAGGCCCTCGCCGCCGCGCGCGCCGTCTCGGAGGCCGCCCGCGCCTGAGCGGACCGTCTCGCACGGATGCCCCGGACCACGCGGTCCGGGGCATCCGTCGTCCCCGCCGCGTAACCTGCCGCCGGAGCGCCGCCCGCCAGGCGAGAATGGGGGGATGGACTGGCAGACGACCTCCGAGGACACGGTGCCGTCGGCACCCGTGACGGAGGCCGACGTCCGTCTGCTCCGTGCCCGACCGCCCGCGACCGGCGCGTGGCGCGACGGAGACCCCGTGGGCGGGCGCCGCTTCGCCGCCTTCGGGTCGTTCCGCACCGAGAGCGGGGCCGAGCTCCCCGGCATCCGGCTGGCGTACGAGACCTGGGGCGAGCTGAACGCCGCACGGGACAACGCCGTGCTCGTGCTCCACGCGCTCACCGGCGACAGCCACGTGCGCGGCGAGGCAGGGGCCGGACACCCCACGGCCGGCTGGTGGGAGGACATCGTCGGGCCGGGCGCGGCGCTCGACACCGACCGGTGGTTCGTGATCGCGCCGAACATGCTCGGCGGCTGCCAGGGCTCGACCGGACCGGCAAGCATCGCCCCCGACGGCTACGAGTGGGCGTCGCGCTTCCCCTACCTCACGATCCGCGATCAGGTGGCCGCGCAGGTGCGCCTGGCCGACGCGCTCGGCATCGACACCTGGGCGGCGGTGATCGGCGGCTCGATGGGCGGCATGCACGCGCTGGAGTGGGCGGTCACCCATCCCGCCCGCGTCGAGCGGCTCGCCGTGCTGTCCTCGCCACCGGTGACGACGGCCGACCAGATCGCCCTGAACACGGTGCAGCTCGAGACCATCCGCATGGATCCGCGCTTCCAGGGCGGCGAGTACTACGACCTCTCCGACGGCGACGGCCCCCACCGCGGCCTCGCCCTCGCCCGGCGCATGGCCCTGCTGAACTACCGCAGCCCGATCGAGCTCAACCAGCGGTTCCAGCGGTCGTGGCAGTCCGACGTGTCACCGCTCGGGCACGGCGGACGCTTCGCGGTGGAGTCGTACCTCGACTTCCACGGCAACAAGTTCACGCGCCGGTTCGACGCCAACAGCTACATCACCCTGGTCGAGGCCATGAACTCTCACGACGTGGGGCGCGGTCGCGGTGGTGTGGAGGAGGCGCTGCGCGCGGTGACGGCCACGACCCTCGTGCTCGGCATCGACAGCGACCGGCTGTTCCCCGTCGACGGCCAGCAGCGTATCGCCCGCAGCATCCCCACCGTGCTCGACGACGACGCGGTGGTGCTGGCGAGCGACTTCGGCCACGACGGCTTCCTGATCGAGACCGACGCGGTCGGCACGCAGCTGCGACGCCTCCTCGACGCCTGAGCTCACGCCGGGGCGAAGCTCCACGGACGTGCCGCGGCGTGCAGCGTGCCCTGCTCCCACGCGAAGGCCCGCCCGCCGTCGAGCACACGCGTCTGGAACAGCTCCGCCGCCCCGGCCGACGCGAGCGCCGCGGAGGCCCGGTCGTGCATCGACAGCCGGTGCAGCGTGACCCAGGTGGGCGGGAACAGCGTCCACTCCCCCGACGCGTGTCGGCCGAGGGCCTCCGCCGGGGTGACCCAGGCGAGCTCCGCGACCTCCGCCTCGGACGGCACGGCCTCGGCCCGCGGGGCCTCGGCGAGGAAGAACCAGGTGCGGATGCGGACGGGAGCCTCCGCGGGCGGCCGCCACTCCGACAGGGGCACGAGCCCGTCGATCGCGAGGCCCACCTCCTCCGCGGTCTCGCGCACCGCCGCCCGCCGCGCATCGTCCACGCGCTCGGCGCCGTCGCGGCGGTCGCCCTGCTCGACCTTGCCGCCGGGGAACACCCAGGCTCCGGCGAACGAGCCGCGCTCCGGTCGCCGCAGCAGCAGCACGCGGAAGCCCTCGTCGGCGGGTCGCAGCAGCACGGCCGTCCCCGCCAGCGGCAGCTCGTCGTCGGGGATCGTCACCCCGTCACTCTACGACGCGAGTACGACGACCGCTGGGGCGCGACGCGCCTCCACCCCGTACGACAGCAGCGCGATGAGCAGTCCGGCGACCGCGAGCGCGGCGCCGGTCCACGCGGGAGCGGTGAAGCCCCAGCCGAGTGCGATCACGACGCCGCCCAGGAACGCGCCGAGGCTGTTGCCGACGTTCAGCGCGGAGTGGTTCATGGCCGCGGCGATCGACTGGTTGTCGCCCGCGACGTCCATGAGCCGCGTCTGGATGGTGGGGCTGAGCACGGACGAGACAAAGCCGACCAGCACCACCAGCAGGCCGAGGCTCACGATCCAGAACGACAGCACCGCCAGCAGCGCGAACACGACGCCCATCGCGGCCAGGCCACCCAGCAGCGTGCGCCGGAGGTCGATGTCGGCGAGGTGCCCGCCGACCAGGTTGCCCGCGGTCATACCCAGCCCCATCAGCACCAGCACGATCGGCACCGCCCACTCGGGTGACCCCGCGACCTCGGTGACCAGCGGCGCGATGTAGCTGTAGACGGCGAAGAAGCCGCCGAAGCCGATCGCGCCGACGCCGAGCGTGAACCACACCTGTCCGATGCGGAACACCCCGAGCTCCGCGCGCATCGTGCGACCGGGGTCGCCCGGGTGCGCCGGCACGAACAGGGCGATGCAGAGCGTGGCGAGGGCGAACACCAGCGCGACGACGGCGAACGCGGCACGCCAGCCCCACTGCTGCCCGAGGAACGTGCCCAGCGGCACCCCCACGACGTTCGCCACCGTGAGCCCGGTGAGGATGAAGGCGACGCCCTTCGCGCGGTTGCCCGGCCCCATCACCTCGGCGGCCACGAGCGCGCCGATCCCGAAGTAGGCGCCGTGCGGCAGGCCCGCCAGGAACCGCGATGCACCGACCAGCTCGAACGTGGGCAGCACGACGGTCAGCGCGTTGAACACGGCGAGCGCGAGCGCCAGCACGATCATCACGCGGTGGCGCGGGAACCGGGCGACGAAACCCGCGATCGTCGGCGCGCCGATCACCACGCCGAGCGCGTAGAGCGAGATCAGCCAGCCGGCCTGGCTCAGCGCCTCCTCCTGGCTGGTCGCCCAGACGGACGGCAGCAGGTCGGCGGCGATGTTCGGGAGCAGCCCCATCACGACGAATTCGGTCATGCCGATGCCGAAGCTGCCGATGGCGAGAGAGAGGAGCGCCCTCTTCGCCGCACCCCTCGATGCGGTCGAGGGATTCACCGGTTCAGCTTAGCGGGCGTCGGCCTCGTCGATCGCCGCCTCCAGGCGCTCGACCTTCGCGTCGAGCTCGCCCGAGTACCCCGGACGGATGTCGGCCTTGAGCACGAGGGACACGCGGGAGCCGAACGGCATGACCGCCTCGGTCGCACGCTTGACCACGTCCATCACGCTGTCCCAGTCGGGGCCCTCGATCTCGGTGAACATGCTCGTCGTGCGGTGCGGGAGTCCGGAGGCCCGCACCACGCGCACGGCGGCGGCCACCGCGTCGTGGACGGAGGCGTCGGAGCGGTCGACGGCACCGTCGGCCGGTGTGCCGCTGGGGGCGACGGAGAAGGCGATCAGCATGGGTTCACTCCTTGATTCGAGGGGGACGGACGGCGGGAACACGCAGGACGGCGCGCAAGCTCACGACGGTCAGGACGATGAGCAGCACGTTGCGCAGCGTGAGCAGCAGCACGGGCACGGGCTCGGCCCGCAGCAGCGCGTCGTAGGTGAGCGGGTAGATCAGGCAGGTGACCAGGCACAGCGCCAGCACCAGCACGGCGGGCACCGTCGCGCGCGCCCTGTCCCACACGATCCAGAGGATCACGGGCGCGAGAAGCCAGGTCTGGAACTGCGGCGACCCCACCTTGTTGCCGACGATCAGCACCGTCACGAGCGCGAGCGCGAGCGGCGGGAACAACCGGCCGAACACCGCACCGCGCGTGGCCTTGACCGCCCCGAGGGCGGTGACCGCGACGACCGCCACGGCCATCAGCGGCGTGAGGACCGCGGCGACCGCATCGACGCCCGGCGCGGTGATCTGGAACGTGAGGATGTCGAAGCTGTACTCGATGCGGGCGGCACCGGCCACCGCGAGCCACAGGAACGGCGTCGCCGCGACCGCCTCGATCTGCAGGCCGCGACCGGTCTGCGCGGTGAGGAACCCGAGGATCTCCGACCGGGCACCGAGCAGCACGAGCCCCCCGAGCACGACGGCCGTGACCACCAGCGCCGCCACGAGCTGCCGCCACCGCCGGCGCCCGGCCACCACCGCCGCGAGCAGCAGCGCGCCCGGCCAGATCTTGATCCACGCGCCGACCGTCAGGAGGGCAGCGGCGAGCGCGGGCCGCGACAGCAGCCACAGGCCGGCGACGACCGCGATCGGCACGGTGACCGCGTCGATCCGGTACAGCGCGATGGGTCCGAGCAGCAGGAGCGCGGCGCACCAGAACCACGCCGCGGCCGTGCGCGCCCGGCCCGCACGACGCCCGACCAGCACGGCGAACGCGACAGCGTCGAGCACGCCCACCAGCACCGCCCAGGCCACGAGGTACGCGGACGAGACGCCGAGCAGGGGCACGAGCGGGGTGGCCAGGAGCCCGGTGAGCAGCATCGGCAGCAGCGCGAGCTGGGGGTACACCCACGGTTCGGTGACGCCCACGACCGGGCCGCCGCCGAGCGCCGCCGACGACCAGGGCTCGTACACCAGCACGACGTCGCCCATCGGCTGGCTCGGGTAGATCCACCCCGCGAGCGCGGTGAGCAGATGCACCAGGAGGAACGCGGCCCACAGCGCGATCGTCCGGGCGGGCACGCGCCGGGTCACGACAGGACGTCCGCGATCGCGAGGGGCAGCGCCTCCGCCACGTCCAGCGCGACGATCGGGTGGCCCGTGCCGCCCCCACCCACCCCCGCGGCGATGCGCGCGGCGTGCCCGTGCAGCCAGGTGCCGGCCGCGGCCACCTCGGCGAGCGGAGCACCGGGGTTGGCCGCGATCACGGCCCCGAGCACGCCGGCCAGCACATCGCCCGTGCCCGCGGTCGCGAGCCACCCGGTGCCCGCGTCCACGGCGATCACCGGGCCGTCGGGTCCCGCGATCAGCGTGCGGGCCCCCTTGCGCAGCACGACGCCGTGCAGCTCCGCGGCCATCCGTCGTACCTCGGCCGCCGTGTCCTGATCCGCGTCGACCAGACCGAGGCGCTCCCGAAGCCGGGCGAACTCCCCCGCGTGCGGGGTCACCACGAACGGCGCGGTCGCGCCGGACGCCAGGTCGAGTGCGCCGGCGTCGATCACGACCGGGGCCGTGCCCGACACGATCTCGCGCAGCGCCCGCGCCTCGGCGTCCGTCCGCTCCTCGGGGTCGGTGCCGGAGCCGATGACCCACGCTCCGACCCGGGTGCGCCCGGTGTCGGGCCCGCCCACGGTCTCCGGGCGGCGGGCGAGCACGGCGTCGATCACGCGCTGCTCTCCCGCATACCGCACGAAGCCCGCGCCGGCGCGCCATGCGGCCTCGACACCGAGCACCGCGGCCCCGGGGTACGCGGGCGAACCGGTGCGCAGGGCCACCACGCCGCGCGAGTACTTGTCGTCGTCGCGTGTCGCGGCGCGGACGAACCGGGCCGTGTCGCCGCGTGACCACTCGCGCGCTTCGCTCATGCCTCCACGTTAGCGGGCGGCCCCGCCGCCTCCCGAGCCCCGGTAGCGTCGAACCGTGAGCCTCCTCTTCTCCCCGTTGACCATCCGCTCGACCACGTTCCGCAACCGCCTGTGGGTCTCCCCGATGTGCATGTACAGCGCCCTCGACGGCGTCGCGCAGGAGTGGCACCACGCCCACCTGGCGCAGTTCGCCTCGGGCGGCGCCGGGCTGATCGTCACCGAGGCCACCGCCGTGGTGCCGGAGGGTCGCATCTCGCCGCGCGACCTCGGGCTGTGGACCGACGAGCAGCGCGACGCCCTCGCCCCCGTCGTCCGGGCGATCCACGACCGGGGCTCGCTCGCCGGCATCCAGCTCGCGCACGCGGGTCGCAAGGCGTCGACATGGTGGCCGTGGGCGCCCGAGCGCGGCTCCGTGCCCGCGACCGAGGGCGGCTGGACCACCGTGGCTCCGTCCGCCGTGGCCTTCGACGGGTTCGCGGATCCGGTCGCCCTCGACGCGGCGGGCATCGACCGCGTGGTCGAGGCGTTCGCCACGTCGGCGCGGCGCGCGCTCGACGCCGGCTTCGACGTGCTGGAGTTGCACGGCGCGCACGGCTACCTGCTGCACCAGTTCCTGTCACCGCTGTCGAACCACCGCGACGACGAGTACGGCGGCTCGCTCCACAACCGTGCCCGGCTGCTGCTGCGGGTGCTCGACGCCGTGCGCGCGACCGCCGGCGACGACGTCCCGGTGTTCGTGCGGATCTCGGCGACCGACCACGCCGAGGGCGGGTTCACGCCAGACGAGGCCGCAGTGGTCGGGGCGTGGGCGACCGAGCACGGTGCCGACCTGATCGATGTGTCCAGCGGCGGGCTCGTCGCGCACCAGCGCATCGCCGTGTCGCCCGGCTACCAGGTGCCGCTCGCGGAGACCGTGCGCCAGGGCGGCCGCATCCCGGTGTCGGCGGTCGGCCTCATCACCGCGGCCGCACAGGCCGAGCAGGTGCTGGCCGACGGCGCGGCGGATGCGATCTTCGCCGGTCGGGAGTGGCTGCGCGACCCGCACTTCGCGCTGCGTGCGGCGCACGAGCTCGGTGCCGAGGTCGCGTGGCCGCCGCAGTACGAGCGCGCCCGCTGGCGCTGAACCGCCTCTCGACGACGAAGGCCGCCGCCCCATCGGGAACGGCGGCCTTCGCGCTGGACGGCTGTGGTGTCAGTGCCCGCGCACGCGCCGCGTCGCGTCCTGCACCTCACCGACGAGCTCCTCCAGGATGTCCTCCAGGAACAGCACCGCCGTCGTCTCGCCCGCCGAGTCGCGCACCTTCGCCAGGTGACGGCCGGCGCGTCGCATCACGGCGAGCGCGTCCTCCAGGTCGGTGTCCTCCTGCACGGGGACCATGTGGTGGATCCGCTTGCCCGGGATCGGCTCGTGCACCTTCGTGTCCGCGTCCGGCCCCTCCGAGGCGCGCAGGATGTCCTTCAGGTGCACGTACCCGATCGGGGCGTCCTCGTCGTCGACGATCACGTAGCGCGAGAACCCGTAGCGGGCCACGGCCTTCTCGATGTCGTCCGGCGTCGTGGTCTGCGGCAGCGTCACGAGGTCGCCCAGCGGCACCGCCACGTCGCGCGCCTTCTTGTCGGTGAACTCGACGGCGGCGGTCACGGTGCCCGCGGTGTCCATCAGCACGCCCTCGCGACGGGACTGGCTCACGATCGTGGCCACCTCGTCGAGCGTGAAGGTCGAGGCCGCCTCGTTCTTCGGCTCGACGCGGAACAGCCGTAGCACGCCGTTGGCTGCCGCGTTGAGCAGCCAGATCACCGGCATGAACACCTTCGAGATCCAGACCAGCGGCGACGCGAGGATCAGCACCGCGCGGTCGGGCACCGAGAACGCCAGGTTCTTCGGCACCATCTCGCCGAACACCACGTGCAGGAACGAGACGACGAGCAGCGCGATCACGAACGAGACCACGTCGACCGCGCCGTCGGCCCAGCCCAGCGCGTGCATCGGCACCGCGAGCAGGTGGTGGATCGCCGGCTCCGACACGTTCAGGATCAGCAGGGAGCAGATCGTGATGCCCAGCTGCGAGGTCGCGAGCATGAGCGTGGCGTGCTCCATCGCGTACAGCGCCGTCTTCGCGGCCCGGGACCCGCGCTCGGCGCGCGGCTCGATCTGCGAGCGCCGCGCGGAGATCACCGCGAACTCCGCGCCGACGAAGAACGCGTTCGCCGCCAGCAGCACGACCAGCCAGGCGAGGCCGACCCAATCGCTCATCGCGACACCTCCTCGGCCTCGAGGGAGTCCGGTCTGGGCACGTAGCGCACCCGGTCCACCCGGCGGCCGTCCATCCGGACGACGTGCAGCGTGCCGCTCTCCAGCGGCACCTCGTCGCCGACGACCGGCACGCGCTCCAGCACGCTCATGACGTAGCCGCCCACGGTGTCGTACACGTCGCCCTCCGGCACGTCGACGCCCGCACGGCTGCGCAGCTCATCGGGGCGCAGCTCGCCGGGGAACGTGATCCCGTCGCGGTTGCGGATGATGCCGGCCCGCGTGCGGTCGTGCTCGTCGGACACCTCGCCCACGAGCTCCTCCACCAGGTCCTCCAGGGTCACGATGCCCGCCGTGCCGCCGTACTCGTCGACCACGACGGCCAGCTGGTAGCCGCGGCCGCGGAGGTCGGAGATCAGCGCGTCGACGTGGGCGGTCTCCGGCACGCGCAGCGGCTCGGTCGCCAGGGCGCCGACGGGCACCTCGGCCCGCCGCTCCCGCGGCACGGCGATCGCGGCCTTCAGGTGCACGACGCCGGTGATGTCGTCGAGGTCCTCGTCGAACACCGGGAAGCGGCTGTGGCCCGTGCGGCGCGCGAGCTGGATCACGTCGTCGACCGAGTCGCCCGCGGCGATCGCGTGCATGCTCGGACGGGCCGTCATCACGTCGGCGGCCGTGAGGCGTGAGAACGTCAGGGTGCGGTCGAGCAGCGTCGCCGTGTCGGCCTCCAGCAGCCCGGCGCTCGCGGAGCGGCGTACCAGAGACGACAGCTCCTCCGCGCTCCTGGCGCCGGACAGCTCCTCCTTGGGCTCGATGCCCATGCCGCGCAGCACGCCGTTCGCGCTGCCGTTGAGCACCACGATCGCGGGCTTGAACACGGCCGTGAACGCGGTCTGGAACGGGATCACGAGCTTCGCGGTCGCCAGGGGCAGCGCGAGCGCGAAGTTCTTCGGGACCAGCTCACCCAGGATCATCGACAGCACCGTGGCCACGAACATCGCCACGACGGTCGCGATCGGGGCGACCGCGGCCTCGGGGATGCTCCAGGCGACGAGCGTCGGGCGCAGGAGGTTCGACAGCGCCGGCTCCATCGTGTAACCGGTGAGCAGCGTGGTCAGCGTGATGCCGAGCTGCGCGGACGACAGGTGCGTCGAGGTGTGCTTGAGAGCGCTGATCGTGAGCGAGAGCCGGGATTCGCCCCGGGCCTGTCGCGCCTCCAGTTCGGCCCGGTCGAGATTGACCAGGGCGAACTCGCTCGCGACGAAGAGGCCGGTGCCGACCGTGAGCAGGAGCCCCACGCCCAACATGATGAAATCCATCAGCTATTCCTCTCCGCGGAGAGTTCGGGACGGTGGGGCGATGTTCGGCAACTGGGGGGGTCGTCCATAGTGCGCTCGATTCTACAGAACGCCGCCATGACCGCGCCCGTGCTACCAGCTCACCGGCAGCGCCTTGCCCTCCTCGTAGCCGGCCGCGGACTGCAGGCCGACCAGCGCGCGCTCGTGGAACTCCGGCACGGTCGCGGCACCCGCGTACGTGAACGACGACCGCACGCCGGACGTGATCATGTCGAGCAGGTCCTCCACACCCGGCCGCAGCGGGTCGAGGTAGATCTTCGAGGAGGAGATGCCCTCGGCGAACAGCTCCTTGCGGGCGCGCTCGTATGCGTCGAGGCGCTCGAACCGCGCCTGCACGGCCTTGGTCGACGCCATCCCCCACGACTCCTTGAACAGGCGGCCCTCCGCGTCGCGCTGCAGCTCGCCCGGCGCCTCGATCGTGCCGGCGAACCACGAGCCGATCATCACCGAGGCCGCGCCGGCTGCCAGTGCGAGAGCGACGTCGCGCGGGTAGCGCACTCCCCCGTCCGCCCACACGTGCGCTCCGGCCTCGCGGGCGGCCTGCGCCGTCTCCAGCACTGCCGAGAACTGCGGGCGCCCCACGGCGGTCATCATGCGCGTCGTGCACATCGCGCCGGGGCCGACGCCGACCTTGAGGATCGTGGCCCCCGCATCGACGAGGTCGCGCACGCCGTCGGCCGTGACGATGTTGCCCGCGACGATCGGGAGGCCGAGGCCGAGCTCGGCCACCGTGCGCAGTGCGCGGAGCATGCCCTCCTGGTGGCCGTGGGCGGTGTCGAGCACCAGCACGTCCACCCCGGCACCGGCGAGCGCGCGGGCCTTCGCGGCGACGTCGCCGTTGATGCCGACCGCCGCGGCCACCGCGAGTCGTCCGTCCGCGTCGACGGCGGGGCGGTACAGCGTGGCGCGAAGGGCGCTGCGGGCGCTCAGCGTGCCGACGAGGTGCCCGTGGTGGACCACGGTGACCATGTCGACGTCCGCCTCGGTGATCACGTCGAACGCGTGCCGCTCCGAGCCGATGTCGTCGGCGTCGATCGACGGGCTGCCGCGGTGGACAAGGTCGCCCAGCTGCGCGTCGGGGAGGGCGGTCGCGAGGCGGGTCGCCGGCAGGATGCCGAGGATCCGCTCCACGTCGATCGGGCCGGACCCCTGGGCGACCACGATCCCGTGACCGCTGGTGGCCGGCAGCAGTCGCAGCGCCTCGGCCACCGTGGCGTGCGGGGGCAGCACGATCGGCGTGTCCCACAGCACGGGCTGGCTCTTCACATCGCGGATCGCCGCGTCGAGCTCCTGCAGCGGGAGGTCCTGCGGCAGCACGCCGAGCGCACCGCGCCGGGCGAGCACCGCGGCGAGGCGGGGCCCGGTGACCGAGTTCATGTTCGCGGCCACCAGCGGCAGGGTCGCCGGGGTGCCGTCGTGCGGGGCCAGATCGACCTGGAGCCGACTGGTGACGCCCGACCGGCGCGGCACCAGGAAGACGTCCGAATAGGTCAGATCGACGGTGGGCTGCGCGCCTGAGAACTCCATGCCTCCACGGTACCGAGATCGGGACGGCGCGGGCGGGTGGCTTCGACGATTACCCGGGCGAAACAGGTTAGGCTTGATGGTCGAGAGTGTGCGCGCCCGAACGCATTCCTGCGTCGTGCCTCCGCACCGAAGATCTTCAGCGATGAAAGAGGGCGATAGAGCGTGTCGAACCAGGTGACCGGCGTCGGTGGCGACGGGGGGTTCGGAGCCAATTCCTGGCTCGTCGAAGAGCTCTACGAGCAGTTCAAGGAGAACCGCGACTCGGTCGACAAGGAGTGGTGGCCCATCCTGGAGCAGTACCACTCCGAGGCCACGGCCGCCGGGACGAGCGCGACGGGATCCGCTCCGGCTGACACCGCAGCCGCACCCGCGCATCCGGTCACCGCGCCCATCCCCGTGATCGGTGCGCAGCCCGTCGCCCGCACGACGGCCAAGCCCGCCGCGGCCGCCCCGATCCCCGCGCAGGCGCCGAAGCCCAAGCCCGAGTCGAAGGAGCCGGTCGAGTCCTCCGAAGAGGACAAGGTCACGCCGCTGCGCGGTCTGCCCAAGACCCTCGCCGCGAACATGGACGAGTCGCTCACCGTCCCCACCGCGACCAGCGTCCGCACCGTCCCCGCCAAGCTGATGATCGACAACCGCATCGTCATCAACAACCACATGGCCCGCACGCGCGGCGGCAAGGTCAGCTTCACGCACCTCATCGGTTGGGCGCTCATCCGCACGCTCGACGAGTTCCGCAGCCAGAACGTGTTCTACGCCGAGGTCGACGGCAAGCCCTCCGTCGTCGCCCCCGCGCACGTCAACCTCGGCATCGCGATCGACCTGCCCAAGCCCGACGGCACGCGCGCCCTCATGGTGCCGAGCATCAAGCGCGCCGACACCATGACCTTCACCGAGTACCTCGCCGCGTACGAGGACCTGGTCACCCGCGCCCGCGGCAACAAGCTCACCGCCACCGACTTCCAGGGCACCACGGTGTCGCTCACCAACCCGGGCGGCATCGGCACGGTGCACTCGGTGCCGCGTCTCATGAAGGGCCAGGGCTGCATCATCGGCGCCGGCGCCCTCGAGTACCCGGCCGAGTTCCAGGGCGCGAGCGAGAAGACGCTCAACGAGCTCGCGATCGGCAAGACCATCACCCTCACCAGCACCTACGACCACCGTGTCATCCAGGGCGCAGGGTCCGGCGAGTTCCTGAAGAAGGTGCACGAGCTGCTGATCGGGCAGCGCGGGTTCTACGACGACATCTTCGCCGCGCTGCGCATCCCGTACGCGCCGATCCGCTGGAACCCCGACATCGCGGTCGACCTGGCCGAGCGCGTCGACAAGCAGTCCCGCGTGCAGGAGCTGATCAACTCCTTCCGCGTGCGCGGCCATCTGATGGCCGACATCGACCCGCTCGAGTACGTGCAGCGCTCGCACCCCGACCTGGAGATCGAGAGCCACGGGCTGACCTTCTGGGACCTCGACCGCGAGTTCGTCACGGGCGGCTTCGGCGGGCGCCGCGTGGCGAAGCTGCGCGACATCCTCGGCGTGCTGCGCGACTCGTACTGCCGCACGCTCGGCATCGAGTACATGCACATCCAGGACCCGGAGCAGCGCCGCTGGTTCCAGGAGAAGGTCGAGGTCAAGTACCAGAAGCCCGGCCACGACGAGCAGCTGCGGGTGCTCCGCAAGCTGAACGAGGCCGAGGCGTTCGAGACCTTCCTGCAGACGAAGTTCGTCGGCCAGAAGCGGTTCTCGCTGGAGGGCGGCGAGTCGCTCATCCCGCTGCTCGACGAGATCCTCCAGGGCGCGGCGACCGCGGGCCTCGAGGGCGCGGCGATCGGCATGGCCCACCGCGGCCGCCTCAACGTGCTGACCAACATCGCCGGCAAGACCTACGGCCAGGTGTTCCGGGAGTTCGAGGGCACGCAGATGCCCGGCAACCAGCGCGGCTCCGGCGACGTGAAGTACCACCTCGGCACGGAGGGCACGTTCGTCGCCGACGACGGCTCCTCGCTCCCGGTGTACCTCGCCGCCAACCCCTCGCACCTCGAGACCGTCGACGGCGTGCTGGAGGGCATCGTCCGCGCCAAGCAGGACCGTAAGCCGATCGGCACGTTCGCCTGGCTGCCCATCCTCGTGCACGGCGACGCGGCCTTCGCCGGTCAGGGCGTCGTCGTGGAGACCCTGCAGATGTCGCAGCTGCGCGGCTACCGCACGGGCGGCACCATCCACGTCGTGGTCAACAACCAGGTGGGCTTCACGACCACCCCGAGCGACGCCCGCACCTCGGTGTACGCGACCGACGTGGCCAAGACGATCCAGGCGCCCATCTTCCACGTGAACGGCGACGACCCCGAGGCCGTCATCCACGTCGCGCAGCTGGCGTTCGAGTACCGCGAGCGCTTCCACCGCGACGTCGTGATCGACCTGGTCTGCTACCGCCGTCGCGGTCACAACGAGGGCGACGACCCGTCGATGACGCAGCCGCTCATGACCGACCTCATCCAGGCCAAGCGGTCGGTGCGCCGCCTGTACACGGAGTCGCTGGTCGGTCGCGGTGACATCACCGAGGAGGAGTACGACGAGGCCAAGGCCGACTTCCAGAACCGCCTGGAGATCGCTTTCGCCGAGACGCACGCCGCCGAGACGGGTGCCACGCCGATCGCGCCCGAGCTCCCGCCGGTCGAGGACCAGGTGGGCGCACCCGAGATCACCGGCGTCCCCGCCGAGGTCATCCAGCTGATCGGTGACGCGTTCGTGAACAAGCCCGAGGGCTTCACGGTGCACCCGAAGATCCAGCAGCTGCTGGAGAAGCGCCTCGACATGAGCCGCAACGGCAACATCGACTGGGGCTTCGGCGAGCTCCTCGCCTTCGGGTCGCTGCTGGTCGAGGGCACCCCGGTGCGGCTCGCCGGACAGGACTCGCGCCGCGGCACGTTCGTCCAGCGCCACGCCGCGCTGCACGACCGCGCGAACGGCCAGGAGTGGCTGCCGCTGTCGAACCTGTCCGACGCGCAGGGCCGCTTCTTCGTCTACGACTCCCTGCTCAGCGAGTACGCCGCGCTCGGATTCGAGTACGGCTACTCGGTCGAGGCGCCCGAAGCGCTCGTGCTGTGGGAGGCGCAGTTCGGCGACTTCGTCAACGGCGCCCAGTCGGTCATCGACGAGTACATCTCCGCCGCCGAGCAGAAGTGGGGTCAGCAGTCCAGCGTCACGCTCCTGCTCCCCCACGGCTACGAGGGCCAGGGACCGGATCACTCCTCCGCCCGCATCGAGCGCTTCCTGCAGCTGTGCGCTCAGGAGAACATGATCGTCGCGCGTCCGTCGACCCCGGCCTCGCACTTCCACCTGCTGCGCCGCCAGGCCTACGCCCGGCCGCGCAAGCCGCTGATCGTGTTCACCCCGAAGGCGATGCTGCGCCTGCGCGGGGCGACGAGCCCGGTCGAGGCCTTCACGCAGGGCCGTTTCGAGCCGGTCATCGACGACGACCGCGGTCTCGACCGTTCGGCCGTCAAGCGCGTGCTCGTGCACTCGGGCAAGGTGCACTGGGATCTGCGCGCCGAGCTGGAGAAGAACCCGAACCCCGAGGTGGCCCTGGTGCGCCTGGAGCAGCTGTACCCGACGCCGATCGACGAGCTCAAGGCCATCACCGACTCCTACCCGAACGCCGAGCTCGTGTGGGTGCAGGAGGAGCCGGAGAACCAGGGTGCCTGGCCGTTCCTCGCGCTCGCATTCGCGGATGTCCCCGGCGACCGCACGTTCCGTCCGATCTCGCGCCCGGCGTCCGCTTCGCCCGCGACCGGATCGTCGAAGGTGCACGCCGCGGAGCAGGCGACGCTGCTGCGCTCGGCCGTCACGCTCGGCTGACCGTTCGACCGCAACGGGCGCCGCGACCACTCGGTCGCGGCGCCCGTTCCCGTTGCGGCGAGGGCGGTCTCAGCGCGCCACGACGGGTTCGGCCGCGTGCCGAAGATCCGAGCTGAGGTGGTCGCGGGCGCGTACCTTCGCGGTCGCCTCCGCCCCCGCGGCGTCGAGCACGAGGAGCGCCGCCCCCAGCACAGGCGGCGCGTCCACGATCTCCAGCCGCGCTGAGGGCGCGTGCTCCGCAAGCCCCGCGTGGATGCTCGCGAGCAGCAGCGGGTCTCGGCCTCGTGCGACTCCGCCGCCGAACAGCACCGGCAGCTCGACCGCGCGCAGCCCGAGCCGGTCGACGCAGGCGCGCACGAACGCCACGACCTCGTCCGCCTGACGCCGCACCACCTGCCGTGCGACCTCGTCCCCCGCGGCCGCCGCCTCGAACAGCAGCGGTGCGAGAGCCGCGAAGGCCTGAGCCGGCCGTCGTCCGAGGTGCACGTCCTCGATGAGCGCGGCGACCGAGGAGGCGTCGACCGCGGCGAGAAGCCGCTCGACCAGCAGGGTGTGCGGTCCCCGGCCGTCCTCGGCCCGTGCGGCGTGCCATACGACCGCGTCGCCCAGTTCGGCGCCCCCGCCCCAGTCGCCCGAGAGCGGGCCCAACGCGGGGAAGCGCACCTGCGCCCCATCCGCCCGCACCCCGATGGCGTTCATGCCCGTGCCGCAGATCACGGCGACGGCGTCCTGCGCGTCGGTTCCGGCGCGCAGGAGTGCGTGCAGGTCGTTCTCCACGATCGCGCCCGGCGACCAGGGCAGCGGCGCGATGGCCGCACGGAACGCCGCGATCTCCTCCGCGAGGTCGAGTCCGGACAGGTACAGCCCCACGACGTCGAGGTCACGCGGGTCGCGGTCGCCGAGGGCGCGCCGCACGAGCCCGTCGATCACGCGGACCGACGGGGCGAGTCCGTCGATCTGCGGGCTCGACCCGGTCCCGCGCTCCCACGCGAGCACCTCTCCCGCGGTGTCGAGCAGCACCACGTCGGTCTTGGAGCCGCCGCCGTCCGCCGCGAGGACGAGCCGGTTCCGGTCGCGGCGGGTCACGCCCACTCCAGGTATCGCGCGTTGGCGGCGAGCAGCAGATCGGTCAGCTTCTCGGCGCGCTCGTGCTGCAGGACGAGCGGGTGCGCACGCATCGCCCGCAGCACGCGGTCACGCCCGCCGGCGGTCGCCGCGTCGAGCGCGAGCCGCTCGTAGCCTGCGACCGCGGAGATCAGTCCGCGGATGTCGTCGGGCAGTGCCGCCACGGGCTCGGCGAGGAAGCGACCGTCGCGATACCGGGCGGGCACCTCGATCACGTGGTCGTCGGGGAGGAACGGCAGTACCCCGTCGTTGCGGAGGTTCACCACGCGCGGCACCTCGGCGCCCCCGCGGATCGCGATCAGCAGCTCGATGGCCGCCTCGGAGTAGAACGCCCCGCCGCGCCGCTCGAGGATCTCGGGCTTGGTGTCGACGGAGGGGTCGGCGTAGAGCGCCAGCAGCTCGTGCTCGATCGCGCGCACCTCGACCGCGCGGGTCGCGTGGTGACGCTGTTCGTGCAGCACCTCGTCGTGCGCGTAGTAGTACCGCAGGTAGTACGAGGGCAGCACGCCGAGCTGCGCGAGCAGGGCGGGCGGGAGCTCGACCGTGTCGGCCAGTTCTCGCCCCCGCGTCGCGAGGGCCTCGGGGAGCTGGTCGACGCCGTCGATGTACACGCCGCGCTCCCAGGTGAGGTGGTTGAGCCCCACGTGGGCGAGGGTGACGCGGTCGGGCGCGACTCCGGCCTCCTCGGCGAAACGCCGCTGGAAGCCGATCGCCACGTTGCACAGTCCGACGGCGCGGTGCCCGTCCTCCAGCAGGGCGCGGGTGACGATGCCGACCGGGTTGGTGAAGTCCACGATCCACGCCTCGGGCTTGGCGTGGCGACGCACGACGTCGGCGATGCGCAGCACCACCGGGACCGTGCGCAGCGCCTTCGCGAGTCCGCCGGGGCCCGTGGTCTCCTGCCCGATGCAGTCGACGTCGTGCGGCCAGCTCTCGTCCTGCTCGCGGGCGTCCTGGCCACCCACGCGGAGCTGGATGAGCACGGCGTCGGCGTCGCTCACACCCGCCGCGAGGTCGGTGGTCGTGAGCAGTCGCGCGGGATGCCCTCCCCGCGCCATCATGCGGCGGGAGATGCCGCCCACGAGCCTCAGGCGGTCGGGATCCGTGTCGACGAGCACGAGCTCCTCGATCGGCAGTTCACGCTGCAGCCGGACGAACCCGTCGATCAGCTCCGGCGTATAGGTCGATCCTCCGCCGACGATGGCGAGTTTCATCTGTCCTCCTTGTTCGGGCGGGTGCCCGGTGGGCGTCAGTCGGTGGGGATGCGGTCTTCGAGGATCGTGCGGATCTGCTCGACCAGGAGCCGGCGGGCACCGAGGAGCACGGCGCTGTCGCCCGTTCCGCTCAGGCGCACCTCCGGGGTCGGCCGTTCCTCTCCGGCGGCACGCTCGGCCACGAGCTCGGCGAGCCGCTGTCCTCCCGCGAGGTTGGTCGGCCCGCCGAGCACGATCAGGGCGGGGTCGAGCACGACCAGCACGGGCTCGATGGTCAGCGCGATGCGGTCGGCGACCATCCGCAGCACCTCGTCGTGCAGCGCGAGTGCGGCGAGGCCGTCGTCGTCGGGGGGCAGGAGGTCGAGGATCACCTGCGAGCCGAGCAGATCCGTGGTCACGGCTCCGGGCTGACCGGTGCCGGCGGCCACGGTCAGGTAGCCGATCTCCCCGGCACTGCCGTGCGCGCCGCGGTGGATGGTGCCACCCAGGTCGACGCCGACACCGAGGCCCACACCCGCCCAGAGGAACGCGAAGCTGTCGACGTCCTGGGCCACGCCGACCGCACGCTCGGCCATCGTGGCGAGGTTGACGTCGTTCTCCAGCGTCACCGCGACACCGAGCGCGGCCTCGATCCGGGCTCTGGCGCCCGTCGCGGGCCACCCCGGCAGCGAGTCCGTGAGCGACAGGGTGTCCTGCCCCTGACCCACCGCGGCCTGCACGCCGATCGTCACGGCCTCGATCGTGTCGCGGTCGGCTTCGGCGGCGGCGCATGCGGCATCGACGGCGCGCGCGATGTCCTGCTCGGGCGAGCGTTCCTCGCCGATCACCGGAAGGTCGACCACCGGATGCTCCTGGCCGGTGGCGTCGACGAGTGTCGCCTGGATGCTGCCGTCGAGCATGCTCACCGCGACCCCCGCCACCCGGTCGGTCCGCACGCCCCAGCTCACCGCGCTCGGGCCGCGACTGCCCGCGACCTCCCCCACCGGCAGCACGAGGTCGGCGCGCTCGAGTCGCGCGATCATCTGCGTGGCGGTCGGCTTCGACATCCCGGACAGCTCGCCGAGTCGCGTGCGGGTCAGCGGGCCGTGCTCGAGGATGAGTCGCAGCGCTTCGCGATCGTTCCTGGTGCGCAGCCATGCCGAGGTGCCTGGGTCGATCTGTGCCATGGTGTGTGTTCCTTCCCCGCGACCGACTCAGGCGATGCCGAGTTCAGCGCGGACGTGGTCGCGAAGGCGGCCGAGGTTCTCGGGTTCGGGGGCGGCACCGAGGAGGGTCTTGGTGTACTCGTGCTGCGGGTGGAGGATGACCTGGTCGGCGGGTCCGCGTTCGACGACGTCGCCCTTGTAGAGCACCATGATCTCATCGGAGAAGTGGCGGGCTGTGGCGAGGTCGTGGGTGATGTACAGCACGCCCAGGTTCTCTTCCCGCTGCAGCTCGGCCAGCAGGTTCAGGACCCCGAGCCGGATCGACACGTCCAACATGCTCACCGGCTCGTCGGCGACGATGAACCGTGCCCCTGGGGCCAGCGCCCTCGCGATCGCGACGCGCTGCCGCTGCCCGCCGGACAGCTCGTGCGGGCGGCGCTCGGCGAAGCTCTCCCCCGGGGTCAGCCGGACCCGTTCGAGCAGCTCGAGCGCCCGCGCTCGCACCGCCGTCCCGGACAGCTTCGGGTGGTGCAGGCGGATCGGACGCTCCAGGTGATGCACGATCGTGTGGAACGGGTTCAACGACGCGAACGGGTCCTGGAACACCATCTGCACATCCGACCGGTACCGCTCCAACCCCCGACCCCGGGTGCCGGACTCGACACCGTCGAGGAGGATGGACCCGGAGGTGGGCGTCTCCAGCTTCATCAGCATCCGTGCGATCGTCGACTTCCCCGACCCCGACTCCCCCACCAGCGCGACCGTCTTCCCGGCCTCGATCGTGAACGACACGTCCTTCACCGCATGCAACACACTCGTGCGGAACCCGGAGCGCAGGGTGAAGTCCTTCACCAGATTCCGCGCCTCCAGGGTGCCGGTCGCGGTGGTGGTGTCGGCGATGGCGGTCATCGGATGCCCTCCTGGCTCATACCCGTGCGGACGAAATCGCCCCGCTCCCCGGTCAACGACGGGAAACTCGACAGCAGCCGTTTCGTGTACTCGTGCTGCGGGGTCCGGTAGATCTCCTCCGCCGTGCCCTGCTCCACGATCCGCCCCTGCAGCATCACCGCGATCCGATCACTGATCTCGATCAGCATCGGCAGGTCATGCGTGATGAAGATCACCGCGAACCCCAACCTCTCCCGCAACCGCATGATCTCCCGGATGATGCCCCGCTGCACCACCACATCCAACGCCGTCGTGGGCTCGTCCATGATCATCACCTGCGGATCGAGCGCCAACGCCATCGCGATCATCATCCGCTGCCGCATCCCGCCCGACAGCTCGTGCGGGAAACTCGTCAACCGGTTCGGATCCACCCCCACCAGCGTCAGCAGCTCCTCCGCCCGCTCCCGCTTCGCCCTCTTACTCATCCCCGGACGGTGCGTGTCGAAGATGTCGAAGATCTGCGCCCTCACACTGATCACCGGATTCAACGAGTTCATCGCCCCCTGGAACACCATCGAGATCTTGTCCCACCGGAACGCCCGCAACCCCTCCCCATCCAGGCCCACCACATCGATGTCATGACCATCCCGGTCATGGAACACGATCTCGCCCTGGGTCATCAACGCCGGAGCCTTCAACAACCGATTCATCCCATACGCGAGCGTCGTCTTCCCACACCCCGACTCCCCCGCCAACCCCAGGATCTCGCCACGATGCAGCGTCAGCGACACATCCCGCACCGCCCTGACCGGCGGATCCACCTCATACTCGATCGACACGTTCCTCGCGGTCAGCACCGCCTCGCTCATGCGACCGCTCCATCCCCGCCGACGCCACGACCGGCGCGACGTGCTCGGCGCTGGCGGCGCGCGGCCACCGGCGCGAGGCGCAGCTTCGGGTTCACGATCTCGTCGATCGCGAAGTTGATCAGCGACAGGGCCGTGCCGATCAGCGCGATGATCAGGCCGGGCGGCACGAACCACCACCAGGCGCCGCTTCCCACCGCCTGACCGGTCTGGGCGTCGTTGAGCACCGTGCCCAGGGTGATCGACCCGGTCGGTCCGAGGCCGAGGTACGACAGCCCCGCTTCGCCGAGCACCGCGAAGATCACCCCGAAGATCAGCTGCGCGGCGAGCAGCGGCACCAGGTTCGGGAGGATCTCGACGAAGATCACCCGCAGCGGTCGCTCGCCCGCGACGACCGCCGCGGCGACGTAGTCCCTCGTGCGCAGCGACCGCGCCGTCCCGCGGAGCACCACCGCCGACCCCGCCCAGCCGGTGATCCCGAGCACCAGCGCCACCAGCAGAGAGCTGCGGGCCAGGTCGCCCAGGCCCTCCGTGTGCTGCACGTAGGCGGCGATCACCATGACGAGCGGGAGCCCGGGGATCACGAGCATGATGTTGGTCGCGAGCATCAGGGTCTCGTCGAGCGCTCCGCCGAAATAGCCGGCGAGCACGCCGAACACCAACGCGAGGAACAGCGCCACGACGCCCGCGACCGCACCGACGAAGAGCGAGCCCTGCGTGCCGGTCGCGACCTGCGCGAGCACGTCGAAGCCCAGCTTGGTGGTGCCGAACGGGTGCTCGGGGCTCGGCGGCAGCAGCGGCTCGAAGCTCGCGTCACGCGGATCGCCGAGCAGGAGCGGGCCGATCAGCCCGAACAGCACGATCGCGGCGAGCACGATCATCCCGACGAGGAGCTTGCCCGACAGGCGCGGGAGTCCGCGGCGCAGGCGCGCCGACCGGGCGACGGCCACGGCGTGCGTGGACTCGGACGGGGAGACGATCAGATCAGCCATCGCGGCGCACCCTCGGGTCGATGAAGCCGTACAGGAGGTCGATCAGGAAGTTGGCCGCCAGCACGGTCAGCGTGATGACGAGGAACACCCCCTGCATCAGGGCGTAGTCGAGTCCCTGGACGGACTGGATCATGAGCTTGCCGAGTCCGGGGTAGCTGAACACCTGCTCCGTCACGATCGAGCCTGCAACGACGAAGCCCAGCGCGATGCCGAAGCCGGCGAGGCTCGGGATCGACGCGTTGCGCGCCGCATAGGCCCGGCGGATCCGGGAGGGCCGCAGCCCCTTCGCCTCCGCCGTGAGCACGTAGTCCTCCGACATCGTCTGCACCATCATGTTCCGCATCCCGAGCAGCCAGCCGCCGACCGAGGAGATCACGATCGTGGCCGCCGGCAACAGGGCGTGCACGAACGCACTCGCGAAGAACGCGGGTGTCCACTCCGGACCCGCCGGGAACTCGAACACGTCGTAGCCGCCGATGATCGGCAACAACCCCAGTTGCACCGAGAACACCGCGACGAGCACCAGCGCGAGCCAGAAGTACGGGATGGACTGCAGGAACGTGGTCACCGGCACCAGCTGGTCGACCCAGGTCCCGCGGAGCCATCCGACCCAGGCGCCCGCGAGGATCCCGAGCACGAACGAGATGATGGTGGCTGCTCCGACGAGCGTCACCGTCCACGGCAGAGCCGCGGCGATGAGCTCGCCTACCGGGGCCGGGTATCGGGTCGACGAGACCCCGAGATCACCGTGCAGCAGCCGACCCCAGTAGGCGAGGTATTGATCCCACAGCGTCGATCCCTTCTCCGCGCCGAGGATGGAGGTGATCGCCGCGATCGTCTCCTCGGACAGCGGTCGTCCACCGTTCGCGCGCCGGAGCTTGCCCAGCATGATCGCGGCGGGGTCGCCGGGCAGCAGCCGCGGCAGCAGGAAGTTGAGGGAGATCGCGGCCCAGAGCGTGATGATGTAGAACGCGATGCGGCGCATCCAGAACTTCACGAGCCTCTCCTCTCATCGGATCGAGCCATGGGTGCTGTGCCCTACTTCTTCGCCGGGCGCAGGTGCGTGAGGATGACCGCGGAGGCCGTCGACAGGTACGGCAGTGGTGCCGCGTACATGTCGTCCTCCGTCGGCCAGCCCGTGAAGTCGGCCGTGTTGAAGAACGACTGCGAGGCGTTCAGCACGACCGGGATGTAGGGCAGGTCACGCGCGATCTCGGCCTGCACCGCGGCGTACGCCTCCTTCTTGATCGCCTCGTCCTGCGTCGCGCCGGCCTGCTTCACCGCGGCGTCGACGACGGGGTTGGTGTAGCGGGCGTAGTTCTGTCCCTTGGTGGGCTCCTCGCCGACCTTGGCGCTGGCGGCCGTGGTGAAGTACTGGTCGTAGTTGGAGTACGGGTCGGCGACCAGCGACTGCGTGATGCCGTAGAGGGCGAGCTGGAAGTCGCCGGTCGAGATCGGCGTCCAGTACTCGGCCTCCGACACCGTGCGCGCGTTCACGCGGATGCCGGCCTCCGCGGCCTGTGCGCTGATGAGCTTGGCGGCGTCGTTGTAGTCGGTCCAGCCGTCGGGCGAGAACAGGTCGAGCTCGATCGCGGTGCCGTCCTTGCCGTAGAAGCCGTCGGAGCCCTTGGTGTAGCCGGCGCCTTCCAGGATGCCCTCGGCGGTCGCCGCGTCGGGCTCCTGGGGGCTGACCGCCAGGGACGGATCGCTCAGCCACTTCTCGTCGCGCGGCAGCAGGGCGAAGCTGGGCGACGCCTCGCCGGACAGCCCGGCGAACGCCTTGCTGCTGATGGCCGCTCGGTCGATCGCGAGGTTGAGCGCCTGGCGCACGGCCGGGTCGGTCTGGGCACCCGCGCAGCCCATCGACGTGTCGGCGCAGGTGACGATCACGGTCGGGTCCTGCTGCTGATTCATCGTGCTGATGCGGCCGTTGGAGGTCACGCCGTCCGGGTTGGCGATGAACTGGCCGACCCAGTCGAGCTTGCCGGTCTTGAGCAGATCCTCAGAGGACTGGTTGGAGTCGATGCCGATGTCCTGCACCTCGGTGATCTCGGGCGGGCCGTCGCGGAACAGCGGGTTCGCCTCGAGCGTGTAGGCGGCGTCGGTGAACGACTTGAGCATGTAGGGCCCGGAGCCGACCGGCTCGGGGTTCGTCTCGGTCATGTAGTCGTCGATGTCCGACCAGATGTGCTTCGGGATGATCCAGGTCGAGCCGAGGATGAGGGGCGTCGCCGTGAACTTCGCCGACGAGTACGTCACGACGACCGTGGTGTCGTCCGTGGCCTCGGCGGACACCATGTCGGGGTCGAGGTTCGAGCCGTAGCCCAGGCTGAAGGCGACGTCCTCGGCGGTGAGGTCCTCGCCGTCGCTCCACTTCAGGTCGGGCTTGATCGTGATGGTGAGGACGGTGCCGTCGTCACTGAACTCGTACGTGTCGCCGAGCATCCCGACCGGCGGGTCGGCGGACAGCTGGTTGAAGAAGAACAGCGGCTCGTAGATCGCGCCGAACGTCATGTGTGTCGCGGTGTCCACCGCGAACGGGTTGAAGTTGTTGGTGATCGGCGTCATCGACCCTGACCACATGCGCAGCGGGCGATCTGTGCCGGATGCGCTGCCACCGGGCGTGCAGCCGGCCAGTGCCAGCGCGAGGGCGGCGGCACCGGCGACGAGAGGAAGGGTCTTCCTCCAGCGGTTGACGTGCATGGAAACCTCGTCTCAAGAGCTTCGTTGCGGAAGTCGAGCAGAGCGGACAGGCATCCGCTCTGAGGCGAGGTTATAGTAAAGGCTCTTTCCAGTAAAGAGGTTTCTAGTTATTCGATTCGAGGTCAGTACCAGATGTCGAGCGACGGGGCGGGGAACGCGGCCAGGGCCCGGTCGAGCGCCCCCACGGCCTCCGGGGAGCCGCTGATGCGGCCGGCACCCGCCAGCGAGGCCGCGCGCACGCTGCCCGCGTACAGCGACGACAGCGCCGACACCGAGAGCGTGACGTCCGCCTCCTCGCCCGAGGCCGACTCGACCTCGGCACGCCCCGCGCCGTCCACCCGCATGCGCCACTCCCCCTCGGCGAAGCCCAGCGGGTCTTCCACCCGGATCACGACGTCGAGCGGAGACGAGTACCGGCGCCCCACGAGGGCGGCAGGCACATCGAGGATGCGCAGCCAGCCGTGGTCGTGCACGATCTGGGTCACGCCGCGCGGGTCGGCGACCAGCCACGGCAGCGCATCATCGAGCGGGCGCAGGTCGGCGGTCACCTCGTCCACCAGGTCGTGCTGCAGCGCGAACCGCCACAGCATCGCGATCGACTCCGGAGTCTCGGCGACCAGCAGTCGCACGTGCAGGGCGAACCGGAACGACTCGCCCTTCTCGCTGACCGCGTACGCCATCACGCCGCGGACCACGCCGTCGGCGTCGACGTGTCGCACGCCCCGCACGCGGTCACGGTCGGTGTCCGACGACTGCAGACCGGCGAGGCCCGTCCAGCGCGCACGCCACCCCGGCACCTGTCCCGACCGCGCACCGCGCGCGCGCTCGTGCACCGCGCCGAGCTCCTGTGCGAGCTGCTCACGATCCAGGTACTCGATGCGCCCCTGCGGTGCGGGGCCGTCCCAGCCCGCGCGCCGCGTATCGACCGTGAACCGCGCGACCGGCACGGCAGACCCGAACCCGTAGCGGCCGTAGATCGTCGCCTCCGATGCCGTGAGCCCGGCGACCGCGACCCCGGCGTCTGCGGCGGCGCGCAGCTCGCCCTCCAGCAGGGCGCGGGCGATACCGCGGCGCCGGTGCGTCCCGGAGACCGTGACCCCGCTGATCGCCCACAGGCCGATCTCGCCGCCGGGCACCGTCATGGGCGTCACCCAGGAGTCGATCGTGGCGACGGGGTGCGGCGCGGTCGCCGCGTCGCGCTCATAGACCCCGATGTTGCGGCGGCTGCGCACGGTGGGCAGCCCGTCCGCAAGAGTCTCGGCGGTGGGTTCCGCGCCCAGGAAGCCACGGGCCAGCGCGCGCTGGAACGCTTCGACCGCCGCGGCGTCATCCAGGTCGAGCACCCGGTAGTCGAGCCCCTCCCCTGCCAGACGGTCGACGGAGGTCTGATCGGCGGGGATCCCGCGTGCATCGATGAGGGCCATGCGACCAGCCTATTGGCCGCCGCCGACGCGCGAGCGGGCCAGTCAGTGCTGCGCGGCCTGCACCTCGCGCAGGCGGGCGAACACCTGGTCGCGCAGCTCCTCGGGAGCGGTCTCCTTGCAGGCGCGCGCCACGACCTCGGTGAGGGTGGTGGCCACGAGCGCCTCGTCCCGGCAGGACGGGCAGTTCTCGAGATGCTCGCGGATCTCGGCGTGCTCGGTCTTGCACACCTCGTTGCGGAGGTACTCCTCCAGATCCTGACGGGCCTTGTCGCAGCCGCAGTCGCTCATTTCGTGCTCCTCGGTTCAGCCGCGGCGATGCCTCGCTCGGCGGCATAGTCGGCCAGCAGCTCCCGCAGCATCCGCCTGCCACGGTGCAGACGGCTCATCACGGTGCCGATGGGGGTCTTCATGATGTCGGCGATCTCCTGATACGCGAAGCCCTCGACATCCGCCAGATACACCGCCAGCCGGAAGTCCTCCGGGACGGCCTGCAGCGCATCCTTCACGACCGAGGCCGGCATGCGGTCGATCGCCTCGGCTTCCGCGGAGCGACTGTGCGAGGCGGTGGTCGACTCGGCACCGCCGAGCTGCCAGTCCTCGAGCTCGTCGATGGTGCCCTGGAACGGCTCGCGCTGACGCTTGCGGTAGATGTTGATGTACGTGTTCGTCAGGATGCGGTACAGCCAGGCCTTGAGGTTCGTGCCCTGGGAGAAGGTCGACCACGACCCGTACGCCTTCACGAAGGTCTCCTGCACCAGGTCGGCGGCGTCCGCCGGGTTCCTGGTCATGCGCATGGCCGCCGCGTACAGCTGGTCCATGAAGGGGAGCGCCTGCTCCTCGAACTCGCGTCGAGGGTCGCCGACGGTGTCTGCGGTTGCGGTGTCATCCATCACCGGCCAGTCTAGGCCGCGGAGGTCGATCACCTCGCGCTCCAACGTCGCGGGCATGCCCATCCCTTCCTGCCTCGGGTGCGCCGCTTCTCACGATGACGGCGTCCTGTTTACTAAGGTGAGAACCGATGAGCGCCAAAAGGTATTCCCCCTCCCGTGTGCAGGGCGCCTATCCCGCGCCCACCACCGACGCGCCGGTGCGCGCCGAGCTCACGATCCCCGGATCGAAGTCTCTGACGAACCGTGAGCTCATCATCGCGGCGATCGCCGACGGGCCGGGGCGTCTGATCGCCCCGCTCCACAGCGACGACTCCCAGCGCATGATCGAGGCCCTGCGCGCCCTCGGCGTCGGCGTGGAGGAGGTCGACGGCGGTCACGAGTTCGGTCCCGATCTCGTCGTCACCCCGGCGAAGCTGCACGGCGGTGTCACCATCGACTGCGGTCAGGCGGGCACGGTCATGCGCTTCATCTCCCCGCTCGCGGGTCTCGCCGAGAACGACGTGCACCTCACGGCCCACGAGACCGCGCTGCATCGTCCGATGGGCGGCCTGATCAGCGCCCTGCGCGACCTCGGGGTCGACATCGACGACGAGGGCACCTGGGCGCTGCCGTTCACCATCCGCGGGCACGGCCGGATCCGCGGCGGCCGGGTCGAGATCGACGCCTCCGCCTCGAGCCAGTTCGTGTCGGGCCTGCTGCTCGCCGCCCCGCGCTTCGATGTCGGCCTGCACCTCGTGCACACGGGCGAGCGGCTGCCGAGCCTGCCCCACATCGACATGACGATCGAGGCGCTGAGCCGCCGCGGCATCCGCATCGAGCGACCGGCCGTCGGCGAGTGGCTGGTCGAGGCCGGCGTGCCGCGTGCGAAAGAGATCGCGATCGAGCCGGATCTGTCGAACGCCGCGCCGTTCCTCGCCGCCGCGCTCGTCACCGGCGGAGCGGTGTCGATCACCGGCTGGCCGGCGCACTCGACGCAGCCCGGCGCGCTCCTGCCGGAGATCCTGCAGAGCGCCGGCGCCCACGTGTCCCGCCACGGTGGCACCCTCACGGTGCGCGCGGGCACGAGCATCCGCGGCCTCGACATCGACCTCTCCGCGGCGAGCGAGCTCACGCCCACGCTGGTCGGTCTCGCGGCATTCGCAGAGTCCCCGACCACGATCCGCGGCATCGGGCACATCCGCCTGCACGAGACCGACCGCATCGCGGCGCTCGTGGGAAACCTGCGCGCGCTGGGCGGCACCGCCGAGGAGCTTCCCGACGGCCTGCGGATCGTGCCTTCCCCCCTGCGCGGGGGTACGTGGCCCGCGCACCACGATCACCGTATGGCGACGACGGGGGCCCTCATCGGACTGCGGGTGCCCGGCGTCGAGATCGATGACATCGGCACGACCGCGAAGACCCTCCCGGAGTTCACGATGCTCTGGGAGCGGATGCTGCGAGGCTGACGGTGAGCTGGCTCGACGACACCGACCTCGACGACGACTTCGAGGAGTACGACGAGAGCGCGATCCGCACGCGTCCGAACCCGAAGGCGAACCGTCCGCGCACCAAGCGCCGACCAGCGCACGAGGACGCCCAGATCGGCCGCGTGCTCGGCGTCGATCGTGGACGCTATTCCGTCCTCCTCGACGAGGGCACGGCCGAGGAGCACACGATCACGGCCGCGCGCGCTCGCGAACTGCGGCGCACGCCGATCGTGACCGGCGATCAGGCTCGCGTCGTGGGCGACACCTCGGGCGCCGAGGGCACGCTCGGGCGGATCGTGGGCATCCTCGACCGCACGTCCCTGCTGCGCCGCAGCGCCGACGACACCGACCAGGTCGAACGCGTGATCGTGGCCAACGCCGACCAGATGCTCGTGGTCGTCGCCGCCGCCGACCCGGAGCCGAGGGCCCGCCTGGTCGACCGCTACCTCGTCGCGGCGCTCGACGCGGGCATCCGCCCGCTGCTGGTCGTGACGAAGACCGACCTCGCCGACCCCGCGGAGTTCCTCGCCCACTTCGACGGCCTCGACCTGCGCATCTTCACCAGCGCACGCGACGAGATGCCCGTCGCGGAGATCGGCGAGGCGCTGGTCGGCCACACGACCGTCTTCGTCGGTCACTCCGGCGTCGGGAAGTCGACGCTCGTCAACGCGCTGGTCCCGTCCGCCGGCCGCGCGACGGGTCACGTCAACCAGGTCACCGGCCGTGGGCGCCACACCTCCTCGTCGACCGTGTCGCTGCGCTACGAGGGTCCGGACGGCACGGGATGGGTCATCGACACTCCCGGTGTGCGCTCGTTCGGCCTCGGACACGTCGATCCCGCCAACATCCTGGCGGCGTTCACGGAACTCGCCGTGATCGCGGAGAACTGCCCCCGAGGCTGCACCCACCTGCCCGATGCGCCGGACTGCGCCCTCATCGAGGCCGCGGAGCGCGGAGAGCTGAGCGAGACGGGCCGCGCGCGCCTCGACTCGCTGCAGCGCCTCCTGCAGACGTTCGCCGACAAGGCGGAGCAGACTCCCGGCCGATAAAGTGGACGGGTGACTGAGCGCCTGGAACCCGGTACTGCCGCCCCTGACTTCTCCCTCCTCGACCAGGACGGGAACCCCGTCTCCCTGGCCGACCTGCGCGGCCGCAAGACCGTGCTCTACTTCTACCCCGCTGCGATGACCCCCGGGTGCACGACCGAGGCCTGCGACTTCCGCGACAGCATCTCGTCGCTGCAGGGTGCCGGCTACCAGGTCGTCGGGGTCTCCCGCGACGACCCCGCCACCCTGACCACCTTCCGCGAACGCGACGCTCTCACGTTCCCGCTGCTCAGCGACCCCGACCACGCGGTCCACGAGGCGTACGGCGCCTGGGGCGAGAAGATGAACTACGGCAAGGTGGTCGAGGGCGTGATCCGTTCGACCTTCGTACTCGACGAGGAGGGCGTGATCACGCTCGCGCAGTACAACGTGAAGGCCACGGGACACGTGGCGCGACTGCGCAAGCAGCTCGGCATCGACGCGTGAGCATGGCGCCGTGGGGCGTCACTCCGCCCCGCGGCGCTCGCCTTCGCGTCGCGCGCTGGAGATGAGCAGCGCGAAGCCGACGACTCCCGGAACCGCGAGTCCCAGCACGAACGCCCACGGCACCGGCTGCACCGTGAGCGATCCCAGCGCCAGGGCGACCGCGAGCACCTGAGCCACCACCCCGCCGGAGCGCGCCCACGACCGCCCGGAACGCGTCCCCACGGCGAACGCGACGAGGGCCGCTGCGCCGATCAGGGTCAGCACGATGAGCGCGATCGCCGTCGTCGACGACGCCGCGTCCCCCGCACCGAGACCGGCCACCTCGATCGCCGCGAACACGACGAGCGCGGCGGCTTCCAGAGCGAGCACCGCGGACGCGGCGAGGGCGATTCCCGGTGCGCGCACGGGGTCCTCCTGGGGGTGCAAAGCAGAGAAAACCCTTGATTTCAGGGTATCCATGTAACAGAATAGAGAAAGTCATGTGCTCCCACAGCGGCGTGGGGCGAACGTTCGCGTTCGCATCACAATCGGCGGGCATCCGCCCGCATCTCAACAGGGTAGCGGAACCCGAACCGCCGCCCGAATCGAGAAGTCGCATCGCGACATCTCATGAAATCCACACCGAGGAGCCCCCATGGACTGGCGCGATAAGGCCGCCTGCCTGACCGTCGACCCCGAGCTTTTCTTTCCCGTCGGCAATACCGGACCGGCCGTCGACCAGATCGAGAAGGCCAAGACGGTCTGCGCCACGTGCACCGTCACCGAGATCTGCCTGCAGTACGCCCTGGAGACCAGCCAGGACTCGGGCGTCTGGGGCGGCCTGTCCGAGGACGAGCGCCGCGCACTCAAGCGCCGCGCCGCCCGCGCCCGCCGCGCCTCCTGACGACTTCGAAGCGGCCTGAGATCAGATCTCAGGCCGCTTCCGTCTGTCCGGTGTCCGCGTTCAGCGCTCCAGCCATCGCAGCGGGATGTCGATGACCACCTCGGTGCCCTCACCCTCGCTGCCGCGCCACTCGATCGACCCGCCGAGCTCCCCCTGGATGAGCGTGCGGATGATCTGCGTACCAAGGCCCTGACCGACGCGCCCCTCCGGCAGCCCGTGGCCGGTGTCGCGCACGGTGACGCGGAGGTTGTCCTCGGTGCGCTGGGCGTCGATGGTCACCGAGCCCTCCTGACCCGCGAGCCCGTGCTCCACTGCGTTCGTGACGACCTCCGTCAGGGCGAGGGCGAGCGGCGTGGCGTACTCGCTCGGGAGCACCCCGAAGCGCCCCGTCGACTGCGTACGAGCCCGGGTGTTCGGCGCGGACGCCACCTCTGCGACCAGCTTGAGGACCCGATCGAACACCTCGTCGAAGTCGACCTTCTGGGTGAGTCCCTGGGCCAGCGTGTCGTGCACGACGGCGATCGCGTCGACCCGGCGCATGGCCTGCGTGAGCGCGTCTCGGGCCTCGTCGGAGTGCGTGCGACGCGCCTGGATCCGTAGCAGCGACGCCACGGTCTGCAGGTTGTTCTTCACCCGGTGGTGGATCTCCCGGATGGTCGCGTCCTTCGTGATCAGCTCCTGCTCCTGATGCCGCAGTTCCGAGACATCGCGGCAGAGCACGATCGCGCCGATGCGGGTGCCGTGGTCCTTCAGCGGGATCGCGCGCAACGAGACGGTCACACCGCGCGCCTCGATGTCGGTGCGCCACGGTGCGCGGCCGGTGACGACGACCGGCAGCGACTCGTCGACCTGCCGCGAGGGCGGTACCAGCCGGGTCGTGACCTCCGCGAGCGATTCCCCCTCGAGCTCGTCGTCGAATCCCATGCGGTTGAACGCCGAGAGCGCGTTCGGGCTCGCGAAGGTGGTGATCCCGTCGACGTCGATGCGGATCAGGCCGTCGGACGCACGCGGCGCTCCGCGACGGGGTGAGGTCGGTGCGGCCGGGTCGGGGAAGCTGCCGTCCGCGATCATGCGGAACAGGTCGTTCGCGCACTCGTCGAACGTGATCTGCTGCCGCGACGGCGTGCGGACCTCGCCGAGGTTGGTGTGGCGGGTCACGACCCCGATGACGGAGGGCGCCACGTCGTCGCCGCGGCGGGTGATCACGATCGGAACCGCCCGCACGCGCGTGGGCGTCTCCTCGAACCAATCCGGCGAGGAGGAGTCCACGATCTCCGCCGACTCGAAAGCGCCCTGGACCTGCGTGCGCCACTGCGGACGAACACGCTCGCCGACGATGTCCCGGTAGAACAGCGTCGCCGCGCCGCTCGGACGGGCGTGGGCGACGGCGATGAAGGACCCGTCCTCCGTCTGGATCCACAGCACGATGTCCGCGGAGGCCAGGTCGGCGAGGAGCTGACCGTCACCGGCAAGACGGTGCAGCCACTCGATGTCGTCGTCGGTCAGAAGGCCCTGGGTCTGGGCGAGGTCGCTGAGGGTTGACACCTACCCAGCCTAGGGCCGCACCGCCTCAGAGGATGGCCAGCGACGTCGCCCGCCATCGTCGATCGAGCCCTTCGAGTCGCACCGCGACCGCCCTGGTCCGTCCGGGACCTGCCACGACGACGACCGCTTCGATCACGCCGTCGACCGGCTCCGTGACCCGGAGCGAACGGATCACGAACGTCGGTCGCGCCGGCGGCACACCCCGCGCGCTCCTCGCCCGTGCCGCCAGGTTCGAACGCACGACCAGACTCCGGTACGCGTCCTCGCTGAACCATCGCGCGAGCTGATCGATCTCCCGCACACCGGCGAGCACTTCCAGGACACCGTGCGTGAGACGGCGCAGCAGCGGTGCGGGATCGGGAAGCTGACGCGTGGGCGTCGGCTGCGGGGCGAAGTACTCGTGAAGCATCATGGCGAACTCTCCGGTCGGCGGACGAACGGCGACAGTCGAGCACGCGCGAGCACCCGCGCGGGGGCGATCAGCGGAACTATGTGGATAACTCGTACATCCGACCCGCGCTCCCCCTACGCTCTGTCGGGTGCACTGGGACCGCCTCTTCGACGACCTCGAGAGCCAGCTCGCCTCGGAGTGGGAGGCGGAGCGCGCCGCGCTGGATGCGGAGTCCGAGCGGCTCCGCATCTCCCGACTCGACCTGCACTCGCGTCTCCGGCAGCTCTGCGCCGCCGACGCCGACGCGGTCGTCGACCTGGCGGACGGCCACCGGCTTCCGGTGACGCTCCGATCCCTCGGCGTCGACTGGATCGCAGCGGTCTCGCGGGTACCGCAGGAGGCGAGGGCTGCCGCGTCGGCCCTGCTGATTCCCCTCCCCGCGATCACGGGTCTCGCCGTCGACCACGGCGCCATGCTCTCCAGCCTCGACGAGCATCGGCCCGCCGAGCGCACCCTCCGCGAGCGTATGCCGATCGGCTTCGTGCTGCGCGACCTCGCGCGACGACGCGTACCCGTCCACCTGACCACACGACACGGAGACGACGTGCACGGCACGATCGATCGCGCCGCCGCCGATCACCTCGATCTGGCGCTGCACGACACCGGGGAGTCGCGGCGAGCCGCTGCGGTGCGCGGGTTCCGCATCGTCCCGTACGCGGCGCTCGTCGTCGTGCGCTTCTCCGGCGATCAGCGCGTGTGAGCCGCGGACGTTCCCCACACCTCGGGGAAGCTCGCGGTCTGCGACTGACGCCACAGCGCCATCCTGCGTGCCTCTTCCGACTGCTCGGCGAGGTACCCCTCGATGCTGGCCTCCTCCACGCGCCAGCGCGCGGGCGAACCCAGTTGCGCGCCGCGCAGTCGCCCCTCGTGGATGAGGCCGATCACCTCGGCCACGTCGATGCTCAGGAGCTCCGCGACCTGCGCGGGAGCGAGGAACTGCGGTGCGGGGGTCGGAGCGGGTGTCATACCCACATTCTGGTCGAGGGGCCACCGACGGAGGCGGGTGTCCCGCGTATGTGGATAACTCCGCGAGCCCTCTCCGCGGTTCTGTGACGATATCGCCATGGCTTCCCACTCGCGTCCGCGCCCGGCTTTCCGCGCCGACCTGCGCTTCCTGGTCGGCATCGCCCTCGTCGTCATCTCGATCGCCGGGGTATGGCTGCTCGTCGCGGCATCCGACCGGACCGAACCGCTCCTGCAGGCGCGGCGGACCATCGCGCGCGGCGAGGTTCTCACCGCTGACGACTTCGAGGTGGCCCAGGTCAGCATCGGCGCACTCACGGATCGGTACGTGGGTCCAGGTCGGCTCGAGCCGGGGCAGATCGCGCGGCGCACCCTCACGAAGGGCGAGCTGCTCCCCCGGTCCGCGGTGGCCGACGAGAAGGACGACCGCACCACCACCGTCGTGATCGAGACCACGACCGCGATCCCCGATTCGATCGGCCCCGGCGCCGACGTCGAGGTGTGGCAGGCACCCGCGAGAGACGACGGCAGGACGTTCGACGCCCCGCGCGTCCTCGTCGGCGACGCGGTGGTGCGGACGGTTCTCGAAGACGACGGCATGCTGACGGAGAGCGGCACGAAGGTGGAGATCGTCGTCGACCGGACCGACGTCGCCGACGTGCTCGCGGCCGCCACCGGGGGCGCCGCGCTCTCCGTGATCCCTGTCGGTGCCGGATCGTGATGGTCCTGGTCGCGCTCCCGAAGGATCGGGCGGACCAGCTCGCCGCCGAGCTCCTCCTGGAAGGAGTGGACGCGGTCGCCATCGATGGTCCGTCGAGCGTTCGCGAGCATCTTCACGCCGGCGTGGATGCGGTGATCGTTCCCGCCTCGCGCGACGCGCTGACTCCGGACCTGATCGCCGCATGTGACCGGGCGGGTGTCCGTATCGTGGCGCTCGGCGATTCCGACAGTCGTCTCCTGGCACGACTCGGCCTTCCGTCGGCGCTGCGCACGGATGCCCCCGGCTGGGAGGTGGCGGCAGCGCTCCACGCGGAGGCCTCGCCCGCCGTCGCCGAGACGCCTCGGAGCGCCTCCCCGAGGATCATCGCGGTCTGGGGGCCCCAGGGAGCTCCCGGCCGCTCGACGGTCGCGATCCAGTTGGCCGTGGAGCTGGCGCGCACGGGCCGCCGCACAGCGCTGCTGGATGCGGACACGGTCGCTCCCTCGCTCGCGCTTCTCCTCGGGCTCGGCGACGACGCCCCGGGAATCGCCGCTGCCTGCCGCCGCGCGGAGACCGGGGCACTCGACAGCGCCGAGCTCGCCAGGCTGGCGGCACGCGTCGGCGCGGGCGGTGTGGAGTTCGACGTGCTGTGCGGCATCAATCGTCCGACTCGCTGGCCCGAACTCTCGGCGCATCGACTCCACGTCCTCCTCGCGGCCTGCCGGGAGTGGGCGGAGGAGACGGTGGTCGACGTGGCAGCCGCGGTCGACGCCGACGACGAGGCGACCTACGATCTGGTCGGCCCTCGCCGCCACGCGGCAACCGCGGCGACCCTCGCCGAAGCCGACCGGATCGTGGCCGTCGCGGCCGCCGACCCGGTCGGCATCAGCCGCTTCCTCCGAGACCACGCCGAGGTCCGCCGACTCGTCGGCTCCACGCCCATCACGGTGGTGGTCAACGCCGTACGCCCCGGGCCGCTCGGCATTGACGCCCGGGGACAGGTCCGCCGGACTCTCGAACGGTTCGCCGGGATCACCGACATCGTCTTCCTGCCGTTCGACCAGCGCGCGGCAGACGCGGCCCTGCTGCACGCGCGGCCCATGGCCGACCTCACTCCGCGTTCCGCCCTCGTCGCGGGGGTGCGTCGACTCGCGCTGTCGCTCTCCCCCGCGCCCGCCGTCGCCGCGCCTACTGGCGGTAGCTCGAGAGGAAGTTCCCCAGTCGCTCGACGGCTTCGCTCAGCACTCGCGGCTCTGGCAGGGTCACCAACCGCAGGTGATCGGGATTCGGCCAGTTGAATCCGGTGCCCTGCACGACCAGGATGTGCTCCGACACCAGCAGGTCGTACACCAGCTTCGCGTCGTCACGGATCTCATGCACCTCGGGGTCGAGACGCGGGAAGGCGTACAGCGCCCCCTGGGGCTTCACGCACGTCACCCCCGGGATCGCCTCCAGGCCTTCCCATGCGATGTCCCGCTGCTCGTGCAGGCGACCGGTCGGCGCGATCAGCGCATCGATCGACTGCACCCCGGAGAGCGCCGCCTGCACGGCGTGCTGCGCGGGTACGTTCGGGCACAGTCGGGTCGACGCCAGCAGTGTGATGCCCTCGATGAAGCCCTTCGCATGGTCCTGCGGCCCCGTGATCACCATCCACCCCGAGCGGTAGCCCGCCACACGATACGTCTTCGAGAGGCCGTTGAACGTGAGGCACAGCAGGTCGGGCGCGAGGGTCGCCGTGGGGATGTGCACCGCATCGTCGAACAGGATGCGGTCGTAGATCTCGTCCGACAGGATGAGCAGCTGATGCTCCCTGGCGATCTGCACCAGGCCCTCCAGCACCGCGCGCGAGTACACGACACCGGTCGGGTTGTTCGGGTTGATGATGACCATGGCTTTGGTCCGCGGCGTGATCTTGGACCGGAGATCTTCCAGATCGGGCTGCCAGCCGTTGTTCTCATCGCACACGTAGTGCACCGGCGTGCCACCCGCGAGGCTGGTCATGGCGGTCCACAGCGGATAGTCGGGCGTCGGGATCAGCACCTCGTCGCCCTCGTCGAGCAGCGCCTGCATGGTCATGGTGATGAGCTCGGACACGCCGTTGCCGAGGTACACGTCGTCGGGGTCGAACCGCGGGAAGCCCTCGACCTGCTCGTACCGGCTCACCACGGCGCGTCGCGCGGAGATGATGCCCTTGCTGTCGCTGTAGCCGTGCGCCGTGGGAAGGGCTGCCAGCATGTCGTGCACGATCTGATGCGGGGCGTCGAAGCCGAAGATCGCGGGGTTGCCCGTGTTCAGCTTGAGGATCCGGTGGCCCTCTGCCTCCAGTCGCGCCGCCTCGACGAGGGCGTTTCCGCGGATCTCGTACAGGACGTTCTTGAGCTTCGACGACTGGTCGAAGGTGCGCGATGGTGTCATCGATCAAGCCTACAGGGACGAAAGGAGGGCCAATCCGCACGGACTGGCCCTCCTCTCACCCTGCTCGGGTCACTTCTTCTTCTTGCCCTGCGCCCGACGCTGCTCGCGGTTGCCGGCGGCCGGTGCGGGGGCCTCGGTGCGCTGGCCGAACGCGCCGCGCGGCGCCTCCTCCTCGGGGGCGGACGGGGGTGTCTGCGCCCGTGCGGCCGCCTGACGCAGACGGTCGGTCGCCGCCTGCTGCACCTGCCCGCGGTCGTTGCGCACCTCGACCTCGCCGGCGTCGTTCGCGGCGGAGTACTCCAGTCGCTGCTCGCCCCCGTCGGTGGCGAGGCCCTTCGCCTCGACCTCCGCGGTCTGCGCATCGCCGACGCGGCGCACCTCGACCTCGAGGTTGTAGAGGTAGCCGACGGACTCCTCCTTGATCTGCCCCATCATCGACTGGAACATCGCGTACCCCTCGCGCTGGTACTCGATGAGCGGGTCGCGCTGGGCCATGGCACGCAGGCCGATGCCGTCCTTCAGGTAGTCCATCTCGTAGAGGTGATCGCGCCAGCGGCGGTCGAGCACCTGCAGCACCACACGGCGCTCCAGCTCACGCGTGGCGGCCTCGCCCAGCGACTCCTCGCGCTTCTCGTACGCGATCTTCGCGTCGGACAGCAGCTCGCGCGTGAGACCCTCCGCGGTGATCCCGCCCTTGCGGCCCGCAGCCTCCGACACGACCTCGTCGATGGTCACTCCGACCGGATAGAGCGTCTTGAGCTCGGTCCACAGCGCGTCGAAGTCCCAGCTCTCGTTGTGACCCTCGCCGGTGTGGTCGCGCACGACGCCGCTGATCGCGTCCTCGATGAAGTGCTGCACCCGGTCGGCGATGTCGTCGCCCTGCAGGATGTGGCGACGGTCGGCGTAGATCGCCTCGCGCTGCCGGTTCAGCACGTCGTCGTACTTGAGGACGTTCTTGCGCATCTCGGCGTTGCGCGCCTCGACCTGCGACTGGGCGCTGCGGATCGCGCGGGAGACCAGGCCGGACTCGATCGGCACGTCGTCGGGGAAGTTGGTGCGGGCCAGGATCGCCTCGGCGGCGCCGGACTGGAACAGGCGCATGAGGTCGTCGGTCAGGCTGAGGTAGAACCGGCTCTCGCCCGGGTCGCCCTGACGACCGGAACGACCGCGGAGCTGGTTGTCGATACGACGGGACTCATGCCGCTCCGTGCCGAGGACGTACAGTCCCCCGGCCTCGATGACCTTGGTGGCCTCCTCCGCGACCACGGCCTTCATGGCCTCGTAGGTCTCGTCCCACGCGACCTCGTACTCGTCGGGGGTCTCGACCGGGTCGAGGCCCTTGGACTTCAGTTCCTGCACCGCGAGGAACTCGGCGTTGCCGCCGAGCATGATGTCGGTACCGCGACCGGCCATGTTCGTGGCGACGGTGACGGCCCCCAGGCGGCCGGCGCGCGCGACGATCTCGGCCTCACGCGCGTGGTTCTTCGCGTTCAGGACCTCGTGCTTGATGCCCTTCTTGGCCAGCAGCCGCGAGAGGTACTCGCTCTTCTCGACGCTGACCGTGCCGACGAGCACGGGCTGGCCGGCGACGTGCCGCTCCGCGATGTCCTCGACGACCTGGGCGAACTTCGCCGTCTCGTTCTTGTAGACGAGGTCGGACTGGTCCTTACGGATCATCGGCCGGTTGGTCGGGATCGGGATGACGCCGAGCTTGTAGGTGGACATGAACTCCGCGGCCTCGGTCTCGGCCGTACCGGTCATGCCGGCCAGCTTCTCGTAGAGGCGGAAGTAGTTCTGCAGGGTGACCGTCGCGAGCGTCTGGTTCTCGGCCTTGACGGGCACGCCCTCCTTGGCCTCGATCGCCTGGTGGATGCCCTCGTTGTAACGGCGGCCCACGAGGATGCGTCCGGTGTGCTCGTCGACGATCATGACCTCGTCGTTCATCACGACGTAGTCGGTGTCGCGCTTGAACAGGGCGAGCGCCTTGATCGAGTTGTTGAGGAACGAGATCAACGGAGTGTTCGCCGACTCGTAGAGGTTGTCGATGCCGAGGTAGTCCTCGACCTTCTCGATGCCCGGCTCGAGCACACCGACCGTGCGCTTCTTCTCGTCGACCTCGTAGTCCACACCGGCCTCGAGCGTGCGGGCGATCTTGGCGAACTCCGCGAACCAGCGGTTCGCCTCGCCCGAGGAGGGTCCGGAGATGATGAGCGGCGTCCGGGCCTCGTCGATGAGGATCGAGTCGACCTCGTCGACGATCGCGAAGAAGTGCTCGCGCTGGACGAGGTCTTCCTTGCGCCAGGCCATGTTGTCGCGCAGATAGTCGAAGCCGAACTCGTTGTTCGTGCCGTAGGTGATGTCGGCGGCGTACTGCTCGCGACGCACCGCCGGAGTCTGCCCGGAGACGATGATGCCGGTGGTCATGCCGAGGGCGCGGTAAACGCGTCCCATCAGCTCGGCCTGGTAGTTCGCGAGGAAGTCGTTCACGGTGATCACGTGCACGCCCTTGCCGGCGATGGCGTTGAGGTAGGCCGGGAAGGTCGCGACCAGGGTCTTGCCCTCACCGGTCTTCATCTCGGCGATGTTGCCGAGGTGGAGCGCCGCGCCACCCATGATCTGCACGTCGTAGGCGCGCATGCCCAGGGTCCGCTTGGCCGCCTCGCGCACTGCCGCGAAGGCCTCCGGCATGAGCTGGTCGAGGGTCTCCCCCTTCTCGTACCGCGCGCGGAGCTCCGCCGTCTCGTTGCGGAGCTCGTCGTCCGTGAGCTCCGAGATGTCGTCTTCCAGGGCGTTCACGGCCTTGACCACCTGATTGAGGCGACGGATGATGCGTCCTTCACCGGCGCGCAGCAGCTTCTCAAGAGGATTGGCCACGGATGTCTCTCCCTGTCATTGGGTCCTTGCCGGCCGCCGAGAGGCGATCGCCAGGCATACTTTGCCATGTTACCGGTCTGTGACCTGCGCGTCGCCTGCACGGCATATCGTGCCGCGCCGCGGCGGTGTTGCCGAGTATGCATATACTCGGCATGCTTCCGTCCGTCACGCAGAGGAGTCCGGCCATGTCCGTCCGCCACAGCCTGCTCGCCATCCTCGATCAGGGCGCCTGCTACGGGTACCAGCTCCGTCACGAGTTCGCCCGTCGAACGGGGTCGACCTGGACCCTGAACGTGGGACAGATCTACAACACGCTCGAACGACTCGAGCGCGACGGCATGGTGCAGCGGGGCGACGCCGACGAGCACGGCCACGTGTACTGGCGGATCACGCCGGACGGATCGGCCGAGGTGGCCCGCTGGCTGTCCGACCCCGTCGAGCGGATCCAACCGGCGCGCGAAGAGCTCGCCGTCAAGGTCGCGATGGCGGCGACGCTCCCCGGGGTCGACGCCGCCGACGTCATCCGCGCGCAGCGCGCGTCCTCTGAGCGCCGGCTCGCGGCTCTGCGCGACGCCGCCTTCACCGGTCACGACGCCGACAGCGCGGAGGCTCTGGCCTGGTCGCTCGTGACCGACTCCATGATCTTCGCGGCCGAGGCCGAGGTGCGGTGGCTGGAGCACACCGAGCGCCGTCTCGCCGCACACCCGCATCCTCAGCTCGCGCTCGGTCTCGCGACCGAGCGACCCAAGCGCGGCCGCCCCGCCGGAGCCGCGCAGCAGCGTCGGCCCGAACCCGTCGCCTGAGACCGCCGCGGTCGTACGGCACGTTCGCCTGGAGCGGATGCTCAGCCCGCGCGGTCACCGGGGAAACTAGGATCGCCTCATGGCTGGATTTTGGGGTAGACGCAAACGCGAACAGGAAGAGCTCGCCGCTCAGGACGCCGACCTCGCACGGCGTGCCGAGCAGGCCCTCGTCGGAGCCGACGAGCGCATCCGCACCACCGCCGATGAGCTCGTGTTCGCCGAGGCCGAGCTGGGCGAGTCCCTGACCGCCGACCTCAAGGCCGCCCTGACCTCCGTGCGCACGCACCTGCGCGAGGCGTTCCAGCTTCATCAGCTCAACCACGACGAGATCCCCGACACCGCCGAGGAGCTGCGCACCCGCAACGCGCGCATCCTGCAGCTGTGCGACTGGGCCGAAGACCTCCTGGACGAGAAGACGACCGTCCTCGCGGAGTCGGTCGCGAAGGTGCGCCGCGCACCCCAGATCATCGCCCAGGTGCGCGCCGACGCCGAGGCCCTCGCCGCGCGGATCCCCCAGACGGACGAGACGGTCTCCCGTCTCTCCGCGCGCTACGCCGACTCGGCGATGCACCAGATCACGGCGAGCGCCGCCGAGGCGCAGCAGCTGATCCGCTTCGCCACCCACAGCGCCGACATCTCCGAGCGACGCCGCGAGGCCAAGCAGAACGAGGAAGCCAACCTCGCCCTCGAGACCGCGACCGAGGCGACGCGGCGAGCCGCCGCACTGCTGGACGCGGTCGAGGACTTCGAGATCGAAGCGCTCCGCGCCGAGTCCACCCTCGCCGAGGTCATCGCCGACTCCCGCGGCGACCTGATCGCCGCCCGCAACGCCCCCGCGGTGCCCGCGGTCGCCGAGGCGGTGGCGGCGCTGCAGGCCGCGCTCGCCTCGCTGACCCCGGCCGGCCAGCCGAATGATCCGTTCGCCGAGCTGTCGCGACTGCGCGAGGCCAACTCGGCGCTCGACGACGCCATCGCCAAGGCCAGGCACCGCGCCGAGAATCCGCTGCCGTCGCTCGCCCAGGTACAGCACGCGATCGACGACGCGGACCGTCAGCTGGGCGTGGCACGCGGCCTGATCGCCGGACACCGCGGCTGGATCGGGGCGGATGCGCGCACACGACTCGCCGAGGCCGAGCGCCTGCGCGTCGACCTGAGCGACCTCCTGCCGGCGGAGGACACCAGAGAGGCCGCGCTCGTGCAGGCGCGACGGGTCGCGCACCTCGCCGCCGAGGCGCTGCAGCTCGCGCAGCGCGACATCGACTCCTCGCGCCCGCAGGACCAGGACTGGGGCGGCGGTTGGGGCGGCGGTCCGCGCCGGGGTGGTGGCATGGGCGGCGGCGACCTCGCCTCCGGCATCCTCGGCGGACTCGTCATCGGCAGCATCCTCGACGGCATCTTCGACTGACGCACCCCTGACCACGCGAAACGGCCCGATCCGCGATGGATCGGGCCGTTCGTGCGTCTGCCGAGCTCAGGAGGCGAGTGCCTCCGCCGGCGGTGCCTGCGTGCTCAGCGCGATCACGCCGTAGTCCCAGCCCTTGCGGCGATACACCACGCTGGGATGGTCGGTGCGGGCATCGACGAAGAGGAAGAAGTCGTGCCCGACGAGCTCCATCCGGTCGACCGCCTCCTCCACGGTCATCCACTCCGCATCGAAGCTCTTGGTGCGGATGACGACGGGCGAGTACTCCTCTTCCTCGTCGTTCTGCACGGGGATGCTGCCGGTCGCGACGGCGTGCAGGACCTCGACCGATGCCGGCTGCACGTCGATGCCCTCGAGCGATCCGCTGCCCTTCTCGAAGTGCGGGCCGCGCGGGTGCTGGCGTCCGTCGACGCGCTTCTCCTTCGCGCGGCGCAACTGCTCCGTCATCTTGTCGACCGCGAGATCCAGCGCGACGAACTTGTCGCCGTCGACCGCCTCGGCCCGGACCACGGGACCCTTGCCGATGAGCGTCAGCTCGACCGTCTCATCGGGGACGCGCCCGTTTCGATACACGCGGTGGGTGACCTTGACGTCCAGACGTTGCGCCTTGGCTGCGAGAGTCTCGATCTTGGCGATCTTCTCTTCGACGACGGTGCGGAAGCGATCGGTGATACCCACCCCGACGCCGACGATACTCGTTTCCATTGCTGCCTCCTTGTCCCGGTCCTCCCGGCCAAGGGCGGACCGTGGTCGCCTTGTGACACCCCACCGTAGTCCGACCGGCGACGGAAGTCACGGGTGTCGGCCCTGTGTCCCCGGTGAGTCTCCGATGAACCTCATCCGGATACCGCGTTCGTCGGCGTGGCGGCGAGCGCGACCAGCGCGATCACCTCATACCCGGCCTCCTCGAGCGCCCGCGCGGCCTCGTCCAGGGTCGCTCCGGTGGTGACCACGTCGTCCACCACGACGACCGCCGCGCCGCGCCCGTCCGCGACGGCACGCATCGCGGCGCGGACGTTGTCGCGCCGCTCCATCGCACCGAGGCTGCGCTGGTCGTGCGCCGCCCTGGTCCAGCGCAACACCCGCGTGGTGCTCGCCCCCGCCCGCCGCACCAGCAGATCGGGCACCCGGAAGCCGCGGCGCCGGAACGCACGGCGCGACGTCGGCACCGGCACGACGAGGGCTCCGTGGCTCACCGCGGGCCCGAGCACGGCAGCCAGCGCGGACCCCAGCGGGCGCGCGAGGAGGGTCTCGCCCTCGTCTTTGAGGCGGCGCAGGCATCGCGCCGCCACGCCCTGATAGGTCAGCGCCACGTGGACGTTCCGACCCTCGGGCGTGCGCACCGCCCGCGGGTCGGGGATCAGCTCGGCTCGACAGACGTCGCACAGCAGCGTGCCGGGCAGGCCGCACCCGCCGCAGACCGCCGACAGCAGCAGCGCGGCCGCCTCGAGCACGACGGAACGGAGGGCGGAGGGCACGGGCATGCCTTCATGGTGTCTCCGGGCCCGCTCCGCGGCGGTCGTCGCGAGCACGACCCGCGGGCCGCACCGCGAGATCCGTCACCGTGGAGGAGAGGTCACTCCCCCGCCCGGGTCGCCAGGACCGTGATGCCCTCCGTCACCTCGCGCCACGCCGATCCCGCGTGCGCGTACAACTGACCGGCGGCACCGAGGATCCGCACACCAGCGGGCGTGCGCGCGCCGGAGATCGAGATCGCATCGACCGGCGCCGTCTCGGACGACCCCGGCCCGCCCACGGCCTGCAGCACGAGCCGCGGACTGCTGGGAGAGGCCAGCACGGCGAGCCGGTCGGGCCCGAGCCACACGAGCCCGGTGGACGGCTCCGGGAGCTGGAACAGCTGCACGAGGTCGCCGAGCTCGGTCGGCACGCCCGCCGAGTCGCGCACGATCGCCGCCACCACGACCCACCGCTGCCCGCCGACCACGATCACCGCGGCGACCCGGGCACCGTCCGCCGACACGCGCAGGTCGGAGATGGAGGAGGCGCTCGGCCAGGCGTTCGCCACGGCGTGCGGGGCCGCATCACTCCCCGAGGCCTGCACCGCCTGGGGATCACCCTCCGGGACGGACCACGCGTAGCCGAAGGGGTCGAGAGACGGCTCGACCAGACCGGCGCGCGCGTCCAACTCATCGCGTCCGGACTTCGCCACCCGGTACACGTGACCGTCGTCGAGCTGCACGACCGCGTAGGAGTCGTCGATGCCGACGTCGATCGCCAGGATCGGCTGCGGGATCGCGACGATCTGCTCGCTGATGTCCGGGATCGGGGAGATCTCGTCGCCGACGATCCGCCCGAACTCGCCGTTCCGCAGCACGAGCGTCCCGACGTCCGCCGGGGTGCCTGCGAGCTCGACCACCCCCGCGTCGAGGGACCTGCCGTCGACGCTGAAGCGCACCTGCGTGACGTTCACCCCGGCGGCCTTCAGCGTGGACTGCAACTGCGTGCGCATGCGGGCGAGCGTGGTCTGGTCCAGTCCGGACGCCGGACGCGTCAGAGCGACCTGAGCCACCTGTCCGGTGATCGGCACCGCGTCCTGCGCCAACTGCACGTCGGCGGGGAACGCGGTCTGCACGGCCGGGTCCAGCCACTCCGACGGCGTTCCGCTCACGAGCGCCTGCGTGACGGTCGTCGCCGGGCTCTGGCGTCGGGGGAACCACCGCATGTCCGGCACGAGGCGCGACCACGAGGAGTCGAACCACTGCAGCGGATACCCCTCGAACACCTTCGGGAACCGCGCCTCGTCGATCACGATGCCGTCGGGCGCCTGGGTGATGCGCCACTCGCCGTCGTCCATGCGCTCCAGCGCGAAGGGGACGCTGGAGTCGCCGGGCGCGCCGCTGTAGGCACCCGCCCCGTCCACGCTCGCCACCAGGTCGAGCTGCACCTGCACCTCGGCGGTGTCCGCCTGTTCCACCTCGTCCTCCGGCACCGTGGACGACAGCGTCCGCGCCTCGGGGCCGACGTCGATCGACACGCCCGCCGACGGTGCCCAGCTGCGCTGCAGCGCCGGGGCGAGGAACTCGCGCGCCGTGTCCCAGTTGTCCGACGTCGTGATCCCGGCCTCCAGGAAGCCTTCGACGATCTCCTCCGGACCGGCTCCGGCGATGGGACCGGAGGCGACGGGGAGGACGTCCACATCCTGCGGCGACTCGCCGAGCTTGAGACCCACCGCGACATCGCCGCTCGTGGGCAGACCGGCGCAGGCGGGGAGGAGCAGCGCCACGATGCCCAGGGCGGCGGCGAGCGCGAGACGTCGCGACCTGCGTGCGCTCACGGTTCCTCCCTCCCCTCGAGCAGCTCCGAGTACATCTCCGCGATCGAGATCGGCTGCGTCGCGTCGCCCAGTTCCGCCAGCGGCTCCTGAGGCTCCACCGGGACCGGGCTCGGCCCGTCGAGAACACCGTCGTGGCGAGGGATGGTCAGCACGAAGTTCGACCCGACGCCCAACTCGGACCACACCGCGAGCGTACCGCCGTGCAGGGTGGCGTCGCCCAAAGCGATCGACAGTCCGAGCCCCGTGCCACCGATCGTGCGCTGCCGGGAGGGATCGGCGCGCCAGAACCGGTCGAACACGCGCTCGGCGTCGGCCGGGTCCATGCCGAGGCCGAAATCGCGTACACCCGCCGCCACCGCGTGCTGATTGCTGTCGACGGTGACCACGATCGGCCGGCCCTCGCCGTGCTCGATCGCGTTGCCGACCAGGTTGCGCAGCACTCGACGCACCCGGCGCGGATCCATGTCCACCGGCGAGTAGCCGCCCGGTGCGACGAGCCGCAGCTCCGAGCCGCGGCCGTCGGCGAGCGGCCGCATCTGCTCGATGACGTCTTCCGCGAGGTGCGCGAGGCTCGTCGCCTCGAGCTCCAGCTGCACGGACCCCGCGTCGTACCGGCTGATCTCCAGCAGGTCGGACAGCAGAGTCTCGAAGCGCTGCACCTGCGCGTGCAGCAGTTCGGTCGCCCTGGCGGTGGTCGCGTCGAACTCGTCACGGTGGTCGTTGAGCATGTCGGCGGCGAGACGGATCGTCGTCAGCGGCGTGCGGAGCTCGTGGGAGACGTCCGACACGAAGCGCTGCTGCACCATCGACAGCTCCCCGAGCTCCTTGATCTGCGCCTCGATGCTGTCGGCCATGGCGTTGAACGACCGGCCGAGGGTCGCGAGCTCATCCTCGCCGTGCACCTCCAGCCGCACGCCGAGGTCGCCCGCGGCGAGGCGCGCGCTGGTCTCCGCGGCCTGCACGATCGGCGTCGACACCGTACGCAGCACGATCCACGAGATCGCGGCGACGATCGCCACCAGGCCGATCCCGGCGATCCACAGCGTGCGCTGCACGAACACCAGCGTCTGATCGGCATCGGCCAGGTCGTACGCGAAGTAGATCGCGAACGGGCCGGCCTCCGGCACCTGGAGCTGCTGCCCCACGATGATGCCGGGAACCTCTCCCCCGTCCTCGACCGGCAGCGCGACCGACTGCCACGCCTGGACGTAGTCGAGCTCCTCCACCCTCGTCTTCAGCTCGGGGCTGAGGAGGTTGGCGGTGAGGCCGGCCGTGAAGCCGTTCAGTCGTACCCCTCCCGGCTCGTCCTCGATCTTGAACCCGGCCAGTTGATCGGCGCTGGACGTGCGCGCCAGCGTGTCGGGGATGCTGTTCCACAGGTCGGTGAGCGCCGCGGGGTCGTCGCCCACCTCGGCCACGTCGAGGATGCTCTGCGCCTGGTCGACCGCGCGGCGCGCGTCCTCCAGGGCGACGTTCTTGCGGGAGACGAACAGGTCGTTCTGGATCACGAGCGCCATGGTGACGCACGTGATGAAGATCGCCAGCGAGGTCGCGACCAGGGTGATCGCCAGGGTGCGGAACCGCAGCGACCGCCGCCACAGCGCCGAGATCACGGCCGGCCAGCCACGCCAGTCGCGCAGCACAGCGACGGCCGTGGTCGCTGTCGTCGCGGCCATCGTGCGCCTAGGCGACGCTGCCGGCGCGGTAGCCCACACCGCGCACGGTCATCACGATCTTCGGGTTGTCCGGGTCGAGCTCGACCTTCGCGCGCAGCCGCTGCACGTGCACGTTCACCAGTCTGGTGTCGGCCTTGTAGTGGTAGCCCCACACCTGCTCGAGCAGCATCTCGCGCGAGAACACCTGCTGCGGCTTGGAGGCGAGGGCCACGAGCAGCTGGAACTCCAACGGCGTCAGGGCGATGGGCGTGGTGCCCCGGCGGACCTCGTGCGCGTCGACGTCGACCGTGAGGTCTCCGATGCGCAGCTGTTCGCTGGTGGTCTGCGGGGTCGGGCGCAGCCGGGTGCGGATGCGGGCGACCAGTTCCTTCGGGTTGAACGGCTTGACCATGTAGTCGTCTGCGCCCACTTCGAGGCCACGCACCACGTCCGCGGTGTCGCTGCGCGCCGTGAGCATGATGATCGGCACCCCGGACTCCGCCCGGATCCGCGTGCAGATCTCGATGCCGTCCATGCCGGGGAGCATGAGGTCCAGCAGCACCAGGTCGGGACGCTGTGCGCGCCACTCGTCGACCGCGCGCGCGCCGTCCGCGCAGAAGACCGGCTCGAAGCCCTCCGTGCGCAGCACGATGCCGATCATCTCGGCGAGCGCCGTGTCGTCGTCGACCACGAGGATGCGTGAGGTCATAACTGTTACCTTATGGCACCGAGTACCGCCCTCCGCAGGTCTGCGCCTCACCGCGAGGATATGACACGATGGGAGCGCACGACGGAGGGAGGCCCGTGAGCGGCCAGACGTGGACCCCAGCCCCCAAGAAGGGGATCATCCCCCTTCATCCGCTGACGTTCGGCATGCTGCTCGGCAAGGCCTTCGCGGCGCTCCGCCACAACCCGAAGGTGCTGTTCGGGTTCGCCGTCGTGATCCAGTTCGTCGTCGTCATCGCGACCGCCGGTGTCATGGGTGTCGTGCTGTTCACCACCTTCACCCGCCTCGAGACGGTGTCTCCCTCGTCGCCCGACTTCGAGGCCGTGCTCGCCGGCACGATCGCCATCAACGTGATCGCCGGGCTGATCGTCGGGCTCGCGTCGATCGCCTTCACCGCGATGATGCAGGGCGTGGTGGCCGCCGACATCGGGTACGCCGCCGTCGGGCGGAAGGCCTCGCTGCGCATGCTCTGGCGCCGTATGCTCCCCGCGTTCTGGCGGCTCGCCGGCTTCGCATCGCTCTCGGTGCTCGCGATGTTCGGCGGCATCGCGATCGTGGTCGCCATCATCGGAGCGCTCACCGCGGGCGGTCTGGGCGGCACGCCGGAGCTGATCGGCATCGTGATCATCGTGGTGGTCCTGCTGGCGATCGCCGCGATCCCCCTGACCATCTGGCTGACGACCAAGCTGCTTCTCGTCCCGTCGATCCTGGTGCTGGAGCGCGCCCGCTTCCGCGACGCGTTCGTGCGGTCGTGGCGTCTCACGCGCGGTCGCTTCTGGGTCGCGTTCGGAGTGACGTTCCTGATCAGCCTCATCATGGGGCTGGCGATGCAGGTGGTGAGCATCCCCACGGCGCTGGTGTCGTCGTTCCTCGGAACCGTGATCGCGCCGACCGGCGCCAGCGAGCCGAGTGCGGTGATCGGCTACGTCTTCGCCCTCCTCGCCCCGCAGGTGCTCCTGCTGATCCTGCAGGCGATCACGATCGTGGTGCAGAGCACGGGCGGTGTGCTGGTCTACCTCGACTGCCGCATGCGCTACGAGGGCCTGGACCAGACGCTCCTCTCCTATGTGGAGCGCCTCGACCTCGGTGCGAGTGAGGACCAGCTCGGCGACCCGTTCGTGGTGGACACCGCCCGCGCCGTCACCTCCGCCCCGCCGCCGCGTCAGGTTCCGGAGCACGTGATGATGACACAGGGGTACGGGTACCCCCAGGCCCCGCCGCAGCCGTATCCCTACGGTCCGCCGCCGGCCGGAACGACCCCGGGGTTCGGCGGCGCGCCCTCCCCCGCGTACCCGCCGGCACCCGCGTCTCAGCCCGTGCCTGGGTTCCCGCCGGCACCCGCGTACCCGCCGGCACCCGCGCCGGCCTTCGCCCCCGCGCCCCCGCCCGCCCCGGCCCCGCGTCCCGCGGCTCCGGCGACGCCCGCTCCCGCGCCCGAGGGCGACGGCACGGCTCCCGGTGGCGGTGACCGCTCCGCATGATGCTCCGGTTCGACGAGGTCTTCATCCCCGACGGCGATGAAGCGCGGCGGTGGGCCGAGGAGGAGCTCGCCAACCCGCGCTACGCCGACGCCAAGCCGACCTGGTTCGATCTGCTCGCCCGCGACGTCGGACGGTTCCTCGCCGATCTGTTCAGCTCCGGCAACGGAGAGAGCGTCGGCCCCGTCGCACTCATCGCCGTGGTCCTGCTGATCGCCGCCGCCCTGATCACGGCCCTGCTCGTGTGGGGGCGCCCCCGGCGGTCCCGCGCGGTACGTCGCGGCCACGCGCACCTGCTGGGCGCCGACGACGACCGCACCGCCGCGCAGCTGCGCACCGATGCCGAGCGCAGCGCGCGCGACGGCGACTGGAACACGGCCGTGGTGCTGCGCTACCGGGCCATCGCGCGCAGCCTCCTCGAACGCGACCTCATCGACCCCGCGCCCGGCGCGACCGCGCAGGCCATCGCACGATCGGCGAGCCTCGTGTTCGCCGAGGAGTCCGACGCGATGCGCCGCGCCGCCGCCGCCTTCGACGATGTGCGCTACCTGCGCCACCCCGCCTCCGAGGAGACCTACCGCGAGCTCGCCGCGACCGACGACCGCCTGCGCGCGCGGCGACCGGAGGCGGTACCCGCATGACCCTCGTCACCCCGCAGGACGCCACGACGGCCGAGCGGCGCCCTCGCCGCACGGGCGCGATCGTCGGCTGGGCGCTCATCGGCATCCTCGTGCTCGTCGTGGCCTATGCCGCCTCGCAGTTCGCCGCCAGCAGCCCCGGCGCTCGCGGTGCCCTCGACCCGGAGAGCCGCAGCGACACGGGGGCGCTCGCCCTCGCCGAGATCCTCCGCGACCGGGGCGTCGAGGTCGAGGTCGCCCGCAGCCGCGCCGAGGTCCGCGCCGCACTGGACGACGATGCCACGCTGGCCATGACCAACCCGTACACCCTGAGCGACGACGCGATCGCCGACCTCATCGCGCCGGCCGCACGCGTGGTCTTCCTCTCCACCGGCACGCACCTGCTCGGGGAACTGCGGATCGGCGAGCCCGCGCCGGGCAGCGTCTCCACCGCCGCGGCCGACTGCGCCGTGCCCGAGTTCGCCGAGGTGGGCACGATCCGGCCCGACCGCCTGTTCTCGCCCGCGAGCGGCGTCGACGCCTGCTTCGGCGACGACAGCGGCGCGGCCGTGCTCGTGGACGACCGCGACGGCAACCGTCGCACGATCGTCGACGGCACCAAGCTGTTCAGCAACGCCTTCCTCGCCGAGAACGGCAACGCCGCCCTCGGCCTCGCGCTGCTCGGCCAGTCCGACCGCCTCGTCTGGTACGTCCCCTCCTTCCAGGACTCCGACGTCGAGGGCACGGCCGCACCGGACACGCTCGGCAGCCTCACGCCGGACTGGGTCACCCCGGCCATCCTCTTGCTCCTCGCCGCCGGACTCGCGGTGGCGTTGGCGAGAGGGCGGCGCTTCGGCCCGCTCGTCGCCGAGACGCTGCCGGTCACCGTCCGGGCCTCGGAGACGATGCTCGGACGCGCCCGGCTCACCGCCAAGGCCGCCGACGCCCCGCACGCGGCCGAAGCGCTGCGCGAAGGGACCCGCCGACGGCTCGCCGTCCGGCTCGGGCTCGCCGTCCAGGCCGGAGCCGACGAGGTCGCCGACGCCGCCGCCGACCGGCTGCGGATCCCCCGCGGCACCCTGCAGGCGCTGCTCGCCGGAGCGCCACCCGCCGACGACGCCGCCCTGATCGCCCTCGCGCGCCAGCTCGACGAGCTCGAGACCGCCGTCGAGGACACGGCCCGCACCGCGCGGAGCGACGACGGATGACGCCCCGCCGCCCCGACCGACCCCCGCTCACCCCGGAATCCGAGGAGACCCCGTGACCGACGACAACCGTCCCATCGACGACGCCGCGCTGCGCCAGGCCATGCACCGCGTCCGCACCGAGGTCGACAAGGCCGTGGTCGGCCAGGCGGGCACCGTCACCGGTCTGCTGGTGTCGCTGCTCGCCCGCGGTCACGTGCTCCTGGAGGGCGTGCCCGGCGTCGCGAAGACGCTGGTCGTGCGGTCGTTCGCCAGGGCCCTGGGGCTCGACACCAAGCGCGTGCAGTTCACGCCAGACCTCATGCCCGGCGACGTGACCGGCTCACTCGTGTACGACGCCAGGACGGGCGAGTTCGACTTCCGCGCCGGACCCGTGTTCACGCACATCCTGCTGGCGGACGAGATCAACCGCACGCCGCCGAAGACGCAGGCCGCGCTCCTGGAGGCCATGGAGGAGCGTCAGGTGTCGGCCGACGGCGTGAGCCGCACGCTGCCCGATCCGTTCCTGGTCGCCGCGACCCAGAACCCGATCGAGCACGAGGGCACGTACTCGCTCCCCGAGGCGCAGCTCGACCGGTTCCTGATGAAGCTCGTCGTCGGCATGCCGGAGCGCGACGCCGAGGTGTCGGTGCTGCGGCGCCACGCGCAGGGCTTCTCGCCGCGCGAGCTCACGGGCGTCGAAGCCGTGGTGTCCGCCGAGGAGATCCGCGCCGCCCAGCACGCGGCCGCCGCCGTCGAGGTCACGGACGACGTGCTCGGCTACGTCGTCGACCTGGCACGGGCCACCCGCCAGTCCCCCTCCGTGGAGCTCGGCGCGAGCCCGCGCGCCTCGACCGGACTCCTCGCTGCCGCCAAGGCCTGGGCCTGGCTCAACGCGTCGACGGCCGTGACGCCCGACCACGTGCAGACCATGCTCGTCCCCGTCTGGCGCCACCGGCTGCAGCTGCGGCCCGACGCGCAGATGGAGGGCGTGTCCGCCGACGCGGTGCTCACCTCCGTGGTGCAGCAGACCAGGGTGCCGATCTAGGTGTTCGTCACCGGACGCCTCGCCGTCGCCCTCGCCGTCGGCATCGTCCCGCTGGTCCTAACCGGTCTCGCGGGGGTGCCGCCGTACGCCGTGCTCGGAGGCTGGCTCGCGCTGTGCGCCCTGCTCGTGGTGTTCGACGTGGTGCGGGCGGCGAGTCCCCGCGCGGTGACCGTCACCCGCCGGCTGCCCGCGCGGGCGCGCCTCGGCGAACCCGTGCCGGTCAGCGTCGCCCTGCACAACCACGGAACGCGGACGCTCGACGCCGTGATCCGCGACGCCTGGCAGCCCACCGCCGGTGCGCCCCTGGAGCGCCAGCGCCTGCGCATCGCGTCGGGTGAGCGCGGACGGGTCGAGCTGCCGCTGCATCCTCGCCGTCGCGGCGAGCTGGTGAGCGAGTTCGTCGTGATCCGCTCGCGCGGGCCCCTCGGCATCGCGGGACGGCAGGCGCGCCACCTCGTCCGCGGCGCCATCCGCGTGCTGCCCGCGTTCAGCTCCCGCAAGCACCTCCCCTCCCGGCTCGCCCGGCTGCGGGAGCTCGACGGCAACACGAGCATCCAGGTGCGCGGTCAGGGCACCGAGTTCGACTCGTTGCGCGAGTATGTCCGGGGCGACGACGTGCGCTCGATCGACTGGCGCGCGACCGCCAGGGCCGGGACCACGATGCTGCGGACCTGGCGCCCGGAACGCGACCGCCACGTCGTCATCCTCGTCGACACGGGTCGCACGGCAGCGGCCCGCGTGGGCGACGGCACCCGCCTGGATGCGAGCCTCGAGGCCGCGCTCCTGCTCGCGGCCCTCGCCTCCCGCGCGGGCGACCACGTGCACCTGCTGATGTTCGACCGGGTCGTCCGGGCCAGGGTCACCGGCGTCGACGGCACCGCGCTCCTTCCCGCGCTCACCGATGCCATGGCCCCCGTGCACGCACGACTGGTGGACACCGACTGGCAGAGCGCGTTCGCGGCGGTGCGCACCCTGACCACGCGCCCCTCGCTGATCGTCGCGCTCACGGCGCAGGACGCGGCGGAGTCCGCACGCGGCTTCCTCGGCGCATTCCCGACCGCGTCGCGGGCGACGACCGTGCTGGTCGGCTCGGTCACCGACGACGGGATCGCCGCACTGGCGCGCGCCAGGGGCTCGCGCGAGGAGGTGTACGTCGCCGCAGCGGCCGAGCGGACGCTCCGCGACGCGGAGAACGTGGCCGACGCGATCCGGCGGGCGGGCGGCGAGGCCATCGCCGCCGACCCCGAGGCGCTCCCACCCCGGATTGCCGACCGCTACCTGGAGCTCAAGGCCGCCGGACGGCTGTGACCGGGGCCGTCGTCAGCCGGCGACGAGCCGCGGCGTGCCGGCCTCGTACTCGACCAGGTCGCCGCTCTCCCCGCGGCGATACGCCCGTCCGCCGATGGCGAGCATGTAGACGAGGAACACGGCGAGCGCCGCGGCCCCGATGCCGATCTTGACCGGCCACGGCAGCGCCCAGCCCGTGACGAAACCCTCCACCAGGCCCGACAGGAACAGGGCGAAGACGAGCCCGATCGCGACCGTGGCGAGGGCCCGCCCCTCCTCCGCGAGCGCTTCACCGCGCGACCGGCGACCCGGCGCCACCCACGCCCAGAACACGTGCAGCCCGGCGGCGGCTGCGACGAAGATGCAGGTCATCTCGAGCATGCCGTGCGGCAGGATGTAGAGCACCATGAGGTCGGCCTTGTCGTGGGCCGCCATGACCGCGCCTGACGTGCCGAGCCCGATGGCGTTCTGCAGCAGCATGTAGATCGGCCAGATGCCCGTGACGCCGAACAGCACGCACTGCATCGCGATCCAGGCGTTGTTCGTCCACACCATGCCCATGAACACGGCAGCGGGGTTCTCGGTGTAGTACCCGGTGAAGCTCTCGTCGGCGTACTGCTCCAGGGCGTCGGGCGGGCCGAGCGTCGCCACCAGCGCCGGATCGCTCGCGATCCAGCCCGCGACGCCCACGGCGACCGCGATGAACGCGACCGCGATGATCAGGGTGGTCCAGCGCAGCCGGTACAGGGCGGCGGGGAGCTGGAGCCCGAAGAAGCGCCCGACCTGGGTGAGGATGCTGTCGGAGGCGCCGGTGAGCCGCAGTCGCGCGCGCACCAGGATCGTCGAGAGGTAGGCGCCCTGCGGCGAGTCGCCGACGGAGGTCTTGAGCTCGGCGAGGTCGGCGGATGCGGCGCGGTAGCGCACGATGAGCTCGTCGACCCCCGCGCCGTCGAGGCGAGCGCGGCTGAGCTGATCCAGCCGCTCCCACTCGGACCGGCGGACGTCGGTCAGGGCATCGGCATCCACCTGATTTACTGTACTCATGTCCGCGCAGATCGACGTCTCCGACGAGGTGCTCTCCGGTGAGGCGGTCGCGATCGACGTGCAGCCGGTCGGGTTCGTGCTCCGCGCCGCGGGAGCGATCATCGACATGCTCGTGGGCTACGGCGTCTTCGTGCTGTGGATCTTCCTGCGCATCTGGCTGCTCGACGCCGGCGTGCTCGACGAGGCGACCGACCGCATCGCTACCGTCGCCGCGCTCGTGGTGAGCTTCGTCGTCCTGCCGATCACGATGGAGGTCGCCCTGAAGGGACGCAGCCTTGGCAAGCTCGCGGTCGGCGGGCGCATCGTGCGCCTGGACGGCGGCGCCGCCGGGTTCCGGCACGCCTTCATCCGCGCGCTCCTCGGCGTGCTGGAGATCTACCTCACGTTCGGTGGCCTGGCGGTGCTGGTGGGCGCGTTCACCTCCCGCTCGCAGCGACTGGGCGACCTCGTCGCCGGCACGTACAGCCAGCGCGTGCGCACGCCACGGCTGACCGGGCACGCGCCCGTGCTTCCGCCGCAGCTCGCCGGATGGGCGCAGATCGCCGACGTCGCCCGGCTGCCCGATCGCCTGGCGCGCCGCATCTCGCAGTTCCTGGAGAGCGCGCCGCGGATGATGCCCGCCGCGCGCGAGCGGGTGGCGCAGGGACTGCTCGCGGAGGCGGCGCCGTTCGTGTCGCCGGTGCCCGCCGCCCCCGCCGAGCTCGTGCTCGTGGGCATCACGGTGCTGCGGCGGGAGCGCGAGCGGCGGGCCCTGGAGAACGCAGACCGCCGCGCCGAGCGGCTGACGGGTCGCCGCGTCGGCGTCTGACCTCGCCTCTCCGCCGCGCTCAGTAGCGGTAGTGGTCGAGCTTGTACGGCCCCTCGACGGGCACCCCGATGTACGCCGCCTGGCTCTCGGTGAGCGTGGTGAGCCGCACGCCCAGCGCGTCCAGGTGCAGACGCGCGACCTTCTCGTCGAGTGCCTTGGGCAGCACGTGAACCCCGACCGGGTACGCCGCCGCGTTCGTGAACAGCTCGAGCTGGGCGAGGACCTGGTTCGTGAACGACGCGCTCATCACGAACGACGGGTGCCCGGTCGCGTTCCCGAGGTTCATCAGCCGGCCCTCGCTGAGCACGAGCACGCTGCGACCGCTCGGCAGGCGCCACTCGTGCACCTGCGGCTTGATCTCGACCTTCTCCGCACCGTCGAGCGCCTCCAGCCCCGCCATGTCGATCTCGTTGTCGAAGTGGCCGACGTTCGCGACGATCGCGAGGTGCTTGAGCGCCAGCAGGTGCTCCACCGTCACCACGTCGCGGTTGCCGGTCCCGGTCACGACGATGTCGACCCCGCCGGCCACGTCGATCAGACGCGCCACCTCGAAGCCGTCCATCGCGGCCTGCAGCGCGCAGATGGGGTCGACCTCGCTCACGATGACCCGGGCGCCCTGACCGCGCAGCGCCTCGGCCGCTCCCTTGCCCACGTCGCCGTAGCCGCACACGAACGCGACCTTGCCGCCGATCAGCACGTCGGTCGCCCGGTTCAGCCCGTCGGGCAGCGAGTGACGGATGCCGTACCTGTTGTCGAACTTGCTCTTCGTGACCGCGTCGTTGACGTTGATGGCCGGGAACAGCAGATCTCCCGACGCCGCGAGCTCGTACAGGCGGTGCACGCCCGTGGTGGTCTCCTCCGTGACGCCGATCAGCCCCGCGGCCACCCGCGTCCAGCGGTCGGGCGACGCCGTGAGGGACCGACGCAGCAGGTCGAGGATCACACGGTACTCGTGCGGGTCGCCCTCGGCGGCATCGGGGACGACGCCCGCCCGCTCGAACTCGACGCCCTTGTGCACCAGCAGCGTGGCGTCGCCGCCGTCGTCGAGGATGAGGTTCGGGCCGTCGACGCCCGACGCCGACCAGTCGAAGATCCGCTCGGTGCACGCCCAGTACTCCTCGAGCGTCTCGCCCTTCCACGCGAACACGGGCACACCGGCGGGCGCGTCCACCGTGCCGTGCGGGCCGACCACGACCGCCGCGGCCGCCTCGTCCTGCGTGGAGAAGATGTTGCAGCTGGCCCAGCGCACCTCGGCGCCGAGCGCCACGAGCGTCTCGATCAGCACGGCCGTCTGCACGGTCATGTGCAGCGACCCCGCGATGCGCGCGCCCCTGAGCGGCTGCGCCGCGCCGAACTCCGCGCGCAGGGCCATGAGCCCTGGCATCTCGTTCTCGGCGAGCCGCAGCTGGTGCCGTCCGGCGTCGGCGAGGGACAGATCGGCGATGCGGTACTCGAGCTCAGGCATGGGCCCATTGTTCCATCAGGTCGCGGACGCACCGCCCGTGTGTCAGAACCGGATGGCGTCGATCACCTTGACCCGCAGCGCCACGAGCGCGGGGATGAAGCCCGACACCGCGCCGACCACGACCGAGGCGACGAGACCGACCAGCGCCGCCCGCATGGGGAACGGCGGGATGTCCTGGATACCGGGGAACATCGAGCCGATCAGCCACTCGGAGCGCAGCACCGCCACGACGATCGCGATGCCGATCGCCCCCGCCACGGTCGTCGCCACCAGACTCTCCAGGAACACCGCGAAGAACACCCGGCCGGAACTCGCGCCGAAGGCCCGTCGCACCCCGATCTCCCGCACCCGCTGGCGCATCGCGACGAGCTGGATGTTGATCAGGCTGAGCGCGCCGAGCGCGAGGATCAGCGACGCGATGCCGCCCGTGACCATCTCGAACGTGGCCTGAGCGTCGGCGGTGCCGGGTTGCGCCGCCCAGTCCGAGCGGCTCACCGACACCGTCTGCCCCTCCGGCAGCCCGGCGCGGAGGTCCATCGCGAGCACCGGCGCGATCCCGTCGACCTCGTCGGGGCCGAGCCACACCTCGTACTGGGTGAACGTCTCCTCCGGCAGCGCGTCGACGCGGTCACGGTAGGCGTCGTACAGCAGGTCCAGACGGAGCTCCTCGTCGCCGAAGCCCTGCCGCGGAACGACCCCGACCACCTGGTAGGTGCCGCCGGCGTCTCCGGTGACGGTGATCGTGGGGTGCTGGGCGACCGGGACCCGCCCGATGCGCTCCCACAGCGGCTCGCTGATGACCACCGCCGGTGCGAGCGCCTCAAGGTCGCCGTCGTGCAGCCACCGGCCCTCGAGCAGCTTCTCCCGGTGGATCTGCGAGTACGCAGGGTCGACCAGCCGGGTGTTCACCGGGGTCACGCCGTCGGGCAGCGCCACGCCGAGCGAGAGGCCCTGGGCGATCCGGGCGGTGTGACTGAAGCCGAAGCGCTCCGAGGCCCTGCGGAAGCGCTCGTCCACCTCGTCCGCGTCGACCGGGGTGCCGTCGTCGGCCGACACCGCCACGACCACAGTGGCCGCACGGCCGCCCCAGCGGTCCGACTGCTCCTCCTGGAACTGGCGCTGGTACTCCGAGATCGCCACGACCGCGGTGAGCGCGCCCACCGACACGGCGATGCCGATGAGGCTGAGCAGCACACGGAGCTTGTGCACCCGGATCTCGGCCCAGGCGTCGGAGAGCGCTCCGAGGAACCCGGTCACGACGCGACCTCCGCGGCTCCGGGCACCGAGGCGGCGAGCGTGGACGCCTCGAACGCCTTCGTGAGGTCGGCCGGCTCCAGCCGCCCGGCGTCCAGGCGGTAGTGGCGGCGCGCGCGGGCCGCGACGTGCAGGTCGTGCGTGATCGTGACGAGGGCGGCGTCGGTCTCGGTCGCGACCTCGTCGAGCAGGGCCATCACGGTCGCGCCGGTGTCGATGTCGAGGGCGCCGGTCGGCTCGTCGGCGAGGATCAGCACCGGGCGGCGTACGAGCGCGCGGGCGATCGCGACACGCTGCTGCTCCCCGCCGGAGAGCCGGTCGGCGACCTGGTCGACGCGGTGCCCGAGTCCGACGCGCTCCAGCATGTCGGCGGCGATGCGGCGGCGGTCCCAGAACAGCCGTCCGCGCGCGTGGCCGAGCGGCATCATGACGTTGTCCAGCGCGGTGCGACCGGGCAGCAGGTTGAACTGCTGGAACACGAAGCCCACGTTCTCACCCCGGAGACGGTCGAGGCGACCGGAGCGCATCCGGCGGACCTCCCGCCCCTCGAACGACACCGTCCCGGACGTGGGGGCATCGAGCATGCCGAGGATGTTGAGCAGCGTCGACTTGCCCGAACCCGACCGTCCCACGATCGACACGTGGTCGCCCGCGCCGACCTCGAGGTCGACGCTGCGGAGGATCTCCAGGCGCGAGTCGTCGGGCAGGAGGACGCTCTTGGCGACGCCCTCCAGCGCGACCAGCGTCACCAGCTCATCCCGCTGTCGCACTGCTCGACGCCCGGGGAGATCTCGTAGCAGAACTCCTCGACGGGTGCGACGAAGCCCGGCACGAACTGGCGGATGCTGTCGCCCTCCGCGAGCCCGTCGGTCACCTCCACCATCGAACCGTCGTTGACGCCGAGGGCGACCTCGCGCTCCTCCGGCTCGCCGCCGTCGCCCGCGTCGACCCACACCTTTCCGGTGCCAGCGCCGCCCTGCACCGCCGTGACCGGGATCACCAGCGCATCGTCGACCTGTCCGAGCGCGAGATCCATCGTGGCGGGCAGGCCGGCGAACACGGTCTGATCGGCGGGGATCGCGCAGCGCACGCTCGCGGTGCCCTCCTCGCTCACCTGCACCCGCACGCCCGTGCACGGGAACGGGGCGGGGCCGCCCGTGATGGTCACCGTGGCCTCGGTCGGCGCGTTGACGAGCCGGTACAGCTGCACGGGCTCCACGGTCGCCTGCAGGTGGTAGCGGGCCGGGGTGAGCGTGTACGTCTCCGTGCCCACCGTGGTGGCCTGGCCCTTCACGATCGCGAGCTCCGACACGTCGCCGGCCTCGGGCGCCAGCACGTCGATGTCCTTGCGCGGGTCGTCCTGGCGCACGGTGAACAGCTTCTGCCCGGCCGCGACGCTCGCACCGTCGGCCACGTGCACCGCAGTGACCGTGCCGTTGAGCTCGCTGCGCACCGGATAGCTCTCGTCGCGCGCGACCGTGCCGTCCAGGCTGAGCGCGTTGACGACGGCCCCCCGCTCGACCGCCACAACCGGATCGGTGATGCCCGCCTCGGGGCTCACGATCGCCTCTGACCGGTCGGGGAAGAAGGCGATCTTCACGAGTGCGGCGGCGCAGGCGCCGAAGATGACCACGAGCAGCAGGGGCAGGACCCAGCGACGCCAGACGAGCACGGTAGCCTTTCCGGCCGCGCCGCCGTGACACCGCCGCCGTCAGAGTACCCAGGAATCGGCAGGGGCCACGGTGCCTCCGCCCGCGTGTCGGATCAGGCGCGCAGGGCCTCGTGGCGGATCACGAGCCAGCCCGCCGGCACCGAGAGCCGGTCGGCGTGCGGGGCGCACAGGTCGTGCGCCTGCGGGTCGTTCGCCGTTCCGAGCGGTCCGAGAGCGGCCATCTGGTCGCCGTAGTCGTAGGTGAGGGTGGCCACGGCCTCACGCGCGCAGCCGACCTTCGAGCAGAGTCGTCCGTCCATCCCCTTCACGCTACGACCCCCGTCGCGAGCGGAGCGGATGCCGCGCCGAGCGCGCGCGCAGCGCCTAGACTTTCGGCATGCCCCGTCGTCGCGCCCACGCCCCCACCGCCCGACGCGGCGCGAGGCACGGACGCCACGGACGACTCGGGCGCAGCGAGGTCGTCCGCCCGCCGCTCGCACCGCTCGACGGGCGGCTCGACCGGTTCGACCTCACGGTGGGCACCGCGGTGGAGTTCCTCCGCGGCACCTGGCCCGAGCTGCAGGAGGTGCGCTTCGAGATCGGGGCGCTCCCCGCGGCCGAGGGCGACGGGGAGGTGCCGCGCTGGCACCTGGACCGCGAGGGGCGACGGATCGTGCTGTTCCGCATCCCGATCGAGCGACTGCTCCCTCCGGGGCACGACGACGCCGCGCACCGCCGTATGGCGATCGAGAGCGCGGTGTTCCGGGCCGCCGCCGAGTACGTCGGCCGCGAGCCGTGGGACCTCGGCCACGACCACTGACCCCGCGCCTCGACCCCCGGATCAGGGGTAGACCGTGATCGACTTCTCCACGCCGGGCGACGGCGGCACCGGCAGCACGCCGAGCGCGCCGGCGGCGGTCAGGGTCACCGCGGCGTGCACGGGTCCGGTGGTGCGCAGCAGGTAGGTCGTCCGCGCGGTCACGTCGATACCGCGGGTCTGCCCCGCCGGCACCGACACCTCCTGCGGCTGACCGCCGTCGATCGGCTCGACCGTGACGGTCGCGTCCTCGTCGCCCGTGTTGGCGAGCTGCAGCCGCGGGGCGGGACCGGCGGGCACGGCGACCGCGGCCTGGTCGTCGAGCTGGGCGGCCGGAGTCACCCACGCGAAGTCGGTGTCGCGTCCGAAGCCGTCCTGCTGGCGGACGGCGGCGACGACCGGGGCCTCCGCCTCGATCTCCACGGTGTAGCGTCCCGGCTCGAGCCCGCTGAGCGCGACCTGCGCGGGGACGTCGGGGTCGAGCGGGACGGAGAACTCGTCCGTCGTCGGCGAGGAGCCCTCGCTGTGCACCGTGACCTTCGCCATGGCGTCGGCGCCGGGTGCCAGCAACCGCAGCACGGTCATGTCGGCCTCGTCGCCGTCGGACGTGAACGTCTGGACCCCCGTGATGACCACGTTCTGCTGCGCGCCGGCCACGGCCTCCTGCAGGTCGATGCCGGCGGGGTCGAGCACGCGCACGAGCGACGACTGCAGGACGGCGCGCACCGGAGCCCCGACCGCGCTCACCTTGACGACCGGTGCCTCGTTGCCGGCGGCGATCGACGTCAGCGGAAGGGCGGTCTGCGTGCGCGCCGGGATGATGACGGTGCGGCCGCCGCGCGTCTCGCCGTACACGGTGAGGGTGACGGTGGACGGCACCTCGGCCGCGTTGGTGAGGATGACGATGTCCTCGGTGCCGGTGCCCACCGCACCGCCGACGAGCCAGGACTCCAGGCGCGGCACCGTGCACGGAGTGGCCGCGAAGCCCGCCAGGTCGTCCGCGGCGAGGGTGAACGACTCGGCGCCCGCGATCAGCGGAGCCGTGCGGCCCTCCACGGCACCGGTGAGCACGGCGACCTCGTCGCCGTCGGCGAGGTCGGGCGTCGCCACTCCCGACGAGGCCGGATCTCCCGACGTACCGCCGGTGGTGAGCGTGGGGGCTGCGGCCGCTGTCATGTCGAGCGGTGCGGACGAGTCGCGTCCGAGCGCCCGGAAGTCGCCGTTGCAGACCAGCACGCTGTCGCCGGGCAGCGGAGTGACCTGCTCCTGCGCCGGTTCGTGCGCCACGGTGGGCCAGGGCGCGTGCACGGCCGCGACGACCCCGATCACGCAGGCGGCGGCCACGGCCACGCCCGTCACGACGCGGGCGCTGGTCGCGGCGACCCGGAATGCGCGGTTGCCGCTCATCGGCGCTCCTCCTCGGGCTGCGGTGCGGGGGTGTCGTCGTCCGATTCCGCGGCGTCCGCGGGCTCGACCTCGGCCTCGGGAACCGGTTCGGCGATGGGCGCCAGGGCCTCGTCCGTCAGAGCCGGTTCGTCCTGCGGATCCTCGACCGCGCCGACGGGCGGGTCCTCCACGACCGCGGCCGGGAGATCCTCGGCGTGACGCGGCAGCACCATCGGCTCCTCCGGCGCCCGCCCGACGATGCGCGACTGCGCCCTGGCGGCACGCCGCGACGCCCTGGTCGGGATGGACAGCAGCAGCGCGGCCAGCACCACGAGCAGCTGCAGGGTGATCACGAGCCGCGCCGTGCCCTCCTGCGCCGCGGTGAGCGACGCCGGTGCCGCGGCCTCGCCCTCGAGCCGCCACAGCACTCCGCGCTCGGTGGTGCCCGCGTGGACGAGACCCGGGCGCTGGTCGATCGCGGCGATCGAGGCCGTGCGCAGCGCACGGGCCCGGTCGCCCTCGCCCGCGACCTGGGCGATCAGCACGTAGCTGATGCCCTCCGCGGCGAGTTCGGCCGGTGCATCGAAGTCGCGGGCGGAGATCAGGTCGACCGCGAGCGTGCCGGTGTCGGTGCCCTGGGGCTCGACGGCGGTCGAGAGCATGGTGGTCTGGGCCCCGAGGGTCTCGCTGGCTCCGCGGACCACCTCGACCGCGAGTCCGCCGTCGTTCTGCGGGGTGAGGATGAGCGTCGAGATCGCGCGGTCGCCCGCCGCCTGCGCGGCCACGTAGGCGGGCAGCGTCGACTCCGGCCCGTTGGTGAGCACGGATCGATCGGTGTGGAACGCGGTGAGGGCGGGCAGGGCACACACCAGGAGGGCGGCCGCCGTGACGGTGGTCGCCACGGTGCGCAGCCGCGGCAGCGGGAGCGCCGTGTCGAGCGTGACGGTCGCCGCGCCGAGCACTCCGATCCACGCGAGGCTCAGCCCGGTGCCCGGCCAGATCGGTACGGGGGTGCCCTGCGCGAACGAGACGCTGACGCCGACCGCGAGGAAGGCCGTCGCGACACCGGCGACGGCGACCACCAGCAGCGTGATGCCCGCGCGCCACCGCGGTGAGACGGCCGAGGCGAGGGCGAGCAGCGCGAGCGGTGCGCACAGGAGGGCCGCCCACGTGCCGAGACCGCCGGGCGCGACGGTCGCCCAGCCCGCGAGGTCGGTCGTCGGGAAGCCGAGGGCGATCGCGAGGCGGCCGACCGCGTCTGCTCCGGCCTGCGGTCCCGCCCACGTGAGTCCCGGGTCGGCGAGCAGTGCCAGGGGCGTGCCGTGCAGAAGCTGCCAGGAGATCAACGGCCCGAACAGCACGGCCGTGGGCAGCGGGAGCCACAGCAGACGACCGGCGCCGCGGAACTGAGCCGTGCCGATCACGATGCCCAGCGTCACGAGCCACAGCAGAGCGAGCGCGGGGGCGAGCGAGGGCGCACAGGCGAGCACCGCGGCCAGCAGCAGCGAGGCGCTGCCCGCGGCACCCCACGAGCGGTGCGCGACGACCGCGGAGTGGAACAGCCACGGCAGCAGGAGGTGGGCGAGCACCGCGGCGGGGCGGCCGTCGACGAGCGCGGTGAGGAACGTGGGTGCCAGCGCCCAGGCGATCCCGGCGAAGATCCGCAGTCCGGCGCGATCGGTCACACGGGTCGCGGCGAACCACCCGCCGAGCACCGCCAGGGGCAGCGCCAGGATCCACAGCAGCACGAGAGTGAACGAGGGGCCGGCCGGCCACAGCGAGCCGAGCACCGCGACCACGGCGGCGAAGGGATCGGCGGGGCCGACCACGTCCAGGCCCAGTCCGCGGGTGCCCCAGGCCGCGTCGCCCCACAGCGCCGCGACGGTCTGGCGCAGCGGCAGCAGGCCACCGCCCCCGATGGTCGGCCAGGCGAGCAGCGTGGTGAAGGAGGCGATGCCCACGACCAGGGCGGCCAGCACGACCCATGCGCCGCCGCCGGAGAAGAAGCGCAGCTCGCTCACCGCGCCGTGCTCGCTGCCGTGCCCGTCGTCGAGCCGTCGGCGCAGTTGCGCCGAGGTCACCCGGAGCGGGGCGATGCTGGCCCAGGAGGACGTGCGGAAGGCCCGGATGCGTGCGCGCGAGCGGGCGACGGCCCCGAATCGCAGCATCGCGGCCAGCGCGGCGCCCCACTCGGGCAGCACGGCCTCGGGTCGCTTGCCGATCAGGTGCGTGATCGACCGCCACAGCGCGAGCGGCAGCAGCGACAGCCAGTGCAGCGGCACGGCCGGAAGGGGCGCATAGGCCAGACGGCGGTGCAGCTGCGCGAGGCGCGTGACGTACGCGCGGCGGGAGCGCCCGGAGGGCAGGGCGGCGGGGCCGTCCGGCGCGGCGGAGACCCGGGCGCTCGGCGCGAGCACGACGCGCCCGCCGCCCAGGCGCGCGCGCACCCCGAGGTCGAGTCCTTCGTCGGCGCCCGCGAGTGCCGGATCGGGCCGCAGCGCGTCGCGCACCTCCCCGCGGATCAGCAGGCCGCGGATGTCGGCGCCGAGCGCATCGTCCATGCGGTCGTGCTGGCCCTGGTCGAGCTCCCCGGCGGCGAGCTCGACCGATCGGCCGAGCGCGGTCATGCTCACACCGAGTGACACGATCTCCCGGTCGTTGTCGGTGGCCACGACCTTGGGAGCAACGATCGCGGCGGACGGCGAGCGCTCCAGCGTGCCGACGAGTCGTTCGAGCGCCCGCGGGTGGGGGGCGGTGTCCTGGGCCAGCAGCCAGATCGCAGACCCCTCCGGCACCCGAGGCCTGGCGAGATCGATCGCCTCCGCGAACGAGGTCGACGGCCGCGCCTCGATGATGCCCTCCACCGTGTTCGCGACGGCTTCGCTCTCGCGAGCGGTCGCCGCATCACCGCACAGGACGAGCGTGACGGCGTCGGGGGCGAGCGTCTGGGATCGCACGGCGTCGAGTGTGCGGAGCAGCTGCGCGCGGGCCGAGGGGCCGGGGCGCGCGACGATGATGGCGTGAACTCGGGCTGGCATGACGTGGTCAGCCTATGCGCGCGATCGTCGGCGTCGGGTCAGGGACCCCGGCGCGCCCGCGAAGCCGCGCGGCGTGATCGCCTCAGCTGGCGCGGCGCTTGAGCTTGCGGCGCTCGCGCTCGGAGAGACCGCCCCAGATGCCGAAGCGCTCGTCGTTGCTCAGCGCGTATTCGAGGCATTCGCCACGGACGTCGCACGCGGTGCAGATGCGCTTGGCGTCGCGCGTCGAGCCGCCCTTCTCGGGGAAGAAGGCCTCGGGGTCGGTCTGCGAGCAGAGCGCGTCGCTCTGCCAGGCGAGGGCGTTGTCGTCGTCCGGGTCGGACCGGCGAACCCCGGGAACACCGAGGTTGACCGGATCGACGAACCAGTTCTCCGGCACATCGGAACGGTAACCCGTCATGTCGACCTCCAACCCTTCAAAAACCGCCCCCCTGGCGGGCCGTGCTCACCTAATTACACCGGTGTGATTCGCTCGGGTCAAGTCGCGGATCGTAAACCCTCAACGGATTCTTGAAGGTTCATGGACGCCCGTCGGCGTGTCGCGGTCGTGTCAGCGCCCGGGCGTCGCCACGAACGCCTCGCCCGCACCACCGAGGGTGAGCGTGCGCTCCTCGGCGTCCGCGAACACCGCCGTGCCGACCGCCGCCGTGAGCTCCTCCCCCGTCGCCGTGGCCACCCGCACCGCACCCGAGGTCGCGAGCACCATCGTCGGGCCGTCCACCGCGAGCGTCACCGGCTCGCCGTCCAGCGCGACCCGCCGCAGCGCGAAGTCCGGCACGGGCACCGGGTACTCGGTGATCGCCTGGCCGTCCTGCGGACGCAGCACCGGCACCTCGCCCGTCGTCGTGTCGAGGATGTGCAGCAGCTCGGCGACGTCGATGCGCTTCGGGGTCAGTCCGCCGCGCAGCACGTTGTCGCTCGCCGCCATGATCTCCACACCGAGACCGGAGAGATAGGCGTGCAGCAGCCCGGCCCGCAGGAACACGCCCTCACCGCGGCGCAGCACGACGTGGTTCATCAGCAGCGCCACCACCACGCCGGGGTCGCCAGGGTAGTGCCCCGCGATGCCGGCGACCGCCCGCACCGTCTCGGTCCACTCCCCCGCCTCGCCCGCGGCCGCGGCGATCACGGCGGCCGTGATCTCGTCGACCTCCGCCTGGGCGTCGCCGCCGAGCAGCCAGCCGATCGCGGAGCCCAGCGGGTCGGACTCCTGCTGGAGGAGCTCCCGGAGCCGGGAAACCCCCGGTCCCGGCGCGAGCGTGTCGAGGAGCCGGAGCGACTCGGCGACGGGGCGCAGTCCGCTCAGCGACTCGAAGCGCTCGCTCAGCGCGACGATGAGCTCGGGCTTGTGGTTGTCGTCCCGGTAGTTGCGCTCGGGGTCGTCGAGGGGCCGTGCGCTCTCCTTCGCCCACCCGGCCTTCGCCTGCTCGATCGTCGGATGCACCTGGATCGACAGCGGGCTCCCGGCTGCGAGCAGCTTCAGCAGGTAGGGCAGGGTGCCGCCCGTGACGCGGTCGAGCGTGCCGTCGCCCACGACCTCCGCCGGGTCGCCGGGGTGGTCGCCGAACCACACCTCGGCCTCCGGTGCGCCCGTCGGGGTGCGCCCCTCCAGATCGGCCAGCAGGGTCTCGGATCCCCAGGCGTAGTCGCGGGGGGCGTTCGTGAGCGCGAGCAGCATGCCCCCAGCGTAGAGCCCCGCTGCGTCGCTCAGGATCGCCGCGCGTCCGTCGCGGTAGCCTGAACGCGATGGCCCAGTACACCAAGCACCCGGTGGCCCCCCTTCCCACCGCGCCGGAGCGCGAGTCGACGGGGCACCTGCTGCTGCGCGGGTACGTCATCCTCGTGCTCTTCGTGGCCTTCGCGCACTCCGCCGTCTACAACCTGCTCGGCGTGGTCGGCGCCGCCGCCGTGCTGGGACTCTTCACCGTCGCGACCCTCGCGATCGGCATCCCGATGCTCGCGCGTCGTCGTCCGCAGCCCTTCCGCTGGCGACGCCTGCCGTGGGCCGCGCTGGGCTACACCGCACTCGCGCTGGTGTCCGTGGCATGGTCGCAGTGGCGCGGGCCGACGATCGCGACCGGGCTGCTGCTCGCCGCGGTCACCGTGAACGGCCTCTTCATCGCGCACGTGCTCACCTGGCACGAGATCGTGCGCGCGCTGTCCTCCGCCTTCAAGTGGATCCTCGGACTGTCGCTCGCCCTCGAGCTGTGGGTGTCCCTCGTGCTGCACGGCCCCCTGCTGCCGAACTTCGTCGACCTGCCGGACGGCGAGATCGACCCGCAGTGGTACTGGGTGCGCGACAACCTGTTCGACGGTGGCCGCATCCAGGGCATCGTGGGCAACGCGAACCTGCTCGCGATCGTGTCGCTGTTCGCTCTCATCACGTTCGGCGTGCTGTTCGCGGCACGGGCGCGGTGGCGCACCACCCTCGCGCTGTGGATGATCCTCGCGGCCTACTTCCTGCTGCGCACCTCCTCCGCCACGGCGCTGGTGTGCGCGGGCGCCGCTGTGGTGGTGCTGGTGGTGGCACTGGTCATGCGGCGGGCGTCGACCCCGAGCGCCCGCACGCGCGTGTACGTCGTCGCCATCGGCTCGACCGTGATCGTCGGGGCCGCCGTCTGGCTGCTGCGCGGGCCCCTGCTGTCGCTCCTCGGCCGCAGCGCCGACCTGACCGGGCGCTCGGAGAAGATCTGGACCAAGGTCCTGGAGCGCGCGGGCGAGCACCCCCTGTTCGGCAACGGCTTCTCCAGCCCGTGGGTGCCGAGCGATCCCGCGTTCGACCACTGGATCGTCGACCACGGCATCACGGTGTTCCACGCGCACAACATGTGGCTCGACGTGCTGCTGCAGCTGGGCGTGCTCGGCGTCGTGCTGATGGCCGTCGCCTACGGCAGCCTGCTGTGGCGCTCCTGGTTCTTCGCGGTCGACCGTCCGCGGTGGGACCTCGACGCGCACCGACCGTTCTCGCCGATCACCCTGCTGCCGAGCCTCTACACCATCGTGCTGCTCGTGCAGGGCCTGACCGAGTCCACGCCGATCATGCTGTGGGGCTGGCTGCTGCTGGTCCTGTTGTCGTTCAAGCTGAAGTCCGTGCCGCTCGTGGGCGTGGGTGAGCGCGACCTCGTGTTCGAGCGCGGGACGACGCAGCGGCGGGTGCCGTGACGCCGGGTCGCACGATCACCCGGCTCCTCGGGTCGGCGGAGTTCGCGCGGGCCTTCACGCTTGCGGTGCTGCTGGCGGTGTTCGGCTCGTTCCTGATCGAGCGGATGACGTCTCCCGTCACCCTCGCCACGATCGTCACGCTGCTCTGCGTGCTGGGAGCCGCGATCCTCTGGGTGCGCCGCGAGGAGCTGTCGCTGCTGCGCCTCGCGCCCTCGTCGCTGATCGCGTTCCTCGGCTGGGCACTGGTGAGCCTGGTGTGGACGACCGATCGTTCGGACACGTTCTTCGGCTGGCTCTCCCTGCTGGGCTTCGCGTTCCTCGCCATCACGGTCGGCCACATCCGCGACACCCTCCAGACCGTGCGGGCGCTGGGCGACGCGCTGCGGGTGCTCCTGACGCTCTCGCTGGGCGTGGAGATCCTGTCCGGCGTGCTGCTCGACATCCCGTTCTCGTTCCTCGGCGTGCAGGGCGACCTCGCGCTCGGCGGACCGGTGCAGGGCGTCTTCGGCAGCCGCAACATGCTCGGCTTCATCGCCGTGATCGCGCTGATCACCTTCGTGATCGAGTGGCGCACGCAGTCGGTGGACCCGCCGCTCGCGGTCGTGTCGATCGCCCTCGCCGGCGGGCTGGCGTTCCTGTCCTCCTCGCCGACGGTGCTCGTCCTGGCGGTGGCGGTCGGCATCGTGACGGTGGCGCTCACGATCGTGCGGCACACCTCCCCCGCGCGTCGCACCATGGTCCAGTGGGGCCTCGGGGCGCTGGTCGCCCTCGCCCTGGCGGTGGCGTTCGCGCTGCGGCACCAGATCATCGCGCTGCTGGACGCCGGCTCCGATTTCTCGATGCGGGCGACCCTGTGGAACATGATCCTCGACTTCGTGTCGATCAAGCCGATCACGGGGTGGGGCTGGTTCGGCGACTGGGCTCGCGGGGAGTATCCGTTCACGTTCATCAACTTCCAGCTGGGCGAGCACCACCAGAGCGCGCTGAACGCGTTCTTCGATGTGCTGCTGCAGCTCGGCACGGCCGGCCTCGTGCTGTTCCTGCTGCTGGGAGGAGTCGCCCTCATCCGCTCCTGGCTGGTGGCGAGCGTGCGCCGATCCGTGGTCTACGCGTGGACGCCGATCACGCTCGTGACGCTCGCCGTCGATTCGATGTTCGAGAGCTTCACGCTGGTGGGTGCCGGCTGGTTCCTGCTCGTGCTGTGCGCCCTGCGCGCCGGGCAGTCCCGCTCATGGCGCGAGAACATCGACGCCGCGCACACCGGGGCCATCCCGACCCTCCGCCCCCAGGGCTAGGGTCCGCGCCGGAAGTCAGCGCAGCGAGCGGAGCTTCTCCGACCAGGCCAGTGCATCGCGCACACCGTCGTCGACCGAGCGCTCGGCGCGCCAGTCCAGCACCGCGGCGGCACGGTCGACGATCGCGTACGCGCCCGCCTGGTCGCCCGGGCGTCGGCCGGTCTCGACCACCGGCAGCACCTCGCCCGTGACCCGCTCGAACGCCTGCACGAGCTCGCGCACCGTGACGCCGTCGCCCGTGCCCAGGTTGATCACCTGGTACGGCTCGTCGGGCGTGGCCACGCGGTCGAACCGCTGCACCGCGGCGACGTGCGCGAGAGCCAGGTCCCAGACGTGCACGTAGTCGCGCAGCCCGGAGCCGTCGCGCGTGGCCCAGTCGGTGCCGGTGATGGTGAAGGGCTCGCCCGAGGCGTGCGCCTGCATGATCTTGCCCAGCGCGTGCGAGGGCGTGGGGTTCTGCAGCCCCGTGCGCAGGCGGGGGTCGGCGCCGATCGGGTTGAAGTAGCGCAGCGCGATCGCCCGGAAGTCGCCGGCGGCCGCTGCGTCGGCGAGGATCTGCTCCACCATGGCCTTGGTGGTCGCGTAGGGGCTCGCGGGCGCCAGGGCACCGCTCTCGTCGACGCCGTCACCCGACTCCCCCGCGTACACCGAGGCCGAGGAGCTGAACACGACGCGCGGGACACCCGCGTCGCGCAGCCGCTGCAGCAGCACGATCGTCTTGCCCACGTTGCTGTCGTAGTAGCCCAGGGGGTCGGCGACCGACTCCGGCACGACCACGCGCGCCGCGCAGTGGACGACGGCGTCGATGTCGGGGTGGTCGGCCAGCAGCCGGTCCAGCACCGCGTGATCGGCGATGTCGCCGACGTAGAGGTTGCGTCCGTCGCCGAACACCTCGAGCCCCTTGGAGAGGTCGTCGAGCACGACGACCTCGATCCCGGCCTCGATGCATGCCGTCGCCACGGTCGATCCGATGTAGCCGGCGCCGCCGGTGATCAGTACCTTCATCGCGGTCAGTCTAACCAGGCGGGCTGGGCGCGACCGGGGAGGCTCTCCGCGGATCCCGAGGTGACGAACGGTAGGCTACTCACTGCTCGTCGAGTCGCGCGCTGCCCACCGGCGGCGTCCCGCGACACCAACATCGGAGAACCTCCCTGTGGCCCACGTCCTTCAGAATGTCGTCTTCCCGCTCGATCGCGACCCCGACCTGCTCCCGCTCTACGCCGACCCCGAGACCTGGTCCGTGATCGAGAACGAGCCCGTCCGGGTGTCCAACAGGGCGCACCTGGGCAACATCCTCGGCCGTCACCGTGCGCGCATCGTCGCCGGTCGCCGCGTCTCCCTCGGCACCTACTTCAACGCCTTCCCCGCGTCGTACTGGCAGCACTGGACGAGCGTGCGCGAGGTGCAGCTCACGGTCCGCACGACCGGACCCGCCACGATCCTCGTCTACCGCTCGAACGGCAGCGGCGTGCGCCAGCGGGTCGCCACACGCGAGGTCACCGGAGAGGCCACGACGTCGTTCGACCTGGCGCTGACGCAGTACAGCGACGGCGGATGGATCTGGTTCGACGTGGTCGCCGACGAGAAGCCTGCCGTGCTGGAGGGCGCCGAGTGGACCACCGAGCACGAGCCGGCCCGCACCGGCAAGGCCTCGCTCGGGATCACCACGTTCAACAAGCCCGACTACTGCGTCGAGACGCTGCGCGCCCTGGCCGCCTCGCCCGATGCCCTCGAGTTCGTCGACCGCATCTTCCTCGTCGACCAGGGCACGCAGCTGGTCCAGGAGCAGGACGGCTACGACGACGTCGCCGAACGCCTCGGCGAGACCCTGCGGGTGATCCGGCAGCCGAACCTGGGCGGCTCCGGCGGCTTCGCCAGGGCGATGCACGAAACGCTGCAGCGCCCGGAGAGCGACTTCGTGCAGCTGCTCGACGACGACGTGCGCCTGGAGCCGGAGTCGCTGCGCCGGTCGATCGTGTTCGGACAGTACGCGACCACGCCCGTGCTGGTGGGCGGCCACATGTTCGATCTGCTCGACCGGCCCAAGCTGCACGGGTGGGCCGAGGTGGTCGACCAGGCGCCGTTCATGTGGCGCAACCTGTACCAGGAGCAGATGCCGCACGACTTCGGGGTGTCGAACCTGCGCCAGTCGACGCTGCTGCACATGCGCATGGACGCCGACTACAACGGCTGGTGGATGTGCCTCATCCCGGTCGAGGCGGTCCGTGCGGTCGGCCTCGCCCTCCCCGCGTTCATCAAATGGGACGACGCGGAGTTCTGCCTGCGCGCCGGGGAGGCCGGATTCCCCACCGTCTCGATGCCGGGCGTCGCCCTGTGGCACGTCTCCTGGGTGAACAAGGACGACACGATCGACTGGCAGGCCTACTTCCATGCCAGGAACCGCATCGTGGCCGGGCTCCTGCACTCGGAGGTCCCGCGCGGAGGTCGCCTGCTCCGGCACAGCCGGCGCGTCGACCTCAAGCACCTGATGATGATGCAGTACTACCCGGTCGCCCTCCGTGCCAGGGCGCTGCGCGACGTGCTGTCGGGGCCGGAGCACATGCGCCGGAACATCCGTACCGCGATGCCCGCCGCGCGGGCCCTCGCCGCCGAGTTCCCCGAGACCGTGGTGCACCGCGACCCGTCGCGCGTGCTCTACTCGCGTCGCGGGCGCCAGGTGTACAAGCAGGTGTCGAAGAACGACCTCGACAACCCGACCGGTCTGCGGCTGCGCTGGTTCACGCTGACCACGCTGGTGTCGCACTGGATGCACCGTCCGCACCCGGCGAACGTCGTGCAGCCGGAGGCCGAGTTCGGCAAGGAGGATGCCCAGTGGTGGCGCGTCCCCTCCTTCGACAGCGTGCTGGTGAGCACGGCCGACGGCTCCGGAAAGAACATCTACACGCGCGACCGCCGCCAGTACCGCCGCATGCTGCGCGAGAGCGTCCGGCTGCACGCCGAGCTCCGGCGCCGGTGGCCGGAGCTGCGGGCGCGCTACCGCGAGGCGATGCCCGATCTCGTCTCCCCCCAGTCCTGGCAGCAGATCTTCGAGGAGAAGGCATGACCGCGGCCCCCGCTGCATTCGACCCCACCGCAGCGACCATCGTCATCGTCACCTTCAACCGTTCGCACCTGTTGTCCGGGCTGCTCACCAGCATCACCGCGATGGACCCGAAGCCGGGCCGCGTGGTCATCATCGACAACGCGTCGGCCGACGACACCACCGACGTGGTCGAGTCGTTCCGTGACGACATCGGCACCGAGATCGTGTACCGGCGCCTGCAGACGAACACGGGCGGGTCCGGAGGCTTCAGCGAGGGCATGCGCACCGCGTACGAGCTCGGGTCCGAGTGGATCTGGATGATGGACGACGACGTGGAGGTGCTGCCGGACGGCCTCGCCAGGATGGGCCGCTGGGCGCCGCGCTTCAAGAGCATCCAGGGCCGCCGGTACGACTACGACGGCAGCGAGTTCTACTGGCAGTACCGCATCGCCGAGCGCATGGGCATCCCGATCCCGTTCGCCCCGGCCGGCTTCGACGAGTCGGGCTACAAGCACATGAACAGCGGCTGCTTCGAGGGCATGTTCATCCACCGCTCGATCGTGCAGCAGATCGGGCTCCCCGACCCGCGGTTCTTCATCTACTGGGACGACCAGATGTACGGCTGGCTGGCCTCGCGCCTGACCACCGCGGTCATCGTGGACGAGTTCGTGCTGCGTCGCACGCGCGAGATCAAGCAGTGGGACATGGGCATCCGGCACATGAACGCGTCGAGCAACGCCTACCGGTACTACATCATGCGCAACCGCGGCTTCATCAAGCAGTACTACCGCGTCCACGGCGTGTACAACCCTGTGCTGTTCGGCCTCGGCACCGCGGCGACGTTCGCGAAGGAGCTCATCCGGCTCGTCTTCGTCGAGCGCACGGTGCGGGGCACGAGCAACCTGTTCCGCGGGATCCGCGACGGCGGCCGCGTGGGCCGCGACCGGTCGTGGCAGCCGATGACCCCTCTGGAGGCATGACGTGACCGATCCGCAGGAACCGCAGCCGGAGCTCCGCTGGGCCCCGCTTCCGCCCACCCCTGAGCGCAAGGGGCGGGTGTGGCTGATCGTCGGCCTCTCGGTGCTCGCCCTCGCGATCATCGGTGCCCTGCTGTTCTTCCTCCTGCCTCGCGGAGACGGCCCGACGCCCGGACCGAGCGCCTCGCCCTCGCCGAGCTCGACCCCCACGCCGACCGCGACGCCGACGCCCACGGCCACGCCGACGGCGGGCCCGCAGCCGAGCCAGACGCCGATCGTGACGCAGCCGCCGGTCGTCGACCCCACCGTGGAGGCTTTCCGCGGACAGGTCTCCGGGCCGCTGGCCGACGCGCTGCGCGGGCTCGACATCGTCGCGGGCGCGAGTGGTCAGGACGCACTGCCCGTGGTGGACACACTGCAGGAAGACGCGCGACGCCTGTCCGACCTCCCGGCACCGTCGTCGATCGCGGACAGCTGGCGCGACGGCACCGCCTCGTACACGCAGCGGCTCAGCGAGCTGCGGACGGCGATCACCGACGGCGGGAACACCGCCGGCGCGGTCGATGCCGCGCGCACGGCGGCGCAGAGCCTGCGGAGCCTCGTCGGCCTCTGAGCCCCGGCGACCTCGCCCCGACCGTGCGGGCGTGGAGGCTCAGACCGCGTAGTCGGCGTTGTAGCGGTCGAGCACCTCGCCGATCGGTGCGTCCAGCGCGAGCGCGCCCTTGTCGAGGTACAGCCCGCGCGTGCAGAACCGGCGCAGGTCGCGCTCGTTGTGGCTCACGAAGAACAGCGTGCGCCCCTCCGCGAGCAGCTCGTCGATGCGTTTGTAGCACTTGTCGCGGAACGCCTTGTCACCGACGGCGAGGACCTCGTCGACGAGGAGGATCGGCTCGTCGAGCTGTGACACGACAGAGAACGCCAGCCGCACCTTCATGCCGTTGGAGAGGTGCTTGTAGGGCGTCTCCTCGAAGCCGGCGAGCTCGGCGAACGCGATGATGTCGTCGTAGCGGCGCGAGACCTCGTCGCGCGACATGCCGTGGAGACCCGCGGTGAGACGCACGTTCTCCCGCACCGTCAGATCACCGACGAAACCGCCGGTGATCTCGATGAGCGGCGCCACGCCTCCGTTGACATGCACCGACCCCTCATCGGGGAGCAGCACGCCGGCGACCAAGCGCAGCAGCGTCGACTTCCCCTGTCCATTGCGGCCGACCACACCGATCGACTCCCCCGGCTGCACCGTGAACGAGACATCGCGCAACGCCCAGAACTCGCCGGGGCGCGAACGGCGCGATGCCCCGCTGAACAGGTCCTTGAAGCTGCGCCGCCCCCTCCGGTTGCGGCGGAAACGGACGCCGAGCCCCTGTACCTCGATTGCCGCGGACATCACAGCTCCCCCCTCGATGAGAGGACGGCGATGGCCGCGAGCGTGTGGGCATCACGGATCGTCCCGTCCTGCACGGCATGCGCCAGTTCCGCGAGCGGCAGCCAGCGCCGGTCGGAGACTTCCCCGTCCGGCACGGTCGCCGGCGCGTCCTGGTCGATGCGGCACTCCACGACGGCGACCTCCTGAGGGAAGATCGACGAGTCGGTCACGTACGACCCCAGCACCTGCGGGTCGCGGCCGCGCAGGCCGGTCTCCTCCCGCAGCTCTCTGAGGGCGGTCTCGGCGGCCGTCTCATCGGCTTCTCCCGCCCCGCGAGGGAGCTCCCAGAGCTCGGCCTCCGCGGCTTCCCGGGCGCTCAGCACGAGCAGCAGCCGATCCGCGTCGCGGGCCACGATCACCGCTCCTGCTCGCCCGTCGGAGACGACGAGGCGGTGGTGCGTGTAGGCGGACCCGTCGGCGGCGCGCCGCGCGGCGGCCTCGAGCCGCACCGGGAGCCCGTCGGAGCTCGCGTACACCGGGGTGAATCCATCGGTCATGAGCGCGCTCCCCTGTGCAGGACGAACCGTGCCTGCGGATCGCGGACGAGAAGCTCCCTGAGGGCACCGAGCGAGTCGAAGGGCACGGTCGTGGCGATGGCGCCGACGAAGGCCACCCAGGTCCAGACGTTGTCCACGGAGCCGAGCCCGAGGCCTGGCACGGCGAGGGCGACCACGCAGAGCGCGATGACGAGCTTCGCGATCGACGTCAGCAGCACGAAGCCCCGCGACGACACGGCCGTCACCTGGGTGGCCGCAAAAGCGAGCCCGCGCATGCGCGACCACGTCGGCCGCTCGCGCAGGCGGTGCCGCTGACGATGAGAGGCGTCCCAGGCGACCGCGATCGTGGCGGGGGTGGACTCCCGCGCCCACGCGACCAGCGTCGTCGACAGCGGCAGCTCCACGTCGTGCGCGGCGCGAGCGAGGTGCCCGTCGGCCTCGGCGCCGAACGTCACCCAGTCCGCTCCCGCGTTCTCCGCGATCATGCGCAGGTACGCGTCGCCCCACCAGCGACGCACCGCCTCCCGATCGGCCTCCGCGAGCGGGAGCGCCTCGATGCGCTGCCACGCCACGCTGCGGAACCGCACCTCGTCGAGTCGCGCGTCGGCGATCACGCGCAGCGCCTCCGGCGACGAGGCCGGCGGAGTGCCCGTGCGCAAGGGTGCGTCGCCACCCGTCTGCTGCTCGTACCGGATGATCCCCGTCTCGACGAACCGCAGCCATTCGTCCCACCCGCGGCGGACCTCCGCCGGGATCCCGACCGCACCGCGCAGAGCGGGAAGCGACCAGTGGAACGCGTCGTTCGCGAGCCGAGCATCCAGACCTTCGCGCAGCGTCGGGTGCACGCCCGTGATCGTGAGGGGATACCGTCCCGGCGTCGCGCCGAGCTCCCGCATGACACCGTCCGGACCCAGCGTCAGGAAGTACGCCCCGTCGAGCAGCATGGCGTCGGTCACCAGGATCTCGCTGGAGACGAGCATGCCGATCCGGAGCATCCCCGTCAGCTCGGTGATCGCCTCCCGCGCATCGGCAGCCCCGTCGAAGAGCGCCGCCTGGGCGGGCGCGTCGAGCTCAGCGATGAGCACGCGTGCAGCCGCAGACATCACAGTTCCTTCAGCACCGGGCGCTCGAGGCTCCGGAACGTCCACACGCCGAGCGCCAGGATGACCACGCACATCACGACGCTCACGATCACCGGCATCGGGTCCCACAGATCGGGGAAGAAGCCCACGCGGTAGAGCGTGAAGATCCCGGCGAGCGGGTTGAACGCCCCGATCACGTCGAAGGGCGCCGGGAGGTCTTCGAAGCTGTAGATGACGGGCGAGGCGTAGAACAGCGCGCGGAGGATCAGCGCCGTCGTCCGCTCCAGATCCGTGTACAGCACGCACAGCGGCGCGACCAGCAGACCGAGCCCGACCAGCAGCATGATCTGCAGGAGGAGCGCGACCGGGAACCACAGCAGCATCACGTTCACCGTGGCTCCGCTGAACACCGCGAACAGCACCAGCACGGGGATCGAGAACAGGAACTCGATGCCCTTGCTCAGCACGATGCGGTTGACCCAGATCGACCGCGGGATCGCCGTCGAGCGCACGAGACGCGAATCCTTCTTGAACGCCCTCGTAAAATCCGACACCGAGGTGTTGAACCACACCCACGGCAGCAGCGCCACGATGAGGAACACGATGTACGGGTCCTCGCCCACGCTCCGATGGAACACCTGCGTGAACACGAACCAGTAGATGGCGCTCATCACCAGCGGATCTAGCACCGACCACAGGTAGCCGAGGGCGCTCGTCGCGTACCGCACCTTCAGGTCGCGGGCGGACAGCAGCCACAGCGAATGCAGATAGCGCCGGGGCGTCCCGGGCGCCCCGACAGCAGCGTGACTCACGGTTCCGAGTCTAGGAGAGAGTGTTGTTCCAGAGCGACAGCGCCGACCCGATGGCCATGTGCATGTCGAGGTACTGGTACGTGCCCAGACGCCCGCCGAAGTGCACGTCCTTCTCGCCCTTCGCCAGCTCGCGGTAGGCCAGCAGCCCCTCGCGGTCGGTCGGCGTGTTCACCGGGTAGTAGGGCTCGTCCTCGCGCTCGGCGAAGCGGGAGAACTCGCGCATGATGACGGTCTTGTCGGAGTCGTAGACGTCTTTGCGCTCCGGGTGGAAGTGCTTGAACTCGTGGATGCGCGTGTAGGGCACGTCCATGTCGGGGTAGTTCATGACGCTGGTGCCCTGGAAGTCGCGGACGTTCAGCACCTCCTGCTCGAAGTCGAGCGTGCGCCAGCTCAGGGCGCCCTCCGCATAGTCGAAGTAGCGGTCGACCGGCCCCGTGTAGACCACGGGCACCTGGCCGACGGTCGCCCTCTTGTTCAGCGGCTGCGCCTCGTCGAAGTAGTCGACGCCGAGCTTCACCTCGATGCGGGGGTGGTCCGCCATGCGCTCGAGCCACGCGGTGTACCCGTCGGTCGGCAGTCCCTCCCACGTGTCGTTGAAGTAACGGTTGTCGTACGTGTAGCGCACGGGCAGGCGGCTGATGATGTCGCCGGACAGCTTCTGCGGGTCGGTCTGCCACTGCTTGGCGGTGTAGTCGCGGAAGAACGCCTCGAACAGCGGACGGCCGACGAGCGCGATGCCCTTCTCCTCGAAGTTCGCGGCGGACTTCACGTCGAACTCCCCCGCCTGCTCCTTCACCAGAGCACGCGCCTGGTCCGGCGTGTAGGCCGCCTGGAAGAACTGGTTGATCGTGCCCAGGTTCACCGGCATCGGGAACACCGTGCCCTTGTGGGTCGTGTAGACCCGGTGCACGTAGTTCGTGAACGTGGTGAAGCGGTTGACGTACTCCCACACGGTCGCGTTCGACGTGTGGAACAGGTGCGCCCCGTAGCGGTGCACCTCGATCCCCGTCTCGGGTTCCGCCTCACTGTAGGCGTTGCCGCCGATGTGGGGGCGGCGGTCGATGACGGTCACCTTGCGGCCGGCTTCCGCGGCACGCTCAGCGATGGTGAGGCCGAAGAAACCCGACCCGACGACGAGAAGATCCATGCCTCAATCGTATCGGCGCGCGGCTGGGAGCTTCAGCCGCGGCGCCCGGTCGCGGGTCGTCAGACCGTGGCGGAGGCGCGGCCGGCGCCGACGACCATGCGCGGCGTGCCGGCCCAGGCCTCCGCGTCGGTCACGGCGCGGCCGTCGACCAGGAGCCGCACGCCCGGCAGCTGGACGGGACGGAGCGTGCGGTACTCGGCGTGATCGGTCTGCACGATCGCGAGGTCGACGCCCTCCCCGAGCGCGTAGGGCTCGAGTCCCAGGGCGCGCAGCTCGTCGTCCGTGTACAGCGGGTCGTGCACGCGCACCTCGGCGCCACGGCGTCGCAGTGCCTCGACGGTGGGGAAGACACCGGAGAACGCGGTCTCCTTCACCCCGCCGCGGTACGCCGCGCCCAGCACGACCGCCCGGAGTCCGGACAGGTCGCCGAGCATGCCCTCGGCCTGAGCCACCAGGCGCTCTGGCATCGACTCGTTGAACACGCGCGCCGTGCGCACGATGTCGGCGTCGGGGTCGGTCGACAGGTACAGCTTGGGGTAGACCGGGATGCAGTGGCCGCCCACCGCGATGCCGGGGCGGTGGATGTGACTGAAGACCTGCGAGTTGCACGCCTCGATCACCTGGTACACGTCGATGCCGTTGGCACCCGCGAAGAGGGCGAACTGGTTCGCCAGGCCGATGTTCACGTCGCGGTAGGTGGTCTCGGCGAGCTTGGCCATCTCGGCCGCCTCGGCGCTCTGCAGGTCCCACACCCCGTTCGTGCGCGGCAGGTCGGGACGCTCGTCGAAGTCGAGCACCGACTCGTAGAACGCGACGGCGCGGCGGGCCCCCTCGTCGGAGAGCGCGCCGATCAGCTTGGGGTACTTGCGCAGGTCGGCGAAGATCCGCCCCGAGAACACACGCTCCGGGGAGAACACCACGTGGAAGTCCTCCCCCTCGCGCAGCCCGGAGACCTCCTCGAGCAGGGGCTTCCAGCGGCCGCGCGTCACCCCGACCGGCAGCGTGGTCTCGTACGACACCAGCGTGCCGGGGGTCAGGTGCTCGGCGAGCGAGCGGGTGGCCGCGTCCATCCACCCGAACTCGGGCTCCGCGGTCTCCTCGTTCACGAACAGCGGCACGACCACGACCACGGCATCAGCCCCGGGGATCGCCTCCGCGTAGTCGGTCGTCGCCCGCAGCCGTCCGGCCTCGAGCGCCGCCGTCAGCTTCTCCTGCAGCTGCGCCTCGCCGGGGAACGGCTCGACGCCCCGGTTGACGCTGTCGACGAGGGCCGCATTGACGTCGACCCCGACCACGTCGTGTCCCTTGCTGGCGAACTGGACGGCGAGGGGGAGGCCGATCTTTCCGAGGGCCACGACGGCGATACGCATGGGTTCGAGTATATTCCGGCGCGGGTACCCGGCTCCTCGCGGGTGGGCCTCAGCGACGCTCGGACAGCACCGCGATCACGCGCTCGGCGGCGTGCCCGTCGCCGTACGGTGCCGCGTCCGTGACCGCCGGTCGAGGACGCGTCACGGCCGCCGCGATCTCCTCGCGCGTGTTCGCGAGCACGTTCCAGCCCAGCTCCACCGTCTCGACCCACTCCGTCTCGGTGCGCACGGTCGTGCACGGCACGCGCAGCAGGAACGCCTCCTTCTGCAGCCCGCCCGAGTCGGTCACCACACCGGCACTCGCCGCCGCGGCCGCGATCAGGTCGGGGTAGGCGAGCGGCGGGCGGGAGGTGAGCGAGCCGCGGTCGAGGTCGATGCCGTGCGCGGCCGCCTTGGCCACCACGCGCGGGTGGGCCAGCAGCACGACGGGACGGTCGAGCCCCGCCAGGGCCTCGACCACCTGCCGCAGCCGCGCCGGGTCATCGGTGTTCTCGGCGCGGTGGATCGTCGCCAGGTAGTACTTCCCCTCGGCGGCGTCCAGGCGCTCCCCCTCGTCGGCGGCACGCCGGGCGACACGGTCGCGCACGTCGAACAGCACATCGGTCATCACATCGCCCACCAGCACGGTGCGCTCGGCCAGCCCTTCGCGCGTGAGGTGGTCGACGGCGACCTGCGTCGGTGCGAGAAGAAGGTCGGCGGCGTGGTCGGTCAGCACGCGGTTGTGCTCCTCCGGCATGCGACGGTTGAAGCTGCGCAGCCCCGCCTCCAGGTGCGCCACAGGGATGTGCAGCTTGACCGCGCTCAGCGCCGCCGCCACGGTCGAGTTCGTGTCGCCGTACACCAGCACCCAGTCGGGGCGGTGCTCGTCGAACACCGCGTCGAGGGCACCCAGCATCGCTCCGGTCTGCACGCCGTGCGAGCCGCTGCCCACGCCGAGGTGCACGTCGGGGGCGCCGATCCCCAGATCCTCGAAGAACACGTCAGACAGCAGCGGGTCGTAGTGCTGTCCGGTGTGCACGATCACGTGCTCCACCCCGGCCGCGCGGGCGGCATGGTGGATCGGGGCGAGCTTGACGAACTGGGGGCGCGCGCCGACGACGCTGACGATCTTCACGAGCATCTACTCTACGGAGCCCGGCGGCTCACGCGTCGAGGAACGGCCGCAGCGCCTCCGCCGACATCGTCCCGTCGTGCACCGCGCGCACGAACGCCGGCCCCGCGGCGGCTCGCGTCGCAGAGCGCGCGCGATTCGCGGCGACCTCGCGCAGCACGCTTTCCAGCTCCGCCGCCCTGGCCTGCACCACGGGGAGCTCGTGTCCGCTGGCCGCGCGCACCGCACCGCGGGTCTCGTCCGACACGTGGCTGACCACCAGGCGACCGGCCGCCAGTGCCTCGCACACCGCGACGCCGTAGGCACCGGCGAGGAACTGGTCGAGGACGACGTCGGCGCCGCCGTACAGCTCCGGCATCCGCTCGGCGGGGACGCCCCGCACCTCGGTGTAGTCGATGAGGCCCTCGGCCTCGAGCCGCTGCACGGCTGCGGCGATGCGGTCGCTGCCCTTCAGGCCGGCGCTCGACGGGGCGTGCACGACGCGCAGTGGCCCGTCGCCCGAGAGCGCAGGGCGGTTCCCCGCCGCGGCCCAGGATCGCGGATCCACCACGACGGGGAGCCAGGTGGCACCCGGCGCGAACGGCAGCAGATCCGGAGTCGAGACGAACACGGGCACCCCGGCGGCCTCTGCGAAGCGCGCGTGCCGCTCGGCGATCTCCTCGAGCACGGCTGTCCCGGCATAGCGATCACCGTGGAAGGGCGAGTCCGGCTCGCGCGCGGCGTGCGCACTCGGGAGACGGATGTCGCTCCCGTGCCACACGAGCGCCACGCGGACCCCCGCCGCCTGCAGCTCTCGCACCAGCTCCAGCGGGTCGCCGTCGAGCTCGGACAGGTGACGCCCGGATTCGATCAGCACGTGCGTGAAGCCCTGAAGGATCGCGCGGTGCTGCGCCCGGCGCCAGCGAGCGTTGCCGACCAGTGCCGTCGCGGGGATGAGGTGATCGGCGTGGAACCCGAACACGTCGTCACCCCCGCGGAACATGGCGCTGGCGGCGGCGACGCCGGGCAGCGTCTCGGCGGCGCGCGCCCACGCGTACCCCTGCCCCGCCGAGTTCACCGGCGCGATGAGCAGTCGCCGCGGGGCGTCGCGGGCCACGGTGACACCGGTCTCGCGGAACTGGCGCACGTGCCCGGGGAGCACGTACCCCGCGATCGACGAGGGCACGAGCTTCTGCGCGAGGCGATACGCCCGCGCCCCGACGTCAGGCACGGCCCGCCGAGCCGGCGACGATCTCCTCCACGGCCCGCGCCCACACCTCGACCTGCCGCTCCGCGGAGAGCGCATCGGCCGCCCGCATCGCGGCCTGCTTGAACCCGTCGACGCGCTCGGGGGTGAGCGCGTCGATGGTCGCGGCGATCGATGCCTCGTCGAAGCCGTCCGTGACGACGCCGAGGCCATGGTCGCGCACGATGCGCGCCATCTCGACCGACGGGCCGACAACGATGCCGAGGCGCGCCTGGACGTAGTCGAAGAACTTGTTCGGCAGTGCCATCACGTTGTTGGTGCTCACCGGCTGCAGGATGTGGATGCCGAGGTCGTACTCGTTGAGCGTCTCGATGAGCACGGACTGCGGCACGGGGTCGTGCACCGTGATCCGCGGCCCCAGCTCCTCGGCGAGCGCCACGAACTCGGAGCGCGTCTTCTCGGGCTGCCACGTGAGGTAGAGGTCGAAGGTGACCTCGACCGGGGACGCCGCCACCGCACGCATGATCTCGCCGAGGCTGCGCTCGTGGAACGGGTTGCCGCTGTGCACGAGCCGGATCGCGGAACCCACGGGACGGTACGGGAGGTCGCGCAGGTGCGTCGAGTTCGTCACCACCCCGGGCTGGAGGCCGTACTCGTGGTACCGCTTGGCGATCTCGCCGCCGACCGTCGTGGACGAGTGCGCCTGCGACACCAGGTGCTTCGTCATCCACGACCAGTAGCGCTGGTGCCGACGGCCGAGCGGCGTGTCCTCGAAGCCCATGTCCGGGAAGAACTCGTGCAGGTCGGCGTGCACGCGGTCGGCGCCGAAGAGCCGGCACGCGACGCCCACGGTCTCGGCGTCGTTGGCGATCACCGCGTCGAAGCGCCGCCCGCGCAGCAGGTGGATGGTCTCGAGCACGCCGGGCGACTGGAAGTACATCCGGCGGAACCCCTCGGTCCGCCGCGCGAACTCGTCGCGCACCCTGGTCACGATGTCCTGCTTGGGCGGGAGGTCGCCACGGATCTCGACGTGCGTGACGCCGGGGTGCGGCGACGGTCCGGGCGAGCACGTCGTCACGTCGTACTCGTCGACGAAGCGGCGCACCTGCTTGATGACGCGCGGGTCACCGTCGATCGGCACGAAGGAGAGGATGAGGAGCGTCGGGCGCGGGGCGGAGGCGCTCACCACGTCGCGACCAGCCCACCCCAGGAGAGACCGACACCGAAGCCGAGGAGCATCACGCGCATGCCGGGCACCAGGGCGCCCTGGCGTTCGGCGTCGGCGAGCGCGATCGGGATGGTGGACGACACCGTGTTGCCGGACTCGGCGAGCGACACGAAGAACTTCTCGGCGGGCACCTTGAGCTTCTTGCGCAGGTGCTCGAGCATGAAGGCGTTCGCCTGGTGGAACACGAACAGGTCGATCTCGTCCTGCTCCAGCTGCGCCTTGGCGAGGATCTCCTCGACCGTCTCCGGCACCACGCGGAGGGTGAAGTTGAAGATGTCGGGGCCGTCCATGTACAGGTCATAGCCCGAGGCGACGAGCTCCCGCACGGTCGTGTCGGCCTTCGGCTGGAGCGCAGCGCCCGCGCGCAGACCCCCGTTCGGGACGATGAGGCTCTTGCCGCCCGAGCCGTCCGTGCCGTACGTCATGGCGGTGAGCGAGGTGTCGGAGCCGTCCGCGGTCACGAGGGTCGCGGCCGCGCCGTCGCCGAAGATCGTGCGCACGGACTTGTCGGCCGGGTTGATGAACTTGGTGTAGGTGTCGGCGGTGACGACCAGCACGTTCGCGGCCTGGCCCGACTCGATCAGGCCCTTGGCGAGACCCAGGGCGTAGATGTAGCCGGAGCAGCCCAGCGTGATGTCGGTCGCGCCCGCCGAGGTGGGGATGCCCAGGGCGTCCTGCACGATGCAGGCGGTCGAGGGGAGGTAGTAGTCGGGGCTCTGCGTGCAGAGGATCACGTAGTCGATCGACTGGGGGTCGATGCCGTCGCGCTCGAACAGACGCCGCGCGGCCGCGATGGCGAGGTCGGACGAGAACTCGTCGGGACCGGAGATGTGGCGGCGGTCGATCCCGGTCTTGCCGGAGATCTTCTCGACGCTCCACTCCGGGAACTCTCGGGAGAGATCCTCATTGCTGAGGACGGTCTCGGGCAGGTAGTAGTCGACGGCAGCGATGCGGGCACCCATGCCCCCAGTCTACGGGCCGGGAGCGGTCACCTCGCGGTGTACCCGCCGTCCACCACCATCACCGAACCGGTGACCCAGCGCGAGACCGGGGAGAGCAGATACAGCGCCGCCCCCGCCACGTCTTCCACGGTGCCGAGGCCGAGCGGGTGCGCCGCCTCGATCTCGTCCCAGGCCGCGGCACCCACCGAGGCGCGCAGCCGTTCGGTCAGCGCGGTCTCGACGATCCCGGCGGCGATGCTGTTGACGCGCACACCCTCCCGCGCCAGCTCGAGCGCGAGCGACTTGCCGAGGGATGCGACGGCGGCCTTGCTCGCCGCGTACGCGCTCACTCCTGCTTCCCCGACCAGGCCGACCGCCGACGACAGCAGGACGATGCTCGACGACTCGGCGCGCACCTTGGGGTGACGGAACGCCTTGGCGAGCATCAGCGCGCTCGTGACGTTGATGTCGAACACGGCCGAGGTCTGGTCGGCCGTCGCGATCCGCAGCGGAGCGGTCACGTGGACGCCCGCCGCGTGCACCAGGCCGTCGAGCGGTCCGAGCTCCGCGGCGATCCCGCGCAGCAGCGCCGCGACGCCCGCGTGGTCGGTCAGGTCGAACGGCGCCAGCAGGTGCCCCTCGCCCGCGAGCAGGCCGCGGGTCTCCTCCAGCTCGGCCTCGCGGCGTCCGATCAGCGCGACCCGGGCGCCGTGACGCGAGAGGTCGATCGCGGTCTGCCGACCGATGCCCGAGGTTGCGCCGGTGACGACGACCGCGCGGCCGTCGAGGTGCAGGTAGTCGGAGGTCTCAGGCACCGGCACGGGTGAGTGCGTGCAGGTCGGAGACGGTCTTCGCGTTCGCGAGCTCGTCCGCATCGATCGTCACGCCGATCGCCTCGTCGACCTCCGCGATGAAGCTGATGTTCGCGAGCGAGTCCCAGCCCACCGCGTCCAGCTCATCGGTCAGTGCGACCTCGTCCACCTCGACCTCGAGGATCTCCGCCACCAGCTCCAGAAGCGCCTTCTCATCCATGCGTCGATCATATCCGCCGCCCCTCGCACCGCCGGGGCGCCCCGCCGTTCGCAGTAGGGTCGGAGCATGAACGCGCCCCACGTCACCGCCTCCGCCCTCGCCCAGCAGCTGTCGGGCGAACTCGTCGGCACGGATCGCTCCGTCACGGGTCTCGCCCCGCTCGGCGAGGCCGGCGAGGGAGACCTGACGTTCGTGGTCGATCCGGTCGCGGCGGCGGCCGCTGCCGCGAAGGCGCTGGAGGCCGGAGCCGTGCTCCTCGCCCCCGCCACCCTCCCCGACGACGCCCGCTCGGGGACGGCGGTGCTGGTGGAGAACCCGCGCGCCGCCTTCGCCCTGGCCGTCGCCGAGCACTTCGCCCGCAAGCCCGTTCCCGGGATCGCACCGACCGCTCGCATCGACCCGACCGCCGAGGTGCACCCCGGCGCCCACATCGGGGAGTACACCGTCGTCCGCGCCGGCGCCGTGATCGCCGACGGCGCCGAGATCCGCGATCACGTGGTGATCGGACACGACGTCCGCATCGGGGCGCACGCTCTCATCAAGAGCCACGCCGTGATCGGCGAGGAGGGCTTCGGCATGGAGCGCGACGCCGACGGCGACAACATCCGCATCCCGCACCTCGGCTCGGTCGTCATCGAGGACCACGTCGAGGTCGGCAACTTCACCACGGTCTGCTCCGGCACCATCGCCCCGACCCGCGTCGGCGATCACACCAAGATCGACGACCACGTGCACGTGGCCCACAACTGCCGCATCGGCCGCAACGTGATCATCACGGCCTGCGCGGAGATCTCCGGCAGCGTCGTGATCGAGGACGACGCCTGGATCGGCCCCAACGCCTCCGTCATCCAGGGCGTCACGCTCGGCCGCAACTCCCTGCTCGGCATCGGTGCGGTCGCGGTGAAGTCGGTGCCCGACGACGAGATCCGCATCGGCAACCCCGCCCGTCGGCTCGGCGACAACAAGCGCTGAGCCGGGGCGGCCGGCTGCGGACTCCGTCGTTCCGGCCGGATCAGTAGTTCTCGGCCGGAACCTTCTCGAACCACCAGAACGGGTGGGTGAGCACCTGCACCACGGGCACCTTGCCGACCCACTCGGCGAAGTGACCCTCACGCCAGTTGCCGCTGCTGTCGCTCAGGTACTTCATGTTCGGCATCATGAACCGCGGCTCGTAGGCGTGGTAGCGCACCGTGTCGGACCAGCGGTCGAGGAGCTCCGCCGCGAACTCGAATCCGCCCAGTCGCGCCGGCTCGTGCAGGCTGAACCCGCCGACCGGTCGGCCGACCGCCGTCTCGAAGACCGTGCGCTGACGCTCGGCCCACTCGAAGTTGTCACCGCCGAGCACCTCGCCGATGCCGCCCTCGAGGTGCAGCTGGACCTCGTGCCCGAGCTCCTCCATCTCGCGGATCATCATGAGCGACGGCAGACTCATCAGGCTGTAGCCGCGGGCGTGCACGCGCAGGAAGATGCTCGACGAGCACCCGGCCTCCGCGTCGACCCGCGCGACGCGCATGGCCTGCTCGATGCTGTTGTCGATGTCGTGCCGGAGGATGAGGTGCTTCTCCTGCGGGGCATCGAGGTACTTGTCGAAGCTCGTGACGGCGTATCCGTCGTCGAGATAGGCGTGAAGCGTCTCCGCGTAGTCCTTGAGCGAGAAGCCCTTCTTGCCCGGCTCTGACGAGGCCATCGATCCCACCGTTCCATTCGGTCCCGGTCCACCGGAACGGGACCGCGGCAACCCCGCCCATGATAGTCGCCCGCCGTCGGACCGCCGTTGCGCCCCCTCGGTATACTGACGGGATGAGTTCCTGTCCCCCGGAGAATGCACGCACGACGTGAACCGGAACAGACTCCCCCGGTGGGTCAACGCCACGATCGACCGCATCGCCGACTCCCCCACCAGCCCCCTCGGGCGGATCGCCGCCCGCCGCTACGGAAAGCCCGTCCCCGGAGCCGTCGGCACGACCGCGTTCGACGACCGACCCGTCCGCGTCCTCATTGCGCCGGTCAACTACTCCGGCCAGGCGTTCGCGTGGAGCAGGGCCCTGGAGCGCCGCTCGCCGCGCATCTCGGCGCGCACGATGTCCATCGAGGTTCCCGGCGGCTTCGACTACCCCTCCGACCTGGTCGTGCCGATCCCGACCTACCACAACGACACCGCGTGGCAGCGTGACCAGTTCGCCGCGGCGACCACGGCCACGCACGTGCTGATCGAGGCGGAGGAGCCACCCTTCGGTCGCCTCCTCGGTCGCTCGGTGGCCGCGCAGGCGGCAGCGCTCGTCACCCGCGGCGTGGACGTGGCCTACCTCGCCCACGGCACCGACGTGCGGCTGCCGTCGCGGCACATGCGCGACCACCCGTGGTCGCACTACGCAGACCCCGAGATCTACGCCGCGCGAGACGAGGTGGTCGCTGCGCGCAACATCGCATTCCTGGAGAGCAGCGGGCGCCCCGTGTTCGTCTCCACCCCCGACCTGCGCGAAGACCTCCCCACCGCACGGTGGCTCCCGGTGGCCGTCGACGTCGCACGCTGGGAGCGACCGCGGACGGCGCGCGCGCCCGGCGCGCGTCTCCGGGTCGCCCACGCCCCCTCGGTGTCGGTGATCAAGGGCACGCACCTCATCCGCGACACGCTCGAGCGGCTGCAGGCGGAGGGGGTCATCGAGCTCGACCTGATCCAGGGCGTGCCGACCGCGCAGATGCCCGACCGCTTCGCCGCGGCCGACGTGGTGATCGATCAGCTGCGCATCGGCTCCTACGGCGTGGCGGCGTGCGAGGCCCTCGCGTCCGGCTGCATCGTCGTCGGGCACCTGAGCGAGCGGGTGCGCGCGACCGTCCGTGAGGAGACCGGGCTGGAGCCGCCCATCGTCGAGGCCACGCCCGACACGATCGAGGGCGTCCTGCGCGAGCTCGCCGCACACGAAGGCCTCGACGCCCTCCGCGCCACCGGCGACACGTTCGTCCGCGCCGTCCACGACGGCCGTCGCTCCGCCGCCGTGCTCGACGAAGCCTGGCTGCATGCCACCGCCCCTGATCCGCACGAGGAGGACACCGATGCATCCCCGCGTTGAAGCCGCCTGGAAGCTCGTCCCGAAGCCGGTGCAGGACGCGATCGCGTCGACCGTCGACCGGGCGAAGGGCGTGACCCCGCCCCCGCCGCCGCTGCCCGACCTCTCCCGTCCGATCCGGATGCTGGTGGGACCGGTGAACTACGCCGGCCAGGGGTACCGGTGGTCGCGCGCGGCCGAGTCGACGGGTGAGGTGTCCGCGGTCAACTACGTGCACGCGGGCAACAACCTCCTGCAGTACCCCGCCGACTACACCGTGACCTGGCGCACCGCGGAGCACTCCCGCGCATGGCAGCGCTCGATGCTCGATGCGATCGCGACGAACTACACGCACGTGCTCATCGAGGCGTGCTTCCCCATCCTCGGCGGGATGTTCTCCGGCGACCTGCGCCGTCAGACCGCACTGCTGCAGGAGCGCGGTGTGCGCGTGGGCATCGTCGGACACGGCACCGACGTGCGACTGCCGTCGACCCACCTGGAGTCGACGCCGTGGTCGCTGTTCGTCGACAGCGAGGACTGGGTGCCCTTCGACCTCGCGGAGAAGGCCGTGGCCGACAACCTCGCGGCGATCGCCGACCTCGACGTGCCCACGTTCGTCTCGACCGCCGGCCTGCTCGTCGACCTTCCCCGCGCGCACTTCCTCGGCGTGGTGATCGACCAGGAGCAGTGGATCAACGACGAGCCGCTCCTGGAGCGCGAGCGCATCCGCGTCATCCACGCGCCCACCAACGCGCACGTCAAGGGCACGCCGCTCATCGTCCCCGTAGCGCAGAAGCTGCACGACGAGGGGCTCATCGAGTTCATCCAGCTGGACCGCGTCCCCAACCACGAGATGCCGGCCGTGGTCGCGTCCGCCGACGTCGTGCTCGACCAGTTCCGGGTCGGCGACTACGGTGTCGCGGCGTGCGAGAGCATGACCGCCGGGCGGGTGGTGCTGGCCCACGTCACGGAGCAGGCCCGGCGCGAGGTGGAGGGGCACGCGGGCATGACCCTGCCGATCCCGGAGACCACCCCGGACACGCTCGAACACATGCTGCGCGACATCGCCGTGCGACGGGACCACTACCGCGCGATCGCCGCGACCGGGAGGGAGTTCGTCCGACGCGTGCACAACGGCGACTTCTCCCGCGCGCAGCTGATGACGCACTTCCTCTCCGCATGAGCATGAGCATGAGCATGCGCCTCGCGATCGTCTCGCGCATCTACCGCCCCGAGCCCTCGGCCGCGTCGTCGTTCCTCGGCGCCGTCGCCGACGAGGCGGTCGCCCGCGGGCACCGCGTCACCGTGCTCACCGTGCGTCCGCCGCACGGCCTCGACGAGGGGACACCCGTCGAAGACGTGCGCATGGCCCCGGTGCTGCGCGACCGCAGCGGCTACGTGCGCGGCTACCTCCCGTACGCCAGCTTCGACGTGCCGCTGTTCTTCCGACTCCTGTTCCTGCGGCGCCCCGACGTGGTGTTCATGGAGCCGCCGCCCACCACGGGGTTCGTGGTGCGGCTCGTGTGCGCGCTGCGGCGCATCCCCTACGTGTACGACGCCGCCGACGTCTGGTCCGATGCCGCGGAGCAGGTGACCTCGTCGCGCCTGGTGATCCGCGTGCTGCGCGCGACCGAGCGTTTCGCGATGCGGGGAGCGCGGCGCATCGTCACGATCTCCCAGGGCGTGCTCGACCGGATCGCCGCGCTCGGCGTGGACCGACCGGCCGTCGTGACCGGGTTCGGGGCGGACACCGGTGCCTTCCTCCCCCCGGCCGACGCCGAGGCGGAGGCGCCGACCGAACCCGTGTTCCTGTACGCCGGCACCTACTCGCACTGGCACGGCGCCGACATCGCCGTCGACGGGTTCGCCGCGTTCAGCCGCAGCACCCCCGGGTACACCCTGCGCTTCATCGGCAACGGCAGCGAGCGCGCCTTCCTGGAGCAGCGGGCCCGCGAGCTCGGGGTCGCCGACTCCGTGGAGTTCGTCGAGACCATGCCCAGCAGCGAGCTGGTCCCGCATCTGCACCGCGCCGTCGCGACCATCGCCACCCAGCGCCCCGGCACCGGCTACGAGTACGCGTTCGCCACGAAGGCGTACTCGTCGATGGCCGCCGGATGCCCCGTCATCTTCGCCGGTCCGCCGAACGGACCCACCGGCGCCTACCTCGACCAGGCGAACCTGGAGGTGCGCGGCGGCATCGTCAGCGGCTACGCCGCCGAGTCGGTCGCGGTGGCCATGGCCGCCCTCGCGGCCCGCCCGCTGAGCGCGGCGGAGCGGCGGAGCGTCGCCGACTGGACGGCGGAACGGCACTCGATGGCCGCGGTCGCCGGCCGCGTCGTCGACGTGATCGAGTCGGTCGGCCAGACGAGGGACGGACGCTGAAATGCGCGCGCGGCTGAACGCGATCGCCGGCTGGATCATCCGGCACCGCTCCCGACTGCCCCGCTGGGTCAACCGCGCCCTCGACTCGGCGGCGCGCGACCCGGACGGCCTGATCGGTCGGCTGGCGCATCGCGCGCTCGGCGGCGGCGACGCCCCGGTGGCCGACGTGCCGGATGCCGGGGTGCGGGTCTTCATCGGCCCGACGAACTACTCGGGCCAGGGGTATCGCTGGGCGCGCGCCCTGGAGCAGGCGGACCCGGAGATCGCCGCGCGCAACATGGAGGAGGTCCTGCCCGGCGGGCTCTCCTTCCCCGCGGACGTCCCGGTCCCGATCTCCTCCACCTCGTCCACCGAATGGCAGCAGTCCGAGTGGGAGGCCGTCAGCCGGTTCTCGCACGTGCTGATCGAGGCGGAGCGCCCGCTGTTCGGCCGCCTGTTCGACCGGCAGGTCCGCGCGGAGGTTGCGGCGCTGGAGGAGGCGGGGGTGTCCGTCGCGTACCTGTGCCACGGCACCGACATCCGCAGCCCCCGCGACCATGCGCTGCGCACCCCGTGGTCGCCGTACCCCGACGATCCGCGCACCGCCGTGCTGCAGGCCGATGCGGACGCCAACCTCGCACTGCTGACGGAGCTGCGTCGCCCGACGTTCGTGTCCACACCCGACCTGCTGCACGATGTTCCGTGGGCGACGTGGTGTCCCGTGGTCGTCGACACCGCGCGGTTCCGGGCGCGGCGCCCCGCCATGGACCGCGACCGGGTGCGGGTGATCCACTCCTCCACCTCCGTGGTGCAGAAGGGCAGTCACCTGATCGAGCCCGCCCTCGCCTCCCTCATCGCGAGCGGCGACATCGAGTACGAGCTCGTGACCGGCGTCGCCGCCGACCGGATGCCCGAGGTGCTGAGCGACGCCGACATCGTGCTCGACCAGTTCCGCGCCGGCTCCTACGGAGTCGCGGCCTGCGAGGCCATGGCGACGGGTCGCGTGGTGGTCGGACACGTGCTGCCCGACGTACGCCGCGCCATCGAGGCGGAGGTGGGACTGCCGCTGCCGATCGTCGAGGCCACGCCGGACACCCTCGGTGAGGTGGTCGCCGGGCTGATCTCCGACCGTGAGGCAGCGGCCGCCGCGGCCGCCGCGGGGCCGGTGTTCGTCGAGGCCGTGCACTCCGGGCGCCGGAGCGCCGCGGTCCTGCTCGACGGCTGGATCCGCACCTCAGGCTGACGCGACCGCCTCTCGCGTGCGGCGGCGCGCGTCCCGGTCGTCCTTCCAGCGGCGCATGCGCTTCTCCAGCGTGCGCTCGACGAACGTGTGCAGCGCCCAGGCGGCCACCAGGTCGACCACGAACAGGGCGGCGAACCAGAGCAGGTTGCTCCACGATGCGGGCTGGAAGCCGAAGATGCGCAGTGCCAGGTAGATGAACGTCGCGTGGATGAGGTAGAAGGCGAACGACCACTCGCCCAGCCGCACCTGCCACGGCGAGGCGAACCACAGGCGTCCGCCGCGCAGCACGTGCACGGCCAGCGAGACGATCGCGATGCCGCACGCGACCGTGAACAGCTCGTTCATCGTCGCGTCGATCATCCAGGTCAGGCGCGCGGTCGGGAACAGCCGCTCCGAGAAGAAGTGCACCAGGATCAGCACCAGCGGCACGGCGACACCGATGAGCGGATGGATGCGCGGTCGCCATCCGGAGCGGAGAGCCCAGGCGAGTGCCATGCCCAGCACGAACTCCGGGAGCCTCTGCACGGGCACCGGAACGACGTCGAGTCCGAGCCCGGGAACGAAGAGTACGGTCACCCGGTACGCGAACGCGTAGACCACGACACCCGCCGCCAGCAGCAGCGCCCCGCGCTTCGCCATCGGCACCAGCACGCGCGAGATCCACGGGTGCAGCGCGTAGAAGAACGCCTCGCACGTGAGGGTCCAGGCCGCGGGGTTTCCCGAGAAGAGGATCGCGGGGTTGGACCACCAGGCCTGGATCACGATGACCGACAGCAGAAGGATGCCGAGGTCGAACGGCTTGAGGAAACTGCCTTCCGGGACGGGCGCGATCGTGTAGAACACCGGGATCGCGATCAGGAGCGCCACGATGTGCGAGGGCCATATGCGCGCGAACCGTCGCCAGTAGAACGTCGACGTCGGCACGTTCGGCCGCGCCGACCAGGTGAGCACGAACCCGGACAGCACGAAGAAGAACGTCACGCCCAGATAGCCGTTCAGCAGGATCGCCTGTGTCGCGCCCGGCAGCGGGGCGAAGTTGTTCATGTGGTACAGGAAGACCGCGAACGCGGCCCACCAGCGCAGACCGGTGAGCGAGTCCAGCCGCTGGGTGGGCTGGGCGAGGACGGGCGAGGAGGGCACGCGGATGAGGCTCCCTGAACGGCGGAAAGGGCTTACGAAAGGATACAGTGCCGCTCCCCGCGCCCCGTCCGTCCGCAGCACCCGCGATAGGATCGACGACATGCCGTCGCCCGACGTGGACGTGGTCATCCCCGTGCACACGCCCGCTCGTCCCATCCGCCGCGCGGTCTCCTCCGTGCTCGACACGACCGCCGCCGTGCGGGTCACCGTGGTCGCGCACAACACCGATCCCGAGGCGATCTCCGCCAACCTCGGCGAACTGGGCACGCGGCCCGAGGTGCGCGTCGTGTCCCTGCAGGACGGCATCCCCTCCCCCGCCGGGCCGATGAACCACGGCATCGCGCTGGCCGAGGCCCCGTACTTCTCGGTCATGGGCTCGGACGACGAGCTGGAGCCGGGGGCACTCGACTCCTGGCTCGCGGTCGCCCGCTCGACCGGCGCGACCACCGTCATCCCGCGCGTGCGCGTGGACGAGGCGGCCGAGCCGACACCGCCGCGACGTCGCGGACGGGTGCGGGAGCTCGACGTCGATAAGGACCGCCTCAGCTACCGCTGCATGCCGCTCGGCCTCATCGACCGGATGCGCTTCCCCGACCTGCGCTTCACCCCGGGCCTCGAGTCGGGCGAGGACCTGGAGTTCACCGCGGAACTGTGGTTCACCGGCGCGCACATCGCCTACGACCGTACGGGCCCGGCGTACGTCGGCCACGACGATGCGGTCGACCGTGTGACCCGCACCGTCCGACCCCTGTCGGCCGACTTCGCGTTCCTCGACATCGTCGCCGCCAAGCCCTGGTACCGGGCTGCCTCGCGCTCGGCGCGCCGGGGGTTCGGCGTGAAGAACCTCCGCGTGCACCTCATGGATGCCGTCGCCTCCCGGCTGGACGCCCCGGGCGGGATCGCCGCCTACCGCGCCGAACTGCTCGACACCGCCGCGGCGATCGAGCGGATGTCCCCCGGCGCAACCGCGCTGCTGTGCCGCGCGGACCGGAAGGTGCTCCGCGAGCTCGAAACGAGCGCGCCGTCGGCCGACCGGATCCGCGCCCTCCTCTCGGCCCGCTGGGGCGGCGGGCTCGATGCGCGGCTCACGGCGAACCCGTTCCTCGCCCTGCACCGGCACGCCCCGTACCGGACCCTGCGCGACATGATGGCGTAGGCCTCCGCGGTAGCATCGATCCGGTATGGAATCCCCACTTGTCGACGTCACGATCGCCGTCCACTCCGCCACCCGGCCCATCGCGCGCGCCGTCGCCTCGGTCATCGAAGGCACGACCGCTCCGGTGCGCGTGAACGTGGTGGCACACAACATCGACCAGGAGATCATCCGCACGAACCTCGGCACCTGGTCGGAACACCCGGCCGTCCGGCTGCTCTCCCTCCGCGACGGCATCCCGTCGCCCGCCGGCCCGATGAACCTCGGGATGGCGGCGGCGACGGCACGCTTCCACACCCTGCTCGGCTCCGACGACGAGTTCGCCCCTGGCGCGATCGACTCGTGGCTGGCGCTGCAGCGCGCGACGGATGCCGACGTCGTGATCGGTCGCATCCGCCTGGTGACCGGAGGCCCCGACCCGTACCCGCCCGTGCGCCGCGGACGCCGCACGACCGGCCTGAGCGCCGACCGCGACCGCCTGCACTACCGCAGCGCGCCCCTCGGCCTCATCGACCGCGAGCGCTTCGGCGACCTGCGCTTCACCGAGGGCCTCACGTCCGGCGAGGACCTGCCGTACACCTCCGAGCTGTGGATCACGGCGACGAGCATCGCCTACGACCTCTACGGTCCCCCGTACGTGGGCCACGACGACGCGGACGACCGCGTCACCTCCGCTCCGCGCGACGTGGCGGCCGACTTCGCGTTCCTCCGCGTGATCGAGGAGGCGGACTGGTTCGCGGCCGCCTCAACCGCCGACCGCCGCGCCCTGGCCGTCAAGCTGCTCCGCATCCACTTCTTCGACGCCGTGGCCGCGCGCCTGGAGACCCCGGGCATCGCCGCGGTCGCCGCCGAGCTCCTCGCCGTGGTCGACCGCGTCAGCGCCTGGGCCCCCGGAGTGCTGTCGGTGCTGTCGATCGCCGACCGCCGGGTCATGGACGAGCTGCGCCGCGGGGCGCCCGATCCCGAGCGCACTCGCGCGCTGCTCGGTCGTCGGTGGATCTATCTCTCCCCCGCCGCTCAGCTCCCCCGGAACCCATTCCTGGCGCTGCACCGGCACGCCCCCTTCCGCACGCTCGCCGCGGGCGCCCGATCGCAGCGGGTGGGGCAGCTGTGACCGCGTCGCCCCTGGTCGACGTCACGATCGCCGTCCACTCCGCCACCCGACCGATCCGTCGTGCGGTGGCCTCGGTGCTCGACGCCACCGCCGCTCCGGTGCGCGTGCTGGTGGTCGCGCACAACATCGACCCCGCCGTGATCCGCGGCAACCTCGGCGAGTACGCGGGGGACGAGCGCGTGGTCCTGCTCGAGCTGCAGGACGGCATCCGCTCGCCGGCCGGACCGATGAACCTCGGCTTCGCGTCGTCCACCGCCCCGTTCATCGCGCTGCTCGGCTCCGACGACGAGTTCGCGCCCGGCGCGCTGGACTCCTGGCTGCGCATCCAGCGCGAGACCGGGGCGAGCGCGGTGATCCCGAAGATCACGCTCGTCGGGCGCCACAACAACCCGCTTCCTCCCGTGCGGAACGGACGTCGATCGCGGCGGCTCGACGCCGCGAAGGACCGCCTCTCCTACCGCAGCGCGCCGCTCGGCCTCATCGACCGCGAACGGTTCGGCCATCTGCGCTTCACCGAGGGCCTGTCGTCCGGAGAGGACATCGCCCTGACCGGAGAGCTGTGGTTCCGCGGGCGCGACCTCGCCGTCGACATCGACGGTCCCGCGTACGTCGGGCACGAGGACGAGGGCGACCGCGTCACGTTCACGGCACGCCCGGTGCGCGAGGACTTCGCCTTCCTCGACGGCCTCGAAGCCGCGCCCTGGTTCCGCGCCCTCGGCCGCCGCGCCCGCACCGCAGCGGTCGTCAAGCTGCTGCGCATCCAGTTCCTCAGCGCGATCGGCGTCCGTGCGACGACGACGCCGGAGCTGGTCACGCACCAGGCCGAGCTGCGGGAGACCCTGGACCGACTCGTGGCCCTGGCCCCCGGGGCCCTGCGGCTGCTGTCGCGGGTCGACCATCGCATCATCGACGAGACCTTCTCGGCGGCGCCCGACGTGGAGCGGATCCGCATCCTCGCGAACGACCGCTGGAACCAGCGGTCACTGGGGGCGCTGCTCACGCCCAACCCGCTGTTCTCCCTGCACCCGCAGGCGATGGCGCGGCTGTTCTACGCCGCGAACCGCACCGACCGGATCGTCTGACCGACCCGGTCGGGCGGCGGAGTCACGCCCGGCGCTCGAGCTCTCCGGAGAGTCCGGCCAGCAGCACCTGCTCGGCGAACGCGGGCAGCGAGGAGGCGACCTCCACGAAGGTGCCCTGCGCGGCGATCACGCCCTCGTCCATGTAGCAGATCCGGTCGTAGTCCTTGATGGTCGACAGGCGGTGCGCCACCGAGATCAGCGTGACCTCGCCCTGCAGCGACCGGATCGCCTTGGTGACCTCGTCCTCGGTCTTCGTGTCGAGAGAGCTCGTGGCCTCGTCGAGCACCAGCACCAGCGGATCGGTGTACAGCGCGCGGGCGATGCCCAGACGCTGCTGCTGACCGCCGGACAGGGACACGCCCCGCTCGCCGATGCGCTCGTCGATGCCGTTCGCCCGCGACGCGACGAGCGAGCTGAGCTGCGCGCGTTCCAGGGCGTACTCCACGCGGTCCCGGTCGATCTCATCCGTCCAGGTCAGGGCGACGTTCTGCGCGATCGAGGCGTCGAACAGCGCCACCCGCTGCGGCACGTAGCCGACGCGCCCGCGCCACTGACGGAGCACGCTCGAGAGCGGGTGCCCGTCGATCTCGATGTCGCCGGTCGTGGCCTGGCTGAGGCCGAGGAGCAGGTCGATCAGCGTCGACTTGCCGGCTCCGGACGGCCCGACGATGCCCAGCGAGCTGCCGAGGGGGATGTCGAGCGAGAGCCCGCGGATGACGTCCTCGTCGGCTCCCGGGTACCGGAAGTGCACGTCCGACAGGCTGAGCAGCCGAGGGTTCTCCGCCAGCTCCGCGGTGTCGGCGGGCGTCTGCGACACCTCCATGTCCTTCTCCGCGGCGGTGAGGTCACCGATGACGTCCTGTGCCGAGGGGATGCTCGCGACACCCTGCACGATGCCGCCCTGGATGCCGCTGATCGCCGGGATCAGGCGGAAGCCGGTCGCGGTGAACAGTGCGACGGACGACAACGCGGCCGCCAGACCGCCCTGCCAGTACGAGACGCCGCCGATGATCACGACGCCGCCGATGAGGGCGGACTCGAACGCGAACGACGGGACGACACCGAGGAACGACGCGTTCGCCCTGGCGCGGACCGAGTGGTGGCGGCTGTCCGTCACCAGCTGTGCGACGTCGGCGAGCCGGTTGCGGAGGCTGAGCTCCTTCAGCGCTTCCATCATCTCGGTCATCAGGATCGCGACGCGGTAGCTGTAGTTGCGGTTGACGGTGGCGGCCTCCAGCGAGCGCTTCGTCACTACCTGGTGCACGATGAGCGCCACGAGGATCAGGTACACCATGGCGATGAGCGCGGTGATCGGGTCGACCACCAGCAGCACGACGATGATCAGCACGAACGTGAAGATCGAGCTCGGGACGCGCATGAGCGGCAGCAGGAAGCCCGACATCGTGTTCGCGATGCCGCCGTCCGCGATGCGCGTGATCTCGGCGACCGTGCGCTTCGAGCGCTCCTCCCAGCTGGAGTTGATGTACGCCTTGAACATCCGGTCGCCGATCTCGAGCTCGTAGCGCGCGAACCGGCGCGTCGCGAACCAGTGCAGCGTGACCGAGAGCACCGACTTCAGGATGATGAGCGCGCAGGCGCCGAGCACCAGAAGCGGCGTCATGTCGGGTGAGACCTCGCCGATCAGCGGGAGCCGCAGCGCCCCGCCGGTCAGTGCCGGGCCGATGATCACGGCCAGCAGCGACATCGCCACCACGTCGAGTGCGGTGATGAGCGTCGTGGCGATCATGTACCCGACGAAGTACCGCTGCGCGCCGGTCGGCAGCAGCGGGAGGAGATCCTTGAGGACCGGCCAGATGCGTTTCATGTTCTCGCGTTCAGAGGGCGACGGATGCGCCGTTGGCGGCGGAGGAGAGAGCGCCCTCGACGACCTCGAGCGTGCGCAGGCCCTGCTCCATCGTGACGACGTCGTTCGGCTTGCCGAGGACGGCGTCGCGGAAGGCTTCGTGCTCGACCCGCAGCGGCTCGCGCTTGGCGAAGGAGAACCGGGTGATGTCGCCCTCGGACACGCCGCGGAACGCGAGCATCGACTCCCACTCGAGCGGGATGGTGCCGTTGGCGTAGAACGTCAGGTCGCCGGTCGCGGTGTCGGCGATGAAGGTGCCGCGGTCGCCGGTGACGACCGTGATGCGCTCCTTCATGGGCGAGAGCCAGTTGACGAGGTGGTTGACGATCACGCCGTTGGCCAGCCGGCCGGTGACCGTGATCATGTCCTCGTAGTCGCGTCCGCTCTTGTGCGCGGTCTGCGCGAACACCGTGGTGTACTCGCTCTGCGCGACCCAGCTCGTGAGGTCGATGTCGTGGGACGCGAGGTCCTTCGCCACGCCCACGTCGGCGATGCGGGCGGGGAACGTGCTCTGGCGGCGGGTCGCGATCTGGTACACGTCACCGAGCTCCCCCGCCTCCAGGCGGCGTCGCATCTCCTGCAGCGCGGGGTTGAAGCGCTCGACGTGGCCGACGGCTCCGACCAGGCCCCGGGCGGCGAAGGCGTCCGTCATCCGGCGCCCCGCCTCGAGCGAGTGCGCGATCGGCTTCTCGACGAGGGTGTGCACCCCGGCGTCGGCCAGCTTGAGCGCCGCGTCCTCGTGGAACGCGGTCGGCACGGCGACCACGGCGATGTCGATGCCGGCGGCGATGAGCGCCTCGATGTCGGGGAGGATCTCGAGCTCGCCCGCGACCTTGTGCGGGTCACCGCCCGGGTCGGCGATCGCGACAAGGTCGATGCCCTCCACGTCACGCAGCACGCGGGCGTGGTTGCGGCCCATCATCCCGACGCCGAGCAGTCCGGCGCGCAGATTCGCCGCCATCAGGCGCCTGCCCCCGCGACGGCGTTCACCGCGGTGACGATGCGCTCGAGGTCGTCCTGGCTGAGCGACGGGTGCACCGGCAGCGAGGCGACCTCGCGGGCGGCACGCTCGGTCTCGGGCAGGTCGAGGCCCGGGGCGAAGCGCGTGAGCGAGGGCAGCCGGTGGTTGGGAATCGGGTAGTACACGCCGGCGCCGACGTTGTGCTCGTTCTTGAGCGCCGCCACGAAGCCGTCGCGGTCCTCCGGCACCCGGACCGTGTACTGGTGGTACACGTGCACGGCACCGTCGGCGACCGGGGGCACGACCACGCCGCGCAGGTTCGCGTCCAGGAAGGCCGCGTTCTGCTGACGGGTCTTCGTCCAGGCGTCGACCTTGTGCAGCTGCACCCGGCCGATCGCGGCGTGGATGTCGGTCATGCGGGCGTTGAAGCCGATGATCTCGTTCTCGTACTGCCGCTCCATGCCCTGGTTGCGCAGGAGCTTGACCTGACGGGCGATCTCGTCCGTGGCCGTGGTGACCATGCCGCCTTCGCCACTGGTCATGTTCTTGGTCGGGTAGAGGCTGAACATCGCGAAGTCGCCGAACGAGCCGACCGGGCGACCGTCGAGCGAGGCGCCGTGCGCCTGCGCCGCGTCCTCGTACAGGGCCACGCCGCGCTCGGCGGCCAGGGCCTCCAGCTCGCGCATGCGGGCGGGGTGACCGTACAGGTGCACCGGGAGGATGCCCTTGGTCTTGGGCGTGATCGCGGCCGCGACGGCTTCGGGGTCGAGCGTGAAGGTCTCCGGCTCGATGTCGACGAACACCGGGGTGCCGCCGGTGAGGGCCACGGAGTTGCCCGTCGCCGCGAACGTGAACGACGGCACGATGACCTCGTCGCCGGGACCGACGCCCGCGGCGAGCAGACCCAGGTGCAGACCGGCGGTGCCGGAGTTCACGGCCACGGAGGGCCGCCCCGGCACGAAGTGCGCCGAGAACTCCTGCTCGAACGCGGCGACCTCGGGGCCCTGCGCGACCATGCCGCTGCGCAGCACCCGGTCGACGGCCTCGCGCTCTTCGTCGCCGATGATCGGCTTGGCGGGGGGAATGAACTCGCTCACACGGTCTCCTTGGTCAGTGTTCCGTCTGTCTCGGTGTACCGTCCGCCGGTCGCGGGGCACACCCAGGTCTTGTCGTCGTCGGCGCGCGTGAGGGGAACGCCCGCTTCGCCCACCCAGCCGATGCGGCGCGCCGGCACCCCGGCCACGAGCGCATAGGAGGGGACGTCCTTCACCACGACGGCCCCGGCCGCCACCGTCGCCCAGGCGCCGATGGTCACGGGCGCGACGCAGGTCGCCCTGGCACCGATCGAGGCGCCACGCTCGATCGTGACGCCGACGGGCTCCCAGTCGTGCGCGCTCTTCTGCGTGCCGTCGGCGTTGATCGCCCGCGGGTACGTATCGTTCGTGAGCACGACGGCCGGTCCGATGAACACGCCGTCGCCGAGTCGAGCGGGCTCGTACACGAGCGCGTAGTTCTGCACCTTGCAGTTGTCGCCCATGACGACACCGGTGCCGATGTAGGCGCCGCGGCCGACGATGCAGTTCTCGCCGAGCTGCGCGTCTTCCCTCACCTGAGCCAGATGCCAGATCGAGCTCCCTGCTCCGATCTTCGCCTCGGGGGACACATCGGCCGAATCGACGATCCGGACGTCGGTCGGTGAGGGCATGCGGGATTCTCCTCGCGGCTCGGGAAGGGGACTCGGTCATCCTATCTGCTCGCACAGGTGTTTCCTGAGAGGATAGGGGTGTGACCAACCCAGCCACTCCCGACCCGCATACCTGGGTTGTCGTACCGCTGTACAACGAAGCAAGCGTCATCGCCGGCGTCATCGCGGGGGTCCTCCCCCACTTCCCGAACATCGTGTGCATCGACGACGGCTCCACCGACGGCTCCCTGGAGGTGGCTCGACGCGCCGGAGCCCACATCGTCGAGCACCCGATCAACCTCGGTCAGGGTGCGGCCCTGCAGACGGGCATCGAGTACGCCCTGTCCCAGCCGGGCTGCGAGTACATCGTGACCTTCGATGCCGACGGCCAGCACCGCATCGAGGACGCGGTGGCGATGGTCGCCGCGGCGCGTGCCAGCGGCGCGGCGATCGTGTTCGGCTCGCGCTTCCTCGACGACCGGACGAACCCGGGCTGGATGAAGCGCGTGATCCTGAAGACCGCGGTGTGGGTGACCAACATGACCACGAGCGTCAAGCTCACCGACGCGCACAACGGCCTTCGCGTCATCCGCGCCGACGCCGCCGCGCGCCTGCAGCTCAAGCAGGACCGGATGGCGCACGCCACCGAGATCGTGCTGCAGCTCGGCGACACGGGGCTGCCGTGGATCGAGCACCCGGTCGAGCTCCTCTACACCGACTACTCCAAATCGAAGGGCCAATCGGTGCTCAACTCCGTCAACATCCTCGTCGACCTGATCGTGCGGTGAACGCCATGTGGATCCAGATCCTTCTCATCGCGGCCGTCATCGCCATCGGCGCCGTGTTCATGCGCCGGACCGGTGCGGACAGCCACCTGGCGATCCGCCGTCTCCTGTACGGCGGCTTCGTGCTCGTGGCGATCGTGTCAATCCTGTTCCCCCAGTGGCTCACCTGGGTCGCGAACCTCGTGGGCGTCGGGCGCGGTACCGACCTGCTGCTGTACGCACTGGTGGTCATCTTCATGGTCTTCGTCTACACGCAGTCGAGGAAGAACGCCGCGCAGCAGCGCAGCCTCACCCTGCTCGCGCGCAAGCTCGCGCTGCTGCAGGCGTCGCAGGACCCGCAGGACGGCGCGCGTCGTGCCGCCCCGGGCGACGGCCAGCCCGAGGATTAGCCGCAGGCGGTGATCCGCCAGAGGCTCGCGTCACCCTCCGAGGCGACCTCCTCGAAGCCCGGCCGGTCCTCGAAGTCGGTCATGCCGGGCATGAGGTACTCGCCGGGACCGGTGCCGCCGATGCCGAAGTCGAGCACGTAGTCCGGGTCGCCGTAGGCGGCGAGGGCCTCGCACACCGCCGGGTCCTCCGCGGCGTCACGCAGGTGCGCGGCGATCACGTCCCACGCGGCGGACTGCGGCGGCGCCCACGTGCGGGGGACGATGTCGCGCTCCCCGAGCACGTAGGCGAAGCCGGCTCCCGTGGAGGGGTTCGCGATGATCAGCGAATCCCGCGACACGAGGTCGGGAAGCTCGGTGAGCAGGCGGTACTCGTCGTCGGAGAGGTAGCTGTCGGCGTTCATCGCGTAGCGGGACTGCTCGTCCGTCTCGTCCGCGACGCGCAGTAGCACCACCGGGGAGAGCGCGACGTTGACGATCCCGACCACGGCGACGACCGCCAGCGAGACCAGCGCGACCGCGTCGCGACGCGCTCCCGTGAGCCTCGGGACCGCGGCGGACACCATCCGCACGATCATGGCGAGGCCGAAGGCGGCGAGGGGGACGACGACGATCGGCACCATCGCCGCGAGCCGGAAGGAGTCGCCGTACCAGGGACCGGTGAGGGCCCTCTTGATGAAGGGGAGGTCGGTGCCGACGCTCACGATGTAGAGCAGCGAGAACCCGGCCCATCCCACCGCCAGCCACCGCAGTCGCCGGTCGCGCACGGCGGCGATCAATCCGGCCAGCAGCAGCACGCTCATCCCCCACGCCGCGGGCAGCAGCGAGTGGCTGTTCACCAGCACGTCGGCGATCGCGCCGAACACGCCGCGGTACGACCGCCACAGCACCGGTCCGGCGAGGTAGGCCAGGACGAGCCACACGACGCCCACCGCGGCCCAGCCGATCACGATCACGCTCCACCGCAGCACAGGGCGCGCGCCGGGGCGGCGGATGCCGAGCAGCAGGCTCCCGGAGAACCACAGCATCACCAGCGCACCCCACGTGAGCACGGACGACGGCTGCGACAGCGTGGCCGCCGTCACCGCCAGGAGCGCGGCGACGCCCGGACCCGCAGCGGCCAGAAGGCGTTCACCGCGCCGTGCGCCCCGCCACGACCGCACCGCGACGATCGTGAGGGCGACCGCGGCGGGGACGACGGCGAGCGAGAGGGCGTAGGGGTACAGGACACCCCACTCGAACATGAGCTGCGGGAACGCCATCAGGCCCGCCGACAACCCGGCCGCCAGCGCCGTGACCAGTGCATCCCCGCGGCTGACGACGTGGGCGAGCAGCGACACGCTCAGCGGCCACACCACCGCGGCGATCACCAGCGCGACGATGTTGGCCGCGACCGGGATCGAGCCGATGTCCAGAGCCACCAGCGAGGTCATGGCGTGCCAGGCCGCGGGATAGAAGGTGGATCCGCCCAGCAGGCCGGAGAGGTCGAGCGACGAGACCGTGCCGGACTCGGCGGCCCAGCGCAGCGCGTTCAGGTGGAAGACGGCGTCGTTCGTCTGGGAGATCGCGGTCGGCGTGCCGACGTACGCCATCAAGCGCGCCGCGTTGAGGCCGCCGCCGACGATGAGGCCGACGGCCAGGAGCGCGAGGTGCCGCGGCTGCCGTCGTGGCACGTCGGCCACGCTGCGACCGCGACGAAGCAGCAGCGACACCGCGAACACCACCGCCACGACGACCGCGACCGCGATGCCGACAGAAGCGAGACCCCAGTGCACCCCGAGGAACGGGAAGACGATGGCCAGCACCGCGAGCGTGCCGACCGAGAGGCTCGGCGCCGACGCCCAGAGCGTCAACCCGCGCAGACGGAGAGCGGCGCCCAGCAGAAGACCGGGGACGAAGAAGACGAGGAGCGTCAGGGCGATCAGCCCCGACTGCGCGACCCAGTCGCCGATCATTCGTCGACCAACGCGATCGCGCCCTCGATCTCGCCGTCGTACACGACCTCGCCCTTGTTGATCACCACGCCTCGGGTGCAGAGCTCACGCACCATCTCCATGTCGTGGCTCACGACGACGAGGGTCTTCTTCTGCGCGATCAGCTCGCCGAACTTCTGCCGGCACTTCTCCCGGAAGGGCGCGTCGCCGACCGACAGGATCTCGTCGACGAGCAGCACGTCCAGCTCGACGTGGATCGCCACGGAGAACGCGAGCCGCATGAACATGCCGGAGGAGTAGTGCTTGACCTCCTGGTCGATGAACTGCTCGATCTCGCTGAACGCGACGATCTCGTCGTAGCGCTCCTCGATCTCCTTGCGCTGCATGCCCAGGATCGCCGCGTTGAGGAACACGTTCTCGCGCCCGGACAGCTCGGGGTGGAAGCCGGCACCGACCTCGATGAGACCCGCGACCCTGCCGCGCGTGAGCACCTCGCCCGCGTCGGGTTCCATGACCCCCGAGATGAGCTTGAGGAGAGTGGACTTGCCCGAGCCGTTGAGCCCGAGGATCGCGACCGACTCCCCCTCGTTGATGACGAGGTCGAGCCCCTTGAGCGCCTCGAAGGTGCTGGAGGTCTTGCGACGTCGGATCCAGGCGACCACGGTGTCCTTGAGCGACAGCGCGTGGTTCAGCGTGAAGTTCTTCCGCACACCGTCGACGACGATGCTCGGGCGGGGGGCGATGGCGGTACTCATAGGTCCTGCGCGAACCTTCCCTCGAGTCGGCGGAAGACGAGCTGCCCGATCAGCAGCGTGCCCAGGGCGATCAGGAACGTCCACAGCGTGTTCCAGCCGAGGCCGGGCGGCAGCGGCATGCTCGTATCGGTGACCGGACGCCAGAAGGCGTAGTGGAACAGCTCGACGCCCTGCGTGATCGGGTTGAGCATGTAGAGCTCGAGGATCCAGTCCGGCCAGCCGAGCGTGCGGACGGCCTCCTGCACCATCGTCCACGCGTAGAGCACGGGCGAGGCCCAGGTCGCGAGCAGGAGCAGCAGTTCGACGATGTTCTCCGCGTCACGGAACCGCACGTTGATCGCGCCGAAGAACAGGCCGAGCCCCAGCGCGAACAGCGTGACGATGACGATGCCCGCCAGCGCGGCGAGCACCGAGAGCACGGTGATCCCGGGGATCCAGCCGAGGAAGAGGCACACGATCAGCAGCAGGGCCAGCTGCGGGAGGAAGTGGATGAACGCCACCAGCACGGCGGAGACGGCGAAGAGCTGCCGCGGCAGGAACACCTTCCGCACGAGCGGGGCGTTGTTCACGATCGACGTCGTCGCGTTCTTGAACGCCTCGGAGAAGAGGTTGATGACGACGATGCCCGAGAACAGGTAGACGGGGTAGCTCTCGATGTTCCTGTTCAGGCTGAGGAACAGTCCGAGGACCACCCAGAACACCAGGAACTGCGCCCCGGGTCGCACGTACGACCAGGTCCAGCCGAGTACCGAGTTGCGGTAGCGGGTGGTGACGCCGGTCCGCACGAGCAGGTACAGCAGATACCGCCAGCGCACCACATCGATCAGACCGCGACTCGTGCCGGGGGTGTCGAAGGAGGAACGCGGGACGACGGCGAAAAGATCTCGGGTATCTGTCACGGCCCCACTCATTCAGCTGCGGCGGCGGTCGCCGCGGCGCACTCCAGTATCCTATGGCACCCGTCCGGACGCCTTCACGGCACGCGCTCAGCCGAGGGCGGTGAGCGTGTTCCAGCCGTTCCCGATCACGCCGCTCGCGCCCCAGCCGCCACGGCCGTCACCGCGGAACAGGTAGAGGTTGCCGTTCGTGTGCCGCCCGAGGAGGTCGGAGGTGCCGTCGCCGTCGAAGTCGCCGGGGCTGAACAGGGCGTTGAAGCCGCCCCACCCGACACCGATCTGACGCGGGGTGCCCCAGCCGCCCGTGCCGTTGGTCGGGTACACCCACAGGCGCGCGTCGGTCGTGCGCATGATGAGGTCCGCCCGACCGTCGCCGTCGAAGTCGCCGCCGTTGACGGCCATGTCGAAGCCGCCCCAGCCGTAGCCGATCTGGATGGCCTGGCTCGCCCAGCCGCCCCTGCCGTCACCGCGGTAGTACACGAGGTGGCCGGCGGAGTTGCGCGCGATCATGTCGGTGTTGCGGTCGCCGTCGAAGTCGATGCCGCCCACGAGGAGCGTGTGGTTCTGCCAGCCGTTGCCGATCACGACGGGCTGCCCGTAGCCGCCCGCGACACCGGGGATCAGCCAGAGCCGTCCGTCGGGGGTCACCCGACCGAGGTCGCGGTACCCGTCGCCGTTGAAGTCGCCCATGGGGATCAGTCGGTCGCCCGCCGTCCACCCCGAGCCGATCTGCTGGGAGCCGCGCCAGGCACCGGCGCCGTTTCCGCGGTAGAGGTTGAGGTTCCCCTGTGCCGTGAGCCCGAGCACGTCGGGTCCGCCGTCACGGTCGACGTCGCCCACGCCCGATGGCATGGCCCGCGGCTTGGTGACGAGGTCGCCCGAACCGGTCAGCGCCGACAGGATCTGCCAGCCGTTGCCGATCTTGCCGCTCGACGTGATCGCTCCCCGTCCGTCGCCGGGGTACATGTAGAGGTCGCCGTTCGCGGTGCGCGCCGCCACGTCGTTGACGCCGTCGCCCGTGAAGTCGCCCGGCACGAAGATCGCGGTCATGCCGCCCCAGCCCTGCCCGAGCTGACGGGAGCCGGTCCAGCCGCCGCCGCCGTCTCCGTAGTAGGCGAACAGTCGACCGGCGGCGTCCCTGCCGATGAGGTCGGGGTTGCCGTCGCCGTTGAGGTCGATGTTGCCGACGAGCATGTTCATGCCGGCCCACCCCCAGCCGACGCGGATCGCAGGCAGGAGGCCGCCCTTGTCGTTGCCGCGCCACAGCATGAGGTCGCCGTTCTTGGCGGTGGTGAGCACGTCGGGGATGCCGTCGCCGTCGAGGTCGCCCGCGGCGGTGGAGAGCACCACGCCGCTCCAGTCCAGGTTCAGCGACTGCGGTGCCGAGAAGCTGGCGCCGCTGCCGCGCATCACCGAGACGCCGTTGCCCTGGCGGATGATGAGGTCGCGCGTGCCGCTGCCGTCGAGATCGCCGACCACCATGGCCGCGCTGACCCCGGTCAGGCCGCTCGCGAGCTGCTTGCGGTTGCCCCACACGTTCTTCGCGAACGGGTATCCCCACAGCACGCCGGCACTGTCGACGCCGACCATGTACGACGAGGAGCTGACCGAGGCGAGCGAGGGCACCTGGGGCGCCTGGGTGGAGCCGAACCAGTCGGTGAAGTAGTTGTAGAAGTTGCGGTTGCCGTAGGCCGAGCAGGTGTCGCCGTCGCCGTATCCGGCGCGCAGCGCCGCGGCGTTCGGCTGATACGGCGTGTAGTAGTAGAGGGCCGAGGTCGCCTTGTTGGCGATGTACACCGGCGAGGAGCCGCACGCGCGGTTCGGGTTGAAGAGGATGTTCCAGGTGCGGCCGGGCGCGTAGTACTGGAACCACTTGCCCTCCATGTAGATCTGCATCTGGCGGGCGGCGCCGTAGATCTGGTGGAAGAAGCCGACGTACTGCGGGTCGCAGGGCGCGTCGTCCGGGCAGCCCTGTCCGAGCGCGATGTCGTAGCGCCAGGCGCTGGGCCACGTGTGGTTGACCAGGCTCTGCTCCTTCTGGAGCATCACGATGAGCACCTGCGGGTTGATCCCGCACGACTGCGCTGCACGGTAGATGATGCGCGCGGCACTCTCGTTCGCGGCGCCGGTGTATCCGTCGCAGTACTGGTCGGCGGCCCGAGTGACCGTGGTCATCTTGAAGTCCTTGATGCACACGATGGGACGACCGTCCTCGTCGGTGCCGCCGAGGCACCGCGAGACGCGCGCGTTGAAGAAGGCCTGGATCTGCGCCTCCGTCATCGTGTCCTTGTTGGTGAAGACGGCGTCGCTGATGATGTTGCCGGGCGTGAAGCCGGCGAGCGTGCTCTTCGCGATCCCCGACGCCGCGGGGGCGCCGACCGCGCGGGCGACGGGCGCGGAGGCGGAAGCGGCGGCCGTCGCGGCGGTGGCCGGCACGACGGTGCCGACGAGGAGGGCGGAGACGGCGAGGAAACAGGTGAGGAGTCGGGAGGTCCTCAGGGTGTTTCGCGAGCGTGGGGCACGTCGAGACATGTGACCAGTGTGACGGAAGTTGCGAGATGATGCCACTGTTGCGACGTTTCCACCAGGGGAATTCGGCGTGTCGCCCGATTGTGCAGCGTCTTCTCAGCCGTTCACAGGTCGGCGTGCAGGCTCCACACCCTCTCCGCCGCGCCCGCCCAGGAGAACGCGCGCGAGCGGTCCGATGCGAGCACCCGCAAGCGCGCAGAACCGTTGCCCGCCGCATCGGCGAGCGCGTCGGGCAGGTCGTCCGGCGCGGCGAACATCCCGCCGTCCGCGATCACGTCACGGTGGCATCCGGTATCGCTCGCCACGACGGGCACCCCGACGGTGAGCGCCTCGACGGCGCGCCACGGCCACCCCGCGACCGTCCTCGTCGCCGCGTAGGCGGACGCCCCCGAGAGCACGGCAGCGCGGTCCGCTGCCGACAGCGCACCGCGCACGTGCGCGCGCCGTTCGGGCAGGCCTGCGGCGGAGGCGACCTCGGCCAGCCGCGGCTCCGAGCCCTCCGGGGCGTCGAGCACCACGGCATCGACGCCGGCGGCGACGGCTCCACGGAACCCCGCCGCGAGGGTGTCCGCCGATCCGGTCAGGACGATGTACTCCGACGGCAGGGACAGCGCGCCCCGCCGGGACTCGGCGTCGGCAGGCACGGCGAAATCGTGCGGCGGTGCGCCGGCGATGACGCGGATCCGGTCGCCGAGTCGGGCGATCTCGGCCAGACGCTCCCCCACGGCGTGGGTCGGCACGACCACGGCGTCCGCGTGCCGCGCGGCACGGCGGAGCATGCCGCGCTGCCAGGCCACGGCCGACTTCGACAGGGCGCCCGGGTCGTCCCAGGCGCACAGGTCCCACACCGTCACGGTGGTCTGATCGTGGTCGTGCACCCTGTCGTGGCGCACGAGCGGCGCCATCAGCGTGGGCGCATGGATCATCCCGCCGCCCACACCCGGAGCGATGCCCAGCTGCCACGAGGCCGCCAGTTCCCGGCGACCGAGACCGAGCGTGCGCACCTCGTCGACCCCGGTGACGTCCACCTGCGCGCCCGCCGGTACGATCGCGTCGACCGCGCAGCCGGACGGGGCCGTCGCGACGAGCCCCGCCGTCAGCTCACGTGCCGCCGTGGCCTGGTCCTGGTCCACGACGTGCACCAGTTGATCCAGAACCACACGCAGCCGAGCACCCATGGGTTCAGGCTAACCGCGGCATGCTGCGGAGCCGTGGAGCGCACCGCCCGCCGGTCCGCAATTTCAGCGTTCCCACAGCAACGCATGACCTCACGTGCGCGCTCCATGGCCTCGCGCGTACCCACCGTGCTTGAATGCTCGAGTGAGCGATGGCCGACTTCCTGCCCGACGCCGATGGATCGGATGGACCATCGGCATCCTCCTGACGCTGCTCGTGATCGCCATCGGCTGGGTCACGGTCCGCGGCATCGGCGCGGTGGACGATCTGCGTCAGGTCGCGAAGGGCGCGACCCAGCTGAAGCAGGCGATCGCGGAGGGCGATCTCGATGGCGCGGAGCCCATCTCCGATGCCATCGCCCGCAACGCGGCCTCCGCCCATGACCTCACCTCCGATCCGATCTGGCACGCGTTCGGCGTCCTGCCGTGGGTCGGTCCGAACTTCCAGGCCGTCAACGAGATCGCCGAGATCGCGGATGACGTATCGACCGAGGCGCTGCGACCCCTGCTGCAAGTCGGCGCCGATCTCGACCTGTCGAGCCTGGGCTTCACCGACGGCGCGATCAACCTCGCGCCGTTCGCCCAGGTCGAGGAGCCCCTGGCCGCCGCCGCGGCGTCGCTCACCTCCGCCGACGACCGAGCCAAGCGCATCGACGCCGATGCGACGCTGCCCCCTCTCGCCGATGCCATCCGTCAGATGCGAGGATCCGTCACGCAGGCGGCGACGGTCGTGGGCTCGCTGCACGGCGCTGCTGTGCTCCTGCCCACGATGCTGGGCGGCGACGGGCCGCGCACGTACGTGCTCGCGATGCAGAACAACGCCGAACTGCGCTCCTCGGGCGGCATCATCGGCTCGATCGCCCTGCTGCACGCCGAGAACGGGCGGGTGACCCTGCAGAGCCAGGCATCCACGCGCGACTTCCCCGCCCTCGATGTCCCCCTCCCGGTGAGCGAGTCCACCACGGCGCTGTTCGAGGATCGCCCAGGACGGTTCCTGCAGAACATCACCAGCATCCCCGACTTCCGCGAGGCCGGCGAGACGATCGCGGCACGGTGGGTCGGGCGTTTCGGCGGCCAGGTCGACGGGGTGATCGCCGTGGACGCCCTGGTCGCCGAGCATCTGATGGAGGTTACGGGCGACCTGACGTTCGGGCCCTTCACGGCGACGTCCGACACGATCACGAGCATTCTTCTGTCGGAGATCTACGCGGCCGTCCCCGACCCCGTGGCACAGGATGACATCTTCGCTCTTGCAGCCGGCGGCCTGTTCGGAGCAGCCCTGTCGGGCGGCGATCCCCAGGCTCTGATCGGCGCGCTGGCCGATGCCGCGGGCGAGGGTCGGATCCGCATCTGGAGCGCGCACGAGGACGAGGAGACCCTGCTCGCCGCGAGCGCCCTCGGCGGCACGATCCCCCCGGACTCGGCCGACACGAGTCACGTGGGCGTGCTGTTCAACGACGGCACCGGCGCGAAGATGGACTACTACACGCGCGCCACGATCGCGACCGCCGTCGGGCGCTGCGACGGAGAGCCGACCACGCAGATCACCGTCACCTGGACGAACACCGCACCCGCCGACGCGGCGACCTCCCTGCCCCCGTACGTGACGGGCGACGGGTTCTACGGCGTGCCGCCCGGCACCGTGCGCACGCTCATCGCGGTGTACGGCCCCGAGGGCGCCACCCCGTCCCACGTGGACAGGGACGGTGAGGACGACGGCGTGCAGACGGCGATGCTCGGCGACCGGTCCGTCGTGCAGCACGAGGTGCAGCTGGCGCCCGGCGAGTCGACCACCATCACCGTCGAGTTCCAGGGCACGGGTGCCGGTCAGCGGCTCACCGAGGTGCTGCACACCCCCCTGATCACGGGGCCGGAGCTGACCAAGGACACACTCCACTGCGGTTCGTGACAATCTCCCTCGAATGGGGTACTGTCATCTCACTGGGGAATAACTGGGGTCTGTGAACCTGCCGTGGGGGCAGGAGACCTCACGCAGTCGGACGCAGGGGTGTGTCCGGAGGCGATTCCGCGTGACATTTCTGGGGAGAGATCATGCTGAAGAAACTGGCTGCCATCAGCCTTACCGCTGGCGCGCTGGTACTCGTCGCGCCGACCATCGCAACCGCTGCGCCGACGATTCCGGACGCATCCAGCGATTCGTACCCCTCGCCTCCCGGTGTGAAGGTCGGCGACCCGATCATCGACGTGTGCGAGGTCTCCACCATCGTCTTCGGCCCCGGGTACTTCCTGCCGTCCGAGAACGTGGCGGTCTCCGTTTCCGGCAAGAACGCGGGCAAGGCCGCGACCTCCGGCAACACCGCCGGCGCCGACGGCAGCATGACGCTGACGTTCCGCCCGCCGGCCGACGGTGAGGGCTCCTACGCCGTCGCCTTCGGGGGCTCGCGTCCGTACACCGCCACGATCACCGTGTCGCACGGCCACGACGCCGCGTCCAGCTGCGATCACGACCCTGCCGTCGCACCCGCGGGTACCGAGCTGCCCCTGACCGGCGGCGGCATGGAGCTCGCGCTCACCGGCGGCTCGGTCTCGCCGTGGGTGCTCGGCGGTGGAGCTGCCGCCCTGGTCGCCGGTGGGGCGCTCGTCGCCACCGGGATCGTTCGCCGCAAGCGCGCCTGAGCCTGGCTGCCGCCTCGCGCGGTGGTCGGCTGGACGACGGTGATCCCTCCCCCTCCGATCACCGTCGTCTGGCGAATCCGGTGCTGCACCGGACGCCCACGGGCGACGACCCTCGGGAGCGTCGCCCGTGGGCTGCGCCATGCCCACGCGGAGCGGGCCCCCTCCGTCAGGGGCTGGGCGTGGGGGTCGACGTCGGCGGGTGCAGCGCCTGCTGGATCATCTGGTGGATGTACCCGTAGTCGGGGTTGTGCTCGTCCACGCCCGAATCCGGGGTCAGCTCGATCGTCGTGACCTGCTGCTCCTTCGCCTTGAGCATCAGATCGAAGAACTCCGGAAGCTTGTCCTGGGGCAGATCGGTGCTGATCAACGCCGTGCCCGCCGCGGCGACCTCGTTGAACCGCGTCAGCACGGTCTGCGGCGTGAACTGAGCCAGGATCGCCTCCTGAAGTTCCCGCTGCCGCTTCATGCGGTCCCAGTCGCTGGTCGTGTAGCGCGAGCGGGCGTACCACTGCGCCGTGTCGCCGTCCATGTGCTGCTGTCCCGGCTCGATCCAGCCGATCGCCCACTCGTTCACGTCCGTCCCGGTCCATCCCTCGGGCGGACCGCCCTTCGGGAGACGCTCGGTGACGTTGATATCGACCCCGCCCAGCGCGTCGACCAGGTCGGCGAAGCCGTGCATGTCGACGAACACGTAGTACGGGATCTCGATCCCGAGGACGCCCTCGGCGGCATCCTTCGTCGCTTCGATGCCCGGCTCGGAGCCCTGGGCGACCGCCTTCGGGTACAGCTCCGCTCCTCCGTCGTCCCGGCACACCTCTGCGGCGTAACGCACGTGGTTCATCCAGCCGTTCCACCCGCAGGTCGACGAGCTGTGCCCCTCGAATCCGTTCGGGTACTGCGCCTGCATGGGACTGCCGTCGCTGAACGGCGCATTCGGGAGCTCACGCGGAATGCCCGTGATCGTGACCGCACCGGTCTCGGCGTTCACCGACACGACCGAGATGCTGTCGAAACGCATGGAGTCGCGGCCGTCCCCGCTGTCCGCACCGAGCAGGAGGATGTTGTAGTAGCCGTCGCTCGGCGGGAGGCTCGGTCCGCTCTGCCCGAAGATCGCCCCGACGGTTCCCCGCACGGATCCCACCGATGTCGCGGCGTAACCGGCGGCGCCGCCGACCAGACCGAGGAGCACGAGCGCCACCACGGGGATCGCCAGCCGCGAGGGGTTGGGGACCTTGACCAGCCGCACGAGGCGCAGGGTGTCGAGGGTCAGCACGATCCACAGCACCACGTACGCCACCAGCAGCACCTGGACGATCGTCAGCACCACGGCGGAGAAGAACCCGCCGGCGACCGTGAGCCACAGGAGGACCGGTCGGGCGAACAGGGCGAGACCGACGGTCACGATCACCAGCAGCCAGGCCGTGAGCGTGGCGCCGAGACCGAACCGACCGAGACGGCGGTTGCCCGCCAGCACCTGAGCGGACCCCGGAAGAAGAAGGTTCATCGCGATGAGCCACCACCCGCGTTTCGACATCATCCCGGGGTCGGTGGAGTCCGGGTGCCGCAGCGGCCGGGTCTCGATGATCGGGCGCTGTCGTGCGCGCGGAGGCGCAAGGGTCACAGCGAGTCCTTCAGCCGTTCGTTCTTCGCCGCGACCTGCGACTCGAGATCGGCCGCGTAGGCCTCGACCCGGTCGGCGAGCTCCGCGTCGGCGGCGCCGAGGATGCGGGCGGCCAGGAGGCCGGCGTTGCGGGCCCCGCCGATCGAGACGGTCGCCACGGGGATCCCCGCCGGCATCTGCACGATCGACAGCAACGAGTCCATGCCGTCGAGGTACGCGAGCGGCACGGGAACACCGACCACGGGCAGCGGCGTCATCGACGCGAGCATCCCGGGCAGATGGGCCGCTCCGCCGGCCCCCGCGATGATCACGCGGAGCCCTCGCGCGCGGGCCTCCCGCGCATACGACATGAGCTTGTCGGGGGTGCGGTGCGCCGAGACCACCTCGACCTCGTGCGGGATCCCGAAGTCCGTCAGGGCCTGCGAGGCGTCACTCATGACGCGCCAGTCGGAGTCGGACCCCATGACGACGCCGACCACGGGCGCAGCGGAGGAGTGAAGTGGCTCTGTCACCAGAACAGGCTACGGGCTCGCGCTGGGAGAACACCCCAGCGGCACGCGGCTGCGCCCAGGTCCCGTCCGCCTCGCGTCACGCGAAGTGCGCGGCGGCCGCCCGAGCGACGTACACCGCGTCGTCCAGGTCCTCCCCGGCGACGTTGACGTGTCCGACCTTGCGACCCGGACGCGGCGCCTTGCCGTACGTGTGGATCTTGGCGCCGGGGTGCTCCGCCATCGCCGACGCGAACCGCTCGTCGAGCGTGGCACCGATCGGGCCGCCGAGGATGTTCACCATCACCGACCACGACGCGCGAGGAGCGGTGCTGCCCAGCGGCAGGTCGGCGACCGCGCGCAGGTGCTGCTCGAACTGTCCGGTCACGGCGCCGTCCTGGCTCCAGTGCCCGCTGTTGTGCGGACGCATGGCCAGTTCGTTGACGAGGATGCGCTCGTCGTCGGTCTCGAACAGCTCGACCGCGAGCATGCCGGTGACGCCGAGACCCTCCGCAATGGTGCGTCCGATCCCCTCCGCCACCTCGACCAGCCGATCGCCGGCGGCCGGGGCGGGCGCGATGACCTCGGCGCACACCCCATCGCGCTGGACGGTCTCGACCACGGGGTACGCGATCATCTCTCCCCCGCTGCGCCGGGCGACCTGCTGGGCGAGCTCGCGGACGAACGGCACGAGCTGTTCAGCGAGCAGTGCCTCCCCCTCACCGAGGGCGTCCAGCCAGTCCCGTGCGTCGTCGGCGGAGCGGACGACGCGCACGCCCTTGCCGTCGTAGCCGCCCCGCGGGGTCTTGACCACGGCCGCGCCACCCTGGGCGTCGAGGAAGGACTGCAGCTCGGCGACGCTCCGCACCGCTGCCCACTCGGGCTGCGGCACCCCGAGGTCGGCGAGACGGGCACGCATCGCGAGCTTGTCCTGGGCGAACTGGAGCGCGTCGGGCCCCGGGTGCACCGCGACGCCGTCGGCGACGAGGGCCCGCAGCACGTCCTGCGGCACGTGCTCGTGATCGAAGGTGATGACGTCGACGCCCTCGGCGAACGCGCGGACCGTCGCGAGGTCGCGGTAGTCGCCGACGGCCGTGGCCGCGAGCCCGGCGGACATGCCCTCGTCCTCCGCGAGCACCCGCAGGTCGATCCCGAGCTCGACCGCCGGAGCGATCATCATCCGTGCCAGCTGTCCTCCGCCGATCACGCCAACGCGCAACGCCATGTGCCGCCTCCATTCGTTGGTCCCATTCTTCCGCACTCGAGGGCGCGCGAGGGACCGCGGGTCAGAGGGTGTCGGTGTCGTCGGCGGTGGCCTGTGCGTCGCGGTGCGCGAGGATCTGCCCGACCTCGATCTGGTCCGCCAGCGTCTCGTGCACCAGGGTCACGTTCGGGACGTTCGGCAGCCGCAGCGGAGCGTCGACGCCGTTGGACAGCGTCACGGTGCCGCACCCCCACAGGCGCTGGAGCGGTCCGCGGCGCACCCCGATCGTGTACCCACGCGCGTGCGACATCTCCCTGCGCTGCCGGGAACCGATGCCCTGATGCGCGATCACCCGTCGCGTCGTGATGGTGGTGGTGCGCGAGTACCAGACGACGAAGGGGACCACGACCGCGAGCAGGACCACGGCGCCGGCCGCGGCGAGCAGCATCCAGTTCTCGAACCCGGCCGGCAGGTTGTCGTACAGGTAGGCAGTGAGCCCGAACGTCGCGATGAGCACCACTGCGGACCAGAACAGGCGTCGCGCGTGGCTGCGGAAGCGCGCGATCAGCAGCTCTTCGGCGGGGGCCCCGGGCGGCGGCATCAGCGGCCGCCCGCCGAGCGTCACGGGCTGGGTCACCCCACCATTGTGCCCCGGGAGACCGACAACGCCGGTCGCCGGGCGGCGTGTCCCCGCGTCACGCGGGCCGCACGTGCACCACGTCGCCCGCGGAGACCGCGCGCGTCGCGCCGTCGGCGACCACGAGCAGCCGCCCGGCCGGGTCGAGGGCGCCGGCGGTTCCTTCGAGCGAGCTGCCGTCGGGCAACGAGACGCGCACCGCCTGGCCGACGGTCGCACAGCGCGCCGTCACCGCGGCGTGCAGGCCACTGGTGAGGCCGTCCTCCCCCGCGGCGAGCGCCGTCAGCCACCGGTCGAGCCCCGTGAGGTAGGTGACGAGCAGCAGGTCCTCGTCGACGGCGGCGTCCTGCGCTGCGAACGAGGTGGCTGTCGGCACCGGCAGCTGCTCCCGCGACATGCGCGTGTTCACCCCTGCGCCGACCACCACGGCGTCGGCCGTCGCCTCCGCCAGGATCCCGGAGATCTTCGCACCGTCGACCAGCACGTCATTGGGCCACTTCACGGCGACCTCGCAGGCGGGCAGCTGTGCGGCGACCGCATCGGCCAGTGCGAGCCCGGCGGCGAGCGGGATCCAGCCGCGAACAGCCGGATCACGGGGAAGGTCACGGAGGAGCACCGAGACCGCGAGCGCGGTACCGGCCGGCGCGACCCAGGTGCGATCCAGGCGTCCGCGCCCCGCCGTCTGATCCTCCGTGACGAGCACGGACAGGTGCGGCCAGGCCCGCTGATCGGCCGCGGAAGCGCGCAGGTCGGCATTCGTCGAGCCGGTGGCCTCGACGACCACGAGCCGGGAGGCGACTGCGGCGGTGCGCGGCAGATCGAGGCTCATGCGTCCTCGTCCTCGGCTTCCTCGTCGTCGTCGTTCTGATCGTCGCGCACGGTTCCCACCTCGTGGGCGCGCCAGCGATCCCACTCCTGCATGAGCTGTTCGATCGCCCCGTGGAACTTCGCGGTCGCGACTCCGGGGGTGGTGTCGCCGAAGTAGTGCTGCACCCACATGCGCAGCCGCGCGACGGCCGCCTCGTCGGCCCGCACCCGGTCGACCTCGGAGACGATGTCAGTCGCACCCTCGACCGTCAGCCACTCGCAATCGGAGAGGTAGCCGGTGGTGTCGACGGCGGCCTCCGGGTCGACGGGGCGGGTGATCATCAGCGGCTTGCCGGCTGCGAGCCGGTCGTAGACCATCGCGGAGATGTCGACCACCGCGACATCGGCCGCCGCGAGCTGCCACCCCAGCTCGGGACCGTCATCATACACGTGCTGCGCGGCGGGATCGGCCGCGTTGGCGGCGGCGATCGCCGCGAGGATCCGGCGGTGCGCGGCACCGTAGGCCTCGTCCACCACACCGCTGCGCGGATGGGGCCGGTAGATCACACGATGACGGCCGCTCGCGAGCAGCGCCGACACGAGCGCCTCGCCGTGGGAGGCGATCGACCCGTAGTGGGCGCTCGGCCGGTCGCCCTCCCACGTCGGCGCGTAGAGCACCACGATCCTGTCGTCGGGTGCGTAGGGCAGCACGCCCGAGTAGTGGTCGGCCTGCGGGCGGCCGATCTCGATCGTGCGACGGTCCACGTCGTAGTCCCACAGCGTGCGCGACAGCCGGTCGCGGGCGGCCTGCCCTGCCACGAACGCCCAGTCGTACGCCTTGTACTGGTTCGTGGTCATGTACATCTTGTCGGACTCGCCGTGGTTGATGAACACGTGCCAGCGGCGACCGTAGCGGAACATCTGGAAGTTCCGGGTGTTCTGGTTGACGTACAGCACGATGCGGATGTCCTGCGTCGCGATGAAACGCTCCAGATCGCGCACCTTCGGGACGAACGCGACGGGAGGCGCATCTTCGTCGAGCAGCTTCTCGGCTCCCGTCGCCTGGCGCGAGAGCACCACGACGGGCCAGCGCTTCGAGAGCTCCGCGAGGGGTCGGTACCACTGGCGCATCTGGTACATGTTGACCGCACCGTCGGCGAAGTACACCGCGATCTGGAAGTGCTCGGGCGGATAGGGTTCCCGTTCGGCGAGCCGACGGCGCACGCGCTGCACGGCAGAGCGGGACTCGAGTGCCCGTCGCAGCAGACGGTAGGCCTTCTTCGCATCAGACAGTGCACCCATCCCTCCAGGATAGTTCGTCGCTCGCGCCCCTCCCGGCGGAGGGACGGGAGCGGTGGACAGCCCTCAGCCAGCGAGGGAGCCGCCGTGACATGATCGACGTGTGCCCCCAGAGAAGACGACCGACCCCGCGACCGGAGTGTCGTTCGTGATGCCGGTGCTCAACGAGCGCGCCTACCTTCGGCACGCGGTCGAGTCCGTCCTCGCGCAGGAGGTCGGGGGTCCGACCGAGCTGGTCCTCGCTCTCGGGCCCTCCTCCGACGGCACGACCGAGCTGGCACGCGGTCTGGCCGCCGCCGACGACCGCATCCGGCTCGTCGAGAACCCCGCCGCCCACATCCCGGTCGGGCTCAACGCCGCCATCCGCGCAAGCCGCTACCCCACGATCGTCCGGGTCGACGCGCACTCCGAACTCGCCCCCGGCTACGCGGCCCACGCCCTGCAGACGCTCGCACGCACGGGAGCGGCGAACGTGGGCGGCGTCATGCACGCGGAGGGCCGCACGCCGTTCCAGAAGGCCGTCGCCCGGCTCTACAACTCCCCCGTCGGACTCGGCGGAGGCGCGTACCACGGAGGCCGCACCGAGGGCGAGGCCGAGTCGGCCTACCTCGGGGTGACGCGCCGCGCGGTGCTCGACGAGGTCGGCCTGTTCGACGAGACCATCCGCCGCGGCGAGGACTGGGAGCTCAACCTGCGCATCCGGCAGGCGGGCCACGCGGTCTGGTTCGACCCGGAGCTGTCCGTCACCTACTGGCCGCGCGAGAACTGGCTGCGCCTGGCGCGACAGTTCCGGGCGACCGGGGCGTGGCGTGGGGAGCTCGTCCGGCGGTTCGGCCGCAGCAACGGCCTCCGCTACTTCGCGCCGCCCGCCCTCGTGCTGCTCGTGGTGCTGGCGGTGGTCGTCGGCGTGCTGCAGCTCACGGGCGTGCTCGGCGGGGTGGCGTCGATCCTGGCGTCCGTGCTCGTCTACGGGCCGATCGTCCTGTACGTCCTGCTCGTGGTGGCCGTCGCCTGTGCGCGCGGCGGCGGAGACCTGCGGCAACGGCTGTGGACTCTCGCGGTGCTGCCCACCATGCACCTGTCCTGGGGGCTCGGGTTCCTGACCGGCGTGCTGCGCGGTGCCAGAGACACGGTGGACGCCTCGCGCCTGGGCAGCCGCAACACGCCGCTGCCCTGACCTACGGGGTGATCAGCGGGTCACGAACCCCAGGTCGAGGATGCGGTCGACGACCCGTCGCGCCGCGTGCCCGTCGTCGCGCGTGTTGAACTGCCGACGCCACGCCGCATAGCGCTCCGCGTACCTCTGCTCGTGCTCGGGATCGTCGAGCGCCGCCACCAGCTCGTCCTGCGTGCGCACCAGCGGACCGGGAGCCCGCTCGGCGAGGTCGAAGTAGAACCCGCGCAGCTGCCCGCGGTAGTGGTCGAGGTCGGGGACCAGGAAGTAGAGCGGCTTGCCGGTCACGCTGAAGTCAAACATCACGGACGAGTAGTCGGTGACGAGGGCGTCGGCGGCGAGCAGCAACTGGGATGTCTCCGGGTAGCCCGTGACATCGATCACACGGGCCCCTGCCCTGTCCCTCCCCTGCTCGAGCGTGCGGGAGTGCCCGCGGACGAGCACCACCGCGTTCGCCTGACGGGCGAGGAGCTCGGGGTCGACGAAGTCGACCATCTCCGCGCGGTCGTCACGCCAGGTGGGCGCGTACAGCAGCACGCGCTCCTCGTCGCCGATGCCGAGCGCCGCACGCACCGCCGCAGGGTCGCCCGTGATCAGCGCGTCGTTGCGGGGGTAGCCGTCGACCCAGATCGGACGACCGAAGAACGCGTAGGCCTTGCGGAGGATGCGCTCGGCGTAGGTGTTCTGCGCCAGCAGCACGTCCCACCGCCTGGACTCCTTCACCACGGCCGCCATGCGGCGCGGGTCGAAGCCGGGGCGGTGCAGGGCGAGCCGCTTGAGCGGGGTGCCGTGCCACGTCTGCAGCACCTTCTGTCCCGGCTTGCGCGCGAACCGTCGGCGCAGCCAGTCGTTCACGATCAGCAGACGTGCGGCACCGCGGGCACGCCACCACTCCGGGCTGCCCTCCACCACCGCGATCGCACCATCGGGCACGGCGACCGACAGATCGACCACGCTCCAGTAGCGCCGCACCTCCGGTGCCCGCTGCGCGAGCTCGCGGTCGATGGCCCGCGGGTTGCAGCCGACGCTGCGGCCGTAGAAGCTCTCGAAGAACACCGCGTTCTCGGTGCCGCCGGCCTGCGACACGTAGCGCTCCTCGAGCGTCGATCGCCCCTCCGTGGTGTCGTACACCGGATCGATCGGCGCCGCGATGCGCACCGTGGCGCCGTCGACCGCGATCCGCACGCCACGCAGGACGACGGGAGCGATGCGGAGTTCTGTCACATCCACGCCCTCGATCGACAGCGCGTACTCGCCCGACGGCAGCGGCAGCTCGGGCTCGCCCCACCGCGACGCCTGCAGCGGGAACGTCGCCTTCCACGTCTTGCCGCCACCGGTCAGGCGGGCAGACACCCGCGCCCGCGGTCCTGCGAGCTCGGCGATACCGGGTCGCTGGCCGGGCCCGGCGATGATCAGCGCCTCCGCCTCGACATCGATGCGGGCCGTCGTCATGCTGCTCCCTTCGGCGCGGGCACACCCCGCGAGCGGATCGCCCGGTAGACGCGACGGGTGTTCTCCCCGTCGCGGAACGCGTGCATCTCCGCGCTGAGCGTAGCGGACCGCGTCGCGGCATCGGCGAAGGCGGCGGGATCCCCCAGGAGCGCGTCGAGCTCCGACAGCAGCGCCTGCCATCCCTCGGCCGCACCGGTCGTGGCGACATCCGCGTAGCGTCCATAGAAGCCGCGGGTGCGGGCGTACTCCTCCGCGTCGGGCGCCAGGAACGCGACCGGCATGCGCAGCAGTCCGACGTCGTACGCCAGCGACGAGTAGTCCGTGACCAGCACGTCGACCGCGGCGAGAGCCGGTGTCACATCGGGGAGCACCGCGCTCGGCAGCATCCGGACCCTGGCGGTCGGCAGGGGCGGCGCGTAGGAGCCGGCGCCCAGGGGGTGCGAACGGACCAGGAGCACAGCATCGTGGCGCTCCAGCAGCCGCACGACCTCGATCCACTCCTGAGCGGTCGGGACGGACGGATCGGGAGCGCCGTCACGCCACGTCGGCGCGTACAGCAGCACCCGAGCGGCGGGCGGCAACTCCCCCGCGGCACCGACCAGCACGGCGCGCGCCGCCGCGCGGCGTTCCGCCTCGGTGCCGGCGGACAGCACGTCCACGCGCGGCTCGCCGGTCACCACGACCCGGTCGTCGCCCAGTCCGAATGCCGACTCCAGGCGCCCGCGGGCCCGGTCGGATGCCGCGGGCAGCACACGGATGCGCTGCGCCGTTGCGCGGTAGAGCACCCCGATGAGGCGCCGCAGCAGCGGGGCACCCGGAACCGGCGGAACCTGTGTCGTCGCGGGCGAGTCGAGCCCGATGCGCTTGAGCGGGATGCCGTGCCACAGCTGCACCACGAACGCACCGCCGTTCGCGTACCGGTTCACATCACCGAGTCCGTGCGTGACCACGACGACTCCGGCCCGCGCGGTCGCCCACCAGCCGCGCAGCCCCGAGCGGGGAACGGTGCGGATGCCCAGCGCACCGGCGTCGCGCGCCTCGCGGTCGTCGGCCGTGAGCCAGAGCGTGTCGTGACCGAGAGCGGCGGCGTGACGTTGGAGCGCAAGAGCTCCGTCGCCGATCCCGGCGCCGCAGCCGAAGACCCAGCGCCGGCCCCGGGGGACGAGCAGTGTGCCGAGGCGTCCGAGGGCGTACAGCGGGATGCGGAGCAGCTTGGCCGCATTGCCGGTGCCGAAAGAGAAGGACGCCACCCCGCGAGCCTATCGCGCGAGGTGGCGTCCCTCCGTCCGGAGCAGGGTGCCTCAGCCGGCGAGCGTCCCGAGCGTCAGGTCGACGTCGTACTCCTTGCCGCCGCGCACGTAGGTGACGGTGGCTTTGCTGCCCGCAGCCGCCGCGCGCACCTGCGCGGTGAGGTCGGTTGCGCCCGTGATGGGGACGCCGTTGAACTCGGTGACCACGTCATCGGCCTTCAGACCGGCGTCCGCCGCGGCGCCCCCGGGCGTGACGTCGGCGATGTACGCCCCGGACACCGTGGCTCCCTCAACACCCGAGGCGTCGCGGACCGAGGCGCCGAGCAGCCCGTGCGTGGCGGCACCGTCGGCGATGATCTCCTCGGACACGCGCTTGGCGATGTTCGAGGGGATCGCGAAGCCGATGCCGATCGATCCCGAGTCCTCGGAGTTGCCCGAGCTGGCGATCGCGACGTTGATCCCGATCAGCTCGCCCTTGCTGTTGACGAGCGCACCGCCGGAGTTGCCGTGGTTGATCGCGGCGTCCGTCTGGATCACGGCCACCGAGATGGAGTCCGTCGTCTGCTGGCCGCCGCTGCCCGGGATGTCGAACTGGAACGGGCCCTGGCCCTCCTGTGGCGACTGCTGCTCCGGCGCATCCTCGGACGAGGAGTCCGGCAGCGCCGACGAGGCGATCTGGATGCTGCGGTTCAGCGCGCTCACGATACCGGTCGTGACCGAGTTCGCCAGGCCGAGCGGGGCGCCGAGCGCGACCGCGGTGTCTCCGACGTTGAGCTTCGACGAGTCGGCGAACTCGATCGGGGTGAGGTCCTTCGCGTCGGTGAGCTTGATGACCGCGAGGTCGTAGATCGGGTCGGTGCCCACGACCGTGGCGTCGTAGATGCGGCCGTCCGATGCCGTCACCCGGATGGTCGGGTCGGCCACGGCACCGCCGAGCGTCACGACGTGCGTGTTGGTGAGCACGTAGCCGTCCTTGCTGATGATCACGCCGGAGCCGCTGCCGGCCTCCTGCGATCCCGCGACCTCGATCGTGACGACGGAGGGGAGGGCGGCGGTGGCGACGGCCGTGGTCTCGTTGACCGATCCGGGGTTGTTCACGGTGACGGTCTGCGGGCCCTGCGCGGTGCCGGACGACGGGCGATCCTGCAAGCCCGTGAGAAGCGCACCGCCGCCGAACCCGGCGACACCTCCCACGAGGGCGGCCGCCACGACGAACGCGGCGATGCGCGTTCCTCCGCGGGACTTCTCCTTCGTCGCCGCGGGGGCGTTGCCGTCGGACGGCGCGTGGGCGCCGGAGGGCGCGGTGGCGGGGACGCCGAATGCGGCGCCCGGAGCGTTCGGGGTCGAGCCCGGCGCGGCGAGGCCGTGCGGAACCGGCGCGACGATCGGGGCGACCGGGGCGTGCGACGCGAACGTCGACGGCACCTCGTGTCCCTGCGCGGGCGCGGGCCCCGACGTGTGGTTCGCGTTCGGTGCGGTCGGGCCGGCGGCGGTCGAGTGGCCGTCGCCGGACGGGATCGGCGGGACGGGCGGGGTGGGCACGGCATCGCTCGACGCGGGTGCGGTGTGGTCCTGGGGGTTGTCTTCGTTCATGGTGTCTGCTCCTTCGACGCCCCTTCAGGATGGCGCGTGTGCCTGTGCGTTTCGTATGTCGAGCGTGAGTTTCGGCTATGGCCTTAGCCTGTTCTTCATGAGTGTCATACCCGGCGCATGGCAGCGCACGGCGGCCGGTGCGGGCCTGCTGTCCGCAGACGGGACCGTCGCGCCCACCATCTTCGCAGAGATGTCCGCCGCGGCGGCCAGAACCGGCGCGATCAACCTCGGCCAGGGCTTCCCCGACGAGGACGGGCCCGCGGAGGTGCTCGAGGCAGCGAGGGCAGCGATCGCCTCCGGCGCCAATCAGTACCCGCCGGGACGAGGCGTCCCCGACCTGCTCACCGCGATCTCCGAGCACCAGCGGCGGTTCTACGGTCTCGAGGTCGACCCGGACACCGAGGTCATCGTCACAGCCGGCGCGACCGAGGCGCTCACCGCGACGCTCTTGGCACTGATCGACGGCCCCGACGACGAGGTCGTGGTGTTCGAGCCGTACTACGACTCCTACGCCGCAGCGGTCGCCCTGGCCGGGGCCCGGCTGCGGACCGTCCCCCTGCGCGCGCCGGACTTCCAGCCCGATCTCGCACAGCTCGCCGCGACCGTCACCGACCGCACGCGCCTCATCCTCGTCAACGACCCCCACAATCCGACCGGAGCGGTGTTCGGCCCCGAGGTGCTGGCCGAGATCGTCCGGCTGGCTGAGCTCCACGACGCCGTCATCGTCACCGACGAGGTGTACGAGCATCTGACCTTCGACGGCCCGCACACGCCGATCGCGACCCTGCCCGGCGCGGCCGAGCGCACGCTGACCATCTCGTCCGCGGGCAAGACCTTCTCGGCCACGGGATGGAAGATCGGCTGGGTGCACGGACCTGCGGCGCTCATCACCGCCGTCCTGACCGTGAAGCAATACCTCACGTATGTGAACGGCTCACCGTTCCAGCCGGCTGTGGCACGGGGACTCCGCCTCGACGACGCGTTCTTCCGCGACGCCACCACCACGCTGGCCCACAAGCACGAGATCCTCGGAGACGGCCTGCGCGCCGCGGGCTTCGTGGTGCACGCGCCCCGGGGCGGCTACTTCACGGTGGCCGACGCCAGCGCACTCGGCGGGTCGGATGCCGCGGCGTTCTGCCGCACCCTCCCGGAGCGGGCGGGCGTCGTCGCGATTCCTCTCACGGCCTTCGTGTCGGCCGAGCATCGGGCCGACTACGCCGGACTCGTGCGTTTCGCCGCCTGCAAACGCACCGAGGTGCTCGAGGAGGCCGCCCGCCGCCTCGCCTCCGCCTGACGCGGGTCCTCAGCGCGGCACGACGTCGTAGCGGCGCAGGCGCAGCGCCGGGTTCACCTGCCGCACCCGCTCGACGGCCGAGCGCTCCACCACGCCGACCGCCATGCCGGGCGCGCTGCCCACTCCGGCCAGGACGACCCCCTGCGGATCCACGATCTGCGAATGCCCGACTCCGATCGGTGCCGGGTGATCGGCCGCCACCGCATAGACCGTGTTCTCGATCGCGCGCGCCGCGAGCAGCGTCGTCCAGTGATGCTCCTTGAGCGGACCGCGCACCCACTCCGCCGGGACGACCAGTGCGTCGACGCCCGCGACCGCCAGGAGCCGGGCGACCTCGGGGAACCGGAGGTCGTAACAGGTGAGCAGCCCGAAGCGCAGCCCAGCGACCTCGAACACCGCGGGCTCCGTCAGCTCGCCGGCCTCGATCCAGTCGGACTCGGTCTGACCGAAGGCGTCGTACAGGTGCTGCTTCCGGTAGACCGCGAGCACGCCGCTCCCGTCCACGGCCACGACGGCGTTGCGCACGTGCCCCTCGGTGGACGCCCGCTCCACGAGCCCGGCGACGATCACGACCGCGTACTCCCCCGCGAGAGCGGTGAGCGTGGACACGAAGTCGCCGTCGAGTGTCTCCGCGTGCGTGGCGAGACTCTCGTCGAGCGGGTCGACGAAGTAGCTCGCGTACTCGGGGAACACGACGAGCTTCGCGCCACGCGCCGCCGCCTCGGCGGTGAGCGCCGCGATCGTGTCGCGGTTGTCCTCGCGGGAGGCGGTCGGGGCGAACTGGCACACGGCGACGGCGACGGCGGTCTCGGACATGGCCCCATCCTCTCGCACCCCCGGGACTCCCGCGCTCGATTCGACGACCCTCGGAATCCGTGATAAGTTACTTCTTGTGCCGCGGGGTGGAGCAGTTCGGTAGCTCGCCGGGCTCATAACCCGGAGGTCGCAGGTTCAAATCCTGTCCCCGCAACAAAGAAGGACCCCGAGATCATCACGATCTCGGGGCCTTTTCCTTTTGAATCGAGTACGATTCGACAGATTCGGTCGACAGTTATGCCGCGATCCGCTCACGATACTATGACCTGGGAGGTACGTCCTCCGGCGGGAGCGACCCTGCTCCGAGCGGATTGAAGGTTACCGCAAACGAGTCTCCAAGTAGGTCCTGGATCTCATCGCGCAATCGCTCACCTGTTTCCTGATGCGTACGACGCGTCTCATCAGAGGACCAGCCTGTCTCATCGTCGAACTCTCTGTTGAACTCGGCAGCCCAACCAACTAGAGCTTCCTTGAGAGCAGGCGAAAGGGTTTGTTGCCCGAACTCGTAATCGGGTCCCGCCCGGAGCGGCCATCCTGTATAAGGCACGCCAAGTTCGACCTCGACTTTCCTTACCACCACGGCGCCTGTCGGGTGCAGTCCTGAGAGGTCGTCGGGTAGGACGAGATTACTCGATTGTTCGACATGGAAAGAATAGTTGTCGGGTTGAATGTGTATTGGTACACGGGCGTCCCGTTGGAGCTCAGCCGGTAGACATCAAATATAGCGGTGTAGCAGCGTTTCCCGCTGTACTCCTTCGTGATTCCACCCGGTTCCCAAAGTGTCTGCTTGATGAAGCTCTCCATGAAGTCGTCCCAAGCGGGCGTTCCTGGGGTCCCGTAGGGTGGCCCGGTCATCTGAACCACTCGCCCCTCCCACTGCGACTGATGATTGCTTTGCATGTGATGCCACCCATAGGACTTAAGTCCGATTGGACCGCACTGCAGATAGACCGTCCCGGTGGCGAACGAAACATTGCCATAGGAGGCGAGAGGATAGTCCGCGAGGGACGCGACTCTTCCCGCCGGGACTCGTCATCGAGGCCCGGCACGCTCGCCACTATGTCGAAGGACACAAGTCCTAGACGGCACTCGACAGATTCGCTCGACAGAAATCAGTCGTCATCGCCAGTTTGTGGTGTTTTGCGTTGTTCTGATGACGACAAGAGAAGCCCAGATCAGTCAGAATTACCGCAAGCTGCCGCAAAGTTCATCTCTGGTACGCCCAGCTCCCGGAGGTCGCAGGTTCAAATCCTGTCCCCGCAACAAGAGAAGGCCCCTGATGAGGAGAAATCCGATCAGGGGCCTTCGCCTTTCCCTGCGCGCGCTGGCCTCGCCCGCCCTCTGTCCGTCCGGCGGATACGCGAATGGGCGCCCCCGCAGGGACGCCCATTCGTCTCAGCCTCGCAGGATCACTGCCCCGCGGCGCCCTCCAGCTCCAGAAGCTTCTCGACGGCCGCCGTGAGGCGCTTGTCGGCCTCACCGAACTTCTCGAGGTCACCCTCGGCCAGCGCCGCCTGCCGGTCGAGCAGGGCCTGCTGCGCAGCAGCCAGCGCGTCGGCCTGGGCGTCCGTCGGCGCGGTCGGCTCGGTCGGGGTCTCCCCCGTGTCCGGATCCGTCGTGCCCGGATCGGTGCCCGGATCCGTCGGCTCGACCTCGTCGTCACCACCGGTGGCGCCGGAGTCGCCGCCGAACAGCGTGTCGAGCGCCTCGGTGAGCGTGTTCTCGAACGCGACCCGGTCGCCGAACGCGACCAGCACCTTCTGCAGACGCGGCAGCTGCGTGCCCTCCGACGACTGCACGTACACCGGCTGCACGTAGAGCAGACCGCCGCCGACGGGCAGCGTGAGCAGGTTGCCGTAGATCACCTCGGACTCCCCCTGCTGGAGGAGGTTCAGTTGGGGCACCACGGCGGTGTCCGAGTTGTAGGTGTTCTGCACCTGACCGGGGCCGGGCACCGTGGTGTCGGTGTCGATCTCGAGCATGCGCAACTGCCCGTACCCGTCGGCCTTCACGCCCTTCTCCGACCCGGCGTCCGAGTCCACCGCGAGGTAGCCCATCAGCACGTCTCGGCTGCCTCCCGCGCCCTGCGACGCCGGGATGAAGGTCGAGAACATCGAGAACCGGGGCTGGTCCTGACCGGGCATCTGCATCGTCAGGTAGTACGGCGGCTGCAGCATCGCCTCGCTGCGCGGGTCGTTCGGCGTCTGCCAGCGGTTGTCCTGCTGCGCGAACGAGCCGGCCTTGTCGACGTGGTAGATGCCGAGGATGTCGCGCTGCACCTTGAACAGGTCGGTCGGGTAGCGCACGTGGCTCATGAGCTCGCCCGACATGTCGCTGATCGGCTTGAGCGTCGACGGGTACACCTTCTGCCACGTCTGCAGCACCGGGTCCTCCTCGTCCCACGCGTAGAGCGTGACCGAGCCGTCGTAGGCGTCGACGGTGGCCTTGACCGAGTTGCGGATGTAGTTGATGTCGTCGATCGCGAGCGAGGGCGAGGTGACGTTCGAGTCGGCGATCGCGTCGGACAGGCTCACGCTCGTCGAGTAGGGGTACGTGGAGCTGGTGGTGTAGCCGTCCACGATCCAGACGATGCGACCGTCCACGACGCTCGGGTACGGGTCGCTGTCGAGCTCGAGGTACGGAGCGACCTTCTGCACGCGCGTCTTCGGGTCGCGGTCGTACAGGATCTGCGACTCGTCGTTCACCAGGTTCGAGAACAGGATCTGCTCCGACTGGAACTTCAGCGCGTAGACCAGCTTCGTGAACGTGTCGCCGATCTTCGGACCGCCGTCGCCGTCGAAGGTCGTCTTCGTCTCGCTCGAGCCGTCCTTGCCGCGCGGGTAGTCAATCTCCGCCGGCTCGGAGCCCTCCGGGGCGCCGACGATGGAGTACTCCGGGGAGTTCTCGCCGAAGTAGACGCGCGGCTCGAAGTTCTCGCGGTCGGTCAGGAAGCCCGAGCTCGGGATGCCGCGCTCGAGGAACACCGGCTCACCGTCGCTCGTGCGCTGGTTGCCCGCCGCGGCCACGAGGCCGTAGCCGTGGGTGTAGACCGCGACGCGGTTGTTCCAGTTGTCGCCGTCGCCGAGGCCCGACATGTCGAGGTCGCGCACCGAGACCACCGTGTCCTGCATGACGCCGTCGATCTCATAGCGGTCGACGTCCATCGTGGTCTGGAACTGGTAGTAGCCACGGTACTGCTCGAGCTGACGCACGGTCGGCGGGATGACCTTCGGGTCCATGATGCGGATCGACGCCGTGGTCTCGGCGTCGGCCCGCAGCTGGCCGGCCGCCGCATCGGTCTCGGCCTCGAAGGCGGTGGTCTCGAGGTTCGCGACCCCGTAGGCCTCCTTCGTGCCGTCGATGTTCCGCTGGTAGTACTCCGCCTGGTACGCGTTCTGGTTCGGCTTCACCTGGAAGGTGGTGACCACCCAGGGGTAGCCGACGCCCACGACCAGCGAGGCCACGATGAGCAGCGCCGTCGCGGCGAGCGGGAACCGCCAGCGCCCGATGACGGCCGTGACGAAGAAGAGGATCGCGACCACGGCGGCGATGATCGCGAGGATCGCCAGGCCGGGAATCGTCGCGTTCACACCGGTGTACGCGGCACCCGTGATGCGGTCGTCCGGCGTGACGAGGGTCTTGAAGCGGTCGAGCCAGAGGCTCGCGGCCTGCACCAGGAGATAGAGGCCGGCGATCACGGCGAGCTGGATGCGCGCCGGCTTGGAGATGCGCAGCTCGCCCTGGCCGATGCGCACGGAGCCGTACAGGTACGACACGAGCGCGGTGACCAGCAGGCACAGCAGCAGCACGGCCGACACGAACGCGAGCAGGATCGAGTAGAACGGCATCGCGAACATGTAGAAGCCCGTGTCGACGCCGAACTGCGGGTCGACCGTGTCGGTGGCGACACCGTTCGCCCAGAGCCACACCGTCTTCCAGTTGCCCGCCGCCGCGAAGCCCGCGAACAGTCCGAAGAAGATGGGCATGCCCCACATGGCCAGGCGGCGCAGCGGCTCGATGACCTCCTGATAGCGGTCGAGCTGCGAGCTCAGACGCACGTAGACCGGGCGCAGACGGTAGGCCAGCTGGATGACGACGAACAGCGGGACCGCCATGCCGAGGAAGCCGACGACGAACATCACCGCCGTCGCGATCCACTGCGTGGTCAGCACGCCGGTGAACCCGACCTGGTCGAACCAGAGGAATTCGGTGTAGAGCGAAGCGAAGACGAAGAACGCCGCGATCAGCGCGGCGATGATCACCAGCGAGATGCCGAGGATTCGTCGAGAGGTTCGTGGCGTGGCCGGGTTCGGGGCTGAGGTCGAGGTCACCCCTCCATCCTAGGCACGGGCGGCTGTGCGCAGGCTGTCACGCCGGTCACGGCGACGTCACGGCGCGGAAGGCCACCCGGCTCAGGTGGCCGGGATCTCGCACGTCGGGAGTCCGCTCGTGTCCCCGCCGTCCGCGATGACGTCCAACGCCGCCAGCGACTCCTCCAGCGTCGCCGTCCGGATCACCTGCAGGCCATCGGGCACGTGCCCGACCACCTCGTCGCAGTTCGACGCCGGCGCCAGGAAGTAGTCGGCACCCGCGTCGCGCGCACCGTAGAGCTTCTGCCGGATGCCGCCGATGGGGCCGACGTCGCCCTCCGCGTCGATCGTGCCCGTTCCCGCGACGTCCTTGCCGCCGTTGAGCTCGCCGGGCGTGAGCGTGTCGATGATGCCCAGCGCAAACATCATGCCGGCACTCGGGCCGCCCACGTTGTCGAGCTGGATGGTCACGTCGATCTCGAAGTCGTAGTCGGTGCGCAGGGTGATGCCGACCAGCCAGGTCGTGGTCCCGCCCTCCTCGTGCTTCTCGGGCGTCACCTCCACCACCTGCTCCGCGCCATCGCGCTGCACGGTGAGGGCGACGGGGTCGCCACCCGCATCCTGGATCGCCTCGCGCAACCGGGTGGCCGAGGTGACGGGCGTGCCGTCGACCGCGGTGATCACATCGTCGGGTTCCAGCAGTCCGTCGGCCGGCGAGTCCTCGACCGCGTCCACGACGACCACCTGCGCGCCGGTGTCGTAGCCGAGCTCGTTGAGCGCTGCAGCCGTGGCCTCATGCTGCGAGTCGACCATGAGCGTCGCGTTGCGCTCGTCGCGCTGCTCCGTGGTCACCCCCTCCGGGAACACGGAGTCGAGCGGGACGACCGCCCGCGAGGAGTCGAGCCAGGCCAGCGCGAGCTCGAACCAGCTGGGCGTGCGCTCGCGGTTGCCGACCACCTGCACCGTCGTGAGGTCGAGCGTGCCACCCGTCTCGTACGTCTCCGCACCCTCCACGCTGATCAGCGGCACCTGCTCGCCGTCGGCGTTCTTGGCGGTGCCGAGGGTGTCGTACACGGGACCGGGACGCTGGATCACGTACGGCGACGGCAGGAAGGTGAGCACCGCCAGGGCGGCGAGCGCGACGATCAGCGCCCAGACACCGAGTCCGAGCTTTCCTGCGCGCGGTCGTTCCACAGCATTCCTCCGTCGTTCGCGAGCGGCGTACAGCGATCTGCCCGCACCGGGGTCACGCACTGAAACCTGTGACTAGCGTAGATGCCACGGCTACAGACGTGCTGAGAGGGCGAGCGACATGGCAGACAACGACCCGAACCCGGAGGACTTCCAGGAGTTCCTGCGCCGGATGCTCTCGAATCAGGGCGGCGGCGACATCGACCCGGAAGCGCTGCGGGACGCCTTCCAGGGCATGGACGGGTTCACGCTCGACCCCGCGATGATGCAGACGATCATGGCGCAGCTCCAGGGTGCGTTCGGCGGCGACCCGTGGGAGAACGCCCTGCGGCAGGCGCTGCACATCGCCAACCGCGAGGGCCAGGGCATCTCCGACGGCTCGCGCACCTCGATCGCGGACTCCTTCGCGCTCGCCACCCTCTGGCTCGGCGAGGCGACCACGATCTCCGAGCTCGCCGAGGCGCCCACCGCCATGACCCGCGGCGAGTGGGTCGAGAAGACGTTGCCGGTGTGGAAGGAAATCGCCGGCCCCGTGTCGACCAGCATCGCCGACGCGCTGACCTCGGCCCTGGACACGCAGGTGCCGGAGGAGATGCGCGGCGTGGTGCAGGGCGCGGGGCGGCTGATGCGCGGACTCGGCGGCTCGGTGTTCGCCGCGCAGTTCGGTCAGGTGCTGGGCAACCTGTCGCTCGAGGTCGTCTCGGGCGGTGACGTGGGGATCCCGGTGCTCCCCGCCGGCACCGCGGCCGTGATCCCGCAGAACCTGACCGCGTTCGGCGAGGGCCTGGAGATCCCGGAGGACCAGATCGCGCTGTACCTCGCGACGAGGGAGCTGGCGTACGCCCGGCTGTACCGGCACGCCAAGTGGCTGCACCTGCACGTGATGGCGCAGATCACCGACTTCGCCCGCGGCGTGACGGTGGACGTCGACGCCCTGGAGGACGTGGCGAGCCGGCTCGACCCCTCCGACCCGGAGGAGCTGCGCGCCGCGATCGAGGGCGGCGCGCTGCTGCCCACCCAGACCGAGGCCCAGCGCGAGGCGCTCGCGCGGCTGGAGAACCTCATCGCGACGATCGACGGATGGGTCGACGTGGTCACCGCGCAGGCGACCTCTCGGCTGCCGGACGGCGCGCGGATCGCGGAGGCCGCGCGACGTCGCCGCGCGGTCGGCGGCCCGGCGGAGGACGCCCTCGGCGCCCTGGTCGGGCTGAAGCTCCGCCCCCGGCGGATGAGGGAGGCCTCGGCGATGTGGCAGGCCGTGACCGACGCGGTCGGCGTGGCCGCGCGCGACTCCCTGTGGGACTACCCCGACCTCATGCCGAGCGCCGAGGACATCGACGACCCCACGGCTCTCATCGCGCGGCTCCAGGCCGCCGAGCGCGGCGAGCAGCCCGTGGCCGACGAGTTCGATGAGGCGCTCGCCCGTCTGCTCGACGGCGACGACTTCTCCGGCGAGGAGGAGGGGCGCGACTCGACCTCCGCCGACGACACGGAGGAGCGCGACGACCGCGATCAGGACGGCGATGCGGCACCGGAGGGCGACCGCCCGGTCTGAGCCCGCCCGCCGTGGCGCGACCGTCGCGGCACTCCTCCTCCCCGAGCGCGGGCACCCGCCCGAGTTGTCCACCGATGCGCACGCGTGCTCTCCGCGCAGGGACGGTCCGCACGAGAATCGGACGGATGCCACTCACCCCTCCCACCCTCACCCGCCTCGACCCGGCGCGACCGCTGTTGTGGCGCGACGCCACCACGCTGCAACTCGGCGACGACGGGACCCTCCGCCTTCCCGCGGAGCAGTCCTGGGTGGAGCCGCTCCTCAGCCGTATGCGCCGCGGATTCCGGCGCAGCGCGTTCGACGTGATCGCCCATGCGGCGGGCGCCCCCTGGGACGACGCCCGCCGGCTGCTCGCCCTCGTCGACCCCGCACTCACCGACGACCCGTCCCCCCTCCGGGCCGTCTGGACGAGCAGCCTCGGTCTCACGGATCCGCGGGCCGAAGGACGACTGCGGGAGGCCCTGGCCGACGAAGGCGTTCCGGCGGGCGCTCCGGATCAGGCGGATGCCGTCGCGGTCGTGCTGGTACCGGGAGCGGCAGCGGCCGTGCAGTTCGCCGTGCACCTGCGCGAGGACCGCCCGCACCTGCCCCTGGCCTTCGAGCCGGGACGCGTGACCGTGGGCCCGCTGGTGATTCCTGGCGAGACGCCGTGTCTCAGCTGCCGCGACATCGAGGACACCGAGCGCGACCCCGCGTGGCCCCTCGTGCACAGTCAGCTGATCGGGCGCGACCCCGGGCGCATCCCCGCGTCGCGAGTCGGCGAAGCCGCTCGACTCACGGCCGTCCTGCTCGCCTCGTCCGACCCCGCCCGGCTCGTGCGGGTCAGCGCCGACGGGCGGCGCGTGTGGCGTTCGGTGTCGTTTCGCGCAGAATGCCTGTGCCGCGAGCCGTCGTCCCCATCTCGGCCAGGAACCGCGACGGTGCCCGCTCCCCTCGACCTGCCGATCGCGACCAGGAGATCTCCAGCGTTCGCGCGGCCCGCGTGACGCCCACATACGCCAGCCGCCTCTCCTCGTCGATCGCCTCGAACGTCGTGGCGTAGGAGATCGGCAGCGCGCCCTCCGCCCAGCCCGCGAGGTACACGTGCGGCCACTCGAGGCCCTTCGCCGCATGCAGCGTGGACAGGGTCACGGTGCGCAGCGTCGGCTCGTGCTGGTCCTTCGCCCGCGCCATCAGCGCGTCACTGAACGACCGCAGCGTCTCGTCGGGTCCCGCCTCCTCCGCCAGGCGCAGGATCGCCCGGCGCGCCTCCCAGCCGTCGCGCTGCGCACCACCCGCGGCGGGCGGCTCCTCCGTCAGACCCAGCTCCTTCAGCACGCGGCGGACACCGGGCAGGAAGCCATGCTCGGTCGGGGCCACGGCCGCGGCCCGCAGCGCGAGGATCGCCTGCCGCACCTCCGGCATCGCGAAGAACCGGGTGCCGCCGAGCACCGAGGTGGCGATGCCCTCCGCGGCGAGCGCCTGCTGCAGCACGGCCGACTGGGCGTGGGCGCGGTACAGCACCGCGATCTCGGCGGGCGAGGCTCCGGCCGCGATCCGGGCAGCGACACCGGCCGCGATGCCCGCCGCCTCATCGGACTCCGAGTCGTACGCCGTGACGGTCGGGGCGTCCGCAGTGAACTGCTCGCGGGCCGGGACGAGCTCGAGTGCGCCGGGTCGACCCCGCATCAACGCATTGGCCGCCGTCAGGATGGGCTCCTGCGAGCGGTAGTTGGTCTCCAGTCGCACAACCGTGGCATCCGGGTGGCGGCGCTCGAACTCGAGCAGGAACCGCTGCTCGGCGCCCGCGAAGGAGTAGATCGTCTGGCTTGCGTCGCCCACCACGCAGATATCGCGGCGGTCGCCCAGCCACAGCTCGAGCAGTCGGTTCTGCAACGGGGAGACGTCCTGGAACTCGTCGACCGTGAAGTGGCGGTACTGCTCGTGCACCGAGGCCGCGACCCGCGGCTCCGCCTCGAGCATCCCGGCGCACGCGAGCAGCACATCCTCGAAGTCGAGCTGATGCCGCTCGTCCTTCAGCGCCTCGTAGCCGCGCATCAGCTCGACGAGCTGTCCCGCGTCGATCCCGCTGACGGGTCGGCCGAGCTCCGCGTACCGGTCGATCGACAGCATCGACACCTTGCGCCACTCGATCTCGGAGGCGATGTCGCGCAGGGTCGCCGTGCTCGGTCGCAGGCGCAGCGCGTCGGCCGCCTGCCCGAGCATGCGCACCTTGTTGTCGATGATCGACGGCGCGGGCGAGCCAGCCAGCGTGGGCCAGAAGAAGTTCAACTGCGCGAGCGCCGCCGCATGGAACGTGCGAGCAGCGACACCCTCCACGCCCAGGGCACGAAGGCGTCCGCGCAGCTCGCCGGCCGCCTTCGCCGTGAACGTCACCGCCATCACGCGCGACGGCGAGTACGCGCCGGTGTCGACGCCGTGGGCGATGCGGTGCGTGATCACACGGGTCTTGCCCGTCCCGGCCCCCGCGAGCACGGCGACGGGGCCCCGCAGGACGGAGGCCGCTGCCCGCTGCCGCTCGTCCAGGGCGTCGAGTGCGCTCACGCGCGCTCCTCGTACCACTGCACGACCAGGGCGCGCGCGATCGACGCGGGGCCGGGGAGACCGACCGGCCCCTCCCCCGCGAGCGCGGAACCGATCTCCTCGCGCGTGAACCAGCGCACGTCGATGATCTCCTCGCCGTCCGCGCGGGCGGCCGCCTCGTCCTCGACGACGGCCCGGAATCCGACCATGAGCGAGCGGGGGAACGGCCACGCCTGCGAGGAGACGTACCGCACGTCGGAGAGACGCACGCCCGACTCCTCCTCGATCTCCCGGTGCACCGTGGACTCGAGCGACTCGCCCGCCTCCGTGAAGCCCGCGAAGCACGAGTACATGCGGCCGCCCCAGTTGGCGTTCGCCCCGAGCAGCAGCCGCTCACCGTCGGCGCTCTCGACCGCGACGATCACCGCGGGATCCGTCCGGGGGAAGTGCTCGCGCCCGCACACCAGGCAGCGGCGCGACCAGCCGGCCTGACGCAGCTCGGTACCGCCGCCGCAGGTCGGGCAGAACGGCGCGTCGCGCAACCAGCCGGCGAGCGCGACGGCTCCCACCAGCACCTCCGACTCCCCGGCGTCGATGCGGCCCCCCAGGTCGCGCAGCCCGAGCCAGATCTCGTCCGGAGCGGCGTCGACGGCGTCGGTCTCCGGCGGCGCGGCGGCGAGGAGCAGCACCGCGCCGTCGGCGTCGCGGCCGAGCAGCGCCCAGGTCACCTCCCCCACGGCGTCGGGAGCGACGCGGACGAGGGCGGAGTCGAGCACGCGCACGCGGCCCTCGCGCACCACGATCACCCGTGACCGGGGATCGTCGCGCAGACGGTCGATCACGCCGGGCTCCTCACGGAGCTCCGCTGCGCGGTCGAAGAACGGACGCGGAATGCTCATCGACTCCCCCTTTCACGGGCGTGGCGGAGGCGGGACCGCCCCTGAGCCCACCTACCCTGGGGGCATGGGACGCTCTCCATTCACTCTAGCCGCGGCGGTGACGGCCGCACTTCCCGGCGCTGAGGTCACGGGCACCCGAGCGCTCACCGCCGACGGCGACGGCCGCTTCGACTCCGCCGTCGCCTCTCTCGCCGACGGCAGGGAACTGGCGATCCGCGTGGCCGACGACGACGATGCGGCGCGCGAGCTCGCGGCCGAGGCCATCGCCTTGCGCGCGCTCACCGACGGCGCCCGCGCCATGCTGCCCTTCCGCGCCCCGGCATACGTGGGCGAGACGCGCCTGGGCGACGGACGCGCACTGGTGACCGAGCTGCTGCCCGGCTTCCAGATCGAGGCGCCGATGGTGCCCGCCGGCCGCGGTGCCGCCGAGTCGATGGGTGCCGCGATCGCCGCCGTGCACGGCATGCCCACCTCCGTCGTCCGCGGCGCGGGGCTCCCCACGCGCAGCGCCGACGAGAGCCGCGCCGAGCTCGAACGACTCGTCGACACCGCCGCCGCCACCGGCCGCGTCCCCGCGCGGCTCACCGTGCGCTGGCGCGACGCGATCGCGGACGACGAGCTGTGGCGCTTCGAGTCCACCGTCGTCCTCGGCGGGGTGCAGGCGACCTCCTTCCTGTTCGACGACGACCCGCACGAGGGCCCCCGGGTCACCGGGCTCGTGGGCTGGCACGGGCTCGCGGTGGGCGACCCCGCGGTCGACCTCTCCTGGCTGTCGGCCGCGCCGGATGCCGCCACCGATGTGCAGGCCGCCTATGCCCGCACCGTCGACCGTGGCCCCGACGCCGGGCTCGACGCCCGTGCCCGGCTGCTCGCCGAGCTCGAGTTCGCGCGCTGGCTGGTTCACGGCGACGCGCTGCACCGCCCCGACATCGTCGACGACGCCGCCGCACTGCTCACCGCTCTCGCGGAGGGCCTGAACGACCGCGGGATCGCGACCGCCGAGCGCCGCAGCGGCGTGGACTCCGCGATGGAGGCACTCGACCGGGTCCCGGTCGCCCGCGCGCCCGAGGTCGACACGTCCATGCAGACCGACGCCTACAACCCCGACGACCTGTGGGTCGCGGACGCCGAGGCGCGGGACGACGCGGAGCCCGGCTCCACTCCGGCAGAAGCGGACGCGCCCAGGCCGTGGAGCCGTGCGACGCGGAGCGACGCCGAGGCTCCGGCGGGCGACGCCCCGCGCTTCAGCGCCGTCGAGCTCGACACCGAGGACCTCTCCGGCGTGCGCTCCGGGTTCGCGGGGACGCACGGCTCGCGTGACGCCGACGCGGCGCCCACCCCGGGCGGCCACGACGGAGGCGCGGACGACGGGGACGACTCCGAAGAGGCTCAGCGGGCGGCGCGCGCGGCACTCCAGCGCTGGAAGAGCTCCTCCTCCGAATAGACCCGGTCCCCGCGGATCACGAGGTCGTCTGCGACGTAGTACAGCGCCACGTCGATCTCGTCGAGCGGCACCCCGAAGCGCCGGTGGTACGCGAGGCGGTACAGCGCGAGCTGCAGCATCCGCTCCTCCCGCTCCTCGGCCGTCCGGGGCGCGCGACCGGTCTTCCAGTCGACGATCTCGAGGCGGCCCCCACGGTCCGCGCGGCGGTACACGGCATCGAGTTTGCAGATCACGATGTGTCCGCGCTCGTCCTCGTACCCTTCCCCGCCCGCACCGAGCGCGAAGTCGATCTCGATCTCGACCGCCAGGGGCTGCAACGACCCCCACTCGCTTTGCTCGAACGTGCGCTGCAGCACCGCGAGGTCGGCGGCGTCGGCCACCGCGCCGGGGCCGGCGCCGTCGAACACGGCGTCGGCGAACGGCTCGTCCTCGTCCTGCTCCCACAGCGCCTCATCGACGCGGGAGCCGACCCCCACCAGTTCGGAGCGCTGCTCGACCCAGGCGTGGAACAGCGTGCCCAGGCGCGTCTGCCGATAGGGACGCTCCGGCATGGGGCGCACGATCGACGCGAGCGTTCCCGCGTAGTCGGTGACGTAGTCCTTGAAGCGCGACGCAGGGACACGGGTCGGAGCGTCCGCCGCAGTGCCCCGCTGGCGGGCCTCGCGCTCCGCCAGCATTCGCTGCAGCTCGGGCGTGGGGGTCGCGGTGCCCGATCGCAGCTCCTCCTCGACCGCCGCCGCGGCAGGCATCACCACGGGTCGCCGTGCGCCGAGCGGGTCGAGCGGCCAGTGCAGGGTCGCACCCGGACCGTCGTACGGGTTCTCGTCGGGGTCCACGCCATCGATCGGCGCGAGGCCCCGCACCTCGATCGCCTCCAGCAGATACGGGCTCGGAGTGCGCGGCGCCTTCTGCCCCGCCCAGTGCGCCCCGGTCAGCAGCAGGTCGCTCCGGGCGCGGGTGATCGCGACATACGCCAGGCGCCGCTCCTCCTGGCGCTGGTACTCGCGGTAGGCGTCCTTGAAGCGCTTGAGTGCGCCGCCCTGAGGGTTCGCCTGGGTGGCGCCGCCCGACAGCGAGGCCTGCGCGAGCTTCTGCCGCTTGACCGGATCGGTCTCGGCACCCACCGCGTCCTCCGGGTCCCACGTGAACCTCGGCAGCGCGTCACGGTCGCCGCGCAGCTCGAACGGCACCACGCCGAACCCGAACCAGCCCGACGTGTCGGCGATGCGACCGGGCAGTTCGTCCACCACGAGTCGCACCACCGCCACCGCATCCCATTCGAGCCCCTTGGAGCCGTGGATCGTGAGCAGCTGCACCACGCCCGGCTCCGGCGGCTCGGGACGCGGCATCAGTTCGTCCGTGCTCTCCGCCTTGTCGAGCCACGCGAGGAGGCTGCCGATCGTGCCGCGGTCGTCGGCGGCGAGGAACGCACGTACCTCGTCGGCGAAGGCTCGCAACTGCGTCGCCGCGATCCGCGCCGGTCCGCGGGTCTCGTTCGCGGCGAGCTCGATGTCGAGGCGGAGCTCCAGTTCGATCAGACGGATCAGCTCGGGGATCGGTTGCGACGACGCGCGGCGCAACCGCTCCAGCATCTCCCCCGCGGCGCGGATCCGCGCCCTGCCCTCCGGGGTGATGGCCTCGAGCAGGCGGTAGTCGTCTCGCACCGCGCGCACCACGTCGACCGCGTCCACGATCGACACGGCCTCGTCCGCTCCGCGCGACGAACGCAGCCGCACCCGCACCTCGTCCGGGAGCGGGAGCATCGTCGTGTCGCGCTCGGCCAGCGTGCGGCCGAGGTCGTACAGCGCCGCCATGTCGGCGACTCCCACGCCGAAACGCGGTCCGGTCAGCAGCCGGATGAGGGCCGAACCGGCAGTGGGATCGTGCACGACCCGCAGCGTGGACACCACGTCGACCACCTCCGGCGTGGCGAGCAGGCCGCCCAGCCCGAGAATGCGGTGCGGCACCCCTCGGGCCGCCAGCGCCCCTGCGAACGTCTGCATGTGACGCTTCGAGCGGAACAGGATCGCGCCCGTGTGCGGGGATCCGGCCCGTGCCCCCTCCCCCGCGTCGTGTGCGGCGCGGCGCTGCACGAACCAGTCCGCCACCGCCGCCGCCTCCTCATCGACCGTGAGCGGGAAGCGCACCTCCACGCCGCCGTCACCCGCCCCGGGACGCGCCTCCAGCGGCGGCACGTCCAGTCCGGGGCGCTGCAGCGGCTCCAGCACCCGGTTCGCGATGTCGAGGATGCCCCGATCGTTGCGCCAGCTCGTCATCAGGCTGTACGTGCGCACCGCCCCCGCGCTCGCGAACGACCGGGAGAACGCGTAGAGGTTGTCGGCGCTGGCTCCACGCCAGCCGTAGATCGACTGATGCGGGTCGCCCACCGCCATGACGGCCGTATCGCGGAACAGCTCGGCGAGGAAGCGGGTCTGGATGACCGAGGTGTCCTGGTACTCGTCGAGGAGCACGACGCGGTGCTGCTCGCGCAGTTCGGCCCGCACATCAGGGGCCGACTCCACGATGTCGTAGGCGCCGCCGACCTGATCCGCGAAGTCCAGCACCCCCCGGCGCTGCTTCTCCGCGATGTACTCGCGCACCAGGGCGGTGAGCGTGGGCAGGCTCAGCAGGTTGATCGCCGCCTTCTCGACGTCCGCGTTGCTCCGGTACGGCTCGAACGCGCGCGCCTGCTCCACCGCGATGCGCTCGGCCAGCGCGAGGTCGACCCGGTGGTCCAGCGCGTCACCGGCCAGGCGCTGCACCGCGTCGATGACCGTGCCGAGCGCGTAGTCGATCTCCTCCAGCTGCGGCAGGTCGCTGCGGAGCACCACCTCCCGCGCCAGCATCCAGGACGCCGCCTGGCTGAGCATGGCGACATCGGGATCACGGCCGATCCGGGCGGCATGCTCGCGCACGATCCCGTCCGCGAACGCGTTGTACGTCGACACGCGCGGTCGGATCATCAGGTCTTCCGCCGTCCGCGGCGCTGCCGGGTCCCAACCCGTGTCGAACCGACGGGCGAGGTCGTCGAGGACCGTGGCGCGCACCAGGTCGCGCTGCCGTCCCGACGCCGCCTCCGCCACCCGGTCGAGGGCGTCGCTGCGGACGATCGCGGGCAGGTGCGGCAGCAGTCCCCGTCGGCCGTACTCGTCGACGACCGCGAGACGCGCACCGATCCGCTCCGCCAGCTCGCCGGCGGCCTTGCGGGTGAAGGTCAGCCCGAGGATCTCGTCGCGCCGCGCGCGACCCGTCGCCACGAGCCACACCACGCGCGCCGACATCGTCTCGGTCTTGCCGCTGCCGGCCCCGGCCACCACGAGCGCCGGCTCGAGCGGGGCCTCGATCACCTCCTGCTGGGCGGGAGTCGGCGTGGGCAGGCCGAGCGCCGCGGCGATGTCGGTCGCCGAGAGCACCACCTCGGACGCCGCCACGGTCACGAGCTCACCGCCGGGACCGTGTGGATGCGGCACGGGTGCACGCGGCGCTGCGTGTCGGCGCAGTGCGACTCGACCTGGGCCGTGAACCCCGCGGCCGACATGCCCCGCGCCACCTCCGCCACGCGCTGCAGGAACTGCCGCCGCGCATCGCCGTCGAGCGCGTGCTGATGGGCGATGCGGTAGTCGCTCTTCGCCAGGGTCTTGGAGACGATCACGAGTCGCGCGCCGCCGAGCGACCCCGGGGTCGCACCCGGCACCAGCCCCTGTTGCACGGCGATCTGGTACGCCGCGAGCTGCGCATGCTCCCGCACCGCACCGTCGGTCTCCGGGTCGGTCTTGCCCGTCTTGAGGTCGACGACCACGGTCGTGCCCTCGGCGTCGCCGGTCATGCGCTCCCATCCCCGTCCTCGCGCGTGCGGGTGGTCACCCGCACCGGTGGGATACGACTCCACCCGATCGATGTACCCGTGCACGATCGCCCGGTGTGCCCGCTCCTCGTCGACCGGATGCACGGTCGGCTCCTCCGCGCCCTCCCGGGCATCGACCGCGAACCGGAACTCGACCTCGCTGCCGAGCACCCGGCCTCCGTCGCGCGCGACATCGCCGAGATACGTGTGCAGCCGGTCGACGAAGAGGTCGGCACGACGACGCTCCTTGCGTCCGATCCACTCCGTCTCGAAGTCGAGTTCCGGCCAGTGCTCGGCGACGATCGCCCGCATGCGCTCGAGGTCGCCGTCGGGCACGCGCTCCATGGCCTCGTGCACGATCGTGCCGATTCCCGCCGTCGGGGGCATGACGGTGTCGCCGCCGAGGGCCGAGACCACCCAGTTCAGGCCGCACTCCTCGAACGACTCGACCGCCGACGGCGACACGCGGGCACCCGAGGTCGCGAGGTCGCGCAGCGGAGCCCGCGTGGATGCCGGCCGCACGCCGTACCACTCGGCCGGGTCGGCTCCCGGCACGCCCTCCCGCGCCAGCACCGCCAATTGCGCTGCGGCTTCGCGCCGCAGCGGCTCGGCCGTCACCGTGGTGAGCGTGCGCCGGTGGCGCGCGACCAGGCCCCGCAGGGTGAGCGGGTGCTCCGCGGACGCATGCCTTTCCGGGGGCTCCGGGGGCGGAAGGAAGCCGAAGAACGGGCTGGGGGTGAGGTCGTCGTCGTCGACCGCCGTGATCAGCAGTCGGCCGCGGGCGCGCGAGATCGCCCGCACGAACAGACGGAGCTCGTCGTGCAGGGCCGCCCGTCGGCGGTCGAGCACACCGGGCGGCTCGTCGGGCACACCGGTGCGGGCGGCGGCGAGCGCCCCGGGCAGCCGCCACGTCTGCAGGAGCCCGCCGCGCAGCCGTACGTTGGGCCAGACGCCGTCCTGCACCCCGGCGACAACGACCGCGTCGAACTCCGTGCCCAATGCGGTCGCGGGGGTGAGCAGGGTGACCGTGCCGGGACGCTCCGGCGTCGACAGCGTGTCCTCCGGGACCTCGCTGTCGAGGATGTCGCGCACGAACACTTCGGGCTTCTCGTTCGGCGTGCGCTCCACGAACCGCTTGGCCGCGTCGAACAGGGCCACCAGCGCGTCGAGCGAGCGCGCGGTCTCCGCCCCGGTCGGCAGCAGCGAGATCTCCCGCCACGCCACCGACAGCCGGCGACCGTCCACCGCCCTGGCCTGCTCCCACACGCGCCACAGCAGATCGTGGATGGTCTCGCCCTCCGCGGCGGCCCTGGCGACCGCCTCGACCGTCTCCGCGAAGCGCTCCGCCGTGCGCGACTCGGGGGCGTCGATGAGGGTGAGGGTCGCGGGCTGCGACAGAGCCTGACGCAGCAGTTCGCGCGCGGGCGTCGATCCCCCGTCGGCGAGTTCGAGATGCCGCAGCCGCGCCCTGAGTCGGCGGAGGGCGATCGCACCCATGCCCCCGAACGGCGTCCGCAGTGCGTCCTCCCACGCCTGTACCGTCCGCTCCTCGTCGGGGGTCAGCGCGAGACGGACGATCCCGACGATGTCGCGCACGATCCCCTCGCTGCCGAGCGGTCGCTGCACCCCGGCGGCTCGCGTGGGGATCTCCCGCGCCGCCAGTTCGGTCTCCAGGGCAGTGACCTGACGGGTGTCGTGGGCGATCACCGCCATCCGATCCCACGGCACTCCGTCGCTCAGGTGCCAGTCGCGCATCACCCCCGCGATGCGGTCGAACTCCTCGTAGGGCGACGGCGCGAGGAAGGTGGACACGACGGCGGCCTCGTCCTCCCCCGCGAGCGGCGCGGGCGCCCGCCGATGCTCCACGCGCCCCGACACCCCGATCGCCTGCGTCACGGTGCGGGTGAGCGCGGTGAGCGCGGCGTGCTGTCGGTGCGCCCCGTCGAGCACGTGCACGTCGCCGAGCGCCCCCGCCAGCTGCGAGAAGAGCTCGGGGCTCGCGCCACGGAACGCCCCGGACGAGATGTCGGGGTCGCCGAAGGCCAGCACCGCGACCCCGCGGTCGAGCAGGGCCCGGACGACCGCGATGCCCCCGCGCGTGAGCTCCTGCGCATCGTCGATCAGCACCGCGCGCACGGGCGCGAGCGGGCCGAGGGTGGCGGCATCGGCCGTGCGCAGGATCGCGCTCGCCTCGCTGAGCAGGTCGGCCGCGTCGCGGTGGGCCGACCGCAGGGCGTCGAGCACCGTGCGGTACTCCACCAGGAACTCCGCAGCGGCCGCCCACACCTCGTTGCCCGACGACCGCAGTTCCTCGGGGTGCACGCCCAGCTCGGTGCACTCGGCCAGGAACGCGCGCAGCTCCGACCGGAATCCTCTCGACGCCCGCACGGAGGCGCTGAGCGACTCGGGCCAGGCGATGCGGCCGTCCTCCGTGTCTCCAGCGAGCAGCTCCGCGATGATGCGGTCCTGGTCGGCGCCCGTCAGCAGCGCGGGCGGCTCGGCGCCCTCGCGCACCATCGCCCCGCGGACGAGCTGGAAGGCGAACGAACCGAGCGAGCGGGCGAGCGGGCCGGGGGTCGCCTGTCCCACGCGCACGCCGATGCGATCGCGCAGCGCCGTCGCGGCCTGTCGACTCGGGGTGAGCGCGAGCACCTCTTCCGGCCGCAGCCCCTCCTCGTCGACGAGCCGCACGATGCGGTCGACCAGCACCGTCGTCTTGCCGGTGCCCGGGGCACCGATGATGACGCCGGACGCGGTCGGCGGCGCCATGATCACGGCACGTTGAGCGGCATCCGAAGTCATGTCCTCCACGCTAACGGGAGCGGCCGACATGGGCGTCGCCCGCCCCGCGCGGGCGCGCTGTGCGCTGCTGGCGAAACCGGCGGCGACGGCCGATCCGGCCCCGGTGCCGCGCGATAGAGTTGGCGAGTCCGACGAACTTCAAGGAGCACGCGTGGAAATCCGCATCGGCATCATCAACACCGGCCGCGAGCTGAGCTTCGACACCGCCGCCTCGGCGGACGAGGTCCGCACCCAGGTCTCCGCGGCGCTGGAGCAGAGCGCGAGCCACCTGAGCTTCGCCGATGTGAAGGGCAACTCCTACATCGTGCCGACCGCGAACCTCGCCTTCATCGAGCTGGGCACCGAGGAGTCGCGCCGCGTCGGCTTCGTCGCCTGACCGCCGATGTACATCCTCCTCGCCCTGATCGCGGCGTGCGCGCTCGGCATCGCCGTGCACTACGTCGTCGGCGGCCGTGAGCTCCGGGGCGTGGCCCTGGCTCCGGCCGTCGCCACCGCCACCGCGGCGCTCCTCTACACCGTGCTCCAGTGGGCGGGCGTCGGCGAGGACAGCCCGTGGCTCTGGCTCGCGAGCATCCTCGGCTCCGTGGTGGTCTCGGCCGCGGTCGCGGTCGGGGTCACCGCCCTGCGCCGGCGCTCGGACGCCGAGACGAAGGCCGCGCTCGGGATCTGACCCGGCGGGCCCGCCCGCTCAGGAGGCGAGGCCCATCGCGTCCATGCGTCGAGCATGCGCGCCCATGAGCTCGGTGTAGACCGGCTCGATGCGCTCCTCCTCGACGGCGAGCAGTTCGGGTCGCAGCGCGGCACGGCACACGAGGATCGTGTCGCCCACGAGGCGCCGCGCCCACATCGACAGCAGCGACCGCCACTCCTCGTCGCTCTCGATCGTCTCCTGGATGATCGCGACGATCTCGTGCCTGGCGTCGTCCTCGCGCAGGATCTCGGCGACGCGCCGCCCCGGCTCTCCGTAGCTGGACGCGAGGGCGAGATAGAAGTCGTCGAGCATGCCCGCGGTGATGTACACGGCGAGGAGCGTCTCCCGGGGGCGCGCGCCGATGGTCTTGCGGCGGAACGCGTCGAGGTGTTCGCGGAAGGGGAGCATCAGCTGCGTGGGGTCGTCTCCGCGCTCGGCGATCAGGTCGACGATGCCGCGGTGCTTGGTGAGTGCGGCACCCGCCGCGCGCGACAGGGCCTCCTTCTCGGACAGCTCGGGTGTCGCGCGGATGAGTCGCGTCAGCGTCTCGAAGTAGCCGAGCTGCAGGTAGGCGGCCTGACCGAGGAAGCGCGGAAGCTCGGGCGCCAGCTCGGCGAAATCGACCCGGGTCGCATCGCCCTGCTCGCCGCGACTGCGCAGTGCGAGGGCGCGCCGCGGCGCACGGTCGCGCTGCCAGAACCACTTAACCACGAGGCCGTCCTCCCGAGTCCACCACGTCGTTCACAATACTCGGGCCCGCGCTTCTTCCTGGCGGAGAGAGGGGCTCCGGTAGGCTGTCCCTGTCCCCGCCGTCGGAGCGGGGCCCCGCGCCTGTGGCACAAGAGACGGCGTGGCTCCGTTTACGTGGCGATCCCCGCGGGTCGCCGGACAGGCAATCTGAAAACAGTGACAACTTTCGCCGATCTCGGCATCGATCAGGACATCGTCGACGCACTGGCCGCGAAGGGCATCGTGGATGCCTTCCCGATCCAGGAGCAGACCATCCCCCTCGGCCTGCCTGGCCAGGACATCATCGGCCAGGCCAAGACCGGTACCGGGAAGACCTTCGGCTTCGGCATCCCCGTCGTGCAGCGGCTCGGGAAGGACCCGGAGCACGGCGTCAAGGCGCTGATCGTCGTCCCCACCCGCGAGCTCGCGGTGCAGGTGTACGAAGACATCGACCTGCTCACCAGCAACCGCTCGACCAGCGTCGTCGCCATCTACGGCGGCAAGGCCTACGAGGGTCAGATCGACCAGCTCAAGGCGGGCGCGCAGATCGTCGTCGGCACCCCCGGCCGTCTGATCGACCTGGCCGGTCAGCGCCTGCTCGACCTGTCGAACGCGACCGAGGTCGTGCTCGACGAGGCCGACAAGATGCTCGATCTGGGCTTCCTCGCCGACATCGAGAAGATCTTCCAGAAGGTCCCGGCCGTGCGCCACACCCAGCTGTTCTCGGCGACCATGCCCGGACCGATCGTGGCACTGGCCCGCCGGTTCATGACCAACCCGATCCACATCCGCGCGAATGACCCCGACGAGGGTCTCACGCAGGCCAACATCAAGCACCTCGTCTACCGCGCGCACTCGCTCGACAAGGACGAGGTCATCGCCCGCATCCTGCAGGCCGAGGGCCGCGGCAAGACCGTCATCTTCACCCGCACCAAGCGGGCCGCTCAGCGTCTCGTCGACGAACTCAGCGACCGCGGGTTCAACGTGGGCGGCGTGCACGGCGACATGGGTCAGGACCAGCGCGAGCGGTCGATGGCGGCGTTCAAGGCGGGCAAGAAGGACGTGCTGGTCGCGACCGACGTCGCCGCCCGCGGCATCGACGTGGACGACGTCACGCACGTGATCAACCACACGATCCCCGATGAGGAGAAGACGTACCTCCACCGCGCGGGTCGCACGGGCCGGGCGGGCAAGACGGGTATCGCGGTCACGTTCGTCGACTGGGAGGACCTGCACAAGTGGGCCCTCATCAACCGAGCGCTGGAGTTCGGCCAGCCGGAGCCGATCGAGACGTACTCGTCGAGCCCGCACCTGTACACCGACCTCGACATCCCCGAGGGCACCAAGGGCCGTCTGGTCTCCGCGCCGAAGAAGGAGCCGGTCAAGACCGAGCGCACCCGTCGTCCGGAGCGCGCCGCCGACGCCGCGGCCGAGGGCACGGGCGAGGCGGGCACGCGTCGTCGTCGCCGCCGCCGCACGGGCTCGAGCCAGGTCGGTTCGACGTTCGCCGAGGGTGCCGCCGACGGCACCGCGTCCGAAGGCTCCTCCGCTGCGTCCGCTGACCGCGGCGCCGAGGGCGCCGGTACGCACGACGGTGCGGGCAAGGAGCACCACGACGGCAAGCCGGCTCCCGCCCGCCGCCGCCGTCGTCGTCGCGGGGGCTCCGGTGCCGCCGGCGCCGCGCCCGTCGCCGGCGCCTGAGCCGGCCGCATCATCGTCCGAGGGGCGCCGCACGGTCATCCGTGCGGCGCCCCTCGTCGTTCCTCACGGGTCCCGCCGCCACGGCCACTCGACGGCAGCGCGTCGTCAGGGGTAGCGCGGTGTGGAGCCCGACGCCCGGTCGATGAGGCGCTGCACCATGTCCTCGGCCGTCGTGTTCTCCCCCGGGCGGTTCGGCTTGCCGCTGCCGTGGTAGTCGCTCGACCCCGTGACGATGAGGTCGTGCCGTGCCGCGAGCTCGCGCAGCATCCTCTTGCCCTGCGCGGTGTTCTCGCGGTGGTCCACCTCGAAGCCGCCGAGCCCCGCGTCGATCAGCCGTTCGATGTACGCCACGGGCATCATGCGGTCGCGGCCGGCCGTGACGGGATGGGCGATGACGGCCACCCCGCCCGCGGCGGTGATGAGCCGCACGGCGGTGAGCGGATCGGGGGCGTAGTGGGGTTCGTAGTAGCCCTCGCGCGGGTGCAGGATGCCGTCGAACGCTTCGGTGCGATCCCGCACGATGCCGCGCGCGACGAGGGCGTCGGCGATATGCGGTCGGCCGACCGTGGCGTCGAGCGTGGTCTGGGCGACGACGTCGTCCCACTGCAGGTCGTAGTCGCGACCGATGTTGCGCACGATGCGCTCGGCCCGTCCGATCCGGTCGTCGCGGATGCGGTTCGTCTCGGCGCTCAGCGCGGCGTCGTCCGGGTCGAAGAGGTAGCCCAGCACGTGCACGCTGCGCCACTCGTGCTTGGCGGAGAGCTCCATTCCGGGCAGGAACGTCATGCCGAGGGCGACCGCCGCGTCGCCCGCCTCGGTCCAGCCGGTGGTGCGGTCGTGATCGGTCAGTGCGGCCGTGCGGACACCGTGCGCGTACACCTGCCGCATCACCTCGGCGGGCGACTCCGTGCCGTCGGAGTGGTTGGAGTGCAGGTGCAGGTCGGCGGGACCGGCGAACCTGTGTGACGCGGCGGGCATCCTCCGAGCGTAGCGAGCGCCGGGACCCGCGGATCCGCAGCCGCGCTGATCGGCGTCGCGGCAGGGCTTTCACAGGCGTCGCTTCTAGGCTGGAGGGGATGTTTCGTCTCCTGGGGATCCTGTTCACCGTGCTGTTCGCGATCGCGACGGCCATCGTGGTGTGGCCGCAGTTCTTCCGCCTCGAGCAGACCTACCCGTTCGCGCAGCTGGTCGCCGCCCGCGGCCTGGTGCTCGGCGCGCTCCTCGTCGTCGCGGTGCTGGCGCTCCTGCTGCTGCTGGCCCGGCCGCTCCGAGGGTTCGCGGCGTCGATCCTGATCGTGGCGCTGCTGGGTGCCGGGGCCACCGGGGTGATCGGCGCGACGCGCGGCTTCACCGGCGCCACCCTCCCCGCCGCGACCGACAGCAGCCTGCGGGTGCTGACCTGGAACACGGCGGGCGAGGCCGTTCCCGCGGAGGAGATCGCACGACGGATCCTGGAGCAGGGTGCCGAGGTCGTCGCTCTGCCGGAGACCACCGAGGCGGTCGGCGAGCGCATCGCGTTGATGCTGCGGGAGCAGGGGCACCCGATGTGGGTGCACCACGTGCAGTTCCGGCCCGACGTGCCGAACGGCCCGCAGTCGTGGCAGACGACCGTGCTGGTCGCTCCCGAGCTGGGCGAGTACTCCGTGATCGAGTCCGCCAGGGACGGCAGCAGCAACACCGGGTCCGTGCCGAGCGTCGTGCTGATGCCGGTGGACGGCGACGGGCCGACGATCGTGGCCGTGCACGCGGTCGCTCCGCGCATGGAGGAGATGCAGCAGTGGCAGAGCGACCTGCAGTGGATCGCCGACCAGTGCCCGGCGGGCGACTTCATCCTCGCGGGTGACTTCAACGCCACGGTCGACCACATGGCGTCGCTCGGCGTGGAGGGGGGCGACATGGGCTATTGCCGCGACGTCGCCTCTCGCACGGGCAACGGTCTGTCCGGCACGTGGCCCAGCTCCCTGCCCGCGCTGGCCGGGGCCCCCATCGACCACGTGATGGCCTCTCCGAACTGGCGCCCGACGGGGTCCGTCGTCCTGGACGACGCCGGTGGCAGCGATCACCGCGCGCTCGTGGTGCAGCTGGAACCGGCCGGCTGACCCTGCGCGTGCGCCCCGGGGTGAGAGACTGGAGCGATGAGCACCGGAGAACGCGACACGATCGCTGACGAGACCGTCGAAGCCCCCGTCGAGAACAGCTCGACCAATCGCAAGCAGCCCTTCCCGCAGGGCTTCCTCGACACCATCTCGACCGGATGGGCCGAGCGTCCGGAGACGGTTCCGGCTCCGCGCGCGCAGGCACCGTTCGCGGCGAAGCGCCGCGCCGCCGTCTCGGCCGCCTTCCCCGGGCAGCGCCTCGTGATCCCGGCGGGCTCTCTCAAGCAGCGCAGCAACGACACCGACTACGTGTTCCGCGCCCACTCGGCGTTCGCGCACCTCACGGGGTGGGCGTCGGACGCCGAACCCGACTCCGTCCTGGTGTTCGAGCCGACCGACGGCGGCCACGACGTCACCCTCTACTTCCGCGAGCGCGCGGACCGCACCACCACCGAGTTCTACGCCGACGCGACGATCGGCGAGTTCTGGATCGGCCCGCGCCCCTCGCTGGCCGGCGTCGCCGCCGACCTGCAGATCGCCACGGCACACCTGCACGAGTTCCGCCCGAGCGAGGGAGAGCTCGTCCTCGACGAGGACGAGACCCTCAGCCGCGTCGTCTCCGAGCTGCGCCTCATCAAGGACGAGTTCGAGATCGCCGAGATGCGGCGTGCGGTGGAGATCACCGCGAACGGCTTCGACGACATCATCCGCGAGCTTCCCGCCGCGATCGCGCACGCCCGCGGCGAACGGGTGGTCGAGGGCGTGTTCCACCGCCGCGCGCGCGAGGACGGCAACGGCGAGGGCTACGACACGATCGCCGCGTCCGGCCCGCACGCCTGCTACCTGCACTGGACGCGCAACGACGGTGTGGTCGCTCCCGGAGACCTGATCCTGGTGGATGCGGGGGTGGAGGCGGACAGCCTGTACACGGCGGACATCACGCGCACCCTGCCGGTCTCGGGCACCTTCACCGACGTGCAGCGGCGCGTGTACGAGACAGTCCGTGAGGCGGCCGACGCCGCGTTCGCGGCAGCCCGGGTGGGCGTGCGGTTCCGCGACGTGCACGCCGCTGCGATGGCCGTGATCGCCGAGCGCACCGCCGAGTGGGGTCTGCTGCCGGTCACGGCGGAGGAGGCGCTGGACGCCGACGCCGGCGGTCAGCACCGCCGCTACATGGTGCACGGCACCTCGCACCACCTGGGTATCGACGTGCACGACTGCGCTCAGGCCCGCCGCGAGATGTACTACGACGGCATCCTCGCCCCGGGCATGGTCTTCACGATCGAGCCCGGTCTGTACTTCCAGATCGACGACCTCACGGTGCCCGCCGAGCTGCGCGGCATCGGGGTCCGGATCGAGGACGACATCCTGATGACGGAGGACGGCCCCGTGAACCTGTCGGCCGACATCCCGCGCACGGCCGACGAGGTCGAGGCGTGGATGGCCCGGCTCCGCGGCTGACCCGGCGATGCACGACGGTGAGCTGACGGTCGACGACACCCTCGCCGACCGTCTGCTCGCCCGGGATGCACCCGACCTGCACGGTCGACCGCTGCGCAGGGTCCCCGCGGCGGGCACGGTCAACACCATCGTGCGGCTCGGCGACGACCTCGTGGCGCGCTTCCCGCTGTTGCCCACCACCGAGCAGCAGCTGCGGAGGGAGGCGGCCGCCCTGCACGAGTTCGCCGAGGCCACGCCGTTCGCCACCCCGGTCCCCGTGCGCGTCGTGCCGCCGTCGACCGACTACCCGTCGGCGTGGTCGGTGCAGACGTGGGTGCCCGGACGACCGGCCGACCCGCTGGCCCACGCCGATGCCGCGGACCTCGCGCGTGACCTCGGGGCGCTGATCCGTGCGCTGCGCGCGGTCGACGTCGCAGGGCGCGGGTTCGACGGTCGGGGCCGCGGCGGAGTGCTGGCCGACCACGACGAGTGGGTCGCGGAGTGCCTCGCGCGCAGCGGGTCGCTCTTCGATGTCGCCGCGGCCACCGCCCTGTGGTCGGAGCTGCGGTCGCTGCCGTCCGCCGAGGACGTGGTCATGAGCCACCGCGACCTCACCCCGTTCAACCTGTTGATCGCCGAGGACGGCGGCGCCCGCCTGGTCGGTGTGCTCGACGGGGGCGACTTCGGTCCGGCCGACCCCGCCCTCGACCTGGTGTGCGCGTGGCACCTGTTCGACGCGCCGGTGCGCGAGGTGCTGCGGGACGCGGTCGACGTGGGCACGACGACCTGGTTGCGCGGCGCGGCCTGGGCCTTCCAGCAGGCCGCGGGCCTCGGCTGGTACTACGAGCGCTCGAATCCGGCGATGAGCGCGCTCGGCCGCACCACGATGCGCCGGCTGCTCGCCGACGCGGACCTGCGCCGCCTGATCTAGCCGCTGCCTCCGGTCTGGCGGAGTGAGGGGTGGTGGGCCGCCGTTCTCCCCAGATCGGCGGCCCGTCCCCCTGAATGGAAGCGGGCCGGGCCGGGAACTCCTCCCCCGAGGCTCCCGAGCCCACCCGACCGGCGCAGAACCCCCCGCACCGGCGCCCGAACTCCGCCCCCCGGAGGAGTTCGTGTGGCGTCTCCACCTGATGAGACGGGCTCGCACACGATTCATTACGCGAATCGGAGAAAAAGTTCTGGGGAATCTCGTCAGCGGCGTCGGGCGACGATGAAGTCGCGGATCACCGGGGCGAGCGCGGCCCCGACATCGGCCGCGGGACGCTTGTGTCCCGCGATCTCGAAGGAGTGACCGCCGCCCTCGATCCAGTGGACCCGGGCGTCCTGGCAGGCGGCGAGCGCCTCCTCGAACTGCGACAGCGGCTGGATGAACGGGTCGTTCGTCCCCTCGATGAACAGCTGCGGCACGGCGATCGCCGGAAGGTGCTCGGTGCGCGGACGGTCCGGGCGCCCCGGCGGGTGCAGGGGGTAGCCGAGGTACACGAGCCCGTCGACGGCGAGCCCCTCGGCGACCGCGAGCGACGCCATGCGCCCGCCGTACGACTTGCCCGCGGCCCAGATGCGTCGACCGGGGTGGGCGGCCCGGGTGGCCTCGACGATCGCGCGCCAGGTGGCGACGGCGTGGGCAGCCGGACCCGGCATCTTCCGCCCCTGCTGGCTGTAGGGGAAGGAGAACCGTGCCGTCGCGAGACCGAGACCGTCGAGTGCCCCGGCGAGGCCGACGAGGAACGGGTGGTCCTTGCCCGCGCCGGCGCCGTGGGCGATCAGGACGATGTCGGCACTCTCGGCGTCCGTCCGATCGACCGACACCGTGACCGTGCCGTTGGGCAGCGCGACGTCGAGGGTGCTCATCGCTCGTCGTGCCGCGTCAGCGGATCGTGCCAGCGGCGCCGGGATCGGCCGGCCGCGGCGGCACCCCGGGCTCGGGGGCGGGAGCGGGCTCCGGGGCGGGAGCCGGCTCCGGGGCGGGAGCGGGTTCGGGGGCGGGAGCGGGCTCCGGGGCCGGTGCGGGCTCGGGGGTCGGAGCGGGGGCGGGTTCCGCGCCCGGCTCAGGTTCGGGGGCCGGCGGAGCGGGCGCGGGAGCCGGAGCAGCCGGGGGTGCGGGAGCGGGCGCGGGGGTGCCGGCACCCGGGGTGATGCGCTCCCCATAGCGCGGCGGCTCGTCCAGGTTCACGGGCGGGCGCACCGGAGCGACCCGCGTGGCACCGAGCACCTGGCGGGCCTTGGCCAGCGACGCCGCCTGCACCGTGACCTCGTAGTGATCGGCGGCGAACTGCGTGACGCTCGCGAAGTCGCGGCGCCGGCGGACGATCGCGTACGTCACGAGGCTCAGCAGCATGCCGACCGCGACACCGATGAAGACGAATCCCACGAACAGCTGGATGGGGACCTCGGGGTTGCCGAGCACGAGGATGGCCGACAGGAAGAGCCCGATCAGCACGCCGTTGATCGCGCCCGATCGGGCGGCGGCGGCATAGCCGAGGCGCCCCGTCACCCGCTCGACCGTGCGGACGCTCTGCCCGACGATCGCGATGTCCCGCGCCGGCACCTCTCCGGCGATCAGCTTCGACACCGTCTTCTGCGCGCTCTCGTAGTCGCGCATCGAGGCGACGATCTCGCCGGTGTCCGTGCCGTTCGCTGGGCGATTAAGCATGCTCATCAAGCCATTCTTCCATGCCGTGCTCACGGCCGCCGCGGATGGCGTGCGGCCGCCGCGGGCGAGACCCCCGGGATACGCTGGACGAGTGAGCACACAACGGGTCTTCGCCGCGCGCCTCGCAGGGTGCGCCGTCTTCGATCCCGTCGGCGACCGGCTCGGCAAAGTCCGGGATGTCGTCGTCGTGTATCGAAGTACCGCGGCCCCTCGTGTGATCGGCCTCGTGGTCGAGATCCCCGGCCGCCGCCACGTGTTCCTCTCGATCGGGCGGGTCACCTCGATCCGGTCGGGGCAGGTCATCACCACGGGCCTCATCAACGTGCGCCGCTTCTCACCGCGAGCCGGTGAGGTGCGGGTGCTCGCGGAGATGCTCGGGCGCCGCGTGAGCCTCATCGACGGCAGCGGCACCGCCGTCATCGAAGACGTGGCGATCGAGCCGAACCGTCTGGGCGAATGGGCCATCAGCCAGCTCTTCCTGCGGCGACCGAAGACCGGGGCCTCCCCCTTCGCCAAGGGGCCGACGACGTTCGCCGCCTGGAACGAGGTCGCCGAGGAGCGGGCGCCGGGCGAGGCGCAGTCCGCCGAGCAGCTCGTCGCGTCGTACTCCGAACTGCACGCCGCCGACCTCGCCAACACCCTCCTCGACCTGCCGCAGCAGCGCATGATCGAGGTCGCCGAAGAGCTCTCCGACGACCGTCTCGCCGACGCCCTGGAGGAGATGCCGGAGGACGAGCAGGTGCACATCCTCGACCGGCTCGGCGACGAGCGCGCCGCGGACATCCTCGACCAGATGGAGCCGGACGACGCCGCCGACCTGCTCGCACAGCTGCCGCCCAACCGCCTGGAGCAGCTGCTCGAGCTGATGGAGCCGGAAGAGGCAGAGGACGTCCGGATGCTGCTCCGCTACGGCCCCGACACGGCGGGCGGTCTGATGACGCCGGAGCCGATCATCCTCTCCGCCGACGCGACCGTGGCCGAGGCCCTGGCGCTCATCCGCCGTCACGAGCTGCACCCCGCCCTCGCCGCCGCGGTGTTCGTCACGCTGCCCCCGTTCGAGACCCCGACCGGACGCCTGCTGGGCCTCGTACACTTCCAGCGGATGCTGCGCTACCCGCCGCACGAGCGCCTCGGCGCCATCCTCGACGACAGCCTCGAACCCGTCCCGGTCACGGCCTCCGCGGCCGAGGTCGCCCGCATGCTCGCCAGCTACGACCTGGTGTCGCTCCCCGTGGTCGACGCCGCCCACCGCCTCGTCGGCGCCATCAGCATCGATGACGTGCTGGACTACCTGCTGCCCGACGACTGGCGCACGCACGACAGCGACGACGCGTCGCCCACGACGGGGGCGCGCTGATGGCGAGGATGAGCCGGTCGACGCCGCGCCTGGACGCACCGGGGCGGGGAACCACGCGCCCCCGCACCACCTCCCGCGACCGCTTCGGACGGTTCACGGAGTGGGTGGCCCGGGCCATGGGCACGCCCGCCTTCCTCGTGATCCTCAGCCTGTTCTGCATCCTTTGGATCGGGTGGAACACGCTCATGCCGCACCACCTGCGCTTCGACGATGCGGCCCTGGGGTTCACGGCGCTCACGCTCATGCTGTCACTGCAGGCCTCGTACGCCGCCCCGCTGATCCTGCTCGCGCAGAACCGGCAGGACGACCGCGACCGCGTGCAGATCGAGCAGGACCGCCAGCGGGCCGAGCGCAACCTCGCCGACACGGAGTACCTGGCGCGGGAGATCGTGGCGCTGCGCATGGCGCTCGAGGAGCGCAATTCGCAGGCGGTCACCCGAGACGTGCTGCGCCAGGAGCTGAAGGCGCTGCTGGCCGAGCTGAACGACGCCGAGGACGAGCCGGCGGGCGGCGCGACCCCATGACCGCGGCCGACAGCGTCCGCAGCGCCGTCTCCGCCGTCACGGACCCGGAGCTGCGACGCCCCATCGGTGAGCTCGACATGGTGCGGGACATCGAGGTCGACGGCACCGTCGCGCACGTCGGGATCGCGTTGACCATCGTCGGGTGCCCCGCCGCTGACCGCATCGAGCGGGATGTCCGCGCCGCGGCCGCCGCGGTGCCCGGCATCGAGACCGTCGAGGTGGACGTGGGGGTCATGACCCCCGCCGAGCGGAAGGCGCTGACCGAGAAGCTGCGCGCCGGTCGCCCGCCGCGCCACATGCCGTTCGGACCCGAGTCGCTCACGCGCGTGATCCTCGTGTCCAGCGGGAAGGGCGGCGTCGGCAAGTCCACCGTCACCGCGAACCTCGCGGTCGCTCTCGCCCAGCGCGGGCTCGCGGTCGGCCTCGTCGACGCCGACGTGCACGGGTTCTCGATCCCCGGTCTGCTCGGCATCCCCGCCGGCACGCAGCCCACGCGCATCGACGACCTCATGCTGCCCCCGGTCGCGCACGGCGTGAAGGCGATCTCGATCGGGATGTTCCTGCGCGACGGCGAGTCGGTCGTCGCGTGGCGCGGGCCCATGCTGCATCGGACCGTGTCGCAGTTCCTCACCGACGTCTTCTTCGGCGACCTCGACGTGCTGCTGATCGACATGCCGCCCGGCACGGGAGACATCGCGATCTCGATCGGTCAGCTGCTCCCCCACGCGGAGGTCCTCGTGGTGACGACGCCGCAGGCGGCCGCATCGGAGGTGGCGATCCGCAGCGGACTGGTGGCGCGGCAGACCGGACAGCGGGTGATCGGCGTGGTCGAGAACATGGCGGCGTACACGCTCCCGGACGGCACCGTGGTCGATCTGTTCGGCGCGGGCGGCGGGGCGGCGGTCGCCGAGGCCCTGTCGGAACCCGGCTCCCCGGTGCCGCTGTTGGCCTCGATCCCGCTCAGCCCCGCGCTGCGGCGGGGCGGCGACGTCGGCGACCCCGTCGTGATCGCCGAGCCGGACGACGCGGCGGCGACCGCCATCCGCACTCTGGCCGCACAGCTCGGACGACAGGGACGCGGCCTCGCCGGTCGACCGCTGCCGATGTCGATCTCCTGACCCGTGGAGGATGCCCGGATGCCGCACCGCTCCGTGACCGTGGACGAGAGACTGCTCCGTCACATGGCGAGGGACGCCGCGATCTACACCCTCACGCGCCCGGTCGCCATCGTCATGTGGCTGGCGCTGGCCGCCGCCCTGATCATCGGCGTGCTCAACCTCACCGCGACCGCGCGCGCCGGGCAGGAGACGTCCGCCATCGTGGCCTTCACTCCGGCGGTCGCGGTCGCCCTCGGCCTCTACGCGGTGCTGCTGTCGGTGTCCAGCGCGCGCCGTGCGGTGCGGGCCGCCATGCCCGTGGAGAGCGTGGTGTGGGTGGCGCTGGAGGACGACCGGCTGCAGCTGGGCAGCGACCGGCGGCGCTCCGAGATCCCCTACTCCGAGTTCCAGCACGTCCGCGTCGGGCGCGACGCCGTGCTGCTCAAGGTGCGCGATGCCGCCGTGGCGACCGCGATCCCCCGCGTGCTGCTGAGCGACGACGACATCGCACGACTGCGATCCCGCGTCTCCTGAGCCGTCGGGTCAGGTGGCCTCGGAGTCGAACGGAGGACGGTTCTGCGCATCGAACACCGGCGGCGCGGTGCGCGGGGCCACCGGTTCCGCGATGGTGGCGGCGACCGCGGCCGGGGTCGTCGGCTGCGGCTCCTCGAACAGGGCGTCGCGGATGATGCGCCGGGGGTCGTACTGCCGCGGGTCGAGCTTGCGCCAGTCGACGTCGTCGAGCTCCGGGCCCATCTCCTCCCGCATCCGCGACTTGGTGTCGCGCAGGTACTCGCCGGCCTTGCGGACGAGTCGCGCGAAGCTCTCGGCCGCACGGGGAAGACGTTCGGGTCCGATGATCAGCACCGCGATGAGGCCGATCAGCAGCAGCTTCTCGAAGGTCAGACCGAACGTCATGTGACCAGGCTACCGCCGCGCCTGCGGAGTCTGCGCGCAGACAGCCCATACCCTGGAGGCATCACCCACGCAGGCAGGGAGAGTCAGCCCATGAGCGAGCACGACGCCAACGCGCGCTTCCTTCGAGAATCCATCGTCGAACCGGATTCCCTCGCGAGGGCGCGCGCGCACGCGGTCGAGCTCGGTGCCGCCCCGGTGAGCGCCGCGGTCGGTTCGCAGATCGCCGTGCTCGCCGCCGCCGCGGGGGCGCGGTCGATCGTCGAGATCGGCACCGGTGCCGGCGTGTCCGGCCTCTGGCTGCTGCGCGGCGCCCCGCAGGCCGTCCTGACCACGATCGACAACGAGCCGGAGCATCTCGCCGCGGCACGCCAGGCGTTCGCCGACGCCCGCGTCCCGTCCACCCGCGCCCGCCTCATCACGGGTCGCGCGAGCGACGTGCTGCCGCGCATGAACGAGTCCTCGTACGACATCGTGCTGGTCGACGCCGACCCGGAGAACGTGATCGAGTACGTCGAGCACGGTTTGCGGCTCGCACGGGTCGGCGGGCTCGTGCTCGTGCCGCGCATCCTCGCCGGCGGTCGCGTGGCCGACCCCGTGCAGCGCGACGACGTGACCTCCGCCTACCGCTCGCTGGTGCAGGCGACCCAGGAGTCCTCCGCGGTGCTGGCCACGGTGTCGCCGGCCGGTGAGGGACTGCTGCAGCTGGTGCGCCTCGACGACCAGGACTGACCGCGGGCACGGGGCCGGAACAGCGAAAGAGGGCGATGGATCCGCGGATCCATCGCCCTCCTGGTTCCGCACGAGCGGACCCGGTTCGATCAGGCCGGCGTCACGACGGCACCCAGCACGTCGTGGAGCTCCTTCGCTTCGGCGTCGTTCACGGAGACGACCAGGCGGCCGCCGCCCTCGAGCGGAACGCGCACGATGATGAGTCGTCCTTCTTTCACGGCCTCCATCGGTCCGTCTCCGGTCCTCGGCTTCATCGCTGCCATCGTGGCTCCCTTTCCTCCGGTGGTATGGAACGAGTTTATCGGGTGACACCGCGCCGTGGACGTCACGCCGACACAATCCCGTTCTCCCGCGCGATCAGGGAACCTGCCAGAACGTGCTGCCGAGCGCATACACGTGGTAGATCCACACCCACTGACCGAGCAGGCACAGCACCAGCACGCCGAGACGCCAGGCGCGCGACCGGGGCACCGCGACCGCGCCCCACACCGGGCTGAGCGGCAGCAGCAACCGGAACGTGCTCGACTGCGGGAAGAACACCGCCAGCAGGTACAGCAGGTAGCTCGCACTCCACAGGCGCAGGTCCGCACCCAGTGCCCGCACCGGGCGGGCGAACAGCAGCGCGAGGGCCGCGGCCACCACGAGCAGCACGAGCGCGACGGGTCCCCCCGCGGCGGGAAGCCCCCACAGCGAGAACCAGAACTGCGACGCCTGCACCCACCCCTCGAACGGCACGAAGCCGTCGACGCCGCCCACGATCCAGTGCCGGCGCCAGGCGAGCTCGGTCGCGAGATACGCCCCGGGGTCGCCCGTGACGACGGCGGCGATCACCTGCCACGCGAAGCCGGTCGCGACGGCGAGCGCGCCGGCCGCCACGATGTGCACCACCTCGCGCAGCGCGAGCGGATCGTCGCGGCGGTGGATCCAGCGGAGGATGCCGTGGAGGCCGAGGTACAGCGCGAACGCCAGAACCCCGGGTCGCGTGAAGCCCATCACCGGGATCAGCAGGTACAGCCACGCGTACTGCCGGCGGATCGTCGCGTCCAGGGCGAGGAACAGCAGCAGCAGGAACAGCGTCTCCGCATAGCCCACCTGGAACATCGCGGCCAGCGGCCCTGCGGCGAAGAACACGACCGCCCAGAGCGCGGCCCCGCTGCCGATGCGATCGCGCAGCAGGCGATGCAGCGCCAGGCAGGCCAGGTAGCCGGCGACGAGGGCGAGCACGAACGCTCCCGCTCCCCAGGAGCCGAGCACGAAACCGAGCGCCTTCGCGGCGTATGCGAACACCGGCATGAACGCCCACGCGTTCTCGGCGACCTCGCCGGCGTCGGTCAGCGGCAGCTCGCTCGGATACCCGTGGACGGCCACCTGCCAGTACCACTGGGCGTCCCAGCCGAGCACGAAGTCGATCAGGCCCGCGTCACCGCCGAAGCGCGAGAAGACGGTGGACAGCGACGCCGCCGCGATCAGGAACCCCGTCGTCACGACGCGCGCGCCGAGATAGATCAGGCCGATGCGCAGCGGAAGGGGAAGCCGGGCCCAGCGACGTGCCGTGCTCAGTGCGAGGTGAGCCATGCCCGCAGGCCCTGCTCGACCGCCGCGATCTGCGCGAGCGGCACCCGCTCCTCGTCGTGGTGGGCGAGGTGCGGGTCACCGGGGCCGTAGTTCACGGCGGGGATGCCCAGCGCCGAGAAGCGCGCCACGTCGGTCCAGCCGTACTTCGGTCGCGGCTCGGCGCCGACCGCCGCCACGAAGTCCCGCGCGATGTCGGCGTCCAGCCCGGGGCGTGCCCCCTCGGCCGCATCCGTGATCTCCACGTCGAACCCCGCGAGCACCGCGCGCACGTGGGCCTCGGCGTCGGCGGCCGACTTGCTGGGCGCGAAGCGGTAGTTGACCTCGACCTCGCACGCGTCGGGGATGACGTTGCCCGCCACCCCGCCGGCGATGCGGACGGCGCTGAGGCTCTCGCGGTACAGCAGCCCCTCGACCGGGACCTCCCGAGCGCGGTACTCGGCCAGACGGGTGAGGATGGGCGCGGCGCGATGGATGGCGTTCTCGCCGATCCACGCCCGGGCACTGTGGGCGCGGACACCCGAGGTACGCACGATCGCCCGCAGCGTGCCGTTGCAGCCGCCCTCGACCTCGCCGTTCGACGGTTCGCCCAGGATCGCGAAGTCCGCCTGGAGCAGGTCGGGACGTGCCGCCGCCAGCAGCGCGAGCCCGTTCTTGGTCGCCTCGACCTCTTCGTTGTCGTACCACATCCACGTGATGTCGACCGCGGGGTCGGTCAGCTCGGCCGCGAGCTTCAACTGCACCGCGGTGCCCGCCTTCATGTCGACCGTGCCGCGCCCCCACAGGTAGGGCTCGCCGTCGACCTCGATGTCGCGCGTGGGAAGGTTGCCGTTCACGGGCACGGTGTCGATGTGGCCGGCGATCGCCACGCGACGGTCTCGGCCGCGGTCGGTGCGGGCGACGATCGTGTTCCCGTGCCGGATGACCTCGAGGTGCGCGAGGGGGGCGACGGCCTGCTCGATGGCGTCGGCGAGCGTCTTCTCGTCGCCCGAGACGCTCGGGATGTCGCAGATCGCGCGGGTGAGGGCAGCAGAGGACGCGGTCAGATCGAGCACCATGCCCTCAGCCTACCGACCGTCGTCATGCGGGCGGAGGCCCGGGTCGGCCCGCGATACCGTGGAGGTATGAGCGACGCGAGAACTGTGTGGGGCATCGGACTGACCACGACCGCCGGCGACGGCACCGTCCTGGACGCCTGGTTCCCCGAGGTGCGCACCGTCGCCCCCTCGACCGAGGACGCCGCGGCCGCGGTCGACGCCCTGGTCCCGCTCGCCGGGCCGGACGAGCGCCGCAACGTGACGGTCGAGGTCGTCCAGCTCCAGGTCGACCTCGACGCCGCCCCCGCCTCCACCGCGGACGCATACCTGCGGCTGCACGCGCTGTCGCACTTGGTCGCACGCCCGAACGAGCTGAACCTGGACGGCATCTTCGCCCACCTGCCGAACGTGGCCTGGACGAACGCCGGACCTGTCCTGCCGTCCGACGCGGCCCGTCTGCGCCCGCAGCTCCAGCGGGCGGGCATCCAGGTGCAGGGGCTCGACAAGTTCCCGCGCCTGACCGACTACGTCCAGCCCGCCGGTGTCCGCATCGCCGACGCGTCCCGCGTGCGCCTCGGCGCCCACCTCTCCCCCGGCACCACCGTGATGCACGAGGGCTTCGTGAACTTCAACGCCGGTACGCTCGGCGCCTCCATGGTCGAGGGCCGCATCTCGCAGGGTGTCGTCGTGGGCGACGGCAGCGACATCGGTGGCGGCGCCTCCATCATGGGCACGCTCTCCGGCGGCGGCACGCACCGTGTCTCGATCGGGTCGCGCACGCTCCTGGGCGCCAACGCGGGGATCGGCATCTCGCTGGGTGACGACTGCGTGGTCGAGGCCGGGCTCTACGTCACGGCTGGCACCAAGATCGTGCTGGCCGACGGCCCGGTCACTCCGGACGGCGGCCGTCCGACCGTGAAGGGCGCGGAGCTGTCCGGCCGCGACGGCCTCCTGTTCCGTCGCAACTCCCTCACCGGTGCGGTCGAGGCGGTCCAGCGCGCCGGCGTCGGGGTCACGCTGAACGACGCGCTGCACGCCTGACACCGGGCATGCGGCCTCCGGCATGCCGCCACTGGTAGACTGACACCGCTGCTCGCGCCGCCGGCCGGTCAGCATCGTCGTCGTCTAGGGGTCTCCGAGGACCGAAGCGAGCGCCCGGCGCTCCCATCACCAGCCCGAACTGGCCATACGTACGGCGAACGGACGCGCGATCCGCCGCGTCCTCGCCCACCTCACCCCACTACCGCGCCCCTGTCGGGCGCTGACGGAGTTTCTGCATGCCTTCCTTCCTCGATCTCGGCGTTCCCGCCGAGCTCGCCGCCGTTCTCGCCGCCTCCGGCAAGACCGAGGCGTTCGCGATCCAGCGCGACACCCTTCCCGATTCGCTCGCCGGCCGTGACCTCCTCGGTCGCGGACGCACCGGCAGCGGCAAGACCATCGCCTTCGCCCTTCCGCTCGTGGCGCGGCTCGCGGCCTCGGGCACCAAGCGCCGCGCCGGGCTCCCCCGCGGCCTGGTGCTCGCGCCGACCCGAGAGCTCGCGACGCAGATCGCCGCCACCGTGGCCCCGCTCGCCGAGGCCGTGGGCCTCCGCGTCACCACCGTGTTCGGCGGTGTCAGCCAGCGTCCGCAGGAGAAGGCGCTGCAGGGCGGCGTCGACATCGTGGTGGCCTGCCCCGGTCGCCTCGAAGACCTCATGAAGCAGCAGGTCGTGCGTCTGAGCGCGATCGAGGTCGCGGTGCTCGACGAGGCCGATCACATGGCCGACCTCGGCTTCCTCCCCGGCGTCACCCGCATCCTCGCGGCGACGCCCGCCGACGGACAGCGCCTGCTGTTCAGCGCGACCCTCGACCGCGGCATCGACACCCTCGCCCGCCGGTTCCTCTCGAACCCGGTCAGCCACGAGGTCGATGAGGCGAGCGTGCCCGTGGGCGAGATGACGCACCGCGTGCTGGTGGTCGACTCCACCGAGAACAAGACCGTGCTCGTGCGCGACCTGGCGTCCGGCACCGGCCGTCGCATCCTGTTCACGCGCACGAAGCACCAGGCGAAGAAGCTCGCCAAGCAGCTCACGGCCGCCGGCATCCCCGCGGTCGACCTGCACGGCAACCTCTCGCAGAACGCGCGCGAGCGCAACCTCGGCGCGTTCTCGACCGCTCCGGAGGACGGCGGGGTGCGCGTGCTCGTGGCCACGGATGTCGCGGCGCGCGGTGTGCACGTCGATAACGTCGACCTCGTGGTGCACGTCGACCCGCCCGTCGAGCACAAGGCCTATCTGCACCGCTCCGGCCGCACCGCGCGTGCCGGCGCCGCGGGCACGGTGGTCACGGTCGTGCTCCCCGAGCAGCGCCGCGACGTGAAGGACCTGCTGCGCAAGGCCGCGATCTCGGCCCCGCTCGAAGAGCTCACCCCGGCCGCGGTGACCGAGCTGGTGCCGGAGCGCGCGCCGCACGTGCGCCCCGCACCGGTGCAGCAGGCGCCGCAGCGCCCGGCCGCCAAGCAGCGCCCCGCCGGTGGCGAGCGCAGCTCCGCGGCGACCCCGCCCGCGCGACGTCGCCGCCGCCGCTCCGGCGGTCAGGGCGGCGGCCAGGGCGCCAGCTACTCCACGCAGACCGGCGGCGCTTCGCGCCAGGGCGGCCAGTCCCGCCAGGGCGGTGGCCGCGGCTCGCAGGGCCGCTGACACCCCTGCCACCCGGAACGGTGCCCCTCTTCACGGAGGGGCACCGTTCTGCGTGGCGCTGCCGGACGCCGAAACGCCCCCTCCGATGTGACGGAGGGGGCGTTTCGGGTGACGGCTCAGCGCGTCGGGAAGGACCGCTCGGGCGAACCCGTGTACAGCTGCTGCGGGCGGCCGATCTTGGTCTGCGGGTCGAGCTGCAGCTCACGCCACTGCGCGAGCCAGCCCGGGAGCCGTCCGATCGCGAAGAGCACCGTGAACATGCGCGTCGGGAAGCCCATCGCCTTGTAGATCACGCCGGTGTAGAAATCGACGTTCGGGTAGAGGCGACGCTCGCGGAAGTAGTCGTCGGCGAGCGCGAGCTCCTCGAGCTCTTTCGCCAGATCGAGCAGCGGGTCGGTCACGCCCAGCGAGGCGAGCACCTCGTCGGCCGCCTCCTTGACGAGCTTGGCGCGCGGGTCGTAGTTCTTGTAGACCCGGTGCCCGAAGCCCATCAGCTTCACGCCCTCTTCCTTGTTCTTCACCCGCTCCACGAAGCGCGCGACGCTCTGCCCCGAGTCGCGGATCTGGCCGAGCATCGTCAGCACGGCCTCGTTCGCACCGCCGTGCAGCGGGCCGGAGAGCGCCTGGATGCCGGCGGACACGGAGGCGAACTGGTTCGCGCCCGTCGAGCCGACGAGGCGGACGGTCGACGTGGAGGCGTTCTGCTCGTGGTCCTCGTGCAGGATCAGCAGCAGCTCGAGCGCCTTCGCCATGACCGGGTTGATCTCATACGGCTCGGAGTTGACGCCGAAGTTGAGCTTGAGGAAGTTCTCCACGAACCCGAGGGAGTTGTCGGGGTACAGGAACGCCTGCCCGACGCTCTTCTTGTGCGCGTAGGCCGCGATCACCGGGAGCTTGGCGAGCATGCGGATCATGTTCAGCTCGACGTGCTCGGGGTTGTGCGGGTCGGTCTGGCCCTCGTAGTACGTCGACAGGGCGGCGACCGCCGAGGACAGCACGGACATGGGGTGCGCGGTGTGCGGCAGCGCGGAGAAGAAGCGCTTGAGGTCTTCGTGCAGCAGCGTGTGGCGGCGGATCTTCTCGTCGAACTCGGCGAGCTCGGATGCCGAGGGCAGCTCGCCGTAGATGAGCAGCCACGCCACCTCGAGGTAGCTGGTGCTCCCGGCGAGCTGTTCGATCGGGTAGCCGCGGTAGCGCAGGATGCCCTTGTCGCCGTCGATGAAGGTGATCTCGGACTTGGTCGAGGCGGTGTTCACGAAGCCGTAGTCGAGTCCGGTGTACCCGGTCTGCCTGGTCAACGTCGAGAAATCGATGCTGTCGTGGCCGGCCGTGCCGCGCACCACGGGGAATTCGGCGGTGGTGTCACCGATCGTCAGCTTCGCCGTCTGGTCTGCTGCAGCGCTCACGCGCCCTCCTCCTTTGTCTGACCGCCTGCGCGTCGCGGGGGTGTCAGCACGTTCGTGATCAAGCCGGAAGTGGCGATCTCTCGGCGCCGAGCGCCTGGTCGGGTGACGACCGAATCGCTTTTACAGCCTAGTAGTCCCACCGGCCTACTGTGACAACCGCCAAACAGATCGCCGCTGAGCTGAGGGAAGCTACAGAGCGCCGTCGTGCAGGCGCTCTGCCGCCGCGCTCACCCGCTCGGTCGGCGCGGTCAGCGCGAGCCGCACGTGCTGCGCCGCGTCGGCACCGTAGAAGGGGCCGGGACCCGCGAGGATGCCCAGGTCGGCGAGCCGCCCCAGCGACTCCCACGCGTCGCGTCCCTCCGTCGCCCACAGGTAGAGACCCGCCTCCGAGCCGTCGATGCGGAAGCCGGCGGCCTCCAGGGCCGGACGGAGCAGGTCGCGCCTGGCGCGGTACAGCTCCTTCTGCGCGGCCACGTGCGCGTCGTCGCCGAGCGCCACGGCCATCGCGTGCTGCACCGGAGCGGGCGGCATGAGGCCGAGGTGCTTGCGGGCGGTGAGCAGCTCCCCCACGATGCGGGCGCACCCGGCCACGAAGGCGGCGCGATACCCCGCGAGGTTCGACTGCTTGCTGAGCGAGTACACGCTGAGCAGGTTGGCGCGGCTGCCGTCGGTCACCCGCGGGTCCAGCACGGACGGGATCGGCTCCGTCGACCACGGGCCGTCCCACCCCAGCTCCGCGTAGCACTCGTCGCTCGCCAGGACCGCGCCCAGCTCGCGCGCGCGACGCACGGCGGCCGCGAGCTCCGCGACGCTCCAGGTGCGCCCGTCGGGGTTGCCCGGGGTGTTGATCCAGATGAGCTTCGTGCCCTCGGGCCACTCCGCCGGATCGTCGGCCGCGAGCGGTGTGGCTCCGGCGACGCGGGCGCCCACGTCGTACGTCGGATAGGCCACGCGCGGGTGCACCACGATGTCGCCCGGACCGAGACCGAGCAGCGTGGGCAGGAGCCCGACGAGCTCCTTCGAGCCGATCGTGGGTAGCACGTTGTCGATGCGCAGATCCGGCACGCCGCGGCGGCGCGCATACCAGGCGACGATGGCCTCGCGCAGCGCGGGCGTGCCGACCGTCTGCGGATAGGCGTGGGCGTCTGTCGCCTCGGCGAGCGCCCGGCGGATGATGTCAGGCGTCGGGTCGACGGGCGAGCCGACCGAGAGGTCGACCAGACCGCCCGGGTGCTGCGCTGCGCGGTCACGGAACGGGACGACCGCGTCCCACGGGTAGTCGGCGAGGTCGCGGACGCTCACGGCCGGCGCCTACTCGCCCTGCGGCGGCAGCGCGGCGATGATCGGGTGGTCGAACGGGTAGACGCCGACCTTGGCGGCGCCTCCCGGCGAGCCGATCTCGTCGAAGAACTCGACGTTGGCCTTGTAGTAGTCCTGCCACTCGTCGGGCAGGTCGTCCTCGTAGTAGATGGCCTCGACGGGGCACACCGGCTCACAGGCACCGCAGTCGACGCATTCGTCCGGGTGGATGTACAACGACCGTTCGCCCTCGTAGATGCAGTCAACGGGGCACTCGTCGATGCAGGCGCGATCCTTGACATCGACGCACGGGAGGGCGATCACATACGTCACCGCTCCAGTCTACGTCGCGCTCGGCTCCCGGTCCTCCGTCGGCGCGCTCGCGGGTCGTGCGGGCGGGCGGGAGAACGACGGCCACGCGACCACGAGCAGCACGATCCCCGCCGCCAGGTAGGTCCAGATGCGACCGGCGAGCGAGTCCTGCACCACGACGGAGCCGCCGGGGCCCACACCGGAGATCATGACCAGCATGCCGAGCATCCCGAGCCCTGCGGCGACGGCCGCCCAGCGGTCGTGGGTGAGCGCGCGGATCGCCACCAGGATGGCGGCGCAGGCGATCGCCGCGACGATCAGGCCGACTGGGATCGGGCCCCACGTCACGCTGTGCGCGATGGTCCCGGCCACGCCGTAGACACCGCCGACCAGGGCCGCGGCGACCCACGACAGCACCCTCGAGATCCCGTTCACGCGCACCCCTCGATCCTATCCGCGCGGCGGTCGCGGCACCCGCCGATCAGCTCGCGAGCCCGAACAGGCGCAGCAGCGCCGCCACCAGCGCCGCCGCCACGACCACCACGAGGAACGACTGCCGCAGCCACAGCAGTCCGGCCGCCACCAGCAGCGCGGGCACGCGGGCGTCGACCGTGATGGCCTGGCCGTCGCCGAGCGTCTGCACTGCGACGAGCGCCGCGAGCAGGGCCACCGTGAGCAGATCGGAGATGCGGGCGGGACGCGGCGCCTCGAGCACCTTCGGCGGCACGAGGTAGCCCGCGGCCTTGAGCGCGAGGCAGATCAGGGCGGCCAGCAGGATGGCGCTCCACAGGCTCATGCGCCGGCCTCCCGCGTCTCGAGGGGCTCGCGTCCCGCATCGTCCCGCCCGAGCCAGTTGAACCACCCGACCGCGATCGCGACGACTGCGGCGATCAGCACCGGCAACCCCGGCATGAGGAACGGGGTCAACGCCGCCGCGACCACTGCCGCCGCCACGCCGACGGCCACCGCCTGGCGCTGTCGGAGGCGCGGCCACAGCAGGGCGAGGAACGCTGCCGCGGCCGCCGCGTCCAGGCCCCAGGCCTTCGGGTCGCCGAGCACGTCGCCGACGAGGGCTCCGGTGAGGGTGGTCAGGTTCCAGCCGATGAAGATGCCCACGCCCGTGACCCAGAAGCCCACCCGGCGCAGGCGAGGGTCGTTCTGGGCGATCGCGACGGCGGTGGACTCGTCGATCGTGAAGTGCGCGGCGGCCGCACGGCGCCACGGTCCTCCCCCGACGAGGGGCGACATGCGCATGCCGTAGGCGACGTTGCGCACGCCGAGCAGCGCGGCCGAGGCGATCGCCGACGGGAGGGCGGCGAGTCCGCCCGAGGCGAAGACGCCGATGAACGCGAACTGCGAGCCGCCCGTGAACATCAGCAGGCTCAGCACGCAGGTCTGCCACACGTCCAGCCCGGAGGCGACGGCGAGGGCACCGAACGAGATGCCGTAGGCGCTGGTGGCGAGCACGACGCCGAGCGCCTCGCGCCACACCTCGCGTTCCGCGGTCACCGGGACACCGCGCGCGCTGTTCGTTTGAGTGAACGCATGACCATCATTCTGAACAGCTGCTGGTGGATAGTCAAGCGAACGATCGTTTGACATGATGAACGCATGGAGGATCTCCGCACCCGCCTCGCCCGCACGCTCCGCCGCGAGCGCGAGGCCGCGAGCCTGTCCGTCTCGGAGCTCGCCCGCCGCGCCGGCGTCTCCAAGGCGACCGTCTCACAGCTCGAGAGCGGCGCGGGCAACCCCAGCGTCGAGACGCTGTGGGCCCTGGGCGTCGCCCTCGGGGTGCCCTTCGCGGTGCTGGTCGACCAGCAGGCCAACGCGCCCACGCTCATCCGCGCCGACGAGCTCGCGGGCGTGCCCTCGTCCGCCGCCGCCTACAGCGCGACCCTCCTCTCGGCCAGCCCGCCCGGCGCCCGGCGCGACGTGTACCTGATCCAGGCCGAGCCCGGAGACCCCCGCCGTTCCGACCCGCACCACCCGGGCACGATCGAGCACGTGATCCTGATCGCGGGCCAGGCCCGCATCGGCCCGCCCGACGAGCCCGTCGTGCTCGACCCCGGCGACTACCTCACGTACGCCGGAGACGTGTCGCACATCTTCGAGGCCACCAAGCCCGGGACGAGCGCGGTCCTCATCTCCGAACTGCGCTGAGCGCCGCCTCAGTCCGAGCCGCTCGACGGCGACGGATCGGGGATCTCGTGCGGCCGGTACTGCGGCAGCCGCGACGCCGGAAGGATCGCCAGGGCGCTCACCGCCGCCAGCAGCAGCAGTCCGAGCTTGAGCGTGCTCAGACGCGCCTGCTCGTTCACGGCGACCGCCGCATCCACCTGCTCCTCCGTGGCGTCCGTCGACTCCAGCACCACGCGCAGGTCGTCGTTGCTGATGAAGTTCACGTCATCCATCGGCACCTGCGCCACCAGCGACGGCGGCAGCTCCGGATGCTCGACCACCGCGCGACCGACGTTCAGGGCGAGCAGCGACACCAGCAGCGCGCCGGCGAGAGCCGTCCCCACCGCCGATGCGAGGTTCTGCGTCGTGCCGCGCAGGGAGCCCACGTCGCCCGCCAGCTCCGCGGGGGCCGCGGTGACCAGCACGTTGAACACGAGCGTGACCAGGGCGCCCTGTCCGATGCCGAACACGATCAGCCCCGCGATCGTCGGCACGGTCTCCCAGTTGTTCGTCACGACGACCGAGAGCCACACGAGCGCGGCGGTGGTGAGGATGAAGCCGAACACCCCGATGGTGCGCGGGGGGTAGCGCTTGTAGAAGCGCACGACCAGTGTCGCGGTCAGGAAGACCGTGAGGTTGAACGGCATCATCGCCAGCGACGTGTCGAACGGGGTCCTCCCCTGCACGATCTGGATGTACAGCGGGATCGTGAAGTTCACGCACGCCTCGAGCCCCACGACGATGAACATGGCGTAGACGGCGGCACGCTCGCGCGACGACCCCAGCACACTGAGGTCGATGAGCGGTACCTTGCCCTCCGCCATGCGCCGCCGCGTCCACAGGAAGAACGCCTGCCCCAGCACGAGGCCGAGCACGATGAACAGCGGTGCCGGCGACAGCCCCAGCACGCTGAACGGGGCGGCCGGCGATGCGGCCAGCGCACCCCAGCTGTTGAGGTTGTTGAACCCGAGCGTCAGCAGCACGATCGCGCCGCCGATCAGGAGCGACGCCACGAGGTCGATGCGGATGGAGGCGTCGCCGCGGTCGCCGCGCAGCGTGAAGCTCAGGGCGAAGACGGCGACCGCGACGGCCAGCACGATGAAGAACAGCGGGCGCCAGCCGACGAGGGTGCCGAGCGTGCCGCCGATGAGGAAGGCGCTCACACCCGAGATGGCGCGGGCGGAGCCGATGGCCCCGATCGCGGTGGCCTGCTGGGATCCGCGGTAGTTCTCGGCGATCAGCGCCACGATGGACGGCACGATGATGGCCGCGGCCGCCCCGGCCACCGCCTGACCGGCGATCGCCCACCAGATGCCGGGGGCGGTGAGCATCATGATCGCGGAGCCGGCGAACAGGGCGACCACCACCCGGAAGATCAGCACCCAGCCGACGCGCTGCCCGAGCTTCGCGCCCGTCATCACGAGCGCCGCGACTGCCAGGCCGTACATCACGATGGTGGTGCTGGCGAGTGTCGGCGGCACGCCGAACTCACCGACCATGCCGCCCAGGGAGATGGGCAGCGCCGCCACATTGAACGACATCAGCACCTGCGCGAGGAACAGACTCACCATCGGCAACCACGAGGTCTTCGCTGGCGCCTGCACCGTCTCCGTCATGATCGCTCCTTCTCCGCCGGTCGGGGACCGCTCCCCGAGTCGTCCGCCTGCGCGGGTGCGGAGGCGAACAGATTGAGCCCGAGCGAGCGCGACAGATGGCCGATCGCCATCTGCGACCGCACAGAGTTGCCCGCGTCGTCCAGCCGCGGCGAGAACCCGGCGGCCGCCCCTTTGCCCGGCGAGACCGCGACGATCCCTCCCGCGACACCGGACTTCGCCGGGAGACCGATCTCGAACAACCAGTCGCCGGAGTTCTCGTAGAGTCCGCTCGCTGCGACGACCGCGAGCGTGTCGCGGCACACGTCCGCCGTCACCACGCGCTCCCCCGTGATCGGGTTCACGCCGCCGTCGGCGAGCGTCGCCCCCATGACAGCCAGGTCGTGCGCCGTCACGCTCAGCGCGCACTGCCGCGTGTACACATCGACGATCTCGTCCGGGTCACCCGCCAGGCGTCCGTAGCTCTTGAGCAGCCAGCCGAGGGCGCGGTTGCGGTCGTTCGACGCCGCCTCCGACGCGTACACCTCGCCGTCGAGGCTCAGCGGCCGTCCGGCGAACGCCGACAGCCCCTCCCGCACCCGTTCCCACTGTTCGACCGCGGTCGCGCCCGGCATCAGCGCCGTGGTCGCGATCGCGCCGGCGTTGACCATCGGGTTGCGCGGATGGCCCTCGTTCAGCTCCAGCGCGACGACCGAGTTGAACGCGAGCCCGGTGTTGTTGACGCCGACGATGTCGCGGACGCGCTCGTGCCCGTGCTCCTGGATCGCCAGGGCGTACACGAACATCTTCGAGATCGACTGGATCGAGAACGGGTGCAGCGCGTCGCCGGCGTCGTGCACCCCGCCGCCGACCTCGATGACGGCGAGACCGAACAGCTCGGGGTCCACCTCGGCCAGCACCGGGATGTAGTCGGCCACGCGCCCTCCGCGCTCACCGGCATAGCGGGCGTGGGCCTCCCGGACGATCTCGTCCACGCGCTCCCAGCCGGGCAGCGTGCCGGTCGAGACCTCCTGCGGGACATCGAGCCAGGCGACGGGATCGAGCACCACTCCTCCTCGGATTCGCGACGCTCCCCAGCCGTCACAGTCACCGTAGCGCTCGACCGCCTCTCAGGATAGGCCCGTCACGGTGCGTGACCTCCGGCCCGCTCGGGCTCAGTACCAGTTCATCGCCTGCGAGTGGCCCCAGGCGCTGCACGGCGTGCCGTAGGCGTCGGCGATGTACTTCAGGCCCCACGCGATCTGAGTGGCCGCGTTGGTCTGCCAGTCGGCGCCGGCCGAGGCCATCTTGCTGCCGGGAAGCGCCTGCGGGATCCCGGTGGCACCGCCATCGGCGTTGTACGCCCGGTAGTTCCAGCCCGACTCCTTGTTCCACAGCGAGTTCAGGCAGGAGAACTGATCGCCGCCCCAGCCGTAGCGGTCGGCCATCATCTGCTGCGCGGTCGCCTTCGCGCCGTCCACCGTGTTGGCCGCGGCGAGCGCGGCGGCGGCCGCAGCGGCCTGCTCGGCGGCGACGCGCGCCGCCTCCTCCGCGGCCTTCTGCTCCTGCGCCGCCGTGTACGCCTGCTGCAGCGCCGCGGTCTCCGCGACGACCTTCTCGGTCTCGGCGGCGGCCTGCTCGGTCGCGACCGTCACGAGGAGCAAGGGCAGGGTCGCACGGTCGTCGAGGGTCTCCAGGTCATCCTCGAGCGGCGTCGTGTCCACCGGGGCCGCAGCGCTCACGTCGAGGCCGGACGCGGAGACCTCGGCGGTCAGGGCGTCCGCCGCCGCGACCGCATCCTTCCCCTTCGACACCGTCATCACGGCCTCGTCGGCGATGCGGGTGAGCGGTTCCGCGCCGAAGGCCTGGCTCGTGATCGCGGCCGACGCGGCCGGCTGCGCGGTGCCGGTGGCGGGGGCGGCCGTCACCCCGACCGTGAGGGTGATCCCCACGAGGGCGGCGGCCGCGGTGCCCAGGACGAGCAGCGGGGTACGGGTGACGGCGGCGCGCGCGGCAGCCACCTCGGAGGCGCGCCGAAGCGCACGGGTCTTCTGAAGCATTGGGTTCGACTTTCGGGTCGTCGTGCGCCCGATGCGGGACACTCATCGGGAGATTGCCCCGGACGCAAGTGAACGAGTCTGCGTCATCGACCTAGCCCCCACCTGGCATTTTCATGAGAAGAGGGCCCCACGCAGGAGCGTGGGGCCCTCTCGGAAGGGTGCGGGGATGCCTCAGGCGTTCGCGTCCTGACGCTTCAGGCGCGAGGCCTCGCGACCGCGGACGGTCTGGTCCAGGATCACCTTGCGGATGCGCACCTTCTCGGGCGTCACCTCGACGCATTCGTCGTCACGCGCGAACTCCAGGCTCTCCTCGAGCGTGAGCAGCCGCGGCGGCGTCATCGACTCGAAGTTGTCGGCCGTGGAGGAGCGCATGTTGGTGAGCTTCTTCTCCTTGGTGATGTTCACGTCCATGTCGTCGGCGCGCGAGTTCTCGCCGATGACCATGCCCTCGTAGACCTCTTCGGTCGGCTGCACGAAGAACGACATGCGCTCCTGCAGGGCGATCATCGCGAAGGGGGTCACCACGCCGGAGCGGTCGGCCACGATCGAGCCGTTCTGGCGCGTCGTGATCTGACCGGCCCACGGCTCGTACCCGTGCGAGATCGCGTTCGCGATGCCGGTGCCGCGGGTGGTCGTGAGGAACTCGCTGCGGAAGCCGATGAGACCGCGCGAGGGCACGACGAACTCCATGCGCACCCAGCCGGTGCCGTGGTTGGTCATGTTCTCCATGCGGCCCTTGCGGTTCGCGAGGAGCTGCGTGATCGCGCCGAGGTGCTCCTCCGGCGTGTCGATGGTCAGGTGCTCGAACGGCTCGTAGACCTTGCCGTCGATCTTCTTGGTGACCACCTGCGGCTTGCCGACCGTGAGCTCGAAGCCCTCGCGACGCATGTTCTCGACGAGGATGGCGAGCGCGAGCTCACCGCGGCCCTGCACCTCCCAGGCGTCGGGACGGCCGATGTCGACGACCTTGAGCGAGACGTTGCCGATGAGCTCGCGGTCCAGACGATCCTTCACCATGCGGGCGGTGAGCTTGTGCCCCTTGACCTTGCCCATGAGCGGCGACGTGTTCGTGCCGATCGTCATGGAGATCGCGGGGTCGTCGACCGTGATGGCCGGCAGCGGACGGATGTCCTCGGGGTCGGCGATGGTCTCGCCGATCGTGATGTCCTCGAAGCCGGCGATCGCGACGATGTCGCCGGGGCCCGCGGAATCGGCCGGGTAGCGCTCCAGGGCGCGGGTCTTCAGCAGCTCGGTGATCCGGGCGTTGCTGGTCGTGCCGTCGGAGCGGACCCAGGCGACCGTCTGGCCCTTCTTGAGCGTGCCGTTGAACACGCGCAGCAGGGCGAGTCGGCCGAGGAACGGGCTGGAGTCGAGGTTCGTGACCCAGGCCTGCAGCGGCGCCTCGTCGTCATAGGACGGCGCGGGCACGTGCTCGAGGATCGCCTCGAACAGCGGCTCCAGGTCGTCGTTGTCGGGCAGCGACCCGTCGGCGGGACGGTTCTGCGAGGCGGCGCCGGCACGGCCGGAGGCGTACACGACCGGAACGTCGAGCAGCGCGTCGACATCGAGGTCGGGCACGTCGTCGACCAGGTCGGACGCGAGACCCAGCAGCAGGTCGTGCGCCTCCTCCTCGACCTCGGCGATGCGGGCGTCGGGGCGGTCGGTCTTGTTGACCAGCAGGATAACCGGCAGCTTGGCCTCGAGGGCCTTGCGCAGCACGAAGCGGGTCTGCGGCAGCGGGCCCTCGCTCGCGTCGACGAGCAGCACGACACCGTCGACCATGGACAGGCCGCGCTCGACCTCGCCGCCGAAGTCGGCGTGGCCGGGCGTGTCGATCACGTTGATCGTGATCTCCTTGCCGTCGGCGTGCTTGCCCTTGTAGGTAATCGCCGTGTTCTTGGCGAGGATCGTGATGCCCTTCTCGCGCTCGAGGTCGTTCGAGTCCATCGCCCGCTCCTCGACGTGAGAGTGTTCGCCGAAGGAGCCCGTCTGGCGGAGCATCGCGTCGACGAGCGTGGTCTTGCCGTGGTCGACGTGGGCGACGATTGCGACGTTGCGGAGGTCAGAGCGGAGGGCGTGCGCCATACAAGGGTCCTCAAAGAGTGTGGGGTTGCGCCGGGAAGCCGACGTTCCAGGATAACGTACGCGCCGGATCGGATCTCCGAGGCACGTCGTAGCATCGACTCCGTGACCCCCGCTCCCCCGATGTCCTCGCGCCGCGAGGGCCGTGCGCGCCTGTGGTGGGAGATCGCGATCGTGCTGGCCCTGGGGCTCGGGCAGTCGGCGGTCTACGCGATCGTGCAGCTGGCCTACCGCCTGACCGACGACGTGCCCCTGGCCGACCAGACCGCGACGCTCAACCCGTCCCGCAGCGACCGCGAGGTGTTCGACCTCGTCTATCAGCTGCTCTCGATCGGCTTCTCGCTCGTGCCCGTGGTGCTGGTGTGCTTCCTGCTGTGGCAGCGCCGACGACCGCACCTCGGGCGGCTCGGGCTCGACGGCACCCGCATCGGCGTCGACGTGGCCCGCGGCGTGCTGCTCGTGGTGGCGATCGGCGTGCCGGGCCTCGCGCTCTACCTCGGCGGCCGGGCGGCCGGCCTGTTCGTGGCCGTGAACCCCGCGGGACTCGACGCCCACTGGTGGACCGTGCCGATCCTGCTGCTCGCGGCGGCCCGCGCCTCCCTGCAGGAGGAGTTCGTGGTGCTCGGCTACCTCTTCGCGCGGCTGCGGCAGCTCGGCTGGTCGCCGTGGACGATCATCGTCGCCACCTCCGTGCTCCGCGCGACCTACCACCTGTACCAGGGGCCGGGGGCGTTCGTCGGCAACCTCGCGATGGGGCTGCTGTTCGGATGGCTCTACCAGCGGACGGGACGACTGCTGCCGTTCCTGGTGGCGCACTTCCTCATCGACGCGACCGTGTTCGTCGGCTACCCGTGGGCGGCCGCCACCTGGCCGGAGCTGTTCGGGCTGCCCGGGTGAGCCCGGTGCGCCGGGTGCTCAGCCGAGATTGACCACGACGAGCGCGGCGGCGGCCCACAGCACGATCACCGCGAGCGCGATCAGCGCGGGGCCGTCCCACGTGCGACGGATGGGCGCGTCGGCAGCCGCCGCCTCCGACCAGCGGTCGCGGATGTCGGTGAGGGCCCGCAACCCGGAGGGCACCCGCGGCTCCGCGTCCTCGTCACGACGCTGACGGGGCGGGCGGGCGCGGGCCGGGCCACCCCAGGAGGTGAGCGTGCGGCCGTCGTCGAGCGCGAACTCGAGCTGCCAGCGCAGGTCGATGTCGCGCACGTGCCCCCAGCCGAAGCTCGTCCGGCGCAGGAGGTTCTGCACGGTCGCCCCGTGCGCGTCCACCCGCACGTGCGACACGAAGCTGATCTCGTACACGATCCACAGGGCGAGGAGCATCCACGGAGCGATCAGCAGCGCCTGCACGATGCTGCCGTTGACGACCGTGTCCCCCAGCAGGAACAGCACCAGCAGCACGCTGAGCACGAGGATGACGGTGCCCGAGGACGCACGGTAGGTCCGTGCGTCCTCGGGCTGTGCCGGCGATGCCACGCTCAGTGGCCGCCGAGAGGGATCGACGCACCCGGGATCGCCTGCAGCAGGCGCTCCGTGTACTCCTCCTGCGGGTTCGCGAAGATCTCGTCGACCGTGCCCTGCTCCACCACGCGGCCCTTCTCCATCACGCACACCAGGTCGCTGGAGACCCGCACGACCGCGAGGTCGTGGGTGATGAACAGGTACGTCAGGTCGAGCTCGGACTGCAGGTCGGCGAGCAGCTTCAGGATCTGGTCCTGCACCAGCACGTCGAGCGCCGACACCGCCTCGTCGAGCACGATGATGTCGGGCTTGAGCGCGAGTGCACGGGCGATCGCCACGCGCTGCCGCTGACCGCCCGACAGCTCGTTCGGGTATCGCGTGGCGAGGGACTGGGGCAGGGCGACCTGCTCCAGCAGCTCCTCCACGCGCGCCCGCTGCGAGGCGCGGTCGCCGACGCCGTGGATCTGCAGCGGCTCGGCGATCGTGTTGCCGATGTTGCGCAGCGGGTCGAGCGAGCCGTACGGGTCCTGGAACACCGGCTGCATCCGACGACGGAGCCCGAACGCCTGCGCGTTCGAGAGCCCCGACACGTCCTGGCCGTCGATCTCGATCGTGCCGGCGGTCGGATCCTCGAACTTGAGCACCATCTTCGCGACCGTGGACTTGCCCGATCCGGACTCCCCGACCAGTGCGAGCGTCTTGCCGCGCGGGATCTCGAACGACACGTCGTCCACCGCCCGGAAGGCCTCGCTGCGGAAGTTGCCCTGGCGGATCTTGTAGTCCTTCGTCAGACCGGCCACCCGGACGGTCGGCGGGATGTCCGCGAGGTCCTCGAGCGTCTCGATCCCCCGATCCTCCACGACCGCCTGGATGCGCTGCGACGCCACACTGGGCGCCGCGGCCACCAGCCGCTTGGTGTACGGGTGCTGCGGGTTCTCCAGGATCTGACGGCTCGGCCCCGCCTCGACGATGTTGCCGCCGTTCATCACGATGATCTTCTCCGCGCGCTCGGCCGCGAGACCGAGGTCGTGCGTGATCAGGAGCACCGAGGTGCCCTTGTCCCGCGTGAGGGAGGCCATGTGATCGAGGATGACCCGCTGCACCGTCACGTCGAGGGCCGAGGTCGGCTCGTCGGCGATCAGGAGCTTCGGGTCGGCCGCGAGACCGATGCCGATCAGCGCGCGCTGGCGCATCCCGCCGGAGAACTGGTGCGGATACTGGTGCAGCCGTCGCTCGGCATCGGCCAGACCCGCCTGCTGCAGCACCTCGATCGTGCGTGCCTTGACAGCGGCACGCCCCTGGGCGATGCCGTTGGCGCGCACGGCCTCCTTGACCTGGAAGCCGATGCTCCACACCGGGTTGAGGCTCGACATGGGGTCCTGCGGCACGAAGCCGATGTCGCGACCGCGCACGGCCTCGATGTCGCGTCGGCTCAGGCCCGTGAGCGGACGGCCCTCGAGCGTGATCGATCCTCCGGTGACCTTTCCAGTCCCCGGCAGCAGGTCGACGATGGCCGTGGCCGTGGTGGACTTGCCCGAGCCGGACTCCCCCACGATCGCGACGGTCTCGCCGGGGAACACGTCGAACGTGACACCGTGCAGGACCTCGCGCATCCCCTCCTGCGAACGGAACGCGACCTTGAGGTCGCGGACACTCAGCAGCGGGATCTGGGCGGCGTTGTGGTCGCTCATCGGCGGGCCCTCGCCTTCGGGTCGAGGGCGTCTCGGATGAGCTCGCCGAGGCCGACGAACGCGAGCACCGCGAGGGTGAGCGCGATCGATGGATAGATGAGCGACATCGGGGCGATGCGCAGAGCCGCCTGTGCCTGGCTGATGTCGTTACCCCACGACACCACCGTGCCGCCGAGCCCGACACCGAGGAACGACAGGGTCGCCTCCGCCACGATCGCCGCGGCGAGTCCCAGGGTCGACACGACCAGCAGCGGCGCGATGCCGTTGGGGATCACGTGGGTCAGCAGCGTCTTGAACCGGGACTGGCCCAGCGAGCGCGACGCCATGACGAAGTCCGCCTGCCGCACCCGGAGGATCTCAGCGCGCACGACGCGTGCCGTGGACGCCCAGGAGAAGCCACCGATCGCGAGCGCGAGCGTCCACACCGAGCGATAGTCCGAGAGCACCGTCATCACGACCAGGGCGGCCAGGATGTACGGGATCGCGAAGAAGATGTCGCCGATGCGGGACAGCAGCGCGTCGATCCAGCCGCCGTAGAAACCGGCCAGCGCACCCATGATGAGGCCGAGCACCGCGGAGATCACGGTGGCGATGAGACCGACCGACAGCGACGTCTGGGCGCCCCAGACGACGCGGGCGTAGATGTCGCAGCCCTGGAAGTTGAACCCGAGCGGGTGGCCGGGCGTCGGGCCCTCGTTGCTGTTCATCAGGTCGCACACGCGCGGGTTGACCTGCGTGAACAGGGTCGGCCAGAACGACATGACGATGAACAGCGCGGCGAGCAGCACCGAGAACCAGAACATCGGGCGACGGCGCAGGTCGCGCCACGCGTCGCGCCACAGGTTGCTGGGCTTCTCGGCGACGCGCACCGCATCGATGGCGATCGACTCGGTCTCGACCGGGGCGACGTAGTGCTTCTGCGTGGTGGGGTCAGACATAGCGGATCCTCGGGTCGAGCAGACCGTAGAGCAGGTCGATGACAAGGTTCACCAGCACGTACAGGATCACGAACACCGTGACGAAGGAGACCACGGTGGGCCCCTCACCGCGGATCGCCGCCTGGTAGAGCGTGTTGCCGACACCGGGGATGTTGAAGATCCCCTCGGTCACGGTCGCGCCCACGAGGAGCACGCCGAAGTTCGTGGCGGAGTTGGTGATGACCGGGAGCAGGGAGTTGCGCAGCACGTGCACCGGGATCACGCGGGTGCGCGAGAGTCCCTTGCTGTACGCCGTGCGCACCCAGTCCTGGTTGAGGGTGTCGATCACCGAGCTGCGCATCAGGCGCATGCTGACGGCGAAGAGGCTGAACCCGAGCACGAGGGCGGGGAGCCAGAGGCCGCCCCAGTCGTTGTCGGAGCCGACGGTCGGGCTGAACCAGCCCCACTGGATCGCCAGGAAGTACTGGGCCAGGAAGCACAGCACGAAGATCGGGATCGCCAGGGCGACGAGCGCGACCAGCAGGGCGGTCGTGTCGAACAGCTTGCCCTTGCGCAGCGCCGAGATCGTGCCGATCGTGATCGCGAGCGTGAACTCGATCCCGATCGCCATGACGGCGAGCCGGCCGGTGACCGGAAGCGTGTCGACGAGCACCGCGGAGACCGGGCGACCGGAGAAGGTCGTGCCGAGGTCACCCTGGAAGACACCGGTGATGTAGTACCAGTACTGGACCAGGAACGGCTCGTTGAGGTGGTACTCCTCGCGCAGGGCGTTGACGAGAGCCTCATTGGGCGTGCGATCGCCGAACAGAGCCAGGATCGGGTCGCCCGGCATGGCGAACACGAGGAAGTAGATGAGCAGGGTGGCCCCGAAGAACACGGGGATCACCTGGAGAAGACGTCTGATGATATAGCTGGGCATCCGCAGTCCCTTTCGGGAGGGCGCGAACAGACCGAACGGGAGCACCCGACGAGGCGGTGACGGAAACCGTCACCGCCTCGCGGGTGCGAGCTCCGTCAGGCCTATTCGGCAGCCTTCGTGATCTCGTAGTACAGCGGGACCGAGTTCCAGCCGAACGTGACGTTGTCGACCGTGTCGGCGTAACCACCGGTCACGTTGGAGTACCACAGCGGGATCGCGGGGAGATCGTTGAACAGGATCTCCTGAGCCTTGGTGAACTCCTCGACCTGGGCCGCGGTGTCGGTGTTGCTGATGCCCTCGGCGATCAGCGCGTCGAACTCGGGGTTCGAGTAGTCACCGTCGTTGGAGCCGGCGTTGGTCGCGTAGAGCGGACCGAGGAAGTTGTACAGACCGGGGTAGTCGGCCTGCCAACCCGAACGGGCAGCGGTCTTGATGCTGTTGTTGTTGATCTCCTCGCGGATGACCGAGAAGGTCGGGTACGGGTCGCCCGATGCCTCGATGCCCAGCGTGTTGGAGATCGCGTTGGTCACGGCGTCGACCCACTCCTGGTGGCCACCGTCGGTGTTGTAGGCGATCTTGAACTCGCCCTCCCACGGGGAGATGGCGTCGGCCTCGGCCCACAGCTCCTTGGCCTTCTCGGGGTCGTACTTCAGGACCTCGTTGCCCTTGATCGAGTCGGACCAGCCGTCGATGACCGGCGACGTGAAGTCGCTGGCCGTCGTGCGGGTGCCGAAGAAGATCTTGTCGGTGATCTGGTCGCGGTCGAACGCCATCGAGATGGCCTGACGACGGAGGATGCCCTCCTCGCCGGAGAAGTGCGGCAGGAACTGACCGATCGTGAACGACTGGAAGACGGCCGACGGCTGGTTCACCGCGCGGTCGCCCAGGTCGTCCTGGAAGGTCGGCAGCGACACGGACGGGATGACGTCGATGACGTCGACCTTGTTGCCCTGCAGGTCGGCGTAGGCCGCGTCCTGCGTCGCGTAGAAGATGATCGACAGGCCGCCGTTCTTGGCCTTGCGACCGCCGTCGTAGTCGTCGTTGCGGACCAGGTCGATCTGCACGTCGTGCTGCCAGGCGCCCTCACCGTCGAGCTTGTACGGGCCGTTGCCGATCGGGTTCTCACCGAACGCGTCGATGTCCTCGAACGCGACGTCGGGCAGCGGGTAGTAGGCCGAGTAGCCGAGGCGCAGCGCGAAGTCGGCGGCCGGCTTGTTCAGCGTGATCGTGAACGTGTAGTCGTCGACCTGCTGGAGACCGGACATGTCGCCCTGAGCGCCGTATACGTCGGGGGTGTTCTGGAAGCCCTCGATGTCTTCGAAGAAGTAGCTCGAGAGGTGGGCGTTCTCCGCCTGTGCGCCGTAGTTCCACGCCTTGATGAAGTTGTCGGCGGTGACCTCTTCGCCGTTGGAGAAGGTCTGGCCCTCCTTCAGCTTCACGGTGAGGTGCTGCGGGTCCTCCGTGGTGATCTCCTCGGCCATGTCGTTGACCGGCTTGCCCTCGGCGTCGTAGTAGACGAGCCCGGCGAAGATCTCGTCGAGGATCTTGCCGCCACCGACCTCGTTCGTGTTGGTCGGGATCAGCGGGTTCTCCGGCTCCGAGCCGTTCGTCGTGATGATGGCATCCGGGTCGGCCTTGGCCCCACCGTTGCCGCCGTCACCGGTGTTGCCGGATCCGCCCGCGCAGCCCGCGAGCGCCAGAGCGCCACCCGCGAACAGCGCGACGCCCGCCAGGGCGATCTTGTTGCGCTTCACTTTGTGTCCTCCTGTGGACGTGGGAATTCTGCGTGCGCATCGTCGAGCACGCAGGGATACCTGAGCGTAACCCGCGAGTCCGCCCGCCGACGCACTCGGCTAACGAACTGTTACTGAGTGGTGACCAATCGTCACACGCGCGAAACATGGGGAGACGCGGACGGCGCCGCGCCACCCGGAAGTGGTCGCGACGCCGTCCGCGGATCCCTCGTGGCTCAGGCGAACGCCTCCACCGGCGGGCACGCGCACACCAGGTTGCGGTCGCCGTACGCCTGGTCGATCCGGCGCACCGGCGGCCAGTACTTGGCGGCCACGAGCGAGCGCACCGGGTAGGCCGCCTCCTCGCGCGTATAGGCGTGCGTCCACTCCCCCGCGATGAGCGACACCGCGGTGTGCGGTGCGTGCACGAGCGGGTTGTCGTCGGCCGGCCAGCGTCCGGCGGCCACCGCGTCGGCCTCGGCCTTGATCATGATCATGGCCTCGATGAACCGCTCGATCTCGTCGAGGTCCTCCGACTCGGTCGGCTCCACCATCAGGGTGCCGGCGACCGGGAACGACATCGTCGGCGCGTGGAACCCGTAGTCGATGAGGCGCTTGGCGACGTCGTCGACCGTGATGCCCGTGGCCTCCTTGAGCGGACGCAGGTCGAGGATGCACTCGTGCGCGACCCGGCCGTTCTCGCCCGTGTAGAGCACGGGGAAGTGCGAGCCGAGCCGCTCCGCGATGTAGTTCGCCGAGAGCACGGCCGCTGCGGTCGCCCGGCGCAGCCCGTCGGCTCCCATCATGCGCACGTAGGCCCAGGAGATCGGCAGGATGCCCGCGGAACCGTAGGGGGCCGCCGAGATGACCGCACCGTCGAACGTGTAGCCGCCGAAATGCTCGGCGCGCTGTGCCAGCGGGTGCGAGGGCAGGTACGGGGCCAGGTGCGCCTTCGCCGCGACCGGGCCGATGCCGGGGCCACCCCCGCCGTGCGGGATCGCGAACGTCTTGTGCAGGTTGAGGTGCGAGACGTCGCCGCCCAGGTCACCGAAGCGCGCGTAGCCGAGCAGCGCGTTGAGGTTCGCGCCGTCGACGTACACCTGACCGCCGGCCTCGTGCACCGCCGTCGTGATCTCGACCACCTGCTCCTCGTACACCCCGTGCGTCGAGGGGTACGTGATCATCAGCGCAGCGAGCTCATCGGCGTGCTGCGCGATCTTGGCGCGGAGGTCGTCGAGGTCGACGTTGCCGAGCGCATCGCTGGCCACGACCACGACCTTCATGCCCGCCAGTACGGCAGACGCAGCGTTCGTGCCGTGCGCCGACGACGGGATGAGGCACACCGTGCGGTGCGCGTCGCCGTTCGCGTGGTGGTAGCCGCGGATCGCGAGCAGGCCGGCGAGCTCGCCCTGCGACCCCGCGTTCGGCTGCAGCGACACCGCGTCGTAGCCGGTGATCTCGGCGAGCCAGCTCTCGAGCTGATCGATCAGTTCGAGATAGCCCTGCACGTCGTCCGCCGGGGCGAACGGGTGGATGCCGGCGAACTCGGGCCACGTGATCGCCGCCATCTCGGTCGCCGCGTTCAGCTTCATGGTGCACGAGCCGAGCGGGATCATGCCGCGATCGAGCGCGTAGTCGCGGTCGGACAGGCTCTTGAGGTAGCGCATCATCGCGGTCTCGCTGCGGTGCGCGTGGAACACCGGGTGCGTGAGGTACTCGTCCGCGCGGCGGAGAGCCTCCGGCAGCGCGACCGAGACACCCGCGACGAACGCGAACGCCCGCTCCGTCGGCCCGCCGAACACCAGCGCCACGCGGTGCAGGTCGGTGAACGTCGTCGTCTCGTCCACCGCGACACCGATCGTGTCGGCGTCGGCGACCCGCAGCAGGATGCCGTGCTCCTCGCGCGCGCGGGCGGCATGCTCCGCCGCGGCGCCAGGCACCCGCACCGTGAGCGTGTCGAAGAAGTGCTCGTGCACGACCTCGGCCCCCGCCTCGACCAGCCAGTCACGCAACAGGGTGGCCTTGCCGGCGACGCCCTGGGCGATCGAGCGCAGCCCGTCGGGGCCGTGGTACACCGCGTACATCGAAGCCATGACCGCGAGCAGCACCTGCGCCGTGCAGATGTTGGACGTGGCCTTCTCCCGGCGGATGTGCTGCTCGCGCGTCTGCAGCGAGAGCCGGTACGCGGGCTTGCCGTCGGCATCGACCGACACCCCGACCAGTCGCCCCGGCAGCTGGCGCTCGAGGCCGGAGCGCACCGCCATATAGCCGGCGTGCGGTCCGCCGAAGCCCATCGGCACGCCGAAGCGCTGCGTGGTGCCGACCGCGACGTCGGCACCCATCGTCCCCGGGGCCGTGAGCAGTGTGAGCGCCAGCAGGTCGGCCGCGGCCACGGCGAGACCACCCGCGAGGTGCGCGGCCTCGAACACCGCCGTCGGATCCCACACGCGACCGGACGCGCCGGGGTACTGCACGAACACGCCGAACAGCTCGTCCGGCAGCTCCTCGCCCGCCGCGAGGTCGACCGTCACGAGCTCGACACCGAGGGCGTCCGCGCGGGACGCGAGCATGGCCCTGGTCTGCGGCAGCGCGTCGGCGTCGACCACGAACACGTTCGACGAGGACTTCGAGGCCCGCCGCGCGAGCAGCATCCCCTCGACCACGGCCGTGGACTCGTCGAGCATCGACGCGTTCGCGGTGCTGAGGCCGGTGAGCTCGGCGACCATGGTCTGGAAGTTGATGAGCGCCTCCAGGCGCCCCTGCGAGATCTCGGGCTGGTACGGCGTGTAAGCCGTGTACCAGGAGGGGTTCTCCAGCACGTTGCGCTGGATCACCTGGGGCGTGATGGTGTCGTAGTACCCGAGGCCGATCATCGCGCGGCGGACCGTGTTGCGCGACGCGAGCGCCCGCAGCTCGGCCAGGGCCTCGGTCTCGCTCGCGGCGGCGGGGATGCGCGACTCCGCGACCGCGGCCTCCGGCCCCGTGTAGATCGAGGCGGGGACGGCCTGGCGCATGAGCGTCTCGACCGGGCTGGTGGGCCCGTCCTCCGCGCCGCCGAGCCCGAGCGCGTCGAGCATCGTGCGCTGTGCGGCCTCGGTGGGTCCGATGTGACGATCGGCGAAAGCAACCACGTGTGTCTCAGCCCTCCGTGAGTGCGACGTAGGCGTCGCGGTCGAGCAGTCCGTCCAGGGCGCCGGCGGCGACCGAGACCTTGAGCAGCCAGCCGCCCTCGAAGGGCTCGGCGTTCACCAGCGACGGGTCGTCGACCACGGCGTCGTTGATCTCGACGACCGTGCCGGCCACCGGGGCGTAGAGCTCGCCGACCGACTTGGTCGACTCGATCTCGCCCACCACGGAGCCGGCGGTGATCTCGGTGCCGACGGCGGGGAGCTCGACGAACACCACGTCGCCCAGCTTCTCGGCGGCGTAGTCGGTGATGCCGATGGTCACGGTGTCGCCGTCACCGGCGATCCACTCGTGCTCGTCGGTGTAGCGGAGTGCGCTGAGGTCGGTCATGAGTTCCTCCGGTAGAAAGGCAGGGCGGTCACGGTCGCGGGGATACGGGTCCCCCGCACATCAAGGAATACTGCGGTTCCCTCTTCCGCGGAAGAAGGGTCGACGTAGGCCATCGCGATCGGATGACCCAGCGTCGGGCTCAGGGCGCCGCTGGTGATCTCCCCCAGCGGGGCACCGTCGGCGTCGACCACCGCGTAGCCGGCGCGGCCCGCGCGGCGACCCTCGGCGGTCAGTCCGACCAGGACGCGCGCGTCGGCCGCCGGGGCGGGGGCGTCCTTGCCGACGAAGCGCTCCTTCGCGGCGACCACCACGCGACCGAGGCCCGCCTGCGCGGGCGACGTGTCCAGGCTCAGCTCATGGCCGTACAGGGGCATCCCGGCCTCGAGCCGGAGCGTGTCGCGCGCCGCGAGGCCCGCCGGTACCAGGCCCAGGGGCGTCCCGGCGGTGAGCACGGCATCCCACAGCGCGGCCGCGTGAGCCGCCGGCACCAGAAGCTCGAAGCCGTCCTCGCCCGTGTAGCCGGTGCGGGCGAGGAGCAGCGGCTGCCCCGCGAACGTCGCGGACGCCCAGGCGTAGTAGCGCTGCTCGGCCCACGGCACGCTCACCTCGCCGATACCGGCCGTCGCGGCGAGGATCTCCTCGGCGCGCGGACCCTGCACCGCGATGAGGGCGTAGTCGTCGGACACGTCGGCGACCTCGACCTGCTCGACCCCGGAGTGCGCGACCCGGTCCGCGAGCGCACCACGGACGGCATCACGGTTGCCGGCGTTGGAGATGATCAGGTAGTCGTCGTCGGCGAGCCGGTACACGATCACGTCGTCGACGATGCCGCCCTCGGGCGTGAGCAGCAGTGAGTACTTCGCCTTGCCGACCGCAAGAGCCGACAGCCGTCCGGCCAGTGCGTAGTCGAGGAAGGCACCCGCGTCGCCTCCGCGCACGGCGAACTCGGCCATGTGCGAGATGTCGAAGATGCCCGCCGCCTGGCGCACGGCGTGATGCTCGGCGAGGTCGGATGTGTAGCGCACCGGCATCTGCCAGCCGCCGAAGTCGGTGAAGGATGCGCCGAGGGCCTCGTGGCGCTCGCGCAGCGGGGTGAAGCGGGGGTCGGACATGGAGTTCTCCCGGGCTGGGTCGGGCGGAACGGCGGCATCGCCGTTCCAGGGAACTCCCCCTCTGTCATGGGCCTGAGAGCTTCGCCCGCACGAGCACGCGGGCTTTCACCGTCGGCGGATCCCCGACAGCTCGGGATCGCTTTTCAGAGCGGCCGGACCCCCGCGGTACGCGTACCTGAGAGATTGGCGGGGAGGCTTGCTCCTTCGGTGCCCGGCTGCGTGCGCCGGGGCTCTCCCGCGTGGGTCGTTCGGCCTGTCTTCGATTGTGGCTTCAGTCTAGCCCGACGCACGGGCCCCACCCATACGGCTCGGACCCGGATCACCGTCCCGCGAGCTCCGCACGCACCTCATCGCGAAGACGGCCGAGGTTCTCGGGCTCGGGGGCGGCACCGAGGAGGGTCTTGGTGTACTCGTGCTGCGGGTGGAGGATGACCTGGTCGGCGGGTCCGCGTTCGACGACGTCGCCCTTGTAGAGCACCATGATCTCATCGGAGAAGTGGCGGGCTGTGGCGAGGTCGTGGGTGATGTACAGCACGCCCAGGTTCTCTTCCCGCTGCAGCTCGGCCAGCAGGTTCAGGACCCCGAGCCGGATCGACACGTCCAACATGCTCACCGGCTCGTCGGCGACGATGAACCGTGCCCCTGGGGCCAGCGCCCTCGCGATCGCGACGCGCTGCCGCTGCCCGCCGGACAGCTCGTGCGGGCGGCGCTCGGCGAAGCTCTCCCCCGGGGTCAGCCGGACCCGTTCGAGCAGCTCGAGCGCCCGCGCTCGCACCGCCGTCCCGGACAGCTTCGGGTGGTGCAGGCGGATCGGACGCTCCAGGTGATGCACGATCGTGTGGAACGGGTTCAACGACGCGAACGGGTCCTGGAACACCATCTGCACATCCGACCGGTACCGCTCCAACCCCCGACCCCGGGTGCCGGACTCGACACCGTCGAGGAGGATGGACCCGGAGGTGGGCGTCTCCAGCTTCATCAGCATCCGTGCGATCGTCGACTTCCCCGACCCCGACTCCCCCACCAGCGCGACCGTCTTCCCGGCCTCGATCGTGAACGACACGTCCTTCACCGCATGCAACACACTCGTGCGGAACCCGGAGCGCAGGGTGAAGTCCTTCACCAGATTCCGCGCCTCCAGGGTGCCGGTCGCGGTGGTGGTGTCGGCGATGGCGGTCATCGGATGCCCTCCTGGCTCATACCCGTGCGGACGAAATCGCCCCGCTCCCCGGTCGACGACGGGAAACTCTACAGCAGCCGTTTCGTGTACTCGTGCTGCGGGGTCCGGTAGATCTCCTCCGCCGTGCCCTGCTCCACGATCCGCCCCTGCAGCATCACCGCGATCCGATCACTGATCTTGATCAGCATCGGCAGGTCATGCGTGATGAAGATCACCGCGAACCCCAACCTCTCCCGCAACCGCATGATCTCCCGGATGATGCCCCGCTGCACCACCACATCCAACGCCGTCGTGGGCTCGTCCATGATCATCACCTGCGGATCGAGCGCCAACGCCATCGCGATCATCATCCGCTGCCGCATCCCGCCCGACAGCTCGTGCGGGAAACTCGTCAACCGGTTCGGATCCACCCCCACCAGCGTCAGCAGCTCCTCCGCCCGCTCCCGCTTCGCCCTCTTACTCATCCCCGGACGGTGCGTGTCGAAGATGTCGAAGATCTGCGCCCTCACACTGATCACCGGATTCAACGAGTTCATCGCCCCCTGGAACACCATCGAGATCTTGTCCCACCGGAACGCCCGCAACCCCTCCCCATCCAGGCCCACCACATCGATGTCATGACCATCCCGGTCATGGAACACGATCTCGCCCTGGGTCATCAACGCCGGAGCCTTCAACAACCGATTCATCCCATACGCGAGCGTCGTCTTCCCACACCCCGACTCCCCCGCCAACCCCAGGATCTCGCCACGATGCAGCGTCAGCGACACATCCCGCACCGCCCTGACCGGCGGATCCACCTCGTACTCGATCGACACGTTCCTCGCGGTCAGGACGGCGTCGCTCATGCGGAGACCCCCTTCGTCTTGGCGGCCTTGCGCACCCGACGGGCCGCATCGGGCGCGTTGCGCAGCTTCGGGTTGATGACCTCGTCGATCGCGAAGTTGATCAGCGCGAGGCCCGCGCCCAGGATCGCGATCATGATGCCCGGGGGCACGAACCACCACCACGCACCGCGGCCGAGCGCCTGCCCGGACTGGGCGTCGTTGAGGATGGACCCCCAGGTGATCGACGAGTTCGGGCCGAGACCGAGGTACGACAGCCCGGCCTCGCCGAGGATCGCGAAGATGATCGCGAACAGGAACTGCGCGGTCAGCAGCGGGAGCAGGTTCGGCATGATCTCGACGAGGATCACGCGGAACGATCGCTCCCCCGCCACCTTCGAGGCGTACACGTAGTCGCGGGTGCGCAGCGAGCGCGTCTGCAGCCGCAGGACATAGGCCGCCCCGGCCCACGAGGTGATGCCGAGCACGAAGGCGACGAGCTGCCAGCTGCGCTGCGGCACGAACGACGCGATCACCATCACGAGCGGGAGCCCGGGGATCACGATCATCACGTTCGTGAGCAGCGCCAGGGCGTCCTCGCGCCAGCCGCCGAGGTACCCCGCCAGCACACCGAAGAAGAGGGACAGGACGATCGCGATCCCGCCGGCGGTGACGCCGATGAGCAACGATCCCTGCGCCCCGATGGCGAGCTGGGCGAGGACGTCGTTGCCGAGTTTGGTCGTTCCCAGCCAGTGCTCGGCCGAGGGCGCGGCGAGTGCGGGGTTGTCGGTGCTGCGCGGGTTCTGTGTGAAGAAGGGCGCGATGATCGCGAAGAGCACGATGGCGAGCACGAGCACAGAGCCGACGATGAACTTCGGCGACGTGCTCGGCAGGATCCGGCGGCGCTTGCGTTCCTGGCGCTGCGTGGCCAGGGCGACCGTGCCCTCGGGGGCGACGGTGGGCGGCTCCTCCACGAGGAGCGGGTTCTTCGTGTCAGACATTCTGGCGAGCCCTCGGGTCGATGAAGCCATAGACGAGGTCCATGAAGAAGTTGGCGACGAGCACCGTGAGGGTGATCACGAGGAACAGCCCCTGCATCAGCGCGTAGTCGTTGTTGGTGACGGCCTGGAACATGAGCTTCCCGACACCCGGATACGTGAACACCTGTTCCATCACGATGGCGCCGGCCACCACGAAGCCGAGGGTGATCGAGAAGCCCGCGATCGACGGGATCGCGGCGTTTCGCGCGGCGTAGGTGGTCATGATGCGCCGCGGGCGCAGGCCCTTCGCCTCGGCGGTCAGCACGTAGTCCTCGGCGAGCGTCGACACCATCATGTTGCGCATGCCGAACATCCACCCGCCGACCGAGCTGATCACGATCGTGATCGCGGGAAGGAGCGAGTGAGCGACCGCGTCGGTGAAGAAGGCCCAGGTCGGCTCCGGGCCGTCCGGGAAGTCGAAGACGTCGTAGCCGCCGAACATGGGGAACCATCCGAGCCCGACCGCGAAGACGGCGACCAGCACGAGCGCGAGCCAGAAGTACGGGATGGACTGCAGGACGGTGGTCGCCGGGATGAGGTGGTCGACCCACGTGCCCCGCTTCCACCCCGCCCACGCGCCGAGCACGACGCCGAGGAGGAAGGACAGGACGGTCGCCGTGCCCACCAGCACCAGGGTCCACGGGAGGGCGCCCGCGATGAGGTCGGCGACCGGCGTCGGGAACTTCGTGACGGAGATGCCGAGGTCTCCGCGGAGCATCCGCCCCCAGTAGGCGATGTACTGCTCCCACAGCGAGGAGTCGTCGCCCCCGAGCAGCAGCTTGATGTTGCGGATGGTGGTCTCGGAGACCTCGCCGCCCGCCCGCTGCATCTTGGCGATCATGATGTCGGCGGGGTCCCCCGGCATGAGCCGGGGAAGCAGGAAGTTGATGGAGATCGCGGCCCACAGCGTGAACGCGTAGAACCCGATCCGTCGTGCATAGAACTTCATGTCACTGTGTCCTGACTTCCTGCTTCCCCGACTCCTTCGCTCAGCCGGCCGGCTTGATCTGCGTCAGCACGTAGCCGGCGGCGATGGCACCCCAGGACGGCGGGAACGCGTAGAGGTTCTCCTCCGTCGGCCAGCCGGTGTAGTCCTTCGTGTTGTAGAAGGTCTGCGTGGCGTTGATCACCAGCGGGATGTAGGGCACGTCGTTGACGATCGCGTCCTGGATCGTGGCGTAGAGCTGCTTGCGCTCCCCCTCGTCCTCGGTGCTGATGGCCTGCTGGATGGCCGCGTCGACGGCGGGGTTGCTGTAGCGGCTGAAGTTCCAGCGCCCCGGGGGGATCTCCGTCCCGACCGGGCTGGTGGACTGCACCGCGGTGCCGCCGAACCAGTCACGGTAGATCTGGAACGGGTCGGCGATGGTGGTGCCGATGACCCCGCCGACGATCAGCTGGAACTGGCCGGACTGACGGGCGTCGACGAACTCCTGCCACTGCACGGTGGACGTGGTGACCTTGATGCCGGCCTTCTCCGCCTGCTCGGCGATCAGCTTCGCGGCGTCGTTGTAGTCCGTCCACCCGTCGACCGAGATCAGGCTCAACTCGACCGGCACGCCGGCCTTCTCGTAGATGCCCGACGAGCCCTTGGTGTAGCCGGCCGCCTCGAGGATCGACGCGGCTTCCTCGACGTTCGCCTCCTGCGGACTGACCTCGTACGCGTCGTCCGTGAGCCACTTCTCATCCCGCGGGAGCAGCGTGTAGGCGGGCGAGATGTCGGCGGTGAGGCCGACGAACGCCTTCTCCTTGATGGTGGCGCGGTCGATCGCGACGTTCAGCGCCTGACGCACGGCGACGTCGGTCTGCGGACCCGTGCAGCCGAGCTCGGCGTTCGAGCACGTGTACAGCACGGTCGGGTCCTGCGGCGTGTTGATCCACTCGATCTTGCCGTTGCCGGTCACGTCGTCCGGGTTGGGGATGAACATGCCGGTCCAGTCCAGCTCGCCCGCGGCGACGAGATCCTGCGCCGTCTGGTTGTTGTCGACGGCGATGTACTGGACCTTCTTGATGGCCAGCTCGTCGGCGTCGCGGTAGTTCTCATTCGCGACTAGGGTGTAGGACTCGCTCGTGGTCTTGTCGACGACGTACGGGCCCGACCCGACCGGCTCCTCGTTGGTGAAGTTCGCGAAGTCGTCCACGTCCTTCCAGATGTGCTCGGGGAGGATGTAGCTCGAGCCCATCCGCTGGAATTCCGTGGTGTACTGCGCGATGCCGTACGTGAGCACGACGGTGGTGTCGTCCGTCGCCTCGGCGGAGACCAGATTGTTGCCCTCGGGGTTGTTGGCCTCGTACTTGAAGGTGAAGGCGACGTCGGAGGCCGTGAGGGGCTCGCCGTCGCTCCACTTCAGATCGGGCTTGATCTTCACCGTGATCTGCGTGCCGTCCTCGTTGTACTCGAAGGACTCGCCGATGAGGCCGATCGGCTCCTCATCCTTGGTCTTGTTGTAGAAGAACAGGGGCTCGTAGATCGGACCGAGTGCGCCGTGGAGCACGTTCGGGGCGAAGGGGTTGTAGTTCGTGGTGATCGGCGTCGTGCTGCCGGCCCAGACGCGGAGGGCGCGGTCGCCGTCGGCGTTGCCGCCTTCGCCTCCCCCGCCACCGCAGGCGGTGAGTCCCAGCGCGAGGACCGAGGCCCCCGCGACCGCCGTGAGCGCGATACCGCGCTTTCCCTTACGGATCATTCTTCATTTCCTCTCGGTGCTGCACTGCAGGAGGGATTCTCCGGATGGAGCCGAACCCCGGTCGGGGTTCACGGGAAACCCGGGAGGAGGAGACGGACGTCACCTCGAAGGGGTTTGTTAGGACAGTAACCTAACAAACCCCTTCGAGCCGGACAAGCCCTATTCCCTCCCGCAGATAACGTTTCGGACTCGCTGGACCCACGGCGTCATGGAGTCGCCCTAAGGGTCGCTATGACACTAAGATCGTTCACGGAGGTTAAGGTGCCTATGACTCGAAGCCAGCCCATCCGCGTCGCCGTCTCGACCGTGATCCTGACGCTGCGGCGCACCGACGACGGCCGCGCCGTGCTCGCCCTCCCCCTCGTGCTCCGCACGCGCGAGCCGTTCGCGCAGCAGTGGGCGCTCCCCGGCGGCTGGCTCACCGCCGAGGAATCCCCGGTCGACGCCGCCGCCCGCACGCTCGCGGAGACCACGGGCCTCGCGCCCAGCTACCTCGAGCAGCTCTACGCGTTCGGCGCCGTCGACCGCTCCCCCACGCGCGTCGTCTCGATCGTGTACTGGGCCCTGCTGCGACAGGACGACGTCGAAGCCCAGATCGCCGCCCACCGCGCCAGCGGACGCGCGCCGGAGAACGTGCAGTGGTTCGAGGTCGACGAGCTCCCCGCACTGGCGTTCGACCACGCCAAGATCATCGAGTACGCCCTGTGGCGCCTGCGCAACAAAGTCGGCTACAGCCGCGTCGCACAGGGCTTCCTGCCCGCGGAGTTCACGCTCGCCGAGCTCCGCGAGGCGTACGAGTCGATCCTCGGCCGCCAGCTCGACCCCGCGAACTTCCGCCGTCAGGTGGAGGCCGCCGGCAACCTCCTGCCCACCGACCGGTTCCGCACCGGAAGCCACCGTCCCGCCCGTCTGTACCGCGACAACACCGATGTCGAGCTGGCCGACCGCGGCCCCCTCGGCCCCGAAGAAACGAGCACCCGATGAGCATCACCGCCGTCCCGACTCCCGCCGTCCTGCCCGTGGACGCCTCGGTCGACCACGCGATCCAGGCGATCGTCACCGGCGCGTCGACCGAGGCCACCTGCACCACCGACCTCGCGGCCGGCCCCTGGGACTTCGACATCCGCCCGGGCTACGGCCCGGGGTCGTCCATGGGCGATGTGATCCCCACCGGCGCTCCCCGCCAGGGCGAACTGCCCGCCGAATACCGCGAGGCACCGGAGGCCGAGCTCCACGACCGCATCCGTGCCGCCAAGGCGACCCTGGGCGACCGCGTGGTGATCCTCGGGCACTTCTACCAGCGCGAAGAGGTCGTCACGCACGCCGACTACGTGGGCGACTCCTTCCAGCTCGCCACGGCCGCCAAGGGCCGGACCGACGCGGAGGCGATCGTGTTCTGCGGTGTGCACTTCATGGCCGAGACCGCCGACCTCCTGTCGCGCCCCGAGCAGTCCGTCATCCTGCCGAACCTCGCCGCCGGATGCTCGATGGCGGACATGGCCGACATCGACCAGGTCGAGGAGTGCTGGGAGCAGCTCGCCGACGTGCTGGGCGACCTCGACACGCCGGACGCGGACGGCCGCGTGCCCGTGATCCCTGTCACCTACATGAACTCGTCCGCCGCGATCAAGGGCTTCGTCGGGCGACACGGCGGCATCGTCTGCACCTCCTCCAACGCGCACACCGTGCTCGAATGGGCGTTCGCGCGCGGACAGCGCGTGCTGTTCTTCCCCGACCAGCACCTCGGCCGCAACACCGCCAAGGCCATGGGCGTGCCGCTGGAGCGCATGCCGCTGTGGAACCCGCGGCGAGCGCTCGGCGGCTCCACGCCCGACGAGCTCAGCGACGCGCGCGTCATCCTGTGGCACGGCTTCTGCTCCGTGCACCGCCGCTTCACGGTCGCGCAGATCGACCAGGCCCGCGCCGAGCACCCCGGCGTGCGCGTGATCGTCCACCCGGAGTGTCCGATGGAGGTGGTGGACGCCGCCGACGAGGCCGGATCGACCGAGTACATCCGCCGCGCGATCGACGAGGCCACCACGCCGACGACGTTCGCGATCGGCACCGAGATCAACCTCGTGCGCCGCCTCGCCGCGCAGTACCCGCAGCACCGGATCTTCTGCCTCGACCCCGTGGTGTGCCCCTGCTCGACCATGTACCGCATCCACCCCGGCTACCTCGCCTGGACGCTGGAGGAGCTGGTCGCGGGACGCACGCCCAACCGGATCACGGTGGCCCAGGACGTCGCGGAACCGGCCAGGGTCGCCCTCGAGCGCATGCTCGCCGCCAAGCCCCCGGCAGCCGGCGCGCGATGAACGTCGTCGTCGTCGGAGCGGGCATCGCGGGCATGACCGCGGCCCTGCACGCGCACGAGGCGGGCCACACCGTGACGCTCGTGACGAAGGGCGAGGTCGGCGAGGGCTGCACACCGCTCGCGCAGGGCGGGATCGCGGGCGGCTACGGGCCGGACGACTCCCCGGCCGCGCACGCGGACGACACCCTCACCGCCGGAGCCGGACTCGGCGACCGCCCCGCCGTCGAGACGCTCGTGGCCGCGAGCTCCGCCCGCATCGCGGAGCTCATCGCCCGGGGCGTCGCGTTCGACCGCGCCGCCGACGGCAGCCTCCAGCGCGGGAGGGAGGCGGCGCACAGCCACGCGCGCATCCTCCACGCGGGCGGAGACGCCACGGGTGCCGCCATCGCGACCGCCCTCACCGCGGCCGTGCGCCGGGCGGGGATCGCCCCGGTCGAACGGGCGATGCTCACCGGGCTCACCGTGGCGGACGGCACCGTGCGCGGCGTGGAGCTGCTCCACGACGACCACCCCACCGTGCGGACCGCCGACGCCGTGATCCTCGCGACCGGGGGCGACGGACAGCTGTACGCCCACACCACCAACCCCGCCGGGGTCACGGGCGACGGGATCGCCGTGGCCCTGGCCGCGGGGGCCGCGGTCGCCGACCTGGAGTTCGTGCAGTTCCACCCCACCGTGCTCGCGAGCGGCCCGGCGTTCCTCATCTCGGAGGCCGTGCGCGGCGAAGGGGCGGTGCTGCTCGACGCCGACGGACGGCGGTTCGTCTTCGACAGCCACCCCGACGGCGAGCTGGCGCCGCGGGACGTGGTCGCGCGGGCGATCGCCGCACAGGCCGCGCGACAGGACGTGCCGGTGCGCCTCGACGCCACGATGCTGGGAGCTGCGACCCTCGCGCGCCGCTTCCCCACGATCGACCGTGTCACCCGCGAGCGGGGCTTCGACTGGTCTCGCGAGCCGCTCCCGGTGACCCCGGCTGCGCACTACCTGATGGGCGGCGTCGTGACCGACCTCGACGGACGCACCACGATCCGCGGGCTCTACGCGGTGGGCGAGGTGGCCCGTACCGGGGTGCACGGCGCGAACCGCCTCGCGTCGAACTCCCTCCTGGAGGGTGCGGTGTTCGGCGCACGGGCGGCTGCGGCCCTCGCCGGTCCCTGGCCCGCCGGTGTCCACCCCGGCCCCACGACGCCGCGGGCGACCGCGACACCCGCCACGGAGCCGACGGCGACCACCGGCACCCCGCCGTTCGCGCGCCGCGCCCTGCAGCAGCTGATGTGGGACGAGGTCGGACTCCACCGCACAGCGCGGGGACTCGAGCGCGCCCTCGGCACCATCCGCGGCTGGATCATCGCGCAGCAGCCGCCGCAGAGCGCGCGCGACCACGAGGACGCCCACCTGCTGCACGTCGCGGAGGCCACGGCCGCCGCTGCCCTGGCGCGCCGCATCTCGGTCGGCGCCCACCACCGCGCGGACGCGGAGCCCGCCGCCCCCGCCACCGCCCGTCCCCCGATCCTGGAGACCGTCTGATGCTCACCCGTGCCACCCTCACCCGCGTGGTCGGCGCCGCCCTCGAGGAGGACGCCCCGTGGGGCGACCTGACCAGTGCGACGCTGCTGCCCGCCGACGCCACCGCGACCGCCGACCTCGTCGCCCGCGAGCCCGGGGTGTTCAGCGGCGGAGAGGTGTTCGCCGCCGCCTTCACCCTCACCGACCCGGAGGTCACCGTGGACCTGCACGTGGGCGAGGGCGACGCGTTCGCTGCGGGTGACGTGCTCGCGACCGTGACCGGAGCCGCCCGCAGCCTGCTGACCGCCGAGCGGGTGGCGCTGAACTTCACGCAGCGCATGTCGGGCATCGCGACCCTCACCGCCGCGTACGTCGCGGCGATCGAGGGCACGCGCGCCCGCATCGGCGACACCAGGAAGACCACCCCGGGGCTCCGGGCGTTCGAGCGCCACGCCGTCGCCTGCGGGGGTGGCCGCAACCACCGCTTCTCCCTGTCAGACGCGGTCATGGCGAAGGACAACCACCTCGCGGTGCTGCAGCGCACCGGTCTCGACCTGGCGTCGGCGCTGCGCGAGGCCGTGGCGCGACTGCCGCACACCGCGCACGTCGTGGTCGAGGTCGACCGGCTCGACCAGATCCCCGCGGTGCTCGACGGCGGCGCGCACACGGTGCTGCTGGACAACTTCACCCCGGACGAGCTGCGCGCCGGTGTCGCGCTGATCGACGGTCGCGCGACCGCGGAGGCTTCGGGCGGCGTCGACCTCGACACCGTGGCCGCGATCGCCCGCACGGGAGTGGACATCATCTCCGTCGGGGCGCTCACCCACTCGGCCCGCGCGCTCGATCTCGGCCTGGATCTGCGGATCGACTGACGCCGTGCTGTACCTCGACCACGCCGCCACCTCCCCCGTCCGCCCGGAGGTGCTGGCCGCGATGCAGCCGTACCTCACGACGGTGTACGGCAACCCCGCCAGCCACCACACCGCGGGAGAGGCGGCGGCGGAGGCCCTCGAGGACGCCAGGGCCAGGGTCGCGCACGTGCTCGGGATGCGCCGCGGCGACGTCGTGTTCACCAGCGGCGGCACCGAGGCGAACAACCTCGCGGTGAAGGGACTGGTGCTCGGCGCGCTGAGCTCGGGGCGCCGGCACGTCGTGGTGTCGCCGATCGAGCACGAGTCGATCCTGGAGTCGGCCGCGTTCCTCGCGCGGTTCCACGACGTGGAGGTGACGGCGCTCGACGTGGGGCCGGACGGCCGCGTCACCACCGAGGCCCTCGCCGCCGCGCTCCGCGATGACACGGCACTGGTCGCGCTGGGGCACGCGAACAACGAGATCGGCACGGTGCAGGACGTCGAGGCCCTTGCCGCGGTCGCCCGTGCGCGGGGAGTGCCGCTGCACCTCGACGCCGTGCAGTCGGCGGGCTGGCTGCCGCTGCGCGACCTCGGCGCCGACGCGGTGTCGATCGCCGGGCACAAGCTGGGCGCCCCCAAGGGCACGGGCGCGCTCGCGGTGCGTGGCCGCCTGCCCCTGGAGCCGCTGCTGCACGGCGGCGGACAGGAGCGCGGGCGCCGCTCGGGCACCGCCGACGTCGCGGGCGCCGTGGGCCTGGCGACCGCGCTCGACCTCGCCGAACGGGAACGCGAGGTCGCGGGGGCGCGGATCGGCGCCGCGACCGGACGCTTCATCGCCGAGCTGCTGAGGCGGGTGCCGGAGGCGGCGCTCACGGGTGACCCCGTGCGCCGTCTGCCCGCCACGGCCAGCTTCACGATCGCGGGGGTGAGCGGCGAGGCGGTGCTGCTGGAGCTGGAGCGGCGCGGCGTCATCTCGTCCAGCGGCTCCGCGTGCGCGGCGGGCAGCGACGAGCCGTCGCACGTGCTGCTCGCGTGCGGCCTCGACCCCGCGGTCGCCCAGACCTCGGTGCGCTTCACGTTCGGGCGCGCCCCCCTCCCGGACGACGCGCCGGAGCGCCTCGCCGCCCTCGTCGCCGCCTCCGTGGACGCCGTCCGGGGGTGAGCTGCGGCTCTAGACTCGGCTGGTGACCGACGCCCCGCTCGTGACCCTGGTCGTGCCAGGACGCGACATCGCCGCCTTCGCCCGCGCCGCGCTCGACTCGCTGCGCGCGCAGACCGAGCGACGCTGGCGTGCCATCCTCATCGACGACGGCTCGACCGACGACACGGGCGCGATCTTCGACGCCGCCGCGGCCGCGGATCCGCGGTTCACGTCGATGCGTCACGCCGCCTCCCGCGGCCTCGGTGCCGCGCGCAACGTGGGCCTCTCGCTCGTGGACACCCCGTACACCGGGTTCCTCGACGCCGACGACGAACTGCGCCCCACGGCGCTCGCCCGGCTGCTCGGCACGCTCGAGGAGACCGGGAGCGACCTCGCCGCCGGCGCGTACGTGCGGTCGCGGTGGCAGGGCGACCGCTACGTCGCGGGGCGCGTGCAGCCGTGGGTCGCCGCCGCCACCGCCCCCGAGCGACGCGGCACCACGCTTGCCGAGCACCCCGCGGCCGCGTCGAACATCGTCGCGTGGTCGAAGGTGAGCAGGACCCCGCTGTGGACCGACCTCCGCTTCCCCGAGGGCGTCGCCTACGAGGACCAGGTCGTCGCGCAGACCCTGTACACCCGCGCCGGGGCGTTCGACGTCATCCCCGACGTCGTCGTCGAGTGGCGGGTCAGGGCCGACGGCACGTCGATCACGCAGAGCAAGGCCCAGCTCCCCGTGCTCCGCGACTACCTCACGGCCCTCCGCGGCGGGATCGCGGTGCTGCACGCCGCCGGGGAGCACGCCGCCGTCACCGCCCGCCTCGACCTCATCCTGGCGATGGACGTCCCTCCCCTGCTCGACATCGCCCGTACGCACCCCGACCCGGCGTACGACGCCGAGGTGCAGGCGTTCCTGGCCGAGCTGCGGGCGCTGCCGGAGTTCGCCGACGCCGCTCCCGATCCCGCGCTCGCCGACGCCCTGAACTGGTGAGCCCGACCCCCGAAAGGCCGCCCGCATGAACGCCTACCTCGACTCGCTGTTCTCGCTCGACGGTCGCACGGCCGTGGTGACCGGCGGCAGCTCCGGCATCGGCCGCGGCATCGCCACCGCACTCGCCCGCGCGGGCGCCGCGACCGTGATCGTCGCCCGTGGCGAGGAGCGCATCCGCGAGACCGTCGAGGAGCTGCGCGGTCACGGCGCCCGCGCGGCCGGGGTCGTCGGCGACCTGGGCACGCGCGACGGCATCCACGCCGCGGCCGCCGCGGCCGCGGAGCCGTTCGGCGAGCCGGACATCCTGGTGAACTCGGCGGGCATCAACCTCCGGCCGCCCTACGCCGAGATCACGCAGGACGACTGGGACGCGACCATGACGGTCAACGCGCTGGCGCCGTTCCTGCTCGGCCAGCGGTACGCGAGGGGCATGGCGTCCCGCGGCTACGGACGGCTCATCCACATCAGCTCGCAGCAGGCGCACCGGGCTTTCGTGGGCAGCGGCGTGTACGGCGCGTCGAAGGGCGCGGTCGAGTCGCTCATGCGCTCCGAAGCCGAGGCCTGGGGTGGCACCGGAGTCACGAGCAACACCCTGGTGCCCGGGTTCGTGCTCACCCCGCTGAACGCCCGGCTGCAGCAGGACCCCGACACCATCGCGGCCCTCGCCGCGCGCACCATGATCGGACGCAACGGACTGCCGAGCGACTTCGCGGGCGCCGCGGTGTTCCTCGCCGGTGCGGGCTCGGCCTACGTCACCGGGCACTCGCTGTTCGTCGACGGCGGCCTGTCCGTGCACTGACGCCGCCGCCCCGGCGCTCAGGCCTCGGGGAGGGCGGACTCGTCGGGGTCGGGCGTCGTGACCCCGGTGGCCGCCGCCGGTGCGGACGGCGTGATCAGCGGAGCCGCGGTCGCGAGTGCGGTGACGGCGTCCGCCGCAGCCGCGTCGTCCGGTGCGCGGTCGGCACGGCGGGCGTCGAGCGCCGCCCGCACGCCCCCGGTCGCGGGCTCCCCCGCGTCGTCTTCCTCGATCTCCGCCTCGACGGTGAGCACGCGCGAGGCCGCCACCTGCTGCGCCGCGAGCTCGGCGTAGAGCCCGCCCTGCGCCAGCAGCTCGGCGTGCGTGCCGGACTCGACGATGCGGCCGGCATCGATCACGTGGATCACGTCGGCGCCCATGACGGTGGACAGCCGGTGCGCGATCGAGAGGGTCGTGCGTCCCTTCGCCGCCTCGTCCAGCGCCTCCTGCACGACGCGTTCCGACACGGTGTCGAGCGCCGAGGTCGCCTCGTCGAGCAGCAGCACCGGCGGGTCCTTGAGCAGGACGCGCGCGATCGCGATCCGCTGCTTCTCCCCGCCGGACAACCGGTAGCCGCGTTCGCCGACCACGGTGTCGTAGCCCTTCTCGAACCCGCTGATGATGTGGTGGATGTTGGCCGCGGTGCAGGCGGCGATCAGCTCCTGCTCGGTCGCGTCCGGCTTGGCGTACAGGAGGTTCTCGCGGATGGTCGCATGGAAGAGGTAGGTCTCCTGCGACACGATGCCCACGTCGTCGATGATCGACTCCTGCCGCAGCGTGCGCACGTCGGCGCCGGCGAACAGGACGGTGCCCTCCGTGGCTTCGTACAGGCGCGGTGCGAGGTAGATGATCGTGGTCTTGCCCGCCCCGGACGGCCCGACGAACGCCACGTGCTGCCCCGGCTCCGCCACGAACGACACGCCGTGCAGCGTGGGTCGGGCGTCGGGCGCGGCATCCGGGTAGCGGAACACCACGTCGGCGAACTCCACGCGACCGCGCGGCCCCGGCGCCCGGTCGACCGTGATCGCGTCGGGCGCGTCGGTGATCTCGGGCACCAGGTCGAGGTACTCGAAGATGCGCGCGAACAGCGCGGAGGACGTCTGCAGGTCGAGCGAGACGCGCATGAGCCCCATCAGCGGCATGAGCAGCCGGGCCTGCACGGTCGTGAACGCCACGATGGTGCCGGCGGTGATGGCACCGGTGCCGCCCGCGATGAAGAACCCGGACACGAGATAGATGACGGCGGGGACGCTGGCCATGATCACCTGCACGACCGCGAAGAAGCCCTGACCGCTCATCGCGCGGCGCACCTGGAGGACCACCTGGTTGCGGTTCTCCGCCTGGTAGCGCTCCGACTCGGTGCGCTGCCGGTTGAACGCCTTGGAGAGCAGCATGCCCGACACGCTCAGCGTCTCCTGCGTGATCGACGTGAGCTCCGACAGCGACTCCTGCGTCTCCCCCGCGATGCGCGCCCGCACCTGGCCGACGCGGCGCTGGACGAGCACGAGGAACGGCATCAGCACGACCGCGATCAGGGTGAGACGCCAGTCGATCAGGATCATCGCGACGAGCGAGGCGATCACGGTGACGGCATTGCCGAGGATGCTCGTGACGGTGTTGGTGAGCACGCCGGACACCCCGCCGACGTCGTTCTGCAGGCGCGACTGGATGACCCCGGTCTTGGTACGGGTGAAGAACCCGAGCTCCATCGCCTGCAGGTGCTCGAAAAGGCGCACCCGCAGGTCGCCCGTGACGCTGTTGCCGACGGTCGCGGTGAGCCACGTCTGCACGACGCCGAGTCCGGCCGAGAGCAGGAACAGGGCGACCATCGCGCCCACGAGCCAGGCCAGCAGCTGCAGGTGAGGGCCGCCGCCGTCGACCGGGAAGAGTGCGTCGTCGAAGATGCGCTGCACCAGCAACGGCGGGATGACCGCGATGCCCGCTCCCACGACCACCAGCACGCCCGTCACGAGGATGCGCCACCGGTAGGCGCTGAACAGCGCGACCACGCGGCTGCCCAGGCCCTCGATGCGCGGAGCCTCGGCGTTCTGGCGGCGCTGGGCCTCCTCGTCGACCCCACGGAACCCGGCCCGTGGCCCGCCGCCCATACCGCCCATGCTCATGGCGCAAGCGTACCCACGGGCGCCGACGTCGCCGCCCGCGGATCTCCGCCCTGAGCGGATATCACAGGGATCGGAATGAAATGTCCGCGGCACCCGTTACGCTGAGTGACTCCTGCGAACTCTCGCGCCTTCCTTCCCCCTCGATGCCCTGGAGGCCGCCCATGTCTGCCGTCGATACCGGCTCCATCTCGACGCCTCCCGCACAGAGCGGTGAGATCCCCCGCCGCGACATGCGCGTGATCTGGCTCCTGCTCGTCGCGGCCTTCGTCGCCATCCTCAACGAGACCACGATGGGGATCGCGATCCCGCACCTCAACACCGACCTGGGCATCCCGCCCGAGCTCGGGCAGTGGCTCACGAGCGCCTTCATGCTCACCATGGCGGTCGTCATCCCGACGACCGGCTTCATCCTGCAGCGCTTCACGACCCGTCAGGTCTTCATCGCCGCGATGACGGCCTTCTCGCTGGGCACCCTGGTCGCGCTGGTCGCGCCCGGCTTCTCGGTGCTGCTGGTCGGCCGGGTGATCCAGGCCGCGGGCACCGGCATCATGATGCCGCTGCTGATGACGACGATCATGAACGTCGTGCCGCCGCAGTCGCGCGGCCGCATGATGGGCCGGGTCGGCCTCGTGATCTCGCTCGCCCCCGCCATCGGCCCGACGCTCGCCGGCGCCGTGCTCGATGCGTTCAACTGGCGGGCGCTGTTCGCGATCGTGCTGCCCATCGCCCTCGTGTCGCTCGGCATGGGCGTGAAGTGGATGACGAACCTGGGCGAGACCCGCAAGGCTCCGCTCGACGTGCTGTCGATCCCGCTCGCGGCGCTCGGCTTCGGCGGCATCGTGTTCGGACTCAGCCAGTTCGGCGGCGAGGGCGGCTCGGGCGGCACGGCGGGCGTGATCGCGCTGTCGGTCGGCGCCGTGTCGCTCGCGCTGTTCGTGTGGCGTCAGCTGGTGCTGCAGCGCGTGGACGACGCCCTGCTCGACCTCCGGGTGTTCCGCGTCGGCAACTTCTCGCTCGCGGTGATCATCATGACCATCCTGGCGCTGTCGATGTTCGGCACGCTCACGCTGCTCCCGCAGTATCTGCAGAACGTGGCGGGTCTCACGGCTCTGGAGTCGGGGCTGATCCTGCTCCCGGGTTCCGTCCTGATGGGCCTGCTCGGTCCGGTGATGGGCCGCGTGTACGACGCGAAGGGCACGCGCCCGCTGCTCATCCCCGGCACGATCCTGGTCTCGGCGGCGCTGTTCTTCTACTCCACCGTGGGCGAGCACACCGTGTGGTGGCTGCTCATCATCGTGCAGGCGGCCATGTCGGTCGGACTCGCGATGTCGTTCACCCCGCTGTTCTCCTCGTCGCTGGGCTCGCTGCACCGGTCGCTGTACTCGCACGGCTCGGCCGTCCTCAACACGCTGCAGCAGGTGGGCGGTGCGGCCGGAGTCGCGCTGCTCACGGTCACGTACTCGGCGATCCTGCACGCGGGAGAAGACGAGGGTCTGTCGCGGGCGGTCGCGGGGGCACCCGGTGCACGCATGGCGTTCCTCATCGCGGCGATCATCTCGCTCGCGGCGGTGGCGCTCAGCCCGTTCGTGCGCAAGCCCGCCGACGATGCCGGTGAGGGCGGCCACGGGGGCCACTGACACCGCCCGGGTGTGACGGCGTCTGTCGCCTACCGCGTCGACGGCGCGGGGAGGTGGCAGACGCCGTTGCTGCAGAAGCCGACGGCATCCCCGTCGAGCACCTCGAGCGCGGCGGGGAGCGGCTGCAGCACGGGCGCGGTCTCCTGCTCGGCGTTGCGCGGCGTCTTCTCGGTCATCCTTCGATGGTACGCCCGCCGGAGAGGGACGGCTCCGCGGCCCTACCCGCGGTGCGCAGTCGGGCGTATCCTTCCGGGTGATGCGGGTCAACGCCCCTCCGGCGGGCCCGGACGAGGGAGTCGACATGATCATCCGCACCCCGATGGCGGCCACCGCCGAAGGTCCCGTCGCCGCCATGTACGACAGCGACATCGCCGAGGACGGCTTCGTCTTCGCCCACACCCAGGCGATGGCCGTGAACCCGGAGGCCTACGCGGCCTTCGAGGCCCTCGTCCACGCGGTGGTGCCGTCGATCGGCGTCCGCGTGTACGAGGCGGCCACGCTCGGCGCCGCCCGCGCGATCGGGTCGCCGCACTGCCTCCTGGCGCACGGACGCCGCGCGGTGCGCATCGGCCAGGTCGACGAGACCGGGCTCGCCGCGTTCGGCGAGGGCGACGACAGCGCCTTCGACCCGGCGGAGCAGGCGGTGATCCGGTACGCCGAGCGGCTCTCCCGCGAGCCGGAGGCCATGACCGACGCCGACTCGCAGCGCCTGCGCGACGCGGGGTTCTCCGACCGGCAGATCGTCGACATCACCCTCGCCGCGGCGGCGCGCAACTACTTCAGCCGGGCGCTGCAGGCCCTCGCTGTGCCGGTGGATCCGATGCCGGGGTTGAGCGTCGCGGTCACCGAAGCCCTGACCGGTGGCACCGCGGCGAGGCGGACCGATGGCTCTGCACCGCCAGCCGATCGATAGGCCGCTCCCCTAGCGTGGACGGATGCTCAGACGACTCCTCGCCCGCGTGTTCTGGGCGTTCAGCCGCTGGACGCTCGCCGGCGGCCGCGCGCCGGACCGCCCCACCGTGCTGATCGGCGCCCCGCACACCTCCAACTGGGACTTCGTCCTGATGCTCGCCATCGCCTGGCGGCTCGGCATCGACGTGCACTGGCTGGGCAAGAAGAGCCTGTTCCACGGCTGGCGCGGCCCGATCATGCGACGCCTCGGCGGCATCCCCGTGGATCGCGCCGACCCAGCGAGGGTCGTGGGCGAGGTGGTCGCGCAGGTGCACGCCGGGACCGTGTTCGGCCTGGTGGTGACGCCCGACGGCACCCGCGGCGGGAACGCGTACTGGAAGTCGGGCTTCTACCGCATCGCACGGGAGACCGGCATGCCCGTGACCCTGGGTTTCGTGGACCGCGCGACCATGACGACCGGGCTCGGCCCCACGATGGAGCTGACCGGCGACGTCTCCGCCGACATGGACCGCATCCGCGCGTTCTACGCCGACAAGCACGGCGTCCGTCCCGAGCGGCGGACCGAGCCGCGGCTGCGCGAGGAGACCGAGAGCGCCTGACCGCCCCGGGTCTCCCGCGCGCTCACTCGTCGTCCGGCGCGTGCCTCCGCGCGTACGCGAGGTCGTCCTCGGACAGCGTCTCGATCATGCCGACCACGGCGCCCGTGATCTCCCGGATCTCCTCGCGCACATCCTCGTCCAGGTGCCGGGAGCCGCTGCCGATGACCGCACGGCGCGCGTCGTCGGACAGCTCCGGCCACCACTCGTCGATCGGGGGAAGCGTCATTTCGAGTCCTTTCGAGAGGGGGCGGCGAGCCGGGGCGCAACCTTCTGGACACGACCGGAGCCGCGCCACGAGACTGAGGCTATGACAGCAGATGCACGCCGTGGCCCGGACGATCGGGATGACCGCGACGACGGCCGTGACGAGACCCCGAACGAGCGCGCCGACCGCAACTGGGATGAGCTGCTGCAGGAGCTGCGGGTGATGCAGACCGGCACGCAGATCCTCACCGGGTTCCTGCTCGCCGTGGCGTTCCAGCCGCGCTTCACCGACATGGACGAGCTGCAGCGCGATCTGTACGTGGTGCTGGTGGCCCTGGCCGCGATCGCGACCATCCTCGCCCTCGCTCCGGTCGGCATGCACCGGGCGCTGTTCGGCACCCGGCAGAAGCCGGAGCTCGTCCGTATCGCGGCGCGCATCGTGAAGGTGGACCTGGTGGTGATCGGTGCGCTCACGATCGGTGTCACGACGCTCATCGTCGACTTCACCGTGAACCGCACCGCCGGACTCGTCGCGCTGATCGCGGCGCTCGTGCTGGTCACGGGACTGTGGATGGCGCTGCCGGGATTCCTGCGTCGCGCGCGTGCGAGGGCTCGCGCCGACACCTGATCGCCGCCGCCGCGCGCGGGTGCGCGACGGCGACGGCGATGGCTCTCCACTCCGGTCCTCAGCGGCCGGCGGGGCTGCGGTTCTCGGCGCTCACCATCCAGGCGAACTGCTCCAGGCGCTCGATCACGGCGTGCAGCAGATCGGCCGAGGTGGGGTCCTCCTCGTCCACGTCATCGTGCACCCCGCGCAGCGTGGCCACCGTCGCCTCGAGCCGCTCGGTCACGAGGTCGATCGTCTCGGTGGTCGAGACCTCGCCGGTGGGGAACTCGGGCAGCGTGGTGGTCTTCGCGATGGTGGCGCTGCGACCGTCCGGCACCGCGTGCAGCGCGCGCATCCGCTCCGCGATGGTGTCGCTGAACGTGCGCGCGTCCTCGATGATCTCGTCGAGCTGGCGGTGCGTGTCGCGGAAGTTCCTGCCCACGACGTTCCAGTGCGCCTGCTTGCCCTGCAGCGAGAGCTCGATCAGGTCGACGAGCACCGCCTGCAGGTTCGCGGCGAGCGTGGGCGAAGCGGTGAACCCCTTCTCCGCGTTCTGCTGCCGGGTGGTCTTGGCCCGCGTGCTCGCGCCGCTCTTCGCGCCGCCGGTCTTCTTCGTCTTGGTGTCTGCCATGGTGTGACCTCCTGCCGCGACCGTAGCCGCCCGCGCCTGGCCGGATCGAGGGGGTTGACACTCGCCGGGCTCACGGTCGAACGTGGCGGAGTCCCCCGGACGCAGAGAGAGGCGGAACCGTGACCAGCACCGAACAGAACGAGGGCCCCGAGATCGTGATCTCGCCTATCAGCGACGCCGACGCGGGCGAGGTGCTGACCGTCCAGCGCGCGGCCTTCGTGTCGGAAGCGGCGATCTACGGCAGCGTGGACATGCCGCCGCTGACCCAGACGCTCGCGGAGCTGGAGGCCGAGCTGCGGTCCGAGTCCGGTTTCACGGCTCGCATCGACGGACGGCTGGTCGGCGCGATCCGGTACGTCGAGAAGGACGACCTGCTGCTCATCGGGCGCATCGCCATCGCGCCCGACATGCAGGGCGAGGGCATCGGCCGCCGGTTGCTGGAAGCCGCGGAGCAGGCGTCGCGGGCACCGGTCGCCGAGCTGTTCACGGGGAGCCTCAGCGAGGCGAACATCCGGCTGTACGAGTCGTGCGGCTACGTCGAGCACGAGCGCGTGCCCGACGGGGACGGCACCGCGCAGGTGTTCCTGCGCAAGCGGCTGCGAGAGTAAACGCGAGGCTCGGATGACGCAAGGGGGTGGAGGCTCGCGGCGGTGACGGGGATCGTGGAAGCACGTGTCGCGACCGCGGCACGACCCGACCGGAAAGGAGAGCTTCGTGCTCACCCTCACCGACAACGCCACCGCCATCGTCTCGACCCTCGTGAGTCGACAGAACGACGCGCCGGACGCGGGTCTGCGGATCCACTCCGCCCCGGCTCAGGATGACGCAGGGGCGGCGCACCTCGCCGTCGCCGTGACGGCCGACCCGGAACCGGCGGATCAGGTGGTGGAGATCCAGGGAACGCGCCTGTTCCTCGACGATGCGGCCGCGGCCGCTCTCGACGACAAGATCCTCGACGCGGGAGTCGACGACGAGGGCTCCGTCTCCTTCGCGGTGCTCCCGCAGGTCGCCTGACCCACGGACTCCGGATGCCGCGGCCGACTCGGTCGCGGCATCCGTGCGTTCAGTCCCAGTCGAGGTACTCCTCCAGCACCACGGCGGTCTCGATCGGGTGCGTCATGGGGAAGAGGTGGCCTCCGCCGTCGATCCGCTTGATGCTCGCACGCTCGGGAGCGGCGGCCTGCAGGCGCTCGGCGTTCGCCTCCGGGGTGTCCGTGTCGTCGGTCCCCTGGATCAGCAGCACCGGGATCACCGGAGCCAGCGGAACCTCCACGTCCTCCACCCCCAGCAGCGCCAGCCCGTTCACCCGGTCGGGGTGCGCGACGGCGAAGGAGCGGGCGACCGTGCCTCCGAAGCCGTGTCCGCCGATCCAGGTGTCTTCGAGGCCCACGTGGTCGATCACGGCGAGCGCGTCCGCCACGCGGTCGTCGAGCGAGGCGTCGACGCCGTCCGCGCGGTGGCCGATGCGCAGCACGTGGAATCCGGCCTCCTCGGCGAGGTAGTGCCCCACGACGCCGAGCACGTCGGCGGCCAGGTCGCGCTCCTGGATGAGCACCAGCTTGACGGGTCCGTCGCCCTCGTCCACGAAGGGGATGGCGCGGCCGTCTGGCTCGAAGATCTGGGTGTCGGTCATCGGCGTCGGTCTCCTCGTGCCGTCGGTGTCAGGAACGCAGGCGGTCGTCCACGCCGGGCTCCTGCGACCCGCGCCGCGGCCGAGACCGCCTGCGTCCAGCGTAGCCCGCCGGGGGCCGCGCCTCCTCCTCGCGACCCCCGGCGGAGTCATCGTGGGCGCCCCAGTTCACGCCACAGGTGAGCGAGCGTCGCGGCACCGGCCACGAACATCCGCAGGTCGAGGCTCTCGTCGCTCGCGTGCCAGTGGTCCTCGGGAAGACCCGTGCCGAGGAAGTGCACGGGAGCGTCGAGGTGTCGCGACAGCCAGTCGGCCGGGCCTCCCCCGGCGTTGCCCATGCGACCCTGCACCGGGATGCCGAATCCGCGGCCGAGGGCCCGTTCGAGCGCGTCAGTCACCTCGCCAGGGGGCGAGACGTACGGCTCCTGGGCGATGTCCTCGTCGACCTCGAGCGTGTAGGTCGCCCCGTCGGGCATCACGGCGGCCACGTGGGAGCGGAGCAGGTCCGCGATGTCCGGGATGCGCTGGTCGGGCACGGTCCGCACGCTGAGCGATGCCGTGGCCTCGCGCGGGATGACCGATCGCTCGATGCCGTCCGGATCGCCGGCGAGCAGCGAGATGACCTCGATCGCCGGACGCGTCCACAGACGCTCCAGCGGCGTGAACCCGTCCTCGCCGACGATCGCCCGGGTCTCGGTGCGCGTGATCCAGTCCTGCTCGTCGAACGGCAGGGCGGCGAACTCCGCCCTGCGCTCGGCGGAGGTCTCGGCGACGCGGTCATGGAAGCCGGGGATCGCGATGCGCCCGTCCGGGTGATGCAGTCCGCCGAGCACGCGGGACAGCACGAGCGCCGGGTTGAGCGTGACCCCGGACGCGACACCGCTGTGCACGTCGCGCTCCGGTCCCCTGATCGTGAGCGTCGCCGTCAGGGTGCCGCGCATCGAGGTCACCGGGGCGGGGGCATCCACCCGCCACTGGATCGTGTCGGAGAAGACGACGAGATCGCAGGCGAAGCGCTCCGGCTCCTCGTCGAGCAGACGGCGGAGGTTCGGCGATCCGATCTCCTCCTCCCCGTCGATCAGCAGCTTGAGGTTCACGCGCGGGAGCGCGCCGTCGACAGCGGCAGCGGCGCGCAGCGCCCAGACGTGCGCGAGCACCTGTCCCTTCGCGTCCGACGCCCCGCGGCCGTACAGTCGTCCGTCGCGGCGCACGGGGGTGAACGGCGCGGTCTCGCTCCACTCCTCCGGTTTGGCGTGGCGTACGTCGTGGTGGCTGTAGACCAGCACGGTGGGAGCCCCAGGGACGGGCGCGCTCTCGCCGTACACCGTCACGGACTCGCCGACCGGAAGGAGGGTCGTGCGCAGTCCCGCGTCGCGCAGCTCCCCCGCGATCCATCGGGCGGAGCGCTCCATGTCCTGCCGCCTGTCAGGGTCCGCCGACACCGAGGGAATCGCGACCCAGGCGGAGAGCCGGTCGACGATCTCATCGAGGTTCGCGCGCAGGAAGCCAGCGATCGGGTCCGTGTTCTCCTGAGAATCCTCCGCCATGCGACCACCCTGGTCTGCACCACGGGGCGGGGACCAGGGGTTGACGGCGGGGGCGAGCACCGGCTATCCGCTCGCCGTCGCCCGAGGCGCGAGCGCGGGGGGCCGTCGTCTACCCGACGCGCCGGGCTCGGCGCAACTCCCTCGTCCCCGTGAGGACCCCGCGCTAGCGTCGCAGCTCCCGGTCCTCGGCAGAAGGAAACGCCATGCTCCACGTCGGCCCCGCCCCGCACCTCCCCGAACGGCCCCGCCGTCCGCGAGACGTCCGGACCGCACGGGCATGACGGCGGCGTTCCGCGTCGAACCGTGGTCGGTGAGCGTCACGGGAGTGGATGTCGAGCATCTGGCGCAGGAGGAGTCGGTGTTCGGACTCTCCAACGGGCACGTCGGCTGGCGCGGCAACCTCGACGAGGGCGACCCGCGCGGGGTCGCCGGCAGCTACCTCAACGGGGTCTTCGAGGACCATCCGATGCCGTACGCCGAGGACGGCTATGGTTATCCGGAGACCGGGCAGAGCGTGATCAACGTGCCCAACGGGCAGCTCATCCGTCTGCTCGTGGACGATGAGCCGTTCGATGTGGAGCACGGCACGGTGCACCGGCATGAGCGGCGCCTCGATCTGCGGGACGGGACGCTGCACCGCGAGCTGGAGTGGGAGTCGGCGGAGGGTCGGCGCGTGCAGGTCGCGTCCACCCGGCTCGTCTCGCTGCGACACCGCTCGCTCGCCGCTGTCCGGTATCGCGTGACGGCCCTGGAGCCCGTGGCCGTCACAGTCCTGCCGGAGGTGCTGGCGAACGAGCCGCTGCCGTCGCCGCACGCCGATCCCCGTGTGCAGGAGCTGCTCTCCCGCCCGCTCCAGGCCGTGGACTCCGCGGTGCTGGGGTCGCGCGCCACGCTGCTGCACCGCACCAGGCGCAGCGGCATCCACGTGGCGGTGAGCACCGATCACACGGTTTCCTCGACCGCCACCACCGCGCCCACGGTCACCGTGGAGGCCGACCGCGACCTGGCGCGCACCCGCGTCCACGTGGCGCTGGCGGCGGGCGAGGAGCTCGAGGTCGTGAAGTTCGTGGGCCACGAGTGGTCGGACTCGCTCTCGCCGCAGACGCTCCGCGACCGCGCGGACGAGGCCGTCGAGGAGGCCGTGCGCCTCGGATGGGAGGCGGTGGCGACGGGACAGCGCGAGGCGCTCGACGCGTACTGGGAGTGCGGCGACGTGCGGGTCGATGGCGACCCCCGCCTGCAGCAGGGCGTGCGGTACGCGCTCTTCCAGGTGTTCCAGGCGGCGGCGCGTGCCGAGGTGCGCTCCGTGCCGGGCAAGGGGCTCACGGGCTCCGGGTACGAGGGGCACACGTTCTGGGACTTCGAGGCGTTCGTGCTCCCCGTGCTCACCTCGACCGCGCCCGACGCGGCCCTGCAGGCGCTGCGCTGGCGGTACGCGACGCTCGATCACGCCCGCGAACGCGCGCGCACTCTGCACCTGGACGGGGCGACCTTCGCCTGGCGCACGATCGACGGACGCGAGAGCTCCGGCTACTGGCCGGCCAGCACGGCGGCGTTCCACATCAACGCGGCGGTGGCCGGCGCCGTGATGCAGTACGTCAGGGCGACGGGAGACCGCGACTTCGAGCGCGACGCCGGCGCGGAGATCCTGATCGAGACCGCGCGGCTGTGGCTGTCGCTCGGCCGCTGGGACGACGACGGCGGCTTCCATCTCGACGGGGTCACCGGCCCTGACGAGTACTCCGCGATCGTCGACGACAACACCTACACGAACCTGGCGGCGCGACGGAACCTGCGCGGTGCGGTGGCCGCGGCCCGACGCCACATCGAGGTCGCGGAGCGGCTCGGGGTCGACGACGCCGAGGTCTCGCGCTGGAACGACGCCGCTGACGCGATGACGGTGCCGTTCGACGAGCGGCGCCGCGTGCACGAGCAGTTCGCGGGGTCGACGCGGCATGCCGTGTGGGACTTCGACGCCACGCGACCCGAGCAGTACCCGCTGCACAGTCACTTCCCGTACTTCGACCTGTACCGCAAGCAGGTCGCGAAGCAGGCCGACCTGGTGCTCGCGCTGTACACGGAGCACGAGGAGTTCACGCGGGAGGAGAAGGCCAGGGCGTTCGCGTACTACGAGGCCCTCACGGTGCGCGACTCCTCACTCTCGGCCATGGCGCAGGCGGTGATCGCGGCGGAGCTCTGGCACCTCGACCTCGCCGCGGCGTACCTCGCGGAGCTCGCCGCGCTCGACCTCGACGACCTCCACGGCAACACCGCCGAGGGGTTGCACATCGCGGCGCTCGCGGGCATCTGGACCGGTATCACCGCGGGCTACGGGGGCATGCGCGACAGCGACGCCGGCCTCTCGTTCCACCCCCGGCTCCCCCGCAACATCACGCGGCTCGGGTTCGGGGTGCGCCTGCACGGGTGCATCCTGCATGTCGACATCACGCCCGACGACACGACCTACCGCCTGAGCGCGGGCGACCCCGTCACGGTGCGGCACGCGGGCCGAGCGGTGCAGCTCATCGCGGGCGAGCCCGTGACCCTGCCCACGCCGCCACCGGAGTCCCCGCTCACCCCCGAGCCGTCGCAGCCGCGCTGGCGAGAGCCCGGCGAAGCGCGCGAGGAGGGGTGAGCCCGCGCGCGCGACCTCGTGTCAGGCCGAGCTTTCGTCGCTGAGCTCGTCGAGCACGAGCTCGCCCCGGGCGTTCAGGCGCTCCATCATGCGCTCGAGCCGCGCCGGGTCGATCTTCGGCGGCGGCTCCTCGTCGAACTCCAGGACCAGCGGGATGCTCGGGTGCATCCACGCCGAGAGGCGCCCGGGATGCTTCTTCCCCGAGGGCCACGTCATCATGAAGCTCTCCTGACGGCGGAGCTTCGTCGAGATCACGATCTTCAGATGCACCAGGACGTCGTCGTCGACCTCGATCGGCGGCCGCGAGCTGTTGTACTCCAGCTTTCCCATGATCGAACTCTAAGCGTTCCCAGGAACACCGACGACCACTTCTCGCATCAGTTGTTGAAGCGGAATTCCACGACGTCGCCGTCCTGCGCAGGTCGTTCCGCTTCCAGACTGCGCTCATACGCCATATCTTTGACTGATGGCTCCCTCAACCCGCAAGATATTCTCCGTCGGACGCCGGATGCTGGTCTTTGTCGCGGTTGGGTTCGCGTGCGGTGCGCTAGTGGGCGTCCTGGTCGTGCTTGCCTGGTTGCCAGGAGCGATGGTGACCTATTCGGAGAATCCCCAGTTCGTTGATCCTCGAACGTCGGGCGTTGCATGGAGCGCCGCGTTTGCGGTTGTCGGCGGAGCACTTGGATCGCTCGTCGGACTGGGCGCGGGGGTCATTCGTACCGCCATGGATTCGGAGGATGTAAACACCCCGTTGGCGCACTCTTGAACCGACGACCGCATCGTCGCCTGCCCTTGAATGACGTCGTCTAGCGGCTTACTTCGACCCGCCAGATGTGTTTCCGATACGGAACTCCACGACGTCGCCGTCCTGCATGACGTAGTCCTTGCCCTCCAGCCGGGCCTTGCCCTTCGCGCGGGCCTCCTGCACGGAGCCGGTGGCGACGAGGTCGTCGAACGACACGATCTCGGCCTTGATGAAGCCCTTCTCGAAGTCGGTGTGGATCACGCCGGCGGCCTGCGGGGCCTTCCATCCCTTGCCGATCGTCCACGCCCGCGCTTCCTTCGGTCCGGCGGTGAGGTACGTCTGCAGCCCGAGGGTGTCGAAGCCGATGCGTGCGAGCTGGTCGAGGCCGGACTCCTCCTGGCCCGTCGAGGCGAGCAGCTCGGCCGCGTCCTCCGGGTCCAGGTCCTTCAGTTCCGACTCGATCTTGGCGTCGAGGAAGATCGCCTGCGCGGGCGCGACCAGGGCCGCGAGCTCCGCCTTGCGCACGTCGTCGGTGAGCACCGCTTCGTCGACGTTGAACACGAAGATGACCGGCTTGACGGTCAGCAGGCCGAGCTCGCGGATCGGCGCGAGGTCGAGGCCGCTCGTGGACAGCAGCACGCCGCGCTCCAGCGCGTCCTTCGCCGCCTGCGCCGCTTCGAGGACGGACGGGTCGATCTTCTTCCCGCGCACCTCCTTCTCGTACCGGGTGATCGCCTTCTCGACGGTCTGCAGGTCGGCGAGCATGAGCTCGGCGTTGATGGTCTCCATGTCGGACGCCGGGTTCACCGCACCGTCGACGTGAACCACGTCGTCGTCGGAGAAGCCGCGCACGACCTGGGCGATCGCGTCCGCCTCGCGGATGTTCGCCAGGAACTGGTTGCCCAGCCCCTCTCCCTCGCTGGCCCCGCGCACGATGCCCGCGATGTCGACGAACGACACGGCCGCGGGGAGGATGCGCTCGCTGCCGAAGATCTCGGCGAGCTTCTCGAGCCGCGGGTCGGGCAGGTTCACCACGCCGACGTTGGGCTCGATCGTCGCGAACGGGTAGTTCGCCGCGAGCACGTCGTTCTTGGTGAGGGCGTTGAAGAGGGTGGACTTGCCGACGTTGGGCAGGCCGACGATACCGATAGTGAGAGCCACGGGGTACGAGTCTACCTGCGGGCCGTGATGCTGCCGCGCGGGGTCAGTCGCGCACGGCGCGGAACGCCTTCGTCACGTACGGCAGCTCGATCGTGGCGTCGTCGTGCAATCCCAGCTCGTCGAACAGGGCGTCCATGTCGCGGCGGATGCGCGCCTTCTCCGCGTGGTCGGCCGTGATGACGTAACTGCGCGACGACGCCATGCGGTGCATCACCTCGCGCGTCACCGGACGCACCCACTCCCAGCGCTCCTGCTCCACACCGCCGAACGGCGCGGCCACCACGGGGTCGCCCGCGGCGAGCATGATCTCGGCGTTGCTGCCGTGCATGATGTCGGTCAGGCGACGCACCCAGTCCACGCGCTCGTCGCGGAGGTTCCAGACCAGCCCGAGCACCCCTCCGGGGCGGACGACGCGGCCGATCTCCGCGGAGGCCGCGACCGGATCGACCCAGTGCCACGCCTGTCCCAGCACGACCGCGTCGAGACTCGCGTCCGGCAGCGGGAGGCGCTCGGCCGTGCCGACGAAGGTGGGCACCCCGGGCACCGCGTCGCGCAGGGCGGCGAGCATCGCGGGATCCGGATCCACCGCGACGACCTCCGTGCCCTCCCCCGCGACGAGGGCACGGGTGAGCTTGCCGGTGCCCGCGCCGACGTCGGCGATACGGCGGGCTCCTGCCGCCGCGCGGTCGAGCATCCACGCGACCGCCTCGAACGGGTATTCGGGGCGACCGACCTCGTAGCTGCCCGCCTGGCCGCCGAAGGAGGTCGCCTGCTCGTCGCTCATGTGGCCAGCCTACGGCGAGTCTGCGACCCGACGTCGGAGGCCCGGGAGAGAGTGAAGACGTGCCACTGGACTTCACTGCGATCGACTTCGAGACCGCGAACTCCAGCCCGGCCTCCGCCTGCGCCGTCGGACTCGTCCGCGTGCGCGGCGGCGAGGTCGTCGCCACCGCGGGCTGGCTCATCCAGCCGCCGCCCGGTCACGACGAGTTCATGGAGTGGAACGTCCGCATCCACGGCATCCGGCCGGAGCACGTCGCGACGGCCTCCTCCTGGGCGGATCAGTTCGACCGTCTGTGCGCCTTCGCCGGTGCCGACGTGCTCGTGGCGCACAACGCCGGATTCGACCTCAACGTGCTGCGCCGTGCGGCGGAGGCCACGGGTCAGATCTGCCCGCCCTACCGCTCGCTGTGCAGCCTCCAGGTGGCCCGCAAGACCTACCAGCTCGACTCGTACCGGCTCCCGCTCGCCGCGGCCGCCGCCGGGTACGACGAGTTCTCCCATCACGATGCCCTCGCCGACGCGCGGGCGTGCGCGCACATCGTGGTCGACGCCGCTCGGCGCGCCGCGGCCGCCGACGTCTTCGCCCTCGCCGACGCCCTGAGCCTGCGTGTGACCGAGCCCGCCCTCCCCGTCCTGGAGCGCGCGGTCGCCTGAGACCGCTCAGCGGTGCCTCCCGACGAATGTCCGACCCCGGGGGCACGATGGGCCCATGGATGCGCTGACGATCGTTCTGCTCCTCGTGGCCGTGGCCTCGGGCGTCGCCCTGGGCTGGTTCCTGCGCGCGAGTCGGGGCGCCGCCGACCTCGCCCGTACCCAGGCCGAGCTCGCGGCCGCCCGTGACGACCGCGACCGGCAGTACGACCTGTATCGCGACGCGGTCGAGCACGGCCGCGCGGAGCAGCGCGCCGAGGCGCTGCGTGTGCAGCAGCAGAACGCCGTGCTGCAGGCGCTCGCCCCGGTGCGCGAGAGTCTGCAGCAGATGCAGTCCAAGGTCGCGGCCATCGAGCACGAGCGGCACGAGCAGTTCGGCACCCTCGCGGAGCAGCTGCGGCGTGCGCAGGAGTCCGACGAGGCCCTGCGCGCGACCACGGAGTCGCTCGCCGGAGCGCTGAAGTCGACCGCGACGCGCGGGGTGTGGGGCGAAGCACAGCTGCGCCGGGTGGTGGAGGCCGCCGGGCTCACGCGCCACGTCGACTTCGATCTGCAGACCACGATCTCCTCGGACCGCGGGCAGGGGCGCCCCGACATGGTCGTGCGGCTCGCCGGCGGCACGTCGATCGCGGTCGACGCGAAGGTTCCGCTCGACGCCTACCTCGAGGCCTCGGCGCTGCCCGTTGGCGACGCGCACGAGGCGCAGCGTCGCGCACACCTCCAGAAGCACGTGAAGGCCGTGCGCGCACACGTCGACGCCCTGGCGAAGAAGGCGTACTGGTCGGGCCTCGACGCGAGTCCCGAGTTCGTGATCTGCTTCCTGCCGAGCGAGTCGCTGCTCGCGACGGCCATCGACGAAGACCCGACGCTGCTCGACTACGCCTTCAGCCGCCGTGTGGCCCTCGCCTCCCCCGTCAACCTGTGGGCCGTGCTGAAGACCGTCGCCTACACGTGGACGCAGCAGGAGGTGTCGACCGAAGCACGTCGTCTGCTGACCCTGGGCACGCAGCTGTACGAGCGCCTCGGCACGCTCGCCGGTCATGCCGACGATCTGCGCCGGGCGCTCGAGCGCACGGTCGACAGCTACAACCGGTTCGCGGGGTCCCTCGAGTCGCGTGTGCTCGTGACGGCGCGGCAGTTCCCCGGAGTGGACGCGTCCGCGCTCAGCGCTCCGCCCGTCGTCACAGCGGACGGTCGTCGCTTCACCGCGGCGGAGCTGATCGGCACCGGTGGGGCCGGGCCGACCGTCGATGCCGCGCCGACCTCCGAAGCCGCGGCGGCGGTCGAACCCGCATTCACGGCCGTGCCGGTGGACAGCGGCGTGTCACGCACGGCCTCCGGAGCAGCGGAGCCCGCGGCACCGCCGGGCGAGACCCCGGACCTCCTGGACGGCCTCAGGGCCGACGTCGGCGAGGTGCGACGACGCCTGGATGAGGCGCAGACGTCCCGCCACGAATGAGCCGGAACGGCCAGGACGAGGACGCGTCAGGCGACGCCGGGCACGCCGCTGAGCAGCAGGATGACGAGGCCGCTTGTGGCGAGGAAGGCGCCGATCATCCACCAGGCGCTGATCTCGTGGCCCTCGTCACGTCGAACGCGGAACAGCACGTCGGCCCGACGAGCCGGGTCAACCTGCGGTTTCGCGGGGGCGGCCGGTGTGGTCACGGCGGCCTCGGCATCGGCGCTCACCCGGAGGATGCGTCCCGTGTTGGTGGTGATGATCTTGGTCGGTGCGGCGCTGGTCGAGCCACTCGTGTGCTGCGTTGTCATGCGTTCGCCCTCCTGTGCCTGCGGTGCCTGGCGGCTCCGTCGACGGCGACAAACCCAGTGACAATTGTGACACGACGCCTCGCGCGACCGGTGCCACGGTTCGCGCGCGCCGGTACCGGCTCGATAACGATGGCGTCGCCCGACACGGGCAGCCTTCGAGCTCAGAGCAGTCGATCAGCCGCGGAAGGAAATGTCACAGCCACTTCGACACGAGGTGCTCCGAGGCGATGCGGCGCAGTGTTCCCGAGGCCCCGCGCAGCACGACGCTCTCCGTGTAGACGTAGCCGCGCTCCCGGCGCACCCCCGCCACGAGCTGTCCGTCGGTGACGCCCGTCGCCACGAAGATCGTGTTGTTGCCGCGCACGAGGTCGTCCGCCTCGTACACCCTGTCCATGTCGAGTCCCGCGTCGATCCCGCGCTGGCGCTCGTCGTCGTCCCGCGGCCACAGCCGCCCCTGGATGTGACCGCCGAGGGCCTTGATCGCGCACGCGGTGACGATGCCCTCGGGGCTCCCGCCCACGCCCACGCACATGTCGGTGCGCGCATCGTGGCGGGCCGCGTTGATCCCGCCGGCCACATCGCCGTCGCTCATCAGCCGGGTGCCTGCGCCCGCGTCGCGGATGTCCTGGATCAGCTGCTCGTGCCGTGGACGGTTCAGCACCGACACCACGATCTCGTCGACCGGCTTGTCGAGCGCGCCCGCGAGCCGGCGGATGTTCTCGCCGATCGGGAGCCGGATGTCGACCACGCCCACGCCCGCCGGTCCCGTCACGAGCTTGTCCATGTAGAAGACGCTGGACGCGTCGAGCATCGTGTCGCGGTCGGACACCGCGATCACGGAGAGGGCGTTCTGTCGTCCGGCGGCGGTGAGGGACGTTCCGTCGATGGGGTCGACCGCGATGTCGCACAGCGGGCCCTGCCCGGTGCCCACGACCTCGCCGTTGAACAGCATCGGGGCGTTGTCCTTCTCCCCCTCGCCGATCACCACGCGGCCCTGGAAGTCGACCGTGCCGAGGAACGCGCGCATCGCGTCGACCGCGGCACCGTCGGCCGCCTCTTTCGCGCCGCGACCGATGAAGGGCACGGCGCGGATCGCTGCCGCCTCCGTCGCGCGGACGAGCTCCATCGCCAGGTTGCGGTCGGGACGGAGCGGGCTCAGGTCGGCAGTCAGACTCACCATGCGGCCAGCCTAGCTACGTGGGCGCGCGAACAGCCCTCCTTTCCGCCGGTATCTCGCGAAGGAATCGCACTTCTTAACAGCACGGCAGATCGTGCGCCGCCGAACGCTCCGCTCGCCTGCACGAGCCGGACAGGCGCCCCGATAGAGTGGCACCTGTCCCGGCTTCACCTACCGCAGGAGTTCTCATGCCCGTCGCCACCCCGGATCAGTACGCCGAAATGCTCGACCGCGCGAAGGCCGGCGGCTTCGCATACCCCGCGTTCAACGTGTCCAGCTCGCAGACCATCAACGCCGTCCTGCAGGGACTCACCGAGGCCGGCTCCGACGGCATCATCCAGGTCACCACGGGCGGTGCCGACTACTTCGCCGGTCACACGGTGAAGGCCCGCGCGACCGGCGCCCTCGCCTTCGCGCGCTACGCCACCGAGGTCGCCAAGAACTACCCGGTCACCGTCGCGCTGCACACCGACCACTGCCCGAAGGACGCCCTCGCCGGCTTCGTCGAGCCGCTGATCGCCGCCTCCGAGGAAGAGGTCAAGGCCGGCCGCAACCCGATCTTCCAGTCGCACATGTGGGACGGCTCGGCCGTGCCGCTGGCGGAGAACATCGAGATCGCCAAGGAGCTCCTCCCCCGCATGAAGGCGATCAACGCGATCCTCGAGGTCGAGATCGGCGTCGTCGGCGGCGAGGAGGACGGCGTCGCGCACGAGGGCTCGAACGAGGCGCTCTACACAACGTTCGGCGATGTCGACCAGGCCGTGCAGGCGCTGGGCCTCGGCGAGCAGGGCCGCTACATCGCCGCGCTCACGTTCGGCAACGTGCACGGCGTGTACAAGCCCGGCGGCGTGAAGCTGCGCCCCGAGCTGCTGGGCGAGATCCAGGCCGAGGTCGCCGCGAAGTACAACACCGGACCCAAGCCGCTCGACCTCGTCTTCCACGGCGGATCCGGCTCGACCGACGAGGAGATCGCGCTCGCGGTCGCCAACGGCGTCGTCAAGATGAACATCGACACCGACACCCAGTACGCCTACACCCGCGCGATCGCGGACTACATGTTCAAGAACTACGACGGCGTGCTGAAGGTCGACGGCGAGGTCGGCAATAAGAAGCAGTACGACCCCCGCGCCTGGGGCAAGATCGCCGAGTCGGCGATGGCCGCTCGCGTGGTCGAGTCGACGCGTCAGCTCGGTTCGCACGGTCAGTCGAAGAGCTGATCGCAGGATCACGAACGAAGGGGCCCGGCACTGTGCCGGGCCCCTTCTCGTTCACGGGAGATCAGCGGACGGTGCCGGCCGTCTGCTCCAGGTAGGCGAGGAAGGCCGGGTCGTTCATCATCGGCACGGCGAGGCACAGCGACACCACGATCACCGTCACGATCGCGCCGACGACCGGCAGCCACCACGTCAGGCGACCACGGCGGAGGCGCCGGATCGACAGCGCCGCCGTGATGCACCAGCCCAGGACCAGCACGATCGCCGCGATCGTCCCCCAGGGACGACCCATGGCGTAGTTGGTGAACTCCCCCTCGATCCCGAGGATCGACATGGTCTCGTTCATGACGCGGCCGATATCGAGGTAGGACAGTCCGGTCACCACGACGTTCACGAGGCCGTAGGCGAGCAGCGCGATGGTCACGATCCGGTCGACGGGCCGGCGGCGCGGGGCGTCCACCGCCGGGGCCGGCGCGTGTGCCGGGGCGGGGAACGCCGGAGCCGTGGGCGCCGGCACGGCCTCGTCGATGAGCGGCAGACCGCGGGCCAGGCGCTGCTCCTCCGGCGTCGCGATCTCACCGTAGCGCGGGCGCTGATCTGTCATGCCGCCATGCTAACGCGCGTGTCTCCGACCGGCTCCCAGCCGAAGACCTCCGGAGACGGTGGCGGCCCCGGAGAAGTGGGGACTCCTCGGGGGCCGCGGGAGAGGAGCACTGGGGACGCTCCTCATCCAGGTCGGTCGCCGGCGCTGGGGACGCCTCTGGCGATCGGCAGCGCTCTGTATCGCGCTGCTTCTTCCATGGTAGGAACCCGCGGCCGGAAGAACCAGGGGTCGGAATTCAGATAGTGAACTCGTCGCCCTGCCCGCTGCCGAGCGCGTCGGCCCCGAGCTGCAGCGACAGGTTGCGGGCGGAGCGCTGCAGGCGGGAGACGAGCCGGCGATCCACCACCGCCTGGTCCGCCGGCAGCGAGATCGCGAGCGAGGCCGTCACCCCGGGGGCGATCACCGGCACCGCCACGCACGTCGCGCCGATCGCGTACTCCTCCTGGTCGACAGCCCAGCCCGGCGACTGCTCCAGCTGGGTGAGCAGCGTCCGCCGGTCGCTGATGGTCCGCGGGGTGAGCTCCTCCAGGCGGTGACGCGACAGGTAGTCGCGACGCTCCTCGTCGGGCAGCTCGGCCAGGATCTGCTTGCCGAGGGCCGTGGCATGCGCGCTGGAGTGCAGCCCGACCCACAGCTCGACCCGGGGGTTGCGTTCCGCGTCGACGATGTCCACGAGATGCAGCTCGCCGTCCGCGAAGCGCGAGAGATAGGCCGTCGCGCCGAGGTCCTCGGTGACCGCCCGGAGCGCTGCGCGCACACGGGCCAGGAACACGCCGCGCGAGTCGCCCTGCTGCTGGAACGCCGGAAACCGGGTGCCGAGCACGAGGCCGTCGGGCTCCGCGCTCAGGTAGCCCTCGTGCACGAGCGTACGCACCAGGTTGTACGTGGTGCCGGGGGTGAGACCCGTGATCGCGGCTAGCATCTTGGGCGGCAGCGGTCGCGGGGAGTTCGCGACGATGTCGACGAGGCGGAGCGCGCGCTGCACCGACCCGATGAGGGTCGGCTCCGCCTCCGCCGCGCTCAACGCTACGCGCCTCCTCCGGCGGAGGCACGGCCTCCGAGGGCGCGGGCGTCGCGCTGGCCGGACGGGTCCTGGCGCAGCTCCTTCGGCAGGGAGAACATGAGGTCCTCCTCCGCGGTGCGCACCTCCTCGACGTCGCGGTACCCCGCGTGGCCGATCGCGTCGAGCACCTCGCGCACCAGCACCTCCGGCACCGAGGCGCCGCTGGTGACGCCGACGGTCTCGACGCCGTCGAGCCACTCCTGCTGGATCTCCTCGGCGTAGTCCACCCGGTACGCCGCCTTCGCCCCATACTCGAGCGCGACCTCGACCAGGCGCACACTGTTGGAGGAGTTGGCCGATCCGACCACGATCACCAGATCCGCGCCCGCCGCGACCTTCTTGATCGCGACCTGGCGGTTCTGAGTGGCGTAGCAGATGTCGTCGGACGGCGGGTTGTGCAGCTCGGGGAAGCGGGTGCGCAGACGATTGACGGTCTCCATCGTCTCGTCGACCGAGAGCGTCGTCTGCGACAGCCACACCACCTTCGACGGGTCCTTCACCTGGACGGTGTCGGCCTCCTCAGGAGAGTTGACGACCGTGACGTGGTCGGGGGCCTCGCCCGCGGTGCCCTCCACCTCCTCGTGCCCGTCGTGCCCGATCAGGAGGATCTCGAAGTCGTCGCGCGCGAACCGCACCGCCTCGCGGTGCACCTTCGTCACGAGCGGGCAGGTCGCGTCGATCGCGTGCAGTCCCCGGTCGGACGCGGCATTCACCACGGCGGGAGAGACCCCGTGCGCGCTGAAGACGACGTGGGCTCCCTCGGGCACCTCGTCGACCTCCTCGACGAAGATCGCCCCCTTCGCCTCGAGCTCGGTGACCACGTGGATGTTGTGCACGATCTGCTTGCGCACATAGACCGGGGCGCCGTAGCGCTCGAGGGCCTTCTCCACCGCCACCACCGCGCGGTCCACGCCGGCACAGTATCCGCGCGGCGCGGCGAGCAGCACGCGCTTGCGTCCTGGCACCGGGTTATCCTGAAGCCGCCCTGCCGCCGCACGCACGCGAGGAAGGCGGGGGACGGGAAGATGCACGGCTGTCGAGGTCACACCGGAATTCTATCGCCGTACAGCTGTGCGAGGCCGGGGAGAGCCCGGGCGGGAACGGGAGCAGATGACAGTCTTCGAAGCGACGACCGGACCGGGTGAGACCCCGCCCGCCGACGCCGTCGCCCCGCGTGACTCCACCGCACAGGCGCCCACCTCCGTCGCCCGGCTCAACGCCACCATCCGCGACTTCGTCGCCCGCTGGAACACGGTGTGGGTCGAGGGCGAGATCACGTCGTGGAACCAGCGCGCCGGGAACGTGTTCGCCCGGCTGAAGGACACGCGCTCCGACGCGCAGATCTCGATCCGGATCTGGTCGAGCGTGCGCGGGCGCATCCCTGCCGATCTCGGCGTCGGCGACCACGTGGTCGCGGCGGTCAAGGCGGACTACTTCGTGAAGTCGGGCGACTTCAGCTTCGCGGTCTCGACCATGAAGCACGTCGGCCTCGGCGATCAGCTCGAGCGCCTGGAGAAGCTGCGCGTGCAGCTGCGGCAGGAGGGGCTCTTCGACGCCGGCCGAAAGCTGCGCCTCCCCTTCCTCCCGCACGTGATCGGACTCATCACGGGCGAGCGCTCCGACGCCGAGAAGGACGTGCACCGCAACGCCGAGCTGCGGTGGCCGCAGGTGCGCTTCCGCACCGAGTACGCGGCCGTCCAGGGCGACCGCTGCGTGCCCGACACCCTGGCCGCACTCGCCCGGCTCGACGCCGACCCCGACGTGGACGTGATCATCATCGCCCGCGGCGGCGGCGACCCCCAGACGCTCCTGGGCTTCAGCGACGAGCGGCTGGTGCGCGCGGTCGCGGCCGCGCGCACCCCGGTCGTCAGCGCCATCGGGCACGAGAACGACCACCCGCTGCTCGACGACGTGGCCGACCTCCGCGCCTCCACCCCGACGGACGCCGCCAAGCGCGTGGTGCCCGACGTCGGCGAGCAGCGCGCGCTGATCGCCCAGCTCCGGTCGCGCGCGACCACGCGGGTCACGCAGCGCCTCACCCACGACATCGCTCAGCTCGAGCAGCTGCGGTCGCGACCGGTCCTGCGCTCGCCCGATCCGATCATCGACACCCGCGCACAGGAGTCCTGGCTGCTGGTGTCGCGCGGACGCGATGCCGTGCAGCGTCAGCTCGACGACGCCAGCCGTCGCACCAGCGAGCTGCGGGCGTCGCTGCGTGCCCTCTCCCCCGCCGCGACCCTCGCCCGCGGCTATGCGATCGCACACCTCGACGGGGGCGTGATCCTGCGGGATGCGGCGGACGCCCCGGCCGGCAGCGCCCTGACGATCACGGTCGACCGCGGGTCGGTCGCCGCGCGCTCGGAGGGCGAGATCGCGGAAGGCGCCTGAACCGGGCGCGTCCGTGCCACGACGTAGGATGGAGGAGTGAGCGCGCTGAACGACACCCCTGTGGACACGCTGTCGTTCGAGGCCGCCCGGGACGAGCTCGTCCGCGTCGTCGCCGAGCTGGAGCAGGGCGCTCCGACCCTCGAGCAGTCGCTGGCGCTGTGGGAGCGCGGAGAAGCGCTCGCCGCCCGCTGCGAGGAATGGCTGCTGGGCGCCAAGCGCCGCCTGGAAGCGGCACGCGCCGCCGCCGGTGACGCCGAGACGGACGGGGCGTCATGAGCAAGGGCCCCGCCATCAACGCCGACCTCGGCCGTCCGGAGACGGCGGAGGAGACCGCGGCCCGCAAGGCCGCATCCAGCAAGGCGTATCGATCCAGCCAGACCGTCCGCAACCTGGTCGCCGCGCTCCTCGTGACCCTCGCGGTCGTGCTCGTCATCGTGCTCGTGGTCCCGCGCGGCGAGCCGGTGGCGCAGAAGCCCATCGACGTCGCGGGCATCGCCGCCGATGTCGAGTCGTCCATGGGCGGACCCGTGATCGTGCCGGAGACCGGGAAGTTCTGGCGCGTCAACGCCGCGGAACTGCAGAGCGGAGCCACGGTCGTCTGGGAGGTCACGCTCGCCCCCGCGGCCCAAGACGAGCGCGGGTTCATCAAGCTCGCGCAGGCCTTCGACGCCGACGCCTCCTGGGCCCCGCAGCGCCTGAACGGCATCGCCCCCACCGACACGATCCGCATCGGCGGGCTGGAGTGGGACGTGTACAAGCCAGGAAACGCCGGCGCCGACGCCAACATCTCGTACGCCATCGGCACGCAGGCCGGCGACGACTACGTGCTCCTCTACGGCTCCCGCTCGGCGGACTCGACCGCCGAGCTCGCCGAGTCGCTCGTCCCTCAGATCCGCACCGTCACGGAGGCCCGATGACCCACCCGCTCACTCCTTCCGCCGCCTGGACGCAGATGCAGGAAGGCAACCGCCGCTTCGTCCGCGACGAGCCGCAGCACCCGAACCAGAACGTCGCCCGCCGCAAAGACCTGACCGCCGCCCAGCACCCGGTCGCCACGCTCTTCGGATGCGCCGACTCCCGCCTCGCGGCGGAGATCATCTTCGACCTGGGCCTCGGCGACCTGTTCGTGGTGCGCAACGCCGGTCAGGTGATGGGCGAGTCGATCGTCGCGAGCCTGGAGTACGCGGTCGCGGTGCTGGAGGTGCCGCTCATCGTGGTGCTCGCGCACGACTCGTGCGGCGCGGTGCGAGCCGCGATCGACGGCACCGCGATCGACGCGGCACCGCTCCCCCCGCACATCTGGAAGCTGATCGCGCCGATCGTGCCCGCCGCCCGCAAGGTGCTGGCGGAGAGCGGGGGCGCCACGGTCGCCGACATCGACGCCGAGCTGGTCGGCCGCGAGCACCTGCGCAACACGGTGCACGACCTGCTGCAGTCGTCGGAGATCATCAGCAACGCCGTCGCCGAGGGCCGCCTCGGGATCGTCGGCGCCAACTACCGTCTGGCCGAGGGCGAGGCTGTGCCCGTCATCACGGTCGGGATCGACACCGAGGGGACCGTCCCCGCAACCAAGGAGGGTTCGGAATGACCGACGCCAACCAGCTCAGCGGCGCGAACGAGCAGGGCTACCGCATCGAACACGACACGATGGGTGAGGTGCGTGTGCCCGTGAACGCGCTCTACGGTGCGCAGACGCAGCGCGCCGTGGAGAACTTCCCGATCTCCGGCAAAGGCCTGGAGTCGGCGCAGATCGCCGCGCTCGCGCGCATCAAGAAGGCGGCGGCGCTGGCGAACAAGGAACTCGGCACGCTCGACGGTGCTATCGCCGACGCGATCGCCCAGGCCGCCGACCAGGTGGCGTCCGGCTCCCACGACGGCGAGTTCCCGGTCGACACGTACCAGACCGGCTCCGGCACGTCCTCGAACATGAACATGAACGAGGTGCTGGCCACGCTCGCCACGCGCATCCTCGGCGCGACGGTGCACCCGAACGACCACGTCAACGCCTCGCAGTCGTCGAACGACGTGTTCCCCACCTCCGTGCACATCGCGGTCACGCAGGCCCTGATCGACACGCTGATCCCCGCGCTCGACCACCTCGCCGTCGCGCTGGAGGCCAAGGCCGAGCTGTGGAAGGACGCGGTCAAGTCCGGCCGCACGCACCTCATGGATGCGACGCCGGTCACCCTCGGACAGGAGTTCGGCGGCTACGCCCGTCAGATCCGCCTGGGCATCGAGCGCGTGCAGTCCGCCCTCCCCCGCGTGGCCGAGGTCCCGCTGGGCGGCACGGCCGTCGGCACCGGCATCAACACGCCGCTCGGGTTCCCGCAGAAGGTCATCGAGCTGCTCGCCGCCGAGACCGAGCTGCCCATCACCGAGGCCAAGGACCACTTCGAGGCGCAGGCCAACCGCGACGGCCTGGTCGAAGCCTCCGGCGCGCTGCGCACGATCGCGGTGTCGCTCACCAAGATCAACAACGACCTCCGGTGGATGGGCTCCGGCCCCAACACGGGTCTGGGCGAGCTGCACATCCCCGATCTGCAGCCGGGCTCCTCGATCATGCCGGGCAAGGTCAACCCGGTCGTTCCCGAGGCCGTGCTGATGGTGTGCGCCCGTGTCATCGGCAACGACGCGACCGTGGCGTGGGCCGGTGCGTCCGGCGCATTCGAGCTGAACGTGGCGATCCCGGTCATGGGCACCGCCCTGCTCGAGTCGATCCGCCTCCTTGCGAACGCCTCGCGCGTGCTGGCCGACAAGACGATCGACGGCCTGCAGGCGAACCTCGACCGTGCCGCCGCGTTCGCGGGCATGAGCCCGTCGATCGTGACGCCGCTGAACAAGCTGATCGGCTACGAGGCCGCCGCGAAGATCGCGAAGCACTCTGTCGCGAAGGGCATCACGGTGCGCGACGCGGTGATCGACCTGGGCTACGTCGAGCGCGGCGACCTGACGCTGGAGCAGCTGGACGAGAAGCTCGACCTGCTGTCGATGACGCACCCCGGATGATCACCGGTCGCTGAGACGACGGATGCCGCGAGGACCTGGTCCCCGCGGCATCCGCTTTTTCCCGGCCTCGTCAGCTGAGCTCTCCGCCCTCCAGGAGTTCGGTGACGAGGGCCGCGATCGCGGAACGCTCCGAGCGGGTGAGGGTCACATGGCCGAAGAGGTCGTGTCCCTTGAGCGTCTCGATCACGCTGGCGATGCCGTCGTGGCGTCCGACGCGCAGGTTGTCGCGCTGACCGACGTCGTGCGTGAGGATGACGCGGGAGTTCTGACCCATGCGGCTGAGCACCGTGAGCAGCACGTTGCGCTCGAGGGACTGCGCCTCGTCGACGATCACGAACGCGTCGTGCAGCGAGCGTCCGCGGATGTGGGTGAGCGGCAGCACCTCGAGCATCCCCCGCTCGACGACCTCGTCGATCACGTTGCCCGAGACGACCGATCCGAGGGTGTCGTACACCGCCTGACCCCAGGGGTTCATCTTCTCGCCCTGATCGCCGGGGAGGTACCCCAGCTCCTGGCCGCCCACGGCGAACAGCGGCCGGAAGACGATGATCTTCTTCTGCTGCTGCCGCTCGAGCACCGCTTCCAGTCCGGCGCACAGGGCGAGGGCCGACTTGCCCGTTCCGGCGCGACCCCCGAGCGACACGATGCCCACCTCGGGGTCGAGCAGCAGGTCGATGGCGATGCGCTGTTCGGCCGAGCGGCCGTGCATCCCGAAGATGTCGCGGTCGCCGCGCACCAGCCGGAACTCGCCGTCGCCGGTGACGCGTCCGAGCGCCGATCCGCGCTCCGAGTGGATGATGAGACCCGTGTTGACGGGGAGCCCGTTGACGTCTTCGCTGATCCCGACCTCGCTCTCATAGAGGTCGCTGATGTCGTCGCCGGACAGGTCGAGGCTCGCGATGCCGGTCCACCCGGAGTCCACGGCCTGCTCGGCGAGGTACTCCTCGGCGCGCAAGCCGAGCGACGCGGCCTTGACCCGCATCGGGAGGTCCTTCGAGACGATCGTGACGTCCTGTCCGTCCTGTGCGAGGTGCATGGCGACGGAGAGGATGCGGCTGTCGTTGTCGCTCAGGCGGATGCCGACGGGCAGCACGGAGAGGTCGGTGTTGCCGAGGTCGACGCGGAGCGTGCCGCCCTCGCCGACCTCGACCGGGAAGTCCAGACGCCCGTGCTCGACCCGGAGGTCGTCCAGGTGACGGAGCGCCTGGCGGGCGAAGTAGCCGATCTCGGGGTCGTGCCGCTTGCCCTCGAGCTCGCTGATGACCACGACGGGCAGCACGATCGAGTGCTCCGCGAATCGGAAGAATGCCTGCGGATCGCTCAGCAGCACCGACGTGTCGAGCACGTAGGTGCGCAGGTCCTGATCGGGCTGCGCGGCCGAGGTGCTTCTCGAGGACTGACGGGTGGACTGCTGCGCGGTGCTGGCGGTGTGCTGCGCTGAACGTGTGGTCACGACCCACTCCCGACCCGGGGATTCCCGGCTATGCGAACGAGTCGACCAGGGGGTCACGAGTCGCGAACCTGGAGGCCGACCCGACCGGGCGCCTTGCCCGATGCCTTGACCGTACGACCGCTCCCCGGATTAACACGGGCTCGACACGCCAGCGAATATTAAGAGCTGATGAACGTCGTCTGGCCGAACGCCTGCAGGGTCTCGTCCAGCAGGCGGAGCGTCTCGGCGTCGGTCCCGGCGTGGGGCGCGATCCGGATCGACGATCCGCGGGCGGTCACGACGATGCCGGCGTTCGCGAGGGCGGCGGCGAGTCGCGCGGGCTCCTCGGGCGCGAGGGCCACGATGCCGGCGCGGTGCTCGCGTTCGCGCGGCGACACGACCTCGATGCCGTGTCGGTCCGCGATCTCGATCACGGTGTCGACGTGCTCCGCGAGCCGCGACTCGATCGCCGCGACCCCGGCGTCGCGCACGTCGCGTGCTCCGATCGCGAGGCGCCCTGCAGCCAGGGTGTCGGGCACGCTGACGGTGTAGGCGCGCGCGGACTCGGCGGGACCGGGGAGCGCGTCGACCACCAGCCCGGTCGCCGTTGTGCCGGTGATGCCGGAGAGGACCGGGGTGATGCGCTCTCTGGCGCGCGGAGAGAACCAGGCGAAGCCGCTCCCCCTGGCCGCTCTGAGCCACTTGTAGCCGTGGCCGATCACCACGTCGGCTGCGGTGTAGTCCACGTCGACGACGCCGAACGACTGGACCGCATCCACGATCAGCAGCCGGTCGGGCCCGAGCACGTCGCGCAGCGCCGCGAGGTCGACCCGGTACCCCGTCCGGAAGTCGACGTGGCTGACGGCCAGCGCGGTGACCTCGTCGTCCAGCGCCGCGGGCACGGCCTCCGGTGAGACCCGGCCGTCGGCGGGTGTGATCCACCGCGGCGTCAGGGCCCGGTCCGACGCGGCCGATGCGCGCTCCAGCGTGAGGCTGACGCTCGGGAACTCCGCGGTGGACGCGACGACGGTGCCGGTGAGGCCGTACAGCGCGTGCTGAAGCCCGTGTGTGGAGGACGGCTGCAGGGTGACGTCCGCGGCGTCCGCTCCCAGCAGCTCCGCGACCGTCTCCTGCGCCTGGCCGATGCGCTCCGCGACGAGCGCGAGGGACGACGGTCGCCCGCTCGCGAGGAGATCCGCATCCGCGAACACCTCCTCGCGCACCGAGGGCGAGAGGGGTCCGAAGGCCGCCCAGTTCAGATAGCCGGGTTCGGTGTCGAACGTGCCGACGTAGTCCTCGAGTGCGCTCACGTCGTCATTGTGGCACGGTGCGGTGCCACGGCCTCAGCGACCGAAGCGGCGGTCGCGGTCGGCATAGTCGCGGATCGCGCGGAGGAAGTCGACCTGGCGCAGATCGGGGCCGAGCGCCTCCACGAAGTAGAACTCGCTGTGCGCGCTCTGCCACAGCAGGAAGTCACTCAGGCGCTGCTCTCCGCTGGTGCGGATCACGAGATCGGGATCGGGCTGCCCGCCCGTGTAGAGGTGCTCGCCGATCATCTCGGGCGTGAGGTGTGCGGCGAGGTCTTCCATCGTGCCGCCGGAGGCCTCGTGCTTCGTGATGATGCTGCGCACCGCGTCGACGATCTCGTTACGACCGCCGTATCCGACCGCGAGGTTCACATGGAGCCCGGTGTGGTCCTTCGTACGCTCTTCCGCAGCGGCGAGGACGGCCGCGAGCTCCGCGGGAAGGATGTCGGAACGGCCCACGTGCTGCACCCGCCAGTTGCCCTCCCGCGACAGCGCCTCCGCGAGCTCGGCGATGATCTCGATGAGATCCGCGAGCTCCGCCGAGTCGCGCTTGCGCAGGTTGTCGCTGGAGAGCAGGTAAAGGGAGACGACCCGCACGCCGAGCTCGTCGCACCAGCCGAGGAACTCGTGCATCTTGGCGGCACCGGCGCGGTGTCCCTCCGCCGGGGTGGCGAAGCCGAGCTGGCGCGCCCAACGACGGTTGCCGTCGATCATCATGGCGACGTGGTGCGGAACGGAGGCCGGATCGAGGTGACGACGCAGCCGGCTGGTGTACAGCCGGTACAGCGGCCCGCGGCCCGGGCTCTCGCGTGACATCACCCACCTACGCTACCCTGCCGTGCGCCGGCGCGCGGCGTGCGGATCCCGCGGGCATGTGCCGTCGACGGCATGCGACGCGGCTTAGAGTGAGGGCGTGAGCACTTCCGACGAGCCCGGCACCGATGTCCCCAAACTGCCGCTCCTCGAGGCGGCTGCCGCCGATGCGGCGACCGAGATCAAGCCCACCTGGCGCGGGTGGATCCATGCGGGCACGTTCCCCGTGGCGATCGCGGCCGGCGTGGTGCTGATCGTCCTGTCGCACGGCGCGCCGGCCAAGTGGGCCGCGGCAGTCTTCATGGCCACGTCGCTGCTGCTGTTCGGCAACTCGGCGATGTACCACCGCTTCAACTGGCGGCCGCGGGTCAAGGTGATCCTCAAGCGCATCGATCACGCGAACATCCTGCTGCTCATCGCCGGCACGTACACGCCGATCGCGACGCTCGCCCTTCCCCCGGACAAGGGCGCGCTCCTGCTGATCCTGGTGTGGAGCGGGGCCCTCCTCGGGATCCTGTTCCGCGTCTTCTGGATCAACGCGCCCCGGTGGCTGTATGTCGCGCTCTACCTGCTGCTGGGCTGGGCGGCGGTGATGTACATCGTCGACCTGCTCAACGCGAACGTGGCGATGATGGTGCTGGTGATCGTCGGCGGCCTGCTCTACACGGGCGGGGCGATCGTCTACGCGCTGAAGAAGCCCAATCCGTGGCCCGGCCATTTCGGCTTCCACGAGATCTTCCACGTGTGCACGGTGCTGGCGTTCCTGTGCCACTGGACCGCGTGCCTGCTCATCGCGCTGGAGCCGCTCTCCCCCTCGCTCGGCGCCCCGTGACGCCGCAGTGAGGCGTCAGCGGCCGTCCGGTCGCCCGTCGTCGCTCGCGTCCTCCGGCGCCGCGGTCGACGCGTCGTCCGCGTCGGGTCCGGCCTGCGCCGCCTGCGCGGCCTGCTCGGCATCCAGTTCCTCGCGCACCTCTTCGCGATACCGCACGCGGCGGATGCGGCGGTTCATGTCCCAGATGAGCAGGATGACCGCGAGGACCACCACGACGATCGCGGCGAAGCCGACGAATCCCGGGGTCACGGCCTCCGGCGCCACGGTCATGGAGGGCGTGGGCATCGGAGTCTCGGACAGAGCACGCATGAATCGGCCTTTCGTACGCAGGTCGCATAACCTGGTATCACCAGCCTAACGACCGGAAGACCCTCCCTGTGACGACCGCCACCGAGCTCGACGAACGCTACGGCCGAACCCGACGCCGCCGGCTCCCCTGGATCATCGCCGGAGCGATCGCCCTGGTCGTCGTCGGCGCCTTCGCCTGGATGACGGTCGCGCAGTCGATGAGCTCCGTCGACGCCGACGACCTGGGCTTCGAGCTCGTCGACGAGCACGCGGTCGACGTGCGCTTCCAGGTGACCGGCGTGCAGGGCAAGGACGTCGTCTGCGTACTCGAGGCGCTCGACGAGGAGTTCGGAGTGGTCGGCTGGAAGGTGGTCGAGCTGCCCGCCACGGATCGTCACTCGCAGACCCGCTCGGAGCGCATCCCCACGGTCGCGGAGGCCACGACAGGTTTGGTGAACACCTGCTGGGTCGCCTAGACTGGGGGCAGACAGACGACGCCCCGGCCCGTGCCGGGGCGTCTTGGCATATCCCCCGCGGTTGCTCGGCGGGATCCCGATAGAAGGAGCTTCGTCATGTCCACGGACGCTCAGGTTCCGTTCCTCACGCAGGAAGCGTACGACCGGCTCGTCGCCGAGCTGGAGCACCTCTCCACCGTCGGCCGCGACGAGATCGCCAAGCGCATCGAGGCCGCCCGCGAGGAGGGCGACCTCAAGGAGAACGGCGGCTACCATGCCGCGAAGGACGAGCAGGGTAAGCAGGAGGCGCGCATCCGCACCCTGGAGAGCCTGCTGAAGACCGCGAAGGTCGGCGAGGCGCCCGCCAGCCGCGGCATCGTCGAGCCCGGTACGGTCGTCACCGCGGTCGTGGCCGGCGGCGAAGAGGTCTTCCTGCTGGGCAGCCGCGAGATCGCGGCGGGCAGCGACCTCGACGTCTACAGCGAGGCGAGCCCGCTCGGACAGGCCATCCTGGGCCTCAAGGTCGGCGAGAAGTCGTCGTACGAGGCGCCGAACGGTCGCGCCATCAGCGTCGAGATCGTCAACGTCGAGACCTACACGGGCTGAGCCCCCGCGAACGACACATCGCCCCTCGTCCACACGGACGAGGGGCGCTGTCGTGTGCGCGGGTGGCTCAGTCGAGCACGACGAGGGGGGCGAAGCCCGCGCGCCGCAGCGTGTCGAGCGTGTGCTCGGAGTGCTCCGGTCCGCGCGTCTCCACGCTCAGCTCGAGGATGACGTCGCTGATCTGGAGACCGTGGCCGTGCCGGGTGTGCATGGCCTCGATGACGTTCGCTCCCGCCTCGGCGATCAGCTCCGACACGCGGGCGAGCTGGCCCGGCCGGTCCGGCAGAGGGATCCGGATCGTGAGGTAGCGCCCCGAGGCGGCGAGGCCGTGGGCCACGACGCGCTGCAGCAGGAGCGGGTCGATGTTGCCGCCGGACAGGACGGCCATGGTCGTGCCGTTCGGCGACACCTTGCCCGCGAGGATCGCCGCGACCCCCGCGGCCCCCGCCGGCTCCACGACCACCTTCGCCTGCTCCAGCAGCAGGACGATCGCGCGCGCCAGGTCGTCGTCGGACACCGTCACGACCTCGTCCACGAGATCGCGGATGATCCCGAAGGGCACGTCGCCCGGACGCGCGACCAGGATCCCGTCGGCGATGGTCGGCCGCGTGACGATGTCGACCGGCTCCCCCGCCTCCAGCGACGGCGGCACGGCAGCGGCGTTCTCGGCCTGCACCCCGATCACCCGGACGGTGCGGCCGAGCTCCGCCGCGCGCGCCTTGACCGCCGCCGCGACGCCCGCGATGAGGCCGCCGCCGCCGATGCCGAGCACGACCGTGTCGACCTCGGGCGCGTCGGCGAGCAGTTCGAGGCCGAGCGTGCCCTGACCGATCACGACGTCGCGGTGGTCGAACGGGTGGATGAGCACGGCCCCGGTGCGCTCGGAGAACTCCGCGGCCAGGCGCAGCGAGGTCGCCACCGTCTCGCCCTCCAGCACGACCTCGGCACCGTAGCCGCGCGTGGCGAGGAGCTTGGGCACCGGCACGCCCAGCGGCATGAAGATCGTGGCGGGGATGCCGAGCGCCTGGGCGGCCAGCGCGACCCCCTGCGCGTGGTTGCCCGCCGATGCCGCGACGACGCCGCGCGAGCGCTCCTCCGCGCTGAGCCGGGAGAGCCGGTACGCCGCACCGCGGATCTTGAACGACCCGGTGCGCTGCAGGTTCTCCATCTTCAGCAGCACGGGAGCGCCGAGGGCGTCGGAGAGGGCCCGGGAGGGCAGGGTCGGCGTGTGCGAAATCACCTCAGCCAGACTCTGAGCGGCGTGCTCGAACTCGGTCAGGCTGGGGACTTGGCTCATCGATTCCTCCGTGTCCGCTGTCGCGGGACTGTGCTCCAGATCAGGTCTCCGCTCGGACCGACGCCGGTGCGCCACGAGCCCGAGCTGATGGTGACCGCGGCGACGTTCACGAACGCCGCCAGCGGTACGGCGAACAGGGCGCCGGGGATACCCGCGATCATCGCTCCACCCGCGACCACGAGCACGACGGCGAGCGGGTGCACCTTGACGGCCGAGCCCATCATGATCGGCTGCAGGATGTGTCCCTCGATCTGCTGCACCGCCAGGACGACCACCAGCATCCACAGCGCGATCCACGGGCCGTTGTAGACGAGCGCGAGGAACACCGCGACGGCGCCGGTGACGACCGCACCCACGATCGGGATGAACGAGCCGAGGAAGACGAGCACGGCGACCGGAAGCGCGAGCGGCACCTGGAGCAGGAACGCGCCGAGTCCGATGCCGATCGCGTCGATCGTCGCCACGAACAGCTGCGTGCGGGCGTAGTTGACGATGGTCGCCCAGCCGTTGCGCGCGGCCCCGTCGACCGCGGGACGAGCGCGACGCGGGAAGACCTTGAGCGTCCAGCGCCAGATGCCGGCGCCATCCGCGAGCAGGCAGATGAGGATGAACAGCGCCAGCAACGCGCCCGTGGCCACGTGACCGACGGTCGTGCCGATCGCGAGGGCGCCGGTCCACAGCAGTTGCGCCTGTTCGGAGATGAGGTCGAGACCCTGCTGGAGATAGTCGGCGATCTGGGTGTCGGAGAGGTTCAGCGGCCCGTCGTGCAGCCAGACCTGGAACTGATCGAACGCCTCGGTGGTGCGCTGCTGGACGTCGGGCAGCTGCTCCCTGACCTGCCACACCACGAGCCACATGAGACCCGTGACGATCGCGACCGTGCCGATCAGCGAGATCGCGATCGCGAGCCAGCGCGGCACGCCGCGCCGCAGCATCCACGAGAAGGCCGGCCACAGCAGCGCCGTGATGAGGATCGCGACCATGAGCGGGATGACGAGGAGCTTCAGCAGCATCACGAGCCAGATGAAGACGCCGATGGCTGCCGCGATCAGCAACAGGCGCCAGGCGTAGCTCGCGGTGATGCGCAGCGGCAGAGGCACGGCCTCGTCGGCCTCGGTGGTCACGGTCCGGTCGGTGGACACGGGGCGCGGACGGAACAGATCGCGCAGCCGGGGTCGCTGGTCCTCGCTCATCGCCTCAGTCTACGGTCATGCGGTATGCCGCTCGGCGCATCTACCCCGCGAGAGAGATGTCCGACACCGGCGTTACGCTGGCGGCGTGACCGACTCCCTCAGCTCCGCGCAGGCACGCCGCATGGCACTCGCCGCGCAGGGGTTCACACGCGCGCGACCCGCTGCCGTCTCCAACCGCCACCTGCACCGCGTGATGGAGCGGCTCGGAGTGCTGCAGATCGACTCGGTCAACGTGTTCGCCCGGTCGCACTACCTGCCGCTGTTCTCCCGGCTCGGCGCGTACGATCCGGCCCTGCTCGACCGGCTCTTCCTGTCGCGCACCACGCACTACGTCGAGTACCTCGCTCACGAGGCCACGTTCATCCCGGTCGAGGACTGGCCGCTCTGGCGGTTCCGCATGGACGCGTTCCGCCATCGCTGGGCCGGCGAGGACTCGTGGCTCAGCACCAACGCCCGCACGGTCGCGTGGGTGCAGGCGGAACTGCGCGACCGTGGCCCGCTCCGCCCCGCCGACCTGCGCGCCGACGCTCCCCGCGAGCGCGGCACATGGTGGGACTGGGACGAGGTCAAGCTCGCCCTCGAGCACCTGTGGCGCACGGGAGACGTGGCCGTCAGCGGGCGGCGCGGCTTCGAGCGCACGTACGCCCTGGCGGAGCACGTCATCCCGGAGCACATCCGCGCGCGCGACGTCTCCCGCGACGACGCGATCCGCGAGCTCATCCGCCGCGCGGCCCGCTCGAGCGGCGTGGCGACCACGTCCGACCTCGCGGACTACTACCGCATCCGAGACCGCGCCACCATCGGCAGGGCGATCGCCGAGCTGGAGGACACGGGCGAGCTGCTGCCGGTGCGCGTGCGGGGATGGGAACGCGCCGGTCGCCCGCTCCCCGCGTGGCGCCACCGCGATGCCGTTCTCCCCCGCCGCGTCGAGGCGGCCGCGATCCTCACGCCGTTCGACCCCGTGGTGTGGTTCCGCGAGCGCGCGCTCCGCGCCTTCGAGCTCGACTACCGCATCGAGATCTACGTGCCGGCGGCCAAGCGCCGTTACGGCTACTACTCCCTCCCGGTCCTGGTGGGCGACCGCATCGTGGCGCGGGTCGACCTCAAGGCCGAGCGCGCCGGCTCCACGCTGCAGGTGCAGTCGGCGTGGTGGGAGCCGCAGGCACGGCCCGACGACGCGGAGGCGATCGCGCGGGAACTGCGGCTCGCCGCCGCGTGGCAGGGGCTCGAGCACGTGTCGGTGTCGGGCTGGGGAGATGCCACCTCCGCGCTGCACGACGCCCTGGCGACGAGCGACGGGGCACCGGTGCGGCGGCACGTGCACGAGCGGGAGGGCGCGGCGTGAGCAGGCGCCTCCGGTGGGCGGCGGCGATCGCCGCGGCGGTCGTGGTGGCCGCCGTCGGAGGCTGGATCGTGTTCGCGTCGCTGCGGTCGCCGTCACCGGATGAGGCGGCCCTCGCCTACCTGCACGCGGTGGAGTCGGGCGACCCGAAGGCGGTCGAGGCGACGGGCGCGGAGGTCAGCGCGACGGCGCTCGCGGCGCTCGATGGGGCGACCGAACGCATCGCCCGGCCCGCCGTGACCGGGACCCACGGGACCGGCGAGAACCGGCGCGTCGAGGTGTCCTTCCGACTCGGCGGTGAGGAGCACGACGCGACCCTGTCGATGAGCGCGGTGAACGGTCGCTGGGTCGTGGACGGCTCGTGGCTCGGTGCGGTCACACCGAGCACGACGGCCGGCACCGCGGTCGCGATCGGCGCAGCGACGCTCCCCGCCGGCGACGAGACCGTCCTGCTGCCGGGCACCTACGCGGTCGCGGCGGCCCCGGCCGCTCTGCTCGAGGGGACCAGCGAGGTCACGGTGCTTCCCGGCGAGACGACCGCGGTCGAGGTGGACGCCTCCCTTCGACCCGAGGCCACGGAGGCCGCGCAACAGCACCTCGACGACCACCTGACGGCGTGCACGACTCCGGCGCCCTCTCCGCCCCCGGGCTGCGGCATCCGGCTCCCGTGGGGGCTCGAGTTCCGCGACGTGAGCGAGGTCCGGTATCGGATCGAGCAGCAGCCCACCGTCACGCTCATGACGGACGGCTTCACCGCGGCAGGCGGCGTGCTCGTCGCCACCGTGACCGGGACGGGACAGGACGGAGCGCCCCGCACCACCACCTACCGCACCGACGACTGGAGTCTGCGGGGCGACGTCGATTTCACCGCGGAGGGGCTGCGGCTGACGGTGTGGTGAGCGCGTGCGTCAGAACTGCACGCGCGGGGGCTCGGAGATCGCGCCGCTGTCGGCGACCTCGAAGAACTCGCGCTCGGTGAAACCCAGGCCCTTCGCGAAGAGATTGTTGGGGAAGACCTTGATCTTGGTGTTCAGCTCGCGCACGCCGCCGTTGTAGAAGCGTCGAGCCGCCTGGATCTTGTCTTCCGTGTCGACCAGCGACTGCTGCAGCTGGAGGTAGTTCTGGCTCGCCTGCAACTGCGGATAGGCCTCCGCCACGGCGAACAGGCTGCGCAGCGCCTGCTGGAGGTGTCCCTCGGCGATGCCGGCCTCACCGGGGCCGCTCGCGGTGAGGGTCTCGGCACGCGCCCGCGTGACGTTCTCGAACACGGCCTTCTCGTGCGAGGCGTAGCCCTTGACGGTCTCGATCAGGTTGGGGATGAGGTCCGCTCGGCGCTTGAGCTGAACCGTGATGCCGCTCCACGCCTCGTCCACGCGCACGTTGAGCTGCACGAGCGAGTTGTATGTGGCCCAGAGATAGATGCCGACGAGCAGGATCACCCCGACGACGATCAGTACCGGCACGAGCCATTCCATCAGAGCCCCACCCTTCCTCGTGTTTCTCTCATCCTAGACGCGCAGGCTGCGCGTGGACTGGGCGCGTCAGCCGCCGGCCGCATCACGCGCCGAGCACCCGGTCCAGGTAGCGGTTGGTGAAGCGCCGTTCGGGGTCGAGCCGGTCCCGCAGCCCCACGAAGTCGTCGAACCGCGGGTACACCGCGCGCAGCGACTCCGCGTCCTGCGTGTGCAGCTTCCCCCAGTGCGGCCGGCCACCGTGCTCCCTCATGATCCGCTCCACGGCCTCGAAGTACGCCGTGGGATCGGCGCGCCAATAGCGATGCACGGCGATGTAGGCGCTGGCGCGCCCGTGTGCCGTGGAGAGCCAGCGGTCGTCCGCGGCGGCGAAACGCACCTCGATCGGGAACTCGATCCGCCAGCCGCGGTCCGCGATCAGCTGCTGCACCGCGCGGAAGGCGGGGACGACCGCGTCCGCGGGGATCGCGTACTCCATCTCGCGGAACCGCACCGTGCGGCTCTGGGTGAGCACCCGGTGCGACAGATCGGTGTACTCGCGATCGCCCGTGAGCCGGACGGCCAGGCGGCTGAACGGCGGCGTGACCGCCGGCACCAGCTGACCGGCCGCACACACCACGCGGTACACGCCGTTGGAGAGCAGACTCTCGTCCACCCACCGGCCCACGACGGGCAGCGGCTTGCGGACCGTCGACTCCGGAAGCCGCGTCTGCCGCTTGGTGAGGGCGACGTCGGTGTGCGGGAACCAGTAGAACTCGAAGTGGTCGGACGCGGCGACACGCTCGTGCACGGACGACAGCACGTCGTCGAGCGGCACGGGCTCGTCGATCGCGTGCAGGACGAACGACGGGACGCACTGCAGCGTCACTTCGACGATGATGCCCAGAGCCCCGAGACCCACGGCCACCGCGGGCAGAAGTTCGGGCTGGTGCTGCTCGTCGATCCGGAGGAACTCGCCCGCGGCCGTGATCAGCGTGACGCCGACGACCTGGGTCGCGAGCCCGCCGAACGTCGCACCGGTTCCGTGCGTGCCGGTCGAGATGGCCCCGGAGATCGACTGCCGGTCGATGTCGCCGAGGTTCTGCATCGCCAGGCCGTACGGCGCGAGCAGCCCGGGGATCCGGTGCAGGCGGGTACCGGCGAGGAGGCTCACACGTCCGGATGCGGCGTCTGCGGACACGAGCCCCTGCAGGTCGTCCAGTTCGAGCAGCACGCCGGGGGCGACGGCGATCCCGGTGAAGCTGTGGCCGGCGCCGACCGCCTTGATCGTCAGGCCCTGCTTCGCGGCGGCCCGCACGGCGCGCTGCACGCCCTCGGGGCTGCGCGGGCGCTCGACGCGGACGGGACGCACCGACGCCGAGCGGCCCCAGTTCTGCCAGGTGCCGCCGATGCGCGTCACAGGAACGCCTTCCCCTCGCCGCGGTACGTCGGCAGCTCGTCGATGACCTCGTCGCCCGACACCAGGTGATAGCGGTCGATCCGCTCGGCCGGCTCGCCGCTCTTCGCGTGGCGGAACCAGACCCGATCGCCCACGCCGAGCGTCGCGGCGTTCGGCCCGCGGAGGGGGGTCTGCACCTCGCCCGCGGCCTCCCGAGGCAGCGTGCGGAGATCCGCCGGCCACACCGGGAGCGGCTGCCGCGAGGCCACCGCGGGCCCGGAGGCGATCCAGCCACCGCCGAGCACGGTCGCGATGTCGGCCGCCGGGCGCCGCACGACGTCGAACGCGAACGCGGCGGCCGGCGCGGGCCGGAACGAGCGGTAGCCATCGAACAGATGCCCGCCGAGCAGCCCGCTTCCCGCGCTCGCCTCGGTCAGCGACTCGTCGCTGCCCGTGAACTCGAGCGACCCGGTGCCGCCCCCGTTGAGGAATTCCAGGGGTGCGACGGCGCTGACCGCCGCGGCGATCGCCGCCCGGCGCTCGCGCAGCTCCTCCCGCGAGCGCGACTGCACGAGACGGATGAGCGGGGCGTCCGGACCCGCGTCGTCCCCCTGACCGGCGATCTGCGCGTCGTACATCTGCAGGCCGACGAGCCGGAACCCCGGACGGGCCGCGACCTTCCTCGCGAACGCGGCCACCTCACCCGCGGAGAACAGGGCCGAACGCCGCACGCCGATGTGCCCCAGCAGCGGCGAGCGCCACGAGGCATCGACGTCGATCGCGACACGCAGCTCGGGACGAGAGCCCGGCCCGGCGATACTGTCGATGAGGTCGAGGTGCACCAGATCGTCCACCATGAGGGTGATCCGTCGGGCCGCGGCCTCATCGGCGACGAGCCGCTCCAGGGCGGCGCGGTCGACCGTCGGGTAGCCGAGGACGATGTCGTCGTGCGTCTCGGCGAGCCACAGCGCCTCCTCCAGCGTGAACGCGAGGATGCCCCGGAAGCCCGGCAGCCGCAGTACGGCATCCAGCACCTCCCGCACCCGCACCGACTTGGAGGCGACGCGGATGGGCAGACCGCCCGACCGCACGAGGAGATCCATCGCGTTGTAGCGGAGGGCCTCCCGGTCGATCACCGCGACCGGGGCGGGCAGATGGCCCGTGGCGGCCGAGAGTCGGGGCCAGTATCGGCCGGGATCCTCCCACTCGGGGGCGACCGCGGCGGTGCCCTGGACGGGGCTCAGTTCATCGGTGAGGTCGAGCACTCCCCCACCCTACGGCCTGAGCGCACTCGGGTTCACCCCTCCTGACACCGCGTCGCAGAGGGTGCGGGGGCCGCCGTTCGCCGGCGCTAGGCTGGCGACGCGGCCCCCGTAGCCCAATGGCAGAGGCAGGCGACTTAAAATCGCCTCAGTCTGGGTTCGAGTCCCAGCGGGGGCACCGGACCCGAGGGTCAGCGCCCGAACAGGTCACCGATCCCGGGGACGCCCAGGTCGCCCAGGCGGTCGCCCCAGCCCGTCGCGGTCTCTCCGAGGCCGGACACCGCGTCCCCCGCCGATCCCAGGAGATCTCCGGCGCCGCCCGTCAGCGCCTCGACATCGACGCCGGATACCAGCGCCTCGACGTCCAGGCCCTCTGCGAGGGCGCCGAAGTCCACGCCGAGCGATGCGGCCTGGTCGAGCAGCGGCGCGGCGACCGCGCTGACCACCGCACCGCCGGCCACGACGCCGAGCAGACCGACGGCGGCACCACCCGCCGCGACGGCAGCCCCGCCGGCCCCGACGCCGCGCGCGCGGGACAGCAGACCGCGCATCCGTCCCGGTCGCATCGCCTCCGCCCGCCCGGCCGCCCTGGCCAGATCGTCGGGGGCGGACGACCGCGGCCGCTCACCCGCGGGGAGCTCCCGCTGCATGCGCGCCGCCACGACCTCGCGCTGCTGCGGGGTGAGCCGCGCGAACGCCTCGCGGTGGAGCTGCTCGATGCGCTGAGGATCGGCCGTCTGCATCAGGTAGTCGTACCGGGCGATCGCGGCACGATCCTGCGGGGAGAGCGCGGATCCGCCGCGGTGCGGTGCGGGCGGCTGCGCGAAGGCCCCCGCGGGTCGTGTCCGGTCCTGGACGCGACGGGCGGTCGCGTCGTGCGCGGGCGGCGGCGCGTACGGGTCGCCCGGTCGTGCAGCGGACGGCGAGGCGTCGCGGGTGCCGCGCACCTGGTCGACCGCACCGCGGATCATTCCGCCCCAATCGGTGGACTCCCGCCCCGTGTCCCCGGGCCGCCGCGAGGATGTCGCGCCGCCCGTGTCGAGCGCGTCGGAGGCGAGGCGGATGAGTCGGGAGAGCTTTCCCATGGTGATCCCTTCGTGGGGCGGGCCACCGGGAGGGTCGACGTCCAGCATCGGCAGGGGTCTCCGGGCAGCCCGCGAACGGGTGCCAAGGTCTCCTCCGCCCGGAAGGGCCAGCGGGCCGGGACACGATGTCATGTCCGTAGTGACGACGACGCTGCAGACGGGAGTACTCCCCTTGCACTTCGAAACCCTAGCGGGCAGGGCTATGGATCCTCTCCACTGCCCGCTCAGCCGAGATCGTCGAGCACCTCGAGCACGTCGTCGCGGATGGCGAGGAACGCCGCATGCACCTCGGTGCGCCCGCCGTCCTCCGAGAGCGCCGCGACCGTGCGTCCCAGCGCCCCGAGGGGGAGCGTCCCGGCGGACTCCCGAGCGCTCAGCTCCCCGAAGCCCTCCGGAGGCGACGACCCCGCGCGCGCCGCGAGCAGGAGCTGATCGCACAGCACCGAGGCCGCGCCCAGGAGCGACGCCGCGGCACGCAGATCGCTGCGGGCGACCTCGGTGCACAGCAGGCGGTCGCGGATGATGCGGGTGAGCCGCCGCGAATGCGGAGCGGGGATCGCCCGCCTCGACCGGATGCGCCAGCGATCATCTCCGTCCAGGGGCGCCTCGTATGACACCGGCTCGCCGTCGCTCACATGGATCGCCGGGACCTGCATCGGTGTGGGAAGCGGATCCCCTGCCCACCACGCCGCCGGTGCCTCCGCCGTCGGAAGGAACGCTGTCGCGCGCTCTGCTCGCGCCGCCCCCGCGCCATCCGGGCGGAGGTCGGCGACCTGCACGAGGCTGGGGTTGCTGGCGAAGTGGGACAGGCCGCGGGATCGGATGACTCGGAACAGCGCTTCCCCATCGTCGACGGGAGCGCTGTCGTCGGCGGCGGCGAGCTCGGCGGCGACCGCGACCGGCAAAACGGTGGCGACGACGGACGCCGTCTTCCCCGGCGGGGCGACCCACGGCCGCCCGGCGAAGGCAGCGATCCGCACCGCGTGCGACGCGTAGGTGTCCCACCCCGAGAAGAAGCTCAGCACCGCGGCGGGCTGACGCCTCACCGCGTCGCGGACCTGAGCGAGAAGCGCCGGATGCGCGTCCACGTCACCCGAGAGCACGAGATGATGAGTCGCCCGGCGGCTCCACGGCTGCCAGACGGGACGCGGGGAACCGCGACGCGCCGACGGTTCGATCCCGTCGGAGACGATCTGGACGGGAGCGCTGCGGAGCTCGTGCGCCAGGGCGACCGCCCGGTTCTCGAGCCCCGGCAGGGCGCGGATCGAGACGCTGAGCGTCGGCATCGAACCCCCACTCCGCGTCGCCACCTGGTCTCCTCGCATCGCGCACGATCCACACGGCCGCCCACACGGCCTTGTCCACGCTCCCGGAAAGCGTACAATCTGACATGTTACGTGGCCAACTCTTGCGGCGTCTCCACCCTCATACGTCCGGCCCGGAACGAGAACGGCCCCGCACGCATTCGCGTACGGGGCCGTTCGGTGTCGTCGTCACTTGACGGGCGCGGTCTCCGCTGTCGCCGAAGCCTTCGCGGCGGGCTTCTTCGCCGCCGCCTTCTTCGGAGCGGGCTTCACATCGGCCGGGGTCTCCGCGGCGGGAGCCCCCTTCGCGGCCGGAGCCGACTTCGCCGGAGCAGCCGCCGGGGCCGCGTCGGCCGGTGCCGCCGGACGCGGACGCGCCGCGAACTCCTCGAACACGTAGCGCGGGTTCTGCACGGTCTCGAGGTTGACCAGGTCGCGGCCGAGCCACAGGTTGTTCCACCAGCCCCACAGCACGCGCCACTTGCGCTCCCACGTCGGCATCGCGAGTCCGTGGTACCCGCGGTGCGCGACCCAGGCGATGAAGCCCTTGAGGGCGATCTTGCCGGACTGGAAGACGCCGTTGTACAGGCCGAGACCGGCCACGGCCCCGAGGTTCTTGTGGAAGTACTCCTTGGGCGCCTCGCCACGGAGCACCGCCACCAGGTTCTTCGCGAGGAGCTTGGCCTGACGCACCGCGTGCTGCGCGTTCGGCACGCAGAATCCGCCGACGCCACCACCCGACAGGTCGGGCACGGCCGAGACGTCACCGGCAGCCCAGGCGCCCTCGACGAAGGCCTCCGGGGTGCCAACGCGCAGGTCGGCGCGGGTCTGGATGCGACCGCGCTCCTCGATCGGCAGGTCGCCGCCGCGCACGACGGTCGGGTTGGCCATGACGCCCGCGGTCCAGACGATCACGTCGGTCGGGATGACCTCGCCCGTCGAGAGCTCGACGTTGCCGTCGATCGCACCCGTGACCTGCGTGTCGAGGTGCACGTTGGCGCCGCGCTTCGCGAGGTCCTTGAGCACCCACTCGCTGGTCTTGAGCGACACCTCGGGCATGATCCGCCCCATCGCCTCGATCAGGTGGAAGTGCGTGTCCTCGAAGTGGATCTGCGGGTACTTGCTCACGAGCGACGAGGCCAGCGAGCGCAGCTCGGCGAACACCTCGATGCCGGCGAAGCCACCACCCACGACGACCACGGTCAGCAGACGGTCGCGCTCGGGACCGGCGGGAAGCGAGGCGGCCTTGTCGAAGTTCGACATGACCTTGTCGCGGATCGCCACGGCCTCTTCGATGGTCTTGAGACCGATCGCGTTGTCGGCGATGCCCGGGATCGGGAACGTGCGCGAGACGGCACCCGCGGTGACCACGATCTGGTCGTACGCGAACTCGTACGGCTCGCCGACGGGCGGCGTGATCGTCACGGTCTTCTGCGCGTGGTTGATGTTGGTCACCTTGGCGGTGAGCACGCGCGTGCGCTTGAGGTGGCGGCGGTGGGCGACCACCGAGTGACGTGCCTCGATCGAACCGGCGGCGACCTCGGGAAGGAACGGCTGGTACGTCATGTACGGCAGCGGGTCCACCATGGTCACGTCGGCCTCACCCTTGCGCAGGTGCTTCTCGAGCTTCCACGCGGTGTAGAAACCTGCGTAGCCCCCGCCGACGATCAGGATCTTGGGCACAGTGCTGTTCTGAGGCACAGAAGAACTACTCCTCGGAGTCGGGATTGTGGCGTACGGGAACGCGCGCCGATCGGATGCGCCGGGCAGCTGCGGTGACGCCAAGCGCTATCAGGATACCAGGCACCGTGAGTGCGACGAGCGGCAGGGTACCGTAGCGCAGTGATTCGGCGCTGGGAAGCAGCGGTGAGCCGGCCTCGCTCGGTTGATCCGCATCGGGAAGCGGAGGCACGGCGACCGGGGTCAGCTCGGGCTGCGGCGCCGGTTCGCTCTCGGCTCGGCGGAACAGCCGGATCCACTCCGCCAGGTCGCCCATCGGGTTCGTGTCGACCGAGGGAAGGGTGGCCGAGATCGCCGCGGCAGCATCGACCAGCCCGTAGCCGTAGAGCGGATCGCGGGGCTTCTGCGCATCGGGTACGGGTATCGCCGTCTTGATGATGCGGTTGATCACGTCGTTCGCGGAGATGTCGGGATGTGCCGACCGGATGAGCGCGGCGATCCCCGCCACGATCGGTGCCGCACCGCTCGTGCCGTTCCACTTGACGACTTCCCCGTCGGCCGAGACACCGAGCAGGCCCTCACTGGGCGCCGAGATCCCGATCGTGATGCCCTGCGTCGATGCCTCGATGCTCGCGGTCCCCGTCTGATCGACACCGCCCACCGTGAGCACACCGGGGATCGTGGCGGGAGCGCCGATGATGTTCGTGCCGCTCCCCCGGTTGCCCGCCGCGACCACCACGACCACGTCGTGCTCGAACGCGTAGAGGAACGCGTCGTCCCAGCTCTCGTCCCAGTCCAGGGTGTTGGTGGTGAACGAGAGGTTGATGATGTCGGCCCCGTTGTCCACCGCCCACCGCATCGCTTTCGCCACCTGCTCCGTGAAGGGCACGGCGGCCGCCGCGCCGAAGCCCACGGACACCGACAGCAGCTTGGCCTCCGGGGCGACGCCGATCATGCCGGTGCCGTCGGGGGCGCCGCGACCGGCGGCGAGGGACGCCACCCAGGACCCGTGGTTGCCGTCGATCGCGCCCAGCGGCGTCCGTCCATCCGGCGTGCCCGTGCCGGAGACGTCCGTGCCGCCGACCACCGCGTCGCCGAACGTCTGCGGGACCTTGCCGATGCCCGTGTCGATCACCGCGATGGTCGTACCCTCGCCACGCGTCGTCTGCCACGCCTCGCGGATCCGCGCGCCGTCGAGCCAGTACTCCGCCGCGCGCACCGGGTCGGCGGGGTCGTCCGGGATCGGCGGCGGCGTCGCCGCCGTCGCGCTCGACCCCAGCAGCAGCACCGTCGTCGCCACCGCGGCGGCGGCGACCACGCTGCGCAGCATCCGCCGTCCGGTCATGCCGAGCGCGCCGCCTCGCGCACAGCCGCACCGGGGTCCTCGCAGCGGCAGACCTCGGGCGACCAGGACGAGCGCTCGAGCGCCGCGTCGCCGATCGGGTTCACACCGGGGCCGGCCGCGAGGGCGTGCCCGGCGAGAGCGTGCAGGCACTTGACGCGGGTGGGCATGCCGCCCGCCGAGATGCCGTCGATCTCCGGAACCTCACCGAACTGCGCGCGATCGGCCAGGTACGCGTCGTGCGCCGCGCGATACGCCTCGGCGACCTCCGCATCGTCGTCCAGCAGAGCGGCGAGCTCCGGCATCACATGCGTGGCCTCGAGCGTCGACATGGCCGCGGTCGCCGCGGGATGGGTCAGGTAGTAGAACGTGGGGAACGGCGTCCCGTCCGGAAGCCGCGGCGTGGTGGCGACCACCGTCGGGTTGCCGCAGCGGCACCGCGCCGCGATCCCGACCACTCCCCGCGCGGGGCGGCCGAGCTGCGCGGACACGACGGCGAGTTCGGCGGGCGTGGGGGCGGGGAACGGGGGCGTCGTCACCACACCAGCGTAGGGGAGGCTCCAGGGAGGATGCTCGGAGCGGAAGCTCAGCGGGTGACGGCCACGGTGTCGCTGAGGCCGGCGGACACGAGCGTGCGCAGCAGCTGCGGCATCCAGTCCGCGGGGCGCTCCTCCAGGGTGTCGCTCACCGGTTCCTGCTCCCGCGGCAGCGCCGACGGATCGAGGTCGTTGTCGATCAGGTACACGACCTCGCCGGGCTTGACGTAATACAGGCGCTCGCGCGCCTGGGTCGTGATGTAGGCGGGATCGTCCCACCGATCGCGCTCGGCGGAGAGCGCGGCGATCTCGGCCTCGCTGACCTGCACCGAGGCCTCCAGCGCCGCGATCTTCTGCCGCTGGTCGATGAACGTCCCGAGCGTGGGGACCAGCACCCAGGCGCCGAGCACCACGAGCGACAGCATGATCGCAGAGAATGCGGACAGTCGGATCCCCGACGCCCACTCCCGCACGTCCACCCGCGGCGCGGCGCCCTCCGCGCTCCGTGGCGCTCGACGCCCCGGCTTCGCGGACGGTGCCGGCCGTGCGGTCTTGGCCGTCGCGGGGCGCGGAGACGCGTTCGACAACGACGGAGGAGGAGCCGGTCGTCGTGCCACGGCTCCTCCTCCGTCATGCCGCCTCGGCGGCGTCGTCCTGCCGCGGCTCACGCGGCTCTGTCACTGTGTGTGCGCTCAGGCCCGGTAGCGCGGGAACGCAGAGCGGCCGGCGAAGACCGCGGCGTCGCCGAGCTCCTCCTCGATGCGCAGCAGCTGGTTGTACTTCGCGACGCGCTCGCTGCGCGCCGGGGCACCCGCCTTGATCTGACCCGCGTTCGTGGCGACCACGAGGTCGGCGATCGTGGTGTCCTCCGTCTCGCCGGAGCGGTGCGACAGCATGGCCGTGTAGCCGGAGCGCTGCGCCAGGCTGACCGCGTCGAACGTCTCGGTGAGCGTGCCGATCTGGTTGACCTTCACCAGCAGCGAGTTGGCCACGCCGCGGGCGATGCCGTCGGCGAGACGCTGCGGGTTGGTGACGAACAGGTCGTCGCCGACCAGCTGCACCTTCGAGCCGAGCGCCTCGGTGAGGTGCTTCCAGTTGTCCCAGTCGTCTTCGGCGAGCGCGTCTTCGATGGTGACGATCGGGAAGTCGTTCACCAGGCCGACGTAGTACTCAGTCAGCGCCGCGGCGTCCCAGTCCTTGTTGTCGAGGCGGTACACGCCGTCGTTGAAGAACTCGGTGGCGGCGACGTCGAGGCCCAGCGCGATGTCGGTGCCCGGGGTGAACCCGGCCTTCTCGATGGCCTTGACCAGGAAATCGAGGCCCTCGCGGTTGCTGGGCAGGTCGGGGGCGAAGCCGCCCTCGTCGCCGAGGCCCGTGGCGTAGCCGGCGGCCTTCAGCTCGGCACGCAGCACGTGGTAGGTCTCGACGCCCCAGCGCAGCGCTTCGGAGTAGGTCTCGGCGCCGATCGGAGCGAGGAAGAACTCCTGCATGTCGATGCCGTTGTCGGCGTGCTCGCCGCCGTTGATCACGTTGAACAGCGGCACGGGCAGCACGTGCGCGTTGGGGCCGCCCAGGTAGCGGAACAGCGGGAGGTCTGCGGAGTCGGCGGCGGCCTTCGCGACCGCAAGGCTGACGCCGAGGATGGCGTTCGCGCCGACGCGCTTCTTGTTCTCGGTGCCGTCGACCTCGATCAGGATCTCGTCGACGATGCGCTGCTCGCTCGCCTCCACGCCCTCGAGCGCCGGGCCGAGCTCGTCGATCACGGCCTCGACGGCCTTGCGCACGCCCTTGCCCCCGTAGCGGCTCTTGTCGCCGTCGCGCAGCTCGTACGCCTCGAAGGCGCCGGTCGACGCACCGGACGGCACGGCCGCACGCTGCACGATGCCGTCGTCGAGGAGCACCTCCACCTCGACGGTCGGGTTTCCGCGCGAGTCGAGAATCTCGCGTGCGCCTACAGCCTCGATCAGTGCCACTGATGTGCTCCTTGCTCAGGGAAAAGGTTGTGTGGAGCGTCGTCGATCCGCGCCCCAGTCTAGCCCCGGGCTCGGACGGCGCCGGGGTGACAGGCGGCGCCGAGTGGATGCCGCGCGCGGGCCGGGTCAGACCACGAGGGCCAGTGCGACGCCGTCCCAGCCCTTCAGCCCCACGGTCTGCAGCGCGGTCGCGTCGAACCGCGGGTCCTCCGCCAGCATCCGCAGGCCCTCCCTGGTGCCGATGACCTTCGGATCGGTCGAGTCCTCGCGCACGATCTCACCGTCGCGGCCGATGTTGTCGAGCACGACCACGGTGCCGGGATGACCGAGCCGCGCGGCCCAGTCCAGGTACACGGTGTTGGACTCCTTGTCGGCGTCGATGAACACCAGGTCGAACCCGCCCACCAGCGTCGGGAGCACGTCGGCGCCGCGGCCGATGCGGATGTCCACCCGTTCGCCGACACCGGCCGCATCGAGGCTCGCCCTGGCCACCGCGGCGTTGTCCGCCTCGGCCTCGACCGTCACGACCCGTCCCTCCTCCCCCACGGCGCGTGCGAGCCAGATCGTGGAGTAGCCGCCGAGCGTGCCGATCTCCAGCACCCGCCGCGCCCCGCTCAACCGCACCAGCAGGTTCAGCAGCTTGCCCGCCAGGGGCGCGACCTCGATCTCGGGCAGCCCCGCGGCCCGTTGGGCGGCGAGCGCCGCGTCGAGCGCGGGATCGGGCTCCAGGAGCTGCTCGGCGAGGAAGGTGTCGGCGTCGGCCCAGGCGGCGGGGGTGGAGTCCATGCGCTCAGCCAACCCCCGGCGCACGCGGCGCGTCAAGCGTCGCCGCCGCTGCTCCGGCTCGCCGCGGCGCGAGCGGCGGCTGCACCCGGAACTGCCCGGTCAGCAGCAGCACGAGGATCACCACCGCCGCGACCAGCCAGGCCGCGACACCCAGCGGTCCCGCCAGCGCGAGGTCGGGATGTGTCGCGGCGAACAGCACCACCATCCCGGCTGCGGCGTTCAGCGAACCGTGCGCGACGACCGCCGGCCACACCGACCCGGAGCGCAGGCGCAGCCAGCCGAACAGCACACCCCACGCGACGCACCCGCCGACCATGAACAGCACGCCGGTGACGTCGGTGCGACCGAAGTTGTAGCCGAGCAGGATCACCGGACTGTGCCAGAGACCCCAGATGACGCCGCTGAGCAGCAGCGCCGGCCAGGTGCCCAGCGGACGCAGGGCGGGCAGCAGCCACCCGCGCCACCCCAGTTCCTCACCGAACGCGAACCCCGCGTTGACCAGCGCGCCGAGCGGGATCATCGCGAGCTGCGCGAACACCACGACCTCGACCGGCGGCATCGGCGTGCCGGCGGGGAGCGCCCGTGCCAGCTCGGCCGCGAACGCCCCGGACGTCGGGTCGAGCCGCACCCAGCCGAGGGCGGCGGAGACCAGGATGCCGAGCCCCACCAGCAGCGGGGGGATCAGCCACGCCGCGACCAGGAGCCACACGACGCGCTTCGCCGGGCGCAGCGGCCAGAGCCCCAGGAAGCGCAGGCGCGCACCCGGCCTGGGCACCCGCATCACGAACACCACGAGCACCGTCGCGAGGGCGGGCGTCAGCATCATGGCCGGCAGCAGGAGCGTCGAGATCGGCTCGGCGAGCCCCGCACCCAGCCAGAGCGGCAGGGCGACCAGCCAGGCGAGCCCGCAGGCTGTCGCGATGAACACGATCACCGCGGCCCACGGCACGCGCGTCACGGCTCCCTCCGCGTCGCGTGTCGTGTCGTCGACGGTCATCGTCCGCTCCTCTCGGTCGCCCCGTCGGGCCCTCCCCCGTGGTCCGTCCGCGCGGCGGCCCGATCGACGTAGGCCTGCAGCAGTGCCGCGGCCTCCTCCGCCCCGTCGATCGTCACGATGAACGGTCCGTGGTCGCGGCGCGCCACCTCGATCGCGGAGCCCTGTCGCATCACGATGCCGCTGCGGCCGTCCGGCGAGAAGCGCCACCCCCATCCGCCGAACTCCCCGAACGGCGAGACGGTCACGGCTCGCGCGGACACGATGCGGTCGACCGGGATGCGCTGACGCGGCCAGCCGAGCGGAGCCTGCGCCGTGAGGCCCTCGGGTGTCACACGCACCCGGAACGACGCCGTCGCGGCCACGGCGAACGCCACCACCACGGTCACCAGGACCGCGATCCACGCCCCGGTGATGCCGCCCGCGAGCATCCACACCGCCAGCGCGATCAGCCCGAGGAGGACGACCAGAAGGAAGGCCAGGGCCCCGCGGGGCATGGTTGTGGTGCCCACCCAGACCACCCGTTCCCCGTCGGCCACCCGCACGACGTGCCGCGGCTCGAGCGTGCGCCCGGGCTCGGGCCTCACCCTGGGCTGAATGAGCCAGGCGACACCTCCGGTGACGAGGAGAGCGGCGAACGCGAGCGCCGTCACGACGCCGATGCCCGGGACCTCGGCGGTCGACGCGAGGTCGCGCTGGATCCACAGCGACCCGAGGCTCAGCACCGCCGCGAACCCGGACATGCCGGCCGCGAGCGCACCCATCAGCCGGGCGGCTCCGCCCCAGTGCGCAGCCACCGCGGCGAGCGTGGTCGCGGCCATCAGGAGCGGGAGGCCGAGCCCGACGCCGAGGAGCAGCCAGAGGTAGACGATCGGGGCACCGAAGCGGTCGGCGCCGTCGAGACCCCAGTGCACCGCGACGGTGCCGGGGAGCGAGGGCAGCCAGGACAGCAGCACCGCGGCGGCGATGGCCGTGATGACCACGGGTGCGGCGACCGCGACCAGGACGAAGAGGAGGCGCGCCCGCCGCAGCAGCGCGGGCGGCGTGCGGGTGAGGTCGTGGGTCGTCATGGCGAATCCTCCTCTGTGGTGCGCGGTGTGGTGCGCGGTGTGGTCCGCTGTGCGGCGCGGGCGGTCCGGTCGTCGACGGGAGCGCGGTGGGTGCGGACGATGCCGGCGAGCGTCTCGGCGGAGACCCCCACCGCGGCGGCACGACGGACGAGTCCGTCGATCTCGTGCGCGAGCTCGACCAGCGGGGCCGCGGAGGCCGCGATCACCGCGCCCCTGCCGCGCCGGAGGTCGACGAGACCCTCGTCGCGCAGCCGCTGGTAGGCGTGCAGCACCGTGTGCTGGTTGATGTCGAGCGCGCTCGCGACGTCGCGCGCCGCGGGCAGCCGGTCGCCCGGGGTGAGCGCGCCCGCCAGGATGTCGGCCCGGATGGACGCGGCGACCTGGTCGTACAGCGCGTGCGGACTGTCGACGTCGACGCGGATCAGCATGGCGACCTCCTATCGCTACTTATTCTATGTCAACTAGAACAACTGTGCCAACCCTCCAGACGTCTTCGCCGGTCGCCGCCGCATCCTCCACACTGACCTCATGCGCATCACCCCCCGCCGCCTCGCGGTCGGCATGAGCCTGTGGATCCCGAACCTGTTCAGCGGCATCCGCGTGCGCCGGTTCAGCGAGGACTGGACCCACGCGACCGTCGAGCTGCACGTCAACGTCTTCACCCGCAACTACGTCAAGACGGCGTTCGGCGGCTCCATGTCGGCCATGACCGACCCGTACTTCTTCATGCTCGTGATGCACCAGCTCGGGCGCGACTACGTGGTGTGGGACACCCGCGGCGAGATCGAGTTCCTCAAGCCGGGACGCGGCGTGCTCACGGCCGAGTTCTCGGTGCCGCGGGAGAAGGCGGAGGAGCTGCGGCAGCGCGCCCACGGCGGCGGCAAGGTGCTCGAGTGGTTCGAGACCGTGATCACCGACCGCGACGGCGACACCGTGGCGAGCGTGCGGCGCCAGGTGTACATCCGCGAGAAGAAGCGCGTCACCGCCGCCCGCCGCTGACGCGACACCGGCCGTTCACCGGCACGTGGGACGATGGCCGCGTGCCCCTCGCCCGACGCCTGACCCTCGCCGACGCCGTCGCGATCGGCCTCGGCTCGATGATCGGCGCCGGCGTGTTCGCCGTGTGGGCCCCGGCCATCGGCGTCGCGGGCAGCGGCATCCTGATCGCCCTCGCGATCGCCGCCGTCGTGGCCTACTGCAACGCCACCGCGTCGGCACAGCTCGCCGCCGTCCACCCGGTCGCGGGCGGCACGTACGCCTACGCGCGCGCCGAGATCGGCCCGTGGTGGGGCTTCGTCGCCGGCTGGAGCTTCGTGATCGGTAAGATCGCGAGCTGCGCGGCCATGGCGATGACGTTCGCCGCCTACGCCGTCCCGCCCGCCTGGCAGACGCCGGTCGCGGTGCTCGCCGTCGCGGCGCTCGCGGTCGTCAACTGCTTCGGCGTCACCCGCACCGCGCTGCTGACCCGGATCCTCGTCGCCTGCTCCCTGCTCGGGCTCGCGGTCGTGGTGATCCTCGGGCTCGGCGCCGCTCCCACCTCGACCCCCGCCCCGCTGCCCGACGCGACCGCGTACGGCGTGCTCCAGGGAGCCGGGCTGCTGTTCTTCGCATTCGCCGGCTACGCCCGGATCGCGACGATGGGCGAGGAGGTCGCCGACCCCGCGCGCACGATCCCCCGCGCGATCGCCCTGGCCCTCGGCGGCGCGGTGGTCGTCTATGCGCTGGTCGGCCTCACCGTGGTGCTGGTGCTCGGCGCCGAGGTGCGGGGCGCGACCGCGCCGCTGGCGGACGTGCTCGTCGCCGCCGGCTGGTCGTGGGCGACGCCCCTGGTGCGGATCGCCGCGGCGGCCGCGTCCCTCGGGGCGCTCCTGGCGCTGCTCACCGGCATCGGACGCACGGTGCTCGCGATGGCCAGGGAGGGCGATCTGCCGCGGTTCCTGTCCCGCATCGACGCCCGGCATCAGGTGCCCCAGCGCGCGGAACTCGTGCTCGCGGCGCTCGTGATCGCGCTGGTGCTGACGGCCGACCTGCGCACCGCGATCGGCTTCTCCTCGTTCGGGGTGCTGCTCTACTACCTGATCGCCAATGCCGCGGCCTTCCGTCAGCGCGGTGCCGCCCGGCGGTCGCCGCGCGCGCTCCAGGTGGTCGGCGCGCTCGGCTGCCTGGTGCTCGTGAACACGCTGCCCGTGGCGGCGTCCCTCATCGGAACGGCCGTGGTGGTCGCCGGGGTGGCCTATCGACTCGTGCGGCTGCGGCTCGAACGGCGCGCCGATCACTCCCGCAGCGCGGAACGGTAGCCCCGCGGAGCGATGCCCAGCACGGCCCGGAAGTCCCGGGTCAGGTGCGCGTGGTCGGCGTACCCGAGCTCCGCCGCGAGCGACGCCAGGTCGACCGCGGGCTCATCGCGCACGCGCTGCGCGGCCTCCTGCAACCGTCGGCGACGGATCATGGCCGCGGGCGACAGCCCCACGTGCCGTCGGGTGAGGCGCTGCAGGGTGCGCACCGACACCGCCAGGCGCGTCGCGGCCTCATCGGGGGTCAGCGCCGCCCCGTCGCCGAACAGGGCGTCGAACACGGCGTTCGCACCTCGGGCATCGTCGTCGTCCGCCGGCGCGTTCGCCACGAGCCAGCGGGAGAACGCCGCGACCGCGCGCTCCCGGTGCCCCTCCCCCGCGCGCATCGCCGCCGACACCCCGTCGTGCAGCTCCGGTGCCGCGACCGCGCGGGCGGTGTCGACGAGGGCTGCCGGATCGGGCTCGAGCGCGGGCACCGCTGCCGGACGCAGGAGGGCGCCGACGGCCCACCCGCGCCCACTCAGGTCGCGGTGGAAGAGGCGCGTGGTCGCGCCGGACAGCGTCACGGCGTCGGGCTCGACCACGAGGTTGAGCGCCGGATACGACACCACCTCCTGCCGGGAGGAGCGTCCGGGCTCGATGTCCCACTCCGGGATCCAGAACCACGCCACGAGGTGCCGGACCTCGGGCGGAGCGGGCAGGCGGTGGAACTGCGGCAATCGCGCGGGATACAGCACACCCCTGGTCGGATTCACCATGCGCTCAGCGTAGGGGGCACCGCCGACGCGACGCCGTGGCGCCCGTGTCGCGCATCTTCAAGCGCCCGGCGCGCCGCGCGATCTACCGTGGCGACATGACCGATCAGACACCCGCAGACCTGCCCGTCACCGGCGTGACCGGTGCGCACACGACCGACGGCCGCCCGCACGGCGTGACCTCGCTCACCCCGTTCCTCGCGATCCCCGACGCCGCCGGTGCGCTCGCGTTCTACCGCGACGTGTTCGGAGCCCGCGTGATCGACGTGACCGAGTTCGGCGATGTCGTGGCCCACGCCGACCTCGACTTCGGCACCGGTCGACTGCAGCTGGGCGAGCCCAGTCCCGACTACCACCTCGTGCCGCCGCCCGCCGGCGACGACGCCTGCTATTCCCTCGGCCTCTACGTGCCCGACGTCGACGCCGTGGTCGAGCGCGCCGTGGCCGCCGGCGCCACCGTGCGCGAGCCCGCGATGCACTTCGTGTCGGGCGACCGCTTCGCCAGCATCCGCGACCCCTTCGGCGTGCGATGGTCGATCATGACCAGGGTCGAAGACCTCTCGGACGAGGAGAGCGCGCGCCGCGTCGCCGAATGGGCGGCGTCGTTCAGCGCGGGGCAGGCCGACGCGAGCTGAGCGCGACGACGGTCGCCCGCTGCACGGCGGGAAGCAGCGCCTCCGCGGTGCGCCGGTAGCCGAGCGGGCTCGGGTGGAACCGGTCGAGGCTGAACATCGCCTCCGGCTCGTCGAAGAACAACGGCCCCACGGCGCGGCGCAGATCGACCGGCTCGGCCCCCGCGCGGCGGGCCGCCTCCGCCTGCACGGCGGCGAGCCGACGCGACAGGCTCGAGGCGATGCGGCGCAGCGGCTGCGGCACCGCGCGGAGCGCCCCCAGATCCGGGCAGGTGCCCACCACGACCCCGGCGCCGAGGTCGCGCAGCCGCCGCACCGCGTCTTCCAGGTGCCGCGCGCACTCGGCGACCGGCAGGCGATGCGTCACGTCGTTCCCGCCCACCACGACCACCGCGACGTGCGGACGGTAACCGGGCGGCAACGCGTCCAGCTGCGTCGCGAGGTCGCGCGACTCCGCGCCGACCCTCGCCACCGTACGCAGGCGCACGGGACGCCCCAGACCACGCGCGAGCGCCTTGGCGAGTCGTCCGCCCAGGGTCTGCTTGGGGCGCTGCGCCCCCAGCCCCGCCGCGAGCGAGTCTCCCACCAGCAGCAGGTCGAGCGGGGCGCCGTCGAGCCCCGGCCGCCAGAGCCGGTCGGCATCGAGCGACACCTCCCCGAGCGGCTTGCCGATGCGCCGTCGCGCGAGCGCGGCCTGACGGACCAGCACGAGGCGCAGCACCGCAGTCAGCAGGGCGACGGCGGACACGGCGGCGAACACGGGACGGAGGCGACGCACGACCCGATTCGAGTCGACCGCCGTGAACGCCCGGTGAACACCACCGAGCCCCGGATCAGCCGAGCGTCTTGACTTCGAGCTCGTCGGAGCCCGCCCGCACGCTCGCGAAGTGGGTGTAGCCGTCGGCGGCCGCACGCTCCAGCAGCGCCTTGAGGTTCTTGGTGCGCTGCTCGAGCCGCACGCGCGCCCCCCTCGCCACGAGCTCGGCCTTGCGGGCGACCAGCTCGCCCACCGGCACGTCGGCATCGTGGACCAGGACGATCGCCTGCGCCTCGGTGTCGGGGTCGGCGGAGACCAGGTCGACCAGCCGCTCGAACCCGAGCGAGAAGCCCACCGCGGGAACGTCCTGCTTCAGGAACCGGCCGATCATGCCGTCGTAGCGCCCGCCCCCGCCGAGCGAGTACCCGACGGAGGGGTGCGCGAGCTCGAAGATCGTGCCCGTGTAGTACCCCATGCCGCGCACGAGGAACGGGTCGAACACGAGCGGGATCTCGACGTGCTCCGCGACCACGGGGCGTGCGGCCGCCACGGCCTCGCCGATGCCGGTGAGGTGCGCGATGAGCTCATCAGGGACGCCCTCGGGCAGCGCCTTGCGGATCTGCCGCTCCCCGTACGGGTGGTACTCCAGCGTCTGCGGGCGGCGGAGGAACTCCTCGAACGCGGCGACGGCGGTCGCGGTGACCCCGCGCTCGCGCAGCTCGGCCGCGACCCCCTCCGGCCCGATCTTGTCGAGCTTGTCGATCGTGATCAGCACCTGCGGGCGCTCCTCGGTCGTGAAGCCCAGGTGGCCCAGCATCCAGTCGAGCAGGCGGCGGTCGTTGATGCGCACGGTGGCACCCTCGAGCCCCAGCGCGTCGACGGCGTCGAGCGATGCGACGAGCAGCTCGGCCTCGGCCCGCCCCGACGCATCCCCGATGATGTCGATGTCGCACTGCACGAACTGGCGGTAGCGGCCCTTCTGCGGCCGCTCGGCCCGCCACACCGGCGCGATCTGCACGGAGCGGAACACACCGGGGAGCTGCCCGCGGTTGCTGGCGTAGAAGCGCGCCAGCGGCACCGTCAGGTCGTAGCGCAACCCCAGGTCGGACAGCGCGGCGGGGTCGTCGGCCGCGGCGCGGATCGCGTCGGCGTCGAGACCGCGGCGCAGGATCGCGAACGACAGCTTCTCGTTGTCGCCGCCGATGCCCGCGTGCAGCCGCTCGTACTCCTCCACCACGGGCGTCTCGATCTCGTCGAACCCGTGCGCGCGGTAGCGCTCGCGGATCACGGAGAGCACGCGCTCACGGCGGGCCTTGTCGGCGGGGAGGAAGTCGCGCATGCCGCGCGGCGGGTTCACAGTAGCCACCCGTCCATCTTCCCAGGTCGTCGGCGGCACCCGCGCGTCGGGTCAGTCGGCCTCCGCCCCGCGCACCTCGTCCTCCAGCAGCCGCAGCCGCTCGCGTAGCGCCCGCTCGGCATCCCACCCCTCGGCGCGCGCGGTCGCGACCAGCGCCAGGAGCGCGTCGCCGACCTCCGCCTCGGACGCCGGAGTGGCCGCGACGGGGCTCTGCGGCACCGTGACACCCGCCCCCGCGGCCCGCCCGACCAGCTTCTGCGCCAGGGCGAGCGCCGGCATCCCCCGTGGCACGCCGTCGAGCACGCTGCGCCGCGTGCGCTTCTCCGCGGCCTTCGCCGCGTTCCAGTGGATCAGCACCTCCTCCGGCGTGGTGGCGACCTCGTCGCCGAACACGTGCGGATGACGGCGCACCATCTTCTCGGTGAGCGTGGCGGCCACGTCGTCGATGTCGAACGGATCGTCGGGGTCCTGCGCGGCGATCGCGGCGTGGAACAGCACCTGCCACAGCAGGTCGCCCAGCTCCTCGCGCAGATCGTCGCGGGTGCCGGACTCCACGGCGTCGATCACCTCGTGCGACTCCTCGATCAGGTACGGCACCAGGTCGCGGTGGGTGATGCGCTGCGACCACACGCAGCGCTCGCGCACGGCCCGCATGGTGTCGGCCGCGGCCCGCAGCGCATCCACGTCAGGCCGCGACTCGTCGGCAGACCCGCTCATGCGTCCTCCGCTCCTCGGTCCGATGCGACCCGCTCTCCGGACGGGGCACCGGCGAGGCGACGGTACCAGCGGGCCCGCAGCGACACGATCACCGCCGAGAGCAGCAGTGCCAGGAGCGAGCCGACCAGCACCCCGAGGATCGCCTGGTCGCGCAGGCCCGCGTCGGCGGCAAACGCGAGGTTCGCGAGCAGCAGCGACACCGTGAAGCCGATGCCGCCGAGCGCTCCCGCCGCGACGATGTCGGCGAAGGGCAGCGCCGGATCGGCTCCCCGCGGGCGGATGCGCATCGCGAACCAGCCGAACACCGTGATGCCGACGATCTTGCCGACCGGGAGGGCCACCACGATGGCCCAGAACGCGGGCGACAGCTCCGTCGGCGCCACCGCGGGGATCACCACGAACGCCGCGACGAATGCGAACACCGGCAGGATCACCCCGTTGACCGTGGGCTCGAGCGCGTGCCGCGTACGGCCGGCGGGCACCGGCGCCATCACCAGCCCCAGCATGACCCCCGCGATCGTGGCGTGCACGCCGGACGACGCCACGAGCGCCCACGTCACCACACCGACCACGGTCATCGCGACCGCGATCAGCGGATGCCCCTTCGCGTGCAGGAGCCGGCTGAGCACCCAGAACACGGCCACACCGACCAGGGCCAGCACGAACAGGAGCCACTGCACGTCGTGCGCGAATAGCACCGCGATGAACACGATGCCGATGATGTCGTCGAGGATCGCGAGCGCCAGCAGGAACACCCGCACGCGCGACGGAAGGCCGCGGCCGAACATCGCCAGCACACCGAGCGCGAAGGCGATGTCGGTCGCGGTGGGGATCGGCCAGCCGGACGCCGTCTCCGGGCCGCCCGCGATCAGCAGGTACACCAGGATGGGGACCAGCACCCCGCCGGTCGCGGCGATCGCCGGCTGCACGGCCTTGCGCGGGGAGTCGAGCTCGCCGTGGGTCAGCTCGTGGCGCAGCTCGATCGCGACCACCAGGAAGAACACCGCCAGCAGACCGTCCGAGACCCAGTGCGCGATCGACAGGTCGAGCGCCGTGCCCGGCACCGCGAGGTGCGCGTCCAGCAGCCCCGCGATCGCGTCGTGGGTGGGCAGGTTCGCGAGGAGGAGCCCCAGTCCGGCCGCGACGAGCAGGAGGACGGCGGGGAACTGCTGACCGCGGAGGGGGTTCGCTGTGATGCGCATCGTCTCCATCGTAGGCGGCGGTGTCCTCCGGCCGTCATGCGTGCAAGAGGCGTTCTCACCCCGGGATACTCTCGGAGGGTGACCCCCGATTCCCCCGCTTTCTCCGAGCCGACGCCCACCGAGGCCATCCGCGTGATCGGTCGCTTCGAAGCCGGTCGCGGCATTCCCGATGCCATGCGGTCCGACGTGCGGATGCTGGGCCAGCTGCTCGGCCAGGTGCTCCGCGAGGCCGGCGGCGACGACCTGTTCGACGACGTCGAGCGTCTGCGCCTCGCGACGATCCAGGCCTACGAGGACGAGACCTCCGACGCGTTCGAGCGGGCCGCGGCGATCGCCGAGTCGTTCACGATCGCCCGCGCCGACGAGGTCGCGCGGGCGTTCACCTGCTATTTCCACCTGGTGAATCTCGCCGAGGAGCACCAGCGCGTGCGCGTGCTGCGCGAGCGGGCCGGCCAGCCGGGGCGGGAGGACGCGAGCGACACGGTCGCCACGGCCTACGCGCGCCTGCGCGACGAGGTCGGCGAGGACGAGGCGCGCCGCCGTCTCGCCGGTCTGCGCTTCCACCCGGTGTTCACGGCGCACCCGACCGAGGCCCGCCGCCGTGCGGTGTCGTCGAGCATCCGCCGCCTGTCGGACCTGCTCACGCAGCACGACGCCGCGAGCGCGGGCGGTGCCGAGGAGCACCGCGCCCGCCGTCGCATGCTGGAGGAGATCGACACGCTGTGGCGCACCGCCCCGCTGCGCGCGCAGAAGCCCTCCCCGACCGACGAGGTCCGCACCGTCATGGGCGTGTTCGACGAGACGCTCTTCACGACGGTGCCGCACGTGTACCGCCGCATCGACGACGCACTGCGCGGCGAGGAGTCCGGAGCCAGCGCGCCCGTGGTGCCCTCCTTCGTGCGCATCGGCTCGTGGGTGGGCGGCGACCGCGACGGGAACCCGTTCGTCACCGCGGCCGTCACGCGCGAGGCCTCGCAGATCGCCTCCGACCATGTGCTGCGCGGACTCGAGCGCGCGCTGGACCGGATCGGCCGCACGCTCACGCTCTCGGCCGACGACACGCCCCCGAGCGCGGAGGTCGTCGCGCTGTGGGAGGCCTTCGCGGCCGCCGAGCCCGAGGTCGCCGCCGAGCTCGCCGCCCGGTCGCCGGAGGAGCCGCACCGCCGCGTGCTGCTCGTGCTCGCGCGGCGGGTGGCCGCGACCCGGCTCGGGGACAGCGAGCACGCGTACACCCGACCGGACGAGCTGCTGGCCGACCTGCGTGCCGTGCAGTCCTCGCTCGCCGCGGCCGGCGCCCGTCGGCACGCGTTCGGCGGGGTGCAGCACCTGATCTGGCAGGTGGAGACCTACGGCTTCCACCTGACCGAGCTCGAGGTGCGCCAGCACTCCCAGGTGCACGCCACGGCCCTCGCCGAGCTCGACGCGGGCGGCCCGATCAGCGCCCAGACCGAGGAGGTGCTGGAGGTGTTCCGTGCGATCGCGGACATCCAGCGCGACCGCGGGCTGCGGGCGGCAGGGCGCTACGTCGTCTCGTTCACCCAGGCCGCGTCCGACCTCGCGAACGTGCACCGCCTCGCCCGGTACGCCCTCGGCGACGACGCCCCGGTGCTCGATGTCGTGCCGCTGTTCGAGACCTTCGCCGACCTGCAGGCCGCGCCGGCGATCCTCGCCGAGGTCGTCACGTTCCCCGAGTTCCGCGAGCGGATGGCCGCGACCGGCAACCGCCTCGAGGTGATGCTCGGCTACTCCGACTCGTCGAAGGACGTCGGCCCGGTCGCCGCGAACCTCGCGCTGTACGCGGCGCAGGCCACCATCGCCCACTGGGCGCAGGAGTCGGGCATCGAGCTCACGCTGTTCCACGGTCGCGGCGGCGCCCTCGGGCGCGGCGGCGGCCCCGCCAACTCCGCCATCCTCGCCCAGCCGCCGCACTCCGTCGACGGCCGGTTCAAGCTCACCGAGCAGGGCGAGGTGATCTTCGCGCGCTACGGCGAGCCCGCGATCGCCATGCGGCACATCGACCAGGTCACCGCCGCCACGCTGCTCGCCTCCTCCCCCACGGTGGAGGAGCGCACCAGCCGCGCGGCCGAGCGCTACGCCGAGGTGGCCGCCACGATGGACGCGGCCTCCCGCGAGCGCTTCTTCTCGCTCGTCAAGGCCGAGGGCTTCGCGCCGTGGTTCGCCACGGTGACCCCGATGGAGGAGATCGGGCTGCTGGCACTCGGCTCCCGCCCCGCCCGACGCGGACTGTCGGTCGAGTCGCTGGAAGACCTGCGGGCGATCCCGTGGGTGTTCGCGTGGACCCAGGCGCGCATCAACCTCGCCGGCTGGTTCGGTCTCGGCACCGCCCTGGAGGCCGTCGGCGACCAGGACCTGCTGCGTGAGGCGTACCGCGAGTGGCCGCTGCTGCACACCATGGTCGACAACGTCGCGATGAGCCTCGCCAAGACCGACGAGCGCATCGCCCGCCAGTACCTGGCCCTCGGCGACCGCGACGACCTGGCGGCGCTCGTGCTCGACGAGCTCGCGCTCACGCGCCAGTGGGTCGTGCGGCTGACCGGCGGCGACGGCCTGCTCGAGAACAAGCCCGTGCTGCAGCGCGCCGTGCAGCTGCGCAGCCCCTACGTCGACGCGCTGTCGCTGCTGCAGCTGCGCGCGCTCCGTGCCCTGCGCTCGGCCGCGCCGCAGCCGGAGGGCTCGGGCGCCGACGCGGAACAGCAGCGCCTCCTGCTGCTCTCGGTGAGCGGCGTCGCGGCCGGACTGCAGAACACCGGCTGAGCCGCGGCCGCCCGTCGCGTGGCGCGGGGCCCTCGGGCGCCGACGCTAGAGTGAGAGCTCGGCCCAACCGGCACCGCCCTGACGCGACACGATCGCCAGCACTCCATCCCCCACCAGAAAGTCCTTCCCGCGTGACCGTCACGACCATTGCCGACTTCCATCCGCTCGCCGACTCCGTGCAGCCCGTGTTCGACACGGTGCTCTCCCGCAGCCCGCACGAGCCGGAGTTCCACCAGGCCGTGCACGAGGTGCTGCACTCGATCGCCCCCGTGCTGGAGCGCCACCCGGAATACGTCGACGGCGGCATCCTCGAGCGCCTGGTCGAGCCCGAGCGGCAGATCCTGTTCCGCGTGCCGTGGGTCGACGACGCGGGGAAGCTGCAGGTCAACCGCGGCTACCGCATCCAGTTCTCCTCCGTGCTCGGCCCGTACAAGGGCGGACTGCGCTTCCACCCCTCGGTGAACCTGTCGATCATCAAGTTCCTCGGCTTCGAGCAGATCTTCAAGAACGCGCTCACCGGTCAGGGCATCGGCGGCGGCAAGGGCGGCTCCGACTTCGACCCGCACGGCAAGTCCGACGCCGAGGTCATGCGCTTCTGCCAGTCGTTCATGAACGAGCTGTACCGCCACCTCGGCGAGCACACCGACGTCCCCGCGGGCGACATCGGCGTGGGCGGCCGCGAGATCGGCTTCCTGTTCGGCCAGTACCGCAAGGTCACCAACCGCCACGAGTCGGGCATGTTCACCGGCAAGGGCACCGGCTGGGGTGGCGCCGAGGTGCGCACGGAGGCCACCGGCTACGGCGCCGTGTTCTTCGCGCAGGAGATGCTCGCCGTCCGCGGCGACTCGCTGGCGGGCAAGCGCGTCGGCATCTCCGGCTCCGGCAACGTCGCCCTCTACGCGATCCAGAAGGCCGCGCAGCTCGGCGCGACCGCGGTCACCGCCTCCGACTCCTCCGGCTACGTCGTCGACGACGCCGGCATCGACCTCGACCTGCTGCGTCAGCTGAAGGAGGTCGAGCGCGCCCGCATCGTCGAGTACGCCCGCCGCCGCCCCAGCGCACGGTTCGTCGAGGGCGGCAGCGTGTGGGAGGTGCCGGTCGACATCGCCGTGCCGTCCGCCACGCAGAACGAGGTGAGCCTGGCCGACGCCGAGGCGCTGATCGCCGGCGGTGTGCAGGCGGTCTCCGAGGGCGCCAACATGCCGTGCGTGCCCGAGGCCGTCGAGGCGTTCCAGCGGGCGGGTGTGCTGTTCGCCCCCGGCAAGGCGGCCAACGCGGGCGGTGTGGCCACCTCCGCGCTGGAGATGAGCCAGAACGCCTCGCGCCAGCGGTGGACCTTCGCCGACAGCGAGAGCAAGCTCCGTGAGATCATGGCGGATATCCACGGCGCCGCGTTCGACGCCGCGGAACGGTACGGGGTTCCCGGCGACTACGTCGCGGGGGCCAACATCGCAGGATTCGAGAGGGTCGCCGCTGCCATGCTCGCGCAGGGCGTCATCTGACATCGAGCCGGCGAAGCCGGGCATCGGCGGGGTGCTCGGCTTCGTCTCTGCGCGCCCGCGCGGCTACGGACCGACGGGGCGGTCGTCCGCGTGCCGCGCGAGGGAGCTCCCGTAGCGCTCGGTGAGCTGCACCATGAGGTCGGGGGTGTCCCGGTCGACCCCGAACACGTGCCCGGGGAAGTCGAGCTCGGGCTGCGCCGCCGCGATCTCCTCCGCCCGGTCCGGCGAGAGCAGCTGCACCGGATCGCCGACCGCGACCCATCCGATCGGCACGACCGTCCCCTCGGGCAGCACCGCGCGCCGGTGCACGATCGCGTTGACGCGCACCTCGCAGCGGCTGCCCACCAGAGCACCGTTGAAGATGCGGGCGCCCGAGGCGAAGAACACCTCCTCGCCCACGGTCGCGCCGGCGATGCTCGCGAGCGTGCCGACGAGGGTGTGGTCGCCGATGTGCACCGCGTTCGCCGCGGTCGCCCTGATCAGCGCGTTCTCCATCACGATCACGTGTGCGCCGAGCGTGATCGGGCCGCCCTCGGCGGTGATCACGGCGCCGTGCAGCACCTGGCAGCCCGGACCGACCTCCACATCGCCGGAGATCACGGCGGTGGGGGCGACGACGGCGGTGTCATGGATGCGGGGGCGAGCCCCGAGGTGCTCGTACAACATGCGGCCAGACTAGCCCCGGGGCCCCCGCCGTCCGCTACGGGGTCGTGGCGGGTTCCGGGAAGATCGCGGTGAACAGCTGGCCGACCCACTCCAGCAGCTGCGCGTCGGGCAGCGGCTCCACGCCGACGCCGACGGCCGCGGCGACGGTGGGCATCGGCACCACCAGCGCCTCTCCCCCGGCCACGAGCTTCGCCTTCGGGTAGAGCCGCTGCAGACGCACCTTGATGGAGTCCTCCAGCCGCGCCGGGGCGATGCGGAGGTTCGACCCCATCGCCACCACGTCGGTGAGCCCGGCGCGGGCGGCCCTGCGGCGCAGTCGCGCGATCGCGAAGAGCCCGGCGACCTCTTCCGGCGGGGTGCCGTAGCGGTCGATGAGCTCCTCCTGCACGAGGTCGATCGCATCGTCCTTGGCGGTCGCGGCCGAGGCGGCGGACAGCTTCTGGTACGCCTCCAGGCGCAGGCGCTCACTGTCGATGTAGTCCTCGGGGATGCGCGCGTCCAGCGGCAGCTCCAGTCGCAGCTCCTGCCCCGTCTCGACCTCTTCGCCGCGGAACGTCGCGACGGCCTCACCGATCATGCGCAGGTACAGGTCGAAGCCGACGCCGGCGATGTGCCCCGCCTGCTCCGCGCCGAGCAGGTTGCCCGCCCCGCGCAGCTCCAGGTCCTTCAGCGCCACCTGCATGCCCGAGCCGAGGTCGTTGTTGACCGCGATGGTCTGCAAGCGGTCGGCCGCGGTCTCGCTCAGCGGCTTCAGGTCGTCGTAGAGGAAGTACGCGTAGGCGCGCTCGCGTCCGCGGCCCACGCGTCCGCGGAGCTGGTGCAGCTGGCTCAGGCCGTACTTGTCGGCGCGGTCGATGATGATCGTGTTGGCGTTGGAGATGTCGAGGCCGGTCTCGATGATGGTGGTCGAGACGAGCACGTCGAACTTGCGCTCCCAGAAGTCGTCGACCACCTGCTCCAGCGCATGCTCCCCCATCTGCCCGTGCGCGACCGCGATGCGCGCCTCCGGCACGAGCTCGGCGAGCTGGGCCGCGATCCGCTGGATGGACTGCACACGGTTGTGCACGAAGAACACCTGGCCCTCGCGCAGGATCTCGCGCCGGATGGCGGCGGCGATCTGCTTGTCGCTGCGCGGCCCGACGAACGAGAGGATCGGGTGCCGGTCCTCCGGCGGCGTCGCGAGCGTGGACATCTCCCGGATGCCGGTGACCGCCATCTCCAGGGTGCGCGGGATCGGGGTCGCGCTCATGGCGAGGATGTCGACGTTGGTCTTCATCTTCTTCAGCGCGTCCTTGTGCTCCACGCCGAAGCGCTGCTCCTCGTCGATGATCATCAGGCCGAGGTCCTTGAACATCACCTGATCGGTGAGGATGCGGTGCGTGCCGATGACCATGTCGACCGTGCCGTCGAGAAGGCCCTGCAGCGTCAGCTTCGCCTCCTTGTCGGTCTGGAAGCGCGACAGCGGCCGCACCTTCACCGGGAAGCCGGCGAAGCGCTCCGTGAAGGTCTCCAGGTGCTGCTTCACCAGCAGCGTCGTCGGCACGAGCATCGCGACCTGCTTGCCGTCCTGGATGGCCTTGAACGCCGCGCGCACCGCGACCTCGGTCTTGCCGAAGCCGACGTCGCCCGACAGCAGCCGGTCCATCGGGATGGGCCGCTCCATGTCGGCCTTGATCTCGTCGATGGTCTGCAGCTGGTCATGGGTCTCGGCGAACGGGAACGCCTCTTCCAGCTCGCGCTGCCACGGGGTGTCCGGACCGAACGCGTGCCCCTTGGCGCTCATCCGCGCGGAGTAGAGCTTCACGAGCTCGACCGCGATGTCGCGCACGGCTTTGCGGGCCTTGCCCTTGGCCTGCGCCCAGTCACTGCCGCCCATCTTCGACAGCGTCGGGGCCTCACCGCCGACGTACTTGGAGAGCAGGTCGAGCTGGTCGGTGGGCACGAAGAGCTTGTCACCCGGGTAGCCGCGCTTGGACGGGGCGTACTCCAGCACGAGGTAGTCGCGCACGGACTTCGCGGCGTGGCGGCCGCCCGTCGAGACCTCGCGCTGCGTCATCTCCACGAAGCGGCCGATGCCGTGCGTGGCGTGCACCACGAAGTCGCCCTGCTTGAGCTGGAGGGGGTCGACCACGTTCTTGCGGCGCGAGGCGAGCTTCTTCACCACGCGCTGGTCGCCGCCGATCGTGCGGCCGTAGAACTCGTTGTCGGTGAGGACGGCGAGCTTCGCCTCCGGCACCTGGAACCCCGCCTCGACCGCACCGGTCACGAGCGTCGCGACCCCGGGGTCGGGGGCCTCGGTCAGCGACTCCACCGCGCGGGCCGCGATGCCCCGGTCGGACAGCACGTCGCGCGCGCGGTCGACGAGCCCGTGTCCGGTCGCGATCACCACGACGCGCCACCCGTCGGCGACCTTCGCGTCGACGAAGGCGATCGCGCCGTCGACGTTGCCGTGGAACGACGGGATGACCGCCGACGCCTCGACGCTCTCCGGGTCGGCGTCGCCGATGCCGAACGGGCTGAGCCGCCACCACACGCCGCCGCGGTCGCGCACCACGTCGCGCAGGTCGGCGACCGTGAGGAAGTCGCCCGCGCCGAGGTCGATGGGAGCCGAGGCCCCGGAGGTCGCCGCGCTCCACGCGGCGTCGAGGAACTCGCGGTTCGTGTCGCCGAGGGTGATCGCCCGCGCGGTCGCCCGCTCGGGGTCGACCACCGCGGTCGCGCTGCCGGGCGGCAGGTACTCCACGAGCGACTTCAGTGGACCGGCCACGGCGGGCAGCAGCGACTCCATGCCCTCGACCGGGATGCCCTCGGCCATCTTCTCGAGCATGCCCGCGATGGCCGGGAACCCGCCGATCAGCGCGCGCGCCCTGTCGCGCACGTCGGCGGTGAGCAGCAGCTCGCGGCTGGGCGGCAGGTCGACCGCGGGGACGTCGCCGGGGAGCGAGCGCTGATCGGCCACGGAGAACGCCCGGATCTGGTCGATCTCGTCGCCGAAGAACTCCACGCGGTAGGGGTGCTCCGACGTGGGAGGGAACACGTCGAGGATGCCGCCGCGCACGGCGAACTCACCGCGCCGCGACACCATGTCCACGCGGGAGTATGCGCGTTCGACCAGCTGCTCCGCGACGTGGTCGAGCTCGTGCCCTCGGCTGCCGACGGCGAGGTCGAGCGGGGCGATCTCGCCCAGGTTGCCGGCGATCGGCTGCAGCGCGGCGCGCACGGAGGCGACGACCACGAGGGGGTGGTCGCCCGACCACTCGGCGATGCGGCGCAGGGTCTGCAGGCGCTGCCCGACGGTGTCGGGGCTCGGGCTCAGCCGCTCGTGCGGCAGGGTCTCCCACGCCGGGAACGTGAGCACCTCGGCATCGGGCACGTAGGCCGACATTGCCGCGGCGAGCGTCTCGGCCCGGCGCCCGGTCGGCACCACGGCGAGCAACGCGGCGGGGTGCCCGGCCGCGGCGCGCTTGGCGAGGAGCCCGGCGAGCGTGGGCGCATCGAGGCCGTCGACCAGTCCGAGGTCGGCGTCGGTATGCGCCCAGGCGAGAGCGTCACGAAACAGAGACGCCTCTTCCAAGGCGCGCAGAATCCCCGGAACAGTCACCGGACAAGCCTAATCGCGCCCACCGACACCGCGGTCGACGTCCCCCTCGCCGACCGGGCGACCGGCTCGGCCGTCCTAGGCTGGAGGGATGCCTCCGGTCACCCTCACCACCGCCCGCCTCGTCCTGCATGCCCCGACGGAGGCGGACGTCGACGCGATCACCGCGGCCTGCCAGGACCCGGAGATCCCCCGCTGGACGACCGTCCCGAACCCGTACTTCCGGCAGGACGCGGAGGACTTCGTCGCGCTCGTCGCCGACTGGTGGGCGGACGGCTCCCAGACCGTGTGGGGCATCTTCGCGGACGGCGTGCTCGTGGGCGTCATCGGCCTGCACCACGTCGCGGGCCATGCCGCGGGTGGCAGTGCCGAACTGGGCTACTGGATGGTCGCGGACGCCCGCGGGCAGGGCTACCTGACCGAGGCGGCCCGCGCGGTGCTGGACTGGGGGTTCGCCGAGCTCGGGCTCGCGCGCATCCGCTGGCAGGCCGTGGTGGGCAACGTGCCGTCGGCACGGGCCGCCCGCGCCCTCGGCTTCCGGTTCGAGGGCACGCAGCGCCAGGCCCTCACGAGTCAGCGCGGCCGCGACGACGGCTGGGTCGCCGGGCTGCTCGCCACCGACGACCGCACCCCGGTCGAGTGGCCCGTGCTGTGACGGCTGCCGGCGAGGCGTGACAGCGTCGGAGGCCGGTGACAGGATGGCTGCATGCCCGAGATGCCGGAGGTCGAAGGACTCGTCGCGTTCCTCGGCGAGCGCGCGGTCGGACGCACGATCACCCGCGCGTCGGTCTCGGCCATCGCGGCGCTGAAGACGTACGACCCGCCCATCACGGCGCTCCACGGCGCGGAGATCACCGCGGCCGCGCGGCTCGGCAAGTTCGTCGTGCTGTCGTGCGGTGCGGAGCTGCACCTCGTGTTCCACCTGGCGAAGGCGGGCTGGCTGCGCTGGTACGAGACCCTGCCGACCACGCTCATCAAGCCGGGGAAGACGCCCATCGCCCTGCGTGTCGCGCTCGACGACGGCAGCGGGTTCGACCTGACGGAGGCCGGTACGAAGAAGTCGCTCGCGGTGTACGTCGTGCGCGATCCGCAGGAGGTGCCCGGCATCGCCCGCCTCGGTCCCGACCCGCTCGACCCGGCCTTCACGCGGGCGGACTTCGCCGGCCTGCTGGAGGGGCGGCGCATGCAGATCAAGGGGCTGCTGCGCGACCAGGGCGTGATCGCGGGGATCGGCAACGCCTACTCCGACGAGATCCTGCACGCCGCACGCATGTCGCCCTATGCGATCGCCGCGACGCTCGACGACGCCGAGGTCGACCGGCTGTTCGCGGCGATGCAGGAGACGCTGCGCGAGGCGGTGGCCGCGGCCGCCGGGAAGCCGCCCGCCGACCTGAAAGACGCCAAGCGGCGCGGCATGCAGGTGCACGCGCGCCGCGGCGAGGCGTGCCCGGTGTGCGGAGACATCGTGCGCAGCGTGTTCTTCGCCGACCGGTCGCTCGAGTACTGCCCCACGTGCCAGACGGGCGGCAAGGTGCTCGCCGACCGCCGCCTCTCGCGCCTGCTGAAGTGAGATCGGCGCTGCGCGCGGATCCATGCCACGGAATGAAATCGCGCCGACCGTGTTGAGTACACTCAGAGCAGCAACGTGCTCCGGGGTCGGTGGGAATCCGAACCGGCGGTGACAGTCCGCGAGCGTCTCGAGTGATCGGGATGCCGATCCGGTGGAACTCCGGGACCGACGGTGATGCGAGGGTGACCTCGCTAGTCCGGAAGGGAGGCAGCACGAGGCGCACGCGTGTGCGTCCGTTCCGCCACCCCTGCGAGAGCCCCGAGGCCGCAGAGAGGACGACGGATGGCAGTGACCGCGATCGAGCAGCGTGCGATGGACCGTGCGCTCGAGCTCGCCGCCCGCGGCCCCCGCGGGGTCAACCCGCAGGTGGGCGCCGTGCTCCTCTCCCCCGCCGGTGAGGTGCTGGCCGAGGGGTGGCACCGCGGCTCCGGCACCGCGCACGCCGAGGTCGATGCGCTGTCGAAGCTCTCGCCGGGTGCCGCGCGCGGGGCGACCGCGGTCGTGACGCTCGAGCCGTGCAACCACACCGGCCGTACGGGTCCCTGCGCCGTGGCTCTCATCGAGGCCGGGGTCGCCCGCGTGGTCTACGCCCTCGACGATCCGGGCGAGGTGTCCGGCGGCGGGGCCGAGCGGCTCCGCGCCGCCGGGGTCGACGTGGAGTCGGGCGTGCGCGCCGCGGAGGCCGAGGCGCTGATCGCCTCCTGGCTCACCGCGAAGCGCCTGGGCCGCCCGCACGTCACGGTCAAGTGGGCGCAGAGCCTCGACGGCCGTGCCGCCGCGGACGACGGCTCCAGTCGATGGATCACCGGCCCCGAGGCGCGCGCCGACGTGCACCGCCGTCGTGCCGAGGCCGACGCGATCGTCGTGGGCACCGGCACCGTGCTGGCCGATGACCCGGCTCTGACCGCGCGCGACGGTGACGCCCTCCACCCGCGGCAGCCCGTGCCGGTCGTGATCGGCGCCCGCGCGACGCCCGCACACGCGGCGGTGCACCGGCACCCGCACGCTCCCCTCTTCTACGACACCCACGAGCTGCCCGCGGTGCTCGCCGACCTGCACGATCGCGGCCACCACAGCGTGTTCGTGGAGGGCGGGCCGACCCTGGCCAGCGCGTTCGTCGCGGCGGGACTCGCGGATCGCGTGCTCGCGTACGTCGCACCGGTGCTGCTGGGCGGGGGCCGCCTCGCGCTCACCGACATCGGCGTCTCCCGCATCGACGAGGCGCGCCGGCTGACCGTCGAGGAGTGGGTGCCGCTCGGCGCCGACCTCCTGGCCGTCGCCCGCTTCACAGACCCCCACGCCCCCGAGCAGGAAGGTGCCTGGTGATGTTCACCGGAATCATCGAGGAGATCGGCGAGATCACGGCGATCGCGGAGTCCGGCGACGGCTGGCGGCTCACCGTGCGCGCGCCGAGGGCCGCGGCCGACGCCGTGCACGGCGAGTCGATCGCGGTGTCGGGCGTGTGCCTGACCGTGGTCGACTCGACCGCCGACACGTTCGACGCCGACGTGATGAAGCAGACGCTCGACGTCGCCGCGATCGGATCGGCCGTGGTCGGCACGCGCGTGAACATCGAGAAGGCGATGCCGGTGGGCGCGCGGCTCGGCGGGCACATCGTCCAGGGCCACGTCGACGGCACCGGCGAGGTGCGGGAGGTGCGGCCGGGTGCGCAGTGGAGCGTGCTGCGGATCGGCCTGCCCCACGATCTCGCGCCGCTCGTGGTCGACAAGGGCTCCATCTCGGTGGACGGCACCTCGCTGACCGTGAGCGCCGTGAGCGCGCCCGACGAGGCGGCGCCGTGGTTCGAGGTGTCGCTCATCCCGGAGACGCTCGCCGCCACCACGCTCGGAACCCGCGCGGTCGGTGACCGCGTGAACCTCGAGACCGACATCCTCGCGCGGCACGTCGAGCGTCTGCTCGCGTTCCGCGCCGCACCGGAAGGGGGCTCGCGATGAGCCTGTCATCCATCCCCGAGGCCCTGGAGGCACTGCGCGCCGGACGGCCGGTCCTCGTGGCCGACGACGAGAACCGCGAGAACGAGGGCGACGTGGTGCTCTCGGCGGAGCTGGCGACGCCCGAGTGGGTCGCGTGGACCGTGCGCTGGTCGTCCGGGTTCCTGTGCGCGCCCATGCCCGCCGACCTGGCCGATCAGCTGAACCTGCCGCCCATGGTCGCGGCGAGCGAGGACGCCCGCTCCACCGCGTACACGGTGAGCGTGGACGCCGCCGACGGCGTGACCACCGGCATCAGCGCGAGCGACCGGGCCCGCACCCTCAACGTGCTCGCGAACCCCGACTCGACCGCGACGAGCATCATCCGCCCCGGGCACGTGCTGCCGCTGCGCGCGGTGGACGGCGGCGTGCGCGAGCGCAGCGGCCACACCGAGGCCGCTGTCGAGCTGATGAAGCTCGCGGGTCTGCGACCGGTCGGCGCGATCGCCGAGGTCGTGGCGGAGGACGGCAGCATGATGCGGCTGCCGGGACTGATCGAGCTGGGCGCGCGTGACGGTGTGCCCGTCATCACGATCGAGCAGCTCATCGCGCACCTCAACGAGATCGACCCCGCGGGGGCGACGCCGGCCGCGCACCGCGGTCGCCGGGTGAGCCTGCGCGCCGACGCGACCGTGCCCACCGAGCACGGCTCGTTCCGGTTCCTCGCCTATAAGGATCGCGTGACCGGCACCGACCACATCGCGGTCGTGTCGGGCGAGCTGAGCGAGACCGCCCTCGTGCGCGTGCACTCCGAGTGCCTGACGGGCGAGGCGTTCGGGTCGCTGAAGTGCGAGTGCGGACCGCAGCTCGACGCCGCGCTCGACGCGATCGAGCAGGACGGCGGGGTCGTGGTCTACATGCGCGGGCACGAGGGGCGCGGCATCGGGCTGATCAACAAGCTCCGCGCCTACAGCCTTCAAGAGGACGGCCTGGACACGGTCGATGCGAACCTCGCGCTCGGGCTGCCCGCCGATGCGCGCGACTACGCCGCCGCGGCCGGCATCCTCGCCGACCTCGGCGTGTCGAAGGTGCGACTGCTGACCAACAACACCGACAAGGTGAACCAGCTGCGCGAGCTGGGGCTCGACGTGGTGGAGCAGGTGCCGCTGATCGTGGGCGTCGGCCCGAACAACCACCAGTACCTGGAGACCAAGCGTGACCGGATGGGTCACATCATCGGCGAGGCAGAGCTCGCCCAGGCCCTCGCGGCCGGGAAGGACGAGGAATGAGCGGCGCAGGAGCACCGAAGGCCGGGAGCATCGACGGGCGGGGACTGCACGTCGTCGTGATCGCCGGCACGTGGCACGAGACCATCTCGAACGGACTGATCGCGGGCGCGCAGCGGGTGCTCGACGAGGCGCAGGCGTCGCACACGCTCGTGCGGGTGCCTGGCTCGTTCGAGCTCGCGGTGGCCGCGCAGGCCGCGTTCGCCGGAGGTGCCGATGCGGTGGTCGCGCTCGGCGTGATCATCCGCGGCGGCACCCCCCACTTCGAGTACGTGTCCGCCGCGGCCACCGACGGTCTCACCCGGGTGTCGCTCGACGCAGGGCGGCCGGTCGGCTTCGGCCTGCTGACCCTCGACGACGAGAAGCAGGGCCTGGATCGTGCGGGTCTCGAGGGCTCGAAGGAGGACAAGGGCGCGGAGGCGGCCGACGCTGCGCTGCGCACGGCCCTCGTGATCCGGGAGCTGCGCGGCTGAGGTCAGGGCGGCCTTGCTAGCGGCGCAGTACCCCCCTCACGTACGGTGAGGGCATGGAGATCCTGCGCCACATCGTCGTGTTCGTCCACCTCATCGGCTTCGCGGTGCTGTTCGGCGCCTGGGCGGCCCAGGCGTTCGGCGGCAAGCGGCAGATCACCCGGCTGATGGATTACGGCCTGCTGATCGCCGGTGTCGCCGGACTGGCGCTGGCCGCTCCGTGGGGCATCGAGTACGACCTGAACTACGTCAAGATCGGCGTGAAGCTCGTGGTGCTCCTCGTGATCGGTGCGCTCCTGGGCATCGGCTCCGCGCGGCAGAAGCGCGGCGAGGCGGTGCCCTCCGCCGTGTTCTGGCTCATCGGCATCCTCGCGCTGGCCAACGCCGGCATGGCCGTCATCTGGCGCTGACCCGTCATCTGGCGCTGACCCGTCCGGCGCTGACCCCTGACACCTCCGCGGTCTGAGCGACCGCGGGGATCATCCGCCGACGATGCTCTCCCACACCGCTGCGGTCGCCGCACCCGCTCCCGGCGTCCCGATGCGCTGACCGTTGCGACCGCCGCGCGCGAACGTCGCGGTGACGGCGGCGGGAGCCACGGCGGGGTCCACGGGGTCCGGAAGCCACACGCACGACCGCACGTGCACGAGGTCGACCGCCGCGGCCTCCGCCGAACCGTCGTACCACCACGGGCCGTCGAGCCGCCCGAGCCAGAGCAGGCCGTCTCCGTCACGGGTCCAGACGAAGGTGCCCTCCGGCAGCGCCACGAAGCGCTCGAGGCGCCGGGCGGCGCGCTCGCCCCAGCGGGCGTCCACCGCCGACAGCGCCTCTGCCGGCGACGAGGGCACCCGCTCCAGCCGTCCTCCCATCCCCACCAGGCCGCGTGTGAGACCGCGCTCGGCTCCGGCACCGTCGGGCACCGCGTCGTCGCGCGAGCGCATCGGTGCGCGGTAGGCCAGCGGCTCCGCGACGACCTCGGGGCCGGAGGCGGCGGGAGGCTCTTTCACGAGAGCGGCACGAGGGTCGCGTCGATGTCGGCGCCGTCGATCACGACCGTCATCAGGGTGCACACGGGCTGACGGCGGCGGTCGGTCGGCGACCCCGGGTTCAGCAGACGCAGGCCGCGCGGGGTCACCGTGTCCCACGGGATGTGCGAGTGCCCGAACACCAGGAGGTCGTCGTCGGGGAACGCCGCGTCCATGCGCCGCTCCCGCCCCGCCGCGCCCCCGGTCTCGTGGATCACCGCGACGGACGTGTCCTCCACCCGGAACCGGGCGACCTCGGGCAGCCGGCCGCGCAGACCGGGGCCGTCGTTGTTGCCGAACACAGCGTGCAGCACCGCGGCGCGCTCGGCGAGGAGATCGAGCGTGGCCTCGTCGACCCAGTCGCCCGCGTGCACCACCACATCGGCCTCGTCGACGGCGCGCAGCACGGCGTCGGGCAGTCGCTTGGCGCGCTTCGGCACGTGCGTGTCGGCCAGCAGCAGCATCCGCGTCGTCATATCGGCTCCCCCGCGTCGTGTGCTCCGCGTCGTGCGTTCCGCGTCGTGTGCTCCGACTCTACGGGGGTGGCGCGCCGCCGGGACCGGGCAGCGTCATCCGCGTTCAGGCAACTCCCAGGAAGGCGTAGACTCGCCCGGGTCCTGGTATACCAGCGGCGACATCCGAGAAAGAGACCCCATGAGCAGCGCCCCCGCCCCCGCGAATCCCCGCTCGCGCGTCATCACCGCGAGCCTCGTCGGCACCACCATCGAGTTCTACGACTTCTACGTCTACGCGACGGCAGCGGTCCTGGTGTTCCCGACGCTCTTCTTCCCCAGCACCAACGACACCGCCTCGCTGCTGTCGTCGTTCGCCGTGTTCGGCGCCGCGATGGTCGCCCGCCCGATCGGCGCAGTCGTGTTCGGCCACTTCGGCGACAAGTTCGGCCGCAAGGCGACGCTCGTCGCGTCCCTGCTCACGATGGGCATCGCGACCTTCGTGATCGGCCTGCTGCCCACGTTCCAGCAGATCAGCTGGGTCGCGCCGCTGCTGCTTCTCGTGCTGCGCCTCGCCCAGGGCTTCGCGCTCGGCGGCGAGTGGTCGGGCGCGGCGCTGGTCGCGACCGAGAACGCCCCAAAGGGCAAGCGCGCCTGGTACGGGTCGTTCCCGCAGCTGGGTGCGCCCCTCGGGTTCATCATCGCGAACGGCATCTTCCTCGCCATCAACTTCGCCCTGCCCCACCCCGAGGACCCGGCGCTGAAGTCGGAGGCGTTCCTGTCGTGGGGCTGGCGGGTGCCGTTCCTGTTCTCGGCCGTCATGGTCATCATCGGCCTGTGGGTGCGCCTGCGCCTGGTCGAGTCGGACACGTTCAAGAAGGCGGAGAAGACCGGCGCCATCCGCAAGCTGCCGCTGGCCACCGTCTTCCGCCACCACTGGAAGCAGCTGATCCTCGGCACGTTCATCATGCTGGCGACCTACGTGCTGTTCTACCTGATGACGAACTTCACCCTGACGTACGGCACCAAGGCCGCCGACGTGGAGACCGCGTCGGCCGCCGCCCGCGCCGCCGCGGAGGCGACCGGCAAGGACTTCGACCCCACGGCGTTCGCGGCCCAGTTCTACCCGGGGCTCGGCTTCGGCTATACCGACTTCGTGCTGATGCAGATCATCGGCGTGGTGTTCTTCGGCATCTTCACGCTGCTGTCGGGTCCGATCGCCGACGCCATCGGCCGCCGCAAGCTGCTGCTGTGGGTCACGGGCCTCATCGTGGTGTTCGGCCTGTCGTTCAACCTCTTCCTGCTGCCCCAGGCCGACCCGAAGTTCACGGGCGCGCTCACGCAGGCGTTCCTGGTGTTCGGGTTCATGCTCATGGGCACGACGTTCGGCCCGATGGGCGCGCTGCTGCCCGAGCTGTTCCCGACGAACGTGCGCTACTCGGGCTCCGCGATCGCCTACAACGTGTCGTCGATCCTCGGCGCGGCCGTGGCCCCGTTCATCGCCGTGGCACTGTGGGCGGCGGTCGGCGGCGAGCCGTGGCTGGTCGGCGTGTACCTCTCCTCGATGGCCGTGCTCACCTTCGTGGCGCTGATCTTCACGCCGGAGACGAAGGACCACGACTACGAGGACGACCTGGGGCTGGCGGCCTCCGCCGAGCTCTGAGCGCCCGACGACGCACCCCGGAACGGCCGCCCTCCCCGCGAGGTGCGGCCGTTTCCGCGTCTCCGGGCCGCCGTCCGCGCGCGGGAGCGCTCAGAGGACGACGACATCGCAGTACCGCGCCGCGGTCTTCGCCAGCCGGCGGTCGAGCGTGAGCAGCGGGACGCCGAGCGCCTCCGCCAGCGCGACGGAGCCGGCGTCGTATGCGGAGACCTCCTCGCGCAGCGTCCAGATGCGCGGGATCAGGCGGCGCAGCGGGTGGCGGATGATCTGCCCATGCCCCCGTGATCACATGTGGCGCGCATGCGCGGTGTTCGCGATCTGTCGACAACGAGCGTCAACAGAGATTGACAACGGTGGCGCGCGTCAATGATCATTGACGCAGGAGGTGTCCGATGAACACGACCACGATCGCCCAGGCCGAGGGCGGCGAGCCGCTCGCCGAGCTGCACCGCCTGGCCGGGCTTCGCATCGAGATCGCTCGCGCCGAGGAGGCGCAGGTGCGCCGCGCGCGCAACGACGGCTACTCGTGGCAGGCGATCGCCAGCGCCCTGGGCGTGACCAAGCAGGCCGCGCATCGCCGCTTCGGGCGCCACTGAGTGCATACAGCAGCCGCATAGGAAGCGACCGGCCCCCGAGTACGGTCGAAGTACCCCCCTCTCCAGATCGAGGTCCCGCATGTCCACCACGGCGACAGCACGCCGACGCCGCCGGGGCGCACAGCCCGACGGCCCGCGCGCCACCTTCCGTCAGCTCCTCCCCTTCCTGTTCGAGCACAAGCGCACCCTCATCGTCGTCGCGATTCTCAGCGTCATCGGCGCGGCGACCTCGCTCGTGCAGCCGGTGCTGGTCGGCCAGGTCATCGAGGCCGTGCAGACCGACGGCACGATCGGGGTCCTGGTATGGCTGCTCGTCGGCTTCGTGATCGTGTCGTCGATCATCTCCGGCTTCCAGCACTACCTGCTGCAGCGCACCGGCACGGCCGTGGTGTACTCCAGCCGGCGCAAGCTCATCGCGCGCATCCTGCACCTGCCCACCGCGGAGTTCGACGCCCGCCGCACCGGCGACCTCGTCTCGCGCGTCGGCACCGACACCACCCTGCTGTACGCCGTGCTCACGCAGGGTCTCGCCGATGCGGTCGGCAGCGCGGTCCTGTTCGTGGGCGCCCTGGTCGCGATGCTGCTGATCGATCCGGTGCTGCTGCTGCTCATCGTGGTCGTGATCGGCGTCTCGGTCGTGGTCGTGGTGTCGCTCAGCGGCCGCATCCGCACCGCGTCGACCGCCCAGCAGGAGAAGGTAGGCGAACTCGCCTCCGGCGTCGAGCGTGCCGTCAGCTCGATCCGCACCATCCGCGCCTCGGGGGCGACCGAGCGCGAGACCGCAGCCGTCTCCGACCGGGCCGCCGAGGCCTACGGCATCGGTGTGCGCATCGCCAAGATCTCGTCTCTCGTGGTGCCGGTCTCGGGCATCGCCCTGCAGCTGTCGCTCTTGGTGGTGCTGGGCGTGGGCGGGTTCCGTGTGGCCGCCGGCGCCATCACGATCGCCTCGCTGATCGCGTTCATCATGTTCCTGTTCCTGCTCGTGATGCCGCTCGCCACCACGTTCGGGGCGATCACCTCGGTGAACCAGGCCCTCGGCGCGCTCGGCCGCATCCAGGAGGTGCTCGACCTGCCCACCGAGTCGCAGGACGACGCCGCCACCGCCGCCTCGATCCCCCGCGAGGCCGACGACCCCACGGCGCCCGCGATCGAGTTCCGCGATGTGCGCTTCCGCTACCCCGCGAACGTCGTGGCCGCACGACAGGCCGCGGCGAAGGCGGCCAAGGATCTGCTCGCCGACGCTCACCTCGACTCCGCCGAGCCGGTGCCCGCCGACGCCGAGGCCGCCGATCACGAGGTGCTGCGCGGCGTGTCGTTCGCGGTGCCGCGCGGCGCCCGGGTGGCGCTGGTCGGTCCGAGCGGCGCGGGCAAGAGCACGATCCTGTCGCTCATCGAGCGCTTCTACGACCCCACGGGCGGCTCCATCCGCGTGCACGGCCACGACGCCCGCACGTATTCGCGGGAGGAGCTGCGCGCGCAGTTCGGCTACGTCGAGCAGGACGCCCCGACCCTCGCCGGCACCCTCGCCGAGAATCTGCGCCTCGCGTCGCCCGACGCCAGCGACGCCGACTGCGAGCGGGTGCTGCGCGCCGTGAACCTCGGCGACGTGCTCGAACGCAGCCCCCTCGGCGTGGACGCCCCGGTCGGCGAGGACGGCGTGATGCTGTCGGGCGGCGAGCGTCAGCGCCTCGCCATCGCGCGCGCACTGCTCACGGACGCCCCGATCCTGCTGCTGGACGAGTCCACGTCGTCGCTCGACGGCGTGAACGAGCAGCGCATGCGCGAGGCCATCGAGGCGGCGTCCACCGACCGCACCCTCGTCGTGATCGCCCACCGGCTGTCGACGGTCGTCGACAGCGACCTCATCGTCGTGTTGCAGGACGGCACGGTCGTCGGCCAGGGCACCCACGCGGAGCTGGTCGAGTCGACGCCGCTGTACCGCGACCTCGCGCGTCACCAGCTCCTCGCCTGACCGCACTCGCACGGGCAACGCGAAGGCGGGGTGCCGGAGACCACTCAGCCATGGGTTCGTCTCCGACGCCCCGCCTTCGCGGGTCTGGGGGCCACGGGGGCCCGAAGGTGCCGGCTCCCCCGAACCGGCACCGGTCTGGGGGCTACGACGCCTTCGCGAGCCGGTAGCGCAGCGAGGCCAGCTCGGTGCGCAGCGCCGCGGGCACGCGGTCGCCGAAGGTGTCGTAGAACTCCTCGGTCAGGTCGGCCTCGACCTTCCATGCCTCCGGGTCGACCGAGAAGAGCTCCTCCAGGTCTTCCGCCGGCAGGTCGAGCCCGTCGAGGTTGAGATCCTCCGCACGCGGCAGCCGTCCGATGGGGCTGTCCACGGCGGGCAGGGCGCCCGAGATGCGGCGGATGATCCAGTCGACCACGCGGGAGTTGTCGCCGAAGCCGGGCCACAGGAAGCGACCGTCCGCCCCGCGGCGGAACCAGTTGACCTGGAAGATGCGCGGTGCCCGGTCGAAGCGCAGGCCGCGGCCCACCTTCAGCCAGTGCCCGAAGTAGTCGGCCATGTTGTAGCCGCAGAACGGCAGCATCGCGAACGGGTCGCGGCGCAGCTCGCCCACGGTGCCCTCGGCCGCCGCGGTGCGCTCGGACGAGATGTTCGAGCCGAGGAACACGCCGTGCGTCCAGTCGGTGGCCTCCACCACGAGCGGGACGTTGCTCGCGCGACGCCCGCCGAACAGGATCACGTCGAGCGGCACGGCCTCCTCCCAGTCCTCCGAGATCTGCGGGCACTGCGCCGCCGACACCGTGAAGCGCGAGTTGGGGTGCGCCGCCGGACGACCCGAGTCGGGCGTCCAGTCGTTGCCCTCCCAGTCGATCAGGTGCGCGGGCGCCTCGTCGGTCAGCCCCTCCCACCACACGTCGCCGTCGGGCCGGAGCGCGACGTTCGTGAAGATCGTGTTGCCCCACAGCGTCTCGACGGCCGTGACGTTGGTGGACTCGCCCGTGCCCGGCGCGACACCGAAGAAGCCGGCCTCGGGGTTGATGGCCCACAGGCGCCCGTCCTCGCCCGGACGGATCCAGGCGATGTCGTCGCCGAGTGTCTCGACCCGCCATCCCGGGATCGTCGGACGCAGCATCGCGAGGTTCGTCTTGCCGCACGCCGAGGGGAACGCGGCAGCGACGTGGTAGGCCGTGCCCTGCGGATCGATCACGCGGATGAGCAGCATGTGCTCGGCGAGCCAGCCCTCGTCGCGGGCGATCACCGAGGCGATGCGCAGCGCGAAGCACTTCTTCGCGAGGATCGCGTTGCCGCCGTAGCCCGAGCCGTACGAGTAGACCTCGAGCGTCTCGGGGAAGTGCACGATGTACTTCTCGTCGTTGCACGGCCACTCGACGTCGGGCTCGCCCGCGGCCAGCGGAGCGCCCACCGAGTGGACCGTCTTGACCCACGGCGCCCCGTCCGCGATCTGGCGGGTGACGGCGTCGCCCACCCGGGTCATGATGCCGATCGAGGCGACCGCGTAGGCGCTGTCGGTGATCTGCACGCCGATGTGCGAGAGCGGTCCGCCGACGCGACCCATCGAGAACGGGACGACGTACATCGTGCGACCGCGCATCGAGCCCGCGAAGATCTCGGTCATGGTGGCGCGCATCTCGGCGGGGTCCGCCCAGTTGTTGGTGGGACCGGCGTCCTCCTCGCGCTCCGAGGCGATGAAGGTGCGCCCTTCGGTGCGGGCGACGTCGCTCGGGTGCGAGCGGGCGAGGTACGAGCCGGGACGCCACTCCGGGTTGAGCTTGATGAGCTTGCCCTCGTCGACCAGCCCGCGCAGCAGCCAGTCGTTCTCGGCGCGGGAGCCGTCGACCCAGTGCACGGCGTCGGGCTGGGTGAGCGCCCGGATCTCCTCGACCCACGCGAGCAGCTCGGCCATCGCGGGGGTGTCGGAGGAGGGGGCCGTGCCGAACGTGCGCATCGTCGCGACGGGAGACGTGCGGGGGGTGATGACTTCGGCCATGGCCATGACTGCTCCTTAGAAGTGTGGGGCGTTGCACCTATCTTCTTCCGCCTCCACCCCGACTTTCGGACAAATCGGGCCGAAAGAATCGATGTTCTTTCGCTACACTCAAAACCATGCCGCCCTCCGGACTCCACCTCACGACGCTCGGTCACCGCATCCGCCACCACCGCCTGCAGAAGGGGTACACGCTCGACGAGCTCGGCGCCGTCGTCGGGGTCGCCGGCTCGCAGCTCAGCCTCATCGAGAACGGCAAGCGCGAACCCAAGCTCTCCCTGCTCCAGGCGATCGCGCACGCCACGGGCACCGAGGTCACCGACCTCATCTCCGGCGAGCCGCCCAACCGCCGTGCGGCGCTCGAGATCGAGCTGGAGCGCGCGCAGGAGAGCCCGGTGTTCCGCCAGCTCGGCGTCGCTCCCGTGCGCGTCACGAAGGGCATGAGCGACGAGACCATCGAGTCGATCCTCGGGCTGCACAACGAGCTGCAGCGGAGGGAGCGCGAGGCGATCGCGACCCCCGAGGAGGCCAGGCGTGCGAACACCGAGCTGCGGCTGCGGATGCGCGCACAGAACAACTACCTGCCCGAGATCGAGAAGCTCGCCGAGAAACAGCTCAAGGCGGCCGGGCACACGCAGGGGGCCCTCACCCACCGCACCGTGAGCATCATGGCGGAGAAGCTCGGCTTCGAGCTCATCTACGTCAACGACCTGCCGCACTCCACCCGCTCGGTGACCGACCTCGAGAACGGCCGCATCTACCTGCCGCCCGCCTCCATCCCCGGCGGACACGGCCTGCGCTCGATGGCACTGCAGGCCATGGCCCACCGCCTGCTCGGGCACACCCCGCCCACCGACTACGCCGACTTCCTGCAGCAGCGCCTGGAGATCAACTACTTCGCCGCCTGCTGCCTGATGCCCGAGACCGCCGCCGTCGCTTTCCTGCAGCAGGCGAAGAAGGACCGCAACCTCGCCGTCGAGGACTTCCGCGACGGCTTCGGCGTCACGCACGAGGCCGCCGGCATGCGGATGACCAACCTGATGACGCAGCACCTGGGCATGTCGCTGCACTTCCTGCGCGTCGACTCGACCGGAGCCATCACCCGCGTCTACGAGAACGACGGGCTGCCGCTGCCGATGGACGTCACCGGCGCCGTCGAGGGCCAGCGCGTGTGCCGCAAGTTCCAGGCGCGCTCCGCCTTCACGCAGCAGAACCGCACGGTCGAGCACCACCAGTACACCGACACCCCGTCCGGGACGTTCTGGTGCTCCACCCAGACCGGCTCCTCCACCGACGGCGAGTTCTCCGTCACGGTCGGCGTGCCGTTCGACGACGCCCGCTGGTGGCGGGGCAGGGAGACGAGCGACCGCGCCGTGTCGACCTGCCCCGACGAGGCGTGCTGCCGGCGCCCCTCGACCGAGCTGACCGAGCGCTGGCAGGGGCGGGCGTGGCCGAGCGCCCGCGTGCACACGCACATGTTCTCGCCGCTCCCCCGCGGCGCCTTCCCCGGCGTGGACGACAACGAGGTGTACGACTTCCTCGCGCGGCACGCGAGCGAGTGATTAAGATATATTCAATTCACTCATTGCCAGCCTCCCAGGGAGCCCCGTGACCGAGCAGACCCCCGCCGCCGACACCGCAGCGACCGAGACGTTCACCTCGCGCCGCCACCGCATCACGGCGGGTGGACGCACGCTCGACTACACGGCGGGCGCCGGCACCGTGATCGTGCGCGACGACGAGCACACCCCGCTCGCCAGCGTCTTCTACACGTCCTACGTGGCCGACCGCGAGGAGGGCGCTGCGCCGCGCCCGGTGACCTTCCTGTTCAACGGCGGACCCGGCTCCGCCAGCCTGTGGCTCAACATCGGCGGCTTCGGCGTCAAGCGCACCCCCACCAACACGCCGAAGGCGACCCCACCCGCTCCCTACGCGTGGGGCGACAACCCGCACACGCTGCTCACCGAGTCCGACCTCGTCTTCATCGACGCCCCCGGCACCGGCTACTCGCGACTGCTGGGAGACACCGCGCCCGCGCAGGTATGGGGCGTCGACCAGGACGTCGACGCGTTCGCGAAGGCGATCACCCGGTGGCTCACCCTCACGAACAACTGGAACGCCCCGCGGTTCCTGTTCGGCGAGTCGTACGGCACCACGCGCGCCGCATCCCTCGTGCACCGCCTGCAGAACCAGGGCCTCGACTTCAACGGCGTCGTGCTGCTGTCCACCGTGCTGAACTGGGGCGAGAGCAACCTCGGCGGTCCGCGCGAGTACATCAACCTGCTGCCCTCGTTCGCCGCGACCGCCTGGTATCACGGCAGGGCGCGCACCGAGCACACCGAGCTGGAGCCGTTCCTGGTGGAGGCCAGGGCCTTCGCGCAGGGACCCTTCGCGGCCGCCCTGCTGCAGGGCGACCTGATCCCGTCCGAGGTCGAAGACGAGGTCGCCGCGCGCATGAGCGCCCTCGTCGGTCTCGATGCCGACGACCTGAAGAAGCACCACTTCCGCATCGGCATGGAGCAGTACCGCTACGCGCTGCTCGCCGACGAGGGTCGCGTGATCGGCCGCTTCGACACCCGCTTCACCGCCGAGCACCAGTACGTGGTGGGCGGCGGCTCGCACGACCCCGCCACCGACGACGCCGCCACCGCCGGGGTGAACAGCGCGCACCTGTCGACCTACCGCGCGCACCTCGTCGACGACATCGGCTACACCAGCGACCTGCACTACCGGCACCTGCACAACATGCCCATCTCGCGGGCCTGGGACTGGAAGCACAAGGCGCCGGGCGTCGACGCCCCCCAGCTCGTGCCCGACGTGTCGCTCGACCTGTCGGCGGCGGTGCGGCGCAACCCGAACCTCCGCGTGTTCGTGATGGGCGGGTACTACGACCTCGCGACCCCGTTCTTCGGGCCGGAGGTCGACGTGGCGCACCTGTACCTCGCCCCCGCGCTGCGCGACAACATCCGTTTCGCGTTCTACGAGTCCGGCCACATGACGTTCGTGGACGAAGATGCCGTCGTGCGCATGAAGAGCGACCTCGACGACTTCTACCGCGACGCCACCGCGCGCTGATGAGCGCACGCGAGACGACGGGCCGACTCGGAGAGCGGGAGTACGTCGCGCGGGTGGAGGAGCTGCCGCTGCGGCGCTCCGACGGCACGCCGCAGGGCACGCTGTCGGCGTTCAGCTATACGGTCGACGCACCCGGCCGGCCGGTGCTGTTCCTCACCAACGGCGGGCCCGGCGTCTCGTCGATCTACCTGCACCTGAGCGGCATCGGACCGTGGCGGGCGCGCGTCCCGGTGGACCCGGACGACGCCGGCCAGCCGCCGTACGGCATCGAGGAGAGCCCGTCGAGCATCCTCGACGTCGCCGACCTCGTGTTCCTCGACGCACCGGGCACCGGCTTCGGCACGTTCGCGGACGACGCCGACCGCTCGCTCTTCCGCACCGTGGAGGGCGACGCCGACGCGGTCGCCGCCGCGATCGGCGACTGGCGCGACCGGCACGGCCGCTGGGACGCGCCCACGTACTTCCTCGGCGAGAGCTACGGCACGCTGCGCGCGGCGTTCCTGGCGACGAACCCGCACAGCATGGACACGGCGCCGCTGGCCGGGATCGCGCTGCTCGGTCAGGCGGTGAACATCCAGGAGACGCAGGACCGGCCGGGGAGCATCGTCGGCGCCCTCGCCAACCTGCCCTACAAGGCCGCCACCGCCTGGTACCACGGCACGGGGTCGCGCGGGCACGCCACGGTCGAGGGCGCCATCGCGGACGCCCTCGACTTCGCGCGCGGCGACCTGGCCGCGGCCATGCTGCAGGGCGACGAGCTGCCGGCGGGCGACCGGGACGCGGTCGCCGAGCGGCTGTCCGCCATGATCGGCCTCCCCGCCGACGAGCTCGTGCGCGACCGACTGTGGATCAGCAAGACCGACTTCCGCGAACGGCTGCTCGAGGGCCAGGTGCTGGGCGTCACGGACAGTCGCTACCGCGCCCCCGCCGCCGACCGCCGTGTCGGCGAGCTCGGCCACGACCCTGCCGACACCGCGCTCTCCCCGCGCTACGTCACCGGGCTGTCGCGTCTGCGGCTCGACGTGTTCGGTGACGGCTCCGCGCGACCGTACCGGGTCGTCGACACGGAGGCCGGCCGTGACTGGGACTGGCAGGAGCAGGGCGGCGCCGCGTTCCCCACCTACGGCCGACCGTCGCCGTTCCACACCTACCCCTACCCGGCGCGGCTCTCGCGGTGGATGAAGCAGAACCCGCACGCGCGGCTCTTCCTCGGCACGGGCGTGTACGACGCGCTGACCACCGTGGGGGCCGCCGACCATCTGCTGCGGCACTTCGGCCTGCCCCGCGAACGCACCACCTCGCACTGGTACCGGGCCGGGCACATGATGTACAGCGACCCGGCGGTCGCGGCGCAGCTGAACGCCGACCTCCGCGCGTTCCTGACGGCCTGAGGCAGGTCTCAGGCGCTGAGGCGGCCGAGGGCGAGGGCGGCGAGCGCCGCGGCCTGATCCGCGAGCACCGCGTCGTCGAACACGACGGTCGGCGAGTGGTTCGGGGACGCCGTCTCCAGGTCGACCTCGTCGGGGGTGGCGCGCAGGAACAGGAACGCGCCCGGCACCTGCTCCAGCACGAACGAGAAGTCCTCCGACCCCATCACGGGGTGTGCGGTCTCCCACACCCGCTCCTCGCCGAACAGGCCGCTCAGGGTGCTGCGCACGTGCGCGACGGCCTGCGGGTCGTTCACGGTGGGCGCGCACAGGATGGTGACGTCGACCTCGACCGTGCAGCCGTGCGCCGCCGCGATCTCCTGCACCAGGGCGGGGATCTCGTTCTGCACGCGGGCGCTGTTCTCGTGCGAGAGCACGCGCACCGACGCCACGAGCGACGCCGTCTCGGAGATGATGTTGCGGGCGGGTCCGCCGGCGTGCAGCTGTGTGACGCTCAGCACCACCGGGTCGAACACGTCGAAGCGCCGCGTGACGAACGCCTGCAGCGCCGTCACGAGCTCCGCGGCCACCGGCACGGGATCACGCGTGAGGTGCGGGGCCGACGCGTGTCCCCCGGACCCGGTGATCGTGACCTCCACCTCGATCGCGCCCGCCATCAGCGCACCGGGTCGCGTGGAGAACATTCCGAACTCACCGGGGACCACGTGGATGCCGAACGCGGCCACCGGCCGCGAGCCGGTGACGTCGAGCAGTCCCTCGGCCAGCATGCGGGTGGCACCGTCGCCGAGCTCCTCGCCCGGCTGGAACATCAGGAGCACGTCGCCGTGCAGTTCGTCGCGACGGGCGGCGAGCAGCTGCGCCGCGCCGACGAGACCCGCCACGTGCAGGTCGTGTCCGCACGCGTGCATGCGCTCCCCGGTGGCGGCATAGTCGAGACCGGTCTCCTCGGTGAGCGGCAGTGCGTCCATGTCGGCGCGCAGCAGCACGGTCGGGCCGGGATGCGCGCCGCGGATGACGGCGGCGATCGAGCTCAGTCCCGCACCGAGGGTCACCTCGGCGCCCAGCGGCTCGAGCGCATCGAGGATCCGCCGCTGCGTGCGCGGCAGTTCGAGCCCGAGCTCCGGATCGGCGTGGATCGCGCGGCGCAGGCCGACCAGACCGGGGAGCAGATCGCGGGCGTCGTCGCGCAGACCGGTGGTGGGGTGGAGCAGGGTCATCAGTGTCCGATCGCGTGCAGGAGGTGGTCGGTGCCGGCGTTCTGAATGCGCGGGATCGCGGCGACGAGGGACTGCGTGTAGGCGTGCTGCGGATTCGACACGATCTCGTCCGCGTCGCCGTGCTCGACGATCCGCCCCTTGCGCATCACGGCCGTGGTGTCGGCGATGTACCGCACGGCGGCGAGGTTGTGGGTGATGAACAGCACCGACAGCTCCAGCTCGCGCTGCAGATCGCGCACCAGGTTCAGCACGGCACCCTGCACCGACGCATCGAGCGCCGACGTGATCTCGTCGGCGATGATGAGCCGCGGCTTCACGGCCAGACAGCGGGCGATCGCGACGCGCTGCCGCATGCCGCCGGACAGCTGAGACGGATACTGGTCGACCGTGCCCGGCTTCAGGCGCACCAGCCGCAACAGCTCCTTCACGCCGTCGGCGCGCGCCTTGGCGTTGCCGCTGCCGTGCAGCGCGAGCGCCTCGTCGAGCGTGTCGCCGATGGTCATGCGCGGATTCAGCGAGGAGTACGGGTCCTGGAAGATCATCTGCACGTCGCGGGCGCGCGCGAGGCGCTGCCGCCCGGTCGCCGGTCGCAGCTCCTCGCCGTCGAGCAGCAGGCGTCCGGCCGTGGCCGGCTGGAGACCGGCGATCACGCGCGCGATGGTGGACTTGCCCGAGCCGGACTCCCCGACCAGTCCGACGATGCTGCCGTGCGGCACCGTGAGCGACACGCCGTCCACGGCGTTGAACGACGAGTCGCCGTGCCCGAAGGTCACCACCAGATCGTCGACGACGAGCTCGGCCATCAGCGCACCTCCTGCGTGGTCTGCGTGGTCTGCGACCCGGTGAGCACGACCGGCTCCCCGAGGATGCCCTCGATCGGCACGCCGTCCTGCGGGTGCCAGCAGGCCACGCGACCGCCGTGACCGTGGGTCACCGGCTCCGGGGTGACCGTGCGGCACTGCTCGGTCGCGAACGGGCAGCGCGGAGCGAACCCGCAGCCCACGAGCGGCAGCGAGAGGTCCGGCGGCTCGCCGGGGATCGTCGCGAGCGGCTGGGTGCGATCGGTGTCGAGGTCGGGCAGCGACTCGGCGAGCGCACGCGTATAGGGGTGCGCGAGCTTCTCGGGCGTCGCGAGCAGGCGCACATCCACGTCCTCCACGATGCGTCCCGCGTACATCACCAGGATGCGCTGGCACAGCTCGGCGAGCACGGCGATGTCGTGCGACACCACGATCGCGGCCGCCCCGGTCTGCTCGCACTCGCGGCGGAGCAGCGCGAGCACACGCTGCTGCACCGTGACGTCGAGGGCCGTGGTGGGCTCGTCGGCGATGATGAGTCGCGGCTTGCCGATCTGCGACATCGCGATGAGCGCGCGCTGCCGCATGCCGCCCGAGTACTCGTGCGGGAACTGCCGGGAGCGCCGCTCCGGCTCGTCGATCGCGACGTCCTTCAGCGCGGCGACGGCCTTCTGATGTGCGGCGCCGCGGGCATCCCTGGCGTGGAAACGCGGGATCTCGGCGAGCTGCGTGCCCACGCGCAGCGCCGGGTTGAGCGCCGTGAGCGAATCCTGGAACACGACGCCGATCTTCGTGCCGAGCCGCTTCTTCATCACGGCGGGCGGCAGGTCGAGCACGTCGTCGCCGTCGAAGCGCAGCTCCTGCGCGGTCACGGCGGCGCCCGCGGCGGACAGCTGGGCGACCGCCATCAGCGCCACCGACTTGCCGCTGCCGGACTCGCCGACGACGCCGACGATCTCCCCCGGTGCGACCGAGAACGAGACGTCCTGCACGGGACGCACCCACCCGGACGGCGAGGGGAACGAGACCGACAGGCCGTCGACCACGAGCAGCGCGTCGTCGTCGGCTACCCGCTCGCGGGCCTCGACGCGCGGCGCGGAGCCCAGCTTGCGCCGGGAGAGCACGCTGCCCTTGCCGTGGCTGCGCAGGTGCGCGGCGAGCGACTCGCCCAGCGTGCCGAACGCCACGCCGGCGAACACGACGGCGACTCCGGGGCCGACCACCGCGGTCGGGTTGGTGTACACCTGGTCGAACGCCTCGCTGAGCATGCGGCCCCAGTCGTAGTCCGGCGGCTGCACGCCGACGCCGAGGAAGCTGAGGCTGGAGAGCGCGAGCAGGCCGCCGCCGATCGACAGGGTGACGTTGACGATGATGGGTTCGGCGATGTTCGGCAGCACGTAGCGCGTGAACTGCCGTCCGCGCGAGACGCCCATCATGCGCGCCGCCGCCAGGTACTCCGATCCGCCGACGCGCGACGACAGCGTCTGGGCGAGGCGGGCGAACGACGGCACCATCGTGAGGCCGAGCGCGATCACCGCGGACGACGAGCTGGGCCCGAGCAGGATCACGGTCAGCATCGCCACCAGCAGCACCGGGAACGCCAGCCACGTGCTGATGACGGAGCTGAACAGGCGCTGCACCCGCGGTCCGAGCACCGACGGGAGGGCACCGAGCAGCAGACCGAAGACGAGGCCGATGACGGTGGCGATCAGCGCCATCCCCAGCGACAGCCGTGCGGCGACGAGCGTGCGGAGCAGGAGGTCGCGCCCGAGGCCGTCGGTACCGAGCGGGTGCGCGGCGCTGGGTCCCTGCAGCAGCGCCGACGTGTCGGTCTGGTTCGCCTGCGCGCCCCAGATCTCCGGGGCGAACAGCGCGAGGAACACCAGCACGAGCACCATGACGGTGCTGATCGCGCCGAGCGGGTTGCGCAGGAAGGTGAGGATCGAGCGCATCAGGTCGTCTCCAGGAGGGTGGTGCGCCGGTCGAGGAGCGACAGCACGATGTCGACCGCGAGGGTGATGACGAGGATGATGGCCGCGTACACGAGCGCGAGGCCCTGCACGATGCCGTAGTCCTTCGTGGCGATGGCGTCGACGAACGCCGAGCCCAGACCCGGCCAGTTGAACACCTTCTCCACGAGCACGCTGGAGGCGACCATGGTCGACAGCAGCGTGCCGCCGATCGTCAGCGTGGCGGTGAGCATGTTGGGCAGCGCGTGGCGGAAGTACACCCACGACGCGGGGATGCGCTTGGAGCGGGCCGTGCGCACGTAGTCGTCGGACAGCGTGTTCAGCGCCTCGACGCGGGCGATGCGCGACAGCGACGCCCACGAGGCGACCGTCATGGCCAGCACCGGCAGCACGTACGACGCGGGGCCCGAGCGTCCGGCCACGGGGAACCAGTGCAGCCCCACCGCGAAGATCACGACCAGTGCCACGCCCAGGAGGTACTCCGGGATCGCGGCGATCACGCCGGTGATGCCGGTGAACGTCACCTCGACGCCGCGGCGTCGGTTGCCCTGCGTGAGGATCGCGATGCCGAGGCCCACGGGCACGGCCACCAGCAGCACGATCACGAACGAGATGCCGGCGAGCTCCAGGGTGGCCGGGAGACGGTTCTGCACGAGCTCCGACACCGACCGTCCGGTGATGAGGGACGAGCCCAGATCACCCTGGAGGATGCCGGTGAGATAGTTCCAGAACTGCACGATCAGCGGGTCGTTGAGACCCAGCTGATCGCGCCGGGCCTGGACCACGGCCTCGTCGGCCGTCGCGCCGAGTGCGGCGCGCACGGGGTCGCCGCCGGATGCCCTGAGCACGAAGAACGCGACCGCGATGATCACGAACATCGCCACCAGCATGCGCAGCGCGCGGCGGAGGAGGAATCTCAGCCAGGGGTTGCCGTGGCGGCGCTTCCGAAGAAACACCGCCACGGTGTCCGTCCTGGCGGACGCGTGGTCCAGCATGCGGCTCCTAGCCTCGGAGGCTCGTCGGGATCAGCAGTCCGTTGGTGGTGACCTCGAACTCCACGCCCGCTCCGTACAGCGTGCTCGTGGACTCCGCGAACGGCATCACCTCGAGGTTACCGATCGCCGAGGCCTGCGCGGCGGTCCACGCGTCGCAGCTGTCCTCGCCCGCCAGCTGCTGCGCCTCGGCCGTCAGGTCGAAGAACTCCTGGTTGGTGTTGTACGTCCAGTTGCCGCCGTCCGGGGGGAACGGACCCGAGAGGATGCCGGCCCAGGTGGAGGGCAGCGTGGTGGAGATCGGGGCCCAGATGAGGTCCCAGTCGCCGCCCTGGAAGATGACGTCGGTGTACGACGACGACGGTGCCGGAGTGACCTCGACGCCGATCTCGCCCAACTGCTGCTGGATGAGCTCGATGCCGGCCACGACCGACTGCGCCTCGGTGGACGGGTAGACGAAGGTGAGCTCCAGCTTCGCGCCGTCCTTCTCCCGCACCCCGTCGGCGCCCACGGTCCAGCCTGCCTCGTCGAGCGATGCGGCCGCCGCGTCGGCGTCGTAGCCGATGAGCGACGTGGTGGCATCCGCCCCGACGCACACCGCGGTGAACGACGAGACGAGCGAGGTCATCAGCTCGCCGCGACCACCGGTGGAGACCGAGGCGACCTCGTCGCGGTCGATGCCGCCGGCGATGCCCTCCCGCACCAGCAGGTCGTTGGTCGGGCGTCCCTCCGACTGGTTGAAGAACATCAGGCCGGGACGGGCGGGCACGTCGATCGTGAACAGATCGCCGCTCTCCAGCCGGTCGCGATCCGTGCCGCCGACCTCGGCGACGTTGATCTCGGAAGACAGGAGCATGTTCGCGCGCGTGGGCTCGGTGTCGACGACCTCCAGCTCGACGGTCTTCGGCAGCCCCTCGGTGTCGCTCGTGACGTCGCCGGGACCCCACGTGTAGTCGTCGCGCAGGGCGAGCGTGTAGGTCTGCCCGGGCGAGGAGTCCTCGAGCGTGTAGATGCCGGTGCCGACGGGGGTGGAGTCGAGCGACGCGGGGTCCTCGATGCCGGCTGCGCACACGACCGGCATCTGGCCGATGTTGCTGAGCAGGAAGCTCTGCGGCTGCGCGCTGGTGAACGTGACGGTGCGCGAGGCGTCGTCGGCCTCGACGGTCAGGCCCTCGGCGGGGAAGTAGACGCCGGAGTAGGGCGATGCCGTCTCGGGGTCTGCGGCGTAGTCGAACGAGGCCTTGACGTCGGAGGCGGTGAGCTCGGAGCCGTCCGTGCAGACGATCCCCTCCTTCAGCACGAACGACACCTCGGTCGTCGACTCCGTCCAGCTCTCGGCGAGCAGGCCCTCGGCGTCCTTGCCGTGGGCGAACGACATGAGGGTCTCGTACAGGTAGGCCGAGACCTCCTGCCCCGCCTGCGTCGCGTTCGTGATCGGGTTGAGCGAACCCGGGTCGGCGGCGATGGCGATGGTGGCCTTCTCGACCGCTCCGCCTCCTGACCCGTCTCCCCCGCCGGCGCAGCCGGTCAGGGCGAGTGCCGTCACGCCGACGACCGCGGCTACGATGCTGCGTCTCATGGGTGTCCTCTCTTCACGGAACCCTCGGGCGGGTTCCAACTCATTGAATATTATGAATTGCTCTTTATTGCCTCGTGTCGGCGGTGTTTCGGGTTTGTTACCGGTCACGAGTGGTCGTCGAGAAGGGCGGCGGCGCCCATCACCGACTTCAGCTCGAGGAACTCCTCGAAGCCGTGCACGCCGCACTCCCGGCCGACGCCCGACTGCTTGTACCCCCCGAAGGGAGCCCCCACGTCGAGCCCGGCGCCGTTGATGCCGACGGTGCCGGTGCGCATGCGCAGCGCGACCTCGAGGGCGCGTCGAGGGTCGCTCGACCACACGCCGCCCGACAGGCCGTACACGCTGTCGTTCGCCAGGTCGACAGCCTCATCGACCGTGGCGTACGGAGTGATCGTGAGCACCGGACCGAAGACCTCCTCGTGGAAGATCCTCATGTCGGGTGTCACATCGGCGAAGATCGTGGGCTGCACGTAGGCGCCGCCGGCCGTCGGTTCGACGATATCGAGGCCGCCGGTCAGCACGCGCGCACCCTCGGCGATCGCCGTCTCGATGTGCGACCGCACCCGCTCGCGCTGCAGCGCCGAGGCGACCGGCCCGGTGGCCGTCCCCTCCGCGCGCGGGTCGCCGGGCGCCCAGCCCGCCGCGGCCTCGACGGCCGCGCGCTCCCACGCCTCCCGCATGCCCTCCGGCACCAGCACGCGCGTCTGCGCCGCGCAGGTCTGTCCGGCGTTCGCGAAGCACGAGGCGAGGACCCCCCGCACAGACTCGTCCAGCGGCGCGTCGTCGAGCACGATCGCCGCCGACTTGCCCCCGAGCTCCAGCGCGACCTTCTTGATGGTCGCGGCGGCGGCGCGCGCCACCTGCTCCCCCACCTGGCGCGAACCCGTGAAGGTGACCATGTCGACGCCGGGGTGCGCCACCAGCGGCGAGCCGACACCGGCGCCGTCGCCGTGCACGATGTTCACGACGCCGGCCGGCAGCCCGGTCTCGCGGAGGATGTCGCCCACGATCGCGGCGTTCAGCGGCGCGACCTCGCTGGGCTTGAGCACCACGGTGCAGCCGGCGAGGATCGCGGCGCCCACCTTGAGCATGATCTGGTGCAGGGGGAAGTTCCAGGGCGTGATCGCGGCGACCACACCGACCGGCTCCGCGACCACGAGGGAGTTCGAGACTGCCTCGCGCTCGACGTGCGCGCGGGCGGCCTCGACCAGCCGGGCGAGGTCGGCGATCGCGACCCCCACCTGCGCGGAGCGCGCGAACGCGATCGGCGAGCCCATCTCCGCGCTCAACGTCGCAGCGAGCAGCTCACGGTGGCGCGCCAACCCCTCGGCGAGCGCCTCGACATGAGCGATCCGCTGCGACATCGGCGTCGTCGACCAGGTGCCGAACGCGCCCGCGGCCGCAGCCACCGCACGATCCACATCGGCGGGGCCGCCTGCCACGACGGCACCGATCACGGTGCCGTCGGCCGGGCTGACGACATCGATCGAGGCCTGCCCTGCGGCATCCTCCCTGATGCCGGCGATGTCGTGCCCGATGACCATGTCAGACCCCCGCCTGCCGCACGAGATGCGCATCGGGGGCGAGCGGCGCCGGGCGCGGCACACCCTCGTGGATCAGGTGCCACGGCGACGGGAACTCGCCGACCGGCACGTTGATGAGGATCGGCTCGTTCGCGGGCACGGCGTCGGCCAGCACCCCCGAGAGCTCCTGCGGGGTGGTGGCCCGTGCGGAGCGGATGCCGAACGCCTCCGCGAGCGTGCCATAGTCCGGATTGGTGAGGTCGCTGGCGAAGTAGCGTGCCCCGTACCGGTTCTTCTGGATGCGGCGCACGTTGCCGTAGAACCCGTCGTGGAACACGATCGTCACGAGGCCGAGACCGTAGCGCTTGGCCGTGGACAGCTCCTGCAGCGTCCAGGAGAAGCCGCCGTCGCCGTTCACCGACACGACGGCGCGGTCGGGGTCGGCCGCCTTGACGCCGAGGGCCGTGGCGAAGCCGTAGCCGAGCGTGCCCTGGTAACCGGGGCCGATGTAGGTGCGCGGCTGGTACGCCGGATAGCAGGCGCTGGCGGCGTAGCCCACCTGCGTGAACTCGCTCACGAAGACGCCGTCTTCGGGGAGCGCGCCGCGGATCGCGGACAGGTACTCGCGCTGCGGGGCGATGTCGGCGAACTGCGCGGCGAGCCAGGTGCGCACGCGGGCGAACTCGCTCTCCCGCGAGTCGCGCGCCGGGGTGCCGACCTCGGCGGCCAGGGCGGCGAGGGCGAGGCGGGCATCGGCGTGCAGCGTCTGCGCGGCGGCACGCGGGCCCTCGAGGTCGGCGGCCTCCGCGTTCACGAGGATCACGGGGGCGCCGTTCGTGTCGACCTGGGTGCCGAACGTCGAGACGAAGCGCGTGCCGACGGCGAGCACCAGGTCGGCGTCCTCCCGGAACGCGCGGAGGGCGAGCGCGTCGAAGGCCAGACGGTGGCGGGCGTCGAGCGCACCGCGGCCGTTCTCGGTCATGAGCACGGGGGCCTCCAGTGCCTCGGCGAGTGCCTGGAGGGCGACCGATGCGTTCGCGGCGAGCACTCCCCCGCCCACCACGATCATCGGGCGCTTGGCCGCGAGCAGGCGGGCGGTGGCGTCGCGGATCTGCTGCTCCTCCGGCACGAGGGGCGCGTCGGCGACACGCTCGGCCGCGACGGCACGCGAGGTGGCGGCCAGCACGTCCGGCGGCACCTCGAGCGCGACGGGGCGAGGGCGGCCGCTGCGCAGCTGCGTGAACGCCTCGCGCACGAGCCCGGGGATCTCATCGGCGGAGCGGGCGGTGCCCGTCCATTTCGTGAGTCGCTGCAGGATGCCCGTCTGGTCGGGGATCTCGTGCAGGGCGCCGAGTCCGCGGCCGATGGCCTGCGAGTCGATCTGCCCCGCGATCAGGAGCATCGGCGAGTTGGCCGAGTAGCCGGTCGCGACGCCGGAGAGGGCGTTGAGCACGCCGGGGCCCGGCACGACCATCGCGACACCGACGTCGCCGGTGCTCCGCGCGTAGCCGTCCGCCATGTAGGTCGTGGCCTGCTCGTTGCGCGCGCAGATGAAGTCGACCTGGTCGGTGCGGGCGTGGAGGGCGTCTGCGGCGGCATCGAGCTGGACGCCCGGGATGCCGAAGATCCGTGAGACTCCCTGGTTGATGAGGGAGTCTGCGAGCAGATCGCCACCGGTGGGGTCGGTCATCTGTTTCCTCTCGTGAGCAGCATTGCGTGATTGACTGTATTAGATACATTCAATTACTGCAAATAGGAGAATCGCCCGCCGCCACCGCCCCGGCGCGGCAGGCGCTCCTTAGGATGTGAGAGATCCGCTCCACAGCCCCGCTCCGACCGAAGGATCCCCGTGGCCAGCACCCAGGAAGAAGCGCGCACGTTCCAGCGCGTCGCGCCCGCGCAGTCCGTCGCCGACCGCGTGGTCACCGAGGTCGAGGCGATGATCAAGACGGAGGGTCTCGAGCCGGGTCATCGCATCGGCACCCGCCAGGAGCTGTGCGAGCAGTTCGGTGTGGCGCCGGCCACGCTCGGCGAGGCGCTGCGGGTGCTGCGGGCGCGCGGCTCGGTCGATCTGCGCCCGGGTCCCGGTGGCGGCATTTTCGTCGCCGACCAGTCCCCGCTGATCCGCCTCGCGCACAGCGTGCTGCGGCTGCGGCAGACCGGCGCTCCGGTGAACGACGTGATCAAGGTGCTGGACGCGCTCGACGAGGCCGTCATGCAGGACGCGGTGCAGCACCGCACGGACGCCGACATCGCCGATCTCGAAGCCGTGATGGCGGAGCTGACCGAGCACTGGCACGACCCCATCGAGGGCCTGCACGGCAACTGGCGGCTGCACCGGCGGATCGCCGAGATCTCCCCCAACGCCGTGCTGCGCACGTTCTACCTCAACCTCGTCGACTACATCGAGGGTGAGACCGCGGGGGCCGCGACCGACGACGCCCTGGCCGTGCCGGGCTTCCGGCAGGACACCGACGAGCGCCTGCGCATCCACGAGGCCCTGATCGACGCGATCCGCTCCGGCGATGTGAAGGTCGGCCGCAAGGCCGTGCTGGACCACCGCACGCTCGGTCGCTGACACGCGCGCCCCTCGTCTCGCTCCGCTCACTCAGGCAGCACCCCGGCGACGAGACGACGGGCGCCTACGCGTCGCCGACTCCGACGTGGCGCCAGGCGAGCGCCGCGAGAGCCGCGGCCTGATCGCCCAGCACCGCGTCGTCGAACCGCGCATGCGGCGAGTGGTTCATCGGGATGTCGTCCTGGTCCACATCCGGCGGGGTCGCGCACAGGAACAGGAACGTGCCTGGCACCTCCCTGAGCACGAACGAGAAGTCCTCCGACGCCATCCAGGGCGCATCGATCTCCTCCACGCGGTCCTCGCCGAACTCGGCGCGGAGCACCGCTGCCGCCGCCGCCGTCTCCTCGACCGTGTTGACCGTGACCGGATAGCCGACGATCACCTCGACGTCGGCCGTGCAGCCGTGCGCCGCGGCGATGCGCTCGATCAGCGGCGGGAGCTCGGCCTGCGCCTGCGCGATCGACGCCTCGGACAGCGTGCGCAGGGTCGCCGCGAAGCCCGCGTCCTCGGGGATCACATTCGTGATCTCCCCCGCGTACAGCGTCGTGACCGACAGCACCACGGGATCGAACACGTCGATGCGGCGCGTGACCCAGGACTGCAGGGTGAGGATCAGCTCGGCCACCACGGGCACGGGATCGACGGCCTGCTGCGGCCTCGACCCGTGCCCTCCCCTCCCGTGCACGCGCACCCGCAGCACGTTGGCGCCCGCCATGATCGTCCCGGACTTCAGCTGGAACGTGCCGCGCGCGCCCGGACCCACGTGGATGCCGTAGGCGGCCTCGACCCGCGTGCCCGCGGCGTCGAGCACGCCGTCGCGGATCATGAGCGGAGCCCCGCCGCCCGCTTCCTCGCCGGGCTGGAACATGAAGACGACGGAGCCGGCGATGCGGTCGCGCCGCCCGGCGAGCAGGCGTGCGGCCCCCACGAGTCCGGCCACGTGCAGGTCGTGCCCGCACGCGTGCATCGCCCCGTTCGCCGACGCGTACTCGAGGCCGGTCTCCTCGACGATGGCGAGCGCGTCCATGTCTCCGCGCAGGAGCACGGACGGGCCGTCGGTCGCGCCGCGCAGCACGGCCGTGACCGAGCTGAGGTCCGATCCGGTCGTGATCTCCAGGCCCAGGCCGTCGATCGCGTCGAGCACGGCGCGCTGCGTCAGCGGCAGGTCGAACCCGGGCTCGGGGATGCGGTGCAGACGACGGCGCAGCTCCACCAGCTCCGGCTGCAGGCGTGCGGCGTCGTCGTGCAGCGTCATCCGTTCCCCTCCTGCGCCGCGGATGGCGCCGAGTACACCGTGCGCCCGTCGATGAGCACCTCCCGCACGGTCGAGGCGACGTCGAGCGGGTCTCCGGTCCACAGAACCACATCCGCGTCGCGGCCGGGCTCCAGCGCGCCGACCCGGTCGTCGATGCCGGCGATGGCCGCGGCCGTCGAGGTCATCGCCGCGAGCGCGGTCTCCCTCGGCAGCCCGGCCCGCACGGCCACGGCCGCCTGCATCGCGAGCAGGCCGATGGGCACGACCGGGTGGTCGGTGGTGAGCGCCACGCGCACACCCGCCGCGGCGAGCGCGGCGAGGTTCGCGGGATCGGCTTCGCGTACCTCTACCTTGGAGCGGCTCGACAGGATGGGTCCGTAGATCACGGGCACGTCGCGCGCGGCGAGGATGCCGGCGAGCTTGTGCGCCTCGGTGCCGTGATTGAGGACGAGGCGCAGCCCGAACTCGTCGGCGATGCGCAGCGCCGTGGCGATGTCGTCGTGCCGGTGCGCGTGCTGCTCCCACGTGAGCGTGCCGTCGAGGGCTTCCGTGAGCGCCTGCTTTCCGAGGTCCACGGCGAACGGCGTGCCGTCGGCGCGGGCCTTGTCACGCCGGACCGCGTAGTCCTGCGCGTCGTGCAGCGCCTGACGGATGACGAGGGCGATGCCGAGCCGGGTCGACGGCAGCTGCTTGCGCTCCCCGTAGGCCTGCTTGGGGTTCTCGCCGAGCGCCGACTTCATGCCGAGCGCCGCGCGGATCACCTGCTCGTCGACCGAGCGCCCTCCCGCCGTCTTGATGGCGACGCTCTGCCCGCCGATCGGGTTGCCCGATCCCGGCTTCACGACCACGGCGGTGATGCCACCGGCGAGCGCGTCGCGGAAGGCGATGTCCTCGATGTTGACGGCGTCGATGGCCCGCACGCCGGCGGTGACCGGCGACGAGACCTCGCTGCCGTCGAACCCGGCGGGGCCGTTGGCCTCCTCGTGCGCGCCGATGTGGCTGTGCGGGTCGATGAGGCCGGGCAGCACCCAGCATCCGGCGGCGTCGATCACCCGGGCGCCCTCGGGCACGGCGAGCCCTGTGCCGACGGCCTCGATGCGCCCGTCGGACAGCAGCACGGTGCCGCTCTCGATCTCCTCGCCCAGGCCCGTGACGACCCGCCCTCCCACGATCGCGACGGCATCCGTCATGCGTTCTCCTCGTCTTCCTCGGCGCGACGCTCGACCAGCTCGCGCGTCTTCGTCAGCAGCTCGTCGACGTCCAGGCTGAGGATGCCGGCGGCCGGGTCCACGCGCACCACGATGCCGTCGTCGCACCGGGGCGGCTCGCCGCTCAGGTCGACGAGCGGATCGTCGACCCAGATCCACGGCAGACCGTCCGCGTACCGGCGGATGTGCGCGAGCTTGTCGAACTGCACGGGCAGGAACGGCCACGGCTCCTCCGGCAGCTCGAGCGGCTCGCGGAACGCGGTGTGCGCGTTGTGGCCCCACTCCGACGCCCACACGATGTCGAAGTGCTCCGCCAGCTCGTGCAGCCGCTGCGCCGCGGCGTCGGGGATGGCGACGTCGCGCACCCACCGCCCCCACGCCGACAGGTGGTGCGTGCTCACCGGCACGGCCGGCTCGCCCTCGATCACGACGACGTCGCTGATGCCCAGCACGAGGACCGGACGGTCCCCGCGGGGCGGCCGCGCCGTGTACTTGGCCATGTCAGTCGTCCACCGCGTCGGCGAGCAGCGGCGCGTCGGGCGCGCCCTCGAAGTAGTTGCCACTCTCGATGCGGATCAGCCGCTCCGACTCGTCGAAGAACACGCCCACCGGGTCGCCGCCGCCCGCCACGGCCCGGTGCTGCTTGGCCATCATGCGCCGGATCATCGCGATGCCCTGGTCGGTGGTGGTGAGGTGATCCTCGGAGTGCAGCGAGATGGCGCCCTGCGACTTCTGCGCCTCGTAGTCGCCGGGCAGCCGCTGGTGCTCCAGGTCGGTGAGCTCCTTCCACGGCTTGCCCTCGTGGGTGGAGCGCAGCTTGGTGAGGAAGTCGGGGTCGCTGTCGCGCGCGACCGTGAAGATGCGGAAGTTGGTGTCGTCCATCGGCACCACCCAGCCGATCATGTTCGTCTGTCCGGAGGCGAGCTTGGGGCTCGCCACCACGCGCAGGTTCGGGAAGATCACCTCGGTCACGCGGCGCAGCTGCCGGCCGTCGCCGAGGTCGCGCATCTGGATGCTCCGAACGCCCAGCGGCGTGTACTCGTACTCGACCTCGGGGATCAGCGCCATCTCCGGCGTGAACTGGTTGCCGCTGAACCGGGCGTGCAGGATCGGCACGTGGAACGGGTCCATCACGTTCTCCCAGTGCTGCAGCCAGTTGAAGTCGAGCTGTGCCGGGCCGCCTCCGCCCACGCCCTGGTCGTTCACGATGAGCTGCTCGTCGGCGGCCAGCTCCTCGAGCGTGTCGTAGCGCGGCAGCACCGGCTTCTTGTCGGGCGGGCCCATGTAGGCCCAGATCAGGCCGTACTGCTCCTCGACGGGGTACCACGGCTGACGTACGCGATCGCGGTGCAGTCCCAGGTCGGGCTCGCACGGCTGCTCCAGGCAGTGCCCCTCGGTGTCGAACACCCAGCCGTGGTAGCAGCAGCGGATGCCCTCGTCCTCGACCCCGCCGTAGAACAGCGACGCGCCGCGGTGGATGCAGCGCGGGTGCAGCAGACCCGCCTTGCCCTTGCGGGTGCGGAACAGCACGAGCTCCTCGCCCAGCACGCGCAGCGAGAGGGGTCGTGTCGTCGCATCCTCGACCTTCGCGACCGGGTGCCAGTAGCGGCGCAGCACCTCACCGTAGGGGGTGCCAGGACCCACCTGGGCGAGCTCGTTCAGCGGCTGCCCGAGGCGCAGCCCGTATGCGGTTCCGGTGTCCATGGTCGCTCCGTTCGTGGGGGGGTCAGATGTCGAGGACGAGACGGTCGCCGAGCGAACGGGAGACGCAGATCATCATCGTCTCGTTGCTCTCGCGCTCGTCGGGGGTGAGGATCGAGTCGCGGTGCTCGGGCGCCCCGTCGACGACGGCGGTCTCGCACGTGCCGCACACGCCCTCCAGGCAGGAGCTGGGCACGCCGATACCGGCGTTCTCGAGCATCTCGAGGATGCTGCACCCGCGGTCCACCGTGACGACGAGGTCGGACCGGCTGGCGACCACCTCGAACGACTCGGCGCCCTGCGATTCGCCGAAGGTCTTCGCCTGGAAGCGCTCGACGTGCAGCACCCCGCGCGGCCATCCGGCGCTCAGCTCTTCCAGCGCATCGAGCATGCGCTCCGGACCGCACGCGTACACACCGGTCTCGGCGGAGGGCGCACCGATCCAGGCGGCCAGGTCGAGCCGGTCGTCGACGTCGCCGCGCACGAGCAGCAGTTCGCCGCCCGCGAGCTGGGTCGAGGAGAGGAATGCCATGCGCTCCCCCGCCGAGCCGAGGTACGCGAGCCGCCACGGGACGCCCCGGCGGGTGGCCTCCTGCAGCATCGGCAGGATGGGCGTGATGCCGATGCCGCCGGCCACGAAGACGTAGTCGTCCGCCGGCGCGAGTGCGAAGTGGTTGATGGGGGCGGAGGCCGTGACGGGGTCACCGACGCGCAGCGTCTGGTGCACGTAGCGGGAGCCGCCGCGGCTCGGGCTCTCGGCGAGCACCGCGATGCGCCAGGCGGTGCGGTCGCCGGGGTCGGAGCACAGCGAGTACTGGCGTTCGACGCCGTTCGCGAAGCGGAGGTCGATGTGCGCTCCCGGCTCCCAGGCCGGCAGTTCGGCGCCGGTGGGGTCGTCGAGCTCGAGGGACAGCACGTCCTTCGCCTCCTGGCGCATGGCGCGCACGCGCAGGGCGAGGCGCTGTTCCGGGGAATCGACCGCAGTGTGGGGCACCCTCGCTCCGCTCCTTCCGTCGCATCCGATCGCCGCGGATCGGATTGACAACATTCTTTATATTCAATTGCGATAGTATGAAGTCCGCTCGGGCCTGTCAAACGGACACGGCCGCAGGAGCGCACACGAGAGAAGGGCCATCGGATGTCGGAGCTGAGACTGCGGGGAGACCTGGACGCGATCCCCGGCTACAAGCCGGGCAAGGCGGCACCGCAGACCGAGACCACCGGGCCCGTGCACAAGATCTCGTCGAACGAGAACCCCTATCCCCCGCTCCCCTCGGTGACCGCCGCGATCGCCGACGAGCTCGCCACCATCAACCGCTACCCCGAGACCGCGGCCACCGCCCTCACCACCGAGCTGTGCGCGCGCTTCGGTGTCGAGCCCGTCAACGTGGTGCTCGGCAGCGGCTCGGTCGAGGTCGTGTCGCAGCTGATGCGGGCCACCGCCGGCGAGGGTGACGAGGTGCTGTTCGCCTGGCGCTCGTTCGAGGCGTACCCGATGCTGGCCAGGGCCGCCGGAGCCGTACCCGTGATGGTGCCGCTCACCGCCGACCACCGCCACGACCTCGACGCCATGCTCGCCGCCATCACCGACCGCACGCGCCTGATCCTCGTGTGCAACCCGAACAACCCGACCGGTACGACCGTCGGCGACGCCGAGCTCGACCGGTTCCTGTCGCAGGTGCCGGCGCACATCGTCGTGGTGATCGACGAGGCGTACGTGCAGTTCAACGACCGCGCCGACTCGCCCGTGGGCATCGAGTACTTCCGCCGCTACCCCAACGTGGCCGTCGCGCACACGTTCTCGAAGGCGTACGGGCTGGCCGGCATGCGGGTGGGCTACGCCATCGCCCCCGAGCAGCTGGGCATCGCGCTGCGCAAGGTCGCCATCCCGTTCGGCGTCACGAACCTCGCCCAGACCGCCGCGGTCGCCTCCCTCGCTGCGGAGGACGAGCTGCAGGAGCGCGTCGACGCCCTCGTGCAGGAGCGCGAGCGCGTCGTCACCGCCTTCGCCGCCGCCGGGATCACCGTGCCCGAGAGCCGCGGCAACTTCGTCTGGCTGCCGCTGGGCGACACGACCGCCGCAGTCGCCGAGCTGCTGGAGCACCACGGGCTGCTCGTGCGCCCGTTCCCCGGCGAGGGCCTGCGGGCCACCGTGGCCGAGACCGAGGCGAACGATCGCCTCATCGCGCTCGCACCGCAGATCGCCGCACTGCTCGCCCCGGTGCCGGTCGCGGGCTGACGCCGGGCCCGCTCCGGGCGGGTCAGCCGTCGATGAACGCGGCGAACCGGGCGAGCGCGGCGCTCACGGCATCGGGGTCGTCCGGCTCGGTGAACAGCTCGGGATCGGCCGTGTGCGCGGCGGCCGCGTGGGTCCAGCAGCCGATGACGCGCCCGTCCTCCACGATCGTCGCGCGCACCATGCCGTTCTTGCCCGGGCCGACGCGACCCAGGTACGCCGGGTCGCACACGGGCGTGCGGTCGGCGTAGGAGATGTAGTACTCGTCGAACGCGGGCAGCGCCTGCACCGACGGCGCGGCGGGCGCCCGGCGGGGGTGCGCGACCGCGGTGAGCAGGCCCTCGGCGACCTCGGTCACGCGCCCGGCGGCGCGCGCCGCGGCCTCTCTCGACTGCCCGAGGGTGAGCCCCGACCACCACGCGAAGTCCGCGACGCCCGCGGGGCCGTGTCCGTCGATGTAGCGCACGAACAGCTCGGCCAGCGGGTCGTCCGGCCGCTCGTGCGCACGGATGTGCTCCTCGACGAGCACGAACCGCTGGTCGCGCGTGATGCCGGAGCGCGGCACGATCGGCCCCTGGCACACGAGCCCATCGATGGTCAGGTCGAACAGGAGGTGGATGCCGCGCTGGCCCGATGGGTCGATGCCCGCAGCCTCCCACACCGCGAAGACCTCGGCCCGCGTGAGCCCGCCGTCGCGCAGTCGCGGGACGAGCGCCTTCACCGCGGTCGCCGTGACCTCCGCGTCGATCCCGAGCTGCCGCTGCCGGGAGGCCGCCTGCTGCCGCTGCCGCTCGGCCGTGACCTCCAGCATCCAGCCGAGGTCGCGCGCGGGCACGGTGTGCAGCGTGCCGCGCATGGTCCACGCGCGCACGAGCTCCCCGCGGGCGAACGCGGCGTCCACATCGCGCAGGCGGACGGCGCCCCTGGCGCGGCAGGCCAGCGCCCACCGGCCGGCCGTGAGGTCTTGGCTCTGCACGGCCAGCAGGTGGCGCGCGGCGTCGGCGACCGTCGGCGCCGGCGCGGTCAGACGGTGGGAGCGGAGGCGCTCGGACAGCAGGGCCGCGGGAGTCATGCCCCCATCATGGCGGGTGCCTCCCCCATTCGCGGGTCAGGCCTGCAGCGTGACCTCGCGGCGCTCCGGAAGCACGATCGGGTGCGACCCGGCCATGACCTCCAGCACCCGGATGACCTGGCACGAGTAGCCGAACTCGTTGTCGTACCAGACGTAGAGGATGAGGGTGTTGCCGTGGGCGACGGTCGCGAGCCCGTCGACGATGCCCGCCCTGTGCGATCCCACGAAGTCGGTGGAGACGACGTCGGGGCTCTCGACGTAGTCGATCTGCTGGCGCAGCTTCGAGTGCAGCGAGATGCGCCGCAGGTAGTCGTTGACCTGCTCCTTCTCCACGGGGCGCTCGCAGGTCAGGTGCAGCACCGCGAGCGACACGTCGGGCGTGGGCACGCGGATGGAGCTGCCGGTGAGCTTGCCCTCCAGCTGCGGCAGCGCCTTGGCGACCGCCTTCGCGGCACCGGTCTCGGTGATGACCATGTTGAGCACGGCCGAGCGGCCGCGGCGATCGCCCTTGTGGAAGTTGTCGATGAGGTTCTGGTCGTTCGTGAACGAGTGCACGGTCTCCACGTGCCCGGCAACCACGCCGTAGGCCTCGTCGATCGCGGCGAGCACCGGGGTGATCGCATTGGTGGTGCAGGACGCCGCCGAGACGATGCGGTCCTCCGGCGTGACGTCGGCGTCGTTGATGCCGTGCACGATGTTCTTCAGCGCGCCCTTGCCCGGCGCGGTCAGCAGCACGCGCGCGACCCCGGCGGACCGCAGGTGCTGCGAGAGCCCGGCCTCGTCGCGCCAGCGGCCGGTGTTGTCGACGACGATCGCGTGGTGGATGCCGTAGGCGGTGTAGTCGATCGTGGCGGGGTCGTCGGAGTAGATCACCTGGATGCGGGTGCCGTTGGCGATGATCTGCTCGGCCTCCTCGTCGACCGTGACCGAGCCGGCGAAGCGGCCGTGCACCGAGTCGCGCAGCAGCAGCGAGGCGCGCTTGACGAGGTCGTTGTCGGAGCCCCGGCGCACGACGATGGCACGCAGGCGCAGTCCGCTGCCGCCGCCGGTGTGGGCGATGAGGATGCGCGCGAGCAGACGCCCGATGCGACCGAAGCCGTACAGCACCACGTCGGTCGGGTCGGCGGGCACGGCACCGATCGCGGGGGCCAGCGCCTCTGCCAGGTACTCGTCGAGCGGGCGGCCGCTCGACGCGTGGCCCTCCGCGAGCCGGGCCACGTCGAGCGAGGAGGCTCCTGGTCCGAGTGCGTGGATGGCCTCGAGCACGGCGAGGGTGTCGTCGATCGAGAGTCGTTCGTGGCCGAGCTGCGCGACGCGGTCGTGCACCTCGACGAGACCGGTCGCCGACAGGCCCAGCAGCCGGTGCCCGTGCAACGACGTGACCACGTCGTGCTCCCGCTTGAGCGCTCCGACGAGCGGGATCATCCGCTCCGCCAGCTCTTCGCTCGCCGTCCATTCGTCGCGGGGTGCCGCGGAATCGTTCATCTGCGTCCTTGCATGTGTGAGCGCGCGCCGAGGTCGCCGGCTCGCGCGAGGTTGCCGGTGGATTCGGGGGATGCCCCCAGCGTACAAGCCGGGCGAGGGCAGCGCCGAATCGGGTGTCCGGGGTCCCGCCCGTCCGTTCTTTTCGTCTACACTGGTGGAATAATGAGCACTGCACTCTCCGGCGACGGCGCCGACCTGATCATCCGCGGCGGCCGCATCCACACCCTCGACCCGCGCGACACCACCACGTCGGCCCTCGCCGTGCGCGACGGGGTGATCGTCGCCACCGGTGCGGATGCCGAGGCGCTCCCCGCCCGGAGCACGCTCGAGCTCGACGGCCGCACGGTCGTGCCCGGCCTCAACGACGCCCACCTGCACGCCGCCTGGCTCGGCGCCCGCTGGCCCCACCTCTTCTTCTCCGACACCCCGCCGGAGCAGCAGCCGTCCGGCCGCCTGGTCTCCACGGCCGGGGAGCGACGCGCCACCCTGCGACGGGCATGGCGGCTGCTCGCCGAGCTCGGGATCACCAGCTACACCGAACCCGGCATCGGCCCCGGCGAGGACGACGGCGAGACGGGATGCTTCGGCAGCGACATGCTCGACGCCTACGTGGAGCTGCACCGCGAGGGCGCGCAGACCTCCCGCGTCACGCTGCTGCGCCTGTTCGGCACGATCGACGGCGAGAGCACGCTCGACGACTTCGAGCGCGGGCTCCAGACCCCGCCGCCCTCGACCGACGCGCGCTGGCTCGCGATCCCCGGGGTCAAGATCTTCGCCGACGGCATCCCGCCGATGGCCACCGCCTGGACGGACGAGCCCTACGCCGACGGCACGACCGGACACCTGCTCACGCGCGGCGGCGGCGATCCGCTGTCGGCGTTCCAGCGCATGATCGAGCTCGCCGCCGCGCGCGGCCTGCAGATCGCGGTGCACGCCACGGGCGACCGCTCGATCGCCGAGTTCCTCGCGGTGCTGGAACGGCTCGACCCGGCACCCGCCGCGCCGGGACCGCACTACGTCGTGCACGGCGACCTCGCGACGCCCGCGCAGATCGCCCGCATGCGCGACATCGGCGCCGGGTTCGCGATCCAGCCACTGATCGCCGCGCACACCCACTCGTGGGCCGCCGTCCAGCTCGGCGAGGCACGGGTCGCCGCGGCCTGGCCGCTCGCCGAGATGTTCGGCTCGGGCGCCCTCACCACGTTGACGAGCGACGCCCCGATCGCGACCCCGGACTGGCGCCCGAGCCTCGACGCCTCACTGCGGCTCGTGACCGCGGCGGGCGGGGCGGACGACGCGGAGCTGCGGCGACGACTCCTGCGCGCGATGACCGTGGAGGCCGCGCGGCAGGACGGCGCCGCCGACTGGAAGGGCACGCTCGAGCCGGGTCGCGTCGCCGACCTCACGGTGCTCGACGAGGATCCGCTCGAACCAGGGCGGGCGTTCACCTCCGTCACGGTGGAGCGCACGGTCGTCGACGGCCGGACGGTCTTCGCGCGCGACTGAGGCGGCGGCTCCCCCGCCCGGGCCCCCGGTAGCGGGATCGAAAACGTGCCGGAAACCCGCCGGGAAGGCGCGGTTTCGCGCCCGCATCCCCGCACGACACGCGACCGGGACACGCGATAACGGCGGGCGGCATGTTCACGCATGCCGCCCGCCTCTGATCCCCCTCGGACCAGTCTCAGACCGCGGTTCTCACACCGCGGTGGCCACCAGTACCCGCGGGCTCCCCGGCAGGGCGATCGTGTCGCGCACCGACCAGCCGGCGTCGCTCAGCCAGCCGCGCACCTCGGACTCCGGGTACACCACGGTGCCGTCGATCACCAGGTACTCCCCCGCGTGGAGGGCGTCGAGCGCGCGCTGCTCGGCGTCGTCGTCGAGGAAGAAGTCGAGCACGGTCAGGGTCGCCCCGTCGGCCGCGGCCGCCCGCAGGTTGCGGAAGATCTGCGCGTTCTCCTCCGCCGAGAAGCGGTGGATCACGTGGTTGGCGAACACGGCGTCGTACGAGCCCTCGGGCGTCGCGGTCGCGGTCTCCCCCACCTCCACGGTCGTGCGGTCGGCCACGCCCGCGGACTGCACGGCCTCGGCCAGGCCGTCCTCGAACCCTGGCGCATACACGAAGGTCGTGTGCAGCTGCGGGTTGCGCGCCATGACCGACAGCGCGAACTCGGCCGAGAGCCCGCCGAAGTCGAGGGCGTTCGTGGCACCGGAGAGGTCGACGAGGCGTCCGAACTCCTGCGCGTGCAGGCGGTTGTACGTCATGACGCCCGCCATGAACGTGCCCCAGCGGGCGTCGTCCATCTGCAGGTCACCCGGCTGGGTGGTGTCCACGGTGTGCGCGAACTGCAGCCAGTGCGGGTAGCTGATCTCGTCGAGGAAGGTGAGGAACGGCGCGAGGTCGATCGCGGCGGCGTCGCCCGTGAGGTAGGCCGCGGCGTCGTCGGCGAGGGCGTAGCGTCCGTCGGTGCGCACGAGCAGTGCCTTGGCCGCCATCGCGTCGGCGAGCAGGCGCGCGATGCGCTCGCTCACCCCGCAGCGCTCGGCGATCGCGGTGACCGTGTCTGCGCCGTCGGCGACGGCGGCGAACAGGCCGATCCGGCTGGCCTGGAACAGCTGCTTGGCGGCCATGTAGCCGGTGGCGATGTCGAGGATCCGCGCGGCGTCCGGCGTGGAGGTGTCGGTCATGGGGTGCCTTTCGATTGTCTACGAACGTGGGAAATAAAGGTCAGGGTGCGGGCCGTCCGACGGGCCCCGGCTCAGTCCGCGAGGAAGTCGCGGACCGCCGCGCGGAACTCCGGCGTGTGCGGCGCCGTGAGGTGGTCCCCCGGCACCCGCTGCACGCGGGCGTCGGGCAGCAGTGCGGCGAGGCCGTCGATGCCCGCCGCCATCGCGTCGTCGGCGCCGCCCAGCAGCAGCACCGGCTGCGCGGGCACGCCACCCTCGGGCGCGAACGGCTCAGTGGCGAGCCCCTCGATCAGGTCGAGCAGCTCGCCGGCGCGGTTGCCGGGAAGAGTCGCCATGTGCACGATCATCGCGGTCAGCGGATCCGCGGGTGCCGCCCCTCCCCCGACGGCGGCACGGGCAGCCGGAAGGTCGACCAGCGCGAAGGGCTCCCCCGCGCTGAGCCCGCCGAGGACCAGGCGGCGCACCGCCACGCGCGGGTGACGAGCGAGGTCCCAGGCGAGCCGGGCGCCCAGCGAGTAGCCGACCAGATCGATCTCGTCCGGTCCGATCGTCTCGGCGAGCGCGTCGAGCACGGCCGAGGTCGGGACCACGCCGAGCGCCTCCGCCTCACCGTGCGCCGGGAGGTCGATCACGACGCGCGGGCGGTCGCCGAGCACGCCCGTCCACTCCGTCTCCGGCCAGTCCTGGGAGCCGCGCGAGGCGAGGCCGTGCAGGAACACCACGGGTCGAGCTGTCTGTGCGGTCATGCGGCGCCTCCCTGTGCGGACCGGCGCCCCGCGATCAGCGCAGCCGCGCCAGGAACCGGTCGATGTAGCTCTCGTAGTCGGCGATGCGGTCGCCGTCCGGATACATGAGATTGATGACGGTCGCGCCCACCGCCGCCGAGATGAACTCGTCCGCGAGCGAGCCGTAGTCCTGCTCGCGGATCGACCCCTCGTCGCGGGCCGCCTCCATCCGCTCGATCAGCGAGCGCCGCCACGACGCCAGGTGCCCGCGATACAGCTCCGCGAGCGCCTCGTTCGCCATCGCGTACTCCCACAGCGCCAGCAGCACCCGCCCCGCGGCGATCTGCTCCCGGTCGCGCGGGATGGTCGCCTGCAGGAAGCCCCGCAGCGCATCGTCGGCCGCGACCGGCTCCTCGCCCGCCGCCTGCACGCCCTCCGACATCTGCTGCAGGATCGTCTCGAACGTGGCCGCGACGATGCTCTCCTTGCCGGGGAAGTAGTGCTTCAGAGCCCCGTTCGCGAACCCCGCCTCCGCGGCGATGCTGCGCATCGTCGCAGCCTCGAAGCCGCCCTTCAGGATGATGCTCTTGGCCACCTCGACGATGTCCCGTCGCCGCTGGTCGTGGTCGATGATCTTCGGCATGGCGTCCTTCCGGCCGGGTCCGGGTGAGTGCGAGTTCCGGCCTGGAGCTACCGTACCGCCGCATCGGGCACCTCCCGCAGAGCGAGCCACTGCGCCCGGCGCTCCCGCTGCGCGACCGGGTCGGCCACGGGCGAGGCGAGGCGCAGCCGCTCGGAGTAGGGGTGCCGCGGGGCGCGGGTGACCTGCTCGCCCTCGCCCACCTCCACCAGCTCGCCGCGGTACATCACGGCCACCCGGTGGCACACGCGCCGCACGACGCCGAGGTCGTGCGACACGAACAGGTACGCCACGCCGGTGTCGCGCTGCAGCTCGATGAACAGGTCGAGGATGGTGGCCTGCGTGGTGAGGTCGAGCGCGCTCACGGGCTCGTCGCACACGATCAGCCGCGGTCCGCGCACCAGGGCGCGGGCGATCGCGACGCGCTGCCGCTGACCGCCGGAGAACTCGCTCGGGTAGCGGTCCATGCTCGCCGAGGGCAGCCGCACCCGGTCGAGCATCTCGCGCACCTTCGCCTCGGCGGCCTTCGCGCCGAGGCCGGTCGTGAGCAGCGGCTCGGTGAGGATGTCGCCGATCGTGAGGGCGGGGTTGAGCGAACCGTACGGGTCCTGGAACACGACCTGCACGTCGTCGGCGAGCGCGCGGCGGGCACGACCGCCCAGGCGGCTGATCTCGCGGCCGTCGAAGCGGATGCTCCCCTCGGTCACCGGGGCCAGGCCGAGGATGGCCTTGCCGAGCGTGGACTTGCCCGACCCGGACTCGCCCACGAGCCCGAGGCACTCCCCCGGCGCGATGTCGAGCGAGACCCCGTGAAGCGCGCGGAACGCGGTGCGCCCGCGCCCGTACTCCACCACCAGGTCGCTCACCTCGAGCAGCGGGCGGGTCGCGGTGTCGGTCGCGGCGGTCATGCGGGCACCTCCGTACGGTGGCGGTCGAGCTCGGCGCGGCCGGCGGCGTCGTCGAGCGAGGCGGCGATCAGCTCGCGCGTGTAGGGCTCCGCGGGCGCGGCGAACAGGTCGTCGACCGGTCCGGACTCCACGATGTCGCCGCCGCGCATCACGATCACGCGGTCGCAGATGTCGGCGACGACGCCGAAGTTGTGCGTGACGATCAGCAGCGCCATGCCGTACTCGGCCTGCAGCTCGCGCAGCAGTTCGAGCACCTCGGCCTGCACGGTCACGTCGAGCGCCGTGGTGGGCTCATCGGCCACGAGCAGTGAGGGCCGCCCGGCGATCGCGCCCGCGATGAGCACGCGCTGCGCCATGCCGCCGGACACCTGATGCGGGTAGCTGCGCATGACCCGGTCGGGGTCGGTGAGGCCGACCCGCACGAGCACGGCGCGCGCCCGCTCGGTCGCGGCCGCGCGGCTGAGTCCGTGCACGCGGCGCAGCGGCTCGACCAGCTGGTGCCCGATCGTGTACGAGGGGTCGAGGTTGCTCATGGGCTCCTGCGGCACGTAGCCGATCGTGCGCCCGAGCAGTGCGTGCCGCTGGGCGGGCGTCGCCGCGGTCACGTCGGTGCCGCCCACCCAGATCGCGTCGGCGGTCGCGCGGCCGGTGGAGGGCAGCAGATCGAGCACCGAGAACACCGTCTGCGACTTGCCCGATCCGGACTCGCCCACGATGCCGACCACCTCGCCGGGGGCCACGTCGAGGGTGACCCCGTGGACGACCTCGGTCTCGCCGTTCGGCGTGGCGTGCACGACACGCAGGTTCTCGACGCGCAGCGCCGACGAGGCGGCCTCGTGCTGCGCGGCCCCGGTCGGGGCGGGGGCGTCGGCGGCGGCGACCACCGCGGCGTCTTTCCGGCGGTGGGCCCGGGGCGTGCGCACCTGCACGAGCTCCGCGAGGGTCGAGCCCATGATCGCGAGCACCGCGATCGTGAGGCCGAGGGCGGCGGAGGGCCACAGCAGCATCAGCGGGTACGTGAGCATCAGGCGGAAGCCCTCGAGCATCATGGCGCCCCAGCTGGGGACGTTCGAGTCGCCGATGCCGAGGAACTGCAGTCCCGCCTGCATTCCCATCGCGATGCCGGCGGTGAGCGCGGTCTGGATGATCACGGGCGGGTACACGGCGGTGATCACGTGGCGAAAGATGATGCGCCCGTCGGAGAGCCCGGAGACGCGGGCGGCATCGATGTACGGCTCGCCGCGCACCGCGAGCGTCTGCGACCGGGCGATGCGGAAGTACCCGGGCACCATGAACACGCCGACCGTGGCCATCAGCAGCTCGAAGTTGTTGCGGCTGCCGGCGGCGACCACGAGCAGGATGATCATGCCGGGGATCGACTGCAGCGCGTCGCTGATCCAGGTGGCGACCCGGTCGAACACGCCGCCGAAGTAGCCCGCAGCGACGCCGGTGGGCACACCGATCACGAGGGCCGTGACGATCGTGATGAGCGCGCCCCAGAGGGTCGTCCGGGTGCCGTAGATGAGGCGGCTGAGGATGTCGCGGCCGGTGGAGTCTCCGCCGAGGAGGTGCTCGGGCGAGGGCGGCGCCTTGGCGGCGGCGAGGTCGACGAGGTTCGGGTCCATGGGCGCCAGCAGCGGCGCGAAGACGCCGACCAGCACGATGAGCAGGAAGATCGCGAGCGGGAGGTAGCCGCCGGGGTGGCGGAGGAAGCGCCGGAACAGGCTCGAGCGCCGCTTCTGGGCGGCGCGGTCGAATGCGACGCGGATGTCGGTCGTGGTCATGCGACGCGCACCTTCGGGTTGATCCAGCCGAGCACGAGGTCGAGCAGGAGGTTGATCACGACGACGAACACGATGGAGATGACCGTGATGCCCAGGAGCATCGGAATGTCGCCGTTCTGCGAGGACTGGTTCGTGAGCTGGCCGAGGCCGGGGAGGCTGAAGATCTGCTCCACCACGATCGCGCCGGACAGCAGTCCCACGAACATGAGGGCGATCACGGTGAGCGCGGCGGGCGAGGCGTTGCGGAGGATGTGCAGGTTGACCCGCGCGGCGGAGAGCCCGCGGCTGCGGAGCGTACGCACCCAGTCCTGCCTGCTCTGCGCGATCACGGCGTTGCGCAGCTGCTCCGACACGGCGACGATGCCGCCGAGCGCGAGGGAGATCGCCGGCAGGGTGATCGAGCGCAGCCATCCCTCGACGGACTGCGTCGGCGGCACGTAGCCGACCGCGGGGAACCACTTCAGCTGCACGGCGAGCCACATGACCAGCACCAGGCTCACCCAGAATCCGGGGAGCGCGAACAGCACGACCGAGATGCCCTTGATGATCCGGTCGAACCAGGTGCCGGGGCGCAGCCCGGTGATCATGCCGAACGCGATGCCGATCACGGCCGTGATGAGCGTCGCGAACGTGACCACCGAGAGCGTCACGGGGACCTTGATCGCGAGCTGGGCGCCGACGGGCTGGAAGTTGCGCCACGACTCGCCGAAGTCGAGGAGCACGGCGTGCGAGAACCAGTCCCAGAACTGCACGATCAGGGGGCGGTCGAGGCCGATCTTCTCGGCCAGGGCCTGCTGCTGCGCGGGGCTCGCGGTGGTGCCCAGCAGCGAGGCGGTCGGGTCGCTGATCGCGAGGTGCGCCAGGAAGAAGGTGCCGATCGAGACCGCGACGAGCAGCAGGATGCCGGACAGCACCCGCTTCGCCGTGAACAGGAGCATGGGGGCCTCTCGGGGTGAGGAGGGTCGGAGGGGGAAGGGTGCCGGGGCGGCCGGTGTCGGGTGGCCGCCCCGGGCGGGCATCAGCCCTGGGTGATGTAGCGCAGGGTCGGGAACATCATGCCCACGACGGGCTGCAGCTGGATGCCGGGCGCCGTGTAGTAGATGTTGTTCGCCTGGTACCAGACCGACCACCACGCCTGGTCGACGAGGGCCTCGTTGAGCTCCTTGACGGCCGCGGTCTGGGCGTCGCCTCGTTCGGTCTGCACCTTCTCGACGAGCGGCGCGATGACGTCGTTCTCGGCGTAGTCGGGCTCCGGGTTGAACCACTGGACGCTCGTGACCTGGCGGGCCACCGTGGCGACGTCGTTGCCGTCCATCGCGAGGAACGAGATGAACATCGGGTAGTTCGGCGCGTTGAGCTGGTAGTCCGGCATCTGCATGTTGTCCCACGTGACGGTGATGCCGAGCTCGGTGAGCGCCTGCTCCGCCGAGGGCTTCCACATCTCGAAGATGGGCGACATGGGCATCGAGATCGCGAAGCCGTCTGGGTACCCGGCGTCGGCGAGCAGCTCCTTCGCCTTGTCCATGTTGACCGCGTAGGCGTCGTTGAGGGACGGGTCGTTGATCGGCCCTCCGTCGGGGAAGACCTGGTTGGTGGCGACACCGGCGCCGCTGCCGACCGCGGCGAGGATCGCGGCACCGTCGAACGCGTAGTTCAGGGCCTGGCGCACCTCGAGCTTGCCGAGGGGCTCGCTCTTGGCCCCCGTGTGGTCGGTGATGACCAGGCCCGCCCAGCCGGACACGCGCTGCGCGGTGTTCCAGCCCTGCTGCTCGGCCTGCTCCAGGTTGGCGACGTCCCCGTACTGCACGTTGATCTGGCCGCTGAGCATGGCGTTGTGCCGGGCGGTCGCGTCGGTGATCGGGTAGATCGCGAGCTCGGCGAAGGGGTAGGTCTTCGCGTCCCAGTGGTCCTCGGTCTTGGTGAAGTGGTACTCCGCGCCGGGGACGCTGGTGGCGCTGTCGAGCACGTAGGGACCGGAGCCGACCGGCTCGCTGCCGAGCGTTCCGGCCTCGATCGACGCGGGCGACGCGATGTAGCTGCGCCCGAGGCCCATGAAGTAGAGGATCGTGTCGTCGCGCTGCGTGAGGTTGATGCGGACGGTGTCGTCGTCGACCTTCTCGAAGCTGTCGACGTTGACGTAGGCCTCACCCGAGCGGGCGCCGGCCTTGAGGTACTCGAGGCTCGCGAGCACGGCGTCGACGTCGACCGGGGTGCCGTCGCTGAACACGGCGTCGGTGCGGAGGTCGAGGTCGATGCTCAGGTCGTCGTCGGCCACGGTCCACTCGGTGGCGAGCGACGGGATCGGGTCGCCGTCGGCGTCGAGGGCGATCAGGGCGTCGTAGACCGCGGAGAGGTACGGGCCGTCGAACCCGATGTCGGCCAGGGACGGATCCCACGACGTGATGTCGAGGAAGTTGCCGATGTTGAGCGCGTCGGGGCCTTCGGCGCCGCCGCCCTCGGAGGGCGATGGCGTTCCGCCGCCGCTGCAGCTGGTGAGCGCGAGGGTCGCGGCCACGGCTGCGGCGAGCGCGAGGGGCATTCGTTTCATGGTTCCTTCTCTCGGGTGCAGGGGTGGTGAAGAAGGTTCGAAGAGCCGCTGACCGGGAGACCGGATCGACGCCACCTCGATGTGTCGTGCTGGTTAGTCTACATGTGTGGAAAAAGAGCGCAAGCATGTTTCCCGCGGCAACGGGCACAGCTCATGCCACCGGGCGCACCCGGCTTGTCTCTGCGCGCAGCATCCCGTCTCGCCACTCCCGTCACCACACCCCGTCCGCGCGCACGTCGCGGTCCACGGCGACGTCGGAGAGGGCCGCCCGCACCTCGGGGCCGTGGTCGCGGACGAGCGCGAGCGCGGCGTGGTTCTGCTCGAGCTGCTCGAGCCGTGAGGCGCCGAACAGCACGTTCGCGGTGGCGGGATTCGCGAGGCAGAAGGCGATGCCGAGCGCGGCCGGCGTCACCCCGAACTCCCCCGCCACCCGCGCGACCTCGGGGTACAGGGCCGCGATCTGCTCGCGGATGCCGCCCACGTCGGCGCCGATCTTGCGCTGCGGCGTCCGGCCCGTGGCGAGGATGCCGCCCTCGAACACGTCGGACGCCTGCAGGGTGAGGGTGCCGTCGGCGAACAGCGGCCCGTACGCGTCGCCCTCGGCCATCGACCGCCGCGCGATGCCGTACTTCAGCTGCGCGAACGCGGGGCCGGCCAGCCCGCGCGTCCGAGCCTCGGCGAGCGCGGCGCGGGTGTCGGCGATGCGCCAGTTGTTGATGCCCCACGAGCCGACGAGACCCTCGTCGATCAGGGCGTTCACGTCGGCGACGAGCCGCGGGAGGTCGGGCGCATCGAGGTAGTCGCCCACCACGAGGGTGTCGAACCGGTCGAGCCCCGCCCGCTCGAGCGACTCGACGAGCTGCGCGCGGAACCCCTGGTTCGGCCAGTCCCACAGCCACAGCTTGCCGCACAGCACGATGTCGTCGCGGTCGACACCGCTCGCCCGCAGCGCCTGCCCGAACAGGATGTCGGTCGTCGAGTTCTCGGCGTGCGGCCCCATGTTGTAGTACGCGACGTCGAAGAACCCGGCGTCGAGCTCGACCGCGCGGCGGATCAGCGCGACCGCCTCCTCCGGCGCCATGCGGTCCCACGTGTTCCAGGAGCCGAGGGCGAGGGGCGGCACCGGGGCACCGCCCGTCTGCAGCGGACGGCGGGGGTGGGTCGAATCGGGCATGACGCTCCTTCGCGTGCTTCGTCTCGTCGCTGCGCTCGCCGCTCAGCAACCGGGGTTGTGTTTTTCTATGGTTGTAGAATATAACGGACTCATCCCGTCAGAGCACCGTCAGTGAGGACGAACATGACCGCATCCCCGCGCCGCATCCTGGTCACCGGAGGGGCGTCCGGCCTCGGCCGCGGCATCGCCACCGCCTTCCGCTCCGCGGGCGACGAGGTGTTCCTCGGCGACGTGAACGCCGACGCCGCCGCCGCGGTCGCGGCCGAGATCGGCGCCACCGCCCTCCCCCTCGACATCGCCGACGAGGCCTCCGTCCTGGCCGCAGCCGACCGCGTCACGGCCGCCGGCGGGCTCGACGTGCTCGTGAACAACGCCGGGGTCGTCGCGGGCGGCGGCACGCTGCAGGAGGTCCCGGTCGACGCGGTCGATGCGGCCCTGCGCGTCAACGTGCGTGGCACGTTCCTCATGCTCCGCGTGTTCGGCGCACTGCTCGCGGCGGCCGGACGCGGCAGCATCGTCAACATCTCGTCCATCGGCGCCCGACAGCCCACCCCGGGCCTCGGGCACTACGAGGCCACCAAGGCCGCGGTCGACGCCCTCACCCGCACCGCCGCGATCGAGCTCGCCACCGCGGGCGTGCGCGTGAACGCGGTCGCCCCCGGCCCGGTGCTCACCCCGCTCACCGCCGACTTCGCCTCGAACCCCGACGCCCGCGCGGCCTGGGAGTCGCGCATCCCGCTCGGCACGCTCGCCGAGGTCGACCAGGTCACGCCGCTCGTGCTGTTCCTCGCGAGCGACGCCGCCGGCCACATCACCGGCGTCTCGGTGCCGGTCGACGGCGGCCAGCTCCTGGTCTGACCCGTCCGCCCGCATCCGTCACGGGATCGGATCCGCACCCCGCCCCTCGCGGAGCGTTCCCGATCCCCCACCCGTCCCGCGACAGGAGAACCGCATGACCCTCCCCGCCCCGACCCTCCCGACCACGACCCGCGCCGCCGTGCTCACCGCGCACGGCGAGCCGCTCACCCTGCAGGACCTCCCGCTGCCGACCGAGATCGAGCCGGGCGCCGCCCTCGTGCGCATCGCCTGCACGACCCTGTGCGGCACCGACATCGAGATCTGGGAGGGCCGGATGACCTTCCCCGGCATGCTCCCGATGGTGCTCGGCCACGAGATGGTCGGCGAGATCGTGGCCACCGGACCCGACACGCGCGACGCCCTCGGCCGCCCGCTCTCCCCCGGCGACCGCATCGGCTGGTCGGAGTCCACGTGCGGCGAGTGCCACGGCTGCGTCGTGCTGCGCGAACCCGTCGCCTGCTCGCGCCGCGGCTACGGCTTCCTGCAGCGGTCCGACGTACCCCCGTACGCCACCGCCGGGCTGTCGGAGTACGCCTACGTCACCCCCGGCGCCGCGAAGCTGCTGCTGCCCGCGGCGGTGAAGGACACCTGGGCGTCGATGGCGGGCTGCGCGGCCAAGACCGTGCTGCGCGCGTTCGAGCGCGCCGGCCGCATCCGCCCCGGCTCCCGCGTCGTGGTGCAGGGGTCGGGCGCGCTCGGCATCTTCGCCACCGCCGTCGCCACCATCGCGGGCGCCGGGCAGGTCATCACGGTCGGCGCCCCCGCCGCCCGGCTGGAGCTCGCCGCCCGCTTCGGCGCCGACGCCGTGGTCGACTTCCGCGACGGGCCCGTCGTCGACCAGGTCATGGAGCTCACGGGCGGCCACGGCGCCGACCACGTGTTCGACTTCGCGGGCGCCCCGAGCGTGGGTCCCGACGCGGTGGGCATGGCGGCGCAGCGCGGCACCATCGCGATCGTCGGCTCCACCGGCCCCGCGGGCGACGGCTTCCCCCTCAGCACGATCATGGGCAAGGAACTCACGGTCGTCGGCTCGCTCAACGGCGACATCTCCGACTACGCCCGCGCCATCGACTTCTTCACCGCGTTCGCCGACCGCTTCCCCTGGGACGACCTGTTCAGCGCCCCGGTCGGTCTCGCCGAGGCCTCCGCCAAGATCGCCCACATGCACCACCTCGATGAGGTCAAGGCCGTCATCGACCCGAGCCTCTGAGGAGCACCATGACCACCCCTCTCCCCCGTCGCGAGATCGGCCGCAGCGGCCTGCACGCCTCCCTGTTCTCGCTCGGCTCGTGGCACACCTACGACCGCATGGACTTCGCCGACGCCGTCGAGCTGCTGCGCCAGGCGACCGACCGCGGCGTGAACCTCTTCGACGTCGGCGTGTACTCCGCGCCCGGCGCCCCTCCGGTGTTCACCGACGTGATCTTCTCGGCCATGGTGCGCGCGGCGGGTCTGCGCCGCGACGAGTGGCTGCTGTCGTCGAAGCTGTGGCTGGAGGCCTTCGGCGACGAAGGCTTCCGCCCGCAGCTCGAGAACGCCCTGATGCGGGTGGGCGTGGAGCACGCCGACCTCGTGATCCTGGGCGACCTGCGCCGCGACGACCTCGACCTGCGCGACCTCGTGCTCGACCTCGCGCGCCTCGCCGATGCGGGACTCATCCGCGCGTGGGGCGTGAACAACTGGTCGGCGTCGTCCATCCAGCGCCTGCTCGACCTCGCCGCGGCGGAGGGCGTGCCCGGGCCGCAGATCGCGCAGCTGAAGTACAGCGTGGCACGGCGCTCGATCCCCGACGGCGAGCCGTTCGCGCGGCTCTGGGAGCAGGGCCTCACGCTGCAGGCCTCCGACTGCCTGGAGGGCGGCGTGCTCGCGGGGAACGTGAAGGGCGACCGCCAGATCGGCCGCGACCCCGGCGACATCCGGGAGCGGATCATCGCCGACGTGCCGGCGTTCACGGCGCTCGCGGAGTCGCTCGACACGACCCCGGCCCAGCTCGGCATCGCGTTCACACTCACGCACCCCGCCCTCACGACCACCCTGTTCGGGGCCTCCCGCGTGGCACAGCTGCACGCGAACCTCGACGCCGCCGACCTCGTCGACCGCATCGGCGCCGACGAGCTGCGCCGCCTGGTCGAACCCTTCTGGGCCGACCGCGGCGTGGTCGACCCCGAAGGCCCCTGACACCGTCCGCAGACCCCCACACACCCGCCCCGCACCACGCCGCCCCCGCCCCACGCCGCCCCCGCCCCACCGAGGAGAGACATGACCGCCACCGCCGCCGGACACCCCACCGTCCCGCCCGTCCCGTTCGACCCCGAGGTGCAGGCCGTGCTGGACGAGATCGCGAAGAACCCGCAGCCTCCCCTCACCCGCGACACGCTGCCGCGCGAGGGCGTCGACCGGATGTTCCCCGACAACGACACCGTGATCGCGGGCCGCCCGATCGTGTGGGAGGACCGCGTGATCCCCGGCCCCGCGGGCGCACCCGACATCGAGATCACGGTGTTCCGCCCCGCGGATTCCGCGACCGAGGCGCTGCCCGGGTTCGTGAACATCCACGGCGGCGGCATGATCGTCGGCCACCGCTCGTGGGAGACCGCGCGCGTGGTCGACATCGTCGCGGAGCACCGCGTGGTCGCCGTGAACGTGGAGTACCGGCTCGCCCCGGAAGACCCGTACCCCGCCGGTGTGGAGGACTGCTACGCGGCGTTCGTCTGGACGCACGAGCACGCCGCCGAGCTCGGCATCGACCCGGAGCGCCTCGTCGTCGGCGGCGGCAGCGCCGGGGGCGGGCTCACGGCCGCGGTCGCCCTGCTGGCGCGCGACCGGAAGGGCCCGGTCATGGCGGGGCAGCTGCTGCTGTGCCCCATGATCGACAACACCAACACCTCGGTCGCCAGCTTGCAGTACGACGGCATCGGCACGTGGCAGCGCGACATGAACCTGCTGGCGTGGTCGTGCGTGCTCGGCGACGACCTCGCGTTCAGCGACGAGGCCCCCGCCTACGCGGCCCCGAGCCGCGCGACCGATCTGTCCGGTCTTCCCCCCGCGTACATCGAGGTGGGCGAGGCGGAGACCTTCCGCGACGAGGACACCGCGTATGCGCTCGGCATCTGGGCCACGGGCGGCCAGGCCGAGCTGCACGTGTGGGGCGGCGGCGCGCACGGCTTCGACATGTACATGCCGGAGGCGGAGATCACCCGGGCCGCCCTCGCCGCACGGTCGTCGTGGCTGCGCCGGATCTGGCGGGCCGCCCGATGACCGCGCCCGCTCCCGTGCCGTACGACCCCGAGCTGGTCGCCGGGCTCGACGCGTTCGTGCAGCTCGTGGAGGGCATCCCGCTGCGCGCCGACACCATCCACGCCAACCGCGACCACTTCGCCACGATCATCCCGCCCATCGCGGTGCAGGCCGAGGGCAGGGCGGTGACGTGGGAGGACCGCGTGATCCCCGGCCCCGCCGGTGCGCCCGACCTGGAGGTCACGATCGTGCGGCCATCCGCCCCCGCGACCGGGCCGGCGCCCGCCGTCCTGTCGATCCACGGCGGCGGCATGGTGCTCGGCACCCGCTTCTTCGGCACCGCCGAGCTGATCGATCTGGCCGACCGGCACGGCGTCGTCGGCGTCGCGGTGGAGTACCGCCTCGCGCCGGAGCATCCGGGCCCGGCGCAGGCGGAGGACTGCTACGCGGCGCTGGAGTGGATGGCCGCGCACGCCGACGACCTCGGCATCGACCCCGACCGCATCATCGCGTCGGGGCAGAGCGCGGGCGGCGGGCTGTCCGCCGCGGTGGCCCTGCTCTCCCGCGACCGCGGCGGACCGCGGCTGGCCGGGCAGCTGCTCGGCTGCCCGATGCTGGACGACCGCAACGAGACGCCGTCCGCCCGGCAGTACGACGGCTTCGGCGCCTGGGACCGCAACAACAACGACACCGCGTGGGACGCCATCGCCGGAGACGACCGCTTCACCGACCGGGTCTCGCCGTACACGGCCCCCGCACGCGCCACCGACCTGTCCGGACTCGCCCCCGCGTTCATCGAGGTCGGGGCTGCCGAGACCTTCCGCGACGAGGCCGTGGACTACGCGCTGCGCATCTGGGCGACCGGCGGTCAGGCCGAGCTGCACGTGTGGGCCGGCGGGTACCACGGCTTCTCCGGGTTCTCGCCGGAGGCCGAGGTGTCGCTGGCGGCGGTCGCGGCGCGGGAGAGCTGGCTGCGCCGCGTGCTGCGCCCGGGCGGATGAGCATCCCGGCGCGCCCGGAGCCCGCCCGCATGGGCACGCTCCGGGCGATGCTCGTGCTCGGGATGCTGGAGGCGTTCGGGCCGCTGTCGATGGACCTGTACCTGCCGCAGCTGCCGCAGCTCGCGGCGTCGCTCGGCACGACCGAGGCGCTCGCGCAGGTCACGATGTCGGCGTGCATGATCGGCCTGGGTCTCGGGCAGCTCATCGCCGGTCCCCTCAGCGACCGGCTGGGCCGGAAGCGTCCGCTCCTCGTCGGCGTGGCCGCGTTCGCGGTGCTGTCCGCCGTGTGCGCGGTCGCCCCGAGCATCGAGCTGCTGCTGGTGGCGCGGTTCCTGCAGGGTCTCGCCGGATCGGCGGGCATCGTCATCTGCCTCGCGGTCGCGCGCGATCAGTTCGAGGGCGTGGAGCTGTCGCGCATGCTGTCGCTGCTGTTCCTGGTCTCGGGCACGGCCCCGATCATCGCCCCCGTGGTGGGCGGCCAGCTCGCACGGATCATGGACTGGCGCGGCATCTTCGGCGTGCTCGCGGCGGTCGGGGTCGTGCTGCTGCTCGTGGTCGTGTTCGCCCTGCCCGAGACGCTGCACGCCGACGACCGGCACGGCGGCGGCCTGCGCACGCTCGGCGGTCACGCGGGCGCCGTGCTGCACGACCGTCTGTTCGCCGCGGTGCTGTGCGCCTCGGCGGGCGGCGGGGTGGCGTTCTTCACCTACCTGTCGATGTCGTCGTTCGTGCTGCAGGACGAGTTCGGGCTGAGCCCGCAGGCGTTCAGCCTGGCGTTCGCGGCCGGGGCGCTCGCGAGCATCGTGGGCAGCCAGACGAGCCGGCTGGTGGTGCGACGGTGGGGCCCCCTCCGCGTGTACCTGGGCGGCAGCACCGCGACGCTGCTGGCGACCGCGACCTTCCTGGTGCTGGCCGTCGCCGGGACCGGGGTGACCGGGGTGATCGCGGCCCTGGTCGGCTTCATGCTGTGCTCCGGCGTCGGCGGCCCGAACGGGCAGACCCTCGCGCTCGCGCACCACGGTTCGCGCGCGGGCACCGCATCGGCCCTGCTCGGCATGTCCACCTTCCTGTTCGGGCCCGTGCTGGCCCCGGTCGCGGCGGGCGTCGGCGGCACGAACGCCATGACCATGGCCGTGACCATGACCCTCGCGGCCGCCGTCGCGGCGGTCGCCGCGTGGGCGTTCGTGCGTCCGGCCGCGCGCACCTGAGCCGCCCGGTCGGGTCGCCCGGGTCCCGCCCGCCCCACGGTCAGAAGCCGAGGCACATGACGGCGACGCCCGCGGCCATCGCCCATGACTCCGTGGCGAGCAGACGCCCGGTGCGACCGTGGTGCAGCGGAGGCACGAACCACGCCGCCGCCACGGTCCACAGCACGACCGCGGCGACCCCGATCATCACGAGCGCCGAGAGCACGCCCCCGAGGCCGTGCCCGCCGTGGCCGTTCGGCGTGACGGCGCGCTCGACCGAGGAGACCACGACGGATCCGTCGAACGCGCACACCGCCATCACGAGCGACACCAGCGCCCGGTGACAGCAGGTGGCGGCGGCCGCGGTGCCGCGCACGCCCATGGTGCCGAGCATCGCGGAGACCAGGAGCACCGCGCCGAGCGCGAGCCGCGTCAGGGCGTCGACCCCGGGGATCGCGAGCACGAGCATCCCGGCGGCCATCACCAGCGCCGACTGCCTCCCCTGCCACGGCACCGCCCGCCACGCCGCCACGCACGCGACGGCGGAGACGAGCGCGGCCGCGGCCATCAGCCACGGTGCTGCGGGGACGAGGGGTTCCACGGTCGCAGTATATTGATCGAGCGCTCAATATCGCTAGAGCCGACCGTCTACGAGAGGATGGGCACGTGCCCCGCATCGTCGACCACGATGAGCGCCGCCGGCAGATCGCCGAGGCGCTGCTCGCCGTCGCCGCCCGCGACGGCCACGAGAGCGTGTCCTCCCGCGCGGTCGCGAAGGAGCTCGGGGTGGCCACCGGTTCGCTGTGGCACTACTTCGACGGGTTCGACGACGTCGTCCGCGCGGCCGCCGCCGAGGTCACCCGCCGCACCGACCAGCGCATCGCCGAGGCCACCGCGGGACTGCGCGGCCTCGCGCGCCTCGACGCCCTGATGCGCGAGGTGCTGCCGGTCGACGAGCGCACCCGCACCGAGGCGCACGTCGTGGTGGGGTTCTGGGGGCGCCTGGCCACGCTCGCCCCCGCGCCCGACGCGGCCTCCCCGACCCTCGCGACCTGGCAGGACAGCATCCGCGAGGCCCTGCAGGAGGCGGTCGACGACGGAGAGCTGCGGCCGCAGACGCCCACCGCGGCGGTCATGGCGCTGCTGCGCTCCATCACGTACGGCCAGCAGATCGTCGAGGTGACTGAGCCGCAGCCCGCCGCGGCCCACCTGGCGGTGCTCGACGGCATCCTCGCCCCCTGGCGCGCCTGACCCGCGAGCCGGCGCTTGTGCACGCGCGTCCGCGCGGCCTATCATCGTGCCATCCCGTTTCTTGAGCGTTCGCTCGAAAATAGTGAGGTCGACGATGTCCCACCACGCCCCGCAGCCCGTCTCCGTCGAGAAGATCGCGGTTCCGCACCCGCTCGACCCGCTCACCGGTGCCGAGATCGCCGCCGCCCGCGCGGTGCTCGAGGCGGCCGGACTGATGACCGAGACCACCCGCGTGCCGATGCTGCTGCCCGACGAGGCCACCAAGGAGGAGCTCGCGGCGTGGAGCCCCGGCTCCCCCATCGATCGCCGCGCCGACGTGACGCTGCTCGACACCGCCACGGGCGTCGCCACCGAGGTGATCGTGTCGATCACGCGCGGGGAGATCGTGCGCAGCGAGCGCGTGCCCAACGACGCCCCGCCGTACGGTCAGCCGCAGTACCTGTTCGAGGAGTACGAGCGGGCAGAGGCCATCGCGAAGGCGTCGCCCGAGTGGCGGGCCGCCATGGAGCGACGGGGCCTCGCGGAGCACATCGACCTCGCGTTCTGCTCCCCCCTCGCCCCCGGCTACACGGGTCGCGCCGACGAGGTAGGCCGCCGCGTCATCCGCTCGCTCACCTTCCTCAAGTACGACGAGAACGACTCGCCGTGGGCACACCCGGTCGAGGGCCTGATCGTGCACATCGACCTCACCGCGAACAGCGTGATCCGCGTGGAGGACGAGGGGGATGTGCCGGTGCCCGCCGGTCACGGCAACTACTACCCCGAGGTGCAGGGCGAGGCGCGCACGACGCTCATGCCCATCGAGATCACCCAGCCGCAGGGCACGAGCTTCCACGTGTCCGGCTCGCTCGTCGAGTGGGAGGGCTGGTCGATGCGCGTCGGCTTCAACGCCCGCGAGGGCCTCGTGCTGCACGACGTCTCGTTCCAGGGGCGCTCCGTGCTGCACCGCGCGAGCGTGCCCGAGATGGTGGTGCCCTACGGCGACACGGCCCCCGGGCGATTCTGGATCAGCTACTTCGACGCGGGCGAGTACCTGCTCGGCAAGAACGCCAACCACCTGGAACTGGGGTGCGACTGCCTCGGCGTGATCCGCTACCTCGACGGCTACGTCGCCGACGACCACGGCCACCCGGTGCGCATCCCGAACGTGATCTGCATGCACGAGGAGGACTTCGGGATCCTGTGGAAGCACACCGATCTCGCGGGCCGATCCGACGTGCGGCGCTCCCGGCGCTTCGTGGTGTCGTACTTCTCCACGATCGGCAACTACGACTACGGCTTCTACTGGAACTTCGGACTGGACGGCTCGATCGAGGTGGTCGCCAAGGCCACGGGCATCGTGTTCGCGGGCGCCGGGGAGCCGGGCGTGCGGCAGAAGCACGCCACCGAGCTCGCGCCAGGGGTGTTCGCCCCCGTGCACCAGCACCTCTTCTGCGCCCGGCTCGACGTGGCGATCGACGGCTCCGACAACCGGCTCGTCGAGGTCGACGCGCAGCGGGTGCCGATGGGACCGGAGAACCCCTTCGGCAACGCGTTCTCCTGGTCGGAGACGGTGCTGGAGACCGAGCACGCCGCACAGCGCGAGGCCGACACCTCGGTCGCCCGGGTGTGGGAGGTGCAGAGCGCCTCGCGCACGAACCACGTCGGCCGCCCCACCGCCTATCACCTGGTGCCGGAGCCGACCGCACTGCTGATGGCCGACCCCGCCTCGTCGGTGGCGGCGCGGGCGACGTTCGCGACCAAGCACCTGTGGGCGACGCGCTACGAGCACGGGCAGATCTGGCCGGCCGGCCGCTACCCCAACGCGCACCAGGGCGGCTCCGGCCTCCCCGAGTACAGCGCGGGCGACCGTCGCATCGACGGCGAAGATCTGGTGCTGTGGCACACGTTCGGCCTCACGCACTTCCCCCGCCCGGAGGACTGGCCGATCATGCCCGTCGACTATGCGGGCTTCTGGTTCAAGCCCTACGGCTTCCTCGACCAGAACCCGGCGATGGACGTGCCCGAGTCGTCGCAGGCCCACGGCGGCGCCGCGGCCTCGTCGTGCTGCGGCGGCGGGGCGGACTGCACCTGCGGCCACTGACGAGCCGCGTCCTCCGCCCGCATCCGTCGCGGGCGGGGTCAGGCGAGGGCGGAGATCGCGTCGCGGAGGATGCCGTCGGCACCGGCGAGCGCGGTCGCGGCGGTCTCGGCGGGAGCAGCCGTGGCGAGCATGAGCAGGGCGAGCTTGACCGAGCCCTGCGCCTGCTGCAGTGCCGAGGCGGCCTCGTCGATGCCGACCCCCGACAGCTGCGACACGGTGCGGATCGACCGCGCGTGCAGCTTCTCGTTGGTGGCGAGCAGGTCGACCATGACGCCGCGGTACGTCTTGCCGAGCTTGATCATGGAGAGCGTGGTGAGCATGTTGACCACGAGCTTCTGCGCCGTGCCCGACTTCAGGCGCGTGGAGCCGGAGATGAACTCGGGCCCGGTCACGACCTCGATCGGGATGTCGGCCACCGCGCCGATCGCCGAGTTCGCGTTCGACGCGATCGCCACGGTCAGCGCGCCGACGCTGCGGGCGTACTCGAGCCCACCGACGACGTACGGCGTGCGACCGGACGCGGAGATGCCGACCACCGTGTCGCGCTCGGTGAGGTCGAGCGCGCGCAGCGAGTCTCCGGCGGCCTCCTCGTCGTCCTCGGCGTTCTCGACGGCGGAGCGGATCGCGGTCTCGCCGCCCGCGATCAGGCCGACCACCATGGAGGGGTCGGTGCCGAAGGTGGGCGGGCATTCGCTGGCGTCGAGCACGCCGATGCGCCCGGCCGTCCCCGCGCCGATGTAGATCAGGCGTCCCCCGCGGCGGAACCGCTCCGTGATGCCGTCGACCGCGGCGGCGATCTCGGCCGTCCGCTCGGCGACGGCCTCGGGCACCCGGCGGTCCTCGGCGTTCATGCGGCGCACGAGCTCGGTCGTCTCGAGCAGGTCGAGGTCGCCGCGCTCGGTCGTCGACGCCTCGGTGTCGAGCGTCTCCAGGACGGAGAGGAGGGCGGCGAGGCGGGAGTCGTCATTCGGCACGGTGCACGAACCTTTCGTGAGGGAGGTCGACGCGGCGGGTCAGCAGCAGCGCGCCGGCCAGGGCATCGCCCCGCGCCGGGACGACACGACGGCCGGCCGCACGCAGGGAGGAGCTCAGGGTGTCGCGGAACCAGGCGTGATCGGCGAGCCCGCCGTGCACGGCCACGTCGGTCGTGACGGCGGAGGCGGCGACCGCGCTGGTGGTGAGCAGGCGCACGGCCTCGGTCGCGATCGCGGCGGCGACGTCGTCTCCGGCTTCGGCGGCGTCGAGCACGAGCGGGGCGAGGGTCGCCAGGCGCCGGGCGAGCGCGCCGTCGCCCGCGAGCCAGGCCTGCACGTCGGACGGGGCCCCGACGGGTCCCGCGACGGCGGCGGTGAGAGCGGTGGGGCCGGCCAGGCCGTCGGCGGCGCGGAGCACGGCCCGCAGCGCCTCGCGCCCGAGCCAGGAGCCGCTGCCGAGGTCGCCGAGCTCCGGGCCCCAGCCGTCGATCAGCCGCGCGCCGTCCGCGTCGATGCCGAGGGCCGCGGCGCCGGTGCCCGCGATGAGCAGCACGCCCGCTCCCCCGTCGAGTGCTCCGGCGTGGGCGGTCACGACGTCGGAGGCGACCGCGACGCGGGCCCCGGTGCGCGCCGCGAGCAGACCGGCGAGCTCGACGGCCGCGTCCGGCGCGAACCACGCGCCGGCCGCTCCGACGCCGATCGCATCGAGCCGCGGGAGCCCGTCGAGCAGCGGGAGGATGGCGTCGAGGGCCGCGGTCACGCCGCCGGCGGACGCCAGACCCGGGGCGCCGAGGCCCGAGCGCTCCACGCGCGGTTCCGCGTGCACGACGACGCGGCAGCGGGACTTGCCGAGATCGACGGTGGCGGTCGGCGGGGCGCTCATCGGCTCTCCTCGGGGACGCGGTGGATATGACGAAAAGAGACTACATGCGAAGTAGACTCACTGAAAAGAATTTACCATTCTTGTCACGACCCCCGTCACGACATACTTGAGAATCCCACATCCCCGGAGGACCGATTGAGCATCCAGTCGACGATCGAAGCGGCCGCATCGACGCTGCCGCCCTCGCTCGCCCGCATCGCGACCGTGGTCCGCGAGAACCCCTCGATCGTCATCGACAAGACCATCAACGAGCTCGCCGAGGAGTGCCAGACCTCGGTCGCCTCCGTCGTGCGGTTCTGCCGCGCGATCGGCTTCAGCGGCTACGCCCCGCTGCGCATGGCCCTGGCGACCGAGCTCGGCAAAGAGGCCGCGCAGTTCTCGGCCCGCGGCGCCTTCGGCTCGGAGATCTCCGACGAGGACACGCTGCAGGAGGCGGTGTCGAAGCTCGCGGCGCTCGAACTCCTGGCCATCGAGGAGACCGTCGCCCAGCTCGACTTCGACGTGCTCGAAGCCGCCATCGACGCGATCGACGGCGCCGACCGCATCCTGCTGTACGGCATCGGCGCGAGCCAGTTCGTGGCGGAGGACCTCGCGCACAAGCTGCTGCGCGTCGGCCGCAACGCGCACGTGCTCGCCGACCCGCACGAGGCCGTCGCGGCGACCGTGCTGCACGCGGCCCCCACCGTCGCGATCGGCTTCTCGCACGCGGGCTCGACGATCGAGACCGTGCGGTTCCTGGAGACGGCGCGCGCGAACGGCGCCGCGACCGTCGCCGTCACCTCGGCCAAGGACTCCCCGCTCGCGCACGCCGCCGATCACGCGCTGTTCACCGAGGTGCGGGAGTCGGCCTTCCGCGCCGGGGCCATGGTCAGCCGCATCGCGCAGCTCACCCTGGTCGACTGCCTGTTCATCGGCGTGGCCAAGCGACGCTACGCCGAGACCGTCGACGCCCTGCGTCGCACCCGCCAGGCCACGCACGCCCTGCGTGACTGATCGCGCCGTCGCGCCTCAGCCGCGTCCGGTCTCCGCCTCCGCCGGCATCGCCGCCTCCGGTCCTGCCGGTACGCGCTCCCCCGCACCCGCACCGGCACCGGCACCGGTGACGCCCTGCCCGATCGAGCCCGCCGTGCGCAGGAACACGATGATCCAGCTGAAGATCAGCACCGCCGCGATCAGCTCCACGGCGGTGAGGTTGTAGTACCCCACCGCGAAGAACGCCCCGAGCAGCACGATCACCAGCACGTACGCCCAGCCGAGGCCGACGAACACCCGCGGGATGGCGGGCAGGAACCACGGCAGCCCGACCACGACCACGGCGAACACCACGGCCATGCCCGTCGCGACCGTGTTGTGCAGCAGGAAGAACTCGTCCACCGGGAAGAGCCCGACGCACGCGAGGAAGATGCCCATCAGGATCAGGCCGCCGCGCACCACGAGGCGTCCGCGCCGCTCGGCCTGATCGTCGGCGGGCAGCCCGGCCGTGGCATACCGCGCGATGGTCGTGACCATCACCCCCGCGATCACCAGCGTCGCGTTGAACGCGACCGAGGCGCTGTTGCTGCTCATCCCGAGCGCCGACAGGTTGTCGCGCCACCAGTGCACGTCGCTCGACGCCAGCATGCTCGCGAACGCCCCGACCACGAGGAACACCGCCAGCACGAGCGACAGCACCATCGGCGTGAGGGCCACCGCGCTGAGGAACGACACGTACGCGGTCAGTGCGAAGGCCACCGCCATCAGGATCGCGCCGGGGAACGGGAACACCGGGGCATCCACGAAGCTGCGCTCCAGCAGTTCCGCGATGCCCAGCCAGCCCAGGTAGGCGATCGCGGCGTGGGCGAAGGCGATCGCGAGCAGGTCGTACCAGCGCAGCCGGTCGCCCGGCACGCTGAAGCCGTCGCGCACGGCGGTGGGGTCGGGCTGCTCCGGCCGCACCGCCAGGCGCCCCAGAGCGAACGCGAGCGCCGCGGTAGCCGCGCCTCCGTACGCCGCGAACACGCCGATCGACCCGGTGCCGCTGATCGACAGCTGATGGCCCCAGAACACCGGCAGCGCCACGACGAACCCGAGCACCAGGAACGCCGCGCCCACGATGAGGGCCGTCGCCTCGTACACCGCTTCCGGTGTGCCCGGTCCGCGCACCTGGCGCAGCACCCGCAGGACTCGATCCGCGAGCATCCTCATCGCCCCGTCACTCACGGTCCACATCCTAGAAGGCATCCCCTTCGCGCGGTCCCGGTGATACCATCGCGGAACGGATCGTATACAACGTCGTCGTTCCACCAGCCCGAGGTGATCAGTCATGAACGGTGCACTCGCCGCCCCCGCCGAATCGGTGTCGACTCTGGTCGCGCGCAACATCAGCGACTTCCGCGCCGCCGTCTCGGAGTCCTTCGTCCCCCTCCAGGTCACCACCGCGGGTGCCGACCAGTTCCGCGGCGTGATCCGCGGCGCCTCGGTCGACGAGGTGCACGTGAACGACATCCGTGCCACCTCCCACGTGGTCGAGCGCACGTCGGAGCTGATCGCCCGCGGTGACCGCTCGTACTTCAAGGTGAGCCTCATGCTCGCCGGCACCGGGCTGCTCATCCAGGACGACCGGGAGGCCGTGCTGCAGGCCGGCGACCTGGCCGTGTACGACACCGACCGCCCGTACTCGCTCGTGTTCGACCAGGACTTCCGCACCATGGTGGTGATGTTCCCGAAGCACCTCATCAGCCTCCCCGCCGACATGATCGGGCAGCTCACGGCCGTGCGCATCTCGGGGCAGGAGGGGCTGGGCGGCATGGTCGTGCCGTACCTCACGCAGCTCGCGGGCAACCTCGACCAGCTCGCCGGCACGACCGGCGCCCGCCTCGCGCACAGCGCGCTCGACCTGGTCACGACCGTCTTCACGCGCGAGCTCGGGCTCGATCAGGCCTCGGCCGATCCGCACCGGGCCCTCATGCAGCGCATCCGCTCGCACATCGACCGGAACCTCGCCTCGACCGATCTGGGCCCGGCGACCATCGCCGCCGCGCACTTCATCTCGACGCGGCACCTGCACGGGCTGTTCCAGGAGCAGGGTGTCACGGTCTCCACCTGGATCCGCACGCGCCGCCTGGAGCAGTGCCGCCGCGACCTGCTCGACCCGATGCTCGCCGACCGCCCCGTCGCCGCGATCGCCGCCCGCTGGGGCTTCGTCGACGCCGCGCACTTCAGCCGCGCGTTCAAGACCGCCTACGGCATCTCCCCCAGCGAGTACCGCACCGCCCACTGACCCCGTCCGCTGGCCCGCGGTGCGGGATCACAAACGCGCCTCCCACCCCCACCCCCGGCCCGTTTCCCACCCCGGGCCCCGCGGACGCCCCGCACCCGCCGCATCCGGGATCACAAACGCGCCTCCCGCCCCCACCCCCGGCCCCTTTTCCACCCCGCACACCCGGCCCCACCGCACGACACCGCACCCCGCGGCCCCACCCCGGGACGCACCGCACCGGACTTGCCCGGGAGGGCACGCCGGTTGACTCTCGGCGCGCGATGGGGAGCGCGCGCTTGAGCGGCTGCCGGGCCCGGATCGAGCATGAGGCAAGCGCACCGCGATGACGCGGTGCCCGGGGCGAGGAGGCCCCGCCGCGTGCGACGTCAGGACCCCCATGACCGACATCACCGCCGACCCCGCGCTGGACGAGTGGCGCACCTACGACGAGTTCGCCGCCGGCATCGACACGTACCGGCTGCCGAACACCGGACTCGCCGGCACCGCGTTCACGCTCACCCTCGACGACGGCGGCAGCCTCGCGCTCCGCTTCGACGAGGAGTCGGCGCACTGGGACGGCCTCGGCGCCTCGGGCCGCGACCCGTACGACGCGGTCCGCGTGCGCGACGACGTCGTGTTCGTCAACCTGCCGCTCACCAGCCGCGAGCGCGAAGCCCTCACGATCGTGTTCTGCACCTCGACCCGTCGCGCGACCGTCGTCCGCTCCCGCATCGCCGCGGAGGCCGTGGAGGGCACGCCCCAGGTCGGGCAGGACTTCTGGGCCGCGACGATCGACGGCGGCGAGGCGACGGGTGAGGTGCCGGGCCCCAGCCGCGACCTGATCGGCAAGCGCAACGTCTACCGCTACAGCCCGCACCACCTGTACGAGCACGTGTACGTGTCGAGCCAGCGCTACGCCTGGCAGTGCCTGGAGGGTGTGCAGCGCGGCCACGGCGACATGGACCTGTCGACCGTGTGGAAGTTCGCCGACGGCCTGTACCTGTTCTGCTTCCGCGAGTTCCGCATCGCGGTCGCGAGCGTGTGGCTGCACGACCTCGGCTATCAGCTGATGACCACGGGCATCTTCCTGGGCCTCAACGGCGACGGCGAGTCGGAGCACTCCCGCGCCGGCGGCCACATCTACCCGCTGGGCGCCGTCGCCTACCCCGACGTGCAGCCCGTCTGACCCGAGGAGACCCCGATGAGCGATGCAGACCTGGTGCGCGAGCACTACGCCGCCAACGACCGCGGCGACCTCGACGGCATGCTGGCCCCGTTCGCCGCCGACATCGAGTGGACGGAGGCCGCCGGCTTCCCCTACGCCGGCACCTACATCGGCCCGGAGGCGGTGGCCGAGAACGTGTTCGGCCGCATCCAGGAGGAGTGGGACGACTACACCGTCGCGATCGACGAGGTGGTCGACGGCGGCGACGTCGTGGTGGGGATCGGCACCTACTCCGGCACCTACAAGCGCACCGGGCGCTTCTTCGCCGCCCGCGTCGCCCACGTCTGGCGGGTGGCGGGCGGCGAGATCGTCGCCTTCGAGCAGTTCACCGACACCGAGCTCGTGAACCGCGCGCTGCGCGACTGACCACCCACGAACGCGACACAGCACCACCGAACACGAGAGGCAGGAAGCACATGAACAGACGAGCAACCGGCACCGCGGCAGTCCTCGCCGTGGCCGCCCTCGCTCTCGCCGGCTGCGCCGGCGGGGACGGCGCAGGCGGGGGCGACGGCGCCCCCATCGTCGTCGGATCCGTGAACACCATCAGCGGCCCGGCGACATTCCCCGAGGCCTCGCAGGCGGCCGCGGCCGTCTTCGACGCGTTCAACGACGACGGCGGGCTCGACGGCCGGAAGATCGACTACAAGATGCTCGACGACAAGGGCGACCCGGCCACGGCCACCGCCTCGGCGCGCGAGATCGTCGGCAGCGACGGAGCCGTCGCGCTGGTCGGCTCCGCGAGCCTGATCGAGTGCGAGATCAACGCCAAGTACTACGAGCAGGAGGGCATCCTGTCTCTGCCGGGCATCGGCGTCGACACCGGCTGCTTCGACAGCGACAACATCTCGCCCGCCAACGTCGGGCCGTTCAACGACATGACCCTCACGCTGCAGTACGGCTCCGAGGTGCTCGGCCTGGACGACATCTGCATCCTGCTGGAGATCGCCGGATCCACCCGCCCCACGTATCAGGCGGCCATCGACAAGTGGACCGAGATCACCGGCAAGGAGCCGAAGTACATCGACGACACCGTGCCGTACGGCGCGTCCGACTACACGCCCTACATCGTCAAGGCGCGCGACCAGGGCTGCAAGGCCCTCGCGATCAACCCGGTCGAGCCCGACGCGATCGGGCAGGTCAAGGCCGCGAACGCGCAGGGCTGGGACGACGTGACCTGGCTGTACCTCACCAGCGTGTACAGCGAGAACTTCGCCGACGCGATCGACGACGCCGGTGCGGGCATCTACGTCCCCGCGGAGTTCTACCCGTTCACCGACGACAACGAGATCAACGCCGACTGGCGGAAGCTGATGGAGGCCAACGACATCCCGCTCACCTCGTTCAGCCAGGGCGGCTACCTCGCGGCGACGTACTTCATCGAGGTGCTCAAGAGCATCGACGGCGACATCACCCGCGAGAGCGTCTCGGAGGCCCTGAAGAGCATGGAGCCGATCGAGAACCCGATGGTGGGCACGCCCTACGCCTTCGGCACGCAGAACACCGCGGGCTGGCCGATCATCCTGAAGTCCGGCACCAACGCCTGGGAGAAGGTCGCGGACGACTGGCTGCGCATCGGCGAGTAGTCCCCGCGTCGACGGGCTCGGCGACCCGCCCGGTCGCCGAGCCCGTCGGACACCCCTCCCCCTCACCAGAAAGGACGCCTGATGCTGCAAGGCGCCATCGCCGGTCTCGCCGCCGGCGGCCTCTACGCCGTGCTCGGCGTGTGTCTCACCCTCATGTCGCGGCTCGTGCGCGTCGTGAACTTCGCGCAGGCCGCGACCGGCATGTTCGGGGCGTTCACGGCCGTCTGGTTCGTGCGCGAGCTCGGGCTGCCCATCTGGCTCGGCTCCGTGCTGGGCGTGCTGGTGGCGGGGCTGCTGTCCGCCGCGATCGGCTTCATCGCGGCCACCTGGCTCTCCGAGGCCTCCACCACCACGCGCTCCGCCATGACCGTGGGCCCGCTGCTGCTGCTTATCTCGCTGTCGTTCATCCTGTTCGGCAACAAGCCGCAGCCGTTCACGCCCATCATCGCCGGTCCCGCCTTCTCCCTCGGGGGTGTCGTGATCAGCCAGGTCACGGTCGCGACCGTGCTCATGGCGATCGTCACGGCCGTGGTCGTGCGGGTCGTCCTGCGCCGCACCAGGGTGGGCACGCAGCTGCGCGCCCTGTCGGAGCGGCCCACCACCGCCGAGCTGCTCGGCATCCGCTCGCGTCCGCTGTCGATCGCGGTGTGGTTCGTGACCGGGGTGATCAGCGCGATCGCGATCATCATCGTCGCGCCCTCGCAGTCCAACGACGCCACCAGCCTGTCGATGCTGATCGTCCCCGCGGCCGCCGCCGCGCTGCTCGGCGGGTTCCGCCGTCTCGACCTCGCCGTCGTCGGCGGCCTCGTGCTGGGCGTGCTCGGCGGGCTCGTCGCCCAGATCGACGAGGTCGCGCTCGTGCGCAACTTCCTCCCGTTCCTGTTCATCGTCGTCCTGCTGCTCTGGACGCAGCGCAAGGAGGTGTGGGATGCCGCTCGCTGACCGCCCCTGGTTCCGTACCACCTGGCCGTTCGCCGTGGCCGCCCTCGGCATCGGCGCCGGCGCGATCCTCAGCGCCGCCCTGCCCGGGTACTTCGTCTTCCTCGCGATCAGCGCGGTGACCGCCGCGATCGCGATCCTCGGACTCGGCATCGTGACCGGCTCGGCCGGCATGATCGCCCTGTGCCAGCTCACGTTCGCCGCGGTCGGCGCGTGGATCGTGTCGCTGCTGAACGTGATGCAGGCGCCGGGCGGCTTCCTCGTCTGGCTCGTGTGCGGCGGGGTCGCGGCTGGCCTCGTCGGGATCCTCGTCGGGCTGCCGGCGCTGCGCCTGCGGGGGGTGAACCTCGCGGTGGTCACGCTGGGCTTCGCGGCCGCCGCCGACGTGACGCTCGTGCAGATCCAGTTCCCCGGATCGGCCGACGGCATCGCGGTCGAGCGCCCCGGGCTGTTCTCCAACGACCGGCAGTTCTTCTTCCTCTCCATCATCGTGCTCGCGGTGTGCGCGCTCGGGGTGTTCTTCCTCCAGCGCGGCCGCTGGGGGGCGAGCTGGAAGGCCGTGGCGTTCTCCGAGCGCGGCACCGCCGCGGCCGGTCAGAGCGTCCGCTCGGCCAAGCTCACCGCGTTCGCGGTCTCGGCGGCCCTCGGCGGCATCTCCGGCGGGCTGCTCGCCGGGCAGGTGCAGCTGCCGTTCGCGTCGAGCTTCACGCCGCTGCAGTCGCTCGCGCTGTACGTGCTGGCGATCATGTCGGGGGCGCACCTGATCGACATGGCCATCTTCGGCGGGCTCCTGTGGGTGCTGGTGCCCGAGCTGCTCAAGCGCTGGGGCGTGCCCCAGGACTGGGGCTTCGTGGTGTTCGGCGTGCTGGGCGTGCAGGCCCTCACCAGCGGCACGAACCTGGGCCAGGGCATCCGCAACCTGATCTACCGCCGCGCCGACCGCCGCACGGCGAACGCCGACCTCACCGCGCTGCCCGACGACGCCGCCGCCGACGCGGCCGCCATCACCACCACGACCACCGCGACCGTCGACGAGGCGGCCCTCGACGGCGCGCCCGTGCTCACGGTCGACGGCCTCACGGTGCAGTTCGGGGCACTCAAGGCCCTCGACGACGTGTCGTTCACGGTGCCCGCCGCGTCGATCATGGGTCTCATCGGGCCGAACGGCGCGGGCAAGTCCACGTTCGTCGACGCCATCAGCGGGTTCCTGCCGCAGCACGACGGCCGGGTGCTGCTCGGCGACCGCGACCTCGCCGGGCTCTCCCCCACGCGGCGCGCCCGGCTCGGACTGCGCCGCACGTTCCAGCAGGACCGCGTGCCGCCCGCGCTCACGGTGGGCGCGTACGTGCGCTTCGTCGCGCGACGCCGGCTGGCGGCGGCCGACATCGACGAGGTGCTGGCGTTCTTCGGCTGCCCGCCCGCGCGCTCCCGCCTGTCGAGCGTGGACGTGGGGACGCGGCGGCTGGTGGAGGTCGCGGCGAACGTGGCCGCCCGTCCGCGGCTGCTCATCCTCGACGAGCCCGCCGCCGGGCTGTCGCACGAGGAGCATCTCGCGCTCGCCGCGCGGCTGCGGGAGCTGCCCGCCCGCTACGGCGTGGCACTCATCATCATCGAACACGACCTCGACCTCGTGCGCTCCGTGTGCCCGACCCTCACGGTGCTCGACTTCGGGCGCGTGCTGGCGAGCGGTCCGCAGGCCGAGGTCCTCGCGAACCCCGACGTCGTGAAGGCGTACATGGGAGAGACGGAGCTGCTGACATGAGCGAACTCGTGCTCGACGGCGTCACGGTGAGCCGCGGCGCCGGACCGGTGATCTCCGACGTGTCGCTGCGGGTGTCCGGCGGCGAGGTGCTCGCCCTGGTCGGCCCCAACGGCGCGGGCAAGACCAGCCTGATCGAGTCGGTGTCGGGTGTGACGCCGCACTCGGCCGGGACGATCACGCTCGACGGCGACCCCATCGACCGCTTGTCCCGGGTGGCCAGGGCCCGCCGCGGCATCGTGCACATCGAGCAGGGGCGGGCCGTGTTCCCGTCACTGACCGTGCGCGAGAACCTCTCGCTCACCGCGCGCACCCCGGCCGAGGTGGACGCCGTGCTCGCCCAGTTCCCCGAGCTCGAGAAGCGCATCGACGCCCCCACCGCGCTGCTCTCCGGCGGCGAGCAGCAGATGGTCGTCCTGGCGAGGGCGTTCGCCGCGAAACCGCGGATCCTGCTGATCGACGAGATGTCGCTCGGCCTCGCCCCCGTCGTGTTCCTGCGGCTCATGCCGATCGTGCAGGCCATCGCGCAGTCCGGGGTGGGCGTGCTGCTCGTGGAGCAGTTCACGCAGCTGGCCCTCGGGCTCGCGCAGGAGGCGGTGGTCGTGGCCGGCGGACGGGTGTCGTTCCAGGGCAACCCGCAGGCGCTGCAGGACGACCCCGCCCTGCTGCACCGCGCCTACCTCGGCGGCTGAGAGGGGCTGCCGGGGGTTAGCCTGAGCGGATGACCGAGATCCTCCGCGCCCGCGCCGCCCTGCTCGACATGGACGGCACCCTCGTCGACTCGACCGCCGTGGTGGAGCGCCTGTGGCTGGCGTGGGCGGAACCGCACGGGCTCGACCCCGAGACGGTGCTGCGGGTGGTGCACGGACGCCAGGGCCATCAGAGCATGGCGATCCTGCTGCCCGAGCGCGACCACGCGATCAACCTGCACGAGAACGAGATCATGCTCGCCACCGAGGCCGGCGACGTGGACGGCGTGGTCGGCATCGCCGGGGCCGACCGGCTGCTGGCGGCGCTGGAGACGGTGCCGCACGCGATCGTGACCTCGGCGAACGTGGCGCTCATGACCGCCCGGATGCAGGCCGCGGGGCTGACGGTGCCCGAGCTGGCGGTGACCGCGGAGAACGTGTCGGCGTCGAAGCCCGACCCCGAGGGGTTCCTGCTGGCGGCCCGCATGCTCGGCGTCGCTCCGGCCGAGTGCGTCGTGTTCGAGGACTCCGGCGCGGGCATCCAGGCCGGGCTCGCCGCGGGCATGCGCGTGGTCGGGGTGGGCCGGCACGCGGGGGCGCACGCGCCGACCGTGCACGTCGACGACCTCACCGCCGTGACCCTGACGCACCTCGACGACGGCTTCGAGCTGCGCATCGGCTGACGACGCGGCGACGGCACCCGCCGCCGCGCCCCTGGTCACATGCCGGCGTGGTCGAACGCGATCGTGGGGACGTCGACCACGTGCGAGCCGCCGTCCGCGACGATCACGGCACCGGTGATGTACGACGACTCCCCCGAGCCGAGGAACCGCACGACCGAGGCGATCTCCGCGGGGCGGGCCGGACGCCGCAGCGGCACGTCGGCCGTGACCGTCGCATAGGCCTCCTCGCGGGAGCCGAGACCCGCGTGCGACGCGAACTCGTCCATCTCCTCGTCGGCCATCGGCGTCTGCACCCACCCGGGGCAGATGGCGTTGACGCGCACCCCGTGCCGCCCGTAGTCGCGGGCGAGCGTGCGGGTGAGGCCGATCAGCGCGTGCTTGCCGACCGTGTATCCGGCCACGGACGGCCCCGCGAACAGCCCGGCGAGCGACGACACGACCACCACCTGGCCCTTCGCCTCGATGAGCGCCGGCAGGGCCTCGCGGGCCATCGTGAACGCGGTCGTGAGGTTCGCGCGGATCGCGGCCTCCCAGCTCGCGTCGTCGGTCTCGGCGACGGGCGAGAAGCCGTGGCCGCCGGCGTTCGCGACCAGCACGTCGATGCGGCCGAAGCGCGCGAGCACCTCGGCGACCGCGGCCTTCGCGGAGGCGGTGTCGGCCGCATCCGCCACGATCGGCAGGGCGCCGACCGCCCGCTCGACCTCCTGCAGCGGTTCGGGACGACGGCCGACCACGACCACGTGCGCGCCCTCGGCCGCGAAGCGCTCCGCGACGGCGGCACCGATGCCCGTGCCGCCTCCGGTGATGACGACGACGCGTCCGGAGACGCTCGATCCGACCACGGTTGCCATGTGTGCTCCTGTTGTGTGTTCTGGCGCGCGGGGCGCCGCGGGGCCGGACGCGGGTGCGTCAGGCGGGGAAACCCGAACGGGCGGTGAAGCCGAAGTCGCTCAGCAGGGTGGTGCCGTTGATCGCCCTGCTGCGCGGCGACACCAGGTAGGTCACGTGCGCCGCCACCTCCTCGGCGGTCTGCACGGGGAAGGCGGGGTCGTCGAAGGCGTCGGCGCCCAGGTCGCCGCGGCTCATCGGGGTGTCGACCACGGAGGGGGCGACCGCGTTGACCCGCACCCCGGTGCCGGCCAGGTCGACCGACAGCGCCCGGCCGAACTGCACCAGCGCGGCCTTCGAGGCGCAGTACGGCGCCATGCCGGGCGAGGCGACGACGGCCGAGTCGCTCGCGAGCAGCACGACCGAGGCCGAGCGGGCGGCCCTCAGCGTCGGCAGGGCGTGCTTGAGCACGAGGAACGCGCCGGTCACGTTGACGGCGAGCACGCGGTTCCAGTCGGCGAGCGCGGTGTCCTCGACCGCGGTGCCGACGGGGCCGGAGACCCCGGCGCAGCACACGACCGCGTCGAGCCCGCCGAGCGCCGCGACTCCGGCCGCGACCGCCGCGGACACCTGCTCCTCGTCGGTCACGTCGGCGGCCAGCAGCACCGGGTCGGCGCTCCCGCGCTCGACGCAGCCGCGGGCGGTGTCGCGCAGGGCGGACGCGTCGCGGTCGAGCAGGGCCGTACGCACCCCCTCCGCGGCGAGCGCGAGCGCCACGGCCCGGCCGATGCCGCTGCCCGCGCCCGTGATGAGGGCCGTCGTCCCGTCCAGCCGCAGCTCCATGTGGTCCTCCCTGCCGCCCGGTGCCCGGCGGTGCGCGGGGAACGGCGGCGGTGTCGTCCCGGTCATCCTGCTCCCCGCGCCACGGCGTCAGCACAGGCATCTGCGGGGTGTGCACGGTGGCACCATCGTCCTTCGCTCACGGTCAAGTGCGGCGCCGGGCCGACGAGCAGACTCGCTCTATCGACGATTCCCCTCGTCGTCGATGCCGTGTCCGCACGGCCGTCACCGAGCAAAGGAGCCGACGTGGCAGAGCAGCTGTCCGCGTCCACGACGCCGCACCACACCTCCCTCCGACCGGGCGCCCTCGGCGTCGCCGGGATCGTCTTCCTCGTCCTGGCCGCGGTCGCCCCGCTGACCGGGATCGTGGTCGTCGCGTCGCTGGCGATCGCCCTCGGCAACGGCGGAGGGACCCCGATGTCCTTCTTCCTCGTCGCGGCGATCCTGCTGCTGTTCGCGGTGGGCTATGCGCAGATGTCGAAGCAGCTGGTCAACGCCGGCGGGTTCTACGCGTTCGTCGTGAAGGGCCTCGGCCGCACCGGCGGTCTGGTCGCCGGACTCATCGCCACGCTGGGCTACAACTTCTTCGTGGTCGGCACGATCGGCACGAGCGGCTTCTTCATGCAGACGATCATCCGCGACCTCACCGGCCTCGACGTGAACTGGCTCGTGTGGGGTCTGCTGTCGATCGTGGTGTGCTTCGTGCTGGCGCGCATCGGCGTGGACTTCAGCTCGAAGATCCTCGGGGTGTGCCTCGTGCTCGAGGTGCTGATGCTCGTGATCTTCGACGTCTCGGTGCTCGTGCAGACCGGCTACGACGTGTCGGCGTTCAGCCCGGAGGCCGTGTTCTCCGGATCGCTGCCCATCGGCCTGCTGCTGGCGGCGACCGGCTTCCTCGGTTTCGAGGCGACCGCGCTGTTCAGCGAGGAGGCCAAGCAGCCGCTGCGCACGATCCCCCGCGCCACCTACACCTCGATCATCGCGATCGGCGTGATCCTCGGCGTCACCACGTGGGCCGTGGTGAGCGCGACCGGCGTGGCGCAGGCGCAGGCCACGGCACTGGAGCACCTGCCCACCGGCGACCTGATCTTCTCGCTGTCGCAGCAGTACCTGGGCGGCCCGCTGACCACCGTCATGATGGTGCTGCTGCTGGTGAGCCTGTTCGCCGCGATGCTCGCGTTCCACAACTCCGCCACCCGCTACCTGTACTCGCTGGGCCGGGCGAAGATCCTGCCGCAGGCGCTCGCCCGCACCCGCGCGAACGGCGCCCCGCAGCTCGCGGGCATCGTGCAGGCCGGGTTCGCCGGCATCGTCGCGATCCTGTTCGCGATCGCCGGCGCCGACCCCATCCTCACGCTCGTGCCCGCGATGCTGGGCTTCGGCACCCTGAGCGTGCTGATCCTGCAGGGGCTCGCCGCGATCTCGATCGTCGTGTACTTCCGCCGCCAGGGCGACCCGCGCTGGTGGAGCACGTTCATCGCGCCGGGCATCGGCTTCCTCGGCATCGCCGCGATCTCGATCCTCGCGATCGTGAACTTCAACATCGTCGCCGGCTCCGAGGAGCTCGCGATCCGGCTGATGCCGCTGCTGCTCGTGCTCGCGCTGATCGGCGGCATCGTCTACGCCGCCTACCTCAAGCGCTCCCGGCCCGCCGTGTACGACGGGCTCGCCACCGACCTGGAGAGGGTCAGCGCCCGCTGATCCGCTCCGCTCCCCCGCCCTCCGAAGGAAGGAACCCCATGACGACGACGCTGAACCCCGCAGACACCTCCACGTGGCTGCCGCTGGAGGGACTCGCCCCCGGCTTCGACGCCAACAAGGCCCCGCACAGCACGGCGCTGAGCGGCCGCGAGATCACCGTGGTCGACGGCCGCGGCACCCGCATCGTGCACCGCTTCGACGACTCCACCGTCACGTGGGACTACCGCCCCGGCGCCGACGACAGCACCGAGGCCGCGAGCGACACCGACGACTACGAGGCGTTCGAGGTCGACGACGAGCTGTACTTCGTGCAGTTCCACCACCGCTACCTGCCGAACGAGGCCGTGTCGCTGATCCTCGACCTGCGGCACGGGCGCTCGCTGGCCGTGATCTCCGACATCCTCCCCGCCCCCGAGCAGGGCCGCACGCGCGTGCAGCACCACTTCGCGCCGGGCACCATCGAGGGCGCGGAGGTGACCGGCGCCGAGGCCGCCCCGACCACGACGCTCATCGGACGTCGCGTGGAGTGGGTGTACAGCGAGGAGCACGCCTACGAGCACGTGTACCTGTCGCCGCGGTGGTACTCGTGGCAGTGCCTGGCGGGCCCGGAGCGCGGCCTGGCCGACACCGACGAGAACAGCGTGTGGGAGGTGCGACGGGGCATCTACGTGTTCGCGTGGCGCGAGAAGGTCATCCCGTGCGCCTCGGTGACCATCGCCGACCACCGTGACGTGAACGCGATCCGCTCGCACGGCGTGCTGTTCGGCCTCGACGAGTCGGGCGAGGTGCCGACGCACTTCACGTTCGGCGCATACGGACGACTGCTGTCGACCACGCACCACACGCCCGAGCTCGAGCCCGCGACCTTCGGAGACGCATGACATGACCGACGTCGCCGACCTCATCGTCACCGGTTCCACGATCCGCACGGCCGATCGGACGCGGCCCCGCGCCGAGGCCTTCGCCGTGCGCGACGGGCGGATCCTCGCCATCGGCGACCGTGCCGACGTGGAGAGCCTCCGCGGGCGCCGCACACGGACGCTCGAGGTCGGCGACGCCGCCGTGTATCCGGGCTTCGTCGATGTGCACAACCATCACGCGCTCGCCGGACGCACCGAGCTGTTCGAGCTGTCGCTGGCGCCGTCGCTGAGCCTCGACGAGATCCTGGACCGGGTGCGCGAGAAGGCGGCGACGCTGCCGGAGGACGCGTGGATCGTCGGCGGCGCCGTGGCCACCACCCTGCTGCCGAGCCTCGCGAACACCGCGACCCGGCGGCGGCTCGACGAGGCGGCGGGCGGGCGCCCGGTCGCGCTCATGGAGGACTCCCGGCACAACCGCTGGGCGAACAGCCGGGCGCTGGAGCTGGCGGGCATCACCGCCGGCAGCATCCCGGCGGGCGGCGTCACGCTGCTCGACCCCGACGACGGCACCCCGACCGGCGTGCTGCTGGAGGCGGCGGGCATCCCGGTGCAGGAAGCGTACGACCGCAGCGGCGGACTCACCCCGGAGCAGCACGCGGCCGCCTCCCGCCGCGGCGTCGAGCTGCTGAACTCGTTCGGGATCACGGCCTTCCAGGACGCGGGGGTCTCGGTCGACATCCTGGCCGCGCTCGCCGGGCTCGACCGCGCGGACGAGCTGCACGCGTGGGTGGTGTCGTCGCTGCTCATCAACGACGAGATCTTCGGCTTCGACCCGATCGGCAGTCCCCTGCTCGACCGCGGCGAGGAGTATCGCACCGCCCACCACCGGCCGGACTTCGTGAAGATCTTCCTCGACGGCGTGCCGCCCGCGCGCACCGCCTCGTTCCTCGACCCGTACCCCGCCGACCCGGTGCACGGTGCGCACTTCCACGGCGAGACGACCATGACCCTCGACGAGCTCACCGGCTGGCTGCGCACGGTCGCCGCCCGCGGCCTGGGCGCCAAGGTGCACTGCACGGGCGACGGCTCGGCGCGGCTCGTGCTCGACGCCGCGGAGCAGCTCAGGGCGGAGGGGTTCACCACGCCCGTGCAGATCGCGCACGGGCAGTTCCTCGCCGAGAGCGACATCCCGCGGCTGGCGGCGCTCGACGTCTCGGCCGACATCTCGCCCTTCATCTGGTACCCGGGCGTGATCCCGCAGGCGCTGGCCGACGTGCTGGGTGCGCGGGCCGAGCACTCGCAGCCCAACCGGTCGCTGCTCGACGCGGGCGCCCTCGTCGCCGGCGGTTCGGACTGGCCGGTGAGCGAGTCGCCGAACACCCTGGAGGGACTGCAGGGTCTGGTGACCCGCGCCGATCCGCTCCGACGCGCGCCGGGCACGCTGTGGCCGGAGCAGGCGCTCACGGCCGAGGAGGCGCTGGAGGTGTTCACGATCAACGCCGCGACCGCGATGGGTCTCGGCGCCGAGACGGGCTCCCTCACGCCGGGCAAGTCCGCGGACTTCGTGGTACTGGAGCGCGACGCGATCGCCGGGCCCGCCGAGGAGATCGTGCACACGGAGGTCGTGTCGACCTGGTTCGCCGGGCGTCCCGTGCACGAGCGCTGAGCGGCGGATGCGCCGCTACGATGAGGCCATGCGCCGCTTCCCCGCCTCCGTCTACCGCGTGGGCGAGGAGCCCGATCCGCGGTTCTCGCTCGCGAACGAGCGCACGTTCCTGGCCTGGACCCGCACCGGACTCGCGCTGATCGCGGGCGGTGTGGCCCTGGAGGTGCTGGGGCTCGACCTGCACCCGGGATTCCGGCTCGCGGCGTCGCTGCTGCTGATGGTCGCGGGCACCGCGGTCGCTCCCCTCGCGTGGTTCGAGTGGATGCGGGCCGAGCGGGCGCTGCGCCAGTCGCGGCCGCTGCCCGGGGCGCTCTCCGCCGTGCTGCTCGCGGTGGTCGTGGTGACGGTCGGCCTGCTCGTCCTCGCGGGCGTGCTGTGGCGCTGACGGGGCGGCGGCCCTGATGCGGCGGGGGGCGGCGGAACCGGATCGCCTGTACGACCCGGGGCTGCAGCCCGAGCGCACGGAGCTCGCCTGGCGGCGCACGGCCCTGGCGATCGCGATCGGCTCGCTGCTGTCGCTGCGGGTGTTCCCTCTCGTGCTGCCCCCGGCCGCGGGGGCCTGGGGGGTCGTGCCGGGGATCCTCGGGGTGGCCACGGCCTGCGTGCTGTGGGTCGCGGCGCGGCGGCGTCAGGCGCGTACGACCGCGGTGCTGACGGAACGCGCGACCGGACCCCTGCCCGGCGGAGGGCTGCCGCTGCTGCTGACCGTGTTCGCGAGCGGCTTCGGCGTGGTGGCGCTCGTGCTCGTCGCGGTCGCGCAGCTCACGGCCTGAGCCCCGGGCACCGGTGCGGTCGGCCCGGGTCGCGCCCCTCCCGCCTGCGGTCGGTCCGGTGCGGGCGTCCCGGACGCACCCGGTGCGATCGGCTCCGGCGACCCCTCAGACGCCGGCGCCGACCGCGGTCCCGGTCAGTCGGCGACCGCCAGCACGGCCCGTCCGACGGCTCGCAGCTCGGTCGCGTCATGCGTCGACCGCTCCCCGGGCACGTAGCGCACCCGCCGCAGCTCACCGCCGCGGAACGGGAAGGAACGGTGCCGCTCGTGCAGCTCCCAGTCGACCGGGCCGCCGTAGTCGTAGCCGACGCTGATGCCCGTGAACGGCGCCATCCCGAGCAGCATCGGCACGTCGTTGATGCGGGCGACCTCGGCGCCGTCCACGTCGAGCGCGACCCGCCACCGCAGTCCCGGCCGCTCGTCCACGCGCAACACCAGCTCGTGCGACCCCGGAGCGAGCCGGGGGCCGTCCGCCCGGTGCATCGCCCCGTACGCGTTGTACGCCAGCAGCGGCGCGCGGTCGTCGAGCGCGAGCAGGTAACCGCCGCCCTGGTCGCCGTGCGCCACGATCACGCCCTCCGCATCGTCGCGCACGAGCACGTCGACCTCGACCAGGAACGACCGCAGCACGGTGAGCTTGGACGACCGGAACCGCTCCAGCGGGGGGCGGAACGGGATGAGGTCGACCGGAGCCGACAGGGGCTCCTCGGTGTCGGGCCGCAGCCGGAACAGGGCGCCCTCGTCGTCGAGCGGGAACACGGTGTTGCGCCAGGCCTCCGCGTGCCACCGCGCCGCGAGGGCCCGGACGCGTTCCGGGTGCAGGGCCGCCACGTCGCGGGTCTCGGTGGGGTCGGCGGCGAGGTCGTACAGCTCCCACACCCCGCCCTCCGGCCCCTCGTCGCGCGTCGGGGGCACGGTCGACAGCGCCTTCCAGCCGCCCTCGACGATCGCCCGCCGTCCGACGCACTCGAAGTACTGCGCCTCCCGGCCGTCGGCCGCGGGGTCGGCGAGCACGGACGCGATGCTGCCGCCGTCCATCTCGAGTGCCGGCCGTCCGTGCCGCTCGTCGAGCGGGGGCACGCCGCACAGCTCCAGGATCGTCGGGGCGAGGTCCGACACGAACACGAACTGATCGCGCAGGCCGCCCGTCATGGGGGCGTCGGGCCACGACACGATCAGCGGCGCGTGCACCCCGCCCTCGTAGGTCGTGGCCTTGAACGAGCGGAACGGCGTGTTCGACACGCGCGCCCATCCGGTCGGGTACTGCCCGAACAGCCGCGGGCCGCCGATGTCGTCCACGTCGCGCGGCACGTCGCGCACCCAGCCGTCGGGCATCGCCCCGGAGGCGCCGAACTGGGCGAAGTAGCTGCGGGTGCCCGTCGGGCCGCCCTCCGCGGTGCCGCCGTTGTCGCTCGCGAGCACCACGAGGGTGTTGTCCCACTCGCCGCTGCGCTCCAGGCGCGCGCGCAGCCGCCCCACGCTCTGGTCGATCTCGTCGACCGCGGCCGCGTACACCTCCATGTGCCGGGCGAACAGCCGCTGCTCCTCGGGGTCGAGCGCGTCCCACGCGGGGATGCTCGCGCCGTCGGCGAGCGGGTCGGGCGGCAGCTCGGCGTGCGGGGGCACGATGCCGCGCTCGCGCTGCCGGGCGAACCGCTGCTCGCGCATCCGGTTCCAGCCGTCCTGGTAGCGGCCGCGGTACTTCTCGATGTCGGCCTCCTTGGCCTGGATCGGCCCGTGCACCGAGGTGTGCGCGTAGTAGAGGAAGAAGGGGCGGTCGGGCTCGTTCACGCGCAGGTCGTCGATCATGCCGATCGCACGGTCGGTCAGCTCGTCGGTGAGGAAGAACCCGTCGGGGAACTCGCGCACGTCCACCACGGAGTTGTCCTGCACGAGCCGGTGCGGGTGGTGCAGCGAGGTGAAGCCGTCCATGCTCCCGAAGTACCGGTCGAACCCGCGCTGCAGCGGCCAGGTGCGGCGGTCGGCGCCGTCGTGCAGCCGCGACTCCAGCGTCAGGTGCCACTTGCCGACCATGAAGGTCGCGTAGCCGCCGGCGCGCAGCGATTCCGCGAGGGTGGGGGCCGCCGCGGGCAGCTCGCACGAGAAGCCGGGGTAGCCGGGGTCGACGTGCGCCACGAACCCGAACCCCGCGCGGTGCGGGTTGAGCCCGGTGAGCAGCGCCGCCCGCGCCGGGGAGCACATCGGCGCGGTGCGGTAGTTCGTGAACACCCAGCCGTCGTCGGCGAGGGCGTCGATGTGGGGCGTGTCGATCTCGCTGCCGAACGGGCCGAGGTCGCTGAAACCCAGGTCGTCGATCAGCATCACGATCACGTTCGGCGCCCCCGGCCGCGCCCGCCGCGGCTCGGGCCACCACGGCTCCGACTCCGACGTGAACTCCGCCGCCGTGCCCTCGAAGCCCTCATAGCCGCGGGCATCTGCGGCCGCCATTCAGCCGGCCCTCCGGATCAGCTCGAAGATGCGCGTGCGCAGCTCCGCGAACGCCGGGAGCGCCCGCGTGGTCAGCTGGTCGCGCGGGCCGAGGTCGATGTCGATGATCTCGGTGACCTTGGCCGGCCGCTCGCCCAGCACCACGACCCGGTCGGACAGGTACACGGCCTCGTCGATGTCGTGGGTGACGATCACGATGGTCATGCCGAACTGCTCGCGGATCCGCAGGCACAGGTCCTCCAGCTCGAAGCGCGTCTGCGCGTCGACCGAGGCGAAGGGCTCGTCCATCACCAGCACCTCGGGCCGGTAGGCGATCGCCCGGGCGATGGCGACGCGCTGCTGCATGCCGCCCGACAGCTGCCACGGGAACTTCGCCTCGGCACCGGAGAGGCCGACCGCGGCGAGCGCGGCGCCGATCCGCTCCTCGCGCTCCGCGGCGGGCAGACGCAGGTGCTTCAGGGGCAGCCGCACGTTCTTCTCCACGGTGAGCCACGGCATGAGCGAGCGCGTGTACTCCTGGAACACGAGGGCCATCTCCTGCGGCGGGCCGTCGATGGGCACGCCGTCGATCGCGGCACTGCCTGCGGTGATGCCCTGGAGCCCGGTGAGGCACTTGAGCAGCGTGGTCTTGCCGATGCCGGACGGGCCGACGATGCAGCACACCTCGCCGGCGCGCACGTCGAACGTGAGGTCGGCGATCACCGGCACGAGGCCGTTGCGGGTCTGGTACGACTTGGCGAGTCCGTCGACGCGCAGGCGCACGGGGGCGCTCTCGATGGTGGTCATGCGTTCTTCTCCTGTTGCTGGGAGGCGATGTACCAGCGCAGCACGCGGCGCCGGAAGAGGGTGAACAGGGCGGTGGCGGCGTAGCCGATGATGCCGAGCACGAGGATGCCCGCCCACATGTCGGGGATCGCGAACGACTGCTGCGCGAGCAGGGTCGCCGCTCCCAGTCCGGTGGAGGAGCCGAGCATCTCGCTCGCGATCATCACGACGAACGCGGTGATGAGACTGACCTGCATGCCGGACAGGATGCGCGGCCCCGCGGCGGGCAGCATCACGGAGAACAGCCGCTCGGGGCCGGTCAGCCGGTAGACGCGGCTGACCATGTCGAGCGTCGGCTCCCCCGCCCGCACCCCGTCGATGGTCGAGATGAGGATCGGGAACACCGCGGCGAGGGTGATCGAGAGGATGCGGGTCTCGGTGCCGAAGCCGATCAGCGACACGAAGATCGGCACGAGCGCGACGGGCGGGATCGCGCGGAAGAAGTGCACGGTCGGCTCCACCAGCCAGCTGAGCGGACGGATGAGCCCGAGCACCAGGCCGAGCAGCACGCCGATCACGGTCGCCAGCACGAACGACAGCGCGAGGTTGCCGACCGAGGAGGCGACGTCGACCAGGAACGCCGGCGTCTGCGCGAGCTGCCACAGGCGCTGGAGGATCACCTGCAGCGGCGGGAAGAACGCGTTGGTCGAGGCTGCGGAGGCGACCCACCACAGCACGAGCAGCAGCACCGGCACGGCGATCTCCGCACCGATCAGCACGCCCCGCGGGAGGCCGCCCTGGCCGCGCCTCCTGGACAGGCGCGAGGGGGTCTGGATCGAGGTGGTCAGGGTCATCACACGACCTGCTTCCGGTACTGGGGGTGCCAGTGCAGCAGCCGCCGCTCGCCCCACTGGCTCAGTCCCTGCACGAGCAGGCCGAGCACGCCGAGGAGGAGCACGTAGGCGAACAGCTGCGCCTGGTTGCCGCTGATCTGCGACAGCAGCAGGCTCTGGCCGAGACCGGGTCCGCCGCCGAGCAGCCCGGCCACGACCGCGACCACGAGCGAGGTGGGCGCCGCGACGCGGATCGCGGTGCCGATGTAGGGCAGGGCGCTGGGCAGCACGATGCGGCCGAGGATCTCGCCGCGCCCCATGCCGTACGAACGCCCGGTCGCCCTGGCCACCGGATCGGTGTCGAAGACGCCGGCGGAGGCCTGCACGGCGATCGCGATGAAGCAGCCGAAGAACACCAGGAAGATCCCCATGCCCAGGGTGGGCCCGAGCACGAGCACCACCACGGGCAGGATCACGATCGGCGGGATCGGCTTGAGGAACTCGAGGGGCACGCGGGTGGCGTGCATCGCCAGGGGCGAGGTGCCGATCGCGACGCCCAGCACCACGCCGATCACGATGGCGAGCACGAGCCCGACGAGCGCCATGGTGAGGGTGTCGCCGAGCGCGGTCCAGGTCGCGGGGGTGCCGAGCAGGCGTACGGCCTCGCCGATCGCGGCGGTCGCGGGCGGCAGCGGGGAGTCGGCGAGGGGTCCGGCGGTCGCGGACCACTCCCAGAGGGCCAGCGCCGCGAGGACGCCGACCGCTCCGACGAGGGGTGGGACGAGGGGGGAACGGGTCATGGTGCTCACTCCGCGGCGACGACGACGCCCTCGAGGTCGACCGGGGACGGCAGGAAGCCGAGCTTCCCGAGCTTCTCGTTCACGCGCTCGAGGTCGATCGGGGCGACCTCGGCGGGCCAGAACGGGAGCTTGACCTCGTCGACCGTGAGCGTCGAGCCGGTGGCGTCGATGCCGGCCTGGATCGCGTCCTCCGGATGCTCGTTCGCGTAGGCGTTGCTCTTGGCGATGGCCCGCTGGAACGCGGCGATCGCATCGGCCTTGCCCGAGAGGGTGCTCTCCCCCGTGGTCCACAGTCCGACGGCACCCTCCTCGAAGAAGCCGACCGACGGGGCGGAGACGAACGTCGCCCCGGCCGCGGCGGCCTCGCCGGTGAACGGGCTCACGAGGCCCGCCGCGTCGACGGTGCCGCTCTTGAGCGCCGCGACCGCGGAGGTGAAGTCGAGCACGACCCACTCGACCGAGGAGGGATCGACGCCGGCGCGGTCGAGGGCATCGGTGATCACGACCTCCAGCTGCGCCTTGCGGGCCGGGATGGCGATGGTCGCGCCCTCCAGGTCGGCGACGTCGGTGATGCCGCTCGCCGCGGAGGCGTAGAGGCCGGTGTCGTCGACCTCGGCCGGGTCCTCGGCGTCGGCCGCGCCGTCGACGTAGCCGTCGGCGGGAGCCACGACCTTGAGCGGCACCCCGCTCGCGAGCGCGTTGAGCAGCGGGATGCTGGGGGCGTAGGCGATGTCGACCTGGCCGCTCTGCGCGGCGGCGAGGCCCGCGGGCGGGTTGGCGACCACCGACGTCTCGATCGCCAGGCCCTCGTCCTCGAAGAAGCCCTGCTCCTGTCCGAGCAGCAGCGCCCCGTCGGAGACGAGTCCGATGGTGGCGACCTTGAGGGTGGTCAGCTCGCCGCCCGCGCCCGAGCCGGAGCCGGAGTCGGCCGGGGACGACGTGCACGCGGCCAGCGCGAGCACTCCCGCCGCGGCGACCACTCCGGCCGCCCGTCGTGCGAGTCGATTCATGTTCATGGAGAACTCCTCTTCGAGTTAGTCACCGGCTGGTGATTTTAAAGATCGTACTCGTGCCCTGCAGGGCTGCGGTTACGATCGGGTTACATTAGTCACCGAATGGTGACGAAAAAGGTCATGCAGATGAGGGTTGATGCAGAGGGGGATATCGATGCCGAAGATCGTCGACCACGACGAGCGCCGCGACCACATCGCCGACGCCGCCACACAGGTCATCATCCGGGTGGGATTCGACAAGCTCACCATGCGGGAGATCGCGACCGAGGCGGGGTACGCGCACGGCGCGATCGCCCGGTACTTCCCCGACAAGCGCAGCGTCCTCACCGCCGCGTTCCTCCGGCTGTACACGCTCGCGAACGACCGCATCCACGCGCGCATCGAGGGCGTGCGGGGGCTGGAGGCCCTGGAGCGCATGTGCCGCGAGATCCTGCCCTACAGCCCGAACGGCCCGCTGTACGCGAAGGTCGTGATCGCTTTCTGGGACCACGCCTCGCAGGACGAGGAGGTCACGCGCATCCACCGCGTGAACAACCTGCACTGGCGCGACCTGTTCCGCCAGTGCCTGATCGAGGCGCGCGACGACGGCGAGCTGGCTGACCACGTCGACATCGAGACGGCGGTCAACGAGATCGCGTCCCGCAACGCCGGCTGGCAGATGATCTCGGTGCTGATGCCGGACTCCGCGGGGGACGGACGGCTGAACGACGCGCTCGGCGCACTGCTGTCGATGCTGCGCCGCCCGGCCGCCCCGCCCTCCCGCTGATCGCACCGCGCCCTCCCCCGTCAGCCCGCCAGGACGAAGCGCGCGCCGCGCTCCCCGATCATGGCGGCCGGTGCGTTCGTGTTGCCGGTTGGGACCGTGGGCATGACCGAGGCGTCGACGACGCGGAGGCCGTCGATGCCGCGCACCCGCAGCTGCGGATCCACCACGGCCTCGGCGTCGGAGCCCATGCGGCACGTGCCGACCTGGTGGTGGTAGGTGATGGCGGTGCGGCGCACCCAGTCCTCGACCGCGTCGTCGGGCACGTCCGGCCCCGGGTAGACCTCGGTCGCGCCCCACTCCTCGGCGAGCGCCGGCCGGGTGCCGATGCGGCGGCACTGGCGCACGGAGGCGGCGAGGGCGTCGGCGTCGCGCTGGTCTTCGAGGGCGGCGAGGTCGATCGCGGGCGGGTCGGCGAGCCCCGGCCCGGTGAGCCGGAGCGACCCGCGGCTGTACGGCGTGACGAGACCGGCCATGAGGGTGAAGCCGTCGCTGCCGCGCGGCTCCAGCTCGCCCCACATCGGCACGGAGAAGTGGATGGGCTGGGTGTCGGGTTCGGGCAGGCCCTCGCGGCTCCGCCAGAACAGGTGGCTCTGGGTCACGGAGACACCGGGCTGCGGCGGGCCGACGGGCTTCTTCCCGGTGGCGAAGATCACGGGCGACAGCAGGTGGTCGTGCAGGTTCCTGCCCACGCCGGGCGCGTCGAGCACCACGGGGATGCCGAGTGCGTCGAGCTCGTCGGCCGGGCCGATGCCGGAGCGCAGCAGGATCACCGGCGTGCCGATCGCGCCTGCCGCGAGGATCACCTCGTCGGCGCGCACCTCCTCCGTCTCCTCCCCCTCGCCCAGCCGCACGCCGACCGCGCGGCCGTCATGCACGATCACGGAGTGCACCTCGCGGCCGGTGAGGATGGTGAGCTGCTCGGCGATCGGCTGCGCGTACGCGGTCCACGTGTTCACGCGGCGCCCGTCGCGCATCGTCACCTGCTCCTGCGAGACCCCGTCGAGCACACCGCCGTTGTAGTTCGGGTTGTGCGGCAGGCCCTCCTGCACGGCCGCCTCGATGATCGACGCCTGGATCGGCGAGAGCGGATAGTCGTCGGTGACCGGGAGCAGGTCGTTCTCGATCGCGGCGAACACCGGCTCCACGTCGGCCCAGCTCCAGCCCGTGGCGCCCTCGCGGTCCCAGCGGTCGTAGTCGGACGCGGCGCCGCGCACCCAGATCATCGCGTTGAGCGCGTGCGACCCGCCCGTGACCTTGCCGCGGGGCAGGTGCAGTCGACGGCCTCCCGCACGGGGCTGCGGCACCGTGAAGAAGTCCCAGTCCTCGGCCGAGTGCCACAGCTCCCCCGCACGGGACGGGTCGTGGATGGCCGGGTTGGTGTCGTAGCCGCCCGCCTCGATCAGCGTGACCGCCACGCCCGCATCGCTGAGGCGCCGCGCGACGATCGCGCCCGACGTGCCGGCACCCACGACGATCGCGGACCGGATCGCGGGCTGCTCCGACTCCGGGTTCACGGCCGCGCCCGGGTTCACGGTCACGCCCGGGTCCTCGGTCACGCCCGGGTTCACTGCCGCGCCCGGGTTCACTGCCGCGCCCGGGTTCACTGCCGCGCCCGGGTTCACTGCCGCGCCCGGGTTCTCGGCCGCGCCCGGGTTCTCGGCCGCGCCCGGGTCCTCGGTCACGCCCGGGTTCTCGGCTGCCACGGTCAGGCCTTGCGCCCGGGGCCGGACACGACCTGGGTGACCGCGACCGACTTGAGGCCCTCGACGCCGAACTCCAGACCGTAGCCGGAGCTCTTGACGCCGCCGAACGGCACCATCGGGTGCAGGCCGCCGTGCGAGTTGATCCACACGGTGCCGGACTGCATGCGCGACGCGGCCTCGCGGGCGGCCTCGGGGTCGCTCGACCACACGGACGCGCCGAGGCCGACGTCGAGCGCGTTGGCGAGGTCGAACGCCTCGTCCACGTCGCTGTAGCGGATGACGGGCAGCGCCGGGCCGAACTGCTCTTCCTGCACGAGCGCGGCGTCGTTGTCGATGTCGGCCACGATCGTCGGGCGGTAGAACAGCTCGCCGAGGTCGGATGCGGGCTCGCCGCCGGTGACGATCCGGGCGCCGCGGCTCTTCGCGTCTTCCACGAGCCGGCTGACGATGTCGAACTGCGGGCGGTTCTGCAGCGGCCCGAGCACGTTGCCCTCGTCGAGGCCGTTGCCCATGGGCACCTGCTCGGCGATCGCGGCGAGTGCGTTCACCACGTCGTCGTAGATCGAGTCGTGCACGTAGAGGCGCTTCATGGCGGCGCAGGTCTGGCCGGTGTTGATGAAGGCGCCCCAGAACAGGTCTTCGGCGATCGCGGCGGCGTCGGTGCCGGGGAGCACGATGCCGGCGTCGTTGCCACCCAGCTCGAGGGTGAGGCGGGCGAGGTTGCCGGCGGAGCTCTCGATGATGCGGCGGCCGGTCGCGGTGGAGCCGGTGAACATGATCTTGTCGATGTCGGGGTGGGAGGCCAGTCGCGCACCGACCTCGCGGTCGCCGGAGATGCCGATGAGCACATCCGCAGGCAGCACCTCGTTCATGACGGCCAGCATCGCGAGCACGCTCAGCGGCGTGTACTCGCTGGGCTTCGCGACGACCGTGTTGCCCATGCGCAGCGACGGCCCGATCTGCCAGATGGTGATCATGAGGGGCCAGTTCCACGGGCCGATCGCGCCGACGACGCCCGCCGCCTTGTACACGAGCTCGGCGTGCAGGGTCTCGTCGTCGACCAGCACCTGCGGTTCGAGCACGGTGGTGGCGTTGGTGCGCAGCCACGCGGAGCAGGCCCCCAGCTCGAAGCGCGCGTTCGGGCCGTTGAGCGGCTTGCCCTGCTCGCGCGACAGCAGATAGGCGAGGCCCTCCGCGTTGGCGTCGATCGCGTCGGCCGCGGCCAGGAGGAGTTCGCTGCGCTTCTCGTGTCCGAGGGCCTCCCATGCGGGCTGCGCTGCCTTGGCGCGGGCGATCGCATCGTCGAGGTCGGCGACCGTCGCGACGGGGGCGCGGCCGATGACCTCCCGGGTCGCGGCGTCCGGGATCTCCCGGCCGGCACCCTCCGGCGCCTGGATGCGGTCGAGCAGAGCGGCGGCTGCGGACGCGGCGGAATCGGTGGATCCCGAGTCGACGGCTACGGGAACGGCGGAATCGGACATCGGTGTCTCTCCTTCGGCGGGTCACGGCGCGGACGCCGGTCTTCTTCTCATTGTCGGTCGGCCCCTTCGACGGCACTTGTCGCGGAGCGCGCCGCAGATGTCTCCGCGCGAAGGATGCGCGCGCGGCGGGCGTGCGGCGGCTCCGCACCGGGGCGCGGCCCCCTCGGCGGTGGGGTGCGCCATCGTCGCGCGGGATCCCACCAGGCCGGTCCTCGCACCTGGGGCACTCCCCCTCGCGTGCGGATCTGCCAGCCGGACGTGTCGAGCGTGCGGTGATGGTGCCAGCACAGCGCGACGCCGTTGTCGGTGTGGGTCGGGCCCCCGCGGGCATGCTCCGTGACGTGGTGGATCTCGCACCAGGCGGCGGGGACGTGGCACCCGGGGATGAGGCACTCGCGGTCCCGCGCACAGATCGCCCGGCGCTGCGCGGTCGTGAAGATCCGCTCGCTCGACCCGAGCCCGATGATCCTTCCGCCCGCTCCGAAGACGACACGCTGCACCGTGCCGCCGCAGGCCGCGTGCGCGGCGACCCGGGTCGAGACCGGTGTGCCGACGCCCTCGACCTGCGCCCAGCCTCGTCCTCGGGCGAAGTCCTCGGCGGCGACCGTGACCACCAGGGTCGGGGCGCCGCCACCCAACCGCGGCATGTCGTCGTGGCGGGCCGCGATCCCCAGGGCCGCCGCGAGCGCATCGTGCTGCTTCTGCGCGCGGGTCCGCCCATCGACCATCCCTCCGGCATCTCCGGACGGGAGCGCGTCGTCCTCCGGAGAGAGCGGCAGGTCGCCGGCGGAGGCGTCATCGAGATCTGCGGACGGCACGAAGTGGACGCCGGGAACCGGCGGTCCCTCGACCCTCGGGTTCAGGTACGCGTCCCAGATCCGCTGCAGTTGCCCCGCGACCTCGGGGAGCAGCGCGCCCCGGATCGGGATGACGCCGTCCTTGGCGCGTGCGAGCACCACGCCCCGAGCTCGCATCGCGATGTCTTCCGCAGGCTCCGCGCCATCGGGATCGAGATACTGCAGGATCACCTGTGCCCGCACCCGCAGATCCTCGGGAGTCGGCACGGGGCCTGCCTCGTGCCCGCCCTCGCCGGCCGCCACGCCCTCACAGGTCTCCGCGCCGCGCGCGACCTCAGCCAGATACGCGTCGGCCTGCCACCGGTCTTCGAGGCGTACGCGGGCGCCGCCCTGCTCGATCGGCCCGGTCGCGGCCAGCAGCCCCGTCACGCCGATCGCCCCCTCGACGAGGGCGTCGCGCAGCGCCGGCCACCGCGCCGGGAGCCACTCCCCGGAGGAGAGGTCGAGCTCGCGGCGCACCAGCCGCGCGGCCTTCAGTGTCCGTGCGGCGGTCGCCGCGTCCACCCGGAGGACGCGTTGCAGGAGCTCGTTCATCGACCGGCAGCCGAACCGCCCGCAGAACGCCGGCTCCCCCGACCCCGCAGGACGCTGATCGACGTTCGCGACCGCTTCCACGACCACGGCCTCCACCCGTCGCTGGATCTCGCCCGCCACCCGCAGCAGCTCCATCATGTCCCCCGCGGCGAGAGCACTCAGGGTGCCGGATCGCAGCACCGCATCGAGGGCGACGACCGTGTCGCCCAGAACCGCTGCCGATGTGCTCTCCATGGGACGATTCCATCGGGGGCCACCGACATTCGGAGCCGGATAACCCCAGGCCAGAGAGATATTCCGGAACACGCGAGCGACACATCCCGTACCAGCGCGGGCTCGCGGACAGCCCTCGACGGCAGCGCACGACGGGCGCACGATCAACCGCCCGCCCCGTCTCCACGTCGTTCACCCGGGCACCACGTCGCCGTGGCTCGAGCCTCAGGTGCGGTCGTCGTCCTCGAAAATCAGGATCGTGCGGGTCGACCGGATCGAGGGGATCGCCTGGATGTCCTCGAGCACGATGCGGCGGAGGTCGCGGGCGTCGTTGGCCCGCACGAGCAGGAGCACGTCGAAGTCTCCGCCGACCAGGGCGATGTGCTCGATCTCGGGGATCGCCCGCAGCCGGGCCCGGACGTCCTGCCACGTGGCCTGCTCGATCGCGAGGGTCACGTAGGCACTCGCGTGGTGACCCAGCAGCACGGGGTCGGTGCGCACGGTGTAGCCGGTGATGACCCCCGCGTCCGTCAGCCTCTTGATGCGCGCGTGCGCCCCGGCACGGGAGATGTGCACGGCCTCGGCGATCGCGGTCATCGACGCCCGCGCGTCCCGTCGGAGCTCGGCGAGGATCGCGCGATCCGTGTCATCCAGGGCCGTCATGGCACCCCTCTCATCCCGATCTGAATCCTGACATTGTGAACGCCAGATCCGCAACCATCGAGCAATTGTCCACGATCTGACCGGGGATATTGGATGACTGTCGCGACCGGGGCATGCTGTCCTCATCGAGTTCGGCGAGGGAGGCGGACGATGCTGCACACGGACCTGCTGCCGCGGGACACCGCGGTGAATCTGATCACGGCGGACGGCACGACCGTCCACGACGAGGCCTACGCGCTGCCTGACGCGGACACGCTGCTCACCGCCTACCGGGGTCTGGTCGAGGGCCGCCGCATCAACGAGCAGGCCAACGCGCTCGTGCGACAGGGGCGCCTCGCCGTGTACCCGTCCTCGCACGGGCAGGAGGCGTGCCAGGTCGCGGCGGCCATGGTGCTCGGCGACCGGGACTGGCTGTTCCCGACCTACCGCGACTCGGTCGCCGTGATCGCCCGCGGTGTCGCTCCGGCCGAGGCTCTGGTGCTTCTCAAGGGCGACTGGCACTCGGGGTATGACGTCCGCGCGCACCGGGTCGCACCGCAGGCCACACCCCTGGCCACGCAGCTGCTGCACGCGGTGGGGTTCGCGCAGGCGGCGAAACACCGCGGGGAGGACACGGTCGTGCTGGCCCTGTGCGGCGACGGCGCGACGAGCGAGGGCGACTTCCACGAGGCGATGAACTTCGCCGCCGTGTTCCACGTGCCGGTCGTGTTCTTCGTGCAGAACAACGAGTTCGCCATCTCGGTGCCCCTGTCGCGCCAGACGGCCGCTCCCTCGCTCGCCCACAAGGCGATCGGCTACGGCATGCCGGGCCAGCGCGTCGACGGCAACGACGTCGCGGCCGTGCTGGCGGTGCTGACCGAGGCCGTGGATCGCGCGCGGGCGGGCGGCGGGCCGTCGCTCGTCGAGGCGCACACGTATCGCATGCAGGCGCACACGAACGCCGATGACGACACCCGCTACCGCGAGCGCGACGAGGTGCAGGCGTGGATCGCCCGTGACCCGCTGCTGCGACTGCGCACACACCTGACCGCCGCTGGCGCGCTCGACGAGGACACCGAGAAGCGCTTCGCCGCCGGAGCGGAGGAGATCGCCGCCGCGATGCGCGAGGCGCTCAACACCGACGCCGATCTCGACCCGGAAGACCTGTTCCGCTTCGTGACCACGAGCCGGTCGCCTCAGCTCGAGGAACAGTGGCAGCTGCTGCACGGCGAACTCGAACGAGACGGGCTCGCCCACGCCGCAGCCGCGACGAACGGAGGACAGCGATGAGCATCGCCGAGCACGACACCCGCCCCGCGGCCCCCGCCGACACCGCGAACACCGACACCGCGAACACCGACACCGCGAACACCGGCACCGGCGGCACCGACGCACCGGACGCCGCCCCCGCACCGGCCACGATGACGATGGCGGCCGCCCTCAACCTCGCGCTCGCCGACGCGCTGGCCTCCGACGCCGATGTGGTCGTGTTCGGCGAGGACGTCGGCGCGCTGGGCGGCGTGTTCCGCATCACCGACGGCCTCACGGCCCGCTTCGGCGAGGACCGCTGCTTCGACACCCCGCTCGCGGAGTCCGGCATCATCGGCACGGCGGTCGGCATGGCCATGAACGGCCTGCGCCCCGTGGTCGAGATGCAGTTCGACGCGTTCGCCCTGCCGGCGTTCGAGCAGATCGTCAGCCACGTCGCGAAGCTCGCCAACCGCACGCGCGGCGGCATCCGGATGCCCCTCGTGATCCGCATCCCGTTCGGCGGGGGCATCGGCGGGGTCGAGCACCACTGCGACTCGTCCGAGGCCTACTACGCGCACACCCCGGGGCTCACGGTCGTCAGCCCATCCACCCCGCAAGACGCGTACTCGCTGCTGCGCGCGGCGATCGCTTCGCCCGACCCCGTGGTGTTCCTGGAGCCGAAGAAGCTCTACTGGTCGAAGGGCGAGGTCGACACCACCGTCACGGCCGAGATCGGCTCCGCGCGCGTCGCCAGGGACGGCACCGATGTCACGCTGCTCGCCTACGGCGCCTCCGTCGCGCTCGCCCTGGAGGCGGCCGAGGTCGCGGCGGCGGAGGGGCGCAGCGTGCAGGTGGTGGACGTGCGGTCGCTGTCTCCCTTCGACGACGAGACCGTGACCGCCGCCGTGCGCTCCACCGGGCGGGCCGTCGTGATCGCCGAGGCGCCGGGCTTCGTGAGCGTCGCCTCGGAGATCCAGGCGCGGGTGTTCGAGCGGTGCTTCGAGTACCTCGCCGCGCCCGTGCGCCGCGTGACGGGCTTCGACACCCCGTACGCGCCGCCGAAGTTCGAGCACTGGTATCTGCCCGACGTCGACCGCGTGCTCGACGCGATCGACACGCTGCACTGGGACGAGGACGCATGAGCACTCCCGTGAAGACCGCCGTCCGCGTGTTCCGCCTGCCCGATCTCGGCGAGGGGCTCACCGAGGCCGGGCTCGTGCAGTGGCTGGTCGCGGTGGGCGACACGATCGTCACCGATCAGGCGATCGCCGAGGTCGAGACCGCGAAGAGCGTCGTGGAGCTGCCGTCGCCGTTCGCTGGTGTGATCACGGCGCTGCACGGCACCCCGGGCGACACGATCGACGTCGGTGCCCCGGTCCTGGAGGTCGCCGACCCCGGACACGTGCCGGACGACGCCGCGGGCACGCCAGACGCCGACCCCGCCGCGACGACCGAGCAGGAGGCGTACCGGCAGGAGGAGCGCGCCGGCTCCGGCAACGTGCTCATCGGCTACGGCACCTCGGCGTCGACCACGAAGGGCCGGCGCCGCCGCCCCGCTGCCCGACCCGCGCACGTCGGCGCGGCCGCTCCCCGCGACGCCTCCGCCGGATCCGCCGGCCCCGCAGCCGCGCCTGCCGAACCGCAGCCCGGTGCTCCCGGCGCTCCCGGCGCTCCCACCCCCGACACCGGAGCGGCCGCGGGCGGCTCGGGCTCCGTCGACGCTCCCCCCTCCGCGCCGCGGCGCCCCGTGGCCGTCCGTTCGCCCCTCGTGCGACGCCTCGCGCGAGACCTGGGGCTCGACGTGCACACCATCACCCCGAGCGGAGCCGACGGCGCCATCACCCGGGCCGACGTCCTGCGCGCCGCCGTGGACCACGCGGTCGACGGCGTCACCGCGCCGCATCACACGGCCTCCGACTCCGCGGCCCTCGGCACGACGGCAGGCGCCACCTCGGCCTCCGGCGCCGCAGCCCCGACCTCCACGACCGGCACCGGCGAGCTCGACGGCCTCCCCGTGCGGTCCCGCGAGCGCCTGTCGCCGCTGCGGCGCGCCGTGAGCGCGAAGCTCGCGCGCAGCCGCTCCGAGATCCCCGAGGCCACGGTCTGGGTCGACGTGGATGCGACGGAACTGTGGGACCTCCGCGGGCAGATGGCCCCGGAGGGCGAGCGGCCGCCGTCGATCACGGCACTGCTGGCGCGGTTCGTGCTGCTGGCGCTGGAGGACTATCCGGTCCTCGCGTCGCGGCTGAGCGAGGACGGCGGCGAGCTGATCTCGTTCGACGGCGTGAACCTGGGCGTCGCGGCCGACACCGAGCGCGGCCTCCTGGTGCCGGTGGTCCCGCGGGCGCACGCGCTCACGGTGGCCCAGCTCGACACGGCGCTGCGCGAACTGGCCGCGACCGCCCGCTCCGGGTCCATGCCGCCCGAGCGCCTGCGCGGCTCGACCTTCACGCTCAACAACTACGGCGGCCTGGGGGTCGACGGCTCCGCGGCGATCATCAACCATCCGGATGTCGCGATCCTCGGCATCGGTCGCATCATCGAACGCCCGTGGGTCGTGGAGGGAGCGATCGTGCCGCGGCGGATCGCCCAGCTGTCGCTCGTGTTCGATCACCGGGTCTGCGACGGCGGTTATGCGGCCGGGTTCCTGCGCCGGGTGACGGAGCTGATCGAGCATCCGCTGCGTGCGTTCGGGAGGGTCTGAGGCCGCAACCTGCTGCGCACTCTCGTGGCGCGGCGGACGATGCGCTACGCTCGGCGATTACTGACCGATCATTCGGTAAGTAATCGACGGCGTCCCCCGCGCCGCCCGACCCGACGCAGAACAACGGAGTTCGCATGACCTCAGCCACCGCTGCCGCCTCGTCCACCGGAAGGATGCCCGCCGAAGAGCGCCGGGTGCTCGCGGGCACCCTCGTGGGCACCTCGATCGAGTGGTACGACTTCTTCATCTACGCACAGGCCGCCGGCCTCGTGCTCGCGCCGCTCTTCCTCGCCCCGATCGCGGAGTCCAGCCCCGGGCTCGCCCAGGTGCTGTCGTTCGCCACGATCGGCATCTCGTTCCTGTTCCGCCCGCTCGGCGCGATCGTCGCCGGACACCTGGGTGACAAGCTCGGCCGCAAGAAGATGCTCGTCTTCACGCTCGTCATGATGGGCCTGTCCACCTCGCTGATCGGCCTGCTGCCGACGTACGCGGCGATCGGTGTCGCCGCGCCGATCCTCCTCATCCTCCTCCGCATCCTGCAGGGCTTCTCCGCGGGCGGCGAGTGGGGCGGCGCCGCTCTGATGGCCGTCGAGCACGCGCCGACGGGCCGACGCGGCCTGTTCGGCGCCTTCCCGCAGATCGGCGTGCCGGTCGGCATGATCCTGGCGACGTTCACCCTGTGGGCGCTGACCAGCTCGATGTCGCCCGAGGCGTTCCTGGAGTGGGGCTGGCGCATCCCGTTCCTGCTGTCGATCGTGCTGATCGCGGTCGGCTACGTCATCCGCCGCGCGGTCGACGAGAGCCCCGTGTTCGAAGACCTGCGCCGCCGCCGCAAGGAGGCCTCGGCCCCGCTCGGGCAGCTGTTCCGCTCGAACACCAAGCAGGTCGTGCTGACGGCCGTCATCTTCATCGCAAACAACGCCGCCGGCTACCTGCTCATCGCGTTCTTCGCCACCTACGCGGTCACCGCGCTGGGGATGGAGCGTCCGCCCGTGCTCCTGGCGACCACGCTCGCCTCGTTCGGCTGGCTGATCTTCACGCTGTGGGGCGGGCACCTCTCCGACCGGCTCGGGCGCATCCGCACCTTCCAGATCGGGTACGTCGCCCTGGCGGTGTGGGCGATCCCGATGTGGTTCCTGATCGACACCGCGAACATCGTCTGGTACTTCGTGGCGCTGTTCGTGATGACGTTCGCCCTCGGGCTGTCGTACGGCCCGCAGGCAGCGCTGTACGCCGAGATGTTCCCGGCGAACGTGCGCTACTCGGGCGTCTCGATCGGCTACGCGCTGGGCGCGATCCTCGGCGGGGCGTTCGCGCCGATGATCGCGGAGTCGCTGCTGAACCAGTTCCACGCGGCGTGGACGATCGGCCTCTACATCGCCATCGCCTCGGTCATCTCGCTCATCGGGGTGTCGCTGGTGAAGGAGACAAAGGGCGTGGACCTCTCCGTCTGACGCGCGGGATCCGGGATCGCGGCCGGCCGTGCGCCTGTGCCATAATTACCTTACGATCGGTCAGTAATTCACGGCCGGCCGCTCCCCGGACCACCCGCAGGACGACGATGTCAGGAGATCCGCATGCCAGAGGCCTATCTCGTCGGAGGCGTGCGCACGCCGGTCGGGCGCTACGGCGGCACCCTCGCCACGGTCCGCCCCGACGATCTGGCCGCCCTCGTCGTCGGCGAGGCCGTGCGGCGCGCCGGGCTCGACCCCGCGACCGCGGAGCTCGACGAGGTCATCCTCGGCGCGGCGAACCAGGCCGGTGAGGACAACCGCAACGTCGCCCGGATGGCGGTGCTGCTCGCGGGGCTCCCCGACACCGTGCCCGGCATCACCGTCAACCGGCTCTGCGCCTCCGGCATGTCGGCCGTGACCATGGCCGCCCAGGCGATCCGCGCCGGCGACGCCGACCTCATCGTGGCGGGCGGCGTGGAGTCGATGACCCGCGCGCCCTGGGTGCAGGCGAAGCCCGAGAAGGCCTGGGCCAAGCCCGGAGCCGCGTTCGACACCTCGATCGGCTGGCGCTTCCCCAACCCGCGACTGCTCGCGCGCGACAAGGCCACGTTCACGATGCCGGAGACCGCGGAAGAGGTCGCCCGCGTCGACGGCATCACGCGCGCGGAGGCCGACGCGTTCGCCGTGCGGTCGCAGCAGCGCGCCGCCGCCGCGATCAGCGCCGGCCGCTTCGCCCCCGAGATCGTCGGCGTGCCCGTGCGCGACGGCGAGGTGCTCGTCGACGAGGGCCCCCGCCCCGACACGACCCTCGAGGTCCTGGCCCGGCTGCGCCCCGTGGTCGCGGGCGGCGAGGTCGTGACCGCGGGCAACTCCAGCGCCCTCAACGACGGCGCGTCCGCGGTGCTGGTGGCGAGCGCCGCGGCCGTGGAGCGCTACGGCCTCACGCCGCGCGCGCGCATCGTGGTGGGCACCTCGGCCGGACTCGCCCCGGAGGTCATGGGGCTCGGGCCAGTGCCCGCGACTGAGAAGGCGCTGCACCGTTCGGGGCTGTCGCTGGACGACCTGGGGTCGATCGAGCTGAACGAGGCCTTCGCGTCGCAGTCGCTCGCGTGCATCCGCCGCCTCGGGCTCGACGAGGACCGGGTGAACGCCGACGGCGGAGCCATCGCGCTGGGCCACCCCCTCGGCTCCTCGGGCTCGCGGCTGCTGGTCACGCTGATGGGCCGCATGGAGCGTGAGGGCTCGCAGTACGGCCTGGCGACGATGTGCGTCGGCGTCGGGCAGGGGGCGGCCACGATCCTGGAGGCCGTGCGATGACCGCGGCCCCGACCGCCGAGACCCCGCCCGCGACGCCGCTGCTGGTCGAGCACCGCGAGGACCGGGTGATCGCGGCCCTGAATCGTCCGCACAAGCGCAACGCGATCGACCAGGCCACGATCGACGCGCTGCACGCCCTGTGCGCGGAGCTGGAGGAGACGCCGAAGACGCTGATCCTCACCGGGGCCGAGGGCGTGTTCGCCGCGGGTGCCGACATCGCCCAGCTGCGGGAGCGCCGCGCCGCCGACGCGCTGCGCGGCATCAACGCCCACGCGTTCGTGCGCCTCGCGGAGCTGCCGATGCCCGTGATCGCCGCGATCGACGGCTACGCCCTGGGCGGTGGGGCCGAGCTCGCCTACGCCGCGGACATCCGCCTCGCCACGCCCGCGCTCCGCATCGGCAACCCCGAGACCGGTCTCGGGATCATCGCCGCGGCCGGGGCATCGTGGCGGCTGAAGGAGATCGTGGGTGAGGCCAGGGCCGCCGAGCTGCTGCTCACCGGTCGCACGGTGCTCGCCGACGAGGCGCTGCGCCTCGGGATCGTCTCCGCTCTGCACGAGCCGGACGAGCTGCTCGACGCCGCCCACGCCGTGGCCGACCGCATCGCCCGCAACGACCCCGCGGCCACGATGGCGACCAAGCGCGTGCTGCGCGCCCCGCGCGACCGGCACCCCGCCGTCGACCTGGAGGAGCAGTCCGTGCTCTTCGAGAGCCCGGAGAAGTTCCGCCGCATGACCGCCTTCCTGGAGCGGAGAGACCGATGACGACCACCTCACCCTCCCCCTCCGCGGCCGCCGCGACGGCCCCGCCCACCGCCCCGGCGCGCGTCGGCGTGCTCGGCGGCGGGCGCATGGGCGCCGGCATCGCGCACGCCTTCCTGCTCGCGGGCTCCCGCGTGACCGTGGTGGAACGCGATGACGCGGCGGCGGAGGCGGCGTCCGCGCGCGTGCTCGGCTCCGTCGACGCCTCGATCGCCCGCGGCTCCGCCACCGACACGGTCGCGTCGTATCGGGCACGCTTCGCGACCGGCACCGACGCGGCCCTCTTCGCCGACTGCGACCTCGTCGTCGAGGCCGTGCCGGAGGACCTGAGCCTGAAGATCGAGGCGCTCACCCGCGTGGAGGCGCAGCTCTCCCCCTCCGCCGCCTTGGCCTCCAACACCTCCTCCATCGCGATCGACGAGCTCGCCGCCGTGCTCGACCGCCCGGCGCGCTTCCTCGGCCTGCACTTCTTCAACCCGGTGCCCGCCTCGACCCTGGTGGAGATCGTGCGCGGCGCGGCGACCGACGCGGCCCTGACCGACGCGGCCCGCGGCTGGGTGCACGCCCTCGGCAAGACGCCGATCGTGGTCGCCGACGCGCCGGGCTTCGCCTCCTCACGACTGGGCGTCGCGCTCGGCCTGGAGGCGATCCGGATGCTGGAGGACGGCGTCGCCTCGGCGGCCGACATCGACGCCGCCATGACGCTCGGCTACAAGCATCCGGTGGGCCCGCTCCGGCTCACCGACCTCGTGGGGCTCGACGTGCGGCTCGGCATCGCCGAGTACCTGGCCGCGCACCTGGGCCCGCGCTTCGAACCCCCCGCTCTGCTGCGCCGTCTCGTCGCCGAGGGCCACCTCGGCCGCAAGAGCGGACGCGGCTTCTACGACTGGGACGACTGATGAAGGGAACCCCCATGACCGAGATCCTCCCCAGCTACGTGCAGGGCGCGTGGTGGACCCCGTCCGCCGACACCGAGGCCACCGAGGTGCGCGACGCCTCCACGGGCGAGGTGGTCACGCGCGTCTCCACGACCGGGCTCGACCTGGGCGCCGCCCTGGACCACGCGCGCACGGTCGGGCAGGCGTCTCTCGGCGCGCTCACCTTCCACCAGCGGGCCGTGCTGCTGAAGAAGCTCGCGCTCGCCCTCACCGCACGCAAAGAGGAGCTGTACGCGCTGTCGAGCCGCACGGGTGCCACGGCGCAGGACTCCTGGGTCGACATCGACGGCGGCATCGGCGTGCTCTTCGCCTACTCCAGCAAGGGCCGCCGTGAGCTGCCCAACGCGAAGGTCTACGTCGACGGCGCCGTCGAGAACCTCTCGCGCGACGGCTCGTTCCTCGGCCGCCACATCTACACGCGCCTGCCCGGGGTGGCCGTGCAGATCAACGCCTTCAACTTCCCGGTGTGGGGGTCGCTGGAGAAGTTCGCGCCCGCCTTCCTCGCCGGGGTGCCCACGGTCGTGAAGCCCGCGACGCCCACCGGCTACCTCACCGAGGCGATGGTGCGCGTGATGGTCGAGTCCGGGCTGCTGCCCGACGGCTCGCTGCAGCTGGTGTCGGGCAGTGTGCCTGATCTGTTCGACCATCTGCGCCTGGGCGACCTCGTGGCGTTCACCGGCTCGGCCTCGACCGCGGAGCGCCTGCGTGCGCACGACGCGGTGCAGACCGGCGGTGTGCGCTTCACGAGCGAGACCGACTCGATCAACGCGTCGATCCTCGGCACCGACGCCGTGAGCGGCACCCCCGAGTTCGACGCCTACGTGAAGCAGCTCGTGACCGAGATGACGTCGAAGGCCGGGCAGAAGTGCACCGCGATCCGCCGCGCCATCGTGCCTGAGGACGCGGTTGACGACGTGATCGCCGCCGTGCGCGCGCGCCTGGAGCAGCGGATCGTCGTGGGCGACCCGCGGGCCGAGGGCGTCACGATGGGCCCGCTCGCCTCCCTCGCACAGCGCGACGAGGTGCGCCGCCAGGTGCGACGGCTGCAGGAGGGGGGCGGCGAGCTCGTGATCGGCTCGACCGACGACCCCGCGGTGCGTCACGCCGACGGCAGCGAGGCGACCGCCCCCGACGGCGCCTTCGTCGCCCCGATGCTGCTGCGCTTCGCCGACGCGACCAGCCCCGCCGTGAACGAGATCGAGGCGTTCGGCCCGGTGTCGAGCATCGTCGGGTACCGGTCGCTGGCCGAGGCGTCGGAACTCGTGGCCCGCGGCGGCGGCTCCCTCGTCACCAGTGTCGCGACCCACGACCCCGAGGTCGCGACGACCCTGGCGGCCGGCATCGCCGCCTACAACGGCCGGGTGCTGTTCCTCGACCGCGACGACGCGCGCAGCTCGACCGGTCACGGCTCCCCCCTGCCCAACCTCGTGCACGGCGGGCCGGGCAGGGCGGGCGGCGGCGAGGAGCTGGGCGGCATCCGCGCGGTGCTGCACCACATGCAGCGGACGGCCGTGCAGGGCTCCCCCGAGATGATGACCGCGCTCACCGGCGTGTGGCATCAGGGCGCGACGGCCCGCCCGTTCGAGGCGAACGACGGCGTGCATCCGTTCCGCAAGTCGCTGTCCGAGTTGCGGATCGGCGATCAGGTCGCAAGCCCCTCGCGCACCGTGACCCTCGACGACATCGAGACGTTCGCGGCGTTCACGGGCGACACCTTCTACGCGCACATGGACGAGGCCTCCGCGGCCGCGAACCCGTTCTTCCCCGGACGGGTCGCGCACGGCTACCTGCTGGTGTCGTGGGCCGCTGGGCTGTTCGTCGACCCGGCGCCGGGACCCGTGCTGGCCAACTCCGGCCTGGAGAACCTGCGCTTCGTGACGCCCGTGTCACCCGGCGACGAGATCCGGGTCGAGCTCACCGCCAAGCAGATCACCCCGCGCGAGACCGACGAGTACGGCGAGGTGCGGTGGGATGCGGTGCTGAAGAACCAGGACGACGAGATCGTCGCGACCTACGACGTGCTCACGCTCGTCGCCAAGGAGCTCGCCGCCGTGTGAAAGCGCGGGGCGCCGGGCGGGCGGGGTGTCCGGCGCCTCAGCGGCGGCGCAGGCCGTCGAGGGCGATGGCGACCACGTCGTCGGCGAGCCGGTCCGCGCCCTCACGCCCTCCGGGGCGGTACCACTCGACGATCGAGTTGATCATGCCGAACGTGAGGCGGGCCACGACGGCCGCGTCGATGTCGGAGCGCAGCGACCCCTCCGCCTGCGCCTCTCCGACGAGCGCGGTGATGCGCCGGTCGAACGCGCGACGGCGAGTGAGCGCACGCCGCTCCACGTCGGTGTTCCCGCGGACCCGCAGCAGCAGGGTCACGGCGGGCAGCTGCGACACGAGCACGTGCACGGCGCCGCGCAGCACGTGCTCCAGGCGCGCGACGGCGTCGGGCGCCTGGCCGCCGTCCGTGAGCGGCAGCGGGTCGTCGACAACGGCCTCCAGGCCGCTCAGGGCAGCGTCGAGCGCCCGGTCGAGGATGTCGTCCTTCGAGGCGAAGTGGTGGTAGATCGCCGACTTCGACAGGCCGAGGCGCTCGGCCAGCTTGCCGATCGAGGTCGCGTCGTAGCCGTGCTCGTTGAACGCGGCGACCGCGACGTCGAGGATCCCCTGCTGGTCGTACCCGGGGCGGCCGCGCCGCGTGGTCTGCATCTCTGACATCCCCCACAGTCTCCCATCGCGGCGCCCCCGCGCCGTGCAGGCGGCGCGATCTCGGCGCCGTGTCAGCGCAGGTCGTAGACGCGCTTGTACTTGCCCTCGCTGCGGGGCAGGGCACCCGGCTCCTCCAGCCGCACCGCGACCGTCGACCCGACGAACACCTTGATGCGCTGCGCCAGCACCTTCGCCGCCGCCGCGCACGTGTCCACCGAGAGGTCGGGGTGACGCTCGATGCGCACGGTCAGGGCGTCCATCCGCCCCTCCTTCGTCAGCTCCAGGATGAAGTGCGGGGTCAGCTGCTCGATGCCCAGCACCAGCTCCTCGATCTGCGTCGGGAACAGGTTCACGCCGCGCAGGATAATCATGTCGTCGTTGCGACCCGTCACCTTCTCAATGCGCCGCATGCCCGGCCGCGCGGTGCCCGGCAGCAGGCGCGTGATGTCACGCGTGCGGTAGCGGATCACCGGGAAGGCCTCCTTGGTGAGCGAGGTGAACACGAGCTCGCCGCGTTCCCCGTCGGGGAGCGCCTCGAGCGTGTCGCCGTCGATCACCTCGGGAAGGAAGTGGTCCTCCCACAGGTGCGGCCCGTCCTTCGTCTCCAGGCACTCGTTCCCGACCCCGGGCCCCATCACCTCGCTGAGCCCGAAGATGTCGAGCGCGTCGAGGTCGAGGCGCTGCTCGAGCTCGTGCCGCATCTCGTTCGTCCACGGCTCGGCACCGAGCACCGCCACCTTCAGCGACGTCGACCGGGGGTCGATGCCCTGCGCGGCCATCGCATCCGCGATCGTGAGCAGGTAGCTGGGCGTGCACAGGATGGCGTCCGGCTCGAAGTCACGGATCAGCTGCACCTGCCGTGCCGTCTGCCCGCCCGACATCGGGATCACCGTGGCGCCCAGGGCCTCGATGCCCGCGTGCGCTCCGAGGCCGCCCGTGAACAGGCCGTAGCCGTAGGCGTTGTGCACCTTCATGCCCCGCCGGATGCCGCTGGCCCGCAGCGACCGCGCCACGAGCGAACCCCAGCGGTCGAGGTCGCCCCGGGTGTAGCCGACCACGGTCGGGCGGCCCGTGGTTCCGCTGGAGGCGTGGATGCGGGCGACCTCGTCCATCGGCACCGCGAACATCCCGAACGGGTAGGTCTCGCGCAGGTCGTCCTTCGTCGTGAAGGGCAGGCGGCGCACGTCGTCGAGCGACCGGATGTCGTCGGGGTGCACGCCCGCCTCGTCGAACTTGCGGGTGTAGAGCGGCACGTGCGCGTAGGCGTGGCGCACGGTCCGTTGCAGCCGCTCCAGCTGAAGGGCCTCGAGCTCCGCACGGCTCAGGCGCTCCTCGGGGTCGAGTTCCTCGGCGGCGGGCGGGCGGAGGGCGGAAGCGGGGGCGGTCGTCGTCGACACGGGGGCTCCTCGGGTTTCGGCGGGTCAGTGGGTCTGGGGCGTGGTGCGGGAGCGGCCGCGGAACTCGGCGACGGTGTCGCCCTGCTCGTCGACCACGGTGACGTCGTAGATGCCGGAGCGCCCAGTGCGGGTGCGTCGCACGGCCGTGGCCGTGAGGGTCTGCCCGGCGACGGTCGGCTTGAGGAAGGCGATGTCGGCTCCGGCCGCGACCGTGACCCGGTCGTCCTCGTTGCAGGCGATCGCGAAGGCCGTGTCGGCGAGCGCGAACACGAACCCGCCGTGGGTGATGCGGAAGCCGTTGGTCATGTCGTCGCGCACGCGCATCGAGACGACCGCATGACCGGGGTCGTCGCGCTCGACCGTGAGCCCGAGCATCGCGGACGCACGGTCGCGCTGCATCATGGCGCGATTGGGCTGCACGGCCTCCGCCGTCTCCGTCGTCACATCCGTCATCGCCGACCTCCTCGTCGCGCTGGGGACGGGACGCCGCGGTCCCGCTCGGCCCATACTAACTGAACGATCGGTCAGTAAGACAGAGCGGGACCGCGGCCCGACGCAGAGCGTGCGTCAGTCGACGGTGAGGGGCGGGGTCAGCGTCGCGTCCTCCACCGTGATCCCGGTGATGACGGCCGCCGGATCAGCGGCGTCGCGGTCCGCGCGAAAGCGAACCACGCCGCCCTCCCTCGTCGCCCACTGATAGAAGTCCTCGCCGGACGAGACGATCTGCAGGAACGTGCCATCGGGGAATGCGGCGACGGCGTCGGCGAGCGGCGCCCCGATGCGCACGCCCTGGGCCGCCGGGAGCAGGTCGCCGTTCGGCTCGACGTCACCGTCCAGGTTCGCGATGCCGGCGGTCACGCCGCTGAGCCGCGCCCCGTCTTCGGTGAAGTGCAGGATGAGCGAGGACTGTCCGTCCGGACTCACCAGGCGCGCGGCCGTGTCCGTCCAGGTGAACTCCTCGGCCGTCGCGCCGGGGACCGCGGCGAGCGCGGCGGCGCGGTCGGCACCGAAGATCAGAGGACCGACGCCCGTCGGCGTCAGCTCCCACGTGCTCCAGTCGGCGGAGGGATCCTGCGCGGACGGCGTCGGCGTGACGGGCGGCTGCGCGGTGAGCTCGTCCACGAGCGCGGTCTTCGCCTCCACCGCACGGTCGCGCAGCAGGAGCGCAGCGGCCTCCGCGTCGAACGCGGAACCGTCCTGTGCCGGCTGCCACGCGTGCACGATCACGTTGCCGACCGCGGCGAACGCGTGGTGTGCACGCCACGGGCTCCCCGAGGAGTCGAGTTCCAGCGTCCCGGCGAAGGCGCGGACACCATCGCCGTCGGGAGCCACGGAGGCCGTGAAGGACCCCGGCCCCTGGGCGTCGAACTGCGCGCAGCTCTCGACCGTCGACACGAGGTCGTCCATCCGAGCGGACGCGTTCTCCTCCGAGGCGAACTGCAGGATCTCCTGCCTTCCGCTGTTCCCGGCGTCTGCGCCATCGACCCACGGCACCGTGCGCGCGCCGACGCTGCGCATCGACGTCTCGCTGATCAGGAGCCTGCAGACGGCCGGAGCGAAGTCGGGACCGCCGCCGTCGGCGTACTGCACGAGCGTGTCCGTGATCGCGGTCGCGGGCGGTGCCCCCGGGAAGAGGCCGGCGACCTCCTGCGGAGTCAGTGCGAACGACTCCAGCTCGTCGCCGACGAAGAGCAGCGGCCCGTCGTACGGCTCCGGCGCCGAGGTCGACGGCGCGGCCGAAGGACTCGACGCGGGCTCGGGAGTCGGTGCGCACGCGGACACCCCCGCGAGCGCCCCCACGAGGACGGCCGCGAGGCCGCCTCGCGCGATCGATCTCTTCACGAACGACATGCTGGACATTCGACCCTCCGGTGGTCTCTCACGCGCCGACGGCGCGTCCCCTGCCGCGAGCGTAGTGGTCCGGCCCACCAAAATACTGGCCAGCCGACCACCGTGACGAGAACGATACGGATCGCATGCCCGCATCGGCATACACCGCGCCCCGACCGCAGAAGCCCGCGTCGGGCGCCGTCACCCGGCGCGCGTCACGGCCGCCCGCGCCTCGGCCGCCGTGGGGGCGCCGGCCGCGGCCTCGGCCATCCGACGGCAGTCCTCGACGGTGACCGCGTCCAGCGCCGCGGCCACCCGTCCGAGCGCACGCGGGGTCATCGACAGGGAGGTCACGCCGAGCCCGACCAGCACGGGAGCGAGGGCTGGATCGCCCCCGGCCTCACCGCACACCCCGACCGGCTTCCCCGCCGCGCGACCCGCCGCACCCACCATGCCGATCAGGCGCAGGACTGCGGGCTGCCACGGGTCGTTCAGCTCGCCGAGGTCGCTCAGCAGGCGGTCGGCCGCCAGCGTGTACTGGGCGAGGTCGTTCGTCCCGAGGCTCACGAAGTCCACGACCTCGAACAGCTCGGCCGCCAGCAGGGCGGCAGCGGGTGTCTCGATCATGATCCCGACGCGGTCCAGCCCGGCGGCGTGACACCGCTCCGCGAACTCCCGCGCCTCCTCGACGGTTGCGACCATCGGCGCCATCACCTCGACCTCGGCCGACTCCGCATCCGCCGCGCGCGCGAGGGCCCGCAGCTGATCGTCGAGCAGGGCGGGGTTCCGCCGGGCGATGCGCAGTCCGCGCACACCGAGGGCAGGGTTGTCCTCGTGATCGGCGTTCGCGAAGGGCAGCGGCTTGTCGCTGCCCGCATCGAGCGTGCGCACCACCACCTTGCGGCCGGGGAACGCGGCGAGCACTCCGCGATACGCCTCGACCTGCTCGTCGATCGTCGGCGCATCGACACGGCCGAGGAAGCAGAACTCGGTGCGGAACAGGCCGACGCCCTCCGCCTGCGCGGCCGCCGCCGACGCGGCATCGCTCGCACCGCCGACGTTGGCGAGCAGCGGGAGGCGCGTCCCGTCCGCCAGGCGCCCGCGACCGTCGAAGGTCACGACGGTGGACGCTGCGCGCGCGGACGCCACGTCGACCTCATCCGGATCGACCGTGACGGTGCCGCGTTCTCCATCCACCAGCACGGTGGTGCCCTCGGAGATCCCGAGGGCGCCGGCGAGCCCCACCACCGCGGGGAGCCCGAGCGACCGCGCGATGATCGCGGTGTGCGAGGTCGGGCCGCCCTGCTCCGTCACCAGCGCCACGCACCGCCCCCCGTCCAGGGTGGCGGTGTCGGCCGGCGACAGGTCGGTCGCCACCAGCACGAACGGCTCGTCGCGCTCCGGCACACCGGGCAGGTCGACCCGCAGGATCTCCGCGATGATGCGATCGCGCACGTCGCGGATGTCGGCGGCGCGCTCGGCCATCCGGCCGCCGAGCGCGAGGAGGGCCTTCTCGTGCGTCGCGGACGTCTCCCAGACGGCGCGCGCGGCCGTGCGTCCCTGCGCGCGCACGAGCTCCGTCGCCTCCGACACCAGCTCCGGGTCGGACGCGAGGAGCCGGGACGCATCGAGGATCGCGCGGGCCTCGCCGGTCGCCTGAGCCGTGCGCGAGCGCAACTGGTCGGCCACGGCCACCGCGGCCCACTCGATCGCCGACACCTCGGCCTCGCGCTCGTCCGGCGCGACCACCGTCTCGGCGTCGGGCTCCGGCAGCGGCGGCGCCACGTGCACCACCGGCGCCGCGACCCTCCCCGGGCTCACCCCGCGCCCCCGCAGCACGGCCCCGGGCTCGATCGGCACCGGTCCGTTCGCATCGCCGTCCACACCCGCTGCGTCCGCAGCCGAACCCGCTCTCGCCCCGCGGGCGTCGTTCGTCTCCGCGCCGGCGCCACGGCCCCCGGTCTCCGCGGCGGCGGCAGCACCCGGGCTGTCCGCCACGCCGGACGCATCCGGACCCCCGACGGCGGCGCGAGCGCCCTCTCCGCCGGCACCGTCCGCGGCTCGGGTGTCGTCGCGCTGTGCGTCCTCCGTGCCCTCACCGAAGCCGTCGTCGAACAGGGCGACCAGCCGGTCGAGGGCGGCCCCGGCATCGGGACCGCGGCCGATCAGCTCGAACTCCGTGCCCTGCCGCGCTCCGAGCGCGAGCAGGCGCGTGAGGCTGCGCGCCGCCGCCTCGATCCCATCGGGCAGCCGTCGCAGGCGCACGTCCGCGCCACCGGCGGCCTCCGCGATCAGGGCGGCCGGGCGCGCGTGGATGCCCAGCGGGTTGCGCACCCGCACGCGACGCACACTCGCGCCCTCCCCATGCGCGCCCGGCTCCGACACGGCCGCGGATCCTGACCCGCTCGGCGAGTCCCCCCGCGTCCCTGGCTCCGGCTCCGGCACGGCCGCGGACCCGGTCGTCGTACCCGTTCCCGCCCCCGTGCTCCCGGCGGCGCCCGCCTCCGCCTCGGGCTCCCCGAGCTGTCCGCTCTTCGCCACCAGTGCTCCGGTCGCCTCCGCGGCCACGGCGTCGAGGTCGGCCCCGGCCGCGGCGGCGACCACCGCGGCGAGCAGGCCCTCCACGAACGGCGCGGGCACCAGGCGCACCGGCACGTCGCTCGCCCGCAGCTCCAGCGCGAGCTCGGCGCTCAGCACCGCGGACCCGAGGTCCATCAGCACCAGCACCCCGTCGCAGTCCGCGGCGAGCACATCGATCGCGGTCGCGACGGCCACGGCGTCGGTCCCGAGTACCGGGGCACCGTCGGCGTCGACCCCCGCGCCCGCCGCCACCTCGACGCGCACGCCTCCCCCCGGCACCATCTGGAGGGCGAGCTCGAGCGCCGCCTCCCCGAGCCGGGCGCTGTGAGAGACGGCGACGATGCCGATCATCAGGCGCTGTCCGCGATCGCGGCGGCGAGCGTGTCGAACAGGATCGCGGTGGAGGCCGCGCCCGGGTCGAGGTGCCCCGCGCTGCGTTCGCCCAGGTAGCTGGCGCGCCCCTTGCGCGCCACCAGGTCGAGGGTGGCGTCGCGCCCCGCGGCCGCCGCGTCGGCCGCCGCCCGGGCGGCGTCGCCCACCGAGGACCCGTCGGCGAGCGCCGCGTCGAACGCATCGACCGCCGGCGCCATCGCGTCGTACATGGTCTTGTCCCCCGCCTCGGGCTTGCCGCGGGCGACGATGCCCTCGAGTCCGGCACGCAGGGCCGCGGCGAGCGCGGGGCCGTCCAGCTCCGAGACCGCTCCGGCGGACATGCCCATGCGCAGGAAGAAGGTGCCGTACAGCGGGCCGCTCGCTCCGCCCACCGAGCTCACGAGCGTCATGCCGACCGTCTTCAGCAGCTCGTCGACCGTGGCCGGGGTCCCCGCGGCCAGCTTGTCTCCCACGGCCGCGAAGCCGCGGGCCATGTTGGCGCCGTGGTCGGCGTCGCCGATCGCGGAGTCCAGCTCGGTGAGCCAGTCGCGCTGCGCGGTGACCGCGTCGCGGTAGCGGGTGATCCAGTCCGCGAGCTGCGCGGTGCCGACGGCCGCCATCAGGCGCCCCACCGCAGGCCGGGGGTGACCACGGGTGCGTCCCACAGCCGCAGCAGCTCGTCGTCGGCCTTCAGCACCGTGACCGAGCAGCCGGCCATGTCGAGCGAGGTGATGTAGTTGCCGACGAGGTTGCGGGCGATCTGCACGCCCGACTTCTCCAGGATCGCGGCGACCTCGCCGTACATGAGGTAGAGCTCGATGAGCGGGGTCGCACCCATGCCGTTGAGCATCACGATCGCGGGACCGGCCGCGTCGATGTCGCCCAGGATGGGTTCGACGAGCTGGCGGGCGATGTCGGACGCGGGCGCGAGCGGCTCGCGGTGCCGGCCCGGCTCGCCGTGGATGCCGATGCCGATCTCCATCTGGTCGTCCGGGAGGTCGAACGTGGGCTTGCCCGCGGCGGGCACGGTGCAGCTCGTGAGCGCCATGCCCATCGAGCGCCCCTGTCCGTTGATGCGCTTCGCCAGCTCGACGACGGACGCGAGGTCGCGGCCCTCCTCGGCGGCGGCGCCCACGAGCTTCTCCAGCAGCACCGTGAGCCCGACCCCGCGGCGTCCCGCCGTGTACAGCGAGTCCTGCACCGCGACGTCGTCGTCGACCACGACCGTGCCCACCTCGATGCCCTCCATCGACGCGAGCTCAGCGGCCATCTCGAAGTTGAGCACGTCGCCGGTGTAGTTCTTCACGATGTGCAGCACGCCGGCGCCACGGTCGACGGCCTGGGTCGCCACCTGCACGCGGTCGGGGGTGGGCGAGGTGAAGACCTCCCCGGCGACGGCCGCATCGAGCATGCCCGTGCCCACGTAGCCGCCGTGCAGGGGCTCGTGTCCCGACCCGCCACCGGACACGACGGCGACCTTGCCCTGCGCCTTGGGCGTGGCCCGCGTGATGACGTGGTTCTCCAGATCCACCGACAGCTCCGGATGAGCGGCGGCGACGCCCCGCAGGGATTCGACGAGGACGTCTTCCGGGGCGTTGATGAGCTTCTTCATCGTGCGATCTCCTTTGATGCATCGTGCGCTGTCCCGAAAATCCGAAAGGAATTCGTTAATGTCGAATATGCTCGGAGCCTGCCGGCTTGTCAAGATCGTTCAGGCGACCGGCGCGACCGGGTCGACGACGACCGGAAGGAGACGCGGATGATCCAGGCGATCGACCGTGCGGCGAAGATCCTCGACCTGCTGCAGGGGGCGCGCCACCTCGGCATCACCGACCTGTCGAGCGCGCTCGGCCTGCCGCCGTCGACCGTGCACGGCATCGTGAAGTCGCTGCGCGCGCACGGCCTGGTCGCCAAGGAGCGCGGAGGGCAGCGCTACATGCTCGGCCCCACCCTGCTGCGCCTCAGCAACGTGTACCTCGACAGCCTCGACGTGCGGGCGCGGTCCATGCGCTGGACCCAGGAGCTCGCCCGCCGCACGCACCTCTCCGTGCGCCTGGGAGCGCCGCACTTCACCGACGTGCTGGTGATCCATCACAACCTGCGCCCCGACGACAGCCAGCAGATGCTCGAGACCGGTATGGCGATCCCCGCGCACGCCTCCGCGATGGGCAAGGTGCTGCTCGCGTACGACCAGGGGTTCCAGCGGACGGTGTTCGACGCACCGCTGCGCAGCCTCACCGGCGACACGGTCACCGACGTCGCGCGGTTGACGCTGGAGCTGCCCGCGATCGCCGAGCGGGGCATGGCGGGCGAGTTCGACGAGGCCGTGCTCGGTGAGTCGTCGCTCGCGGCGCCCGTCGCCGATGCCTCCGACGCGATCGTCGCCGCGGTCGCCGTGGTCCTGCCGACCTCGCAGACCCCCGCCTCGGACGCCGTCGTGAACGCTCTGCGCGAGACCGCGAGGAACATCTCCCGCGAGCTCGGCGCGACCTCCTGGCCCCCGCGATCTCCCCCGCCGACGACTGAGCCCGGGGCCCCGGGCTCAGCCGCGCAGGGCGGACATCGCCCCGCGGATCTGTCACCCGCCTGCCTTGCACCAGGGCCACGAGACCGTGAAGTGCTCCAACGACGAGTGCCAGCACGTGCTGAACCCGGTCGGATACGAAGAACTGGAGAAGACCGCGACCCGCATGTCCACTGCCAACCGCGGCCCGTGTGAAGCCCCGGCGGCTGGCGGGCAACACTCTCGCTTAGCGATCCGTGGCTGTGGGCGCGACTATCTGCTCTGCCTCTCTTGTGCGTTCGATCATCGCGGTCGAATGCTCCCGGCGCCGTCGCTGTTCTGCGAACCATCGCCCTATGAGGCCGCGGGAAGCATCGAATGCCCGGCGGTTTATCGCCTGTGCGTCCGCGCGAAGTCCGCCGTACGCCACGAAGAATGCACGCCGAAAGCGCTCGAGTCGCCATCTCTCGGCGAGGTACTGATTGACGTCCTCCCTGAATGCGTAGTCGTCTTCAAGGGTCCCGGCCACCGGATTGAGAGCCGCAGTGGCGCTGGTGCCATCTCCCCACCTATCCAGAAACGGAGGCTCGGTAATCGGAAAGGGCGCATACTTCTCGTTGATGTCCGCGATAACAGCGATGCGATTGAACAGTGCGTCAGCGATCCCACCGCCCGCGTCCCATCCGTCGTACTTATTGACCTGCGCCGTGATGCTGTCGGCGAGGACTTCCACGCGCTCGAAGGCCTCGACCGCACCCTCAACCCACCGGTATCCGAAAACAGGTCGGGCGGTGGGTCCGGGGGCAACCGCTTGGACAGCAGCGCGCAAGCGGTCCATGTTTTCGCCGGCGGGCAACAGCGACGCGGCGCCGCTGCTCGGGAACAGGTGCACCCCACGGAGCGCCAGTTGAGCTACCTCAATTGCGTTCTCCTGCTGCCGACCGACCGCCTCCGCGGCTGCTCGGCGTACAGATCGCTTCTCCGCACACAGCACTGCGGCGGCCACGAGGGCACCAGTTACCACACCGACGATGAGATCCGGCCAGAAAGAAGACATGTCCCACCATCCCGAATCCGACGTAATCGATGCGTGCAACGAGACGAGAGGGCTAAGCCACATGGAAGAACCCAATCACAGAACGGGCGTCGAGCGCCCTCAGCAGTCTTGAAGGTGCAGCTGAAGCACGACGAAGCACGCGATAGGCGAGTCGAAGAAGTTGATGACCGCGAAGAAAGTCGCAGCGCTCGGATCCATGCCTCTGGAAATCCGAACCACTCGCAGCCCGACTCTGCTAACTGGCCGGCAGGCCAATCGTGCATCAAGTCCCGAAGCCGCCAACCCAGAGCATAGATAGTGGGCCAGTCCGCCCAACGAAGCCCCGGTCGCGCCGAGAGGGCCACCGGGGCTTCGATCAGGAGTGATCTATTTCTCCAGGCTGAAGCCGCCTGGCTGCGCCCCGCCGCGCAGATGACGGTACGCAGCTGCCAGATCGCGCAGTGCCGCAGCCTTGGCATTGACGTTCAAATGTTCGGACGTCTTCACCTCCTCGGCCTGCTCCTTGATCGCGTCCATGACCGCCTTGAATGCTTCCTCGTGAGCTATCGCCATGACGCTCCCCCTCTCTCTCTACCCGAGTTCAATGCACGGGTGGCGATTAGCCTAGGGACAGCCGCCGACACCGCGTCGACTGCTAGTCGAGGAAGGACTGCCAATCCTGCGAACTCCATGACCCACTGAACGCTGGCTTCCCGTGAACGCCCCCCATACCAGGCGTTCCCGGAACCGCAGAGAGCGCGGGCACGGCAGGAACATCGGAGAGTTCCGGCTTCGACGGGCCGCTCGTCGCGTTCTGCGCGAAGGTCACTACGTGTCCCTTCAGATCCCAGAACTGTCCTTCCTCGAACCAACCAACGTGCTGCCCTCGAAGCGAGTAAACGAGCTCATCAGATACCAGCCAGCCAATCACTCGCCCGTCAAGCGAGCGCAGTCGGTCATCGTCAATCCATCCCACGACACGTCCATTCCGGTCCCAAAGCGTTTCCATGGGTTGAGCCAATCACCGCGGAGCAACGCCGTGCAACGTCCCGCGTCCGATTTATGCATCCCGCACAGCGCGAGAGGCCCGAACCGAGCCCGGGGCCCCGGCGTCAGCCGCGGAGGGCGAGCGCGAACGGGAGCACCGCGGTGGCCCCGGCACGACGGAGGGTGCGCGCGGCGACCGTCATGGTCCAGCGACTGTCGACGAGGTCGTCGACCAGCAGCACGGGGCCCGCTGGCACCTCGAGGTGCGACGCGTCGAAGCGGTCCCACACGCCCGCGAGCCGGAACACGCTGTTCCCTCCCGACTGGCCGGACGGTCCCCCGCCGCGCAGCTCCAGAGCGCCCAGGTACGGCAGTCGCCCGATGTCGGCCAGTCCTCGCGCCAGCGAGTCCACCAGCAGCGGCCGCGACCGCGAGGGCAGGGCGACCACGGCGACGGGCCGCTCCGCCCACCCCCACCCGGCGAGCACGCGCACGCACGCCTGCACCAGCTGCGGGGTCACCGCGGCATCGGGGGCGCCCGCGGCGAAGGTGTCGCGCAGCGCGCCGCCCCAGCCCAGATCGGTGAGCCGCGCCAGCGCACGCCCCTCCTCGGCCTGCTCGTCCGCGGGGATGCGGCCCTTGACGGGCACGTCGAGGCGGTCGGCGCCGGTCGGCCAGGCGCGCCGCGGCTCGATCGGCACGCCCACGCGGTCGAGCGACTCCGCCGCCTGCGCACTGGCCGTCGACGCCACCTCGGTCGGGAACCAGACGCCCGCGCAGGTGTCGCAGCGACCGCAGGGTGCGGCGGTCTCGTCGTCGAGCGCCCGCTGCAGGAACTCCATGCGGCAGCCGTCGGTCCGCTCGTAGTCGAGCATGTGCTGCTGCTCGGCTACCCGCTCGGCGGCGATGCGCTCGTAGCGCTCGGCGTCGTAGGTCCACGGCGCTCCCGTCGCGATCCAGCCGCCCTGCACGCGCCGCACGGCTCCGTCGACGTCGAGCACCTTGAGCAGCAACTCCAGCGGCGTGCGGCGGATGTCGACCAGGGCCTCCAGCGCCGGGGTCGAGATCGGAGCGTCGCCGAGCGCGGCGATCACCCGTTCGGCGCGCTCACGGTCGGGCATCGACGCGGTCGCGAAGTAGTGCCAGATGTCGCGGTCCTCGACCCCGGGCAGCAGCAGCACGTCGGCGTTGTCGCTCGCTCGGCCCGCACGGCCCACCTGCTGGTAGTACGCGACGGGCGACGACGGCGCGCCGAGGTGCACGACGAAGCCGAGGTCGGGCTTGTCGAAGCCCATGCCCAGGGCGCTGGTGGCCACGAGCGCCTTGACCTCGTTGCGCTTGAGCATGCCCTCCGACTCGGCGCGCTCCTCGGCATCGGTCTGCCCGGTATAGGCGCGCACCTCATGCCCGTGCTCACGCAGCAGTCGCGCGGTGTCGACGGCCGCGGCGACCGTGAGCGTGTAGATGATGCCGGAGCCCGGAAGGTCGTCGAGGTGGCTCAGCAGCCAGGCCAGGCGGCTGGCCGAGTCGCGCAGGCGCAGCACGCCGAGCCGCAGCGACGTGCGGGCCAGGGGTCCGCGGATCGTCAGCACCGGCACGGCTCCCGCACCGGTACCCGCATCCGCACCCGCACCCGCACCCGGTGCAGCGGACGCCACAGCCCCACCGGTCTCCCCGGTCGGCAGCGCTCCGAGCTGCTCGGCGACGTCGGCCACCACGCGGCTGTTGGCGGTCGCGGTCGTGGCCAGGACCGGCACGTCGGTCGGGAGCTGGCCGATCAGGTCGCGCAGGCGGCGGTAGTCGGGCCGGAAGTCGTGCCCCCAGTCGCTGATGCAGTGCGCCTCGTCGATGACGAGCATGCCGAGGCGGGCCACGAGCGCGGGCAGCTGCTGCTCGCGGAAGGCGGGGTTGTTGAGCCGCTCGGGCGACACCAGCAGCACGTCGACCTCGTCGCGCGCGAGCCGCCCCTCCACCTCCGCCCACTCGTGCGCGTTCGTGGAGTTGATCGCCACCGCCCGCACGCCCGCGCGCTCGGCGGCCGCGATCTGATCGCGCATGAGGGCGAGCAGCGGCGACACCAGCACGGTGGGGCCCGCGCCCTGCCGTCGGCGCAGCAGCGTCGCGACGAAGTACACCGCGGACTTGCCCCAGCCGGTGCGCTGCACCACGAGCGCGCGGCGGCGCCCCTCCACCAGGGCCTCGATCGCCTCGTACTGCCCGTCGTGGAAGTCGACGTCGGCGCGCCCGACCAGCTCGGCGAGGGCGGCGCGGGCGGTGTCGCGGGCGGTGTCGGCGGGTGCGGAGGTCATGTCCTCCACTCTGCCGCACACCGCCGACAGCCCGGTCGTCGCGGCCCGCGATCGGGGGACGGCTGCCGCATGGCGTCTAGCGTGGAGGGATGATCACGCGCGAACTCGCCGTCGCCCTGCGCGATGCGGGACTCACCTGGCACCCCGCGGAGGGCGACCGTTTCCAGCTGGACCTCCCCGACGAGGTGGAGCTGGAGGCCGAGGCCGACGTGTTCACCGTGAGCGGGATGACGATCGAGGCGCGGCAGTCCCCCAGCGGCACCGACCTGGCGTTCAACGGCACGACCGAGTGGGCGCTCGATGCGGTGACCCTGGCTGATGCGGTGTGGTTGCCCCGCGAGGATCAGCTGCGCGAACTTCTCCGCGGTACGTTCCGCGCCCTCGTCCGGCTGCCAGACACGTTCCGCGTGGAGATCGAGATCGCCGGGGAGCCGCTGACGTTCGAGCACCCCGACCCCGCGGAGGCCTACGGCCGGGCCCTGCTCGCGCTCGTGTCGCGCTCGCTCTGATCCGGCGCCGGTTGAATACCGACGATCGCTGTGTCAGAATTACCTAACGATCGGTCAGTAAAGAAGGCCGGATGGCGAGGAGTCGACGATGACCAGTCCTGCAGACCTGTCCCTCGTGACGGACGAGGCCTCCGCGGAGGAGCGCCTGTTCGAGGAGCTCATCGCGAACGAGCAGCGCATCGAGCCGCGCGACTGGATGCCGGAGGCATACCGCAAGACGCTCATCCGGCAGATCTCCCAGCACGCGCACTCCGAGATCATCGGCATGCAGCCGGAGGGCAACTGGATCACGCGCGCGCCCAGCCTCAAGCGCAAGGCCATCCTGATGGCGAAGGTGCAGGACGAGGCCGGACACGGGCTCTACCTCTACTCCGCGGCGCAGACCCTCGGCATCACGCGCGACGAGATGATGGACCAGCTCATCTCCGGCAAGGCCAAGTACTCGTCGATCTTCAACTACCCCACCCCCACCTGGGCCGACATGGGGGCGATCGGCTGGCTCGTCGACGGCGCCGCCATCTGCAACCAGGTGCCGCTGTGCCGCGCCTCCTACGGCCCCTACGGCCGGGCGATGGTGCGCATCTGCAAGGAGGAGTCGTTCCACCAGCGGCAGGGCTTCGAGATCCTCCTCACCCTCATGCGCGGCACGGAGGAGCAGCGGCAGATGGCGCAGGACGCCGTGGACCGCTGGTACTGGCCGAGCCTGGCGATGTTCGGCCCGCCCGACGACCAGTCCCCCAACTCCGCACAGTCGATGGCCTGGAAGATCAAGCGCTTCTCCAATGACGAGCTGCGCCAGCGCTTCGTGAGCATGCTCGTGCCCCAGGCCGAGATCCTCGGCGTCACCCTGCCCGACCCCGACCTGCGCTTCGACGAGGAGACCGGCCGCTACGAGATGGGCGAGATCGACTGGGACGAGTTCTTCCAGGTGCTGCGCGGCAACGGACCGTGCAACGCGGAAAGGCTGGAGCGCCGCCGCACCGCCCACGAGGAGGGCGCCTGGGTGCGCGAGGCCGCCGCCGAGTACGCCCGCAAGCAGGCCCTCAAGACGAAGGCGGTCGCGTGATGGCCACCCCCGGCGCCGACGAGCGCGAGCCCTGGCCCCTGTGGGAGATCTTCGTGCGCGCGAACCGCGGCCTGAGCCACGTGCACGTCGGCTCGTTGCACGCGCCAGACGCCGACATGGCGATCCGCAACGCCCGCGACCTCTACACCCGGCGCGGCGAGGGCGTGTCGATCTGGGCCGTGCCGGCCGACGCCATCACCACCAGCGACCCCGACGCCAAGGGGGCCTACTTCGAGAGCCCGGCCGGCAAGAACTACCGGCACGCGGTGTACTACACCGCCTCCGAGGGGGTGCCGCACCTGTGAGCGCGCAGCAGCACGGGCACACCGACGTGCACGGAACCGACGTGCACGGAGACGTCTCGGTCGACGAACTGCGGCTGAGCGAGGAGCTGGCGGGCGCCGGCACCACCGCGACCAGCGCCGACCTCGCCGAGTACGCGCTCTGGCTGGGCGACGACGCCCTGATCCTGTCGCAGCAGCTCGGCGCGTGGATCTCCCGCGCGCCGGAGCTGGAGGAGGACGTGGCGCTCGGCAACATCGCGCTCGACCTGCTCGGGCATGCCCGCTCGTTCCTGCACTTCGCCGGATCCTGGGACGGCCGCTCCGAGGACGACCTGGCCTACTTCCGCGACGAGCCCGAGTTCCGCAGCGCCTGGATCGTGGAGCAGCCCAACGGCGATTTCGCCCAGACCATCGCGCGGCAGTTCGTCGTGTCGGTGTACCTCGTGGAGCTGTACGCCGCCCTGCGCGCGAGCTCGGAGCCCACGTTGGCGGCGATCGCGGAAAAGGCCCTCAAGGAGGTCGACTACCACCGCGACCACGCCGTGCAGTGGGTGCTGCGGCTCGCGGGCGGCACGGACGAGTCTCGCGCGCGGATGATCCGGGCCCTGACCGACGTGTGGCCGTATGTCGACGAGCTGTTCCGCGACGAGCCGCTCATCGATCGACTCGGCGACGCGGCCGTGCGCCCCTCCGCGCTGCGCCCGGGGTTCGACGCGGTCGTGGACACCGTGTTCGCCGAGGCCGACCTCGCCGTCCCCGCGGTGTCGGCGTCGTCGGCGGGCGGCCGCCGCGGCGCTCATGCGACCCCGCTGGGCCACCTCCTCGCCGAGATGCAGGTGCTGGCGCGACGGCACCCGGGGGCGTCGTGGTGACCGGCACAGCGGCCGGGTCGCGGGCCGAGGCGTGGCGGATCGCCGCGGCCGTGCCCGATCCCGAGGTGCCCGTGCTCACGATCGAGGACCTCGGCGTGCTGCGCGCGGTCGAGGTGCACGGCGACACGGTGCGGGTCGACATCACCCCGACGTACAGCGGCTGCCCGGCGATGGACACCATCCGCGACGACGTCGTGCTGGCGCTCACCGCGGCGGGCTGGGCGCAGGTCGAGGTGCGGCTCGTGCTGTCCCCCGCGTGGACCACCGACTGGATGAGCGACGCCGGCGCGCAGAAGCTCCGGGAGTACGGCATCGCCCCGCCCAGCGGCCGCGCCGCGGTGTCGTCGGGGCCCATCCGGCTCGCGCTGAGCGTGCGGTGCCCGCGCTGCGGCTCGCTCGACACCCGTGAGGTGTCGCGCTTCGGCTCGACCTCGTGCAAGGCGCTGTACGAGTGCCGCGCGTGCCTGGAACCCTTCGACCACTTCAAGGTGCACTGATGTCGCTGTTCTCCCCCGCGCGGGCGACGCCGCCCGCGGCCGCCGCACCCGTCTCCCGCGAGCGCACGCGCGCGCGGTTCCACACGCTCGAGGTCGAGGACGTGCGTCCGCTGACCGAGGATTCCGTCGAGGTCACCTTCACGGTGCCGCCCGAGCTCGCCGACGACTACGACCATCTGCCGGGCCAGTATGTGGCGCTGCGCACGACCCTCGACGGCGAGGAGGTGCGGCGTTCGTACTCGCTGTGCCGCGCTCCCGAGCACCGCACCGACGGACGGCCGACGCGCCTGAGCGTGGCGGTCAAGCGCGACGAGGGCGGGCTCTTCTCCACGTGGGCGCAGACGGGTCTGCACCCCGGCTTCCGCATCGACGTGATGAGCCCGCAGGGCACCTTCACCTCGGGGCTCGACGACCTCGACCAGAAGCACGTGGTGGGCATCGCCGCCGGATCGGGCATCACTCCGCTGATGGCTCTCGCGCACACCGTGCTGACGCGGTCGCGGACCTCGCGGTTCACGCTGCTGTTCACGAACCGCTCGACCCTCGACGTGATGTTCCTGGAGGACCTCGCCGACCTGAAGGACCGCTACCCCACCCGGCTCACGCTGCATCACGTGCTGTCGCGCGAGCAGCGCACGGCCCCCGTGCTGTCCGGCCGCCTCGACGAGCCCAAGCTGCGCACGATCCTCGGATCGCTGATCGACCCCTCCGATGTGGACGAGTGGTTCCTGTGCGGGCCGCTCGCGCTCGTCGACCTGTGCCGCGCGGTGCTCGCCGACGTGGGCGTGCCGCGCGAGCACATCCGGTTCGAGCTGTTCACCACGGGTGACGAGCCGGTGCGGGCCGCGCGCCCCGTGACGGTGAGCGCCGGGGAGAAGACGGTGCGCATCGAGGTGAACCTCGACGGCGTCTCCTCGACGGTGGAGAGCCCCGTGGCGGCACGCGAGTCGGTGCTCAACGCGGCCCTGCGGGTGCGCCCCGACGCCCCGTTCGCGTGTGCGGGCGGCGTGTGCGGCACGTGTCGCGCGCGGGTGATCGAGGGCAGCGTCACCATGACGGAGAACTACGCGCTGGAACCCGACGAGCTCGAGCGCGGCTACGTGCTGACGTGCCAGTCCCACCCCACGAGCGACCGCCTGGTCGTCGACTACGACGTCTGATCCGGAGGGCCCCATGATCGACCTCACCATCGCCGACGACGTCGCCACGGTCGTCCTGAACGCGCCCGCGAAGCTCAACGCCCTCGACGATACCGCGCTCGACGAGCTCGACGCCGCCTACGACGCGGCGGAGGACGCCGGGGTACGGGCGCTCGTCCTGCGCGGCGAGGGCAGGGCGTTCTGCGCCGGTCGCGACATCTCGGCGGTCGACCCGCGCGACGACGACGTGCTCGGCTACCTCGGCGGCGCGGTGACCCCGCTGCTGCAGCGCATGGCGCGGTTCCCCGCACCGACGTTCGCGGTCGCGCACGGGGCCTGTCTGGGCGTCGGACTCGGACTGCTGATCGCGACCGACGTGGTGTACGTGGCCGAGTCCGCGAAGATCGGCTCCCCGTTCGCGGCCCTGGGGGCCACGCTCGACTCCGGTGGTCACGCGCTGTTCCTCGACCGGCTCGGCGCGCACAAGACGCTCGACCTCATCTATACCGGGCGCCTGATGAGCGGAACCGAGGCCGTGCAGTCGGGCCTGTTCTCCCGCGTGTTCCCCGACGACGAGGTGGTGTCGGCGACCGCGGAGGCCGCCGCCGCTGCTGCCCGGGGCGCGACGGCAGCGTTCCTGGCGAGCAAGGAGCTCGTGGCGCGGATCCGCGACGAGAGGCTGACGCTGTGGGACGCGGTCGGCATCGAGAACGCGGCGCAGGCCGCCCTGTGCGACACCGACGACTACCGCGAGGGCTTCGCCGCGTTCCAGGAGAAGCGCAGGCCGAAGTTCCGCGGGCGCTGAACGAGCGACCCCGCCCCGGGGCGGGCGGTGTCAAGCTCCTTCCGCGGTGTCCGCGGCCGGTGGCATGATGCGGGGATGCTGCTCTCCGAGCTCGTCACCACGACCGAGAAGGTCGCGTCCACCTCGTCGCGCCTCGCCAAGATCGACGCGATCGCCGAGCTGCTGCGCGGTGCGGACGAGGCCGTCGTGCCCGCGCTCGTGGGTCTCCTGCTCGCCTCCCCGCGGCAGGGGCGACTGGGGGTGGGCTGGCGCGGGCTGTCGTCACTCGACATCGCGCACGCCGCGGAGTCGAGTCTCACGATCGCCGAGGTCGACCACGCGTTCGAGGAGCTGTCCACGGCGTCGGGCGCCGGATCCGCCGGGGTCCGCAGCGACCTCCTGCGCGCCCTGGCCACGCGGTCCACCGCCGCGGAGTGGGACTTCCTCGCCAGGGCCATGCTGGGCGAGCTGCGCACGGGGGCGCTCGGCGGCGTGCTGCTCGACGCGATCGCCCGGGCGTCCGATCAGCCCATCGCCCTCGTGCGACGCGCGGCGATGCTCTCGGGCGACCTCGGCGAGACCGCCCGTCTGGCGCTGACCGGAGACGAGGGCGCGCTGGAGGAGGTCGGGCTCCGGGTGGGCCGCCCGGTGCTGCCCATGCTGGCGGCGACCGCGGCCACGCCCACCGCCGCGCTCGAGATCACGGGCCGCGCCTCCGTGGAGTACAAGCTCGACGGCGCCCGCATCCAGGTGCACCGGCACGGCGACGACGTGGGCATCTACACCCGCAGCCTCGCCGATGTCACGCACCGCCTGCCGGAGATCGTCGAGATAGTGCGGGCGCTGCCCGCACACGACGTGATCCTCGACGGCGAGACGCTGTCGCTCGACGAAGACGGCGGGCCGCGACCGTTCCAGGAGACCATGTCGCGGTTCGGGGCCGACGCCGCGCGCGAACTCGCCCTGCGACCGTGGTTCTTCGACGTGCTGCACCTCGACGGCCGCGACCTGCTCGACGAGCCGCTGTCCGTGCGCCAGGAGGTACTCGCGGCCGTCGCGGGCGACTGGCGCATGCCCGGGATCGTGACGGACGACCCCGAGGCCGCCGAGCAGCTGTCGCGCGAGGCCCTCGCGGCCGGACACGAGGGCGTGGTGGTCAAGGCCGTCGACGCCCCCTACGCCGCCGGCCGCCGCGGCAAGTCCTGGGTCAAGGTCAAGCCCGTCCTCACGTACGACCTGGTCGTGCTCGGGGCCGAATGGGGCTCCGGCCGTCGCCGCGGGTGGCTGTCGAACCTGCACCTCGGCGCCCGCGATCCGGAGGGCGAGTTCGGCGACCCCGGCTCGTTCGTGATGGTGGGCAAGACGTTCAAGGGCCTGACCGATGCGCTGCTGGAGTGGCAGACCGAGGAGTTCCCGGCGCACGAGTCGCATCGCACCGCCTCGACCGTGTTCCTGCGACCGGAGCTGGTGGTGGAGATCGCGATCGACGGCGTGCAACGGTCGCCGCGCTACCCGGGGGGACTGGCGCTGCGGTTCGCCAGGGTCAAGCGCTACCGCGACGACAAGACCCCGGCCGAGGCCGACACGATCCAGACGCTGCGGGCGCTGCTGCGCGGCTGAGTCAGGCGGAGGGCGCGAGGCCCTCGTCCTCCTCGCGCACGGTGCCCTGGAACGACCACGGGAAGTTGATCCACAGATCGGTGTCCTTCCAGGCGTAGTCGGGCTGGATGATCGTGGACGGCTTGGTGTAGATCGTCACCGACCGCACGTCGGCGCCCTTGTCCTTCAGCAGCTGCACCGCGAGGGCGAGGGTGCGGCCGGAGTCGGCCACATCGTCCACGAGCAGCACGCGGCGACCGTCGAGGTACGCCATGTCGAGCTCGGGCGGCAGCACCTCGGGGGCGTCGAGCACCGTGCCGATGCCGGTGTAGAACTCGACGTTGATCGCGCCGCAGTTCTTCGCGCCGAGGCCGTAGGCGATGGCACCGGCGGGGAGCAGTCCCCCGCGGGCGATCGCGACGACCACCTCCGGCTCGAAGCCGCTGGCGAGGATGCTCCGCGCCAGGTCGCGCGTCGCCGCGCCGAAGCCGTCCCAGGTGAGCGTCTCGCGCTCGATCGCCGCATCCGTCATCGATCCATTCTCGCGCATCCGCGAGGCAGGAGCCGCCGCTAGACTGGGCTGGTCCGGCCCGGCCGGTGCCTGAAAAAGAGGCACGAAGCGCTTCGCGATGTCGCGGAGGCGAGACACATACGGATCCCGCAGTCCCTCCGTCCCTGTCTCTCGAAAGGCACCCCCATGCCCACGGTCTCCGCGCACGTCGCCCTCACCCTCGCCCAGCACGTCGATGCCGTCTTCGGGGTGATGGGCAACGGCAACGCCTACTTCCTCGACGCGATCGAGAAGCACACCGACGCCGTCTTCACGGCCGTGCGGCACGAGCAGGGCGCCGTGGTCGCCGCGGACGCGCACTTCCGCGCCTCCGGGCGCATCGCCGCCGGCACCTCGACCTATGGCGCGGGCTTCACGAACACCATCACGGCGCTGGCCGAGGCCGTGCAGGCGCACGTCCCGCTCGTGCTCGTGGTGGGCGACGAGCCCACGTCGGGCCCCCGCCCGTGGGACGTGGATCAGATCGCGCTCGCCTCGGCCGTCGGCGCCCGCACCTACACCGTCGGCCGCGCGGACGCCGCGGCGACCACGGTCATCGCGGTGGAGCACGCACTGACGTACCGCGTGCCGGTCGTGCTCGCGATCCCCTACGACGTGGCGGCGCTGGAGGCCGGGGAGGTCCCGACGGTGCCCGCGCCCCGGCTGCCCGCTCCCCTCGCGCCCCGTGGCGAGTTCGCGGAGGGCATGCTCGACGAGATCGCGGAGGCGCTGCGCGGCGCCGAGCGTCCGTTCCTCCTCGCCGGCCGCGGCGCGTGGCTCGCCGGAGCGGGCGCCGCCCTGGGCGAGCTGGCCGCCCTGACCGGTGCGCTCACCGCCTCGTCCGCCCTCGGTCGCGGCGTCTTCCCCGAGTCGCGGTACGACCTGGGCGTGACGGGCGGGTTCGGTGCCGACGGGGCCATGCAGCTCGTGCGCACGGCCGACGTCGCCGTGGTTTTCGGTGCCTCGCTCAACCAGTTCACGATGCGGTTCGGCGAGCTGTTCGCCCCGGGCACGCGGGTGTTCCAGATCGACGTCGCCCCGGCCGCGACGCACGCCCACGTCGGCGGGTTCGTGCGGGCCGACGCGCGGCTCGCCGCCGAGGCGCTCGTGACACGGCTCACCGGCGCCACTCCCCCGACCGCCGGGGACGACCTCGGCGACGAGAGCCGGCACTCCGGCACCGGCTCCGCGGTGGAGCACGCGACGCCGGCCCGTCCGTGGCGCGAGAGCGTCGATGTCGCAGCCGCGCGCACGTACGACGCCGGTGACGAGCTCGCGCCCGACGGACGCCTCGACCCCCGCTCGGCCGCGCGTCGCATCGCCGAGCTGCTGCCGGAGGACCGCGTGGTGGTGTCGGACGGCGGGCACTTCATCGGCTGGGCGAACATGTACTGGCCTGTCGCGGCGCCCGACCGCATGATGATGGTCGGCACGGCGTTCCAGTCGATCGGTCAGGGCTGGCCGAGCGTGGTGGGCGCCGCCCTGGCCCGCCGGGACTCCACGATCGTGCTGACCTCGGGCGACGGCGGCGGGCTGATGGCGATCGCCGACCTGGAGTCGGCCGTCCGCGCGGCGGGTGGGCGCGGGCTGGCGGTCGTGTGGAACGACGCGGCCTACGGCGCCGAGGTCAACCTCTACGGCCTGAAGGGACTCGCCGAGGCGCCGATGCGCATCCCCGAGGTCGACTTCGCGGCGTTCGGTGCCGCGGTCGGGGCGGAGGGGCTGGTGGTGCGCACGCTGGCCGACCTCGACCGGCTCGCCGCGTGGACCGCCGAGGATCCGGCGACGCGCCGCTTCCTCGTCGTCGACCTGCGCATCTCCGGCGACGTGATCGCCCCGTATCAGCAGGAGATCATCCGCGTGAACTCCTGACAGGGCCCGCCGCTAGGCTCGCCCCATGACGGATGCCCCCGAGATCCTCCGCTTCAGCGCGTTCGCGGCGACGCCGGACGGCGGCAACCCCGCGGGGGTGGTGCTCGACGCCGGAGGCCTCGACGATGCGGAGATGCAGCGGATCGCGGCCGACGTCGGGTACTCCGAAACCGCGTTCGTGACCGGCGCCTCCGATGACGGGGCACGGCTGCGGGTGCGGTACTGGTCGCCGGCCGCGGAGGTCCCCTTCTGCGGTCACGCGACGGTGGCGACGGCGGTGGCACTGGCGGAGCGCGACGGCCCGGGCACGGTGGTGTTCGAGACGGCCGCCGGTGCCGTGACGATGGAGTCGTTCGCCGACGCGGACGGGCAGGTGACGGTGTCGTTCACGAGCGTCGAGCCGCAGGTGCGCGACCTCGACCCGGCGGTGCGCGACCGGCTGCTCGGGCTGCTCGGGATGACCGCGGACGACGTCGACCCCCGCTTCCCCGTGCGGGAGGCGTTCGCGGGCAACTGGCACCCGATCGTCTTCGTCGCCGACCGTGAGCTGTTCCACCAGTTCCGCTTCGCCCCGGCCGCGGTCGCCGCCCTCATGCGCGAGCAGGGCTGGCTCGGCACGGTGACCGTGCTGCACGCCGAGGATCCGGCCGACATCGAGGCCCGCAACCTGTTCCCGGTCGGGCGCATCACGGAAGATCCGGCGACGGGTTCCGCGGCGGCCTCGGTCGGCGCGTACCTGCGCGCCCAGGGCTTCCCCGGCGACAGCGTGCGCATCCGCCAGGGCGCCCATGTCGGACGCCCCAGCGAACTGCGCGTCGCCGTGCCCGCGACGGGCGGCATCCTCGTCTCCGGCGGCGCGGTGCGGATCGGGTGACGCCCTCTCCCCGCCCGGCGCGCTTCGAGCGTTCAACGTGCTGTCGAGGGCACGGGTCGGCCGCGCGGGCGTCCCGTGCCCCCGACGCGATCCCGTGCACGCGCCGAGACGCGCGTGCCCCTCAGCCCTGCGCGCTGTAGTCCGGGAGCTCCTGCAGGGTCCAGGTGTTGCCGTCGGGGTCGTCGAACGACACGAACCGCCCCCAGTCGAGCTCCTGCACCCCGCGCGCCTCGACGCCGAGGCCGCGCAGATGAGCCAGCGCCTCGTCGGCATCCGGCACGACCACCTGGATCGAGTTCTGCTGCCCGGGCTCCAGCGCGACCCCGAGGCCCGTGCCGAACGCGATCGAACAGGCCGACCCGGGCGGCGTCATCTGCACGAACCGCAGCCCCTCCGTCGGCGTGTGGTCCCAGTCGGCGTGGAAGCCGACCCTCTCGTAGAACTCCTTCGACCGGTCGACGTCCGACACGGGCACGAAGATGAGCTCGATCTTCCACTCCATCACGCACTCCTCCTGTCCGGGCTCCCTCGCCCGTCGCGGCTCACGGTACGCCGGGGCACCGACACCCGCCACCGCCGCGGCAGGGTCCGCGTCAGATCCAGCCCTTGTCCGAGGCGATGCGCACCGCCTGCGCCCGGTTGACCGCACCGGTCTTGCCGATCGCAGCCGACAGATGGTTGCGCACCGTGCCCGCCGACAGGAAGACCTCCGCGGCGATGGCGGCGGCGGATCGGCCGTCCGCGGCGAGCCGCAGCACCTGTCGCTCCCTGTCGCTGAGGGGATTCGCCCCGTCGAAAAGGCTCTCCTCGGCGAGCGCGGGGTCGAGCACCCGCAGCCCGGAGTGCACGCGGCGCACGGCCTCGGCGAGATCCTCCGCGGGAGTGTCCTTCACGATGAAGCCGCTCGCGCCCGCGTCGAGGGCCGACCGCAGGTACCCGGGCCTGGCGAACGTGGTCACCACGAGCACCCGCGTGCCCGGGCTGACCTCACGAATCCGCCGCGTCGCCTCGACCCCGTCCACGCCCGGCATCTGGATGTCCATCAGGCACACGTCGGGACGCACCTCGGCCGCCAGCCGCACCGCCTCCGCTCCGTCCGACGCCATGCCGCTCACGGTCAGGTCGGCCTCCAGGTCGAGAAGGGCCGCGAGCGCGCCGCGCACGAGAGCCTGATCGTCCGCGATCAGCAGCCGGATGCTGTCGCCCGCTCCCGTGTCCGCGTTCACCACGTCACCTCCACCCGCGTGCCCGACGCCCCCGCGGGTCCGATCGAGAACGACGCTCCCGCGGCCGCGGCGCGCTCGCGCATCCCGCGGACGCCGTTGCCGTCGACGGCGCGGGAGGCGCAGCCGATGCCGTCGTCCTCCACGACCACCCGCCCCGGCGCGAACAGCACCCGAACCGTGTCGGCCCGCGCGTGACGCAGGACGTTCGTGGTCGCCTCGCGCAGGATCCAGCTCGCGGTGATGGCCTGCGCGGGCGAGAGCGCCTCGGGCCCGCCCGTGGTCTCGAGCCGGATGTCGGCCGCGCGCAGGGAGTCCCCCGTCGCGGCGAGCTGCTCGATCAGCGTGGTCGCACGCGCCCCCGAGACGGTCTGCCGCACGCCCGCGATGGCTTCCGCGGTCAGGCGCTCGATGTCGGCGAGCTCGGCCCGCGCCCGCACGGGGTCCGTGTCCATCAGGCGTCGCGCGAGCTGGGCCTTGAGGCCGACGACGGTCAGCGAGTGGCCGATGAGGTCGTGCACGTCGCGTGCGACCGCCTCGCGCCCCTCGCTCGTCGCCAGCTCCAGTCCGAGGCGCTCCGCCTCGGCAGAGCGCAGGATCAGCCAGGTCGACACCGTGTTGACGACCCCGAGCAGCGCCACGATCGCCAGGACCGACGCGTACGTCAGGTTGCCGGGGATGAGCAGCACGCACCCCGCCGCGACCACGACCGCCGCCACGGTCGCGATCCAGTGCCACAGCCGGGTGAGGCCGTACGACGCGAACGACATGATGAACGGAAGGAAGCTCAGCGCCGAACCGCCGACCGCCGGCACGGTCACGAGTGCGCACGCGATGAGCAGCGCGAAGGTGATCCACTGGCGCGGCGTCGGGGGCCGCCCGAGCCCTCCGCCGCCACGCATGCCGTGCAGGAACCCCGTGACGTACAGGACGATGAAGGCGACGAGCGCCACCCAGCCGGTGACGACCCACCCGAGCGGTGCGGTCGAGTGCAGCAGGGCGATCACCGGGTACACCAGGAACACCAGCCAGATGACGGCCATCAGCCATCCGAACCGTGCCCACGGCTCCTTCCCGGAGCCGTCCGCGGCGCCGGGAGGCGGCGACGCGACCGGAGCTCCGGCCGCGTCGGACCGGACGGCGTCGCGGGAGGCTCGAGAGCTGCCGGAGCGCTCCCGCTGCGTGCGCTGCGTCATCCGTCCAACCTACTGTCGGCCGGCGCGGGTCACTGCCGAGCCCGCGAGCGCCGCATGCCCATCGCGACCAGCACCGCGAACACCGCGAGCCACACGGCCACGTTGAGGAAGAGCATCCACAGCGGGTCGGTCTGCCCGGTCGTCAGCACGCCCTCGGTGAGCGGCCAGCGGCTCAGCGCGACGAAGCCGTACAGCGGTGTGAAGCGGGCGATGTCGAGCATCAGCCCGTCGAGCGGCATGAACACGTTGCCGAAGAACGCGAAGAACGTCATCGAGATGGACGCGAGGGCGGCGGCCGAGTCGGAGCTGAAGAACAGGCCGACACCGAGACCGAACAGCCCGTACATGAGGCCGATGCCGAGGATGATGCCGGCGGTCGCGGCCCAGCGCCACCCGTCCTCGACCTCCGCGCCGGTGAGCATGCCGGCGACGAACACGGCCACGAGGGCCAGAGCCGCGAACGACACCGCGGTCAGCAGCTTCGTGAGCGCGTACCCCGCCGTGGTGAGCGGGGTCATCGCCAGCTGGCGCCCCCACCCCTGCTTGGCCTCGGTGGCGGCGAGAGACGTGAGCGAGCTCATCGCGACCGCCGTGCCGTAGGCGGCCATCGACGTCATGACGTAGAAGGAGACGTTGCCGTTCCCCGCGGACAGGGTGCCGTAGCCCATGCCCGCCCCGAAGAGCAGATACATCGCGACGGGCATCGCCAGGGTGAACGCGAGGGTGTACGGGTTGCGCAGCTGGCGGACGCCTTCGATGCGCAGCATGGTGGGTGAGACGAGCATGGTCAGTCCTCCGTGAGAGCGGTGAAGGCGGTCTCGAGCGTGGGCGCGGCGATCTCCAGGTCGTGCGCACCGCCGTCGAGCAGGATCCGGGCGGCCGCGTCGGAGTCGGTCGCGCGCAGGCTGAGGCGGTCCCCGTCCCGGCGCACCCCGGTCACGCCCTCGGCGGCGGCCACCGCGGCGAGGAGCGCCTCCGCGGTCCCCGGCGCGACGGTCGCGGCGACCGTGCGCTCCCCCAGGCTCGCGCGCAGCAGGGCGGTGGGGGCGTCGGCGACGACGGTGCCCCGGTGCATCACGACGGTGCGGCGGGCGAACTGCTCCGCCTCCTCCAGGTAGTGCGTGGCGAACACGATCGTGCGCCCGGCGTCCGCGTCGGCACGCATCACGTCCCAGAAGTGCCGGCGCGCGGTGACGTCCATCCCTGCGGTCGGCTCGTCCAGCACGAGGATGTCCGGGTCGGACACCATCGCGAGGGCGAACTTCACGCGTTGCTGCTCTCCCCCCGAGCACTTCGCGACCCGGCGGCGCGCGAGGCGCGTGAGGTCGGCCCTGGCCATCACGTCGCCCACCCGCGCGATCGCCTCTCCGCCGTGCAGCGAGGCGATGAGGCGCACGGTCTCGCCGACGGTGAGGTCGCCCAGCAGCCCGCCGGTCTGCAGCACCGCGCCGATCGCTCCGCTCGCGGTCGCCCGCTCCGGGGTCATGCCGAGGACCTGCACCGTCCCGCTGCTCGGGGCCGTGAGGCCGAGCAGCATGTCGAGCGTCGTGGTCTTGCCCGCGCCGTTGGGCCCGAGCAGTGCGACGACCTCTCCGCGGCGGATCGACAGGTCAACGCCGTCGACGGCCTGCACGCGGCGGTCGCCCGAGCCGTAGTGTCGGCGCACGTCGCGCAGCTCCAGCACGATCGGGGCGTCCGCGCGAGCGGCCGCGGGTTCGGTGTCGGGTCCGGGTGCCGGGCGAGGGGCGACCCGCATCGCCATCGCGCCCGCAGAGGTGTCGTTCATGCCTCCAGCCTCGCGTCCGCCCGGCCGCGGCGCCGGAGCCCGGTGTCATCTCCTCGACATGACACGTGTCATGCGGCGGACCTCAGCGCGCGGGGAGGAAGGCGCCCTCCAGGAAGCCCTCGAGCTCCGCCACCCCGTCGAGCGGGAAGATCGCGGCCACGTACTGGTCGGGGCGCACCACGACCACGACGCCGTCGCGGGACAACTCGCGCGCCTCGAAGATGTCCGTCGCGCACCACTTGCTGGGACCGGCGGCGTACACCTTCTCCCAGTCGGTGAGCCCGAGGGGACCCGTCTTCGGCTGGAACAGCGCGGGGGCCGAGGTCACCTCGACCTCCTCGAACGGCTGCGGGTACACGGCCTTCACGTCGAACACCGCGTCCTCGTCGCCGTCGGCCGGGGTGAACCGCGCGAACACGGGTGCCGCGGCCTCGGCCCAGGCCGTGAGCGCCTCGCCCGTCCGGTCGCCGAAGGCGTAGACGCGCCACCGGCCGTCGGCCTTCGCGTGGTGTCCGAGGTGCACGACGTTGCCGTCCCCGACCCGCACGACCTCGGCGGACTTGAAGCGCTTGCCCAGCGGATACCCGACCGCGAGCTCCTGGTGCGCATCGGTGCCCGTGATCATGGAGCCTGTGTACTGCGTCATGAACCCGGAGGGGAACTCGGCCGTCGCGAGGTAGTACGTGGCCAGGTCGTTCGGGTCGGAGATCTCCTCGGGCTTGCGCGCCATGAGGCTCGACCACTCGCGGTCGAAGTCGATCAGCTGCTGCGCGACCGGCCGCCGCTCGGCGCCGTACGTGGCGAGCAGGGACTCGGGCGCGCGGCCGGTGAGCACGGAGCCGAGCTTCCAGCCGAGGTTGAAGCCGTCCTGCATCGAGACGTTCATGCCCTGGCCGGCCTTGGCGCTGTGCGTATGGCAGGCGTCGCCGGTGAGGAACACGTGCGGGGTCCGCGACTCGCCCTCGTCCACGTCGTCGAAGCCGTCGGTCACGCGGTGCCCGACCTCGTAGACGCTGTGCCAGGCGACCTCGCGCACGTCGAGCGTGTAGGGGTGCAGGATCTCGTTCGCCCTGCGGATGATCTCCTCGATGGGCGTCTGGCGCACGCGGTGGTCGTCGTCGGCGGCGACCTCTCCCAGATCGATGTACATCCGGCTGAGGTAGCCGCCCTCGCGCGGGATGTGGAGGATGTTGCCCGCGGCCGAGTTGATGGCGCACTTGGTGCGCCAGTCCGGGAAGTCGGTGTTGACCAGCACGTCCATGACGCCCCAGGCGTGGGCGGCGCTGGCGCCGACGTGCGTGCGGCCGATCGCCTGGCGCACACCGCTGCGGGCGCCGTCGCAGCCGGCGACGTACTTCGCGCGGATCGTGCGCTCCTCGCCGGCGCGGTCGCCCGCGACGTAGCGGATCCCGACCTCGACGGGGTACTCGCCCTCGTCGTGCACGGTGAGCCCCGTGAACTCCACGCCGTAGTCGGGCGTGATGCGGCCAGGCCCGTTCGCCGCGGCCTCGGCGAAGTAGTCGAGCACGCGCGCCTGGTTGACGATCAGGTGCGGGAACTCGCAGATGTCATAGGCGTAGTCGGCGGTGCGGGAGGTGCGCACGATGCGATCGCGGTGCTCGGGGTCGGGACCCCAGAAGTTCATCCAGCCGATGTTGTAGGCCTCGGCGATGATGCGCTCGGCGAACCCGAACGCCTGGAAGGTCTCGACGCTGCGCGGCTGGATGCCGTCGGCCTGGCCGAGCACGAGTCGCCCCTCGCGCTTCTCGATGAGGCGCGTGGAGACGTCGGGGTACTGCGACATCTGTGCCGCGAGGAGCATGCCGGCGGGGCCGGACCCGACGATGAGCACGTCGATCTCGTCGGGGAGGTCGGCGGGGCGGTCGGTGCCGATCCCCGCGGCGTCCTGCACGCGGGGGTCTCCGGACACGTAGCCGTGGTGGTGGAACTGCATCGTCGTCGATTCCTTCCGGACGTCGCTGTCGGGTGTCGCTGTCGGGTGCTGGGGTCTTGCGTCCGAGACGAGCGTGTTCTATATTCGAACACACCGTTCTACTATTGAACACAGCCTAAACCGGCGCCGCGCGCGCCGCAAGGAGCCGCATGTCCGAGAGCCCGACCGCCGCGCCCGCCTCGCAGACCCTCAGCCGCGGGATCCGCATCCTGGAGGTGCTGTCCGACGCACGCCGTGCGCTCACGATCGACGAGATCGCCGCGCGGCTCGACGTGCACCGCTCGATCGCCTACCGCCTCCTGCGCACCCTGGAGGACCACGGGCTCGTCAACCGCGACGCGGCGGGCGCCGTCAGCCTCGGCGCCCGCATGGCCGCCCTCGCCGCCGGCGTGGCGCACGACCTGCAGGCCGAGGCGCTGCCCGAGCTCACCGCGATCGCCAACGAGCTCGGCATGACGTGCTTCCTCGCGGTGCTCGACGGCACCGACTGCATCACCCTCGCGAGCGTCGAGCCGCGGCACGCGGTGGCCAGCGTCGCTCAGCGCCCCGGCGCCCGGCACCCGGTGACGGTGGGCGCCCCCGGCAAGGCGATCCTGGCGCAGCTCCCGGTCACCGAGCGGCCGGACGGCATCTCCCCCGCGCTGCGACGCGAGGTCGAGGCCGCCGCGGAGCGCGGGTACGCCACGAGCCACGACGAGGTCATCCCCACCGTGCAGGCCGTCGCCGTGCCGCTGGTGCTGCGCGGGCAGCGCCCGTGCGCGATCGCCGTCGTGCACGTGGCGACCGACCTCGTCGACGCCGACATCGCCGCCCGCCTGCAACGCTCCGCCGCCGTGATCCGCGAGGCCCTCGACGGCTGATCCCACCCGGGCTCACGCCCGCCGCATCCTCGGATCGATCGCCGCGCACCGGCGCGCGATGGCACCCTCGCCCCGCGAGGGAGAACGCACGGCACCGGGCACGCGATGGCGCCCTGAGCCTCGCGGGGAGCGCACCCGCGCGTGGGCGCACGGCGCCGGGCGCTGGCGCGATCGCCGCGGTCCACGCAAGGGCGCACCGCACGGGCACACCCGAACGGGCGCCGCACCGCGCACGCGGACGGGCGCGCCGCACCGCGCACGGGGACGGGCGCGCCGCACCGGGCACACATAAGAGGGCGCCCGGCCGCCCTCCGGCAGCCGGGCGCCCTCGGCGGCGAGCCGACCCGCGTCAGGCCTTCGCGAGACCGCGGATCGGGCTGACCGCCTGCTCCTCCTCGTGATCCGGCCCCAGCGGGATGCCGGAGCGGTCGCGCAGCAGGAGCGTCGCGATCAGACCCAGCAGGGTCATGCCCACGAGGTACCAGGTGACGCCCGCGGTCGAACCGGTCTCCGCGACGATCGCGGTGGCGATCAGGGGCGCGAACGCGCCGCCCGCGATGGCCCCGATCGCGTACGAGATCGAGACGCCGGAGAAGCGGATGCTCGCCGGGAACAGCTCGGTGTAGAGCGCGGCCTGCGGACCGTACGTGAAGCCGAGCCCGATCGTGAGGATCGCGAGCCCGGCGAACAGCAGGCCGATCTCGCCGGTGTTCACGAGCGGGAAGAGCGTGAACACGCCGACCAGCTGCAGCACCCAGCCGATGAGGTAGGTCGTGCGACGGCCGAGGCGGTCGGACACCCAGCCCGCCAGCAGCGTCGTGAGCAGCCAGGTGACCGCCGAGCCGGTGACGGCCCACAGCACGGGTCCGCGCTCGAGGCCGATCGGGCCCTCCGGGTTGGTGGCGTAGCCCTGGATGTAGCCGCCCGTGGTCATGTAGCCGACCGCGTTGTTGCCGGCGAAGACGAGCGCCGCGATGATCACGAGCAGCGCGTGCTTGCGGAACAGCTGCACGATGGGCATCTTCGCCTTCTCCTTGCGCTCGGCGAGCTCGGCGAAGACCGGGCTCTCCTCCACGCGGCGGCGCACGTAGTAGCCGACGAGGATCAGCACCACGCTGAGCAGGAACGGCACGCGCCAGCCCCACGCGAGGAACTGGTCGCCGGGGGCGATCGCCGTCATGAGCGCCATGACGCCGGAGGCGAGCAGCAGTCCGAGCGGCACACCGATCTGCGGCGAGGCGCCGAAGATGCCGCGCTTCTTGCGCGGGGCGTGCTCGACGGCCATCAGCACTGCGCCGCCCCACTCGCCACCGGCCGAGATGCCCTGCACGATGCGCAGCAGCACGAGCAGGATCGGTGCCATCACGCCGATGGTCTCGTAGGTCGGCAGCACACCGATCAGCGCGGTCGCGGCGCCCATGAGGATGAGCGTCCACATGAGCACGGCCTTGCGCCCGAGCTTGTCGCCGAAGTGGCCGGCGAGGAACGCGCCGAGCGGACGGAACAGGAAGCTGACGCCGACCGTGGCGAAGCCGACCAGGGCGCTGTTGGCGCCGAGCGGCGCGAAGAAGAGCTGTCCGAAGACGAGCCCGACCGCCGTGGCGTAGATGAAGAAGTCGTACCACTCGACGGTGGTCCCGACGACGGTGGCGAACACGACGCGGCGCCGATCGGCCGCCGTCGCGATGGTTCCGGTGGGCGTGAACCCATCCTGTGACTGCCCGCTCATGGGGTGTCTCCTTTGCTTGTGACCGCATTGTCACGGCGTGCGCGGACGTGAATCCGATGTGCTTGCCGAGGGGTGACACGATGATATATGATTTCGGATACGACGCACAACGCGTCCGGCACGACATGCACCGAGCGCGAGGAGGCGCCCCCGTGACGGAACCCATCACCCGCCCCGGCAAGATCATCGCGATCCACCTGAGCTACGCGTCCCGCGCCGACCAGCGCGGCCGCCGCCCCGCCGCTCCCTCCTACTTCTTCAAGCCCGCCAGCTCGGTCGGCGTCTCCGGCGGCACGGTCGAGCGCCCGGCCGGCACGGAGCTGCTCGCCTTCGAGGGCGAGATCGCTCTGGTGATCGGCACCGCGGCGCGCCACGTCTCGCTCGCCGATGCGTGGGACCACGTCGGCGCGGTCACCGCGTCGAACGACCTGGGCCTGTACGACCTGCGCGCGAACGACAAGGGCTCCAACGTCCGCTCCAAGGGCGGCGACGGCTACACGCCCCTGGGCCCCGAGCTCATCGACGCCCGCACGGTCGATCCCGCCGCTCTCCGCGTGCGCACCTGGGTCAACGGCGAGCTCCGGCAGGACGACACCACCGCCGGACTGATCTTCCCGCTCGCCCAGCTCGTCGCCGACCTGTCGCAGCACTTCACCCTCGAGCCCGGCGACGTGATCCTCACCGGCACCCCGGCGGGCTCGTCCGTGATCGTGCCGGGCGACGTGGTCGAGGTCGAGGTCGACGCGCCGGACGCGCCCGGCGCTCCGAGCTCCGGCCGCCTGGTGACCACGGTGACGCAGGGCGAGGTGCCGTTCGACCGCGACCTCGGCTCCCTTCCCGCCGTCGACGACCTGCAGCGCACCGAGGCGTGGGGCTCCCGCGAGGAGGCGGGCCTGCCGCCGGAAGAGGACACACCCACGCTCACGCCTGAGCTGCGCTCCCAGCTGCTCGAGGCTCCGACCGCCGGGCTGTCGGCTCAGCTGCGCAAGCGCGGCCACCTCTCCTGCTTCATCGACGGCGTCTCGGCGAACCTCCCCGGCACCAAGATCGTCGGCACCGCGAAGACGCTGCGCTTCGTGCCGTTCCGCGAAGACCTGTTCCGTTCGCACGGCGGCGGATACAACGCCCAGAAGCGCGCGTTCGACGCGGTCGCCGAGGGCGAGGTCATCGTGATCGAGGCCCGGGGCGACGCCACCACCGGCACGCTGGGCGACATCCTCGCGCTGCGGGCGCAGAATCGCGGGGCCGCGGGCGTCGTGACCGACGGCGGCGTGCGCGACTTCGACGCGGTCGCCGAGATCGGGCTCCCCGTGTTCTCGCAGGGCGCGCACCCCTCGGTGCTCGGCCGCAAGCACGTGCCGTGGGACGTCGATGTGACCATCTCGTGCGGCGGCGCGACCGTGCAGCCCGGCGACATCATCGTGGGCGACGGCGACGGCGTGATCGTGATCCCGCCGGCTCTGGCGGCCGAGGTCGCCGCCGACGCGATCGCGCAGGAGGTCGAGGACGCCTGGATCGCCGAGCAGGTCGCCGCCGGCCACCCGGTCGACGGTCTCTTCCCGCTGAACGCCGAGTGGCGCGCCCGCTACGAGCAGGCCACCGGGGCCGGGAAGGACCAGCGGTGAGCACGGTCGAGAGCGCGAGCAAGTCGGAGCAGGCGTACGCCTGGATCCGCTCGCGCATCTCCGCGCACACCTACGGCCCTGGCTACCGCCTGGTGCTCGGCCCGATCGCCGACGAGCTGGGCATGAGCGTGGTGCCGGTGCGCGAGGCCATCCGCCGACTGGAGGCCGAGGGGCTCGTGACGTTCGAGCGGAACGTGGGCGCCCGGGTGACCCTCGTCGACGAGGGCGAGTACGCCCACACGATGCAGACGCTCGGGCTGGTGGAGGGCGCGGCGACCGCGCTGTCCGCTCCCCTGCTCGACGCCGACGCCCTCGCCGAGGCCGCCGAGGTCAACGACCGCATGGCCCGGCTGCTCGACCACTTCGACCCGCACGCGTTCACGGAGCTGAACCGCCAGTTCCACTCGGTGCTGTTCGAGCCGTGCCCCAACCCGCACCTGCTCGACCTCGTGCACCGCGGCTGGGCCCGGCTGTCCGGCATCCGTGACTCCACGTTCGCCTACGTGCCCGGCCGTGCGCACCACTCCGTGGACGAGCACGCCCAGATCCTCGAGCTGATCCGCGACGGCGCCGAGCCGCTGGAGATCGAGCTCGCCGCCCGCAACCACCGCTGGCGCACGAGGGACGCGTTCCTCGATGCGCTGCACACCCGTTCCGTCCCCGCCGAAGGAGAAGCATCATGACCGACTCCCGCATCCCCGCCGACCTGCCCGACCACATCCAGCACTACATCGACGGCTCCTTCGTCGACTCGGTCGACGGCGACACGTTCGACGTGCTCGACCCGGTGACGAACCAGACCTACACCACGGCCGCCGCCGGCAAGAAGGCCGACATCGACCTCGCCGTCGCCGCCGCCAAGCGCGCGTTCGACGAGGGGCCCTGGCCGCGCATGCTCCCTCGCGAGCGCTCGCGCGTTCTGCACCGCATCGCCGACATCGTCGAGTCGCGCGACGCCCGCCTCGCCGAGCTGGAGTCGTACGACTCGGGTCTGCCGATCACGCAGGCGCTGGGTCAGGCCCGCCGCGCCGCCGAGAACTTCCGCTTCTTCGCCGACCTGATCGTGGCGCAGGCCGACGACGCGTTCAAGGTGCCCGGCAAGCAGATGAACTACGTCAACCGCAAGCCGATCGGCGTCGCCGGGCTCATCACCCCGTGGAACACGCCGTTCATGCTCGAGTCGTGGAAGCTGGGTCCCGCGCTCGCGACCGGCAACACGGTCGTGCTGAAGCCGGCCGAGTTCACGCCGCTGTCCGCCTCGCTGTGGGCGGGCATCTTCGAGGAGGCCGGGCTGCCGCAGGGCGTGTTCAACCTCGTCAACGGCCTGGGTGAAGACGCGGGTGACGCCCTCGTGAAGCACCCCGACGTGCCGCTCATCTCGTTCACGGGCGAGAGCCGCACCGGGCAGATCATCTTCGGCAACGCCGCTCCGTTCCTCAAGGGACTGTCGATGGAGCTCGGCGGCAAGTCGCCCGCCGTGGTGTTCGCCGACGCCGACCTGGAGGCCGCGGTCGACGCGACCATCTTCGGCGTCTTCTCCCTCAACGGCGAGCGCTGCACCGCCGGGTCGCGCATCATCGTCGAGCGGTCGATCTACGACGAGTTCGTGGAGCGCTACGCCGCCCAGGCGAAGCGCGTGAAGGTGGGCTACCCGCACGACCCCGCGACCGAGGTCGGCGCGCTCGTTCACCCCGAGCACTACGACAAGGTGATGAGCTACGTCGAGATCGGCAAGTCCGAGGGGCGTCTGGTCGCCGGTGGCGGCCGCCCCGAGGGCTTCGAGGAGGGCAACTTCGTCGCGCCGACCGTGTTCGCCGATGTCTCCCCCGACGCCCGCATCTTCCAGGAGGAGATCTTCGGCCCGGTGGTCGCCATCACCCCGTTCGACTCCGACGAGGAGGCGCTCGCGCTCGCGAACAACACCAAGTACGGGCTCGCGGCGTACATCTGGACCAACGACCTCAAGCGCGCGCACACGTTCGCGCAGTCGGTCGAGGCGGGCATGGTGTGGCTGAACAGCAACAACGTGCGCGACCTGCGCACCCCGTTCGGCGGGGTGAAGGCGTCGGGCCTCGGCCACGAGGGCGGCTACCGCTCGATCGACTTCTACACCGACCAGCAGAGCGTGCACATCACGCTCGCCTCCACGCCCCACAACCCGACCTTCGGCAAGAACTGACACCCGTCGCACGAGCAAGGACGCTGACATGACCGACAAGACCAAGAAGACGCTGACCTCCTCGGGGTACTACGTGAGCCAGGAGGCTCCGATCGAGTCCGACAACCCCGTCGCGACGCCGAAGAGCACCCCGCCCGACATCCTGCGCTGCGCGTACATGGAGCTCGTGGTGACCGACCTGGCCGCCTCGCGCCAGTTCTACGTCGACATCCTCGGCCTGTACGTGACCGAGGAGGACGACGAGGCCATCTACCTGCGCTCCACCGAGGAGTTCATCCACCACAACCTGGTGCTGCGCCAGGGCCCGATCGCCGCGGTGGCCGCGTTCTCGTACCGGGTGCGTTCGGCCGAGGACCTCGACCGCGCCGTGGAGTTCTACACCGAGCTCGGCTGCGACGTGCGCCGCAAGGAGGACGGGTTCGTGAAGGGCATCGGCGACTCCGTGCGCGTGGTCGACCCGCTCGGCTTCCCGTACGAGTTCTTCTTCGCCACCGACCACGTCGAGCGCCTGTCCTGGCGGTACGACCTGCACACCCCGGGTGAGCTCGTTCGCCTCGACCACTTCAACCAGGTCACCCCCGACGTGCCGCGCGCCGTGCGCCACTACCAGGACCTCGGCTTCCGCGTGACGGAGGACATCCAGGACGACGAGGGCACCGTGTACGCCGCGTGGATGCGCCGCAAGCCCACCGTGCACGACACCGCCGCGACCGGCGGCGACGGCCCGCGCATGCACCACGTCGCCTTCGCGACGCACGAGAAGCACAACATCCTCGCGATCTGCGACAAGCTCGGCGCGCTCCGCCGCTCCGACGCGATCGAGCGGGGCCCCGGCCGTCACGGCGTCTCGAACGCGTTCTACCTCTACCTGCGCGACCCCGACGGCCACCGCGTCGAGATCTACACGCAGGACTACTACACGGGCGACCCCGACAACCCCGTGGTCACGTGGGACGTGCACGACAACCAGCGCCGCGACTGGTGGGGCACCCCGGTTGTGCCGTCCTGGTACACCGACGCGTCGCTCGTGCTCGACCTCGACGGCAACCCGCAGCCGGTCGTCGCCCGCACGGACTCCAGCGAGATGGCGGTCACGATCGGCGCCGACGGCTTCTCGTACACGCGCGCCGACGAGGGCGAGGGCTCGATGCCCGAGTACAAGCAGGGCGAGTACAAGCTGGGCCACCAGCTCTAGGGGGCACGGATGCTGTCTGAGGAGACGATCGCGCAGATCGCGGCGGAGCTCGCCGAGGCCGACCGCACGCACGGCGTGATCCCGCGCATCACCGCGCGGTATCCGGAGGCCACCGTCGAGGACTCGTACGCGATCCAGGGTGTGTGGCGCGACTCGCAGGTCGCGGCGGGGCGCCGGCTGGTGGGCCGCAAGATCGGGCTGACCTCGAAGGCCATGCAGCAGGCGACGGGCATCACCGAGCCCGACTACGGCGTCATGTTCGACGACACCGTCTACGAGTCCGGCGCCGAGATCCCGACCGCGCACTTCTCGAACGTGCGCATCGAGGTCGAGCTCGCCTTCGTGCTGAAGGAACCCCTGGAGGGTCCGGACTGCACGCTGGACGACGCCCTGGCCGCGATCGACTACGCGGTCCCCGCGCTGGAGGTGCTCAACTCGCACATCGAGCTGGAGGGCCGCACGATCGTCGACACGATCAGCGACAACGCCGCCTACGGGGCGATGGTGCTGGGGACCGTGCGCAAGCGCCCCGATGAGGTCGATCTGCGCTGGGTGCCCGGTGTGCTGTCGCGCAACGGCGAGATCGAGGAGACGGGCGTGGCCGCCGGCGTCCTCGGGCACCCCGCCACCGGCGTCGCGTGGCTCGCGAACAAGTTCCACCAGCACGGCGCGCGGCTGGAGCCTGGCGAGATCATCCTGGCAGGATCGTTCACGCGCCCGATGTGGGTGTCGCGCGGCGACGAGGTGCTGTGCGACTACGGACCGATGGGAACCATCACATGCCGCTTCGTCTAGCCCCGTCGTTCCGCGCACAGCTCGCGGAGTCCGACCGGCCGTTCGTGGGGATGTGGGTGTGCTCCGGCAGCCCGCTGCTCGCCGAGGTGGCCGCGGGCTCCGGCCTGGACTGGCTCCTGATCGACATGGAGCACTCCGCCAACACGCTCGAGTCGGTGCTCCTCCAGCTCCAGGCGGTCGCGGCGTACCCGGTCACCCCGCTCGTGCGAGCTCCCTTCAACGATGCGGTCGCGCTGAAGCAGATCCTCGACCTCGGCGCGCAGAATCTGATCGTGCCGATGGTCTCGTCCGCCGAGGAGGCCCGCGCCGCCGTGTCCGCGACCCGCTACCCGCCGGAGGGGGTGCGCGGCGTCGGCAGCGCCCTGGCCCGCAGCGCCCGGTGGAACCGCGTCGAGCGGTACCTGCAGGAGTCGGCGCAGCACACCTCGCTCACGGTGCAGATCGAGACGACCGCGGGGGTGGAGGCCGCGGCCGACATCGCGGCGGTCGACGGCGTCGATGCCGTGTTCGTCGGCCCGTCCGACCTGTCCGCGTCGATGGGGCTGCTCGGCCAGCAGACGCATCCCGACGTCGTCGCCGCGGTGGAGCGGGTGTTCACGGCCGTGCACGACGCCGGGAAGCCGGTGGGCGTGAACGCGTTCGACCCCGCCGCGGCCGACGCCTACCTCGCGGCGGGCGCGGACTTCGTGGCGGTGGGCGCCGACGTGGCGCTGCTCGCCCGGGCGTCCGAGGCCCTGGCCACGCGCTTCATCGGCACGGACGGCACACCGCGCTCCAGCTACTGACCCGCCGCGCCGCGTGATCCGTGGCAGGATGACTCGGTGCACAGCAGCGAGGCGTCCCGATGATCCGCGGTCTCGCGGCGATGCAGGACCGCAACTTCCGCTGGTTCTTCCTGGCGCGGGCGATCACGATGATCACCGGCTCGATGTCGTCGATCGCGCTGGCCTTCGCGGTGCTGGAGATCGACAACGACGCCCGGTCGCTGTCGATCGTGCTGGCCGCGTTCACCGTCAGCAACATCGTGTTCGTGCTGTTCGGCGGGGTCGTCGCCGACCGCCTGCCACGCGCGCTCATCATCCAGTCCTGCTACGTCGTCGACATCCTGTCGATCGGCGCGATGGCCGCCCTGCTCTTCACCGGCACCGCGACGGTCCCCCTGCTGGCGATCCTGTCGGTGGTCAACGGCGCCTCCACCGCGTTCGTGCTCCCGGCGATGCAGGGCATCATCCCGCAGCTGACCACCCCGGAGCACCTGCAGCAGGCGAACGCGATGCTGTCGTTCGTGCGGTCGGCCGTCACGATCGGCGGACCGGTCATCGCGGGTGTCGTGGTCGCGGCCGCCGGCCCCGCGTGGGCCATGGTGGTGCAGGCTGCGGGCTGGCTGGTCGCGATCCCGGTCCTCGCGCTCGTGAAGCTGCCTCCGCCCGCCGCGGAGGGCGGCACCACGATGTTCCACGACCTGCGGATCGGGTGGCACGAGTTCTGGAGCCGCAGCTGGCTGTGGACCATCGTGCTGGCCTTCATGATCATGAACGCGATCCACGTCGGGGCGTGGGGGGTGGTGGGGCCCTACATCGCGAAGAACGACGACCGGCTCGGCATCACCGGCTGGGGGTGGGTGCTCAGCGCGGAGGGCGTCGGCGTGCTGCTGATGACGCTGCTGCTGATGTGGGTGCCGCTGCGGCGTCCGCTGCGCTACGGGATGATCGGGATGGCCGCGTTCGCGATCCCGCTCACCGTGCTCGGCGTGCACCCCGGGGTGGTGCTGCTGGCGATGGCCGCGTTCCTCGCGGGGGCCGGAGCCGAGGTGTTCGCGACGGGCTGGAACCTCGCGATGATGGAGAACGTGCCCGGCGAGAAGCTCTCGCGCGTCGCCAGCTACGACATGCTGGGCAGCTTCGTGGTGATGCCGATCGGCACGCTCGTGTACGGCTGGCTGATCACCCAGGCCGATCCGGCCACCGTGCTGATCGCGTCCGGCGCGGTGTACGGCACGATCGCCCTCGCGACGCTCGCGGTCCCCAGCGTCTGGCGGATGGGACGACCGGCGGCAGCGGTCGCCCCGGCCCGCGCCGAGGTGGCGGATTCATAGCAATCACGGGGAGACTGGGGGCATGACCTTCGCCGCCCTCCAGCCGCTCGCCGACCGTGCCGCCCTGTTCACCGCGCTCCGCCAGGACGCCCTCTCCGCGGCTGCCGATGCGCTCGGCGAGCACCGCTGGGATGCCGACCTGACTGCGGGCACGCTCACGTTCACGGCGAACGCGGATCCCACGCGGCAGCTGGTGACCCGCGCCCACCTGATCGCGACGATCGCCCCGGGGCCGCGCTCGCTGCTGTGGGCATGGGCGCACCCGCAGGGCGACCCCCAGGGTGTCGCGGCCCAGCTGCGCGCGTACGGCACCGAGCACGGGGTCGCCGAGCTGACCTCCCCCGAGGTGCCGTTCCCGGCCGAGGCCTCGGGCGACGCGGACTGGATCGCGCAGGCGGCGCACACGATCGGCGGGGTCGCGGTCGAGCTGACCGGGCGCTCCCCGTACTACTCCGCGCCGGTCGACGGCGGCACGCGCGCGGTGTTCCTCCTCGACGCACCGCTGGCGCCGCTCACGGTGGCCGACGCCGTGGTCGCGCTCCCCCGCGTGCTCTCCGGCGCGGCGCTGCCCGACGCCCGGACGTCGGTGTGGGACCTCGCCCGTCTGGCCGGCTGGACGCTCACGTGGACCGACGAGGCGTTCTCCGGTGCGACCGTGGTCGACACGAGCGGCACCGCGACGTTCCGTTTCGACGAGCAGGCGCGCATCAGCGGCGTCGAGAGCTCGCTGCACGGTCGCTGAGCCCCGTCTCCTCCCGCCTGCACCGTCTCCTCGCACCGCCTCGTCCCGCCGCGGGATGGAAAAGGCGCCCCTCCCGGCCGGGTGGGGCGCCTTCTCGATCCCGCGGTGACGGGCCGCCGGTGTCAGACCGCGCGCTCGGCGGCTTCGACCACGTTGGTCATGAGCAGCGCCACCGTCATCGGTCCGACGCCGCCGGGGTTGGGCGACAGGTAGCCGGCGACCTCCGCCACATCGGGCGCGACATCGCCGAACACCAGGCTCTTGCCCGTCTCCGGGTCGGTCTCGCGGGTCACGCCCACATCGAGCACGGCGGCGCCCGGCTTCACGTCCTCGGCGCGGATGAGGTGCTTCACGCCCGCGGCGGCCACGATCACGTCGGCCTCCCGAAGGTAGCGCGGCATGTCGACCGTGCCGGTGTGGGTGAGCGTGACGGTGGCGTTGAGGTCGCGGCGGGTCAGCAGCAGCCCGATCGAGCGGCCGATCGTGACGCCGCGGCCGACCACCACCACGTGCTTCCCCTTCAGGTCGTAGTCGTTGCGCAGCAGCAGCTCGATCACCCCGCGCGGCGTGCACGGCAGCGGCGTGTGGATGGGCGCGTTGACGTTGAGCACGAGCCGGCCGAGGTTGGTCGGGTGCAGGCCGTCGGCGTCCTTCGCGGGGTCGATCCGCTCCAGGATGGCGTCGGTGTCGAGGTGCTTCGGCAGCGGGAGCTGCACGATGTAGCCGTGGCAGGCGGGGTCGGCGTTGAGCTCGTCGATCAGCGCCTCGACGTCCTCCTGGGTCGCGTCGGCGGGCAGCTCGCGCTGGATCGAGTTCATGCCGATCGCCTCGGACTGCCGGTGCTTCATGCCGACGTACAGCTGCGAGGCCGGGTCGGCACCGACGAGCACGGTCGCGATGCCCGGCGTGATCCCGCGCTCCTTCAGTGCGGCGACCCGCTCGGTCAGCTCGGCCCGGATCTCGGCCGCGGCGGCCTTCCCGTCCAGGATCTTCGCGGTCATGTGATTCCTCTTCTTCTCTCCCCTCCCGCCGGGTGCAGGGCTTCCCGGCGAGTGCACGCCCCGCTCGCGTGAGCAGGCCGTGCACTCGGCAGGATCCGGTGCGCTCGGCGCGAGGGACTACTGCTGCAGGTCGGGGTAGAGCGGGAAGGCGGCGGCGAGCGCGTCCACACGGGCGCGCAGGGCCTCCACGTCGGCGCCGGGCAGCAGCGCGAGCGCGATGATGTCGGCCACCTCGGTGAACTCCGCGTCGCCGAAGCCGCGCGTCGCGAGCGCCGGGGTGCCGATGCGCAGGCCCGAGGTCACCATCGGCGGACGCGGGTCGTTCGGCACGGCGTTGCGGTTCACGGTGATGTGGATGTCGTGCAGGAGGTCTTCCGCCTGCTTGCCGTCGATCTCCGCGTCGCGCAGGTCGACCAGCACGAGGTGCACGTCGGTGCCGCCGGAGCGCACGGCGATGCCCGCGTCCTGCACGTCCTGCTGCGACAGGCGCTCGGCGATGAGGGCGGCGCCGCGGAGCACGCGCTCCTGCCGCTCCTTGAACTCGGGGGTGCCGGCGAGCTTGAACGCGGTGGCCTTGGCGGCGATCACGTGCATGAGCGGACCGCCCTGCTGGCCCGGGAACACCGCGCTGTTGATCTTCTTGGCGATGTCGGCGTCGTTCGTCAGGATGAAGCCGGAGCGCGGGCCGCCGATCGTCTTGTGCACGGTCGAGGAGACGACGTGCGCGTGCGGGACCGGGTTGGGGTGCAGACCCGCGGCGACGAGGCCGGCGAAGTGCGCCATGTCGACCCACAGCACGGCACCGACCTCGTCGGCGATCGCCCGGAAGGCCGCGAAGTCCATCGTGCGCGGGTACGCCGACCAGCCGGCGATGATCACCTTCGGCTTGTGCTCGAGCGCGAGGCGACGCACCTCGTCCATGTCGATGGTCGAGGTCTCGGGGTTCACGCCGTAGGCGACGATGTCGTACAGGCGGCCGGAGAAGTTGATCTTCATGCCGTGCGTGAGGTGCCCGCCCTGGTCGAGCGAGAGGCCCAGGAGCGTGTCGCCGGGGCGGGCGATCGCGTGCAGCACGGCCGCGTTGGCGGAAGCGCCGGAGTGCGGCTGGACGTTGGCGAACTCGGCACCGAAGAGGCTCTTGGCCCGCTCGATCGCGAGCGACTCGGCGACGTCGACCTCTTCGCACCCGCCGTAGTAGCGGCGGCCCGGGTAGCCCTCGGCGTACTTGTTGGTCAGCACGGAGCCCTGCGACTGCAGCACCGAGACGGGGACGAAGTTCTCCGAGGCGATCATCTCGAGGAAGGTCTGCTGACGCTTCAGCTCGCGGTCGAGGACCTGGGCGATCTCCGGGTCGACCTCGGCGAGCGGGGCGTTGAAGTAACGGTCGGTCATGACGTGCTCCTTTGACGACGGATTCGAGGGGTGTTCGCATCGGCCCAGGCGCGCGGTCGAATTCCGTGGTCAGTCGCTCCCCGGTGGTAGTCCACCCAGACGCCAGTCGCGACGATTACGAGCATAGCGGATCGGCGGAGCGGGACAGCGCGCTGCCGGCGGGTGCCCGACCGGCCACGCAGAATCGTTTCGATTCCGCTGTTCCCCTGGGCGTCCGCGGCCGATAGGTTTTGTTCATGGTCCTTCCTCTCGAGCTCCCCCTCGTGCCCGCCCCCGCCTCCGCCACCGTCGGCGACGGCCGCCTCGCGATCACCTCCACGTCCCGCATCCAGGGCTCCTCCCCCGCCGCCGCGCAGCTCGCCGCCGCGGTCGAGCGCCGCACCGGCCTGCGGCTGGAAACGGCCGCCGAAGGGCCGGCCGACATCGAGCTGCGCCTCGACAGCGGTGTCGCGGCTGCCGAGGGGTACACGCTGCGGATCGACGACCGCGCGGTGGTCACCGGCACCGACGAGGCCGGGCTGTTCTACGGCGTCCAGACGCTGCTGCAGCTGCTGCGCGAGGACGCCGGAGGCTGGGCGCTGCCGCACGTGGAGATCGCCGACGCCCCACGGTTCGCGCGCCGGGGCGTGATGCTCGACGTGGCGCGCCACTTCTTCGGCGTCGACGACGTGAAGCGCTTCATCGACAGCACGAGCGCCCTGAAGTACAACCACCTCCACCTGCACCTGAGCGACGACCAGGGCTGGCGGGTACACATCGACGCCTGGCCGCTGCTGACCGAGCGTGCGGCCACGACCTCGGTCGACGGTCACCCCGGCGGCTTCTACACGAAGGACGACTACCGCGAGATCGTCGCCTACGCCGCGACGCGGCACATGATCGTGATCCCCGAGATCGACCTGCCCGGACACACGCACGCGATCGGCGTCGCCTATCCGGAACTCGTCGAGGAGCCGGTGCTGAACGACGCCCTCGTCGCCGACTCCGAGCGGCTCGGGCAGCCGCTCCCGGTCGCCGGCGAGACGTATCTCGGATGGGGCGTCGGCCACTCCAGCGTGCGCATCCACGAGGAGCGCACCTACGACTTCGTGCGCGACGTCGTCCGGGAGCTCGCCGAGATGACGCCCGGTCCGTACATCCACATCGGCGGCGACGAGTCGCTCGGCACCCCGCAGGCCGACTTCGACCTGTTCGCCGAGCGCGCGACGGCGATCGTGGTCGCGGAGGGCAAGACCCCCGTCGCCTGGCACGAGATGGGCTCCGCCGCGAACATCGCCGAGGGGACCGTCGGACAGTACTGGGGCAAGACCACGCCGGAGGGCACGCACGCGGCGGAGGCCGCGCACTTCGTCGAGCGCGGTGGCGCGCTGATCATGTCCGCCGCGAACGTGACCTACCTCGACATGAAGTACACCGAGGACTTCCCGCTGGGGCTCACGTGGGCGGCGATCATCGACGTCCGCTCCGCCTACGAGTGGGAGCCGACCGCGGTGCTCGACGTGCCGGAGTCCGCGATCCTCGGCGTGGAGGCGCCCCTGTGGTCGGAGACCACCCGCACGCTCGACGAGGTCGAGCAGCTGGTGTTCCCCCGCGCGGCGGCCCAGGCCGAGGTCGCGTGGTCCCCGCGCGAGGGTGCCGGTCGGAGCTGGGAGTCGTTCCGGGCGCGGGTCGGACGACTCGCGCCGCTGTGGAAGGCTGAGGGGGTCGATTTCCACCCCGCCGCTGACATCCCCTGGAGCGAACGTTGACCACCCACTCCTCCGCGACCGGCTCGCTGGTCGTCCACTCCGCCCGCATCGTCGACCGCGGTGAGGTCACCGACGAGGGATGGGTCCGCATCGAGAACGGCGTCGTCGTCTCGCGCGGCACCGGGTCGGAGTGGGAGTCCGCGGACCAGGTGGTCGACGCGGCGGAGGCCGCAGGTCCCGACGCCGTGCTGACCCCCGGCTTCATCGACATCCACGGCCACGGCGGCGCCGGTGCCGCGTACGACGACGGCATCGACGCGATCCGGACCGGGCGCGACCTGCACCGCGCGCACGGCACGACCCGCGCCGTCATCTCGCTGGTGACCGGAACGCTGGACGCACTGGCGGAGAGCGTCGCGACCATCGCCGACCTCACCGAGACCGACGTCGACGTGCTCGGCTCGCACCTCGAGGGCCCGTTCCTCGACCCCGGCCACCACGGCGCGCACGAGCCGTCGCTGCTGCGCCACCCCTCCGAGCGGGACGTCGCCCGGCTGCTGGACGCGGGGCGCGGCACCGTGCGCCAGGTGACGATCGCGCCGGAGCTGCCGGGAGGGCTGGACGCCGTGCGGCAGATCGTCGCCTCCGGAGCGGCGGCCGCCGTGGGGCACACCGACGCCGACGCCGACATGGCGATCGCGGCGTTCGAGGCGGGAGCGTCGATCCTCACCCACGCGTTCAACGCGATGAACGGCATCCACCACCGCGCCCCTGGCCCCGTGCTCGCCGCGGCCGCCGATCACCGGGTGATCCTCGAGGCGATCGCGGACGACATCCACCTCGACCCCGCTGTCGTGAAGCTCGTGTTCGACGCGGCGCCGACCAGGGTCGCGCTGATCACCGACGCCATGGCCGCCGCGGGCAGCGCCGACGGGCAGTACGACCTCGGCGCCGTTCGCGTGACGGTCCTCGACGGGGTGGCGCGCGCCGACGACACGGGCTCGATCGCCGGGTCGACGCTCACGCAGGATGTGGCACTGCAGCGCGCCGTACGCGCGGGGGTGCCCCTGACCGAGGCGGTGCGCGCGCTCACCGAGACACCGGCGAGGGCCGTCGGACGGCACACGCGTCTCGGCGCGCTGCGCGCGGGCATGCTCGGCGACGCCGTGCTGCTCGATGCGAGGCTGCGCGTCGCGCGGGTCTGGACGGGCCACGCACTGTCCGCCTAGAAGGACAGCACTCCGCGCGACGCGCAGCGCTGCGGCCTCCGATCGAACAGGTCGTGACACCCGCCGGACTCCCCAGATCGGCGGCTGTCTCTCCCGTAGAGCGGGATGGTGGGCCGCCGTTCTCCCCAGATCGGCGGCCCCTCTCCCATAGAGCGGGAAAGACCGGCGCCGGACTCCCCAGATCGGCGACTGTCTCTCCCGTAGAGCGGGATGGTGGGCCGCCGTTCTCCCCAGATCGGCGGCCCGTTCCCTCCCGTGTCGAGCGGGCGGGGCCGAGGGCTCCTCCCCCGAGGACCTCGACCCTTCCCCTGATGCAGAACCCCCCGCATCAGAGCCTGAACTCCGCCCCCCGGTGGAGTTCGCATGGCTGTCTCTACGGGATGAGACGAAGCGATCTCCAGTTCATTACGCGACTTCGGAAAAAGTTTTCGGGGCTGGATGCCGAATGACAGAACCCGATGGATCTCCTTCGAACAGAGCACGAAGGGGTGGCCTTATCAGGACTTTCGCGGGACAATCGTCGTACCGCGTAATAAGACGCGCGCTCGCGCGTCTCTTCCCCTGAGGGCCGATCCGCGCCCCGGGACAGATGGATGATTGTGCACCGAGAGAACACCACACCTGACGAGCCCATCGGCGATGCCGACCTGATCCTCCGCACCCGCTCCGGCGACACGACGGCGTTCGGCGAACTCTGGAAGCGTCACTACCCGTCCGGCATCGCCGTCGCACGATCGGTGACCTCGTCGATCGACCCGGACGATCTGGTGCAGGAGGCGTACACCCGCATCTACCAGGCGATCGCCAAGGGCGGTGGGCCCAACGGGTCGTTCCGCGCCTACCTGTTCACGAGCATCCGCAACACCGCCGCCGCGTGGGGACGCTCGCGCCGCGAGACCGCGATCGACGAGCTCGACACGGTGGCCGACCCGAGCAGCACCGAGAACGCCTCCAACGAGGCGCTCGACCGCAGCCTGACGGCGCAGGCATTCCGCAGCCTTCCCTCGCGCTGGCAGGAAGTGCTCTGGTACACCGAGATCGAGCAGATGAAGCCGCAGGAGGTCGCACCGCTGCTCGGCATGAAGGCGGGCGCCGTCTCCCAGCTCGCGTTCCGCGCGCGCGAGGGTCTGCGCGAGGCGTGGATCCAGGCGCACCTGCGCAGCGCGACCCCCGGGTCGGACTGCCAGTGGACGATCGAGCACCTCGGCGCGTACTCCCGCGGCAACCTCGGCACGCGCGACCACAAGCGCCTCGAACTCCACCTCGACGAGTGCGCGCGCTGCATGATCGTCGCCGCCGAGGCCAAGGACGTCTCGATGCGCCTCGCGCTCGTCATGCTGCCGCTGGTGCTCGGCGTCGCGGGTGCCGGTGGCTACCTCGCGACCCTGCAGGGCGGTGGCGCTCCGATCGTCGCGATGGCGGCCATGCCGTCGAGCATCGCCGGCGGCGTGCTGGTCGGCGATGGCGGGGCGGGGCACGCGGCAACGGGTGTCGCCGCGTCCGGTTCCGGCGCGTCCGGTGGGTCCGGCTCCGCGGGGGGCAGCAGCGCCGGCGGTGGAAGCGCGAGCACCGGAGGGGCGTTCACGGGCATGGGAGCGCTGGTCGGCGCGGGGTCGGCCGCGCTGGTGGTCGCCGGGGTCGTCACCGCTGCCGCGATCGTTCCCGGTCTCGCCGGCGCCAGCCCCGCGACGTCGCTCCCGAGCGCCGCGGACGGCGACTCCTCGATCACGACCGACATCGCGCCCGACACGTCGCTCGGGCTCGACGAGCCCATCGTGATCGAGGCGCCCGCGGAGGAACCTCCCGCTCCTCCGGCCGCCGAGGTGCCGACACCGCAGCCGACCGAGCAGTCCGGCACCGTCGTCGTCCCGTCGGCGCAACCCGTCGCACCGATCGCGCCGCCCGAGCAGGTGGACCCGACCGACCCGACCGATCCGACCGACCCCACGGACCCGACCGATCCCACGGACCCCACGGACCCGACCGATCCCACGGACCCGACCGATCCCACGGACCCGGTCGAGCCCGCGAAGCCGACGGAGGGGCCGCAGTGGAGCGCCGCGACCATCTCCTTCACCGGGATCCAGCTGCACTACACGGTGCCCGTCTCCGGAGCCCCGGGTCTCCAGGTGGAGGCGCTGATCGACGGCGCCACCGGTGGCGGCGACAGCATCACGCTGGATGATGCCGGCACGGGGACCATCGATCTCCGCCCGACCGCGCGTCAGCTGTGGAACGCGGACACCACCACGGTCACCTTCCGCTACGTGTTCCCGGACGGACCGGGGGCCTCGACAGACACCACGCTGCTGTCCCTCGCGCTCGAGACGCCCGTCGTCCCGGAGCAGCCCGCCGAGGACACCGCGCCCGTCGGCGACACGACGGCCGCGGCGGATGCGGCCGTCGTCCCCGACGCGGCAGCGTCCGCTCCGGCACCGGCCGACGCGGAGGCCGCTCCGGCCGAGCCCGCTCCGGCCCCCGTCGAGCCCGCACCGGCCCCCGTCGAGCCCGCGTCGGTTCCGGCCCCGGTCGAGGCTGCACCAGCCGAGGCTGCACCGGCTCCCGTCGAGGCCGTCGCGACCCTCTCCGAGCCCGTCGCTGCGGCGGCAGAGGGCTCGACGATCGCCGAATAGACTGGAGTCATGACTCCGGATCCCGCCCCCGTCCCCGGCGTCGAACGTCAGGCGCTGACCGCGCTCGACCTCGTGCGCGTCGTCGTCCTGATCGCGGCGATCGCCTCTCTCGCCCTGTGGGGCTTCGCGAGCTGGGACCTGCCGTGGAACATCGTGATCGGCATCGGCGCGCCGGTCACGGCCCTGCTGCTGTGGGCACTGTTCCTGTCGCCCCGCCCCGTGCTGCGCGTGCACCCGTTCCTGCGTGCGCTGGTCGAACTGCTCATCTACGTGGGCGTGACGATCGCGTGGTGGTCCATGGGCCAGGCCCTGATCGGCACCGCCTTCGCCCTCGTCGCCGTGGTCGCCGGTGTTCTGAGCGGTCGCCGCGCCCTGACGTGAACTCGCCGTCGTGAGCATCCCGTCGTGAGCGTCGTCCCGCTGCTGCAGCAGGCGCTCGGCGCGCTCGTCGACACCGACGAGGACGCGCTCGAACGGGCGCGCTCCGACCGCTCCGGCCATGCCGCCGCGGGGCGCCCGCTGGCGATCGTGCATGCCGAGCGCGTGGAGCACGTGCAGGAGACCCTGCGCATCGCCTCGGCGACGCGCACGCCCGTGGTGGTCCGCGGCGCCGGCACGGGCCTCGCCGGGGCGGCCAACGCGGGCGAGGGTGAGATCGTGCTGTCGCTGCGACGCATGACGGCGATCCACGAGGTCCGCCCCGACGATCTGCTGGCCGTGGTCGAGCCCGGCATCCTCAACGCCGAGCTCAATGCCCACCTCGCGTCCTTCGGCCTGTGGTGGGCACCCGACCCCGCGAGCCGCGACATCTCGACGGTCGGCGGCAACATCGCCACGGGCGCGGGAGGACTGCTCTGCGCGAAGTACGGCGTCGTGCGGGATGCCGTCCTCGGCGTCGACCTCGTACTGGCCGACGGGCGGCTTCTGCACCTGGGGCATCGCAGCGTCAAGGGCGTCACGGGCCTCGACCTGACGGCTCTCGTCGTGGGTTCGGAGGGCATCCTCGGCGTCGTGGTCGGCGCGACGCTCAAGCTCCGGCGGCTCGTCCCCGGCGAGAGCTGCACCGTGACGGCTCTGTTCCCCGGTGTCCGCGCCGCGGCCGCCGCCTCAGCCGCCGTGACCGCCGCCGGGGTGCAGCCCGCGATCATGGAGCTCATGGACGCCCCGAGCCTCGCGGCCGTGCACGCTCTGCTCGGCCTGCCGGCGCCGACGCCCGGCACGGCGCAGCTGACCATCCAGACCGACGGGCCCGCGGCGGCCGCCGAGGCCGACGCGATCGACGCCATCCTGCGCGCCAACGACGGCGTCACCGAGGTGTCGCACGATCGCGCGGAGGGCGAGCGGCTGCTTGCGATCCGCCGGTCCATGCACGCCGCGATGGCCTCCCTCGGCACCACCCTGATCGAAGACGTCTCCGTGCCGCGGAGCGCCATGCCGGCGATGTTCGACGAGATCGCCCGCATCGAGCGCGAGTACGGTCTCGTGATCCCCACGGTCGCGCACGCGGGGGACGGCAATCTGCACCCGAACTTCGTGTTCGAGGGACCGGAGACCCCGGCACACGTCTGGGCCGCCGCCGACGAGCTGTTCCGCGCGGCGATCCGCCTGGGCGGCACGCTCACGGGCGAGCACGGCATCGGGGTGCTCAAGCGGCGCTGGCTTGCGGAGGAGCTCGGCGACGACCAGTGGCGGCTGCAGCGCGACATCGCCGCCGTCTTCGATCCGCTCGGGATCCTCAACCCAGGGAAGGTGTTCGTCCCCGATGCCTGACATCCACGTGAGCGCGGCGGTGATCGTCGACGACCAGGGCCGCGTGCTGGTGGTCCGCAAGCGCGGCACGACCAGGTTCATGCAGCCCGGAGGCAAGCCGGAGCCCGGCGAGAGCGCCGCGCAGACCCTCATCCGCGAACTGCACGAGGAACTCGGCGTGGCACTGCGCGAGAGCGACCTCCGTCCGCTCGGACGGTTCGTGTCCGCCGCCGCGAACGAACCGGGTCACCGGGTCGTCGCCGATGCCTTCACCGCAGCGATCGATCCGGCCGGGGTACGGGTGCAGGCCGAGCTCGCGGAGCTGCGATGGATCACCCCGGAAGACGCGGAGACGCTGCCGCTGGCGCCGCTGAGCGTGGAGCACCTGCTCCCCCTCGCCTGGCCGGCCGCGACCCGGTGAGTCGGGGTCAGATCCCCTGCCAGGCCGGCTTGTTCGCGAACGTGTACCGGTAGTAGTCGGCGAGCTGCAGCCGGGAGGCCGCCGCCTCGTCGACCACGATCGTCGCATGCGGGTGGAGCTGGATCGCCGAGCCGGGCAGCAGGGCCGTCAGCGGACCCTCGACCGCTCCGGCGACCGCCTCCGCCTTGCCCTCACCGAACGCGAGGAGCACGAGGTGCCTGGCCTGAAGGATCGTGCCCAGGCCCTGCGTGATGCAGTGCATGGGGACATCGTCGATCGAGTCGAAGAAGCGGGCGTTGTCCTCGCGCGTCTGCTCGGTGAGGGTCTTCACCCGGGTGCGCGACGCGAAGGAGGAGCCGGGCTCGTTGAAGCCGATGTGCCCGTCGGTGCCGATGCCGAGGATCTGCAGGTCGACGCCGCCCGCCTCCTGGATCGCGGCCTCGTAGTCCTCACCCGCGTGCTGGATGGTCGCCTCCGCGCCGTTGGGCACGTGGATGCGCTGCGGGTCGAGGCTCAGGGGCTCGACGACCTCACGGGTGATCACGGAGCGGTAGCTCTCGGGGTGGGCGGGGTCGATGCCGACGTACTCGTCGAGGGCGAAGCCGCGCACCCGGGAGACGTCGCGCCCGGCGAGCTGCGCGCGCAGGGCCTGGTAGACCGGCAGCGGCGTGGAGCCCGTGGCCAGGCCGAGGACGGCGTCCGGACGACGGTCGATCAGCTCCACGATCTCGGTGGCGACCAGCGCACCGGCGGCCTCGGGACTCTCGACGATGACGACCTCAGCCATGCGGAACGATCTCCTTCTCAGAAATGGATGCGCCCACCAGAGCGGCGCCGAGTGCGGCGGCGGGGGAACCCGCGGGGAGCAGTTCGATTCTCTCATCCAGGCGCAGAGACCTCGCGAACGGTGACGCCTCGGCGCCGGCGTGCAGTGCAGCCCTGATGCCTTCGTCGAGGCGGCTTCCCATGGCCGTGAGGCCGCCCCCGATCACCACCGTCTCGACGTCGGCCGACAGCACCAGCACGCGGACCGCGGCGGCCGCGCCGAAGAAGAGGTCGTCACGCAGCGCGAGCGCCAGCGGGTCGCCCGCATCGGCGGCGTCGAAGATGTCCCTGACCGGCAGCGCGCCGGGTCGACCCCAGGCCTTGGCGAGTGCGCCGCCGCCGCAGAACGTCTCCACGCAACCGCGCTGTCCGCACCCGCACAGGCGTCCGTGCGGGTCGACCGAGATGTGACCGACCTCGCCGGCGGTCCCGCGCGATCCTCGCCAGATGCGACCGTCCACGACGATGCCCGCGGCCACACCGGTGCCGAGGTTCAGGTACGCCATCGAACCGCTCACGCCGCTGAGCACGGCGGCTCCGAGCGCCGCCGCCTTCACGTCGTTCTCGACGCGGAACGGCACGCCGAGCGCTCGCTCCGCCCGGTCGGCCAGGTCGAGCGACTCGACCCCGAGGTTGACGGCGTGCACGACGCGCCCCGCGTCCGCATCGACCAGCCCGGGGATGCCCACACCGACGGACCCGACGGCCGACAGCGGGACCCCGGTCTCATCGGCGAGGGCGACGACCGTCGACACGATGCTGTCGACGACGGCGTCCTCGCCCCAGCCCGTGGCGCGGCGCAGGCGTCCGAGGATCTCACCGGCGGGGTCGACGGCGACGGCGTCGATCTTGGTTCCGCCGACATCCAGGCCAACACGAATCGGCCGACCGGACAGGTCGGCGGCAGCGGTTCCGGTCATCGGATGCCGGTCTCGGTCGTGGTCGCGGAGGTCACGACACCCCCAGCTGCCCGGAGAGCACCATGACCGCGGCTCCGCGGAGCACGATGTCGTCCTGATGCGTGAGCCGCACCATCACGTCTTCGAACACGCCCTCCAGGGTGCGCGCGTGCAGGGTCTCGACCGCGGCGTCGATCAGCGTGCCGTCGAGCAGTTCCGCCGGGCCGGAGAGGACGACCTCGGACAGGTCGAGCGCGGCGACGATCGGGGCGATGGCGATGGCCATGCGCGTGCCGGCGTCGCGCAGGATGTCCTCGCGCGCCGAGGGGTCGGCGTCGAGGGCCTCCCGCATCCGGCTGACGCTGAGCCAGGCCTCCAGGCAGCCGATCTTGCCGCAGGCGCAGCGCGGGCCGCCATCGGTGCCGACGACCACGTGTCCGATCTCCCCCGCGGCGAAGCGACTGCCCAGCAGCGGCTGGCTGCCCGTGATGAGGCCGGCACCCACGCCTCGGCCGATCTTGATGAGCATGAAGTCGGCCTTCGCCTCGCCGAAGGTGTATTCCGCGAGGACAGCGGCGTTCGCGTCGTTGCGCGCGAGGACGGGCAGGTCGAGCTCGGCGCCGAGCTTCGCCTCGAGCGGGAAGTCGGTCCAGCCGAGGTTGGGCGAGCTCAGCACCAGACCGTCCGGTCGCACGACGCCCGGCGTGCCGATGCCGACGCCGAGCACGGGGCGCGTGGCGGCGTCGACGAGGCTCTGTGCGAGCTCGCGGAGCGCGGCGTAGGCGGCCTCCCCGTCCGGGCGCTCCGGGCGAGGCACCTGGCGGCGCTCCAGCACGTCGCCGTCGAGACTCAGCACGGCTCCCTCGAAGGCGTTCGGACCCGACAGGTCGAGGCCGACGATCTGGTGCCCGGCGCGGTCGATGTCGATGAGGATCGGCGGCTTCCCCGGACCCACCGCCTCGCGGACGCCCATCTCGATCACGATGCCGTCGGCGATGAACTCCGCGACGAGGTCGGAGATCGTGACCCGGGTCAGTCCGGTCTCCCGGGAGAGGTCGGCGCGACTCATCGCTCCGGAGTGGTACAGCGTCTGCAGCACGAGGGCGCGGTTGTGTCCGCGGGCGTGCTCGGGGAGCACCTTGGTGCGCGAGCGCAGGTGCCGCGCGGGCCCGAAGGCGTGCGCGTTCGCGGCGACGAAGTCTGTCGTCGCCGCGCGGCGCTGATCATCCGAAACGGACATGTTTGTTAGTAGACCTTACGAACAAAAATTGCGCAACCTCTGCCCGCGAGGCCGCGGCCAGGGTTACCGAAACGTTACATTACTTTCGAGCCGCGCGGGCCCGTGCCGCAGAGCCGTCCAGGAGCCGCTCCACCAGCCCCGCGACGATGGCCTCGCGCGCCTCCACCGTCAGCGGCTTTCCCGGAACGCCGGGGCGGCGCTGATCCGGGGACGGGCCATCCTGCGGACGATACCGCACCCCCGCCGCCGCCAGGCGACGCAGATGCGTCGGAAGCCGCCGCATGAAGTCCGCGAACGGCCGCGGCTCCCCGCCCTCCCACAGCCGCTCGGCGATCGCGGCGAGCCGCGGGAACATCGCGAAGTCCACGCGGTCCCGGCTGGGCAGGTGCTCGCTCCACACGTTCGCCTGACCGCCCACCGCACCAACCTCGATCCGGAGCGAGTACGCGCGGGCGAGCGGCAGCGGGGGTCCCACCCTGATCGGCTCCTCGGGCGACTCCGACTGCGGATAGTCGAGGTAGACCTCCAGGTCGGGGCACGCCACCACGGGGATCCCGCGGCTCAGTGCCTCCCGCATCGCGACGGGTCCGCGCCACGCGAGGATGCGCACGCCCTCCGGCACCTCGCCCTCCAGCACCTCGTCCCACGCGAGCGCCGTGCGCCCCCGCGCGCGCACGTGCGCCACGAAGTGCGCGGTGAACCAGGGCTGCACGTCATGCGGCGTCGCCAGGCCCAGCGCGCGCATCCGCTCCGCTGCCGCCTCGCTCTGCGCCCACTCCGTCACGGGCACCTCGTCCCCGCCGATCCCGATCCACTCCGCGTCGAACACGTCGCAGAGGGCATCGATCGCCGCACGGCCGAAGGCCAACGCCGCCTCCGTCGGGGCGAGCGTACGCGCGTTCACGCCGAACCGCTCCCACGGGCCGCTCGCCGGCACGCCCACATCGGTGTTGCCGAGCTCGGGGTACGCGGCCAGCGCGGCCTGGATGTGCCCGGGCAGCTCGACCTCCGGCACCAGGGTCACGCCGCGCTCCGCCGCATAACGGACGAGGTCGCGCAGCTCGTCCGTCGTGTAGAAGCCCTCGTGCACGCCGGGCTCGACCGTGGCCTCGGGCCCGTGCCCGCGCTGGGTGGCCTCCCGTCGCGCGCCGACCTCCGTCAACCGCGGGTAGCCGGGCACTTCGAACCGCCAGCCCTGATCGTCGGTGAGGTGCAGCTGCAGGATGTTCAGGTGGTGCAGCGCCAGCAGGTCGATCAGGCGCCGCACGTCGTCGACCGGGCGGAAGTGCCGCGCCACGTCGAGCATGACGCCGCGCCAGCCGTACGCCGGCGCCCCCTCCCACACACCGGCCGGAAGCAGCACCTCGGCCTGCGCAGGGGCGTCGGGGTCGCGCAGCTGCCGCAGCACGGTGGCGCCGCGGAAGACCCCGAGCGGACTCGCACCGCGGATCTCGACCCCGTCGGCGGACACGGTCACGCGGAACGCCTCGTCCCCCACGCGGCCGGCGCGAGCGGCCGCGGCCCCGAGGGCGTCATCCAGCGTGAGACGGATGCCCTGAGCGGTCGCCTGGCCTCCCCCGCCCAGCCAGTCGACGGACGCGGACAGCTCGGGCACCGCGTCGATCGGGGTGTCCGGCCGCCACGCGAACCGAGCCGCCGCGGCATCGACGTGCGCCGCGATCGCCGGCAGGGTCGCCCGGTGCGCGGGCGGCGGCAGGCGCAGGGCCCGTCCGGCGACGGCACCGGTCACGACGCCGTCCAGGACCACGGGCACGCCCGCCACCAGCACCTCGTGGACGCCGATCGGCGGCCGATGCGGCTCCTCGAACGTGGCGCCCGCGGCGACCGTGAGCGGATCGAACAGCACCAGGTCTGCGGTGGCGCCGACGCGGATGATGCCGCGAGGCGCATCGCCGCGGTCGAGTCCCAGACGAGCCGCGGGGTTGCCCGAGAGGTGGCGCACGGCCTCCTCCAGCGTCAGCACCCCGAGCTCGCGCACGTAATGCCCCAGGTAGCGCGCGAACGTGCCGCGGCCGCGAGGGTGCGGACGGGCCCCGATCAGGATGCCGTCACTGCCGCCGGAATGCCGCGGGTGCCGCATGATCGCGCGCACGTTGTCCTCGTCGCCGATGTGCATCAGCACGCCGGTCGCCCCGGCGTCCTCGAGGATCGTGTCGAGCACCACGTCGACGGCCCGCCGCCTCGAGTCGTTCGCGATCTCGGCGACCGTGCGGCCGACGAGGCCCGCGAGAGCCGGATTCGCGGTGCCGGAGATCTGGATGGCCGACCAGTCGGCACGCTCCCCGTGGAAGCCGTCGCAGCCGAGCTCCTCCAGCTCCACGCGGACGGCCTCGCGCCCCTCGGCATCCAGTCCGGCGATGGCGGCCAGCAGGTCGCCCGACGCCGCCAGCCGGCTGGGCAACAGGGCAGAGAGCGTGGTCGCGCCGGGGAGATACGGATAGGTGTCGAGCGTCACGTCGACGCCGTCCGCGATCGCCGCGTCGACGATCTCGAGCAGCTCGTCGGCCCGGCCGCGGTTGGGGGCGAAGTTCATCGTGGCGTGCGTCAGGTGCACCGGGCAACCCGTGCGACGGCCGATCTCGACGGCCTCGCGGTACGCATCCAACGCGGCCGCGCCGTAGCTGCGGGTGTGCGGCGCCCAGTATCCCCCGCGCTCGGCGACCACACGGCACAGGGCCTCGAGCTCCGCGGTGTCGGCGTACATGCCCGGTGTATAGGTCAGGCCGCTCGACATGCCGAACGCCCCCGCGTCCAGAGCCTCGCCGAGCAGCGCGGCCATCGCCTCGATCTCCTCCGCGGTCGCCGCGCGGTTCTCGTGCCCGACCACCATCATCCGGAGGTTCCCCTGCGGAACGAGCACCGCGGCGTTCGCGACCGCGGCGGCGTCGATCTCTGCCAGCAGATCGCTCATCGAGCGCCACGGCACCGTGGTGGGCAGGCCGTTCCACCCCGCGATCTGCGCGGGGATCACCGCGGCTGTCGCGTCGTCGAGCGGCGCGTACCCGAGGCCGTCCTGACCGAGCACCTCGCAGGTCACGCCCTGACGGATCTTCGCGTCGTGCGCGGCACCGCTCAGCACCGCGAGGTCGCTGTGCGCATGCATGTCGATGAAGCCGGGCGCGAGCACGAGGCCGGAGGCCTCCACCTCCACGCCGCCCTCGGGCAGCTCGAGCTGCGCGTCCTCCCGTTCGGGCACGACCGCGACGATCCGCGCGCCCTCCACCGCCACGTCGGCCGTGAACCGCGGCGCACCGGAGCCGTCGACGACCGTGGCCGAGCGGTAGACCCTGACCAGCCCGGCCGCTGCCTTCTCCGCACTCAGAAGCACGTCGCCACCGCTCCGATCACTCGAGGGTCGTCCGCGTCGGGATCGTCGATCACCGCGACCACCCGCCACTTGTCGAACGCGGTGCACGGGTGCGAGAGCCCGAGCCGCACGACCTCGCCGACCGCGACCGCGGCGCCGTCCGCGAGCCGCAGGAAAGCATGTTGATCGTTGAGCGCCGTGATCTCGCCCTCGACGCTCTGCGGCACCGGCAGGTCGAGGTCGAACGGCACGTCACGGCGTCCGGCGTCGAGCAGCGCCAGGGCGTCCTCGGGCTGGGAGACCACGCGCGACCAGGCGTGCATGGCCGACCGCAGCGGTGCCGTACCGGTCAGCGGGCCGAAGGGCGACATGCGGGCGTAGAACCCGTCGTCGTGGATCTGGAACGCTCCGGAGCGCAGCACCACGTCGGCTTCGGGAGCGAGCGGCGACAGCACGGCGGCGGCCCGGTCGGGGAAGGAGCTCCCGCCCGCGCTCACGACCGGACGAGGCCCCTCCGGGTAGTCGAGTCGGCGGTGCAGCTCGACCAGGGTGTCCAGGTAGGCGTCGACCGCGGCGACCGACGCCGCGGACCGATCCGGCCCGAACGGCCCCTCGTATCCGGTCACTCCGGCGAGGCGCAGGCCCGGTGCGGCAGTGATCGCGGCGGCGATGCGCTCGCCCTCCTCCACGCTGCGGGCACCCGTGCGTCCGTGCGCGCCGCCCAGCTCCACGAGCACGTCGAGGGGGCGGGCAGCATCGGAGAGGGCATCGGCGAGGATGCGGACGCCGTCGACCGCGTCCGCCCAGCACAGGATCCGCAGGTCGTGGTCGGCGGCGAGCAGTTCGCCGAGGCGACGGGCGGCGGCCGCATCCGTGACCGCGTTGGCGATCAGGACGGTCGGCACTCCGGCGGTCACGGCCACTTCCGCTTGCCAGGGCGTCGCGACGGAGATGCCCCAGGCGCCCGCGTCGAGCAGCCGCTGCCACAGCGCGGGGGCCATCGTGGTCTTGCCGTGCGGGGCCAGGCCCACGCCCTGCTGTGCGGCCCACGCGAACACGGTCTGCTCGTTGTGCGTCAGCGCGTCGGCGTGCACCGTGAGCACCGGCGTGACCAGGTCGGAGAGGTGCAGTCCGGCCTGCCCGACCTCGGAGAGCCGCAGCCCTGCGGCGCGCGCCGGGAACCCCTTCGCCCAGGCGCCGAGAACGGGATCCGGAATTTGTAGAGGCATCTAACAAGGCTACTAGGCTGGCGGCATGACCGCGAAGACACGAGTTTCGACCGACGCCGCCCCCGCCCCCGCCCACACCTTCTCGCAGGGAGTGCGCAAGGGCCCGATCGTGCAGGTCTCCGGCCAGGGCCCGGTCGACCCCGTCACGAACGAGTACCTCCACCCCGGCGATGTCGCGGCACAGACCACCCGCACGCTCGAGAACGTCAAGGCGATCGTCGAGGCGTCCGGCGCCACGTTCGACGACGTCGTGATGCTCCGCGTCTACCTGACCAAGCGCGAGGACTTCCCCATCATGAACGAGGCCTACGGCGCGTTCGTCGAGGCGCACACGACGAGCGGGGTCCTGCCCTCGCGCACCACCGTCTTCACCGGCCTTCCGCGCGAGGAGATGCTCGTCGAGATCGACGGTCTCGCCGTCATCGACTGACCGCGCAGCCGGACGTGTCCGGAGAACGGGGAGGCAGGGTAGCAGACCGTTGCCTCCCCGTTACCTGCCATCCCGTACCATTGAGAGACTGGATGCGTCAGAACCGCGGGGGGTGTAGTTCGTGACCGATGTGATTTCCGTACCGGGCGCTGCGACGGGAGCTCCTGCCGACGACGGCACGCCCACCAGCGTGCTCGCGCCCGCGGATGCGCCCACCGAGACGGTTCCGCCGCACACCGGTGAGCAGCCCCTGGCCTGGGCTCCGATCGAACCGTCTCCCAAGAAGCGCCGCCTCGGCCTGTGGATCGGTCTCGGCGTCGGAGTCGTCCTGCTCGGCGCGGGAGCGGCCTCCGCGATCCTCATCGCACCGGGGACGACCGTCGCGGGCATCCCCGTCGGATGGATGACGCCGGGCGCCGCCGCCGACGCGATCAGCACGCACCTGGCGCAGACGGAGGTCACGCTCACGGGTGAGGGCGACGGCGCGGTCCTCACGGGCGCCGACCTGGGCGCCACGGCCGATGCCACCGCCCTGGCCGATGCCGCTTTCGCCGCCCACCCGCTCTGGAACCTCGGGTCCTGGATGGGAGACCCGGTACCGGCCGACATCACCCTCGACCCCGAGAAGGCCACGGCCGCCCTGCGGGACGCCGTTCCCGCGAGTTTCGTCGACCCGGTCGATGCGGGAGTCGTGTTCGACGCCGCGACCGGCGCGTACACGATCACGCCTTCGGAAGCCGGCACCGGCATCGACCTCGGCGACCTCGGCACGGCGTTCGTCGACGCGGTCGGCGACGGTCGCACCTCCTTCGAGTATCCGGGCGGCCCCGCCGAGGCCCTTCCCTCCGTGAGCGACGCCGACGCGACCGCCACGGCGAGCGAACTCAACACCATGCTCGCCACGATCGGCTTCTACGTCGGCGAGGAGCGCACGGTCCCGATCGACCCCGCCACGGCCGCCTCCTGGCTGACCGTCGTGGACGACGAAGGTCAGCTGCGCATCCAGGCCGACCCGCAGGCGATCCAGGCGACCGTCGACGCGCTTCCGGCCGCGGTCGACCGCGCCCCGGTCAATGCGACCGTCATCGTCGACTCGGCCGGCACCGTGCTGCGCGCCGAGCAGGAGGGCGTCACCGGACGCGCGCTGGGTGACACCTCCCAGATCGCGGAGCAGTTCGCGACCCAGCTCGCCGCCGGCGACGGTGTGTTCGCGCTGACCGTCACCGAGACGCCGTTCGAGACGGTCAACCTGTTCCGTCGCATCGACATCGACCTGAGCTCGCAGCGGGCCACGCTGTACGAGAACAATGCGGTCGTGAAGTCGTGGGCCGTCTCGACCGGGCTGCCCGGCACTCCGACGCCGACGGGCAACTTCAAGGTCTTCGCCCACACGCGCATGCAGGACATGGGCTGCTACCCCGGCGCCCCGTACTGCACCGAGAACGTCCCGTGGATCACCTGGTTCACCACGAACATCGGCTTCCACGGCACGTACTGGCACAACAACTTCGGCAACCGCATGAGCCACGGCTGCGTGAACCTGCCGATCGACCTCGCGAAGTACGTCTACGACTGGTCGCCCGTGGGCCTCGAGGTCTCCGTCCACAACTGACGCACCTCGGGCCGGCGGATACGAGAAGGGGGCGGATGCCGCAGCATCCGCCCCCTTCTCGTCATCTCAGCGCAGGGCGTCGACGATCTCGTTCAGCGTCGCGGACGGGCGCATGACAGCGGCCACGAGCTTCTCGTCCGGACGGTAGTAGCCGCCGATCTCGGCCGGCTTGCCCTGCACCGCGTTGAGCTCGGAGACGATGGCCTCCTCGTTCGCGGCGAGCTTCTCGGCGACCGGGGCGAATGCCGCGGCCAGCTCGGGGTCCTTCGTCTGCTTCGCCAGCTCCTGCGCCCAGTACAGGCCGAGGTAGAAGTGGCTGCCCCGGTTGTCGATCGTGCCGAGCGCCCGACCGGGCGAACGGTCTTCCTCCAGGAAGGTACCGGTCGCGGCGTCGAGCGTCTCGGCGAGCACGCGGGCCTTCTCGTTGCCCGTGCGGTCGGCGAAGTGCTCGAGCGAGGCCGCGAGCGCGAAGAACTCGCCCAGCGAGTCCCAGCGCAGGTAGTTCTCCTCGACGAGCTGCTGCACGTGCTTCGGGGCGGAGCCGCCGGCGCCGGTCTCGAACAGCCCGCCGCCCGCGAGCAGCGGGACGATCGAGAGCATCTTGGCGCTCGTTCCGACCTCGAGGATCGGGAACAGGTCGGTCAGGTAGTCGCGCAGCACGTTGCCGGTCACCGAGATGGTGTCCAGGCCATGACGCATGCGGGCGAGCGTGTAGCGCGTCGCCTCCTCCGGCGCGAGGATCGTGATCGTGAGCCCCTTGGTGTCGAGCGTCGCCAGACCCTGGTGCACCTTCGCGATGATCTGCGCGTCGTGCGAGCGGTTGGCGTCGAGCCAGAACACGGCGGGCGCTCCGGTCGCACGGGCGCGAGAGACCGCGAGCTTCACCCAGTCCATGACCGGGATGTGCTTCGTCTGGGTCGCGCGCCAGATGTCGCCCTTGCCGACCTCGTGCTCGATGAGCACGGTGCCCTCGCTGTCGAGCACCTGGACGATGCCGTCCTCCGCGATCTCGAAGGTCTTGTCGTGGCTGCCGTACTCCTCGGCCGCCTGCGCCATGAGCCCGACGTTCGGGACGGTGCCGATCGTGGCCGGGTCGAGCGGGCCGTTCGCGATCACGTCGTCGATGACCGCCTGGTAGACGCTGGCGTAGGAGGAGTCGGGGATCACGGCGATCGTGTCGGCCTCCTCGCCGTCCTTGCCCCACAGCTTCCCGCCGTTGCGGACCAGCGCGGGCATGGACGCGTCGACGATGACATCGCTCGGCACGTGGAGGTTCGTGATCCCCTTGTCGGAGTTCACGTACGACAGGCGCGGCCCCTCGGCGATGGCCTTGTCGAACGCGGCGGCGATCTCGTCGCCGTTCGCGACGTCGGCCAGCCCCGCGAGGATCGAGCCGAGGCCGTCGTTCGCGCTGAGGCCCGCCTCGGCCAGCTGCGTGCCGTACTGGTCGAAGACGTCCTTGAAGAACGCCTTCACGACGTGGCCGAAGATGATCGGGTCGCTGACCTTCATCATGGTGGCCTTGAGGTGCACCGAGTACAGCACGTCGTCCGCCTTGGCGGCCTCGAGCGTCTCGGCGAGGAAGGCGTCGAGCTCCTTCGCGGACAGGAAGGTGGCGTCGATGATCTCGCGCGGGAGGACCTTGAGGCCTTCCTTCAGGACCGTGACGGTGCCGTCCTTCGCGGTGTGACGGAACGAGAGGACGTCGTCGTGGGCGGCGACCCACGAGCGCTCGTTGTGCTTGAAGTCGTCGTGACCGAGCGTGGCCACACGAGTCTTCGACCCCTCCGCGAACGGCTTGTTGCGGTGCGGGTGCTTCTTGGCGTAGTTCTTCACGGCCAGCGGGGCGCGGCGGTCGCTGTTGCCCTCGCGCAGCACCGGGTTCACCGCGGAACCCTTGATGCGGTCGTACCGCGCCCGCACGTCCTTCTCCTCGAGCGACGTGGGCTCGTCGGGGAAGTCGGGGATGTCGTATCCCTGCTGCTGCAGCTCGGCTATGGCGGCCTTGAGCTGCGGGATCGACGCCGAGATGTTCGGCAGCTTGATGATGTTGGCCTCGGGAAGAGTGGCCAGGCCACCCAGCTCGGCCAGCGCGTCGCCGACCTGCTGCTCCGGCGCGAGCTTCTGCGGGAAGGCGGCGAGGATACGGCCGGCCAGGGAGATGTCCCGCGTCTCGACCTCGATGCCTGCCTGGCCGGTGTAGGCCTGGATGATGGGCAGGAACGAGGCGGTGGCCAGTGCCGGTGCCTCGTCGGTGTACGTGTAGATGATGGCGTCGTCGGTCACCGGGAGGTTCTCCGTTCACGGGGCGATTTGTCTCGATACCAAGATACCCCGAGCGCGCTCGACGCCCGCCCGCCCGCTGGACGCCTCCCGCCGACGGTGTGCGCCCGCCTCCCCCGGTCCGAAAATGTTCAGCCGGGACGTGTCGAGTCCGCCGGGAGGGGCTAGCCTGGGGGCATGTCCGAACTGCGCATGGTCGAACTCTCCGCTGCGACGATCGTCGCCGTGAACAACCTGTCGCTCAAGCCCGGACAGGAGCAGTTCCTCGCTCCGGTGTCATACGGCATCGCGGCAACCGTGATCAACCCGCAGACGTCGTGGCAGCGCGTCATCCTCGACCGCAACGAGGTCGTCGGCTTCGTCAGCGCGAACTTCGACGACGAGGCCCCCGAGGAGCACTTCCGCTCCGTGCTGTGGCGCATCAACGTCGACGCCGACGACCAGGGCCGCGGGGTCGGTCGCTTCGCGGTCGAGAGCCTCATCGAGGAGGCCCGCCGCCGCGGCGTCGACCACGTCAACGTCATCTACGAGGCGGGCGAGGAGGGGCCGGAGGCCTTCTTCCGTCGCGTCGGCTTCACCCCGGTCGGCGAGACGGCCTACGGCGAGGTCATCGCCGAGATCCGCGTCGAGCCCTGAGACCGGCGGCGGGGTCTCGAATCCCCTCCCCCATCGAGACCCCGTCGCCCCCGGCTGAGCCACCTCCCGTAGCGACTCAGCCGCTCCTCAGTAACGTGTTACCCCTTAGTTGGTATCGTTGTCGTGCCGCAGCTGCGGCCCCCCTCGAAGAAAGCGATACCCATGCTCACCATGCCTCTCTGCCTCTGCGCGCCCAGCGAGACGACGGGAGCGACGCGATGATCACGCACGCCCTCGCTCCCGCGGCACTCGACGCCCTTTCCGCCCTCGCCGTGGGGCGCCGCGGCATCTACCGCGACGACGCGGCCTTCGACGACCTGCTGGCGTCGGCGACCGCCGCACTCGCCGCGGAGGACCCCGACACCGTCGCGGTGATCCGACGCTTCGCGGCCGCCGACGTCCCCGACGGCGCCGTCCTCTTCACCGGCTTCACCGTGGACCAGGAGCAGATGGGGCGCACCCCGGAGGGGTGGCAGCTCGAGTTCCAGAATCAGGACCGGGACCCCGTCACGGAGGCCACGCTGCTCGCCCTCGCCGGAACCGCGGGGGAGATCTTCGCGTTCGCGCGCCAGCACGCCGGCGCCCAGATCCAGAACGTCGCGCCGGTGAAGGGCCACGAATACGACGCGGTCGGCACGGGCAGCCGCGGCTTGCTCGACTGGCACACGGAGGACGCGTTCGACGACGCCCACCCGCACTACGTGGGCCTGCTGTGCGTGCGCGGCGATGTGAACGCCGACACGGCCCTCGCTCCGATCGACCGCGTGGTCCTGAGCCCGGAAGACGAGCGGATCCTGCGCGAGCCCCGATTCCTGCACGGCATCGATAAGGCATCGGGCGGCACGGGACGCCCCGAGGACGGGGTCCGTGGACCGGTCCTGTACGGCGAGGACGGCGAGCGCTTCGTGCGCGTGGACATGGACTGCGCGGCCGCCGTCGAGGGCGACGAGGAGGCGGCCGCCGCGCTGCGGCGCTTCCACGACGCGGCGGACGCCGCCCGTATCGCCGTGAATCTGAAGGCGGGCGACCTGCTGCTGTTCGACAACCGTCGCGTGCTCCACGCCCGGACCAGCTTCGAGCCGCGCTACGACGGCACCGACCGCTGGCTCCAGCGCGTCATCATCACGGGTGACCCCGGCGCGTCGGCCGGACGCCGCACCCGTCGCCCCCGCGTCGTCGAGAACGACCCCGCCGGGCAGTGAGCTCGACCGTTCACGCCGGCGTGATCCGCCTCCGCTATCTGCTGGGTCGCGCACGGCGCATCGACGTGGGTTCGTTGATGCGCCGTGCGCGTGCGGTGGCGGCGCACCATGATCAGCGCACGGTTGCGGTGCTCGTCGACATGCTCAGGGAGGCGGCCTTCCACCAGGTCGGCTTCCAGGACTACGTCGACTACGACTTCGCGATGCTCACGGCGGCGGAGCGCCGCACCATGATGACGCATCCGCTGTCGAATCGGCTGTCCTACCTGTTCGACCACGCCGACTACCGGCACATCTTCCACGACAAGTGGGAGTTCGTGCGCGTGTTCTCTGATCTGTTGGGGCGGGAGTGGATGCTGCTGGACAACGACAATGCGGACGCTCTGCGCTCGTTCGCGGACCGGCACCAGACGCTGATCACCAAGCAGCAGCTCGGGCGCTCCGGCCATGCGATCCACCGGTACCACGGCGCAGACGTCTCCGACTGGGACGCGTTCCACCACCGGCTGATGGAGAACGGCGAGCTGCTCGTCGAGGAGAACATCGTGCAGCACGACGCGCTGTCGGCGGTGTGCCCGGGGACCGTCAACTCCACGCGCATCACGGCGTTCTTCGACGGCCATCGGACGCATATCCTGTCCATCGCCCAGAAGTTCGGTCGCGGCCAGGCCGCCGACCAGATGGACTGGGGCGGCTTCTACACCATGCTCGACGCGGACACCGGGCGCGCCCTCGGCGACGGCTACGACTCGCACGGCAACGTCCACCGATTCCATCCCGACACGGGCTACCGGATCGCCGATTTCCAGTTACCGCTGTACGACGAGGTGATCGCGCTGATCGACCGGGCTGCCCGCCGCGTGCCGCAGGTGCAGTACGTCGGATGGGACGTGGCGGTCACCCCGACGGGTCCCGTGATCATCGAGGGGAACTGGGGCACGGGAGTGTACGAGGTGAAGCCGAGCGTGCTCGGCATCCGCACCGGCCACCGGCCCCGGTTCCAGAAGGCGATGGGATTCTGAACGCCCTGATCCGTGCCCGCCTCTCCCGCGCCGCGCTCGCCTCGAACGCGCACCGTCAGGCAGCGGCGAGCATCGGCGTCCCGGTGATCGACCTGCGCCGGGACGCGTGGGGACACGGCCTGACCTGGGTGGCGGGGATCGCGCACGACGCCGGTATCCGCCACGCGATCTTCGACGCCTCGGCCGGGCGCAGCGCGGCCCGGTCGGGCCTGACCCCGTGCGACGAGCCAGCGACGATCGATTCCGCGCGCCTGTTCGGCTGGCCCGGTGCGGACACGGAGCCCGTGATGCGCGTCGCCGGGCGCGTCCTCTCCACCAAGGAGCTGCGGGCGGGCGAAGGGGTGTCGTACAACCACACGCACCATGCGGGCACCGACACCCGTGTGGCGCTCGTGACCGGCGGGTTCGGCCACGGCATCCCCCGGGCGCTCGGGAACGAGGCCGACGTCGAGATCCGCGGCCGGCTGTTCCCGATCATCGGACGGGTGGCGATGGACGTGTGCGTCGTCGACATCGGTCACGCGCCGATCCGGCACGGTGAGGAGGTCGTGTACTTCGGCGGGCCCGGTCCCGCGCGGCACGCACTGGCCGACTGGACCCGCATCACCGGCTGGACGGCCGCCGAGCTCGTGTGCGCGCTCGGGCTGCGCGCCGCGCGAGAGGAGACACCATGACCCTCCCCCGACTGGTCGTGGATCTGCGCCGACTGCGCGCCAACATCCGCGAACTGCAGCGCCGGAGCGCGCCCGCCGAGGTCATGATGATCGTGAAGTGCGACGCGTACGGACACGGGCTCGAACGGGTCGTCACGGCTGCGGCCGCCGAAGGGGTGCGCTGGTTCGGGGCGTTCGACAGCGCCACCGCGGTGCGCGCGCGCGCCGCCGCCGGCCCCGACGCGCGGGTCTTCGCGTGGGTGACCATGACCCGGAGCGAGATCGCGGCGGCGGTGCGCGCGGGCGTCACCCTCGGGGTGGGTGACGCCGACTACCTGGAACGCATCGTCGAGGTGAATCAGCGTCGCCCACAGCCCGTGCACCTCAAGATCGACACGGGTCTGCATCGCAGCGGGATCCGCCCCGAGCAGTGGACCGAGGTGGTCCGGCGGGCGGCGGAGCTGGAGGCCGCGGGAGCGATCAGGGTCGAGGGCATCTGGAGCCACATCGCCGAGGTGAGCGACCGCGACGACGACCTGGCGCGAGCCGCGTTCCGGGAGGCGGTGCAGCGGGCGGAGGCGCTGGGCCTCACGCCGACCGTGCGGCATCTGGCTGCCAGCGCCGCGGGGGCCGCCCGCTCCGAGTTCCGCTTCGACCTGGTGCGCTTCGGAGCCTTCGCGTACGGGATCCGGTCGGTGGGGGCGCCGCCGCCGGACGACATCGCCCTCGCCTCCACGCTGCTCGCCCCGGTGATCCGCGTGGACGCCGAGGCCGTCACGATCGGGATCGGCAGTCTCGACGGCCTCCCCTCGACCCTCGCCGGCTGCTTCGAGGTCGGGACGGCCGCCGGCGCCAGACGCGTGCTGCGGATCGGGCCGACCGAGAGCGTGGTGCGCCCCTGGCCGCGGGCGGCGATCGGCGAGGAGGTGGCCGTGTGGGGGCCGGGCGCCCGCGGGGAGCTCGACGCGACGAGCCTGGCCGAACTCATCGGCACGGTCGGTGAAGAGCTGCTGGTGCGGCTCTCCCCGCTGATCACGCGCGAGTACCGAGCCGGGCGTCGACCCGGTGCGGGCTGATCAGGCGTCGTCGTCCGACCGGGGGCGGCTGCGGCGGCTGCTCCACGCGGCCAGTGCCGAGGCGGCGGCTCCCGCGGCGCGGTCGATCGCCTCGACCGAGCGGTTCACCATGTCGTGCGCGGCGTCCTGCCACGCGGGAGTGGTCGGCGCCTCCCCCGCGTGCACCCTGGCCGCATGCTCCGCCGCCTCGAACGCGCGCTCCAGCTCCGCGACCGCGTCGCGGTAGGCGGCGAACTCCGCCGCCGTGATCCGCCCCGTGGTGCCGCGGCGCGCCTCCACCGCCGTGCCCGCGGCACGCAGGTACGCCGCGGTCTCCGGGCGCTTGACGTCGGTCATCGCCGGATACGCGATCTGCAGCGCAGGGTCGGTCTCGTACCGCATCCACCGGGCCGTGACCGCGTCGTGCTCGGCGTACAGCCGCTCCAGCGGCCGCGGCGCCGAGCCGGCCGGGATCGCCGCACGGGCCGCGTTCACCCGCACCCGCCGAGCCCGCACCTCCGCCGACGCCGCGCGTGCGTCGCGCTCCCGCTCCCGCAGCATCCGTCGCGCCCCCGCGACCTGCTCGGCCGTGGCCCGCTGCGCGGCGCGCTCCGCCGTGACCCTCGCGAGATCGGCGCGCGCGATCTTCAGCGTCGTGCGCCGAGCGACCGCCGTCTGCTGCGCGATCCGCAGATCATGTCGGGCCGCGTCGTACTCGAGCCGCCGCCCGCTCCGTGTGCTGCGGCGGCGCAGCCCGATCGCACCAGCGGTCGCGCCGGCGGCGGCGGTCGGCGCGATCCACCACCACTCGGCGAGGAGCAGCACGGGGTCCATACCTCGATGCTACCGACCCGTACCGACGGCGGCGATGCGCCGAGGGCCCGGCCTCCACGGGGAGACCGGGCCCTCCGCGCACGCGGACGCCGTCAGACGAGCGTCTCCTGCCACGCGGCGTGCAGCTGCGCGAACTTGCCGGAGCCGCCGATGAGCGCCTCCGGGGTGTCGTCCTCGATGATGCGGCCGTGCTCCATCACGAGCACCCGGTCGGCGATCGCGACCGTCGACAGCCGGTGCGCGATGATGATCGCCGTCCGGTCAGCGAGCAGCGTCTGCAGCGCGTCCTGGATCAGCCGCTCGGAAGGGATGTCGAGCGAGGCGGTGGCCTCGTCGAGGATGAGCACCGCCGGGTCGGCGAGGAAGGCGCGCGCGAACGAGATCAGCTGTCGCTGCCCCGCCGAGACGCGCCCACCGCGCTTGTTCACGTCGGTGTTGTAGCCGTCGGGCAGCGCCGAGATGAAGCCGTCGGCGCCCACCGCGCGGGCGGCGGCCTTGATCTCGTCGAGCGAGGCGTCCGGCTTGCCCAGGGCGATGTTGTCCGCGACCGTCCCGCTGAACAGGTACGCCTCCTGCGTGACCATCACGATCGCACGACGAAGGTCCTTCGGGTGCAGCGAGCGCAGGTCGACGCCGTCGAGGGTCACCCGACCCTCCGAGGGGTCGTAGAAGCGCGAGATGAGCTTGGCCAGCGTCGACTTGCCCGCACCGGTCGTCCCCACGAGGGCGATCGTCTGCCCGGCCGGGATGTCGAGCGAGAAGTTCGGGAGGATCGTCTTCTCGCCGTTGTACCCGAACGTGACCTCGTCGAACTCGACGTGTCCGCGCGACTCCCACAGGTCCACCGGCTTCTCGGGGTCGGGCACCGTCGGCACCTCCTCGAGCACGCCGGACACCTTCTCCAGCGCCGCGGTCGCGGACTGGTAGGAGTTCAGGAACATCGCGATCTCCTGCATCGGCGCGAAGAAGTTGCGCACATACAGCACGGCGGACAGCAGCACGCCGACCGTGAGGGCCCCCGTCGACACCCGGATGCCGCCCCACAGCACGACGATCCCGAGCACCAGAGCCGCGACGCCCATGAGCCCCGGCTCGAACGTGCCGAACAGCAGCATCGAGCGGCGGTTCACGTCGCGGTAGTCGCCGGCGACCTGCTGGAACGCCTCGTCGTTGCGCGGCTCCTTGCGGAACGCCTTCACCGCGCGGATGCCGGTCATGGTCTCCACGAACTGCACGATGACCTTGGCGCTGATCACGCGCGACTCGCGGTACACCAGCTGCGAGCGCGAGTAGAACCAGCGCATCAGGAAGAACAGCGGCACCCCGCCCAGCGCGAGGATGAGGCCGGACTGCCAGTCCCACACGCACAGCGCGATGAAGGTGAACAGCCCGAACAGCACGCCGGACACGAGCTCGTTCAGGCCGCCGTCCAGCAGCTCCCTGATCGAGTCGAGGTCGCTCGTCTGTCGCGAGATGATGCGCCCCGAGGTGTACGACTCGTGGAACTCCAGGCTCAGCCGCTGGGTGTGCAGGAAGATGCGCTTGCGCAGATCGAGCAGGATCGCCTGCGTCAGCTTCGCCGCGATGATCACGTACCAGGCGATCAGGGCGGCCGCGAGCGCACCGGCCAGCAGGTAGATCCCGCCCACCACGAACGTCGGCATCCAGTCGGTGTTCTCGATCACGGCCGGCAGTGCACGGTCGAGCCCGATGCTGATCAGGATCGGACCGGCGACCTGCAGCGCCGTCGAGATCACGAGCACCACCGCGGCGAGCACGATCTGCGGCTTGAGCGGCCGCACGAGCGAGCCGAGCAGGCGCAGCGACCGCTTGCGGATCGCCCTGCTCTCCTCGCGGGTCAGGCGGGAACGGTCCTCGTCCTGGGTGCCGGTGAGGGTGGAGCTCATCGCTGCACCTCCTTCTCGCTCATCAGATCGTCGTCGGCGGCGTCCTCCCGGAGGCCGTCCTGCACCGCATCGTGGATCTCCGCCTCGGTGTCGCGGATGACCGGGATCGCGCCGGTGCGCGCCGCCTCCTCGGCCTCCAGGCTCGAGATGACGTGACGGTAGTGGCGGCTGGTCTTCAGAAGCTCCGCGTGCGTGCCGACCGCGGTGACCCTGCCGGCCTCCAGCAGCGCGACCCGATCGGCCAGGGCGACCGTCGACGGGCGGTGCGCCACGATCAGCGCCGTGGTCTCGGCCAGCACGTGCCGCAGGGCCTCCTCCACCAGGGCCTCGGTGTCGACGTCGAGCGCCGACAGCGGGTCGTCGAGCACGAGGACCTTGGGCGCGGCGGCGACGGCACGCGCGAGCGCCAGACGCTGCCGCTGCCCGCCGGACAGGCTCAGGCCCTCCTCGCCGATCACCGTCTCGACCCCCTCCGGCAGCGTGTCGACGAACGACGCCTGGGCGACGTCGAGGGCCTCGCGCAGCACACGCTCCCCCTCGTCGCTGTGCATGTCGAGGTCGGCGCGTCCGAGCAGCACGTTCTCGCGCACCGACGCCGAGAACAGCGTCGCGTCCTCGAACGCCATCGCGATGTGCCGACGCAGCTCCGCGAGCGGCAGGTCGCGCACATCGACGCCGTCGAGAGTGACCCGTCCGCCCGTCACGTCGTACAGCCGCGTGGGGAGCGTCGTGAGCGTGGTCTTGCCGCTTCCGGTCAGACCGACGAGCGCCATGGTCTCGCCGGGCCGCAGCACGAGGTCGATGCCGTCGAGCAGGTCGCGCTCCTCGGCACCCGCGTCCTGGTAGCGGAAGTGCGCGCTCTCGAACGCGAGCTCGCCCCGCGGCTCGTCGATGTGCACCGGGTGCTCCGGGTCCGTGATGGTGTTGGTCTCGGAGAAGATCTCGAACACGCGGTCGGTCGCCGTGCGGGCGTCGAGCATGAACGAGAACAGGAAGCCGATCGACTCGATGGGCCAGCGCAGCACCACCGCCATCGCGAAGAAGGCGAACAGCTCCGCCTCGGTGATCGCACCCTGCGAGATCAGCCAGATACCCGACATCAGGCTCAGGCCGAACGCGATCTGCGGCATCAGGTCGAGCCAGAACCAGATGGACGCGATCGCGCCGGCCTTGCTCATCTCGGTCTCGCGCAGCGTCTCCGCCTGACGGCTGAAGCGACGCAGGGCGTGCTTGCCGCGGCCGAACGCCTTCAGCACGCGGATGCCGTGCACGCTCTCCTCGACGCTCGTGGCGAGGTCGCCCGCCTGGTCCTGACTGCGGCGGGTGAGGGCGCCGTAGCGCTTCTCGAACAGGTAGCCGCGGATCCACAGCGGGATCGCGGTCACCAGGAAGATCGTGCCCAGCAGCCAGTGCCAGCGGAACAGCAGCACCGAGCCGATGATGATCGTGAGCACGTTGACCACGAGCAGCACGAGGCCGAACGCGAGCCAGCGGCGGATGAGACCGATGTCCTGCATCATGCGGCTCAGCAGCTGTCCCGACTGCCAGCGGTCATGGAACGCGACCGGCAGCGTCTGCAGCCGCGAGTACAGCTCCGTGCGCATCGTGTACTCGACCTGCGTGGCGGGGAACAGCACGAACTGACGGCGGAGCCACACCATGAGCGCCTCGCCGAGCGCCAGGGCGAACACGGCGGCCGCGCCCCACACGATCGCATCGATGTGACCGGAGCGGACCGGTCCGCCGATGATCTGCTCGAGCACGATCGGGATCATCAACGCGATGAGAGCGGCGGCGAGCGCGCTCGCGGCCCCTCCGGCGAGACGCCAGACGACCGGCTTCACGAAGGGCTTGAGCCGCCACAGCGCGGCGGGGGTGGACAGGGTGGACGACGGATTGTGCGCGGAAGACGAGGAAGACATGTCTCTCAGAGGAGTCGAGGCGAAACGAAGAGGAAGAGGGACGGATGCGAGAGCGGGCTCCTGGAGCCCGGCATCCGGTGCAGAACGGGGGCGGCGGCTCTAGGAGAGCGGGCGCACCGGGGTCGAGCCGAGAGTGGCGATCTGCGCGGCGGCGATCGTGGTCATGGTGTCCTCCTCATGGGCTCGGCGAGGTCGTCCGGTTGGCGCGACAGCCCATCAGCCTATTGCTGTGAACCAGCTGGGCGCAAGAGGAATTCCCGCGGCAGCCGAAAGCCCCGTCCCGCGCGGAGACGGGGCGGGGCTTCGGACGGCTCAGCGCGCGGCGCTCTCACGGGCCAGGAGGCTCTGCTTCACGGCGAGACCCCACGCGAAGCCGCCCAGCGAGCCGTCGGTGCGCAGCACCCGATGGCACGGGACGAACAGGGCCGGGGCGTTGCGGGCGCAGATCGACGCCGCCGCGCGCACCGCGTTCGGATTGCCGAGGCGCGCGGCGAAGCCCGTGTAGGTGAGCGGCCGACCCGGCTCGATGCCGCGCAGCGCATCCCACCCCGCGCGCTGGAGGGCGGTTCCGGTCTGCTTCACCGCGACGGCGTCGATCGCCGACACGTCACCGGCGTAATAGGCCAGGGCGGCAGCCGCCGCGTCGGTCTCGGCGTCGCGCAGCTCCTCCGGACGGGCGGCGGCGGAGAGGCGACCGAGGATCGCCTCCACGTCGTCGGTCCACCCGGAGGCGAGGACGCGCTGCTCGGCGTCGGCCAGGATCGTGAACGGGCCGTCCGGGGTGTCGATGGTCTGGATCAGGGCGGTCATGGCGTCTCCTTCGTCTGGGTCTCGTCGTCGGTCGCGGCCGCGCGGGCGGCAGGCGACCGCGGCCCCGCGGGGCGCTGGGGTGCCGCACGCCACAGGTGCGCGCTGAGGTAGCTCCGCCAGGGGGCCGTGCGCTCGGCCCAGGCGACCAGGGGCTTCGGCTCGCCGGGGAGCCCCACCGCCGCCGCGCCCGCGCGCAGCGCGACATCGCCGGGGAGCAGGATGTCGGGGTCGCCGAGCACACGCATCCGCACGTAGTCCGCCGTCCAGGGTCCGATCCCCGGCATGGCCAGCAGGGCCGCGCGCTGCTCCGCGCCGTCATCGCCCACGGTCAGCGTGAGGCTGCCGTCGGCGAGGGCCGCGGCGGCCCCCGTGACCGCGCGGATCCGGGCCGCGGGGCCCCGCAGCACCTCGGCCCCGTGCTCCGCGATCGCGGTCATGGTGGGGAACAGCAGCCCCTCGGGTGTCCTCTCCCCCAGCGCCTCGGTGAGTGCGGTGAGCGCGGTGCGGGCGGCGACGACGGTGATCTGCTGCCCGATCATCGCCCGGATCAGCATCTCGTGCGGATCCGCGGCACCGGGCACCCGGATCCCCGGCGTGCGTGCGACCAGGGCCGCCAGCGACGGATGCGCGGCCAGGGCCTCGTCGATCGCGAGGGGGTCGGCGTCGAGGTCGAACAGGCGCCGCGCGGTCGACACCAGCGGCGCCAGGTCGCTCAGGCGTGCGACGCGAGCCCGCAGCCGCAGCCGCTCGCCGTCCTGCCGCACCTCGAACCACGCGGGGCCGCCCGGCATGCGCAGGTGGCGCGCGAACGCGTCGGACCGCGCCTCCTCGACCCCCGCGACCGCCCTGGCCGCCATCCACGCGAACACCCCGGCCGCGTCGAACGGGCCGCGGTACGGCAGGGCCAGGTCGATCGCCCCCGGCACGTCGGACGCCGGAGTGCGTCGCCGCGCCCGCAGCTCGCCCGGCGTGAGGCCGAACACCTCGCGGATCGTGTCGTTGCACTGGCGGATGCTCTGGAACCCCGCGGCGAACGCCACATCCGCCACCGGCATGTCCGTGCCCACGAGCAGCATGCGGGCCGTGTGCGCGCGGTGCGCCCTGGCGAGCGCGAGCGGGCCGGCGCCGAGCTCGGTCGTCAGCAGCCGCGTGAGGTGCCGGCTGGAGTAACCCAGGCGGGCGGCGAGGCCCGGCACGCCTTCGCGCTCCACGACCCCGGTCGCGATCAGCCGCATGGCGCGCGCCGCCGTGTCTCCGCGCACGTCCCACGCGGGCGACCCCGGTGCGGCCTCGGGCAGGCAGCGCTTGCAGGCGCGGTAGCCGGCCTCGTGCGCGGCCGCACTCGTGGGATAGAACGTGACGTTCTGCGGCTTCGGGGTGCGGGCAGGGCAGCTCGGCCGGCAGTAGATCCCGGTCGAGCGGACCGCGGTCACGAACTGCCCGTCGAAGCGGGTGTCGCGCGCACTGATGGCGCGGTACCGCTCGTCGAAGTCGATCACGGGGAGGCTCATGTCCTCCACTCTGCCACCGACCACCGACCACGGCTGGCGGAAATCGGACACGACAGTGAAGGCCCCGGAGACGACGGAACCCGCCCTCCCGAGGAGAGCGGGTTCCGGACGCGGATGCGCGGAGGTCAGTGGAAGAAGTGACGCTCCCCGGTGAAGAACATCGTCACGCCCGCCTTGCGCGCGGCGTCGACGACCTCCTCGTCGCGCACCGACCCACCCGGCTGCACGATCGCGGTGACCCCCGCGTCGATGAGCACCTGCGCACCGTCGGCGAACGGGAAGAAGGCATCGGAGGCGGCGACCGATCCGGCCGCCCTGTCGCCCGCTCGCTCGACCGCGAGGCGGCACGAGTCGACGCGGTTGACCTGACCCATGCCGACGCCGACCGTGGCGTTGTCCTTCGCCAGCACGATCGCGTTCGACTTCACGGCGCGGCAGGCCTTCCACGCGAAGATCAGATTCTCCATCTCCTCGTCGCTCGGACGCTCACCCGACACCAGCTCCCAGTCCTTCGCGACCGACACGATGTCGTCGGGGAAGCGGTCGGCGTCCTGCAGCAGCAGCCCGCCCGACACCAGCCGCACGTCCATGCGCTCCTGCTGCCAGTCTTCGGGCAGCTGCAGCAGACGCAGGTTCTTCTTGGCCTTGAACACCTCGAGCGCGGCGGGCTCGAACGACGGCGCGACGATGACCTCGGTGAAGATGTCCTTCAGGTTCTCGGCCATCTTCAGCGTGACGGTGCCGTTCGCGGCGATGACCCCGCCGTACGCCGAGACCGGGTCGCACTCGTGTGCGCGCAGGTGGGCGCTGGCGATCGGGTCGAGCGCGTTCGGCGCGGTCGTGGCGATCCCGCACGGGTTCGCGTGCTTGATGATCGCGACGGCGGGCTTGATCATGTCGTACGCGGCGCGCAGCGCGGCATCCGCGTCGACGTAGTTGTTGTACGACATCTCCTTGCCCTGCAGCTGCGTGGCCTGGGCGATGCCGTGGCCGCCGGCGCGGGTGTAGATGGCCCCGCGCTGGTGCGAGTTCTCGCCGTAGCGGAGGGTCGCGAGGCGCTCGGCCTGGATCGTGAGGTGGGCGGGGAGATCGCCGGGCTCGGTGAGCGTGCCCTCGGCGAACCACTGCGCCACGGCCGTGTCGTAGGCGGCGGTGTGGGCGAAGGCGCGCGCGGCGAGCTCACGGCGCTGGCCGAGCGTGGTGCCGCCGTCGGCGACGGCCGACACGATCGCCGGGTAGGACTCGGGCGAGACCACGATCGCGACGTTCGCGTGGTTCTTCGCCGCAGCGCGGACCATGGCGGGCCCGCCGATGTCGATCTGCTCCACGACGTCGTCGCCCACGGCGCCGGAGGCCACGGTCTCCACGAACGGGTACAGGTTCACCACCACCAGCTCGAACGGGGCGATGTCGAGCTCCGCGAGCTGGCGCTCGTGATCCTCGAGGCGCAGGTCGGCGAGCAGGCCGCCGTGCACCTTGGGGTGCAGCGTCTTCACGCGGCCGTCGAGCATCTCGGCCACGCCCGTGACCGCGGCCACGTCGGTGACCTCGAAGCCGGCGTCGCGGATGGTCGAGGCGGTCGAGCCGGTCGACACGATCTCGACCCCGGCGTCGGCGAGGGCCGCGGCGAGCACGAGCAGATCGGTCTTGTCGCTGACCGAGACGAGGGCGCGCCGGATCGGCACGGTGTCGCGATCGCGGTAGAGCGTGGGGTCGTGGCGGGGGCCGGCCATGATGGGCTCCTTCGTGCGGGGGCGTGCGGGGGTTCGGGGGTTCAGGTCAGGACGAGATCGCCGGTCGCGATGCGACGGACGACGTCGATGAGCAGGCGGCGCTCGACGGGCTTGATGCGCTCGTGCAGGGTGTGCTCGGTGTCGTCGGCGCGGATCGGGACGCGCTCCTGCGCCAGGATCGGCCCGGTGTCCACGCCGTCGTCGACCACGATCACGCTCGCCCCGGTCTCGCGCACCCCGGCCGCGAGGGCGTCGCGCACTCCGTGTGCGCCGGGGAACTCCGGGAGGTACGCAGGGTGCGTGTTGATGATCCGCGGGGTGTACGCGGCGACCAGCGACGCGGGCAGCAGACGCATGAGGCCACTGAGGACCACCAGGTCGGGGTTCCACACCGCCAGCTGCCTGCCGAGCTCCTCGCCCCAGGCCTCGCGGCTCTCGTGCTCGTGCCACGGGACGGTGAAGCTGGGGATGCCGAACTCCTCGGCGTGCGCCAGCCCCTCTGCTTCGCGATCCGCGCCGACGACGACCACCCTGGCCGGGAAATCGGGGTGACGAGCGGCCTCGAGGAGGGCGCGAAGGTTCGAGCCGGCGCCCGAGATGAGAACGGCGACCGTGAGCACGCGCCCAGTCTACCGGCGCGCGGGGACCGCCCCGTGCGGCCTCGGGCGCGGGCGGCGGGACTCAGCTGCGCCGATCGCGGTCGTCGCCGTCGGGCAGCGGCGGGACGCGCAGGTCGCCGAGTGGCGCGGTGTCGTCGGGCAGGGACGGCCACGCGGTCGGCTCGGCGGGAAGCGGACCGCGGTCGCGCTCGGCCTCGGTCATCTCGGCGAGCCAGCGGTCGGTGCGCTCCTCCGCGAGTTCCTCCCGGTTGCGCGGTGCGAGCAGCAGGATCGCCGCGCCCACCAGCACCTCGGCGCCGAGCGCGAGGGCGAAGGGCAGCACGGCGGGACCGACGACGCCCAGGCGCCCCGGCCCCATCGACCCGTTCGCGAGCTCGGCCGCGAGCCCCGCGACTCCCGCCGTCACCGCGGCGATGCCCACCGCGATGACGGCGCGCTGCAGCAGCCCGAGCGGTGTGCCCTCCCAGACGAGCCGGGAGCGCACGGCCCAGCCCGCGAACGCGCCGGCCGCGACGGGGACGAGCACCACGATCAGCATCCACATGGAGGTGTTCTCCGGCAGCAGCCCGAACACGGGGATGCCGGGGACCACGCCGAGCTGGGTGCCGGCGGGCGACACCGCGGTGCCGGCGCCGACCGCGAAGCCGGGACCGGCGAGCCACGCCGCCGCCCACACGATCAGGGTGGGCAGATACGCCAGCTGCGCGAGCGTGAGCACGGTGGCGCCGAGCGCGTCGACGCGCGCACCCTGGAACAGCGCGACCACGTCACCGCCGCGGGTCAGCACCGACAGGGCCACGGCGAGCGCCGCCGCTCCGGTCACGCCGACCAGGGCGAAGGCCGCACCCCGGACGATCGCCGCGGGCACGGGAGCCCAGTCCTCCCGCGCGTCGAGGCGGTCGTGCAGGCGGTCGAGGAGGCCGCCGTCGCCGTCGTCCCAGGCCACCCGGACGGCGCCGCAGACGGCGCCCACCAGATAGACGGCGGCGGGCAGCAGGATCGCGAGCGGCAGCGGCGTGCGCACCGCATCGAGCCGTGCCGTCAGCGCGACCAGTGTGGAGATCGCGGCGAACACGGCGGAGCCGGACAGGGCACCCAGCAGCCACGCCCCCGCGTGGGCGGCGCGCGCTCCGGAGCGCGCGGCGAACAGGAGCGTGAAGAACAGCAGCAGCAGGGGCGTGATCGACACCGCGAACGATGCGGCTTGCGCGGGGATGCCCAGCGTGACGAGGAGCTCGTCGGGGATCGTGACCTCGAGCGGGACGCCGTGCCCGAACTGCCAGAGCGTGCCCGTGAGGGGCCAGAGCGCACCCCAGTCGGCCGTGACGCCGAACGCGACCGTCCACAGCAGCGTCAGCGGCGCCAGGAGCACGGCCAGTCCGACCGCGGCCGCGATGGCGGCGTCGAAGGCGGCGAGGAGCGCGACGAGGAGGCGTTGCATAGCGATTCGAGACTACGACGAGTTGCCGTGCGGCTCCTCGGGGCGCGCGCGGGGCGGGCGACACGGTAGCGTTTCTCCGGAGGTTACCCGATGACAACTGCCCCGCCCGCCCCGGCGACCGCCGAGCCCACCGGCGCCCTGGACCGCTTCTTCGAGATCAGCAAGCGCGGATCGACGATCGGCACCGAGATCCGAGGGGGCCTGGTGACGTTCGTCACGATGGCCTACATCGTGATCCTCAACCCGATCATCCTGTCCGGCAAACCCGACGTCGCCGGGAACATGCTGGACTTCAACGCGGTCGGTGCCGCGACCGCCCTGACCGCCGGCGTCATGACGATCCTGTTCGGGCTCGTCACGCGTCTGCCGTTCGGCTTCGCCGCCGGACTCGGCATCAACGCGTTCGTCGCGTTCTCCGTGGTCGGCCAGGTGACCTGGCCCGAGGCCATGGCGCTGGTGATGATCAACGGCGTCGTGATCGTGCTGCTCGCCGCCACCGGACTGCGCAAGGCGATCTTCGACGCGGTGCCGTTCCAGCTCAAGATCGCGATCACGGTCGGCATCGGCCTGTTCATCGCGTTCATCGGCTTCGTCAACTCCGGCTTCGTCACCGCGACCGGTGCCTCCTCGCCGCCCGTCGGGCTCGGGGTCAACGGCTCCGTCGCGACCGTGCCGAGCCTGCTGTTCGTGATCACGCTGCTGCTGACGGGCATCCTCGTCGCGCTGCGCATCAAGGGCGGCATGCTGATCGGCCTGATCGGCGGCACCGTGCTCGCCGTGATCGTCGAGGCCGTCTGGCACATCGGCGCCCGCGGCTTCGACGACGAGGGCAACGTGATCAACCCGGGCGGCTGGGGTCTGACGGTTCCCGCGCTGAACGGCTCCCCCGTGGGCGTGCCCGACCTGAGCCTGATCGGCGCGGTGGACTTCTCGTTCGACCTCGGCAAGGTCAGCCTCGTCGCGCTCGTGATGATCGTCTTCACCCTGCTCTTCACGAACTTCTTCGACGCGATGGGCACCATGACGGGTCTCGCGAAGGAGGCGAACCTGGCCGACGACAACGGCGACTTCCCGCGCATCAAGTCGGCGCTGGTGGTCGAGGGCGTCGGTGCGATCGCGGGTGGCGCGACCTCGTCGTCGTCGAGCACGGTGTTCATCGAGTCGGGCGCGGGGATCGGCGAGGGTGCCCGCACGGGCCTGGCCAACGTCGTGACCGGCGTGGTGTTCCTGATCGCGATGTTCCTGACCCCGCTCACCTCGATCGTCCCGACCGAGATCGCCGCGGCGGCCCTGATCATCGTCGGTGCCATGATGATGGCGCAGATCCGGCACATCGACTTCGGCGACTTCCGCGTGCTGCTGCCGGTGTTCCTCACGGTCTCCGTGATGCCGCTGACGTACTCGATCGCGAACGGCATCGGCGCGGGCTTCGTGAGCTGGGTGCTCATCCACGCGTTCTCCGGCCGGGCGAAGACCATCAGCCCGCTGCTGTGGGTGGTCGGTGCCGGCTTCCTGATCTTCTTCGCACGCGGACCCATCGAGGCGCTGTTCGGCGTCGGGATCTGACGAGCGGATCCACGGAGGGGCGGGTTCTGCGGCACCCGCCCCTCCGTGGTTTCCCTGGGCCTCAGGCGTAGGCGGCGGCGAACTCGGCGGACGGCTCGATCGGCTCGATCACGTCGATCAGCACCCCGCCGGGAGCCTCGACGATGAAGTGCCGCTGACCGAAGTCCTCATCGCGCAGGGCCAGCCGTTCGGTCAGTCCGCGCTCCCCCACCAGCCGGGCGTGCTCGGCGGCGGCGTCTGGCACCTCGACGTTCAGCAGCAGTCCGGTGACCGGTGCGCGGAGGCCCTCCGGGATGGTCTCGTGCGTGCGGTCGAGGATCGCGAGCTCTCCCCCGTCGAAGCGCAGGCTCACGTACCAGTCGGCCTCGAACGTCGTGTCGAATCCGAGCTCCTCGCGATAGAACCGCGCGGCCGCGGACACGTCGTCCACCATCAGCACCGGGTAGAAGCTGGTGATCTCCATCGTCACTCCTTTACATACTGCCTGTTTGTATTCGTCCGGCTAGAATACATACAACACGTACGTAAAGGAACCCGCATGCCCCGCGCCTCCGCCGCCGACGCCGCCGCCACGGCCCGCCGCATCCTCGACACCGCCACCGCGCACTTCGCCGAACACGGATACGCGGCGGCTTCGGTCGACGACATCGCCCGGGCCGCGGGCGTGACACGCGGCGCCGTGTACCACCACTACGACTCGAAGCCCGGACTGTTCGCGGCCGTCGCCGCCGCCGCGCAGGAGCGGGTCGCCGCCGCCATCGCGACCGCCACGCGCGACACCCCCGGCCCCGCCGCGCTCCGCGACGGCAGTCACGCCTTCCTCGACGCCATCACCGCGGGAACCGCCGCGCGCGTGCTGCTCGTCGACGGCCCCGCCGTGCTCGGCTGGCAGCAGTGGCGTCGCCTCGACGCCGAGGGGCCGGAGCAGGAGCTGCGTGCGGGACTGCGCGAGGCCGGGGTCCCGTCCGCACAGGTCGACGCCCTCACCGCCGCGCTGTCCGGCGCCATGAACGAGCTCGCCCTGTGGCTGGCCGCCCGCCCCGACGACACCGCGGCGCGACGGCAGGCACACCGCGCACTCGACCGCCTGCTCGACGCCGTGACGTCGGCGCACTGAGCCCGGACGCGACGAGGGCCTGGGCACGACGATGCCCCGGACATGACGATGCCCCGGACACGACGAAGGCCCCGGGGTGGAGCCCGGGGCCTTCGCTACCAGTGTACGCCTTACAGCGCCTCGATGATCTCGCGCATCAGCGCGGCGGTCTCGGACGGCGTCTTGCCGACCTTCACGCCCGCGGCCTCGAGGGCCTCCTTCTTCGCCTGCGCGGTACCGGCAGAGCCGGAGACGATCGCACCGGCGTGACCCATGGTCTTGCCCTCGGGAGCCGTGAAGCCCGCAACGTAACCGACGACCGGCTTCGTGACGTTCGCCTTGATGTACTCCGCCGCGCGCTCCTCGGCGTCGCCGCCGATCTCGCCGATCATCACGATCGCCTTGGTCTCGGGGTCGGCCTCGAACGCGGCGAGCGCGTCGATGTGCGTGGTGCCGATGACCGGGTCGCCGCCGATGCCGATGGCGGTGGAGAAGCCCAGGTCGCGCAGTTCGAACATCATCTGGTAGGTCAGGGTGCCCGACTTCGACACGAGACCGATCGGGCCCTTGCCGGTGATGTTTGCGGGCGTGATGCCGACGAGCGCCTCACCGGGCGTGATGATGCCCGGGCAGTTCGGGCCGATGATGCGGGTCTTGTTGCCCTTGCTCTGCGCGTAGGCCCAGGCCTCGGCCGAGTCGCCCACGGGAACGCCCTCGGTGATGACGACGAGCAGCGGGATCTCGGCGTCGATGGCCTCGATCATCGCGTCCTTCGTGAAGGCGCCGGGGACGAAGGCGATCGACACGTCGGCGCCGGTCTCCTTCATGGCCTCGGCGACCGAGCCGAAGACGGGGAGCTCGACGGCGTTGCCGTCCTTGTCCGTGTGCGAGACCGTGGTGCCGGCCTTGCGGGCGTTGACGCCGCCGACGACCTGGGTGCCGGCCTTGAGCATGAGCGCGGTGTGCTTGGTGCCCTCGCCGCCGGTGATGCCCTGGACGATGACCTTGGAGTCCTTGTTGAGGTAGATCGACATTTCTCTCGTCCTTCAGTCTCAGGCGTTGGCGAGCTCGGCGGCCTTGTCGGCGCCCTCGTCCATGGTTGCGGCCAGGGTCACGAGCGGGTGCGCGTACTCCGCGAGGATCGCGCGGCCCTCCTCGACGCGGTTGCCGTCGAGACGGACGACGAGCGGCTTCGAGGCCGTGTCGCCGAGGGTCTCCAGTGCCCCCTTGATGCCGTTGGCCACGGCGTCGCACGCCGTGATGCCACCGAACACGTTGACGAACACGCTCTTGACCTGCGGGTCGCCGAGGATGACGTCGAGGCCCGCCGCCATGACCTCGGCCGAGGCGCCGCCGCCGATGTCGAGGAAGTTGGCCGGCTTGACGCCGTTGTGGTTCTCACCCGCGTAGGCCACGACGTCGAGCGTGGACATGACCAGACCCGCGCCGTTGCCGATGATGCCGACCTCGCCGTCGAGCTTGACGTAGTTCAGGCCGCTCTGCTTGGCCTTGGCCTCGAGCGGGTCGGCGGCGTCCTTGTCCTCGAGCGCCTCGTGCTCGGGGTGGCGGATCTCCGACGCGTTGTCGTCGAGCGTGACCTTGCCGTCGAGGGCGATGATGTCGCCCTCCTCGGTGCGGACGAGCGGGTTGACCTCGACCAGCGTCGCGTCCTCGCCCTTGTAGACGTCGTAGAGCTTCACGAACACGTCGGCGACCTTCTCGACGAGGTCCTCCGGGAAGTTCGCGGCGCGGGCGATCTCGACCGCCTTGTCCTTGTCGATGCCCGTGAGCGGGTTGACCTCGACGCGGGCGAGGGCCTCGGGGCGCTCGACCGCGAGCTCCTCGATCTCCATGCCGCCCTCGACCGAGCAGAGGCTCAGGTAGGAGCGGTTCGCACGGTCCAGCAGCACGGAGAAGTAGAACTCCTCGGCGATGCGAGCGCCCTGCGCGACCATGACGCGCTTGACGACGTGGCCCTTGATGTCGAGGCCGAGGATCGCCTTCGCGGCCTCGTACGCCTCATCGGGGGTCTTGGCGACCTTGACACCGCCGGCCTTGCCGCGGCCACCGGTCTTGACCTGGGCCTTGACGACCACCACACCGCCGATCTTCTCGGCGGCCGCCTTCACCTCCTCGGGGGTGTCGGCGACGATGCCGGCGAGGACCGGCACTCCGTACTTCTCGAAAACGTCTCGTGCCTGGTACTCGTACAGATCCACTGTGGTTCCTTCACTGGGCTGCTGTTGGTCTGGTGATTCTCTCGATGTCGAGACATCGACCAGTCCCCCAGCCTACTACCTCGGCCTGACCGCTCCGGAGCGCGGGGCGGGCGGCGATGACCGTGGCGGCCGGTCGACGAGGACCTAGGATTTCGTCATGCGAGACTTCCCCGAATCGCGCGACGCCGTCGTCGCCGCCGCCCTCGAGCTCTTCCGGACCCAGGGCTTCGACCAGACCTCCGTCGAGCAGATCGCGAAGGCCGCGGGGGTGTCCCGCTCGACCTTCTTCCGACAGTTCGGCGGCAAGGAGGATGTGGTCTTCGCCGACCACGAGGTCCTGCTGGATCAGCTCAGGGAGTTCCTCGCCGAGGGGCACGACGACCCGTGGGCGGCGGTATGCGCGGCGTCGGAATCGGTGTTCGCGCACTTCTCCAGCGACCCGGAGATGGCACGTCGCCGCTACCAGATCGTGCGCCAGGTGCCGGTGCTGCGCGAGCGGGAGATCATCACGGTGTTCCGCTACGAGCGACTGTTCGACGAGTACCTGCGCGGCGCCCTCCCCGGCGTCGATCCGCTCGACGCGGTCGGGTTCGCGGCGCTCGTCACCGCGGTGCACAATCACGTGCTGCGCCAGCTGCTGCGTGGCCGCAGGAAGGTGCCGCTGTCGACCCTGCAGTCGGCGCTCGCGGATGTGCGGCGCCGCTACGGCGTCGCGGACGGGTCCGCCGCGGATGCCCCGGACGACGTGGTGGTGGCGGTGTTCCCGCGGGCGATGCCCGTCGCCGAGGTCACACGGCGGCTGCGCTCCCGGCTCGACTGATACCGCGGCGGGCTCGGGGCTCGTGGGACCCAGTATCGAGGAGTACGATACTCAGGTCCACGAAGGAGCACCCATGAGCATCGAAGCCTCCCCGTTCCCCGGCGAGCGCGTCTCGTCGTACGACGTCACCGGCCGGCAGGACAGCGACTACTACGCCGTGTTCACCGACATCCCCGCGGCCGACCGCGAGGCCTGGGACCGCGCCAAGGCGTACGTCGACGAGGTCGCCCCGCAGATGGCCGAGGCCTGGGACCGCGCCGAGTACCCCCTCGACGCCGCCCGCCGCATGGGCGAGCTGGACCTCGTGGTCGACGGCATCGACCACCCGTCGCTCACGCGCCTCTCCCCGCTCGCCGCCGGGCTGGTCAACATGGAGATCTCCCGCGGCGACGGCTCCCTCGGCACGATCCTCGCGGTGCAGGGCGGCCTGGCCCTTCGAACCCTCGCACTGTTCGGCTCCCCCGCCCAGCAGGAACGGTGGCTCACTGCGCTGGCGGACGGCTCCGTGCTCGGCTCGTTCGCACTGACCGAGCCCGACCACGGGTCCGACTCCGTCTCCCTGGAGACCACCGCGCGCCGCGACGGCGACTCCTGGGTGCTCCGCGGCACCAAGAAGTGGATCGGCAACGGCGCCTCGGGCGGCATCACGTTCGTCTGGGCCCGGGTCGACGACGAGTCGGCCGCGGAGCACGGCGCCGTGCGCTGCTTCCTCGTCGAGCAGGACACCCCGGGCTACACCGGCACCGTGATCCGCGGCAAGGCCTCGCTGCGCGCGATCCACCAGGCCCACATCCGCCTCGACGACGTGCGCGTGCCCCTCGACGCCGTGCTCCCGGGGACGACGAGCTTCAAGGATGCGTCGACCGTGCTGTACGCCACGCGCTCGGGTGTCGCGTGGTCGGCCCTCGGCCACGCGACCGCCTGCTACGAGGCCGCGCTGGCCTACGCGAAGGAGCGCGTGCAGTTCGGCAAGCCGCTCGCCAAGTTCCAGATGGTGCAGGAGCGGCTGACGCACATGCTGGAGGACCTCACGGCGATGCAGCTGTACTGCCGCCGGATGGCCGACCTGGAGCAGGCGGGGCAGCTGCGGCCGACCCAGGCCTCGCTCGCGAAGTTCCACAACACCCGCGCCGCCCGCCGCATCGCCGCGACCGCCCGCGACCTCCTCGGCGGCAACGGCATCCTGCTGGAGAACGGCGTGATGCAGCACCTCGCCGACATCGAGGCCATCCACACCTACGAGGGCACGGAGTCGGTGCAGGCGCTGCTGCTCGGCCGCGACATCACGGGGATGAGTGCCTTCGCCTGACGCCGGGCGCCTGCATCACACGGTCGCGGGTCAGTCGCAGCCGCAGCCGCCCGCGGGCGTCTTCACCATGAAGCACACGTCGCACACGCCGTAGTCGCGCTCGACGGGCTTGGGCGCCGCGGGCGTGCGCGGGGCCGCGGGAGTGCGCGGCGCGGAGGATCGCTTGGCCCGCACGGCGGTCGGCGGCGCGAACTCGCTCGGGTGCGTCACGTAGAAGTACGGTGCGCGCCCCTCGCTCGGCTGCAGTCGCAGGCGGGTCGAGCCCACCGTGACCACCTCGTCCTCCGTGAATCCGTTGGTGTAGGTGCGGCCGATGTGCAGCGCCGCGCCGTCGCCCCGGCGGATGGCCTCGATGTAGCGACCGCGGTCGATCAGGGAGGTCACCCCGATCTGGTCCACGATCTCGCCGATGAAGGCGTGGTTCACCGGATCGATGCGGTGGGCGCGGAGCGCCTCCGGCAGCGAGCGGTACGGACGGGAGGTGCCGGCGGGGGTCGGGCCCTGGACTTCATTCATCCCTTCCAGGATCGCACGGCGCAACCCCCTCGGCCGACCGTCTGCCGCATGCGAGACTGGCGCCATGCCCCTCGCGACGATCATCGGCTCCGGACCGAACGGCCTCTCGGCGGGCGTCGCGCTGGCCAGAGCCGGATACCGGGTACGCGTGCTCGAAGCGGCGGAGACCGCGGGCGGTGGTCTGCGCACGACCGAGGGGACCACGCTCCCGGGGTTCCGGCACGACGTGTGCTCCGCCGTGCACCCCGCCGCCCTCGCCTCGCCGTTCTTCCGGGCCTTCGGCCTCGACGAGCGCGTCACGTGGATCCGGCCCGACATCTCCTTCGCCCACCCGCTCGACGACGGGCGAGCGGCCATCGCGTGGCGCGACCTCGAACGCACCGCGGCCGACCTCGGGCCCGACCGCGACGCCTGGCTGCGACGACTGCGGCCGCTCACCACGCACATCGACGGCGTGACCGACTTCACCGGCAACCAGCTCCTGCGCATCCCGCGCGACCCCGTCACCGCGGCGCGCTACGCGGTGCGGATGCTGGATCAGGGCACTCCCCTCGCCCGCGCCGCCTTCCGCACCGACGAGGCCGCCGCCCTGATGGCGGGGGTCGTGGCGCACGCGAACTCGCCGCAGCCGACGCTCGCGGGCGCGGCGGCGGGGCTGCTGCTGGCCGCGCTCGCGCACGCCGGAGGGTGGCCGTACCCGCGCGGGGGATCCCAGACCATCGCGGACGCCCTGATCGCCGATCTCGAGGCGCACGGCGGCACCGTCGAGACCGGGGTGCACGTCGGCGACCTCGCCAGCCTCGACGGGGGCGACCCCGCGCGCGGCGACGTGCTGCTGCTGAACACCTCGCCGCGGCTCGCCCTCACGCACCCCGACATCCCCGCCCGCTATGCCAGGGCCGTGCGTGCCTACCGCTACGGTGCGGCCGCCGCCAAGGTCGACTTCGCCCTGGACGGCCCCGTGCCGTGGGCCAACCCGCACGTGCGGAACGCCCCGACCGTGCACGTGGCCGGAGACCGCGACGAGGTGTGGAACAGCGAGAACGCGGTGGCGATCGGGCGCGTGAGCGACCGGCCCTACGTGCTCGCGGTGCAGCCCTCGGTGTTCGACCCGACGCGGGCTCCGGAGGGCAAGGCCGTGCTGTGGGCCTACATCCACGTCCCCGGCGGCAGCGACCTCGACCCCACCGAGCTCATCACGGCACAGGTCGAGCGGTTCGCTCCGGGGTTCCGCGACCGCATCCTCGCCCACCACGCGGTGCCGGCGTCCTCCCGCGAGGCCCTCAACCCGGCCGAGATCGGCGGCGACATCTCCGGGGGCGTGTTCGACATGCGGCAGGCGCTGCGGCGTCCCGTGCTCTCCCCCGCACCCTGGCGCACCCCGATGCCCGGCGTGTACCTCGCCTCGGCCTCGACCCCGCCCGGCCCCGCGGTCAACGGCATGGCCGGCTGGCACGCGGCGCACACCGTGCTGCGCGACGCGGGCACGCCGGCGGAGCTGGGCGACCTGTTCGGCTGACCGCAACCCCTTCCTCCCCGCGACGCCCGCGGTCCAGGATGGGTGCATGCGCTACGAGATCCCCGCCCCCATGCTCGCCAAGGCGACCGCCACGGTGCCCGACCCCGTGAAGCATCCCGGCGGACTGCTCTTCGAGCCGAAGTGGGACGGCTTCCGCGGGCTGATCGCCTGGGACGGCGAGACCGTCGAGATCGGATCCCGCGGCGCGAAGCCCCTCACGCGCTACTTCCCCGAGCTCGTCGACGTGATCCCTGAGCTGCTCCCCGGCCCGTGCCTGCTCGACGGGGAGATCGTGGTGGCGACCGGGCCGCAGGGAGCGCAGCGGCTGGACTGGGAAGCCCTCAGCCAGCGCATCCACCCGGCCGCCTCGCGCGTCGCGAAGCTCGCCGCGGAGACCCCTGCCATGTTCGTGGCCTTCGACCTGCTCGCGTACGGCGAAGACGACCTGCAGACGCAGAGCTTCGAGACGAGGCGCGCCCGGCTGGAGAGCGTGATGGAGGCGGTCGAGCATCCCCTGCACCTCACCCGCACCACGCGCGACCGCGACGCCGCCGTCCGCTGGCTCGAGGAGTTCGAGGGTGCCGGGCTCGACGGCGTCGTGGCGAAGCCGCTCGACCAGCCCTACGCGCCGGGCAAGCGCACCCTGCTCAAGATCAAGCATGCCCGCACCGCCGACGTGGTCGCGCTCGGCTACCGCATCCACAAGTCCGGCTCAGGGGTGGGCTCGCTGCTGGTCGGGCTGTACGACGCCGACGGGACACTGCGCCAGGTCGGCGGTGTCGCGGCCTGGAGCGACGCGCGGCGCCAGCAGCTGGTGGAGGAGCTCGCGCCGCTCGTGGAGCGCGACGCCTCCGGAGCGGCCGTGACGGGCGAGGGTGAGCGTTCGCGGTTCAGCGGGTCGAAGGACGTGTCGTTCGTGCGCCTCCGCCCCGAGCGCGTGCTGGAGGTGCGGTACGACCAGCTGGAGGGTGCGCGCTTCCGCCACACGGTGCAGTTCGAGCGGTGGCGACCCGACCGGGACGCGCGCTCCTGCACGTACGACCAGCTCGACACGGTCGCGGGTTACGACCTCGCCGACGTGCTCAGCTGAGCCGCGTCAGTCCTCGACGGGGTTGCCGTTCTCGTCCCAGTTCGCGGCGTTCTTCTTGCTGGGCTGCACGCGCGGCGGCTCGCCGGGCATCTTGGGGAACTCGGGCGGGAACGGCAGCTCGCCCAGCCCCGCCGCCAGGTCTCGCTCCCACCACTCCAGGAGGGTGTCGATGCGTCCCGGCGTCGCCTGCATGTCGGCCCACGGGTCGCCGATGTCGTCGAGTCGCTGCGGGATGCTGCGCACCGTGAACGAGCGCGGATCGACGTCGTCGAGCTCGTCCCAGTGCACCGGCGTCGAGACGGTCGCTCCCGGGAGCGCACGGGGGCTGTAGGCGCCGGCCATGGTGCGGTCGCGGTTGGCCTGGTTGAAGTCCACGAACAGCCGCTCGCCGCGCTCCTCCTTCCACCAGTTCGTCGTGACCCGGTCGGGCATGCGTCGTTCCAGCTCGCGCCCTGCCGCGATCACCGCGTGCCGCACGTCGAGGAACTCGTGCGTCGGCTCGATCGGCGCGAACACGTGCAGGCCGCGGTTGCCGCTCGTCTTCGCGAACGCCTCCAGACCGGCCTCGCGCAGCACCTCCCGCAGCGCGTGGGCCGCGGGCACGGCCTCGGCGAAGCCGGTGCCGGGCTGGGGGTCGAGGTCGATGCGCAGCTCCACCGGGTTGTCGGAGTTCTCCGCCAGCGACGCCCACGGGTGGAACACGATCGTGTTCATCTGCACCGCCCACACGATCGCGCTGGGCCGGGTGAGCACGATCTGCGGGTGTCGGCGGCCGCTGTTGTACGTCACGGTCACGGCATCGACGAAGTCGGGGGTGCCCTTGGGTGGGTTCTTCGAGAAGAAGCCCTCCGCCCTCGGCTCCCCGCTCGCGCCCACGCCGTCGCGGAACCGTTCGAGGGACACGGGGCGATGGCCGTTGGCCGACAGGAACGGCTGCGCGACCTGCTGCACGTACTCCGCCAGCTCGGCCTTGGTGATGCCGAGGTCGGGCCACACCACCCGGTTCGGGCTGGAGAGGGAGACCTCGCGCTCCCCGTCGGGGTCGGAGACGGTCAGGGTCACGCGTTCGGAGGCCATGATCCGACCCTAGGGCGCACCCCCGACGGGCGGAACCCCCGGCGGCCGGGGGAACACGCTCGGCTCAGTCGTCGATCTGCACGGCGCGGACGAGGACCGGTGCGAGGGCGTCGCGCTCCACCACGATCGACGGACCGGCGGAGTCCACGATCACGCCCGCCATCTCGGCGTGACTCGTGAGCACCTTCGCCAGCTGCTCCGGCTCGAACGGCAGCGGCCGGTCGCCACGCCCCAGGGCGATGACCTCCAGCGGGTGCGAGAAGAGCTGCAGGAACCGGCGTCCGTCGGCGGTCTGGGCCTCGGCGATGCCGACCTGACCGGTTCCGGATCCGTCGTTCACGGCCACCCACATACGCGTCGTCGCGAGGGCCTCCCCCACCTTCGCGGGGGTGTCCTGCGCGCGCGGACCGGCGATCAGGGACTTGACCGTCATCTCGGTGTCGGCCTGCTCGAGCGTCTTCTCCAGCAGCTCCGTGGGGAACACCACGCGGTGCGGCGCCGAGGCGTTGTCGATGATGAGTCCGGCGAACTCCCCCGCGACCACGTGCTGCATGACCGAGGTGGACGGCTGCGCGACCGCCGACGTCGCGGAGGGGTCACCCTCGAGCTGCACGGAGTCGCGCACCGCGGCCGCCGAGCTGAACGCGAGCATGAACTGACGGTCGCCGTCGCGCACGACCGCGACCGCGAGCGGCTTGCCCTCGCTGATCTGCTCCCTGGCGTCGCCGTTCACGCGGATGAACAGGTGACTCTGCAGCGCCTGCCGCAGCACCCCGAGCAGCTGCTCGTTGGACGCTCCGGCCTCGATCTGGGCCAGGGCCTCGCGCAGCAGGACGTTGTCCTTCATGCCGGGAACGCTCTCCGTCTGCTCCGGCGGGAGGGCCGGGGCCAGCGGCAGCTTCCGCTCCTGCGGCGTCGCGGGCTGCCCGGTCGGGCGCGCGGCGGGGACGGTCGCGGAGGGTGCGGAAGCGGTGGCGGGAGAGGTGGCGGTGGCGGGAGAGGTGACCGTGGGGGCGCTGGGGTCCGGCTCGGCAGCGGGGGGCGCGACCTCGGGGCCGGCCTCGGCGCCGACGCCGCGGAACGCCTGCACGGAGATTCCCACGGTCGGCGTCGCGGCGGCCTCGGGCGCAGGATCCGTACCCTCGGTCGCCGGCGCTCCGGTCGCGGAGGCAGTTCCCTCGGGCGCGCTCGCCTCGGACGCGGTTCCCTCGGGCGCGGTTCCCTCGGGTGCGGTCGTCTCAGGCGCGGTCACCTCGGGCGCGGTCGTCTCAGGAGACTCGACCGGGGTGGACTCGACCTCGGGGGAAGCGACAGCGTCGTCGCCGGACTTCTTGCGGCGGGAGAAGAGGGCCATATGAGCCAGCCTAACCGTCTGCGTGTTCCGGCCCCGCGCGCGGCGCTACAGCTTCTCGATCGGCGCGACCTTGATGAGCAGCTTCTTCTGCCCCGCCGTGTCGAACCGCACGTGGGCGATCCGCTTCGCCCCCTCGCCCGTGACCGCGTCCACGCGGCCCTCGCCGAAGTCGACGTGCCGGATGCGGTCGCCCGCCGCGAGCTCCAGGTCGCCGTTGTCGCGCATCTTGGCCGTCACCCGGTTGGGGATCTTGTCCATCGCGGTCGACAGGGGCTTGAGCGACTCCCGCGGCAGCGGCTTGACGCCGAACCGGTCGCCGGAGCCCGAACCGCCGAAGCCGCCCGAGCGCCGCGCGTTGAGCGCCCTCGACTGCATGCCGCCGCGCGAGTTCACGTCGCCGGGCGACTGCCGCCAATCGATCAGCGCCGCGGGGATCTCCTGCAGGAACCGGCTCGGCATCGCCACCGACACCTCGCCGAACTGAGCCCGCGTCATCGCGAGCGACAGGTGCAGGCGCTTGCGGGCGCGGGTGATGCCGACGTAGAACAGTCGACGCTCCTCCTGCGGCCCCCCGGGCTCCCCCGCCGAGATGCGGTGCGGGATGAGGTCTTCCTCCACACCCGTCACGAACACCGCGTCGTACTCCAGGCCCTTGGCGGTGTGCATCGTCATGAGCGACACCGACCCCGACTCGTCGTCGAGGTCGTCGGCGTCGGACACCAGGGCGACCTCGGTGAGGAAGTCGGTGATCGTGCCCTCGGGGTTGTTGCGCGCGAAGTCGCGGGTCACGGCGACGAACTCGTCGAGGTTCTCCACGCGCGCCTCGTCCTGCGGGTCGCGGCTGGCGCGCAGCGCGTCGAGGTAGCCGCTCTTGGACAGCAGCAGGCTCAGACCGTCGGCGACCGACGTGGGCGGCGGCACCTCGCCCGTGGCGGGCAGCATGATCGCGGTCGCCTCCGCGAGCACGGCGTCGAGCTGCGCGATCGCGGCCTGGATCTTGGGCCCGACACCGAGCTGACCGGGCATCGACAGCGCCTCCCGGAACGTGATGCCGTGCTCGTCGGCGAACCGGGCGATCGCGGTCTCGGTCACATCGCCGATGCCGCGCCGCGGCTTGTTGAGGATGCGGCGCACCGCCATCTCATCGGCCGGGTTCGCGACGGCGACCAGGTAGGCCAGCGCGTCCTTGATCTCGGCGCGCTCGTAGAACTTGGTGCCGCCCATGATCTTGTAGGGCACGGCCGAGCGGATGAAGATCTCCTCCAGCGCGCGCGACTGCGAGTTCGTGCGATAGAACACGGCCATCTCGGAGTACGGCATGCCGGCGCGGTGCAGCGCCTCGACCTCGTCGGCGACGAACTGCGCCTCGTCGTGCTGCGAGTAGCCGGTGAACCCGATGATCTTGTCACCGTCGCCCCGGTCGCTCCAGAGCTTCTTGTCCTTGCGGTCGAAGTTGTTGCCGATCACGGCGTTCGCCGCGGAGAGGATGTTCTGCGTAGAGCGGTAGTTCTGCTCCAGCAGCACGACCTTCGCGCCGGGGAAGTCGCGCTCGAACTCGCTGATGTTGCGGATGTCGGCGCCGCGGAACGCGTAGATCGATTGGTCGGAGTCGCCGACCACCGTGAGCGAGGCTCCCGGTTCGCCCGCGCCCGCGGAGGGCTCGGGGTCGGGCTCGAAGATCATCATGCCGTTCGAGGCATACGGATCGGGCGCCGATCCGACACCCGACACCGGACGCGTGAGTTCGTGGATGAGCGCGTACTGGGCGTGGTTGGTGTCCTGGTACTCGTCGACCAGGATGTGCCGGAACCGCCGCCGATACGTGTCCGCGACCTGCGGGAACGCCCGGAACAGGTACACGGTCTGCCCGATCAGGTCGTCGAAGTCGAACGCGTTCGCGCGCTGCAGCTGCCGCTGGTAGTCGGCGAACACCTCGACGAACACGCGCTCCGCCGGATCGGTCATGTTCGCCTGGCGCGCATAGGACTCGGCGTCGGACAGCTCGTTCTTGAGCTTGGAGATGCGCCCCTGCACCGAGGCGGGGGTGAGGCCGTACGCGTCGGCCTCGTGCTCCTTGACCAGGCGCTTGATGAGCGCGCGCGAGTCGCCGGAGTCGTAGATCGTGAAGTTCTTCGTGAAGCCGAACTGCTGCGCTTCGCGGCGGAGGATGCGCACGCAGGCCGAGTGGAAGGTAGAGATCCACATGCCCCGCGCGGCGTCGCCGATGATGCCCTCGACACGCTCGCGCATCTCGCCGGCGGCCTTGTTCGTGAAGGTGATGGCGAGGATCTGGCTCGGCCACGCCTCGCGGTTGCGGAGCAGCGAGGCGATGCGGCGCGTGAGCACGCTGGTCTTGCCCGACCCCGCCCCCGCGACGATCAGGAGTGCGGGGCCGCGGTAGGTGACGGCCTCGAGCTGCTGCGGGTTCAGGCCGGCGAGGAGGTCGTCCTGTGCGGGGGCGCCGGAGGACTGGGGGCCGACGGATCCGGGGACGATGAGAGGGGCTTCGGTCATGACCTTACGAGTCTAGGCGGCGGCACCGACATCGCGGTCGCGGGAGTCGTACGTACGCCGAGAGGGGCGCGCGAGCCTCGCCCGCGCGCCCCTCCGCCCGATCAGTGCGCGCGACGGCGGCGTCCGACCGCCACCGCACCGGACGTGAGCAGCACGAGCGCCAGCACCGCCGCCGCGACCGGAAGCTCTGCGCCCGTGGCAGCGAGGCCGCCCGCGGCGCCCGTGCCCTCCGCGATGCGCAGGTCAGCCCAGCCCAGCAGGGCTCCGTCCGCCGCGTAGACCGCGATGCGGTGGGCGCCAAGGGCCGCGTCCGCCGGGACCGTGACCGTGAGGGCGCCCGTCGCCGAGAGGGTCCCCGTGGCGAGGCGCACCGGGTCGGAGTACAGCCACACCTCGGCGGCGGTGCCGGCGGCGGCGGAGCCGACCGTGACCGTGACCCGCTGGCCCCGGCTCGCGACCGCCGGGTCGACCGTCACGCCGTGGCGGTTGCCGTCGACGAGGTCGGTCCCCGGCAGCGGCGGCGTGCCGGTGCCCGGGTTCTCGCCGTCCACGCCGCCTGGCAGCGTGCCCGTGCGCAGCGCCTGCGCGGCGAAGCCGTCGGCGAACCACCACACCGGGCGCTGTCCGTCGACAGACAGCGAGGCCGGCGCGGTCGCGAAGCCCTCGTTGTTGATGTCGGGCATGCCCGCTGGTCGCGCATAGTGGGCGATGCCCGGCTGTGCGGTGCCGTTGAGGGTGATCTCGGCCGAACGACCCTGGCAGCCGTCGTCGCAGACCGCCCACAGCGTGTTCCGCACCGTGTCCCAGTGGAGGGCCATGACGCCGGCGAGACCCGGCGCGAGCTCCGACACCAGGGTCGCGGTGCCGTCCGCGGCGAGCGCGAAAGCGTAGACGTGCCCGTTGTCCTCCACCGCGACCAGGAACAGGCCGCTGCCGTGACCGGCGTGGTCGGCGGGGTCGTAGGCGGCGCCCGTGGTGTCGTCGAAGAGCTTCCCGGCGAGCGCCGCGTCCGGCACCCACTGCACGGCCTCCACGCCGAGGTTCGCGCCGACCGCGGGAAGCAGTGCCGTCAGATCCCACTCCTGCAGGGCGACCAGGTCTCCGGCGTTCGCCTCGGGGTCGACCTTCAGCACGACGTTCCGGTTCACGCCCTTCGCGCTGTTGTCGCGCTCGGAGGCGACGTAGACGAAGCCGTCGCCGTCGACCGTGATGCCCTCGGTGTCGGGGCCGGCGGCGCCGGGGTCCTGCGCATCCTTCTGGAAGCGGACGCGCTTGCCCTCGTCCCAGCCGTCGGCCTTCTCGACCGAGCCGTCGGCGTGCGCATCGAGCTTCCAGATGCGCCCCTCGCCGTTGTCCACGGCCCACAGCACCGCACCGTCGGCCGTCTCCTGCACGTCGAGGCCGGAGCTGTCCTCCAGGAACGTCGGGGTCTCGTCGACCACGCGCACCTCCGCGGAGCCGGGCCACACGCCCACCGGCACCTCGCCGGCGCACACGTTCGCTGCACCCTTGGTCGACTCCGCAGTGACCGCGAAGGCGCCCGTCAGATCGGGGCAGCGGCCCCAGGTGACGGCCGCGTGCCCCTCACCCCAGCTGGTCTCGTCGACGAGCAGATCGCCGTCGAACAAACGCACCGCGTCGCCTCCGCCGAGGCCGAACCCGAGCTGCGCGCGCTCGATCACGAGGTAGCCGCCCGCGGCGATCGAGGTGCCGGCGGGGATCGCGTAGGCGTGCGCGTCGTCGTCGTCCTTCACGACGATGCCCGACACGTCGAGGGCCGCCGTCGTCGGGTTCACGAGCTCGACCCAGTCGTCGGGCGAGCCGCCGTCAGACTCCACCTCGTTGATGCGCACCGGGTTGCCGCAGGCGTTGCGCGCTCCCTTGGTGGCGGCTGGTGCATCGATGAACTCGCCCGAGCCGTCGGCGCAGCGCGCCCACACACCCTCGGCGTGTGCGGGGTACACGTGCTGATCGACCGCGGTGCCGTTCGCGTCGCGGATCGTCACGGTGTCGCCGTTGCCGAGCCCGAAGACGAAGTCCTCGGGCTGGTCGAACACCAGGTAGCCGCCGGGCGCCAGCACGGTGCCGGCGGGAAGCGGCGTGGTCTCGGCGGCGTGCCCGACCGGGTCGTTGTCCATCACGGTCCACCCCGACAGGTCGACCGGCGTGCTGCCGGTGTTGATGACCTCGACCCAGTCGGTGGCGTCGCCGTTCGACTCGATCTCGTTGATCGCGACCGACGGCAGGACGCAGGAGTTCGCCGCTCCCGGGGTCGCGTAGGCGAGCACGAACGCGCCGACCCCGTCGGGGCAGCGGGCCAGAGTGGCCGCGGCGGCGTCCCCGTCGATCACGGCATGACCCTGCCAGGGCAGCGTGTCGTCGATCATCGCTCCCGACGCGTCGAAGAGACGGATGCGGTCGGCGCTGCCGATGCCGATCGGGTCGCGGAACGCGGTCTCGACGCCGTCGACCAGGCCGATCGTGCCCTCCTCCACCACGAGGAACTGTCCCGCCGCGATCTGCGTGCCCGGCAGGAACGTCCAGCGGTGGTCGTCGGAGTTGTCGCGGATCTCGTATCCGGAGAGGTCGAGCGCCTCGGTGCCCGGGTTGTGGAACTCCACCCAGTCGGCGGGCTGCGAGTCGACCTCGTTGATGCGGATCGAGCCGTCGACGGGCGCGACGCTGCAGTCGTTGGGCGCTCCCGGGGTCACCGCGGTCGCCGGCGCCCAGGCCCCCGTGCCGTCGGGGCAGCGCGCCCATACCGACAGCGGGGCCGTGTTGTCGTACGCGTAGGAGTCGACCTCGACGCCGCTGGGGTCGACGAGCACGACCTCGTCGCCCTTGCCGAGCCCGTACGGGAAGTCCACGTCCTTCACGAGCACGAGGAACTCGCCGGGCGCCAGCACCGTGCCCTCCGGTGCTCGACCGACGCTGTCGCGCTTCTCGTCGGCGATGGTCCAGCCCGCGAGGTCCACGGGGGTGTCGCCCGCGTTGTACAGCTCGACCTGGTCGGCGAGCCCGGTGGGCGCGTCGTCGTAGACGATCTCGTTCAGTACGAGCCCCGACGGGTCGGCGACCGACGCGGTCTCTTCGGTCGGACGGACGCCGGTGGCGGCGACCGCGGCGGGGGCGGCGAGCAGGGCGGCGGCGCTCAGTGCGCACACCGCCGCGACCGCCGCTGCGGACTGCAAGCGGGGCATGGAGTCTCCTGGAGGGATCGCCCGGACGGGCTCAGACGGGTATGAGCCCAGACCACCGACCCCCGGTGGACGCCGTCGGTCCGCCCGGTGCACGGACGGTGAACGGCGGGTGGCGATCCCGCGGCCTCCGTCGCTGTTTCATCCCGATATCCCAAAACCCCTGCGTCCGCGTACCCGCGACTTCGACTTACCGTGGCCCGCACGAGGCCCGGATTCCGACCGGTCCTGATGCCCGGGTCCACCAGTTTCGAGGGAGTAGCAACGTGCAAACGACAGTCAATTCCGGGCGGGGATCCCGATTCTCCGCCGCCATTTTGACGGCCCTGTTGGCCTTCATGCTGACCATCGGGACAGCAGAGCAGGCTAGCGCGGCGATGCATTGGCGTCCATGGCAAAGCGGTTTCAAATCGATCAGCACCTGCGAAGCTCGCTGGAAGCACCTGAAGTCGTCTGGCCTCGCGGCCAAGTACGGCCTCTATGATCACCAGTGCCGTCGCGACACGAAGGCTCCCGGTTACCCATGGCCGCCTTATAAATACGCGCTCTGGGTCCTGGAAGACAACCCCTACGACCCCTGCGGATGCTGATGCCCCCTATCGAACCCCTTACAGCATTCCTCGGCGTGGGCTCGACGGTGACATGCACGGGCGCTCTTCGACGAGAGGGCGATTCCCAGCTTGAGATCGAGCGCCCCTCCGAACCACCGCTTCCAGGAGCGCGACTGCGTCTCACCGATCCGAGCGCCGAACTTCTGGCCGCTCAGGACGGCGGCCTCGTGCAGATCCAGGCAACGGTGACGGAGCGTGCGCTCCGGGTGATCTCGGCGCGTCCAGCGTTAACGCGCGAACCGCCGGCGAGATTCCGCGGAATCGAGGAGCATGTTCCCGCGCCGTTCGACGCGCCGTTCACCGAGGACGTAGCGAACCTGCTGTTCTCCGACGATCCGCCCCTCGCGGCCGAGTGGGTTCCGTTGTGCCAGGAGCGTCACGGGTCACGCCACTACCTTCACTACGTGGTGGCGTACGACGTCGACACGGTGCGGGATCGACTACGCCCGTTCTTCGGCGACGATCTCCGCGTCGTAGCCTCCGCCCACACGCTCGCGCAGGTGCGCGATGCACACGCTCGAATCGTCCGCGCCGATCCGCTCAACCTCGAAGCCGTGGGAAGTCGTCTCGATGCGGAGGGCCATCCTGTGCTCACCGTTCAGACCCTGTTCCCCGACGACGACCTTCGCGTGTTGGCGGCGTCGGACGTCAGAGCACTCGTCGAGTACTCGAGCTGGGTCAGAGAATCCGAGCACAGGGCGTGACCTCCCGTACCGTCAGGCGATCCGCGTGCCGGGCGGCAGGCGTCGCGCGGGCGTGCGGGTGCGCGCCCAGGCCCCGGCGAACAGCGATCCGGCGATCACGACCTGCACCCCGAGCCCCACGAACCAGCTGGGCACCGACGACTCGATGACCTCCTGCGGTGTGCGGTAGTTCCCGTCCGTGTCGCACTCGTCCCACCTCTGCTCCAGCGGTGACTGCTGGGCGCTGCGCAGGCCGTACTTGATCTGGCCGAACAGGTCGACGGGGTAGCCGTCCGAGGAGAACTCGGTGGGCGTGGCGTCCGCGAGCACCACGAACGGGTTCGCGGCGAGCGCCCACCACACCAGGTCGAAGCGCGGCGCCTCGTAGGTCGTGGAAACCTCCCACCGGTCGCACTCGACGTTGCCGTTCGCGTCGTACGGACGGCTGTAGCTGGTGGCCTCGCTGCGGATGGCCATGCCGCCCAGCGCGAAGACGATCAGCGTGCCGACCACGAGCCCCGAGACGACGAGGTAGGTGGCCGCGACGGAGAACAGGGGGCGCGCGATGAGCCCGCTGAGCCCGACCCCGATCGCGGCCACCACCACGATCTCGGCCGCGAGCACGAGCAGCGACACCAGGAGCACGAGCGGATCGGCGCCGCCACCGAGCAACGACAGCGCCAGGAACGGCACGGCGACGAGCAGGAACGCCCCGCCGGTCGCGATGGCGGCGAGGAGCTTGCCCAGCATGATGTCGCCGGTCGACGCGGCCGTGACCTGGATCGCACCGAGGGTGGCGGCATCGCGGTCGCCGTTGATCGCGTTGCCGCTGAGCGTCGGCGAGACGAGCACCACGAGCAGCAGCACGATGTTGACGACGATGGAGTACACCCCGGCGCCGACCGCGTCGCCCCAGGAGTACACGGCGAACGCGAGCCCGGTGATGCCCAGCAGCACGAGGGCGAAGACGCCGAGGAGCACGTACCAGCCGACGCTCCGCAGCCGCTGCGTGAGTTCGAGCCGGGCGATGATGCCGATGTTCGCGAGACTCATGCGCCGGCCTCCGTTCCTTCGGTGGTCGCGGGCGATGTGGCCGCGGGCGGGGCGGGCGGTGGCGGGGTCGGCGCGGTCGCCGGCTGTGCGGGCGCGGGGTGCTGCAGGTGCAGGAACGTGTGCTCGAGGTCGCTCTGCGCCGGTGCGAACTCCGCCACGGGCAGTCCCGCCTCCACGAGCCGCCGCAGCGACTGGGCGGCCGCGTCCTCCCCGGCGAACCCCACGAGCACGGCGCCGCGGTCGACGGCGAGCGACTCGGGCGCGAGGCCGAGCTGCGATGCCACCTGCCAGGTGTCGGCGCTCAGACGCTCCGGGGTGACGCCCGCCAGGCGGATGCGCCACGCGCGCACGCTGCTCTGCGCGGGGGCGGCGTCGACCACCGATCCGGCGACGAGGAACACGGCGTCGTCGACGACCTCTTCGAGCTCCGACAGGATGTGGCTGGAGATGAGGATCGTGCGACCCTCGGCCGCGAACCGGCGCAGCAGCACCCGCAGCTGCACGCGCGCTTCGGGGTCGAGCCCGGAGGCCGGCTCGTCGAGGAGCAGCACCTGGGGGTCGTGCACGAGGGCGCGGGCGAGGCCGAGCTTCTGCTTCTGTCCGCGCGACAGCACCTTGGCCGGCGAGTCGGCGAGCTCGCCCAGGCCGACGAGGGCGAGCAGCTGCTGGGCGCGGACGGCGGCATCCGCGGCGGTGATGCCGTAGAGCCGGGCGGTCGTGACGATGGTCTCGCGGGCGGTGAGCGAGGGCCAGGCGCCGAGGGCGTCGGGCATCCAGCCGAGCAGTCGCCGGGCCGCGAGCGGATCTTCGGCCGGGTCGACGCCGCCGATGCGGATCGTGCCGGTGTCGGGTGCCAGGAGCGACGCGAGCATGAGCAGCAGCGTGGTCTTGCCCGCACCGTTGGGCCCGACCAGTCCGGTCACCTTGCCCGGTTCCGCGCGGAGGGTGGCCGAGCGTACGGCCTGCACCGTCCCGAAGGCCCTGCTGACGTCCTGCACCAATATTCCGGTCATGCGGTCAGTCTGGCATCGGTTCGCGCGCCCACCCGGGACCTCCGGGCGGATCCCCAGCCGCGCCCGCGACCGGATGACACAATCGCAGAATGCGCACGATCCTCAACATCATCTGGGTCATCCTCGCCGGCTGGGCCCTCTTCCTCGGCTATCTGCTCGCCGGAGTGCTGCTGTGCATCCCGATCGTCACGATCCCCTGGGCGATCGCCTCGTTCCGCATCGCCCGCTACGCCATCTGGCCCTTCGGCCGCGAGGTCGTCAGCAAGCCGACCGCCGGCGTCGGCTCGTTCCTCGGCAACGTGCTCTGGGTCATCCTCGCGGGCTGGTGGCTCGCGATCGGGCACATCGTCTCCGGCCTCGCCCTGTGCGTCACCATCATCGGCATCCCGATGGGCATCGCCGACTTCAAGATGATCCCGGTCTCCCTCATGCCCCTCGGCAAGGAGATCGTCTCCACCCGCCGCGGCGCCTTCGACCGTACGCTCTGACCCGCGGACGTCAGCCCCGGAAGAACGCGACACCCAGGTCGGGGTGGTCGACGAACACGCCGTCCACGCCCTGCCGCGCGATCGCGTCCCACTCGGCCTCGTAGTCGCCGAACGCCCCGCGCCCGCCGTCGCCGCGGAACCGCGGGGCGAGGAACGCGTTCTCGGGGCGGCAGGTCCACGTGAACACCGACAGGCCGCGGGCGTGGGCATCCGCGACGATCGTGTTCCCCTCGGCCAGCAGCATCTTCTTGTCGACGCTGATGCCGTCCACCTCACCCACCAGCGCGTCGAGCCCCGCGGGCGTCACCGTCTCGGGGTACGTGCGCGCCCGCTTCCCCTGCGCGACGGCCAGGTCGTACGGACGCCCCTTCGCCTCGATCAGATACACGTACGACGCCGGCATCCCGAGGGCGCGCAGCTGCCGCAGCACGGTCGACTCGAAGCTCTCGATCACCAGCGGCAGCGCGCCGTCCGCCCATCCGGCCTCGCGCAGCTCCGCGGCGATGAGCGGCGCCAGGTCGAGACCGGCACTCGCGAAGTAGGTGGCGTGCTTCACCTCCAGCACCACGCCGATCTCCCTGCCGTGCTCCACCGACCCCTCGCGCACGAGGTCGAGCACCTCACGCAGCCGCAGGATCGCCTGGCCCCCGTCGAAGCTCGCGCTCGACACCCGCACCTCGGGCAGCCGCTCGCGGGTGCGCAGCGTGGCGAGCTCGTCCCACGTGAAGTCCTCGGTGAACCAGCCGGTCAGCGTCGCGCCGTCCACGCGCTTGGTCGTCCGGCGATCGGCGAACTCGGGGTGTTCCGCGACGTCGGTCGTGCCCGAGATCTCGTTCTCGTGGCGCACGATCAGCACCCCGTCCTTCGTCGCCACCACGTCGGGCTCGACCGCGTCCACGCCCATCGCCAGCGCGAGCTCATAGGAGGAGCGGCTGTGCTCCGGGCGATAGCCGGGGGCTCCGCGATGCCCGATCACGAGCGGGTTTTTCCTGGGCACGCTCACAGCGTAGAACACCCCGCGCGTGTCGCCGCCCGGGTATCGTGGAGGAAAGCGACCTACTACCCCCCTTTGGAGTGAGGCCCACCAATGAGCAACTTCGCTTTCAACAATCCTGCGTTCCAGCAGCAGGACCCGCGCAACGTCGCGACATATCCCGGCGCTCCGCAGGCTGCTCAGGGTGCGCAGAACGCCTCGTTCACGCACGCCTCCGTCGACGCCGCCACCAACGCGCAGCTCGAGGGCATGTACGCGGCGCCGCCCGCCGGCGCCATCGAGACCGACCGCATGTCGGTCGAGGACACGGTGTGGAAGACCGCTGGACTGTTCGCGATCCTCCTCGTCACCGCCGCGGTCGGCTGGGTGTGGACCCTCGGCGGCATCTCGGCCCCGCGCTTCGACCCGTACGGCGGCAACACCGTCAACATGCTGCCGTGGATCATCGGTGCGCTCGGCGGCTTCGTGCTCGCGATGGTCATCACCTTCACCTCGCGCAAGACGGTCCGCCCCGCGCTGATCTTCGCCTACGCGGCGTTCGAGGGCCTGTTCATCGGCGGCATCTCCGCGTTCTTCGAGGTCCGCTGGCCGGGCATCGTGTTGCAGGCGACGCTCGCCACGATCGCTGTGGTCGGCGTCACCCTGGCACTGTTCGCGAGCGGCAAGATCCGTGCCTCCAAGAAGGCCACCAAGATCTTCCTCGTAGCCATGATCGGCTATCTGGTCTTCTCGCTGCTGAACCTCGTGCTGATGTGGACGAACGTCCTGCCCGCTGAGCAAGCCTTCGGTCTGTACAGCGCGAAGATCATGGGTATCCCGCTCGGTCTGATCATCGGCGTGCTCGTGGTCATCATGGCCGCGTATTCGCTGGTGCTCGACTTCGACCAGATCCAGCAGGGTGTGCGCAACGGCGCTCCCCGCAAGTACGGCTGGCTCGGCGCCTTCGGCATCATGGTCACCGTCGTCTGGCTGTACGTGGAGATCCTGCGGATCATCGCGATCGCCCGCGGCAACAACTGACGCCCGTCGCGACAGAGGCCCGTCTCCCCTCGGGGAGGCGGGCCTCTTGCCATATCCGGGGAGTGCGGCGCAAGGGGTTGGCACGCGACTGCCGATCGCGGCACTGTGGATATCACGAAGCCCCGGCACCCCGGGGCTCCCGACATCAAGGAGCTGACCATGAGCTTTCTCGGCTTTCTTCTCCTCGGCCTCATCGCCGGAGCCATCGCCAAGCTGATCCTGCCCGGTAAGCAGGGAGGCGGGTGGTTCGTCACGCTGCTGCTCGGCGTCGTCGGCGCCCTGCTCGGAGGATGGCTCGGCAGCCTGATCCTCAACCGTCCTCTCACGGAGTTCTGGGACCTCGGAACCTGGCTCCTCGCCATCGGCGGCTCGATCATCGTGCTGCTGATCTACGGCCTCATCGTCGGCCGTGGCCAGAAGGTCAACGACTGACGCGCGACCCCACTCGACGCGCCCCCGCGTCATCACGCCCGTCCCTCACGGCTGCGACAGCATCCGTGAGGGGCGGGTCTTTTCGTTTCCCCCGGACCCGTCCTCGCGGGGATGGCCCGGCCCTACGGCGGGGCTCAGCTCACCGCCCCGCGGGCCTTGCGCTCCAGCAGCGCACGCTCGCGGTCGTTGCCCGCGATGCCCGCGGCGACCGCGAACTCGCTGCGGGCCTCGTCTTCCCGCCCGAGACGCCGCAGCAGCTCGCCACGCGTCGCCGGGAGCAGGTGATAGCCGCGCAGCGCGCCCGACGCCGCGAGCTGGTCGACGATGCGCAGCGCCGACGCGGGGCCCGTGGCCATCGCCACCGCCGCGGCGCGGTTCAGCTCCACGACCGGGGACGGGGCCAGGCGACCGAGCGCCTCGTACAGCAGCACGATCCGATCCCAGTCGGTGTCGTCGACCGAGGCCGCGATGGCATGGCACTCCGCGATCGCCGCCTGCAGGCCGTACACCCCGCGACCGCGTCCCAACCCGTCCGCCGTCGCCAGCGCGGCGCGACCCCGGACGATGCGACTGCGATCCCAGCGGCCACGATCCTGATCCGCGAGCAGCACCGGGTCGCCGTTCGCGTCGCGGCGGGCCGGGAACCGGGCGGCGGTGAGCTCCATCAGCGCGAGCAGACCGTGCACCTCCGGCTCGCGCGGCATCAGCGCCGCCAGCACGCGCGCGAGACGGATCGCCTCCTCGCTCAGCTCCGGACGCATCCACTCCGGGCCGCTGCTCGCCGCGTGCGCCTCGTTGAACACCAGATACAGCACGCCCAGGACCGCCCCGAGCCGCTGCGCATGCTCGTCGCGCGGCGGCACCTCGAACGGCGCATGGGCCGCCGCGAGCGTCTTCTTGGCCCGCACGATGCGCTGCTGCACGGTCGCGGTCGGCACCAGGAACGCCCGGGCGATCTCCTCGCTCGACAACCCGCCGACCACGCGGAGGGTCAGCGCGACCTGCGCCTCCCTCGACAGCACGGGGTGGCACGCGATGAAGATGAGCCGCAGCACGTCGTCGTCGACCTCATCGGGGTCCCACGGATCCCGCCCCTCGGCCTGCTCGCGCTCCAGGTCGTGCGCGATCAGGGCCAGACGGTCGTCCAGCCGCTCCCGACGCCGCCACGCGTCCACCGCCTTGCGCTTGGCGACCGCGGTGAGCCACGCGGCCGCATTGCGCGGCACCCCATCGACGGGCCACTGGCGCAGTGCGTCGACCAGCGCCTCCTGCGCCAGATCCTCGGCGAGCCCGAAGTCGCCGACCATGCGGGTGAGCGCGCCCACGATGCGTGCGGACTCGATGCGCCACACCGCGGCGACGGCCCGCTCCGCCGACCCCTCTGCGGGGGCGGAGCGTGCCGTCACGTCGTGCGCGTCCATCGGCCGGCGGTCACTGCTGCTCGGCGCGGCGGGCCTGCTCCTCGCGCCAGCCCGCCTCCTTCTCGATCCACTCGTTGTCGGCGGGGAAGTCCTCCGGGCCGGTCACGCGGCGCACCTCGAGGTACGACCCGGGTCCGAGCGGCGCACGGCTCGCCCACTCCGCAGCCTCCTCGCGCGACGACACCTCCACGATCCAGAAGCCGTTGAACAGCTCCTTCGTCTCCCCGTAGGGGCCATCGGTGATCAGCGGCTTGTCGGCGCTGAAGTCCACCACGAAGCCCTCCGCGGCGTCCGTCAGACCCTCGCCGGCGACCAGCACGCCCGCCTTCATCATCGACTCGTTGTATCGGCCCATGGCCTCGATGACCTGCTCGAAGGGCATCTCCTGGTACGCCGCCACCGCGTCGTCGGTCGCGCGCATGATGAGCATGAACTTCATGATGTTCTCCTTGTCGGATGGGGCCGTCTCTCGACCCTCTCACTGAAGACGTCGAACGGGAACGGCCCGGATCGACATCGACGGAGAACTTTTCCGCCGACGTCCGCGCCGCCGCGGATCAGGCGCGTCGAGAGGGGCGGGCGGAGACCTCGGCGACCACGCCCGTGAGGGCGGCGAGGGAGCGCTCGGGGCTCCAGGCCGCCGCGACCGACGGCGCCTCGGCGCGCAGCACGGCCAGACGATCGGCATCGGTCAGCAGATCGCGGAGCGCGGTCGCCAGTGCGCCCTCGTCGCCCGCGGGCACCAGCACGCCGCCACCCGCCCCCAGCACATCGCGGATGCCGTAGCGGACGTCGTACGACACGACCGGTGTGCCGTGCAGCAGCGCCTCCACGACCCCGAGCGGCTGCCCCTCGAACGCGGTCGACGTGAGCAGCAGCGACGCCCGGTCGAGCACCGTGGCCGGGTCGTCGGCATACCCGGCGAGCACCACGCGGTCGCCCGCGTCGAGCTGGGCGATCAGCGCCGCCAGCCGCTCCTGCTCCGGCCCCGTGCCCCAGATCTCCAGTCGCGTGCCGGCGACATCGGCGGCGAGGAACGCACGGATCGCGTGGTCGATGCGCTTGCCGGGCGCGAGACGTCCCAGCACCACCACGAGACCATCCTCGCGCAGGTCGGCGCGGGCCGTGACCGGCGCGATCGGGTTGGGCACCACGACGTGATTCGCGGACGCCCCGAAACGCGCGACCACGTCGTCACGCTGCGTCGCGGTCGGCCAGACCACCGCGTCGAAGCGGTCGGCCAGGCGGAACCACCGCGTCCACAGCGTGTTCATGGTCGCGTCCGGCGTGTACGGCGCCTCCACGTGCATCGTGTGGATCGTGTGGACGATGCGCACGCGCGGGTCGTCCCAGTCAGCGATGAGCTCGCCCAGCTGCCGCGACTCGCAGATCACGACGACGCGACGGTCGCCCGAGGCGGCCACGACGTGGTCGAGCCACGCCCGGTACAGGCCGCGGAAGCCGTGCAGGGCGCCGGCCACTACTCCCGCGGCGTCGTACACCAGCACCGGCTCGTCGGTCAGGTGCCAGTCCGGGTTGCCCGGGATCACCGGGAGCGCGGCGAACGGGCGGCCCTCGACGTCGCGCAGCACCCGGTACTCGACGTCGGGGTCGGCGACGACGGCGGCATCGGCGGTCTCCCGCAGCCACGCAGCCGCCCCGCCCTCCGGTGCGATGGCCTCATCGAAGAGGTTGCGCATCCGCCCCGGGTCGGACAGCGCGCCGCGCTCCGTGAACACCCGTCGATGCTCCGCGTGGTCGGCGGCGGTACCCGGATCGAACGTCAGCAGTTCCGGTCCGGCGCCGTCGCCGACGCCCGCCGCGGCCAGCATCCGGGCGCGGGCGAGGGTCGCGATCGTGTATCCGCCGTCGAGCCCCGGGATGAGGCGGCTGGACAGCACCAGGTAGTCCGCGTCCGGAAGCACGGGTGGGGACTCCTCGGTCATCGTCTCGCACCTCCTCGGCGGACGCGGGAGCCGATCACTCGGCCCCCGTCACTCCCACTCGATCGTCCCCGGGGGCTTCGACGTGACATCGAGCACGACCCGGTTCACGTCGCGCACCCCGTTCGTGATGCGGTTCGAGATCTTCGACAGCACGTCGTACGGCAGGCGCGTCCAGTCGGCGGTCATGGCGTCTTCGCTCGACACCGGACGCAGCACGATCGGGTGGCCGTACGTGCGGCCGTCGCCCTGCACGCCCACCGAGCGCACGTCGGCCAGCAGCACCACGGGGCACTGCCAGATCTCCTGGTCGAGTCCCGCCTTCGTCAGCTCTTCGCGGGCGATGGCATCGGCCTCACGCAGAATCTCGAGACGGTCAGCGGTAACCTCACCGATGATCCGGATGCCGAGACCGGGCCCCGGAAACGGCTGCCGTCCGACGATCGCCTCGGGGATGCCGAGCTCACGTCCGATCGCGCGCACCTCGTCTTTGAACAGGGCCCGCAGCGGCTCGATCAGCTCGAAGTCGAGGTCGTCGGGCAGGCCGCCCACGTTGTGATGCGACTTGATGTTCGCGGTGCCCGCGCCTCCACCGGACTCCACCACGTCGGGGTAGAGCGTGCCCTGCACGAGGAACTTCACCGGGGCGCCGCCGTCGGCCTTCGCCTCTTCGACGAGGTCGAGCTGCACCTTCTCGAACGCGCGGATGAACTCGCGGCCGATGATCTTGCGCTTCTCCTCCGGGTCGGTCACACCCTTCAGGTGTCCGAGGAAGGTCTCGGCCGCGTCGACCGTGATGAGCCGCACGCCGGTCGACTCGACGTAGTCCTTCTCGACCTGCTCACGCTCGCCCTTGCGGAGCAGCCCGTGGTCGACGAACACCGCCGTGAGCTGGTCGCCGATGGCCTTGTGGACGAGGGCGGTCGAGACCGCGGAGTCGACGCCGCCGGACAGCGCCGAGATGACGCGGGCGTCGCCGACCTGCTCGCGGATGCGCTCGACCTGCTCGGCGATCACGTTGTCGGGGTTCCAGTCGGACGCGAGCCCCGCGCCCTTGTGGAGGAAGTTCTCCAGCACGCGCTGGCCGTGGTCGGAGTGCTTGACCTCGGGGTGCCACTGCACGCCGTAGAAACGGCGCTCCTCGTTCGCGAACGCCGCGACCTTGGTCGCCTCGGTCGTGGCGAGGACCTCGAAGCCCTCCGGCGCCTTCGCGACCTGGTCGCCGTGACTCATCCACACGTTCTGCTCCGCGGGCTGCCCGCCCAGCAGGACGCCGCCGTCGCCGGAGATCACGGCATCGGTGGCGCCATACTCGCGCAGCCCGGTGTTCGCGACCTCGCCGCCGAGGGTCTGCGCCATGTACTGGAAGCCGTAGCAGATGCCCAGCGTGGGCACGTCGAGATCGAACACGGCGGGGTCGAGCTTCGGCGCCCCCTCCTCGTACACCGACGACGGGCCGCCGGACAGGATGATCGCCACCGGGTTCTTGGCGGCGATCTCCGCGGCCGTGGCCGTGTGCGGCACGATCTCGCTGTAGACGCCGGCCTCCCGCACACGACGGGCGATCAGCTGCGCGTACTGCGCGCCGAAGTCGACGACGAGCGCGGGGCGCTGCTGGGTCTCGGACTGTTCGGTCAACGGACACCTTCCGGGGCGGTCGCGGAGGCCTCCTCGGCCTCCCGGGTGGCGAGATAGGACTTCACTTCACGGGCGACGATGGCCTCCATGAAGAACGACAGCAGCGGCACGACACCGCCGAGGGCGAGCAGGATGAACCGCGGGAACGGCCAGCGCATCAGGCTCCACATGCGGAAGCATGCGAACAGGTAGACCACGTAGAACCAGCCGTGGGCCACCAGGATGAACAGCGACAGGTTGAAGCCGTCGCCCAGCGACGTCATCTCGCAGGAGTTCGTCATCGGGGCGAACAGCGACCACCACTGGCAGTCGGGGCCCGCGATCACGCCCGCGAACCGGAGCGGTCCGCCGGAGCCTCCCGCGAAGAGCTCGAGGTGGATCGGCGTGTACTTGAGCACCATCTCGGTCAACAGCAGGAGCAGCATGACTCCCGTGATGATCGACGCGATCTGGTAGAACTTCAGCGCACCGCGGATCGCCGGAAAGCTGGCGACTTTCGGTTCGGGCATGGGTCCAGTCTAGTCGGGGTCGCCCGATGCCGAATCCGGCCGGCGGCTCCGTCGCCCGCGGCACGACGGAGGCCGCCGGGATCGCTCCCGACGGCCTCCGCTGCGATCATCCGCTCCGGGCTCAGAACCAGCCGGAGATGAGGTCCCACAGCCAGTCGATGATCGCGCCGACGATGCCGCCCGCACGGTTCACCGTGACGGTCGCGGTCACCGCGTCACCGTCGGCCTGAGCCGCCGAGACCGTGTACTTGCCCGGCTGTGCGCTCTTCGGCACGGTCACCTGCGTGGTGAACGTCCCGTCCGCGCCGACCTGCACCGTGCCGACCTGCACCGCCGCGCCCTTCTTGGGCTGCAGCGCGATGGTCACGGTCTCGCCCGGCACATACCCCTCGCCCGTGACCGTGAGCTTCTTGCCCGCGGCCACCTTGGAGGAGCCGAGCTCGATCGTGCCGGCGAACTCCTCCTGTCCGGCGATCGTGAGGGGCACCTGCACCGTCGTGCCCGTCGCGGGGACGTTCACCGTCAGCACCTGGTCGCCGAACACCCCGGACGGCACCGCGAACGTGAGCGCCGCACGGCCGCCCTCGTCCGTGGTGTCGACCACGGCCGGGTCGACCGTGCCCGAGGCGAGCGCCGTGTCGCCGAGCGACAGCGTCACCTCGCCCGGTGCGGCCTCTCCCCCGCTGAACGCCAGCGACGAGAGCGACACCGTCACCTGGTCGCCGGCGCTGTACCCGTCGGCATCGGCCGGGCTGAGCGTCACGCCGACCGCGCGCTGGGCGAGATCGGGCGTCGCGGTCTTGTTCGCGTCGAACCAGTCCACCATCGACTGCAGGTCGATCTTGCCGGTGTCGCGCTTGCCCGCGCCCTCCTTGAAGGTGGCGAAGTTGTCGCCACCCGCCGCGAGGAACGAGTTCGCCGCCACCGTGTACTGCGCGTCCGGGTCGACCGGGGCGCCGTTCAGCGTGATCGACGTGATGCGCGAGCCCTGCGCCGCGGTCGGGTCGTAGGTGTAGACGAGACCCTTCGAGACGCCGAGCTTGAGGAACGGACGTGCCGACCCCGCCGGCTGCCACTGCTCCTCGAGCACGCCCTTGAGCTGCGTGCCGGTGAGGGTCAGGGTGACCAGCGTGTTGGCGAAGGGCTGGACCGTGGCCGCCTCGCGGTAGGTGACGTTGCCGTTCGGATCGCTCGCGGACGACGACGCGTACGTGAGGTTCGCGCGGATGCCTCCCGGGTTCATGAGCGCCAGGTCGGCGCCCGTGGACCACTGCTGCACGTCGGCCACGAAGTTGCCGATCGTGGACTCGCCGCCGCGGTTCTCCGAGCCGTTCGTCTGCCGCGCCCGGTTGAAGTCGGCGGTGATGTCGCCCACCTTCACGGCGCCCAGCACGTCGGCCTCGGCCTTGGCGGCGTCGACGATCGCCTGCACCTCCGGCACCGCCGGGTACAGCGGCTTGCCGGCGGCCGTGAGCGGCTTGATCTCGTTGGTGATCGAGAGCAGCTCCTTCGTGGTCGGGTCGACCTGCAGGTTCATCAGCCCGAGGTTCTCGCCGTACTGCCCGGCGGAGACCACGGGGCGACCGTCGATCACGTGGTTGTACGCGAGGTGCGTGTGCGCCGACACGATCGCGTCCACGTCGTCGTCCACCCCGTAGACGATCTCACCCAGCGGGGAGTCCTCCGTGATGGCCGACAGCGCGGTGCTCTCGGCCCCCTCGTGCACGAGCAGGATCACGACATCCGCCTCGCCGTTGGACGCGTCACCGTCGCGCAGGTCGTCGGCCACCGCGTTGACGGAGTCGACGATGCTGCGCACCTCGAGATCGGCGATGCCCTCCGGGGACACCAGCGAGTCGAGGTCTTCCGTGACGGCGCCGACGAACCCGACGCGCACGCCGTCGACCTCCTTCACCCAGGCCGGGGCGAGCGCGGGCTCACCGGTCTCGGTGACGAACACGTTCGACGAGATGTACTCCCAGTCCGCACGGTCCTGCACGCGATCGCGCAGGTCCTCCCAGCCCTGATCGAACTCGTGGTTGCCCGCGGCGCTCACATCGAGGCCCGCCGCGTTGAGCGCGTCGATCGTGGGGTTGTCGTCGTTGATGAAGGAAGTGAACGTCGACGCGCCGATCAGGTCGCCGGCTCCCGCGAAGATCAGGTTCGGGTTCGCGTCACGGAACTGCTGCACCGCACCGGCGAGCACCGCGGCACCGGCCGCGGCCCCGTCGGCCTCGATGCGGCCGTGGAAGTCGTTCACCGTGACCACGTCGATGCTCACCGGCGGGATCTCCGCGGAGACGCCGACGATGATCGGGTCGTGGTCGCTGGAGCGGTACGGGGTGCCCTCCTCGGTGGCGCCGAACGCGTAGCCGCGGTCGCTCCACTCCGGCGAGTTGATGCCCCAGACGCCCGCGCCGGTGATCGACGAGACGAGCGACGGCGACGCGATCACGTGGTCGAGCGAGCCGAGCTCGCCGTCGAACGTGTACGTGTACTGCCCGTCGGTCTTGTCGGCGACCAGGTCGCTCCACCCCTGCGAGGCGAAGACGTCGATCGGGTCTTCCTTGCCGTAGGCGTTGAAGTCGCCGATCAGGAGCATGTCGCTGCTGCCGGTCGTCTCTTCCAGCTCCGCCGTGAAGGCGAGGATCGCGTTCGCCTGCGCCACGCGGTCGGCGTTGAAGAAGCCCTGGCCGTCGGCCGGCTCCGCCCCCGCACCCTCGGGCGGCGACTTCGACTTCAGGTGGTTCGCCACCACGGTGACCACGCGGCCGTCGATGTCGAACGCCTGTGCGATCGGCTCGCGCGCGTTGCCCCACACCGACTCGTCGGTCGTCGTGAGACTGTCACCGACCCGCTTCACGGCGTCCTTCTTGTAGATGATCGCGTTGGTGATGTAGTCGGTCGTCGCCGCATCGTTCAGCGCCTCGGGCGTGGGCACGTAGCCCCACACGTCGCTGCCGGCGTCGGCGTTCAGGCCGGCGACCAGATCCTTCAGCGCCGTGTCGACCGGCTTGCCGAGCTTGACCGAGTTCTCGATCTCCATGAGCGAGACGATCTCGGCGTCGAGGCCGTTGATCGCCGCGACGATCTTGGACTTCTGGATCGCGAACTGCGCGGCGTTCGCGGCGCCCCGCGCGTTGGAGTTCTCGCTCTTCAGCGTCGTGAAGTAGTTGTAGACGTTGAACGACGCCACCTGCACGTCGCCGCCCACCTCGGGCGCCTCCGTCGGACGCGGGTTCGTCGCCGCGAAGCCGACCTTCAGCTCGGCGGGCGAGGAGTCGTCGATCGGCACGACCGGCTGCAGACGCCAGTCGTCGAAGCCCCACTGCAGCACGTAGCCGTTGTCGCCGAAGTCGACCGTGTCGCCGTTGCGGACGACCTGGTCCTTCGTGAAGTAGGGCTGCTGACCCGGGTGGCCGCTGTTGGTCACCTGGATCGACCAGCCGTCGTCGAGCAGGATGCGGTTGGCGCGGTTGGCCGCGGCGATCGCGGCGGCGTCGGCACCGGGACGCGTGGTCTCGGTGCTCTTCACGGCCAGGGCATCGCCCGCGTTCAGCCACAGCGTGCCGTAGTTGTACAGCTGGTGGCTCGACGCCAGGCGGTAGGTGCCCTCGGGCGCGACGAGCATGTTCTCGTACTGCTCCCGGTCGGCGCCCTGCACCGTGGCGGGCAGCGGAGTGACCGCGGGCACGCCGACGCCCGGCGTGACCACCGTCACGTCCGCCGCGGCGGCCGGGTTCACCTGCGTCTGGCCGTAGTACTCGCTCACGGTGCCGGTGACCGAGACCAGGTCGCCGATCGCGAGTGTGGGGGCCAGCGCGTTCAGGAAGACGAAGACGCCGTCGGAGGCGCCGGGGGTCGCGTCGGTCGCGCCGCCCGAGCCCTGGGTCTGGATGACGATGCCCTTGTAGCCGCCCGTGCGGTAGTCGGCGGTGACGACGCCCTCGACCTGCACGCGCGTGCCGTTCAGTGGCGAGACGTCGGTGGTGCCCTGCACCTCGGCGATGGTCGCCTTCTGCGGCTCCGTGCCGGGGTCGGTGCCGGGGTCGGTGCCGGGGTCGGTGCCACCGGAGTTCTGCGGGGTGACGGTGGCGGACAGCGAGAAGTCGACGCCGTTGTCGTCGGTGTCCGCGCCGTTCGTGCGGTTCAGCGACCGCACGTCGGTGTTGCCCGACGGCGCCGTGGCCGCCTTCGTCTCGAACGTGTTGGAGGTGCCGTAGCCGAGCAGGTCGACGACGCCGTCGGCTCCCGCAGCGGACCCGGGGGCGAGCGTGATCGCCGTGGTGCCCTCGACCAGGGCGATGGTGCCGTTCGTGCCGCTCGGGGTGAGGCCGGTGACCGCGTCGGGCGTGGGCAGCGCGGCGCCGTTCGTGCCGTTGCTGTTGCCCTGCACCAGGAAGTAGCCGCCGGCGGGGATGCTGCCGGTGAGCGGCGCGATCCCGGTGAACGCCGCCGAGCCGGTCGCCGAGCGGTACTGCAGGGACATGCCGTCGAGCGACACCGCCTCGGACGTGGGGTTGTACAGCTCCACGAACTTGTTCGTGTAGGCCGCACCGGCACTGCCTCCGGAGAGGTACGCCTCATTGATCACCACCCCGGTCCCGGTCGGATCGGCGACGGCGGGCGTCGCGACCAGCGAGCCGAGGCCCAGGGTGGCGACGCAGGTCACGGCGAGAGCGCCGATGCGCCCCCTAGTTCTGCGGTGCGAGACGGGGGTCATGGGCTCCCCGTGCTCTGAAGCGGACATCATCGGTGCTGTCTCCTCGATCGTGTATCGACCCTGCTCAGGACGCTGTCACCGCACGCATCGGGAACTCCCAGCGTGCGCACATGGAGCGAGCATACGAAGCGGGTCGGACATCCTCAACGGAGTTTTCACGATGGTCACCGACTGCTCACCGAAGGGCCGCGCGCACCCCTGACGAAGGTTCACATCGCGGCGCGGCCGCGCGCAGAAGCGCACGGAAGGTCGCGCGGATGCGCACGCCGTTCAGGGCCTCTCGGCTGCCGCCGCGTCCTCGAACTCCTCGACCTCGCGCTCCCACGCGTCCTTCGCCAGGCGGTACCAGAGATAGAACGCGAAGCCCGCGAAGATCGCCCACTCCACCGCGTAGAACACGTTGAGCCAGTTCACCGGCGACTGCTCGTCGGGTGCCGGCGAGGAGATGTCCTCGAGGCCCGCCGTCGCGGTGGTCGAGGCGAGGTACGGGCGGTACACGTCGAGCTGCTCCGTGTCGTGCCAGCGGCTGAGCAGCGCGGCGGGCGACATGCGGTCGAGACGCTCCGGGTCGCTGCGCGGCGGCACCGACGGCCCCTCGTCGGAGATGATGCGCCCCGCGACCTCGACCGGGCGACCGTCGGCCTCCGCGGCCAGGCGCTCCACCGCGGCATCGGCGGCCGCGCGGTCGGGCGCCCAGCCGATCGCCACGGCGATCGACACACGCTCGTCCACCCGCAGCTGTCCGGTGACCCAGAACCCCTCGACGCCGTCGTTGAAGCGGCTCGACACCACCAGGAAGTCGTCCGGGATCCACGTCCCGCTCGTCTCGACCCGCTGCCCCACGAGGGGTTCGGCGAGGTACTGCCCCGGCTCGACCACGTCGGACAGCGGCCGCACCTGCTCGGTCACGCCGGGCGGCGGCGGGTCGGTCTCGATCGCGCGCTCCAGCTGCCACTGCCCGAGCCACGCGAACACCCCGGCGACCACGAGGCACAGCAGCAGCATGCCGATCCAGCGTCCGCGCAGCATGATCTCACGGAGGGTCGGCGGGAACGGGGCGGGGGCGGTCACGGTGCAGCGGCGGCGGCTCAGGCCTCGTACGGGGCGAGCACGACCTCGACCCGCTGGAACTCCTTGAGGTCGGAGTATCCGGTGGTCGCCATCGACTTGCGCAGCGCGCCGATGAGGTTCGCAGTGCCGTCGGCCACGGGCGCGGGGCCGTACAGGATCTCCTCGAGCGTGCCGATGCCGCCCACCTCGACCCGGCGGCCGCGCGGGAGCTTGGGGTGGTGTGCCTCGGGGCCCCAGTGGAAGCCCTGCCCCGGCGCGTCGGTCGCGCGGGCGAGAGCCACGCCGAGCATGACCGCGTCGGCGCCCATCGCGAGCGCCTTCACGATGTCGCCCGAGGTGCCGACGCCGCCGTCGGCGATCACGTGCACGTACCGCCCGCCCGACTCGTCGAGGTAGTCGCGGCGCGCAGCGGCGACGTCGGAGACCGCGGTGGCCATCGGGGCGTGGATGCCGAGGGTGGCGCGCGTGGTGGACGCCGCTCCCCCGCCGAAGCCGACCAGCACGCCGGCCGCGCCGGTGCGCATCAGGTGCAGCGCCGCGGTGTAGGTGGCCGCGCCGCCCACGATGACCGGGACGTCGAGGTCGTAGATGAACTTCTTGAGGTTGAGCGGCTCGGCCACGCTCGACACGTGCTCCGCCGAGACGGTGGTGCCGCGGATGACGAACAGGTCGACGCCCGCCGCGGCCACGGTGTCGTAGAACTCCTGGGTGCGCTGCGGCGTGAGGGAACCGGCGACGGTGACACCGGCCTCGCGGATCTCGGCCAGGCGCCGCGTGATGAGCTCGGGCTTGATGGGCTCGGCGTACAGCTCCTGCATGCGCACGGTCGCCCGGTCGTCGGCGAGACCCGCGATCTCCGCGAGCAGCGGCTCCGGGTCCTCGTACCGGGTCCACAGACCCTCGAGGTCGAGCACGCCCAGGCCGCCCAGCTGGCCGAGCATGATGGCGGTGCGCGGGCTCACGACGGAGTCCATCGGCGCGCCGAGCACCGGGATCTCGAAGCCGAAGGCATCGATCGTCCAGGCGGTCGACACGTCCTCCGGGTTGCGCGTGCGCCGCGAGGGCACCACCGCGATGTCGTCGAACGTGTACGCGCGACGGGCGCGCTTTCCTCGGCCGAGCTCGATCTCCATGGTCACCCGTCCAGCCTACCGGGCACCCCGAGGGGGCGCGTGCCCGCGGTCACCGGGCCCGTGCCACGCGGCGCTCGTCCCACACCGGCTCGTCCGACTCGTACACCTCGCCGTCGGAGCCGAACACGAGGAACCGGTCGAACGACCGCGCGAACCAGCGGTCGTGCGTGACCGCGAGCACCGTCCCCTCGAACCGCGCCAGCGCCTGCTCCAACGCCTCCGCCGACTCCAGGTCGAGGTTGTCTGTCGGCTCGTCGAGCAGCAGCAGGGTCGCGCCGGACAACTCCAGCAGCAGCACCTGGAACCGCGCCTGCTGCCCACCGGACAGCGACTCGAACGTCTGCAGCGCCTGCCGCACCAGCCCGTAACGGTCGAGCGCCGAGCTCGCGGCGTCCCGGGGCATCCCCGTCCGGCGGTCGTCGCCGCGGTGCAGGATCTCCAGCAGCGTGCGTCCGACGAACTCCGGGTGCGTGTGGGTCTGCGCGAACAGCCCCGGCACCACGCGCGCCCCCAGCACCGCGCGACCGGTGTGCGCGACGGGACTCAGGTCTTCCGCGGCGGAGGAGACGTGACCCAGGGTCGGGTCGGGGTCGCTGCCGCCGCGCGCGAGCAGTCGCAGGAAGTGCGACTTGCCCGAGCCGTTCGAGCCCAGCACGGCCACGCGGTCGCCGAACCACACCTCCGCGTCGAAGGGACGCATGAGCCCGGTGAGCTCGAGCCGCTCGGCCACCACGGCGCGCTTGCCCGTGCGCGAGCCCCGCAGGCGCATGTCGAACTCCTGCGCGGGCGGACGCTCCTCGGGCGGCCCCGCCTCCTCGAACTTGCGCAGTCGCGTCTGCGCCGCCTGGTAGCGGGAGGCGAATCCGTCGTTCGCCGAGGCCTTCACCTTGAGGTTCGCGACCAGCACGCGCAGCTTCTCGTGCTGCTCGTCCCACCGACGGCGCAGCTCGTCGAGCCGCTCCATGCGGTCGATGCGCGCCTGCGGGTAGGTCGCGAAGCCGCCGCCGTGAACCCACGCCGTCGAACCGGCCGCCCCTGGTTCGAGCGTGATGAGCCGGTCGGCCGCGCGGGCGAGCAGCTCGCGGTCGTGCGACACGAGCAGCACGGTCTTCGCGGTCTGCCGCAGCTGTTCCTCCAGCCACCGCTTGGTCGGGACGTCGAGGTAGTTGTCCGGCTCGTCGAGCAGGAGCACCGCGTCGGGTCCGCGCAGCAGAGCCTCGAGCGCCAGGCGCTTCTGCTCGCCGCCGGACAGCGACGTGAGCTCGCGGTACCGCGCCCGCTCGAACGGCACGCCGAGCGCCGCCATCGTGCACTGGTCCCATACGGTCTCGTGCTCGTAGCCGCCGGCGTCGGCGTACTCCGCGATGGCTGCGGCGTACGCCATCTGCGTGTCGTGCTCATCCCGGTCGATCAGGGCGTTCTCCGCCGCGTCGAGGGCTTCGGCGGCGGCGCGGATGCGGGCGGGGGCGACGCGCACGAGGAGCTCATGCACGGTCTGCCCCGGCTCGCCGTGCCCGACGAACTGATCCATCACGCCGAGTCCGCCGTCGATGGTGACGACGCCGTCGTCGGCCGCCTGGTCGCCGCGGATGATCCGCAGGAGCGTGGTCTTGCCCGCGCCGTTCGGCCCGATGAGCGCGCTCGTCGAGCCGGCGCCGACCCGGAACGAGACCTCGTCGAGCAGCGGTCTTCCGTCGGGAAGCGTCAGCGAGATGCCTGATGCGTCGATGTACCCCACAGTGCGTGGCCGTCCTTCCGCCCGCGCACAGCGAGCCGACCAGACTATCAGGATGCTGCGGCCGAGGAGGTCCGGGTCAGTCCGCGCGGCTCAGGGTCTGCAGCACCTCGGTTTTCGGCGCCGCCGGCAGGACGAAGCGGAACTCGGTCCCCACGCCCTCCTGACTCGTCACGTCCATCGAACCGCCGTGCGCCAGCACGATCGCGCGGGTGATCGTGAGGCCGAGCCCCACGCCGGGCACGGCATTCCGCGTGGCCGTCGAGGCCCGGAAGAACCGCGTGAAGAGCATGCCCTGCTCGTCCTCCGGGATCCCGACGCCGGTGTCCGCGACCGAGATCTGCACGCCGCCGTCCACGCGCCGCACGGCCGCCGTGACCCGGCCGCCGCTCGGCGTGAACTTGATCGCGTTCGACAGGAGATTGTCGACGGCCTGCCCGATCCGCCCCGGATCCACGAGCAGCCGGATCGGCTCGTCGCCCGCGTCCGCCACCAGCTCGATGCCCTCCCGCTGCGCGTGCGGGCCCGCGGATGCGACCGCCGACCGCACGAGCTCGGCGACGTCGGCCTCCACGCGCTCCAACGGGAAGCGCCCCGACTCCACCTGGGCGGTGAACAGCAGGTCGCCCACCAGGTTGAGCAGGCGCTTCGCGTTGCGCTCGATGATCCCGACGAACTCCTGCTGATCCTCGGTCAGCGGCTGGCCCGGATCGTTCTGCAGCAGGTCGAGGAAGCCGATGATCGCGCTGAGCGGCGTGCGCAGCTCGTGCGAGATCATGCCCACGAACTCGTCCTTCATGCGGGCCACCTCCACCGCCCGCGTCTCATCGGTCAGCACGAACAGGTAGCCCTGCTGGGCACCGGAGCCGTCCTTATGCGGACTCACCGTCACCCGCGCGGGAACGGTCGTGCCGCCCGCCGTGGTGACCTCCACATCGCCGTCGACCGTGACCCCCTCGTCGGCCTGCGCGAACAGCGCCCGGATGCCCTCGGGCGCCGGCCCCGCACTCGCCCCCGCGAGGGACGCCTCACCCGACGCCTCCCGTCGCGCCGCCGTGTCCTCCGCCAGCATCGACAGCACCGTTCGGGAGAAGAACCGGTCGATGCGAACGTCGTCGAGTGCCTCGTCGACCGTGAGCCCGAGCAGCCGCACGGCCCCGGGATTCCACGCCGTGATGCGCCCCGCGCGGTCGGTGGCGATCACGGCCTGCGCGGTGATCGACGACCACAGGCTCTCGAACGAGTCCAGCAGCACCCGGTACTCGTGCTCCTTCTGCCGCAGCTGCACGATCATCGCCACGTTCTCGGACAGCGCCCTGGTGCGCTCGGTCACCAGATCCTCGGCCTGCTCCACCCGCATCCTCTGCTGCCGCGACAGCTCGTTCACCACGGCGGCGACCGCCGCGAACACGAGCGGCCCCACCACGCCGCGCAGCCACACGACGGCGTTCGACGGCGGGTCGGTGATGTACGGCATGAGCAGGGCGAGCGACGACAGCGCGCCGACCACGAACACCCACCGGATGCCGGGGGCGGCCGCGATCCAGATGATCGGCAGCAGCACGAGGGAGCTGAACAGCGATGCCGCCCCGCCCGTCCCCGCACGGAAGAGGCCGAGCCCCACGATGTCGAGCATGGGGACCGCCAGCACGATCCAGCCCTCGCGCACGTGCAGGGCGCTGAGCACCCCGGCCTGCAGCGTGGCCAGCAGCACGATGCCGATGCCGATCAGCGCCGCGCCGAGGTGCGTGAACGGCAGGCCGGGGATGGCCCACGTCATGCTGCCCGCGATCACCGTCGCGACCAGCGTGGGCGCCTGCTTGACGATCGGGCTCGGGTTGTCGAACACCCGGTACCAGCGGCTCTCGGCGCGCTCGAGCGGCGTGGCCCTCATCGCGGCACCCCCTCGACCACGCGGTGCAGGTCGGCCCCCGTGACGGGTTTCGGCAGCGCCGCGTCCGCCGGCGGGTAGTCCGCGACATCGAGCACGGAGCTGACCACGAGGTAGCAGTCGGGGAAGCGCTCGTGGATGAGACGCGAGCAGGCGTGACCGGAGATGCCGGGGAGCAGCAGATCGAGCACGGCGACGACCGGATGGATGTCGGGGAAGGCGGCGATCGCGGACTCGGCATCGGGCGCGATGAAGACGTCGAAGCCCTCCCGGTCGAGGTACCGCCCCAGGAGCGTCGCCTGATCGGCCGCGTCCTCGACCACGAGCGCCAGCGGCCTCCCGGTCATCGGAGAAGCAGCTCTCGCACGACCACGATCACGACCACGATGCCGAGGGAGATCAGGGCCTGCGGGATAAGCCGCTTCTCGCGCCGGGCGTCCTCGGCGATCTCCTCGACCTCGGCGTCATGCGAAGGTGCGTCCGTCATGAGTCCACCCGTCCGACCTTCTCGGTCTTGATCCACGAGGCGTCGGCGCGGCGCCACTCCTTGAGGTACGAGTCCACCGTGATCGCGCACAGCAGGGAGCCATAGCCGCACACGTAGAGGAGCAGCCCCGCGAAGAAACGCCCTCCGGGCAGGGGCTCGACGGCACGCGCCAGCCAGATGCCGAGCATCGACACGGGGCCCCACAGGTAGAAGAACAGCAGCCACCCGAATCGCGCCTGATCCGTCGCCTCTTCGCCGAAGAGGTTCAGCAAACCGTCGAGCGTCCACGGGAACAGCGCGATGAACATCAGGATCAGCGCGCCGAGGCCGGGGAACATGATCGCCTCGCGCCACGACTGCCGGCCGATCCGCGGGTCGAGCTGCACGGAGTACAGCATCGAGAAGATGTAGATGCATGCGGCGGCGATCCACATGAAGCGGAACACGAACTCGGCGATGTCGCTGTGCAGCAGCAGGAGCGCGATCAGGCCGGCGGCGGCGAGCAGCATGAACGCCGGCAGCAGCAGGATCGTGAACCACGCCAGGCCGAAGCCGACGCTGCCGAGGTTGTGATCGCGGCTCGGGCGGAACCACAGCTTCTTGTAGATGGACGTCAGCTGCACGTTGCCGCGAGCCCACCGCAGCCGCTGCTTCCACAGGCTGTCGATCGTGCGCGGCTCCTCCGCGAGCACCACGGCGTGCGGCTCGAACACCATCCGGCGTCCGTGGAGCTGGCTCTCGAACGTGGTCATCGTGTCCTCGGCGAGGGTCCCCGTCGGGATGCGACCGCCGATGGCCTCCAGGTTCGCGCGGGAGTGCAGCTGGGCGCCGCCCGCGAGGCACGCGATGGCGCCGCCGACGTTCTGCACGCGGCGGGCCGAGAGCTGTCCGATCACGTACTCGATCGCGATGAAGCGCGTCAGGTAGTTGCGGTCGCGGCTGCCCTCCGCGATGTACGCCGTGACCGCGCCGACCTTCTCGTCGGCGAGGTGACGCGTGACCTTGCGCAGCGAGTCGCGCGCGAAGATCACGTCGGCGTCCATGATGAGCACGGCCTCGGTCCAGTCGTCCGCGAGCACCACGTCGAGCCCGTGGTTGAGCGTGTGCGCCTTGCCCTGGCCGCCCTGCTCGCGCCGCAGATGCACGACCCGTCCGGGGTATGCCGCGGCCTTCTGCGCCACGATCTCGGGGGTGTCGTCGGTGGAGGCGTCGTCGACCACGAACACGCGCAGCCGCTCCGCCGGGTACTCCAGCTGCAGCAGCCTCTCGATCGCGGGGCCGATCACCATGCCCTCGTTCCACGCCGGGATCACCACCGCGACGTTCGGATGGTACGGGGCGGCCTTCGGGTAGTGGTTCCGGAACGCGTGCAGCGGGAGCGCCAAGAACTGCAGGCCCGTGTTGATGACGGGCAGCGTGCCCACGAGCACGCACAGCAGCAGGACGACCACGATCACGGTCTCGTACCAGGCGAGGTCGGGCATCAGCCGGTCACCTCCACGCCGTCGAGCAACGGAAGGATGCGGGAGTAGCGGCCGACGTCGGTGGCCACGTGACTGTCGGTCGACGCCACGACCTCGGCGCCCGCGTCACGCAGGGCGGCCAGTGCGTCGGGCCCGGGGCACGCCCACTTCTCGTTCACCTCGACGAGCGTGCCGGTGGCCGCGGCGGCGCGTGCCCACTCGCGCAGCCGTTCGGCGCCCAGCTGCTCCTCGGACAGGCCGATCTTGGGCAGGATCGAGAAGCAGTGCGCGAGCTGGTTGCCGGGGTGGCGGTGCATGGTCGCCACGACGGCCCCCACGAAGTGGTCGAGCGCGTCGTCGGCCGCCCAGCCCGCGGCGATGCGTTCGCGGACGGCGGTGGGGCCGAGCGGCCCGTCCTCGCCCGGGAACTGGTGGTCGGCGATCAGGATGCGGTCGATGCCGGCGGGGAGCGCGGGGATGTCGAGCGCTCCGGACGCGTCGAGGATCTTGGCCTCCACGCCCGTCAGCACCGTGAGCCCGTCCGGCACCCGCAGGGCGCGGACGGCGGCGAGGTACTCCGGCACCCAGGTCGTGCTCTGGCGCACGTGATCCACCAGGCGCACGGTGTCGAGCCCCGCGGCGACCGCGGCCGCCACGTTCTCCTCGAGTGTGGAGACCGCGTCGTCGGAGAAGGTGGAGTGCACGTGATGGTCCCCCCGGAGCACCGCGTGACTCATACGTCCTCCTGATGACCGGCGTGCTCCGAGACGAGCACGTCGTCGACCTCGACGATCACGTCTTCCAGGAACCGCACCGACGCGACCTCGCGGAACGGCACCTGCACGGGCAGCTCGCGGCCCAGGAACAGGTCGGCGACCAGCGACGGGATGTCCACGCCGGCGGCGATCGTCAGCGGGAGCGCGCCGGGGAAGCGCGGGTTGACCTCGAGCAGCACGGCACGGCCGTCGCGGTCGCGGCGCAGCTGCACGTTGGCGACGCCCACCAGGCCGATCGCCCGGGCGATCGCGGACGCGGTCTCCTCCAGCTCGGGGTCGCGCAGGGTGCGTCCGGCGATCGCGACGCCCGAGTCGACCCTGGCCCTGGTGCGCGGCACCGCGGCGACGACCGCACCGGAGGCGTCGGAGATCACGTCGACCGAGTACTCCTCGCCGGGCAGGAAGTCCTGCACGATGAGGCCCTCGTCGGTCGGCAGGGCGTCGAGCGCGGCGCGGTCGGGCACGAGGCGGATGCCCCGGCTGCCCGCTCCCTGGCGCGGCTTGGCGAACACCGGGAACTCCCAGTCGACCGCGGCCGCGTCGGGACCGGCGAGCACGGTGCGCGGGGTGCGTCCGGTCGGGGCGCAGCGCTCCGCGAGGGCGAGCTTGTCGAGGGCCGTGTGCAGCGTGTCCGACGACGGCGCGGCCAGCACCGCGGGAGCCAGCTCGTCTCGGCGGTCCGCGAGCGCGATGAGCTCCACGTCGACGGTGGAGATCACGAGGTCGAGGTCGTCCTCGGCCACGAGTCGCGCGATCGCGGGCACGAAGTCGTCGTCGCGTCCGGGCGGCACCAGGCGACGCTGCTCCGGCGGCACCAGGTAGATCCCGCTCGCCCAGCCGTCCATGTCGGCGGCGAACACCGTCAGGTCGGAGCGACGGAGCAGGGAGCGGATCACCGCCACCCCGGCCGGTCCGCCCGCCCCGGTCACCAGCACGCGCTGCGTCATTCAGCTCTCCCGTCGTGTGAGTTCGTGTGCGCCGACGAACTCCGCCGTCTCGCGCACCACTTCCAGCGGCTCCACCGCGTCGCCCCCGCCGAATCGCGACCAGTACCGCGCGGTCGCGGTGACGAACTCGGGGGCGAGGTAGTCACGGCTCGCGGCGGCCTGCGACTGGAAGCACTCCAGCAGACGCAGCTTCTCGTCGAGGAAGCGGTCGATGCGCACGAAGCGCGTCGGTCGGTAGTCGATCGTCGAGGAGGGGCTCTGGTAGCACGCGACCGTGCCGACACGACGGGTCGCGACGATCGTGGCCTCGCTCACGGCGCGATGGTCCTGGTGCCGATCGTGCGGGGAGTGCGTGTAGACGATGGTCGGATGGATCTCGCGCACGACCTCTTCGATCAGCCGCACGGTGGAGCCGCCGCCGGAGATCTCCGTGTCGACGAGGTCTTTCAGGAACAGGCGGGCGCCGATCCGCTCGGCCGCGGCGAGCGACTCGTTCTGGCGGCTGTCGGCGTCTCCGCCCCTGGCTCCGCGGGACAGGGTGAGGATCGTGATCGCGTCTCCCGCGGCGGCGTGGGCCGCGAGGATGCCGCCGACCCCGATCTCGACGTCGTCGGGGTGGGCGCCGATCGCGAGCACCACCTCGGTCGTCCTCGCCTCCTCGCGTCGCCGTCGGCCCTCCTCCACCAGGCGGGTCACGGCTTCCACGAGCCGGGCGTTGTCGAGCGGCTTGGTGAGGAACTCGTCGGCCTGCGCGCGCAAGGCGGACACGGCGTATTCGACCGAGACGTGCGCGGTCATCACGATCACCGGCACGGTGGGGATCGTGCGGCGCAGCTCGGCGAGCAGCTCGAGGCCGCTGAGACCCGGCATCTCGATGTCTGTGACGACCACGTCGGGGCGCACCTCGGCGACGCGGTCGATCGCGGAGCGCCCGTCTTCCGCGAGGTCGACGATGCAGCCGGCACGGCGCTCCAGCACGCTCTTCACCAGCAGGGCGACATCGTGGTCGTCGTCGACGACGAGAATGCGGGGGGCGTCCTCAGACATGTACGGCTCTCCTTGGGGAGCTTCCCTGCCGGTGGGGGCCGGCGTCGCGATCCCGGTGCCTTCATCACCGGATCCGCGGGGAAAGTCGAGCGGGGTACGTCGATTCTGGCACAGGCGGGCAGACCCGGCCGCGCAGCGGCGTCAGGTCGCCGCCCGCGCCGCCCGCTTCTCCTGCTGGTACACCCGGATGGCTTCGTACCGCTCGGCCGAGCGGGCCTGGCGCTTGGCCGCCTCCGCCTCCCGGTTCTTGGGCGGCGCGGTCGTCACGAGGTCGTCCAGCAGCCGTCGCGTGGCCGCAGCGATCTCCTCGACGGCGCGATCGAACACGTCCCTGTTGACGCGCGAGGGCGCCGTCGCCCCGGAGATCTTGCGGACGAACTGGAGCGCCGCGTCGTGGCACTCCTCATCGGTCGCCGCGGGGGCCAGGTTGTTCAGGGGCACGATGTTCCGGCACATACCCGCACGCTACGCCCCGCCCCTCCCCCGCGGAAGCACAGACGAGCACCCGCCACAATCACAGGCATTGGGGCACGCTCACCGGAACCGCGGATTTCGCCGAGGTTATCGTGGCTCATGTCGTACCGAACAACACCTTGTACATCTACCCCTGACCCGGAGTGAGCATGTCATCGACCAGCTTCGACGTTTCCCGTGAACTGGCTCGCCTCCTCGAAGAAGGTGCCATCACGATGAAGGCGCTCGAGGCGATGACGGGTATCGATCACGTGAGGCTGCGGAAGGTCCTCGTCGTAGCACCGGCGGCCGTCGGAATGGACTCGTCACCGGCTGTGCTCACCGGGCACGAAGCGGCTCGTCTCTCCGCGCTCGTGGCCCAACTCACGGAAGCCAGCGGGATCGGCGACGATGATCGGCTCCGCGCGACCCTCGAGTCCCTCACCGGAGCACTGCACCTCACCCCGGGGAACATCGCGCGATTGACCGGTCTCTCCACGGAGGTCGTCCAGACCGTGCTCGCCGGTGACCGCCCGCTGTCGAGTAGCGAGAAGTATGTCGTCGCCATCCGGTGCTCGTACCTCGTGAACGCGGCGAACCTCGCACGACCGCGCTGACGCCCAGGGGATGGCACGCCGACGGCGCCGTCGCTACGCTCTGGGCTACGCACGCTCAACCGAGGAGAGATCATGACGAACCCCCCGCCCCCCGAGGCGTCGCAGCCCGACACCCCTCCCCCCGCCTGGAACAGCACCCCCGCGAACGACCCGGCCGCCGCGTACCCGCCGCCGCCCGGTCCCGCGGCTCCCGGCGCCTACGGCCAGACCGCGCCGGCCTCGCCTCCCGGACGCGTGCTGTCGATCGTCGGACTCGTGCTGGCGTTCCTGCTGCCGCCGATCGGCCTCATCCTCAGCATCATCGCCGCGGTGCAGCTGGGGAAGGCGCACGCGCCGAAGGGCCTCGCGATCGCCGGCATCATCGTCGGCGCGGTGCTGACCATCCTGGAGATCATCGGAATCATCCTGCTGGTGACCGTGTTCGCGGGCATCTTCGGGATGTGCGCCGAGCTCGGCCCCGGCGTGTGGGAGGTCGGCGGCGTCACCTACCGCTGCGGCTGAACCCGCAACACACACGCACGAGGGGCCGGATGCTGCGCGCATCCGGCCCCTCGTCGTCGCCCCGGTGCGGGGCGCTGTTCACTTCTTGTAGTTGGGCGCCTCGACCACGATCTGCACGTCGTGCGGGTGCGACTCCTTGAGCCCGGCCGAGGTGATGCGCACGAACTTGCCGCGGGCCTTGAGCTCCTCGATCGTGCGGGCGCCCACGTAGAACATCGACTGCCGCAGCCCGCCGACGAGCTGGTAGGCGACGGCGGAGAGCGGGCCGCGGTACGGCACCTGCCCCTCGATGCCCTCGGGGATCAGCTTGTCGTCGCTGGGCACGTCGGCCTGGAAGTAGCGGTCCTTGGAGTAGGAGGTCTGCTTGCCGCGGGTCTGCATCGCCCCGAGCGAGCCCATGCCGCGATACTGCTTGAACTGCTTGCCCGACTGGAACACGATCTCGCCCGGCGACTCGTCGGTACCGGCGAGCAGCGAACCGAGCATGACCGCGTCGGCGCCCGCGACGAGGGCCTTCGCGATGTCGCCCGAGTACTGCAGGCCACCGTCGGCGATCACGGGGATGCCGGCCGGACGGGCGGCGAGCGACGCCTCGTACACGGCGGTCACCTGCGGCACGCCGACGCCCGCGACCACGCGCGTGGTGCAGATGGAGCCGGGGCCGACGCCGACCTTGACCGCGTCGACGCCCGCGTCGACCAGCGCCTGTGCGCCCTCACGCGTCGCGACGTTGCCGCCGATCACATCGATGTGGGCGAAGGACTCGTCGGCCTTGAGGCGCTTGACCAGGTCGATCACGCCCTGCGACTGGCCGTTGGCGGTGTCGACCACGAGCACGTCGACGCCCGCGTCACGCAGCGCCTCGGCCCGCTCCCACGCGTCGCCGAAGAAGCCGATCGCCGCACCGACGCGCAGGCGGCCCTGGTCGTCCTTGGTCGCGAGCGGGTACTTCTCGCTCTTGTCGAAGTCCTTGATGGTGATGAGCCCGGCGAGCTTGCCGTCCTCGTCGATCAGCGGCAGCTTCTCCACGCGGTGCTTCGCGAACAGGGCGATGACCTCGCCCGCCGCGACGCCCACCGGTGCGGTGACGAGGTTCTCGCTCGTCATGACGTCTTTCACGAACGTGGTCTGACGCTCGAAACCCGAGACGAACCGCATGTCGCGGTTCGTGATGATGCCCACCAGGCGGCCCTCGGCGTCGACCACGGGAAGGCCGGAGATGCGGTACTTGGCGCACAGCGCGTCTACCTCCTCCACCGTCGCGTCGGCGGTCGTGGTGATGGGGTCGGTGATCATGCCCGACTCGCTGCGCTTGACCCGGTCGACGTGCGCGGCCTGATCCGCGATCGACAGGTTGCGGTGCAGGATGCCGATGCCACCCTCGCGCGCCATGGCGATGGCCATGCGCGACTCGGTGACGGTGTCCATGGCGCTGGACAGCAGAGGCGTCGCGACGGAGATGCGACGCGTGATCCGCGACGATGTGTCGGCCTCACTGGGGATGACGTCGGTATGCCCCGGCAGGAGCAGAACGTCATCGTAGGTCAGTCCGACGAAGCCGAAGGGATCGTGCTGGTCCATGGAATCTCCTCCTGCGCGCGTGGCGCGGGTCCGGGTGCGAGTGGGTGGTCGACATCGGCCGGGGCGGGGCTGAGCCCGTATGCAGATTCTAAGCGAGACACGCCCGAGAACATTCCCAGCGCCCCGTCGTTACCGGACCGTTGGCCGGGGAGGTAGGTGATTCGCGGATCGCCCATTACGCTCAAGTGCGTCGTCCATCCCCGCGGTTCGACCCGAGTCCGCGGAGACAGCACTCACAGTGGAGGTTGCGTGGGACCCACAGCACTCGCCGGACCGCGGAAGCGCCCCTGGGCTTTCGTCTTCTTGGGAATCCTCATGGCGCTCGCGGCCTCACTGCTGCTCCCTCCCTCGGCGGCCTCCGCCGACACCACCGACGACGGTCAAGAGGTCACCGACTTCTACTTCGCGGGTGTGGTGACCAACGCCGATGAGCCCGTCCAGGGTGTCGTCATGACGATCGAGGGCAACGGCTTCGAGGCCGAGACCGAGACCGACGCCGAGGGCAAGTGGCGTCTGTACGTGCCGGAGAAGGAGACGTACACCCTGACGGTGGACGAGTCCACGCTCCCCGACGGCGTGATCGTCGACGCCTCGCAGCTGCCGGAGGGCATCCAGCCGGTGTCGGGCACGACGGCCTCGTTCGAGCTCGAGTTCGGGCTCACCGGCACCAAGATCGTCAACCTCTTCCTCGGCGCGGGCGAGCGGGTCACGGTGTCGTTCCTCGATCAGCTGCTGTCGCGCATCGTCGGCGGCCTGAACTTCGGGCTCCTGCTCGGCCTCGCGTCGATGGGGGCGGCACTCATCTACGGCACCACACGGCTGTCGAACTTCGCGCACGGCGAGATGGTGACCTGGGGCGCCGTGATCACCCTCGTGTTCACGACCTTCTGGCAGCTGCCGCTGTGGGCGGGCATCATCGCGGCGGTGATCGGCGGCGCGGCCCTGGGCTGGGCGCTCGACGCCGGCATCTGGAAGCCGCTGCGCCGCAAGGGCCTCGGGGTGGTGCAGCTCATGATCGTGAGCATCGGCCTCTCGCTCGCGCTGCGGTACACGCTGCAGTACATCATCGGCGGCAACACCTACCAGCTCCCCGGCGCGAGCCCCGAGCCGATCCGCCTCGGGCCGATCTCGCTGTCGTACATCGACATGATCGGCATGGCCACCAGCATCATCGTCATCCTCGGCGTGGCGTTCTTCCTCACCCGCACCCGGACGGGCAAGGCGACGAGGGCGATCTCGGACAACCCGCAGCTCGCGGCCGCCTCCGGCATCGACGTCGACAAGGTCATCCGCATCGTATGGATCCTCGCCGGCACGCTCGCCGCCATCTCGGGCATCCTCTGGGCGTACTTCCGCCCGGGAGTGAAGTGGGACATGGGCATGCAGATGCTGCTGCTGATGTTCTGCGCCATCACCCTCGGCGGCCTGGGTTCGGCGATCGGCGCCCTGATCGGCTCGATCATCGTCGGGCTCGCGGTGGAGGTGTCCACGCTGCTGGGCGTCCCCTCCGACCTCAAGTACGCCAGCGCCCTGGTCGCGCTGATCATCATCCTGCTCGTGCGACCGCAGGGCATCCTCGGACGCAAGGAAAGGTTGGGCTGACACATGGACTTCGGAAGCATCTTCGGCAACACCGCCTCCTATCTGTTCAGCCCGACGACGATCGCGTACGCGCTCGCGGCGACCGGCCTCGCGGTGCACTTCGGCTACACGGGTCTGCTCAACTTCGGCATGGCCGCGTTCATGGCGATCGGCGGCTACGGCTACGCGATCTCGATCCTCACCTTCGGCTTCCCGTGGTGGGCCGGCGTGCTGGTCGGCGTGCTGGGTGGGGCCCTGTTCGCCCTGCTGCTCGGCATCCCCACGCTGCGCCTGCGCGCCGACTACCTCGCCATCGCGACCATCGCGGCCGCGGAGGTCGTGCGGCTCATGTTCGTGACGGAGCTGTTCAAGGACTGGACCAACTCCGCTGGCGGACTCTCCGGCTACCACCAGAGCTTCCGCGACGCGAACCCCTTCCCCACCGGCACGTACGGCTTCGGTCCCTGGACCTACAACGCGACCGACCTGTGGGTGCGCGTGGTCGGCCTGATCGCCCTGGCCCTCGCGGTGCTGGTGGTGTGGGCGCTCATGCGCAGCCCGTGGGGTCGCGTGCTCAAGGGCATCCGCGAGGACGAGGACGCGGTGCGCTCGCTCGGCAAGAACGTCTTCGCGTACAAGATGCAGGCGCTCGTGGTCGGTGGCATCATCGGCGCGCTCGGCGGCATCGTGTTCATCCTGCCGTCGGCCGTGATCCCCGGCAGCTACTCCACGTCGCTGACGTTCTTCCTGTGGACGATCCTGCTGCTCGGCGGCGCCGCGACGGTGCTCGGGCCCACGCTGGGCGCCGTGCTGTTCTGGATCGTGTTCGCGTTCCTCGGCGCGCTGCTGCCCGCCATGGCGAACGCCGGTTACCTGCCCATGTCGGGCGCGCAGGCCGATGTCGTGCGGTACATCCTCATCGGCATCGTGCTGATGCTGATCGTGATCTTCCGCCCGCAGGGCATCCTCGGAAACAAGAGGGAGATGACCTTTGTCAAGTGAGAACGACGCGGCGGTCACGCCCGCGAAGAGCACCCCGCGCGCCAAGACGACCGGCCTCACCGCCGGCCCCGCGGTGCCCGGCGTCAAGAAGGTCGACCCGATCCTCGTCGTGGACGCCGTGCAGCGGCGCTTCGGCGGCCTCACGGCCGTCGACGTCGACCACCTGGAGATCCCGCGCGGCGCCATCACGGCCCTGATCGGCCCGAACGGCGCCGGCAAGACGACGCTGTTCAACCTGCTGTGCGGCTTCGACAAGCCCAACAGCGGCACCTGGTCGTTCGACGGCACCAACCTCTCCGGCATCCCCTCCTTCAAGGTCGCCCGCATGGGGCAGGTGCGCACGTTCCAGCTCACCAAGTCGCTGTCGCTGCTGACCGTGCTGGAGAACATGAAGCTCGGCGCGAAGGACCAGCGCGGCGAGGGCTTCTGGGCCGGGCTCTTCCCCTTCCTCTGGCGCAAGCAGGACCAGGAGATCGAACAGCGCGCCCACGAGCTGCTGACGCGGTTCAAGCTCGACGCCAAGGAGCAGGACTTCGCGGCGTCGCTCTCCGGAGGCCAGCGCAAGCTGCTGGAGATGGCGCGCGCACTGATGAGCAACCCGACACTGGTGATGCTCGACGAGCCCATGGCCGGCGTGAACCCGGCGCTGACGCAGTCGCTGCTCGACCACATCCTCGACCTCAAGGACCTGGGCATGACGGTGCTGTTCGTGGAGCACGACATGCACATGGTGCGTCACATCGCCGACTGGGTGGTCGTGATGGCCGAGGGACGCGTCGTGGCCGAGGGGCCGCCGGACACCGTGATGGAGGACCCCGCGGTCGTCGACGCCTACCTGGGCGCGCATCAGGACGTGGACCTGGGTGCCGTGACCGGACGTCTGCCCGTGATCTCGGACGCCGACGCGGAGCGCATCCGCGAGCAGATCGAGACCGAGGTCGAAGCCGAGGTCGAGGCCGAAGAGGCCGAGGAGGAGAAGCCATGACCGACGCGCCCGTCGAGCGGAACGAGATCAAGAACGACGACGTGGTCGTCGAGCTCACCAACGTGCACGCCGGGTACCTCCCCGGGGTGAACATCCTCAACGGCGCGAACCTCGTGGCCCACAAGGGCGAGCTGATCGGCATCATCGGCCCCAACGGCGCCGGCAAGTCGACGCTGCTGAAGGCCATCTTCGGCATGGTGAACGTGCGCGACGGCGACATCACGGTCAAGGGCGAGAGCATCGTCGGCCTCAAGGCGGACAAGCTCGTGGCGCGCGGTGTCGCGTTCGTCCCGCAGACGAACAACGTGTTCCCGTCGCTCACGATCCAGGAGAACCTCGAGATGGGGCTCTACCAGAACCCGAAGATCTTCGCGGAGCGGCTGGAGTTCGTCTCCAGCATCTTCGGCGAACTCGGCAAGCGCCTCAAGCAGCGTGCCGGATCGCTGTCCGGCGGCGAGCGCCAGATGGTGGCCATGTCGCGCGCGCTCATGATGGACCCGTCGGTGCTGCTGCTCGACGAGCCGTCGGCCGGCCTCTCCCCCGTGCGGCAGGACGACGCGTTCATCCGCGTCTCCGACATCAACAAGGCGGGCGTGACCACGATCATGGTCGAGCAGAACGCGCGCCGCTGCCTGCAGATCTGCGACCGCGGCTACGTGCTCGATCAGGGCCGCGACGCCTACGAGGGCACGGGCCGCGAGCTGCTGAACGACCCCAAGGTCATCGGCCTCTACCTGGGAACGCTCGGCACCGACGCCGCCTGACACGCGCCGCGAAGGGCCCGGCATCCGCTGGATGCCGGGCCCTTCTGCGTGCGGAACGCGTCGCGCCGTGCCCGCCGTGGGACACGACGAAGGCCCCGAGCCGGAGCCCGGGGCCTTCGCTATGCGGCTTACTTGATCCGCGTGGTGGTGTTGTCTGCGCCGAACTCGTAGACGCCGATCGCGGCGCCCTTCGGGTCGTTGTTCTCGTCGAACGTGATCTCACCGGAGAGGCCGTCGTAGTCCGGCGTGCCTCCGTCGTTGATGATCGCGGCGCACTCGGCGAAGTCCTTGCACTTCTCGCCGTCGCCCTCGCCACCCGAGACGGTGATCATCTGCTCGGCGATGTCGGCACCCTCGACCGAGCCGGCCTTCAGGGCCGCCAGGGCGATCAGGATCACGGCGTCGTAGGCCTCGGCCGAGTAGGTCACGGCGTCGATCGGGTCGTTGCCGTCGGCCGTCCAGACCTCGTTGAGCTGGTCGAGGAAGTCCTGCGGCAGCTCGGCGCCGGCGCGCGTGCCCTTCGAACCCTCGAGGCTCACCGGGATGTCGGAGCCCCAGTCCTTCAGGTTTCCGTCGACCAGGTAGAGCGAGCCGGTGTCGATGCCCGCGTTGGCGAGCAGCGGCGCGATGGTCGCGAACTGGTCGTACGAGACCACGGCGACCGCGTCGGGCTTGGCGGCCGCGATCTCCGACACCTGGGCGTTGAACTGGCCGTCACCCTGGTTGTACGACGCGTCGGCGACGACCTCGCCGCCGGTGCCCTCGAACGTGGCCTTGATGGCCTCGAACAGGCCGGTGCCGTACGGGTCGTTCTGGTAGATGATGCCCAGCGTCTTGTGGCCATCCTCGGCGATCTGGTTGCCCAGCACCTCGCCCTGCAGGTTGTCGCTCGGCGCCGTGCGGAAGTACAGCGGGTTGATGCCCGTGAAGTCGGGCGACGTGTTCGACGGCGAGACGGTGAGGATGCCCGCACCGGCGTTGCTGTCGAGGATCAGCTTGGTGACGCTCGACGACGCGGCACCGATCATCGCGGTGATGCCCGCGTTCTGCAGGTTGGTGATCGACGTCTCGTAGGCCTTGTTGTCGAGGTCGCCCTCGTCGGCGGTGGTCAGGTCGATCGTGACACCGGCGTCGGCCTCGTTGATCTGCTGCACGGCGAGCTGCACGCCGGCTTCCATGGGAGCGCCGAGGAAGGCGAGCGATCCGGTGGCGGGCAGCAGCGAGCCGAGCTTGAGCGTCAGGTCGGCGGCCGGCTTGTCGCCGCCACCCTCCGACGGCTCGGCGTTCGGCGTGCTGCTGCAGCCGGCGATGACGATGGCGGATGCGCTGACCAGCGCGATCCCGGCGAAGACCTTCGCGGTGCGCGAGCCCTTCAGTGCGTTCATGGATGCTCCCTTGCGTGACTGAACGTGGATTGTGACCACAGGCGGGTGCTCTAACACTAGGGCGTGAGGTCAGCGCGCAGGGGGTGCAAGTATCTCGGTGCGTTAACGATCCGACACCGGGTGTCGCCGCGGTCGAGCCCGGGGATCAGAGCAGGGCGGCGCGCGCGATCCGGCGTCCCCGCCGCCCGGCCAGCAGCAGGTCGGCGACGAACACCGCGATCGCGATCCACACGAGCACGAACCCGATCCATCGCTCCGGCGGCATCGGCTCGTGCAGCACCACCACGCCGATCAGGAACTGCATGATCGGCGTGAGGAACTGGATCATGCCGATCACGGCCAGGTTCACGCGGCGCGTCCCCGCCGCGAACAACAGCAGCGGCACCGCCGTCGCGACGCCCGCGAAACCCAGCAGCAGCGCGTGCACCACACCGTTCGCGCCCATCGTGAGGCCGGAGGTCTGCGCCACCACCACCAGCTGCACCACCGCGATCGGCAGCAGCCAGAACGACTCCAGCGTGAGCCCGCTGACCGCGTCGACCGCCGGACCGATCTTCTTCTTGATGAGCCCGTACACACCGAACGAGGCGGTGAGCGACAGCGCGATCCACGGGAAGGAGCGGTACGCCACGATGATCACGACCACCGCGATCGCGGCGATGCCCACCGCGACCCACTGCAGGCGGCGGATGCGCTCCTTGAGCACGAACACCCCGAGCAGCACGGTCGTGATCGGGTTGATGAAGTAGCCCAGCGCCGTCTCGACCACGTTGCCGCTGAGCGTGCCCAGCAGGAACACCTGCCAGTTGATGTAGATGAGCAGACCGGCCAGTGCCGTCCACCCGAGCAGCCGGGGCGTGCGGAGGATCACGCGGATGGCCGCCCACCCGCGCGTGACCGTGAGCAGCAGCAGGCAGAACACGAAGGACAGCACCACGCGCCACGCGACGACCTCCCACGGGCCCGTCGGCGCCAGGAGCAGGAAGTACAGCGGCAGGACCCCCCACAGGACGTAGGCGGACGCGGCGTAGACGACGCCCGCGGTCGGGGTGGCGCGGGCGGTCTCGGGGGTCACCGCACAACCCTATGCCCGCGGCGCGACCCCACCGCGCCGGTCACCGGGCCGCTCGGGAAGATCGGCGGGAAGTGACCGACGATTGGCGGAAACGCAGAAGGGGTCCGGATGCCGTGGCATCCGGACCCCTTCGGATCCGTGGCCCCGCGCGCGGCGGGGACGGGATTCAGCTGATCAGCGGACGACGACCGCGAGGACGTCGCGAGCCGACAGGACGAGGAACTCGTCGGCGCCGAACTTCACCTCGGTGCCGCCGTACTTGCTGTAGAGCACGCGGTCGCCGACGGCGACGTCGAGCGGAACGCGGTTGCCGTTGTCGTCGATGCGGCCGGGGCCGACCGCCACGACCTCGCCCTCCTGGGGCTTCTCCTTGGCGGTGTCGGGGATGACCAGGCCACTCGCGGTGGTCTGCTCGGCCTCGACCTGCTTGATGACGATGCGGTCCTCGAGCGGCTTGATGGAAACCGACACGGTCTACCTCTTCTTTCTTGACGCTGACACGAAAGACTCGTTCGCACTCTCAACCCGAGAGTGCTAATGCCAGTGTAGGCGGTCGGCTGGCACTCATGCAATGCGAGTGCCAGCCCGGGAACGTCCGCCCCCGCGCGCCTAGGCTGAAGGCGTGGAGATGTCCGAGCTGCGTGCCCTGCTGACCCCCGCCGGCCTCGAACTGCTCGACGGCACCGGCGAGGTGGGCTCGACCGCAGAGGCCGCCGCCGCGGTGTCGCGTCTGCGCGCGGCCGGGCACTCCCCCGACCTCGTCTCCGCCGTGGTCGGCCAGGCGCACCTGCGGGCGAAGGCCGCCGCGAAGTTCGGCCCCTTCGCGGCCCGCATGCTGTTCACCAGGGCCGGCCTCGAACAGGCCACGCGCCTGGGTGTCGCCGCCCGGCACGCGCAGCGCCTGCGCAGCGCGGGGATGACGGCCGTGGCCGACCTCGGCTGCGGCATCGGCGGTGATGCGCTCGCGTTCGCGGGCGCCGGACTCGACGTGCTGGCGGTCGACGCCGATGAGGTCACCGCCGCGATCGCCGCCTACAACCTCGCGCCCTTCGGCGACAGCGTCACCGTGCGGCACGACACCGCGGAGGACGCACTCGGGGAGCCACGACCCGGCCGCGCCGTATGGATGGACCCCGCCCGCCGCACCTCTGGGCACAGTGAGACCCGCCGCGTCGCCGCGGACGACTACTCCCCCTCGCTCGACTGGGCCTTCGGGGTCGCCGCGCGGCAGCCCACAGGGATCAAGCTCGGCCCCGCGCACGACCGCGACGCCCTGCCCGACGACGCCGAGACGCAGTGGATCAGCGCCGACGGGAGCGTGGTCGAGCTCGTGGTGTGGACGCGCGAGCTCGCGCGAGACGGTGTGCGCCGCTCGGCGCTGCTCGTCCGCGGCGACCGGTCCCACGAGCTCACCGCCGCGGCGGATGCGGAGGACGCCCCGGTGCGCGACCTCGGCGCGTTCCTCCACGAGCCGGACGGCGCCGTGATCCGCGCCCGCCTGATCGGGGATGTCGCGCGCAGCCTCGACGCGGGCATGCTCGACCCCCGCATCGCCTACCTCACGTCGGACACCGCCCTGACGAGCCCGTTCGTGCAGAGCTTCCGCGTGCGGGACGTGCTGCCGATGAACACCAAGGGCATCAACGCGGCGTTGAAGGCGAACGGCATCGGGCGGCTGGAGATCAAGAAGCGCGGGGTGGACGTGGATCCCGCGGCGTTCCGGCGCACGCTCACGCTGAAGGGCGACGCCGAGGCGACCCTGATCCTCGTGCGGATCGGCGACCGGCGCCGCGCGATCCTCGCCGACCGGGTGTCCGCGGCCGACTGATCGCTCAGCCGTCCGGGTCGCGATCGGGGATCTCCACCCGGATCGGATCGCCGGGCGGACCCGTCGTCACCAGATACGAGTCTCCGGACGGCGCCTCGGAGAACACCGCCCCGGTCGTGACCGACAGGTACGGGGCCTGCCAGCGCGTGAACTCCACCTGGACCACCGAGACCGCGATCACGTCTCCCGACTCCTGATCGACGTCGACCACCTGCACCCCCAGCCCGGACTCCAGGGCCTCGCTGATCGGGGCGCACTGGCGCGAGGCGTCGGCATCCACGATCAGACACCGCAGGGACACACCGGTGTCCGACGGACGGTCGGCCAGCCACACCGGTTCGCCGTGGAAGAACCCCACCAGCGACAGCCCGAGCTCGTAGCCGTCCGCTAGGAGCTCCTCGGCCCTGGTGCGCTGCTCGCCCTCGAACTGCGACAGCACCGACGAGTTCATGCTCCAGCGCTGGATGCTCACCATCGGCTCGTCGTCGACCGACAGCAGCAGCGTCGCCACGACGTTCTCGACCGCGGCCCCGCCCTCGTCGCCCGGCGGGTCGATCGGGACAGGGACCGTGACGTTCATGCCGTCCGCGGCGTCGTCCGCGGGCAGACAGGTCGACTGCGAGCGGTCGCCCACATCGAGCACCAGGCACAGTCGCCGGGCGTCGTCCTGCGTCGCGAACCACGCGAGCGCGTCGTCGCTCTGCGCCACCGCCCGCACCGATCCCTGGTCGTAGTCCTCGGCCGCGAGCTCGGCGCGGCGCTGCTCCTGCGCGGCGGTCAAGGGCAGCGCGGCGTCGCGCGGGGCGAACAACGCCCAGCCCGCTCCCACCCCGACCGCCACCAGTGCGAGGGCCGCGGCGACGACGATCGACGCCCGGCGACGCCGCGCGAGCGGCAGCGACGGCGCGTCCTCCGCCGCGGTGCCGTGGGGCTTCGGGACAGCGTCCCCCTCGGACGAGGGGTCGACGTTGTGCCCGGCGGCGGCCTCCGGGGCGGCCTCGCGCGGCCCGGACGCCGCGCTCTCGTGCCGCGCGAAGGCGGAGGCGGAGGCGGGGCCGGACGCACCGGGGCCGGACACACCGGAGGCGGAGGCGGAGGCGCGGCGGGCGTCGTGCAGCGTGCGGAGGCGGCGCGCCTGCACGTCGTCGAGCCCGGGGCCGCGGCCGTAGGCGCGACGCTCCAGCTCGCGCAGCTCACGCTCCGCCGCGTCGGTCCACGACCCCTCGGTGCCGGGCGTCGCTGCGGCGTCGGGCGTCTCAGTCCCCTCCGGCACCGGCGACACCCCCCTCGCGCGTGATCACCAGGAACATGGGCCCCGCATCCATCGGCAGCTCGTAGCGCGTCATCGCGCCCGAGGCCACATCGGCGACCTCCAGCGTGAGCCCGCGTCCGTACTCGCCGAACGTCTCGGCGGCCTCGCACGTCATCGGCGCCTCCGCGGTCGAGCCGTCGTAGATCAGGCACTGCCGTCCCTCGCCGATCCGCGAGGCCACCCACAGCGGAACATCGCCGTCGTACCCGGCCACCCAGATCGAGTTCGGATCGAACCCGTCCTCCGCCAAGCGCTCGGCGGTGGCGGTCTCCTCGTCGTTCGCGTACTCGATGCCGGTCACGGTGCTCGAGTAGTCGGAGGAGGCGGCGGCGACCGCGGCCTCGCCGCTCGCGGTCAGCAGCAGCTGCGCGCTGACCTGCCTCTGCCGCTCCTCGTCGGCGCCGAGGGTCAGCGAGCCGTACAGCCCGGTGTTCTCGACCTGCTCGGCAGGACCGCAACTGGGCATGGTGCTCTTGCCCGACCCCAGGACGAGGCAGATGCGCGCGCGCTGCTCCTGGGTCGCCGTCCAGATGACCACGTCGTCCTCCACCGCGAGCGCCCGCACCGACCCGGGGTCGTAGACGCCTGAGGCGACGAGGTCGTTGTGCCACACCTGTTGCTCGGCCGTCAGCGCGACCGCCGGCGCCGCGGATCGGCCGAACGCCGCCCAGCCGATGCCCACGCCGACCGCGACCAGGAGCACCGCGGCGAGCGCGAGGACGAGGGGACGACGGTTCCGCAGCGACCCGAGGACGCCCGTCGCGTCGGTGCGCCCCGAAGACTCGCTGTCGACGCCGGCACCCGGATCCGAGCCGTCTGCACTCTCCGGCGACGCGTCGCCCGGGCCGCCACCGGACACCGCGTCCGCGCCCGATGCCGAGGCCGTGTTGGCATCGGAAGCCGGGCCGGTGTCGCATGCCGCGGCATCGCGAGCCGGCACCCCGGAGGCGTCCGCACGCCCCGCACGCCGGAGCTCTTCGAGAGCGGCCAGCCGGGCGGCCTCGGCGGCCGTGAGGGCGCCATCGCGGGCGTAGGCCTTCCGCTGCAGCGCCCGCAGCTCGTCGTCGCCCCCCGCCGACGGCATCGCTAGCCGAGCCTCTCGAACTGCATACCGGCCCACACCAGCCAGGCCAGGCTGTACACGGTCGCGCACAGGCCGAGAGCGAGCGCCCAGCGCGCGATCGCGCGGTTCTCCATCGGACGCCGCAGCGACATGATCGCCGCGATCACCGCGACCACCGCGACCGGGATCCCCCAGCCGACGAAGAACGACGCGCCCAGCGCCACGATCGCCGCCAGCAGGGCCCAGGGCGCGAGCCGCGTGTCGTCGACGGGCGCCGGCTCGGTGACCGACGGCTCCCACTCCGCATCCTCGTGACGGTCGATGTCCGGGCCGCTCACCACCACGGGCTCGATGCCGACCGGACCCGTGGGCAGCTTGCTGTATCCGTCGCGCCGCGCGCCGGGGATCCGCGCCGTCGCCGCCGAACGGTCCACCTGTTCGCTCGCCCGCTCGAGTCGCGCAGGGGGCGTCGGGGTCGCGTCTCCCGCCGGTCGCGGCACGTCGCTCATACCGCCACCGCCTCCGCGACCTGGATCTCGGTCACCGGCAGGGTCGAGTCGGCGCCGAACGCGAGCGTCGACGGCGGACGACCAGACGAGATCAGCTCGGCGGCGAGCGCCGCGATCATCGCGCCGTTGTCGGTGCACAGCGACAGCGGCGGGATGCGGACCGTGACGCCCGCCTCCGCGGCGCGCGCCAGGGCGACCTCGCGCAGCCGCCGGTTCGCGATCACGCCGCCGCCGAGCAGGAGCCGCGGGACTCCCAGGTCGGCGCAGGCGGCCAGCGCCTTCGTGACGAGCACATCGACCACAGCCTCGCGGAAGCTCGCGGCGACATCGGCGATGGGCAGCGCCGGGGCCTCGTCGCCCGCCGCCGCGGCCTCCGCCTCGAACCGCTCCACCCACCGCGCGACGGCGGTCTTGAGCCCGGAGAACGAGAAGTCGTACCGGTGCTTCGCGAGGTCGGACGCCCGGGACAGCCCGCGCGGGAACCGGATCGCCTCGGGATCCCCGCCCACCGCGGCCCTGTCGATCTCGGGGCCTCCGGGGTACGGCAGCGACAGCAGCCGCGCGACCTTGTCGAACGCCTCGCCCGCCGCATCGTCGACCGTCTCGCCCAGCAGCTCGACATCGGTCGTGAGGTCGCGCACGTGCAGCAGCGACGTGTGCCCGCCCGACACCAGCAGCGCGATCGTCGGGTACTCGAGCGGCTCCGACTCCGGCGTCAGGATGTCGGCGGCGATGTGACCGACCAGGTGGTTGACGGCGTACAGCGGCTTGTCGAGCGACACCGCGAGCCCCTTCGCCGCGCCGACACCCACCATGAGCGCGCCCGCCAGTCCCGGACCGCTCGTGACGGCGACCGCGTCGAGCTGGTCCAGGCGCACCCCGGCCTCGGCGAGCGCGGCGTCGATCGCCGGCTGCAGCGCCTCCAGGTGCGCACGAGCCGCGACCTCCGGCACGACGCCGCCGTAACGGGCGTGCTCATCCATGCTCGACGCGATCGTGTTGGACAGCAGCGTGCGGCCGCGCACGATCCCGATACCGGTCTCGTCGCAGCTCGTCTCGATGCCGAGCACCAGGGGCTCGCTCATGCGTTCGCCTCCTCCGGCGTATCGGCGACCGCGGGGTGGCGGCGCAGGTCCAGACGCATCACGATCGCGTCGACGTCGTCGGGCTGATAGTAGCGGGGGCGTCTGCCGATCTCCTCGAAGCCCTCGGCCCGGTACAGCCCCTCCGCCGGCGGGTTGTCGGCCCGCACCTCGAGGAACATCTCCCTGGGTCCCCGGGCGGCCGCCGCCCGGAGCAGAGCGTGCAGCAGCGCACGCCCCCGGCCCCGGCCGCGGTGCTCCGCGAGCAGGGCGATGGTCTGGATGTCGGCGTCGGCGCCGCCCTGCAGAGCCCTGACCCCGCCGTACCCCACGATCTCGCCGTCGACCTCGTCGACCAGATAGCGGCCGTGCGGACTCGACAGCTCGCTCGCCATGGTCTCGCGGCTCCAGGCGTCGGTGGGGAACGACCGCTCCTCGATCGCCATGATCGCGTCGAGGTCGCCCGGCACCGCCTCCCGCAGCGTCACGAACCCACCTTCTTCGGCGCTCCGGGCAGGGTCACATCGGGGTGACGGAGGTACAGCGGCTCGGCGTCGGCGAGCGTGCGGCCCGCGGCCAGCGCCCGCGCGCCCGCCCTGGCCAGGTCGACCGCGGAGAGCACAGTCGTGTCGACGCGCGGGATGCCGTCGAGGTGGGTGTCCGCATCGACGGCCCGCACCAGCACCGTGTCGGCCACGACCACCGGCAGTCCGTCGTCGTCGAGCCCGTCGAACACCGTGACCGCGACCTCGCGGCGGCGTGCGTCGGTGACGATCGCGAACGGGCCGGACTGCGTCGGCAGGGCCGTGAGCGCCGCCGCGGTGTGGCTCGGGACCGGCAGCACGGGCAGGCCGCGGCCGAGGGCGAACGCGCGGGCGGCGGCGATCCCGATGCGCAGCCCGGTGAACGGTCCAGGACCCATGCCGGACACGACGTGGGTGATGCCGTCGGAGCCTCCGTCGCGGAGCACCCCGGCGAGCAGATCGCCGATCACCTCCGCATGACCGAGCGGATCGGCGGTGCCCGCCTCGGCCCGCGGCGTCCCGTCGGGGTCGATGAGAGCGACGGCGGTGCCAAGGGACGTGTCGACGGCGAGGATCACCCCTCCAGGGTAGTCGTCACGGGCCCTCCGGCGCCGTGCAGGAGGGGCCGCCCGCTCAGCCCAGGGGCGCCCTGACCGGGTAGTCCTGATCCTCCAGGATGACCTGGGCGGCCGCGCCCGTCGTCCGGTTCACGACCACGGGCGCCAGGAGGTTCACGCTCACGCCATCCGCCGAGGGGTGCGCGACCACGAGCACCAGGGCATCGTCGGGCGAGCGCAGTGCCAGGTCGTCCACCTGGGCGTCGCTCAGCGTCGGCGCATACTCCCCGAGCACGGTGCTCGGGTCGACCAGGTACAGCCGCAGCGCCTCGTCGGCCACGGCCCGCAGCGCGAACAGCCCGTCGGCGCCGTCGATCGGCGCGAGCGAGAAGTCGACGTGCGGGGCGAGCCCGGGAGGCGGGGCGGTGAAGGTGAGCGCCGCGGTCATCGCAGGAAGTCCATCAGCGAGGGCTGCAGCACGCGGGCGTTCACCGCGAGCGCCGACCGGTAGACGAGCTCCTGGGCTTGGAGGCGGATGAGGACCTCCACGGAGTCGACGTCCTCGACCGCCGCGCGGCGGGACTCGAGGGACACGGAATTCTGCACGGCCGCCTCCTTGGCGCGTTCGATCTGGGACTGACGGGTGCCGACCGAGCCCTGCACCCCGAGCATCGCGGTGCGGCGGTCGTCGATCTCGCCGAGCCGCGGCCCGACGTTGGTGCCGGAGCGGAGATCCGCCACGATGCGGTCGACCAGCGCGAACACGGAGTCGTCCCCCGTGCCGAACACGGCCGCGCCGTCGGTGTCGACGCGGACCGAGGCGGCGTCGGACACGCGGCGCGTGACCTCGGAGCCCGCGACGCCGCTGTACGAGTAGTCGGCCGCGAAGGCCGCGGTGTCCGACGTGCCGGCGAACACGGAGCGGCCGAGCAGACGGGTGTTCGCCTGCGCGAGCAGCTCGCCCCTGATGCCCTCCAGCTCCACCGCCAGGGCCTCCTTGGCGGTCGCGTCGAGCGCGCCGTCGTTGGCGCCCTGCGCCGTGAGGTCGCGCACACGGGACAGCAGCGAGGTGCTGGCGGTGATGGCGCTGTCGGCCGCGGTCACCCACGCCAGCCCGTCGTCGATGTTGCGGGCGTACTGCTCGGTGCGGCGCTGCTCGGCGTGCAGCGCCAGGGTCGCGGCCGCGGCGGTCGGGTCGTCCGACGGTGACGCGAACGCCTTCTGCGAGGTCGCCTGGTCCTGCAGCCGCGCGAGCTCGGACAGGTTGGCCTGCAACTGGCGCATGGCCGTCTGGGTCATGGTGGACTGCGTCACGCGAGAGATCACGGTGCTCCTCCGATCAGCGTCCGACGACGCCCGTGCGGTTGATCAGGACGTCGAGGGCCTCGTCCACGGCGGTGAGCACGCGGGCGGCCGCCTGATACGCGGTCTGGTAGGTGAGGAGGCTGATCGTCTCCTCGTCGCCGTCGACGGCCGCGACGGACTGCTGGGCGCCGATGGCCCCCGCCGCCGCCGACTCCGACACCTTCGCGCGCTGCACGTCGGCCGCGGTCGAGACGCCGAAGCGGGTGACCTGGTCGGTCCACAGCGCATCGGGCGAGGTGGCGCGCCGTCCGATCTGCGAGATGAGATCGGCGTTGCTCGCATCCTTCGCCCCCGCGCCCGGAGCCGCCAGGGCCAGCTGGTCGGCGCTCGTCACGGCCACGCGCAGCCCGAGGGCCGCGGAACCCGTCGCCGGGAGGGTGAAGAAGTCGCCGCCCGGCTGACCGGAGGCCGTGACACCGGCCCGGTGCTGCGCGTTGAGCGACTCGGCCAGCGCGGTCGCCACACGGTCGTAGGTCGAGGCGAGCTGCGCGAGCATGCCCCCGTCGGCGGCCGGCGCCAGCACCGACAGCGTGCCGCCCAGCTCGCCGCCGTCGACCGAGACCGGAAGGTCGGGTGCCGACTCCCAGATCACTCCGACGCGCTGCCCCGCCTCGATCGCGGTCGGCCCGGTGAGGGCGAGACGGCGGGCGTCACCGCCGGAGACCAGGGCGTTGCCGCCGAGGCGCAGCGTGAGCGTGCCGTCGCTCTCCAGGGTCCCGGTGCCGCCCGTGAGGCGGGCGACATCCTCCGCGAGCACGGTCCGGCGATCCATCAGCTCGTTCGCGGAACGCCCGGCGGCGAGCGCGTCGCGGATCTCGCTGTTGAGCACGGCGATCTGCTCGGCGGCCGCATTCGCCTGATCGACCGCGCGACCCGCCGACTCGCGTGCGGCCGTCCACTGCGCTGCCACCGTGCGGTAGCCGCCGGCCACGTGCGCGGCGAGCTCCTTCGCGGACTCCAGGACGCTCGCCGCGGCGGCGCCGGAGTCGGGCGTGTTCGCGAGCTCCTGCCACCCCGCCCAGAAGGAGGTGAGGCGGTTGGCGAGGCCCTTGTCGGTCGGCTCGCCCAGAGCAGCCTCGGCCGTGGTCGCGGCGAGGGCGCGCGCCGACCAGTAGCCCGAGGTGCCGAGGGTGTCGCGCACCCGCGCGTCGAGCAGGGCGTCACCGAGCCGGGCGACGCCGTCGATCGACACGCCGTGGCCGGGGAGCGCCCCCATGCTGAAGCGGCCCGTCTGGGCGACGGCGGCGATCGACGAGGTCTCGACCCGCTGCCGCGTGTACCCCTCGGTCTTCTGGTTGGCGATGTTCTGTCCGACGACGTCCATGCCGCGGCGTGCCGCGGCGAGTCCGCTCGCGGCGGTGTTCAGTCCACTGAAGGTCGACATGGTCCCCTCTCGGTCACATCTCTGTGTCGATGATGCGGGCGGAGTCCTCGCGGGCGCGGTCTCCACGGGTGGTGTACTCGCCGCTCTCGAGGCCGAGTGCGGCGATGGTCTCCTGCGTCGCGCGGAGCACGCCGCTGAGCTGCTCGGCGGTGGAGTCGCGCATCTGCTCGACCTCCGCCGTCAGCCGCACGAGCGCGCGCAGGTGGTCGGTGAGCACGTCGGCCCACGCCCCCTCCGGCGCGTGCTCGATGAGCTCCGTGATGGTCGCCTCGTCCGAGGCGCCCCACTCCTGCGCGACTCCGGCGACCTCGACGGCCCTGGACAGTCCTGCACTGCGCAGACGATCGAGTACCTGATCGATCTCGCGTGCCGCAAACTGTATCCAGTGCGATCGGCCAGCCGCGAGCAGCAGTTGCTGCTCGTCGAGCTTGAAAAGCAGCATCTCGAGCAGCTCGCGCTCGCGCCAGAGCTGCATCGATAGTTCGTTGGCTCCCATGATCCCCTTGTTCCCCAGCGATCCCCCGCCCCAACGCCGGTGCGATCGACCCGCCTGTTAACGGTTCATTAATCCCTATCGGCCGCCGCGCCCATAAGGTTACTATGTGGAACGGCGGTGGTTAGTTCTCCCCATGTACATATCGCGAATTATGTGATATGCGCATCTACCCCTCGCCATGGAGCTTCCGGAGTGCATCCAGAGAGGTGGATCATCCCCCATGTCGTCGCGCGCTGAGCGCAACCGCCTCGTCGAGGCCAACCTTCCCCTGGTCGGCTATCTCGCTGCGGACACCCATGCTCGGGCAACCCACATCCCCCGCGAAGAGCTCGCCGCCGTCGGCGCGCTCGCCCTCGTGACCGCCGCCGACGCCTACGACCCCGCGCTCGGCGTCCCCTTCGGCGCCTACGCCCGGCGCCGCATCCTCGGTGCGTTCGCCGACGAGATGCGCTCCATGGACTGGGCGTCCCGCGGCATCCGCAAGCGCATCAAAGAGACCGTCGCCGTGCGCGACACCCTCACCGCCGCCCTCGGCCGCACGGCCACCGTGACCGAGGTCGCGACGGCCATGGGCTCGCCCAGGGAGGCCGTGTCGGAAGCACTCGCCGACGCCGCGCGCACCGTCTCCACCATCGACGACCCGGCCGCCCGCGACCTGGTCGCCGACGTGCCCCTGCCGGAGGAGTCCGCCCTGGTCGGGGAGCGCCGCGAGGTGCTGGAGCACGCGATCGCCGCCCTTCCCGAGCGCATGCGCCGCATCGTGCTGGCCGTGTACATCGAGGAACGGCCCGTGAAGGAGATCGCCGAAGAGCTGGGGGTGACCCACTCCGCCGTCTCGCAGCAGCGATCGGAGGCCGTGCGGCTGCTGCGCGACGCGCTCGACCGCTACTTCGCCGAGGGCACGGTGGAACCCGTCGCCTCCACCCGCATCTCCCCCGCCGCCCGCGACGCCTACTTCGGCCGGATCGCCGAGGCCGCCGGCGCCCGCATCGGCGAGGTGTTCCGCACCGCGGCCCCCGCCTGACCACGCCGCGTCCCTAACGCGCGCGCCTCCTCCGCCGATAGGTGTGAGCGGGAGACCACGGACGGTCCCCCGTACAACACATCACGGAGGAAACCCTCATGGGTATGCAGATCAACACCAACGTGTCGGCGCTCAACGCCTACCGCAACCTGTCCAACACGCAGAACGACGTGTCGAAGTCGCTCGAGAAGCTCTCGAGCGGTTTCCGCATCAACCGCGCAGCGGACGACGCCGCCGGTCTCGCGATCTCCGAGGGCCTGCGCTCGCAGGTCAACGGCCTGAACGTCGCGGCCCGCAACGCCCAGGACGGCATCTCGGTCATCCAGACCGCAGAAGGCGCCCTGACCGAAGTGCACTCCATCCTGCAGCGCGTTCGCGACCTGACCAACCAGGGCGCGAACGACTCGAACAACGCGAAGTCGCGCAACGCCATCCAGACCGAGATCTCCGCCCTGGGCGACGAGCTCACCCGGATCGCGGCGAGCACCAACTTCAACGGCATCAAGCTGCTCTCGGGCGGCACGACGCTGACGTTCCAGGTGGGCGCGGGAGCGGTCGCCGCCGAAGACCAGATCTCGGTGAACCTGACCAACTTCGCCACGCTCGGTGCCGACATCAAGACGCTCGCGACGGGCATGACGGACGCGGCATCGTACGGCGCTGCTCTGGCGGGCATCGACACGCAGATCCAGGCGGTCTCGACCGCACGTGCCGGCTACGGTGCGCTGCAGAACCGCTTCGAGTCGACCATCAACAGCCTCAACGTGTCGGCCGAGAACCTCGCCGCCGCCGAGAGCCGCATCCGCGACACCGACATGGCGTCCGAGATGGTCAAGTTCACGTCGGCGAACATCCTGTCGCAGGCGGGAACGGCGATGCTCGCACAGGCCAACCAGGCCAACCAGGGCGTGCTCCAGCTGCTGCGCTGATCCGCACCGCAGCACGGAATCGCACGGGGGGTCGGGGGGACGGCGCCGTCCGCCACCCGGACCCTCCCCCACACGGAAGGGATCGCGCATGTCGCTCTCGCTCGACGGCCTCGTGTCCGGCCTGAAGACCACCGACATCATCAAGGCGCTGATGGACGTGCACGCGATCCCGCGCACGCTGCTCAAGGCGAAGATCGACGACAAGAACGCCGTCATGACGCAGCTGCGCACCCTCAACACCGCCGTGCAGAACCTCGCGACCGCCGCCGAGAAGGCCGCAGCCCCCGGTGGTCTCGACCGCTTCACCGGCACCTCGTCGTCCGACACCGTGAAGGTCGCGCTACGGGCCGGAGCCGTCCCGCTCACCACCGACATCGTCGTCGACCGCGTCGCCCAGACCCACACCGTCGTCACCGCCGCCTCGCGCGGCTGGGCCGTCGACCCGCCCGTGCTCACCCTGGAGAACGCCGCGGGCGAGCGCGTGCAGGTGCAGGCCGACTCCGCGTCGATCCAGGACATCGCGCAGGCGATCAACGACGCCGACACGGGGATCGTGGCCACCGCCGTGCCCGCCGGGCGCGACGCCGACGGCAACCCGCTGCACCGCCTGCAGCTGCGCGCCGAGGACTCCGGCGAGGCCGGGCGCTTCCGCGTGTACCGCGGCGATATCGCCGCCGTGCAGAACGGAACCGCGACCGACGTCGCCACCGAGACCGGCGCGGCCGTGATCGCCACCGGCACCGACGCGCAGGTGCGCCTGTGGGCAGGAACCGGCGCCGAGCAGGTGCTCACCTCGACCAGCAACACCTTCACCGACCTGTTCGAGGGCGTCGACGTCACCGTCTCCACCCCCTCCACCACCCCGGTCACCGTGACCGTCGCCGTCGACACGGCCGCCCGCACCAAGGCCTCCGGCGAGTTCATCGCCCTCGTGACCGACATCTTCACCCGCATCGACAACGGCTCGAAGGCGACCGTCCCCACCGGTCAGGGCGGCAAGACCACCCTCGGCGTGTTCACCGGCGACAGCACCATCCGCGGCATGCGCACCGCCCTCGCCGACGCCGTGCAGCACCCGGTCGACGGCGTCTCGCCCTCCACCATCGGCATCTCGACCGACATGTACGGCAAGCTCACGTTCGACGAGGACAAATTCGCCGAGGAGCTCGCGAAGGACCCGGATGCGGTCGGCGCGCTCTTCTCCGCGGTCGCCGCGCGCATCGAGGAGACCGCGACGTCGTTCTCCGACAAGTACGACGGACTGCTCACCACCCGCATCACCGGGCAGGAGAGCGAGGTCAAGAGCCTCGGCGAGCAGATGGAGCGCTGGGACGTGCGCCTCGCGCAGCGCAAGGCCACCCTCGAGCGCACCTACGCCCGGCTCGAGGTGATGCTGTCGCAGATGCAGTCGCAATCGTCGTACCTGGCGTCGCAGATCAACTCGCTCCCCAGCAGCCGCTCCGGATCGGACTCGTGAGCATGAACGCCGCCCTGCGCGCCCAGCAGCGCTACCGCGAGGACGCCATCCTCTCCGCGCCGCCGGAGCGACTGGTCACCATGCTCTACGACCGCCTGCTGCTCGACATCGAACGCGGCGAGACCGCCCAGCGCGCGGGCGACTGGGCCGAGGCGAACGCGCAGCTGCAGCACGCGCAGGCCATCGTCGCCGAACTGTCGTCTTCGCTCACCGACGAGTGGAACGGCAGCGCCGGCCTCCGCTCGCTCTACGTCTTCCTCAGTCAGACGCTCATCGGCGCGAACATCGGCCGCGACCCCGAACGCACCAGGGCCTGCCACGGCATCGTCGCCCCGCTGCGCGACGCCTGGCACGAGGCGTCCCGGTCGCTCGCGGAGAGCCGCGCGTGAGCGCCGACGCCTGGGAGGAGCTGCTGGACCGGCTGGAGCAGGAGGCCGAGCGCATCCTCGCCGCACCCGACGGAGCCGTCGAGACGCACGAGCTGCCGCCCTGGACGCCGCCGCCCGCGCCGCTGCCCGCGCACCTCGCCGACCGCGCCCGCCGCGTGATCGACCGCCAGCGCGCGGCCATGGACCGCGTACGCCACGAGATCGACGGCGTCCGCCAGCACCTCGGCGCCGTGGGGCGCGTACCGGCACCGCGCGAACCCGACGCACCGGCCTACCTCGACGTGGACGGCTGACGGCCGCCTAACGCACCCGGCCTGCCTGCCGACAGTGCACCGTGAGCACGGATGGCTCGCAAGACTCGGCCAGGGATCGGCCATTTCCACCACACACGGGGAGCCGGTTCGTGTTCGACTCTGTCACCATCACCGCACTCACGAGTGCGCTCGATGGGCTCTCGCTGCGCCAGCGGGCCATCGCCGACAACATCGCCAACATCAACACCCCCGACTACCACGCCAAGCGCGTGCGGTTCGAGGAGGCCCTCGCGGACTCGATCGCCCGCGGCGACGGACGCGTGTCGGCGACGGTCGGCACCTCGCTGGAGCCGACCAGGCTCAACGGGAACAACGTCAACCTCGACACCGAGACCCTCTCCAGCATCGACACCATGCTGCGCTACCAGTTCGCGACGCAGGCCGTGAACGGCTCGTTCTCCTCCATGCGCACCGCGATGAGGACCTCATGACCTTCGACGCGATCGGCATCGCCGGCACCGGACTGACCGTGCACCGCAAGTGGCTCGACGCCATCAGCGACAACATCTCCAACATCAACACGGTGCGCTCGACCGACGGCGCCGCGTTCCGTGCGCGCTACGTGCTCGCGCAGACCAGCGCCCAGTCGCCGGGCGTCTACGTCGCCGGCACCGTGCAGGGCAGCGCCGAGGGCCGCCTCGTGCACCAGCCCGACCACCCCCTCGCCGACGCGAACGGCTACGTGCGCTACCCCGACATCGACCTCGGCGACCAGATGAGCCAGCTCATCCTCGCGCAGCGCGGCTACCAGGCCAGCGCGGCGATCGTCGACCGAGCCCGCACGACCTACGAGTCGGCCCTGCAGATCGGACGCAACGCATGAGCGCGGTCTCCGGAATCGAGGCCGTCGCCTCGTCCCTCGGCCTCACCACCTCCCCCGTCACCGGGGCGAAGACGACCGACGGCTCCGCCTTCGCGAACAGCGTCACGGGCGCGATCGACGAGCTGCGCTCGCTGCAGTCCGACTCCGACGCGCTCAAGGTCGCCGCGGTCACGGGCGACCTCGACGACATCCACGCGGCCATGATCGCGTCGTCGCGCGCGGCCGTGACGCTCGAGCTCGTCGCCGCCGTGCGCAACAAGGGCGTCGACGCGTTCAACGAGATCATGCGGATGCAGGCCTGATGCCCCCGGCCGTCGCCGGTGCGTTCCAGCGCATCCGCCGTGTCATCGCGGGGTTCTCGCTCGCCCAGCGCACCATCGCCATCATCGGTGTCGCCGTGCTCGCCCTCGGCATCATCGCCCTGTCGAGCTGGCTCACCCGCCCCACCTACACCCCGCTGTTCTCCGGGCTGAGCGCGACCGACGCCAACGCCGTGGTCGAGCAGCTCCGCTCCGCGTCGGTGCCGTACGAGCTCGCCGATGGCGGCGCCACCGTCCTCGTGCCGGAGAAGGACGTGTACGACCAGCGCCTCGCCGCCGCATCCGCCGGACTGCCCAGCGCCAACAGCGCCGGCTACTCACTGCTCGACGACATGGGCGTCACCACCTCCGAGTTCCAGCAGTCGGTGACGTACAAGCGCGCCATCGAGGGCGAGCTCGCCGCCACGATCTCCGCGATCGACGGGGTCTCCGCCGCCTCCGTGCAGCTCGCGATCCCCGAGGAGAGCGTGTTCGTGTCGGAGACCGTCGACGCGACCGCCTCCGTGTTCGTGGAGACCGCGGGCAACAGCACCCTCGACCAGAAGCAGGTCGAGGCGATCGTGCACCTCACCTCCGCGGCGGTCAGCGGCATGAAGCCGGAGAACGTCGCCGTGGTCGACCAGACCGGGCGCACGCTGTCGGCCGTCGGCGTCGGCTCGACGGGCGGCCTCGACCAGCAGGCGGGCGACTACGAGGCACGCGTCACGGCGAGCGTGCAGCAGATGCTCGACACGGTGGTCGGCCCCGGCAACGCGACCGTCACGGTGGTCGCCGAGATCGACCGGTCGGTGAACGAGCGCATCGAGGAGACCTACACCCCGGCCGAGGGCGCCCCGCCTCTGACCGAGGAGACCCGCAGCCAGACGCAGAACGGCGCGAGCTCGGAGGCCGGCGTGCTCGGCCCCGACAACATCGCCGTGCCCAGCGAGAACGGCGGCACGTCGTCGGCGACCGAGCAGAGCCGCACCAACGCGGTCAACAAGGCCACCGAGAGCACCTCGACCCCGGCCGGCACGCTGCTGCGGCAGTCGGTGTCGGTCGCCGTCGACGCCGGGGCGGGCGGCGACCTCAGCTCCGCACAGCTCAGCGACCTGGTGTCCACGGCCGCCGGCATCGACCGCGCCCGCGGTGACGACCTCACCGTCGAGCTGGTCGCGTTCAGCAAGACCGACGCCGAGTCCGCGCAGGCGGCGCTGCAGGCCGCGAAGGACGCCGAGAACGCGGAACGACAGGCCGCCCTGCTCAACACCGTCATCATCGCCGCGGCCATCGCGATCCCCCTGATCGCCGCGATCGCCGCGTTCATCATCCGCGCCCGCCGTCGGGCCGGACGCGTGGAGGAGTTCGATCAGCTGTTCGGCGACCGGCCGCCCGCCCTGTCGGCGCTGTCCGCCGACGCACCCACCGCCGTGCTGGAGGCCCCGACCACCCCGCTGGCGTTCCTGGAGCCGGCGCCCGACCTCGACCCGGAGCCCGAGCCCGACCCGGAGCCCGCCCAGGTCAGCCTCGAGCGCCGCCGCGCCGAGATCGGCGCCCTCACCCGGCAGGATCCGCAGCGCACGGCCGAGCTGCTGCGCACCCTCATCGACGATCGGTCGCACGCGTGACCGGGCTGACCGACCGGCAGACCGCCGCGGTCGTGCTCATGAACCTCGACCGCGCCCAGGCGGTGGAGGTGATGAAGCACCTGTCCGAGGCCGAGGCGGAGGCGGTGGCCGCGGAGATCATCGGGCTGCAGGACCTCGACGCCGCCACGACGGCGCAGGCACTCGGACAGTTCCACCGCATCGCCGCCGGGCACCTGCCGCCCGCACGCGGCGGACGCGACATCGCGGCCGGACTGCTGGAGGCGTCGTTCGGCGCCGAACGGGCGGCGGCCGTGCTGGGCCGCGTCGGCTCGACCTCGATGAGCGCCTCGTTCGAGTTCCTCACCTCGGCCGACCCCGCGCAACTGGCCACCCTGCTGGACGGCGAGCTGCCGCAGACCGTCGCGCTCGTGCTCGCCCACCTCTCCGCGGATCAGGCCGCCGCGGTGCTCGCCGCGTTCCCCGACCCCGCTCGCACCGACGTCGCCCAGGCCATCGCGACCATGGGTACCGCGTCGCAGGAGGCCATCGCGATCGTCGCCGACGCCCTCAAGTCGCGCACCGGCAGCTTCGCGTCGCGCGACGCCCCGGAGGTGCTGGGCGGTGTCGAGCCGCTCGTGGAGATCATCGGCCGCTCCGGGGCGACGATCGAGAAGGCGCTTCTGGCGAGCATCGAAGACCGCGACAGCGCCCTCGCGGAGGACATCCGCTCGCGCATGTTCACGTTCGTCGACATCGTCAAGCTCGACGACCGGGACACGCAGCGCGTGCTGCGCGGCATGGACATCCGCTCGCTCGCGCTGGCCCTCAAGGGAGCCCCGCAGCCCATCGTCGACCTCATCCGCCGCAACGTCTCCGAGCGCAACAGGGAGAACCTCGACGAGGAGGCCCGCACGCTCGGCCCCGTCCGCATGTCGCAGGTCGAGGAGGCACGCGCCGAGATCGTCCGCACGATCCGAGCCCTGGAGGCGGCGGGCGACATCACGGTGCAGCGCGCCGACGAGGACGAATATGTCTACTGACGCCTTCGCCCCCGCGGCCTTCCCGCGGCTCGGCGGCCCCGACCACCGCGCCGAGCAGGAGCGTGCACGCCGTCGCGGCTACGCGGAGGGCCACGCCGAGGGGTACCGCGCGGGTGCCGCCCAGGCGGAGACCGAGGCCAGGGCGGCCGAGGAGCAGCGGGCGCAGCGTGAGGCCGCCAGGGCGCACGAGACCGCCGCCGCGGTGGCCGCCCTCCACGCGGCCACCGCATCGATCGCAGCGCGCGAGCAGGAGCTCGCCGCGGTCGCCCACGAGCAGGTGCTGCGTCATGCGATCGAGCTGGCCGAGCTGATCCTCGCCGCCGAGCTGAGCGAACCGGGGGCCTCCGCCGCCGCCGCACTGCGCCGCGTGCTCGCCGCCCCGGAGGCCGCGGCCGCCCGCACCGTCCGGGTGCACCCCGACGACCTGCGCGTGCTGGAGCGCGACCCCGAGACGGCCGGCCACGGCTTCACCCTCGTGGCCGACGCCACGCTCGACCGCGGAGACGCCGTCGCGGTGCCGGAGCACGGGGTGGTCGACGCCCGGGTCTCCGCCGCGCTCGACCGTGCCCGCCGCGCGCTCGACGGGAGCGCGACATGACGGCCTGGGGCGCGGTGCGCGACGCCGTACGACCCGAGCGCATCGGCGAGGTCACCCGGGTACGCGGGCTCAGCGTGCACGTGCGCGGACTCGACGGCGCGGTGGGTGACGTCGTGACGCTCGACGGCATCGACGCCGAGGTCGTGGCCACGGGTGAGGACGGGCTGCGGTGCATGCCGCTCGCCCCGGTCGCCGGGCTCACGGTCGGCGCGCCCGTCCGCGGCAGCGGCGGTCCGGTGCGGGTGCCCACCGGACGAGCGCTCCTCGGGCGGATCCTCGACGGGCTCGGCCGCCCGATCGACGGCAAGGGCCCGCTCGTCGCCCCCACCGTGAGCCTCGACCACGCCACGCCCTCCCTCCTGGAGCGCGACCGCATCACCGCCCCGCTCCCCCTGGGCGTGCGCGCCCTGGACACGCTCGTGAGCGTCGGCCGCGGTCAGCGCGTCGGCCTGTTCGCGGGCTCCGGGGTGGGCAAGTCGTCGCTGCTGTCGATGATCGCGCGCGGCACGGAGGCCGAGGTCACCGTGATCGCGCTGGTCGGCGAACGCGGACGCGAGGTGCGCGAGTTCATCGAGGATGACCTCGGACCTGCCGGCCTCGCCCGGTCGGTCGTGGTGGTGTCGACCTCGGACCAGCCGGCCATGGCCCGCATCCGGGCGGCGTTCACGGCCACGCGCATCGCCGAGGCGTTCCGCGACGACGGCGCCCACGCGATCCTCATGATGGACTCGCTCACGCGCGTGGCGATGGCCCAGCGCGAGATCGGGCTGTCGGCGGGCGAGCCCCCGGCCACGCGCGGCTACCCGCCGTCGACGTTCTCGATCCTCGCCGGGCTGCTGGAGCGCGCCGGCACCGACCGCACCGGGTCGATCACCGGCATCTACACCGTGCTCGTCGACGGCGACGACCACAACGAGCCGATCGCCGACGCCGTGCGCTCGATCCTCGACGGCCACGTGGTGCTCGACCGTGCCCTGGCGCTGTCCGGCCACCACCCCGCGATCGACGTGCTCGGCTCGGTGTCGCGCGTCGCGGGCAAGATCACCGGGGCCGAGCGCCGGGCGCACGCCGCGACGCTGCGGGCCGTGCTCGCCGCGCGCCGTCGCGCCACCGACCTGATCGACATCGGCGCGTATCACGCGGGAGCGGATCCGCGGATCGACGCCGCCATCGCGCACGAGCGGGAGATCTCCGCCTTCCTCACGCAGTCGCTCGACGAGACCTGCGACATCGAGGAGTCGTGGCGCCGGCTGGACGCCCTGGTCGGCGCCTTCGAGGGGGTCGCATGAGTCGTTCGTTCTCGCTGGCCGGTCTCCTGCGCGTGCGGGAGATCCAGGAGCGTGCCGCGGCGCAGCGGCTGTCGCGGGCCGTGATCGACGCGCAGCACACCGAGGCGCGCGACCGGGCCCTGCGCGCGCACCTGTCCGGCGCCGACACCGAGGCCGTCGACGTGCGCTCGCTCGCCGCGCTCGCCGCCGCCCGGGTGGCTGGCCGCGCGCTGCTCGCCGACCTGCGCACGCTGTCGGAACTGCAGCACGAGACCGTCGCCGAGGCGCGCGCGGAGCACGCGGACGCCCGCCGCACGCTGCGCGGCCTGGAGCGCCTGGCCGACGCCCACGCGGCCGAGCTCCGTGCCACCGACCTGCACGCGGAGCAGGCGGAGCTCGACGAGATCGGCACGCGCACGCGGACGGAGGACCCCCGGTGACCCCGATCGACCTCCTCGGCGCGCTCGGCGCGCGCGCACCCCGCCCCTCCGGCGGCCCGGCGGCCGCGCCGTCGGCGGGGGCCGCGGCGTTCGCCGACGCGGTGCGCGATGCCGAGCGCTCGGCCCAGCGCCGCAACGCCGCCGAGGATCGCGGTCGCAGCGCGACGGCATCCGCGGATGCCGCCGAGACCCCGGTTCCGTCCGCGGAGTCCGCCCCCGGGACGGCCGCCCCGACCGAGCCGCGCCCGGCGCCGGCCGACCCCACCGGCGCCGGCGCCGGAGACCTCGACCCCGCCCCCACCACGGCGCCGCCCGCACCCCCCGCTGCGGCGACCCCCGCTGCCCCGGCCGACGGCACGCTCGCGGGTGGCACCGGGCCCGCGGCACCCGGCGTGCCCGAGGTCGCGACGCCCGCGGGTGACACCGCCTCCGGTGGCATGGCCCCGGGCGTCGACACGCTACGCGCACTCCGCGCCGACGCCGACGCCCTCCCCGTCCGCGCGGCGCCCGCACCCTCCGCGACCGCGGCGGCAGCCCTCGCTCCGGCGACGGCTCCCGCGCCGCTCCCGGGTGCCGTCGGTTCCGCGCTCGGGGCGACCGCGGCGGACGGGGCGGCCTCCCCGGCGGGGGCCACGACCGCCTCCCCCGCAGCCGCTTCCCCCGCAGCCGCTTCCCCCGCAGCCGCCTCCCCCGCAGCTGCCTCCCCCGCGCACGCGCCCGCCGCGTCCTCCCCCGCGGCCGCCGCAGCCGCCCCCGCGCCCGCCGCGGCTGCGACTCCCGTGCCCTCCACCACGTCGTCCGCCCCCGCGCCCGCCACCGCGACGACCGACACCGCACCGCCCCTGCGCCTCGTGCCAGGCGACACCGGCTCCGCCCCCGACGCCGCCACCGACGCCGCGACGACCCCCGCATCCGCACCCGCCACCGCCGCGACCGCGAGCCCCGCCGCCGGTCCGTCCCCGGCGTCGGAGGGCGCAGCCCCCGTGGCCGCCGTCGCCCCGAGCAGCCCGGCCTCCGCCGCCGCTCCACCCGCCGCCGCGCCCGCCGCCGCGGCACGGACCCCGCTCCTGCCGCAGCTGTCGGCGCCCGTGGTCTCGCTCGCCCGCGCGTCCGACGGCGACCACCGGATCACGCTCACGGTGTCGCCCGAGAACCTGGGACCGGTGACCGTGCGCGCCCACATCTCCGGCGCCGCGATCCGCATCGAGCTGCAGGCGCCCGGTGAGCTCGGCCGCGAGGCGCTGCGGGCGATCCTCGCCGACCTCCGCCGCGACCTCGCCGTCGCCGCGCCCCAGGCCACCCTGAGTCTCGCCTCGTCGTCGGACGGCCCCGGCTCGTCCACCCCGCAGGGCCCCTCCGCCGGAGGCCAGGGCACCACCGGGGGCCAGGGCACCGACCGGCAGCCCGCGGCCGCGCGGCCCCTGCCGTCGACCTCGCCCGCACCACCGCCGCCCGTCCCGACCGCCCCGCCGCACGGCGGCATCGACGTCTACGCCTGATCAGAGAGGACCCCATGACCACGGTCGACTCCATCCCCGGCACGATCCCCCCGGGCAGCACGCCCGCGTCCGGCGTGCAGACGGGCAGCACCACCCCCGCGTCCGAGCGCAAGAAGACCCTCGACTCCGAGGTGTTCCTGAAGCTGCTCGTGACACAGCTGACCAATCAGGACCCCAGCTCGCCCATGAACACCAACGAGATGATCTCGCAGACCACGCAGCTGGCCTCGATGGAGCAGCTCACCGCGCTGTCGACGACCACCACCGAGAACTTCGCGCTCAGCATGCGCCAGACCGCCGCCGCGCTGATCGGGCGCGAGGCGCAGTACGTCGACGCCGACGGCACCACCAAGAAGGGCATCGTCACCGCGGTGTCCTACAAGGGGGCGGTGCCGCTCGTCATGATCGGCGACGTCTCCATCCCCCTCGACGCCGTCTCCGGCGTCTCCCTCGCTCCCGGCTCCGCTGCCTGACCCCTCTCCCCAGAAAGGCATCACCATGCTCCGCTCGCTCTTCTCCGGAATCTCCGGCCTCCGCTCGCACCAGACCATGCTCGACGTGACGGGCAACAACATCGCCAACGTCAACACGACCGGCTTCAAGGCGTCGTCCGTGCAGTTCCAGGACTCGCTGTCGCAGCTGCTGCGCAACTCGATGCTGCCGCAGCAGGCCCAGGGCGGTCAGAACCCCGCCCAGGTGGGCCTCGGCGTGCAGGTCGCCGGCATCAGCACCAACTTCGCCGGCGGTGCCCCGCAGCCGACCGGTGTGCCCACCGACCTGATGATCTCGGGCGACGGCTTCTTCGTGGTGCGGTCGGGCGGCGAGACCCTGTACACCCGCAACGGCGGCTTCACGTTCGACGCGACCGGTCGCCTGGTCGGCGCGGGCGGCGCGCTCGTGCAGGGCTGGACGGCGCAGAACGGCGCGATCGTTCCCGGCCAGGGCATCGGCGACATCACCCTCCCGGTCGGAGCGCTGAGCCCCGCCGCGGCCACCACGACCGCCCGCGCCACCGGGAACCTGCCCTCGGGTGCCGCCGTGGGTGAGACCCTCGTCCGCGACATCAAGACCTACGACGCCGACGGCGCCGCCACCACGCTGCGCCTCACGTTCACCCGCACCGCGACCGGGTGGGACGTGGCCGACGGTGCCGGTGCCACGACCTCGCTCACCTTCACCGACGGGAAGCAGAACGGCGCGGGCAGCATCGTGTCGGGCGGCATCACGGTCGACCTGTCCGCCGTGACCGGCTTCGCCGACGTGAGCGATCTCGCCCTCAAGGAGCAGAACGGCAAGCCGGCCGGCACGCTCGCCTCCTACGCGCTGACCAACGACGGCAGCCTGGTCGGCACGTTCAGCAACGGCGACACCCAGGTGCTCGCCCGCATCGCGCTCGCCGGCTTCGTCAACCCCGGCGGACTCGAGAAGGTCGGCTCCTCGCAGTTCCGTCCGAGCGGCAACTCGGGTCAGCCCGAGCTCGGTCAGGCCGGGACCGCGGGCCTGGGCGGCATCATCAGCGGCGCGCTGGAGATGTCGAACGTCGACCTGTCGCAGGAGTTCACGAACCTCATCGTGGCCCAGCGCGGCTTCCAGGCGAACGCACGCATCATCACCACGAGCGACGAGGTGCTGCAGGAGCTGACCAACCTCAAGCGCTGATCCCGCGGGGTCGCACGGGAGGGTCCACCGCGCGTCGGGGACCCTCCCGTCTCGTACGGCTTGGTGGAGCGGGCGGAGCGTCAGGCCGGGCGCAGCGCGTCGGCGGCGGCGCGGAGCACCTCGTCGTTCACCGCGAAGTACGCCCACCGCCCGCGCTGCTCACGCGTGACCAGTCCCGCCTCGGCGAGCAGCTTCATGTGGTGCGACACGGTCGCCTGCGACAGCCCGACGGGCTGGGTGAGGTCGCAGATGCACGCCTCCCCCTCCGGGCTGCCCGAGATGAGCGACAGCAGCAGGACCCGGGTCGGATCGCCCATCGCCTTGAACACGCGCGCCGCCCGCTCGGCGTCGTGCGGCGTGAGGGCGGAGGTCACCCGCGGCACGCAGCACGCGGTCTGGTCGATCACGGTGGGGAGACTCACCAGTCCAGTCTCTCACGTATTGACATTCTTCGATAGATCCGTGATGCTCCTCGTATTGATATTCATCGATACGAAGAGCATCGGATGTCCGCACTACCCGTCGTCGTCATCGGAGCCGGCCCGCAGGGCCTCGCCGCCGCCGCCCACCTGACCGAGCGCGGTCTCGACGCGATCGTCGTGGAACGCGGCGACGCCGCCGGGGCCGCCGTGGCGGAATGGGGGCACGTGCGCCTGTTCTCCGCGTGGCCCGAGCTGACCGACGCGGCGGCGCGCCGCCTGCTCGAACCCACCGGCTGGGTCGCGCCGAGCCGCGGGTACCCCACCGGCGCCGAATGGGTCGAGGGCTACCTCGCACCCCTCGCCGCGAGCCTGGGCGAGCGGGTGCGCTATGCGACCACCGTCACCGGGATCGCCCGACAGGGACGAGACCGGGTCGTGGACAGCGGCCGGGCGGCGCAGCCGTTCTTCGTCCACACGCGAGACCGCCAGGGCGTGGAGGGCCGCATCGTCGCCCGAGCGGTCATCGACGCGAGCGGCACCTGGGGCCTTCCCAACCCCGCGGGCGCCGACGGCTTCCCCGCCCTGGGCGAGACCGCAGCCGCCGACCGGGTCTCGTACCGGATCCCCGACGACGTGTCCGCGTTCGCCGGGCGGCACGTCGTGGTCGTGGGGGCCGGGCACTCCGCGACGCACACCGCTCTCCGCCTCGCCGACCTGGCCCGCCGCGAACCGGGCACCCGCGTCACCTGGCTCCTGCGGCGCGGCAGCACAGGGCACACCTTCGGCGGAGGTGACGCCGACGACCTCGCCGAGCGCGCCGCCCTCGGCCGCCGCGCGCGCGAGGTGGTCGACGCCGGGACGGTCGAGCTCGTCACCGGGTTCCGCGTCGCCGAGCTCGCCTCCCACGGCGACACGCTCTCGCTGCACGCGGAGGACGGCCGCGAGATCGCCGGGGTCGCCCAGGTGTTCGCGCTCACCGGGTTCCGGCCCGACACGAGCTTCCTGCGCGAGGTGCGCATCGCCCTCGACCCCACCCTCGACGCCGTCGCCGGCATCGCCGCCGACATCGACCCCAACATCCACTCGTGCGGCTCCGTGCCCGCCACCGGTGCGCGACAGCTCGCCCAGCCCGAACAGGACCTGTTCGTCGTCGGCGCCAAGTCGTACGGCCGGGCGCCGACGTTCCTCGCACTGACCGGCTTCGAACAGGTCCGGAGCGTGGTCGCGCACCTCGCGGGCGACCACGAGGCCGCCGCGCGCAATGAGCTCGTGCTCCCCGCCACCGGGGTGTGCGGCGGTGCGGGCGGGTTCGACGCCGAAGCCGGAGGCGGCTGCTGCGGCGCGCCGACCGTGCTCCAGCTCGGCTCGCGCCCGGTCAGCGTGGGCTGACGCGGGGGCGTTACTGAGGTTTAGCATCCATAAAGCTCAGTAACGCGATCGTTGCTGAGGTTTAGTACCCATAAACCTCAGTAACGCGGCCGCTACTCCGCCGTCGTATCCGTCGAGCTGAGCCGAGCGGCAGGCGGGCTGCGCACACGGCTCACCCACCGGGTCGATCGCCGCGCCTCCGCGGGGTCAGACGTAGACGCCGCGGTCCTCCATGAAGCGGACGGGGTTCGTGTACCCGCCGTTGATGTACACCTCGAAGTGCAGGTGGCAGCCGAACGAGCGGCCGGTGTCTCCGGCGTACGCGATGACCTGGCCCGCGTTGACCCACTGGCCGCGGCGCACGATGATGCCGCCGTTCTTGATGTGCGCGTAGCCCGTGCTCACGCCGCCGCCGTGCTGGATGCGCACGTAGTTGCCGTAGTTGCCGTTGGATCCGGCGTAGTCCACGGTGCCGGAGTTCGCGGCGTAGATCGCGGCACCGCAGCCGTTCGCCAGGTCGGCGCCGTAGTGGAAGCTCGACGAGCAGCCCCGAGGGCCGCAGATCGATGTGCGGGGTCCGTAGCTGGAGCTGCGGGCCCCGCCGTGCGGCCGCACCCAGCCGCCCGAACCGGCCGACCCTCCGCCGCCGCCGTTGCCGCCGCCCGCCGCAGCCGCCGCGGCGGCCTCACGTTCGCGTCGCGCCTTCTCCTCGGCCTCGCGCGCCGCGACACCCGCCTGGTACTGCGCGACCGTGGTGGCCGTGGTGTCCTTGAGGGCCGCGAGCTGCGCCTGCATGGTCGCCAGGTTCGCCGACTGCTCGTCGAGCGCGGCCTGCGCGGCCTCCGCGGCCTGCTGTGCCGCCTCCATCTTCTGCTCGGCGACCTGCTGCAGCCGGTCGCGCTCATCACGGGCGACCGCGGCCTGGTCGCTCAGCGACTGGGCGGCGTTGCGCGCCGCGACGGCGTTGTCGTACACCGACTGGTTGTACTGCAGGAACTTGTCCATCGTGCCGAGCCGTGACAGCAGCTGGTCGGCGCTCGCACCGGAGCCGGCGAAGAACAGCTGCAGCGAGGTGTCGTCACCACCGCTGCGGTACAGCTGCGCCGCGATCTGTCCGGCCTTCTTCGCGGACGACTCGGCGAGCGCGGACTGCTCATCCGCCTCCGCCTGGAGGTTGTCCGCCTCGGTGATCGCCGCGAAGTAGGCCTGCTGGGCGGCGTAGAACTCGTCCGACGCGACCTGCGCCGCCGCCTGCGTCTCCGCGACCTTGCGGGTGAGCGACTGGATCAGCCCCTCGATGCGCGAGACCTCGGCCGCTTTGGCCGCCTCGTTGTTCTTGGCCCGCTGCACGTCGTCCCAGCTCGGATAGGTCGCGGCGTACGCGGCCGACACCCCGGTGCCCACGCCGAACGCGGCGAGCGCGACCACGCCGAGCGCCCCGAGCCCGAAGGCGCCGCGGCGGCTGACGTTCACCCGCCACAGCGACTCGCGTTCGGCGGGGGTCGGGGCGCACCCGCAGTCCTCCGCCGCCGTCTCGGCCGCCGTCTGCGGGGTTCGCTGCTTCACGGGGTGCGTCTCCTTCTCTTCCGGGCCGCCTCCGGCGCCGCGCGCACGTCGATGCGCTCTCGGTCGGGTCCGGTCCCGTCCATGCTGACCCCGGTCGACGCGCCCGGCCGCCTGCGACACGGCGCACGCGCCAGGTCGGGGCGTCGCCGGCGCGTCGCGCACCCCGCGCCCTAACGCGTCGCGCCGCACGGCCGACAGTCCCTCCCGACAGCCCAGGACGGGCCGTCTGTTCTCCGTCTCCGGACGGAGCGAGCCTTCCAGGATGGAGCCCATGATCGTCCTCACGCGCCTGAACCGCACCCGGTTCGCGGTGAACCCCGACCTGATCGAACGTGTGCAGGCCACGCCCGACACGACACTGATCATGGTCGACGGCGCGACCTTCGTCGTCACGGAGACGATGGACGACGTGATCGCCCGCACCACCCGCTTCCGCGCGGGAGTGCTCGCCACCGCTGCCGCCCTCGTCGCCACGGACACCGTCGACACGGACACCGTCGACACGGCCGCCGCCGGGACGGAGGCCTGATGGATCCGTCGCTCATCCTCGGTCTGGTCCTCGCGTTCGGGGCCCTGATCGCCATGATCAACCTCGAGGGCGCGACCATCGGCTCGCTGCTCCTGCCCGCCCCGATGGTGCTCGTGTTCGGCGCGACCATCGCCGTGGGTCTCGCCAGCGGCACGCTGCGCGACGCCCTGCACGCCGTGAAGTCGCTCCCCCGAGCTTTCCGCGGCGAGCGCCGCACCGCGCAGAGCATGATCGACACGGTCGTCGGCTACGCCGAGAAGGCCAGGTCGGAGGGGCTGCTCGCCCTCGAGCAGGGCCTCGACGAGGAGAAGGACCCGTTCCTCCGGCAGGCACTGCAGAGCATCGCCGACGGCACGGACGCGGAAGACCTTCGGGTGCTGCTGGAGGACGAGCTGACCTCGACCGCCGCCCGCAACCGCACGGCCTCGCGCTTCTACATGACGCTGGGCGGCTTCGCCCCCACGGTCGGCATCATCGGCACGGTCGTGTCGCTGACGCACGTGCTGGAGAAGCTCGACAAGCCCGACACGCTCGGCCCGATGATCGCGGCCGCGTTCGTCGCGACGCTGTGGGGCCTGCTGTCGGCCAACTTCATCTGGCTCCCGATCGGCGGACGCCTGCAGCGCCTGGGCGAGCTGGAGCTGGAGCGCATGACCGTGCTGATGGAGGGCATGCTCGCGATCCAGGCGGGCGCCGCACCGCAGCTGGTGCGGGAGCGCCTGGGTGCGCTGGTGTCCGACCGGTCCGGCGGACGCTCGCGTCGCACCGAGCAGCCCGCACCCGCGGAGGACGCCGAGGACCTGTTCTCATGAGCGTGCGCGCACGCCGCCGCGTGACCGAGTCCGAGCACAGCGGACCGGACGAGCGCTGGATGGCGTCGTATCTCGACATGGTCACGGTGCTGATGTGCATGTTCATCGTGCTGTTCGCGATGTCGACCGTCGACCAGGAGAAGTTCGAGGCGCTGAGCGCGTCGCTCGCCACCGGCTTCGGGCAGGAGCCCTCCGAGGACATCGACGCGGTCACCGGTGTCGTGGTGCCGCCCGAGCTGGTGGACGAGAAGGGCCAGGACTTCGCCGACACCGAGGCCGCGGCGGCGCAGCAGGAGTTCGACGAGCTGTCGGCGCTGCGCGACCGGCTGCGGCAGGTGCTCGCCGAGCGCGGCCTCGAAGCCGACGTGACCTTCACGATCGACGAGCGCGGCCTCACGATCGGCCTGGTGAGCGCCGAGACGTTCTTCACCACCAACAGCACCGCGCTGAGCCCCGCCGCCACGCAGGTGCTCGACGCGCTGGGATCGGTGCTGGTCACGACGCCCAACGAGATCTCGGTCGAGGGCCACGCGGACGCCCGGGGCTCCGTCGCGCCGTTCCCGACGAACTGGGAGCTGTCGGCCGGGCGCTCGACCCAGGTGCTGCGCTACCTGGTGGAGTCGGCCGGCCTGCCGCCCGCGCACCTGAAGTCGGTGGGCTTCGGCGACACCCGTCCCGTGGTCGCCGGCAGCACCCCGGAGCAGCTGGCCGAGAACCGCCGCGTCGACATCGTGGTCCTCTCCGATGCGAGCGAGGAGGTGCGAGCGCTGCTCCCCGCCGCGGGCGCGGCGCAGACCTCCCCCTGACCCCTCCCTAACGCACGCCCTCCGCCGCCCGATAGTCGGGTACGTGGTGAGGGATGACGGTGCGCGCTCCGCGGTGCGCGCACGCACGGCGACAGCGACCGCCGAGGTCGAGGTGTACGACTTCGGCCGTGCGGCGACGCTGTCGCGCGAGCACGCGCGCACGCTCGAGCTCGCGTTCGAGACGTTCGCCAGGCAGTGGTCGGCGCAGCTGTCCGGCCGGATCCACGTGCGCGCGACCATCGCGGTCGAGCACGTCGGGATGCTCACCTACGGCGAGTACGCGCAGTCGCTGCCGACCACCACGACCATGATCGTGTGCGCCCTGCCCGACTCCGACGAGCGGATGATCCTGCAGGTGCCGACCTCCACCGCCACCTCATGGATCGTGCAGATGGTGGGAGGGCGCTCGACCGCGACGGTCGACGACCGCACCTTCACGCCGATCGAGCAGGCGCTGCTGCGCTCCCTCGTGACGGAGGCCACGGAGCACCTCGCGGCCGCGCTCGACGGCCTGCTGCCCACCGGTGTCACCGTCGCCGGGATCCAGTACAGCTCGCAGTTCGCGCAGGTCGCGGCCGCCGGGGAGCCGGTGATCGTGGCGCGACTGTCGATGCGGCATGGCGGGCGCACGGTGCCGGCGAGCATCATGCTGCCCGCGTCCGTGCTGTCCGGGTTCGCCGTGCGCGAGGCCCTCACCGACCGTGCGGAGACCCCGGGCCTCGTGCGCCGCCAGGTCGAGGCCGCGCCCGTCGAGGTCGCGCTGCGCCTCGCGCCCCGCTCGGTCCTGCCGCGCGAGGTGCTCGACCTCGCGGTCGGCGACCTCCTCGCCCTCCCCCACTCCGCCGACCGGCCGCTGCTGCTCACGGTCGGCGATCAGACCGTCGCGACGGCCGCGGTCGGCAGCTCCGGCGCGCGCCTCGCGTGCGTCGTCACCACCACCGTCCCCGCATCCGCCCCCGCCGCCCAGGAGTCCGCGTGACCAGCACCACCGCTTACGAATCCGCCGTCGCCGCCGCTTTCGCCGCCCGGCTCCCCGCGGCAGCGCCCGTCACCGCACGGGCGTCGCAGGCCTCCGGCGACACCGGCGACGCGGTCGTCGTGCAGTTCGTCGGCGAAGCCGGAGCCCAGCTCGCCGTGCAGCTGCTCGACCCCGACGCGCTGATCGACGGCCTGGCGGGACGGCCCGTCGCCGACCGGCTGCTCGACGCGCTGGAGGCGGCCGTGACCGCCCTGGGCCCCGGCGTGCTGGGCGAGGCCGCCACGGGCGATGCGTCGGCGCTGTTCGCCGACCCGCACGCGCAGCTGTTCGACCTGGTCGACGAGGGTGAGCGCACGATCGGCCGGCTCGCCGTGCGCATCACCCACCGCCCGGCACGACCCGCCGGCGGCGACGGCCGCCTGCACCGCATCGCCGGTGTGGAGATGGAGCTGACGGTCGAGATCGGCCGCACCCGCATGGCCGTGCGCGACGTGCTCGGCCTGGAGCCCGGCCGCATCGTGGAGCTGGACCGTTCGGCCGGCGCCCCTGCGGACGTGAAGCTGAACGGCCGGACGATCGCCCACGGCGAGGTCGTGGTGGTCGACCAGGACTACGCGGTGCGGATCACGCGCATCCTCGAGAACGTCGAGGCCTGACCCTGGACGACCTGCTGCTCGCCCTGCGGGTCGGGCTCTCCCTGGCGGCGGTGCTCGGCCTGCTGTGGTTCCTGCAGCGCCGGGTCGCGAAGACCCAGTCGCGCAAGCGCGACGCCGAGCCGATCACGGTGCTGGGGCGTCAGGGCCTCGGGGCGAAGGCGCAGCTCGTGGTGGTGCAGACCGAGGACGCCCGCTACGTGCTGGGTGTCACGGAGCACGGCGTGAGCGTGGTCGACCGCCTTCCGCTGCGCACGGAGCCCGCGGCCCCGCCCACCGGGCCGGCACCGCGCGACGCCGCCGCCGACGCCGCGGAGTTCGAGCGCATCCTCGCCGCAGCCGCGCTCACCGGCACCCCCGCGACGTCCGGCACGCCCGCGACCCCCGCACTCCCCGCCGCCCCGGGCGACGGCACCCCGGGCGACCGCACCCCGGGCGACGGCACCGAGCTGCGCCGGCGCGTGCGGCACCGCAACGACCCCCTGCGCGGCTCCATCCTCTCCCCCGACACCTGGCGGCAGACCGCCGAGGCCCTCCGGCGCGCACGATGACCGCAGCCCGGGCCGTCGAGCCTCGTCGCGCGCCGTGGCGGCTGCTCGCCGTCGCGGCCGCGGTGCTGCTCGTGGTCGCGGTGCTCGTGCTGTGCAGCGGCGGTCCCGCGCACGCCGAGGTGCTGCCCGACGACCAGGGCGAGGGCGTCTCGATCGACATCAACGGCGTCGACGGCAGCCCGTCCGGCTCCATCCTCACGCTGCTCGGCATCACGCTGCTGTCGGTCGCTCCGGCGCTGCTGCTGATGATGTCGTCGTTCACGAAGATCTTCGTGGTGCTGGCGATGACCCGCAACGCGCTGTCGCTGCCGACGATCCCGCCGAACCAGGTGCTGGCGGGCCTGTCGCTGTTCCTGTCGCTGTTCATCATGTGGCCCGTGCTCACCGAGATCAACACGCTCGCGGTGCAGCCCTACATCGACGGCGCCCTCACGTTCACGCAGGCGGTCGACATCGGCCAGGGCCCGCTGCGCGAGTGGATGCTGCACTACACGCGCGAGGAGGACCTCGCGCTCATGACCCGCATGGCCGGTCAGGACAACCCCGACGACGCGGCGAGCGTGCCGATGTACACGCTGATCCCCGCGTTCATGATCTCCGAGCTGCGGGCCGCGTTCATCATCGGCTTCGTGATCTTCGTGCCGTTCCTGGTGATCGACCTGGTCGTGGCGGCCGCGCTGATGTCGATGGGCATGATGATGCTCCCGCCGGTCATGATCTCGCTGCCGTTCAAGATCCTGCTGTTCATCCTCGTGGACGGCTGGGGGCTCATCATCAAGGCCCTCCTGGAGAGCTACGGAGGTGTGGGATGAGCCCGGAGGCCGTGCTCGACATCGGCGCGCAGGGGCTGCTCATCGCGGCCAAGCTCGCCGCGCCCATGCTCGTGACCGCGCTCGTGGTGGGCTTCGCGATCTCGCTGCTGCAGTCCATCACCCAGGTGCAGGAGGTGACGCTGTCGTTCGTGCCGAAGATCGTCGCGGTGGGCATCGCCCTGCTGATCGCCGGCAACTGGATGATCGCGGAGATCATCGCCTTCACGAACGAGATGTTCGCCCGGATCCCGGCACTGCTGAGCGGGTGAGCGCGTGTACATCCCGATCGACTTCGCGTGGCTGGAGGCCACGATGCTCGCGGCCGTGCGCATCACGGCGTTCATCATGATCGCCCCGCCGTTCTCCTACGGCGCGATCCCGGTGCGCGTGAAGGCCATGCTGTCGATCGGGCTGTCCCTCGCGGTGGGCGCGGCCGTCGCCCCCGGCTACGAGCCGCTGGACACCGGCGCGTTCCTCGGCGCGCTCGTGCTCCAGGTGCTCACCGGCGCGCTGCTGGGTTTCCTGGTGATGATGTGCTTCGCGGCGCTGCAGGCCGCCGGCAGCCTGATCGACGTGTTCGGCGGGTTCCAGCTCGCCCAGGCGTTCGACCCGGCGGCGATGGTCAACGGCGCCCAGTTCACCCGCCTGTTCCACCTGACGGCGCTGACGCTGCTGTTCGCCTCCGGCGGCTACCAGCTGATCCTCGCGGGGCTCGCGCGCAGCTTCGACGCGGTGCCCGTCGACGGCGTCTTCGCGGTCGCCGGGCCCGTCGAGCTGCTCGTGGACGGGGTGTCGCAGATGGTGCTCGCGGCCGTGCAGATCGCGGGCCCGCTCGTGCTCGTGCTGTTCCTGGCCGACGTGGGCCTCGGCCTGATCACCCGGGTCGCGCCCGCGCTCAACGCCTTCGCGATGGGCTTCCCGGTGAAGATCCTGCTGACCCTGCTGCTCGCCGGCGCCGTGTACGTGGCGTTCCCCGGCATCATCGACGCGCTCGCCTCCCAGGCCTTCCGGCTGATGCAGGGGGTGACGCCGTGAGCGACGCCGACAGCGGGGAGCGCAGCGAGAAGGCGACAGACAAGCACCTGCGCGAAGCCCGGCAGAAGGGTCGCCTCGCCCGCAGCCAGGACCTCACGGCGTGGCTCGGCATCGGCGCCGCGGCCGTCATGATGCCCGCCGCGATCGCTGCGGGCACCGCCGCGGGCACCGAGCAGCTCATCTCGCTCACCTCGCTCATGCGGACGCCGTCGCCCGAGGCCGCGCTCGGCGCGCTGGGCCGCGGGCTCGCGTCGGTCCTGCCCACGCTCGGCGCGCTGCTGGCCGCCGTCGCGGTCGTCACCCTGCTCGGCGCGGTGGTGCAGGGCGGCGTGCACCTGCGCAAGCTCACCGGACGCTACGAGCAGTTCAACCTCGTCTCGGGCATGCGGCGGGTGTTCGGCCTGCAGGCGCTCTGGGAGGGCGCGAAGGCGCTGCTCAAGACGGCAGCGATCGCGCTCGCGCTGTGGTTCGTGATCGCCGGGCTTATGCCGGTGCTGACCGCGAGCGGCGCGCACTCGATCTCCCGTCTGCTGGGCACCGCGGCCGAGGGCACCGCCGCCCTCCTGCAGACCGCGATCGGCGTGGGCCTGGTCCTCGCCGCGATCGACCTGTTCGTGGTGATGCGCCGCAACCGCAAGCACACGCGCATGACCAAGAAGGAAGTGCGCGACGAGAACAAGAACTCCGAGGGCGACCCGCTGATCCGCCAGCAGCGCCGGTCGCGCCAGCTCGCCGTGAGCCGCAACCGGATGATCGCGGCGGTCGCGAACTCCGACGTCGTGGTGGTCAACCCCACCCACATCGCGATCGCGCTGAGCTACGAGGCCGGCACCTCCGCGCCCCGCGTGGTCGCGAAGGGCAGCGGGGTGATCGCCGAGCGCATCCGCGAGAAGGCGCTCGAGGCCGGGGTGCCCCTCGTGCGCGACATCACCCTCGCGCGATCCCTGCACGCCGCGTGCGAGCTGGGACACGAGATCCCCGAAGACCTGTACAACGCCGTGGCGCGCGTGCTCGTGTTCGTCGACGCCCTGCGGCGTCGCGGCGCCGCCCGCGGCATCCACTCGCTCCCCTACCGGAGGACCGCATGAAGAAGATGCTCACCACGCTGATGGTGCCGATCGGGGTGGTCGGCATCATCATGCTGCTCGTCGTCCCGGTGCCGCCGTTCCTGCTCGACGTGCTCATCATCCTCAACATCATGTTCGCGCTGGTGATCCTGCTGACGTCGATGTTCGTGAAGAAGCCGCTCGACTTCTCGGTGTTCCCCTCGCTGCTGCTGGTGGCGACGCTGTTCCGTCTCGGCCTGAACGTCGCGTCCACCCGGCTCGTGCTGGGCGAGGCGTACGCGGGGCAGGTCATCGAGGCGTTCGGGGCCATCGCCGTCGGCGGCTCGCTCATCATCGGCGCGGTCGTGTTCCTCATCCTCGTGGTCATCCAGTTCGTCGTCGTCACGAAGGGTGCCGAGCGCGTGGCCGAGGTCGGCGCCCGGTTCACGCTCGACGCGATGCCCGGCAAGCAGATGGCCATCGACGCCGATCTCAACGCGGGACTCATCACCGACACGGAGGCCAGGCAGCGCCGCGCCGAGGTGGCCGCGGAGGCCGACTTCTACGGCGCCATGGACGGTGCCTCGAAGTTCGTGAAGGGCGACGCGATCGCCGGGCTCGTCATCATCATCATCAACATCGTCGGCGGCATCGCGATCGGGCTCGTGCAGCACGGCATGTCGATCGACCAGGCCGTGAGCACGTACAGCCTCCTGACGATCGGCGACGGCCTGGTCACGCAGATTCCCGCTCTGCTCATGGCCGTGTCGACCGGCATGATCGTGACCCGTTCGACCGCCGAGACCGAGATGGGCACGGCCGCATCGGCCCAGCTCGGGCAGTCCCGCAACGCGCTGCTGATCGCCGGGTGCGCGGCCATCATCATGTCGCTCATCCCGCACATGCCGATGCTGCCGTTCGTCGCGATCGGGGCGCTGCTGCTCCTGGTCGCCCAGCGCATCACCGCCACCAGGAAGCGGGAGGCGGCCGAAGCCGCGAAGGCACCGGTGACGCCGCCTGCGGAGCAGCCGGAGGAGCTGATCGAGCGCATGCGCGTGCACCCGCTCGAGATCCTCCTCTCCCCCGACATCGTCGACCTGGTCACCGGCGGCCCGGACGACCTGCTCGCGCGCGTGAAGGCGCTGCGGCGGCGCATCGCGCTCGACCTCGGCCTGGTCACCCCGCCCGTCCGCACGCGCGACAGCATCGAGCTGCCGCAGGCCACGTACGTGATCCGCATCGCCGGGGTGGAGACCGGACGCGGGACCGCGCCGGGCGGATCGGTGCTCGCGCTCGGCTCGGGGCTCGAGTCGCTGCCCGGCGCCGCAGCCCTCGACCCCGTGTTCGGGCTGGAGGGCAAGTGGATCCCGATGGAGATGCGGCACAGCGCCGAGTTCGCCGGAGCGACCGTGATCGACCGGGCCAGCGTGATCGTCACGCACCTGTCGAGCGTGATCCAGACGCACGCCGCGCGGCTGCTGTCGCGGGAGGACGTGCGCCAGCTCACCGACGCGCTCAAGCAGGTGTCGCCGTCGGCGGTGGAGGAGCTCACGCCCGCGCAGCTCTCGCTCGCCGAGGTCCAGCGCGTGCTGCAGGGGCTGCTCGCGGAGCGCGTGCCGATCAACGACCTCGGCCGCATATACGAGGCGCTGGCCCTGCGCGCCAAGACCTCGACCGACCCGGAGGGGCTGATCGAGGCCGCCAGGGCCGCGCTCGGCCCGGCGATCGCCGCGCGCTTCGCGGAGAACGGCGTGCTGCGGGTGGTCATGATCAACCCGCTGCTGGAGCAGGCGATGCTGGAGAGCCTGCGGCCGGGCGACGACGGCACCCAGATCGTGTTCGAGCCGCAGCGCATGGAGGCCGTGATCGCCTCGGTCAAGCAGGCGGTCGCCGCGCAGGCGGACGGGCCGGAACCGGTGCTGGTGTGCGCGCCGTCGCTGCGGCCGGCCGTACGACGGCTGGTGTCGGCGCAGACCGACGGCCTGCCGGTGCTGTCGTACAGCGAGGCCACCGCGGCGCCGCTGACGATCGAGACCATCGGCGTGGTGCGCGACGCCTCGACCGCGTCGCTGGGGCCCGCCCCCGTCGCACCAGTAGGCTGATCGAATGCTGGTGTTGACGAGGCGGATCGGTGAGAGCGTGCGCATCGACGGCGAGATCGAGGTCACGCTGCTCGACATCAAGGGCGACAGCGTGCGGATCGGCGTGAAGGCCCCGCGGGAGACGCGCATCCAGCGCACCGAGATCATCGAGGCCGTCGGCGCCGAGAACGTCTCCGCCGCCGCCGACACCGACGCCACCGCCGAGGGGGCCATCGCCGCCGCGCTCGCCCGCGGCCGCGAGCACCGCCGGTCCTAGCCGTTCACACCGGCGAGAGGTCGGCGGACACGGCGCGCTTCCACTGGTCGCCGCCGGCCGCACGTGCCCGGTCCGCGGCGGCGGCCGCCGCCGCCAGCAGCGCGTCGTAGTCGTAGCCGGCGACGCTCGAGGTGGCCCAGCCGATGCTGGCCGAGGAGCGGATGCCGCTCACCGGCGCATCCGTGTCGATGACCGAGATCCGGGACAGGATCGCGCGCAGGTGGAAGCGCACGGCCTCGTCGCTGCCGCGGATCAGCACGACGACCCGGTCGTCGCTCACCCGTTCCGCGTCGGCGGTCGTGGGCAGCGCCTCCTGGACGTCGGCGTGGAAGCGGTCGACGATCCGGCGGAAGGCCCCGCTGCTCGACGCCTCGCGCAGGTCGGCGGGGTCGTCCAGCCGCACGTCCAGCACCGACCACGCCCCGTCGTTCTGCGCCTCGGCCTTGCGCAGGCGGGCCCTGGCACGGTCGGCCGCCCCGACGTCACCGCGCGCCGCACTCTCCACCCGCACCAGCAGCACGAGGGTGAAGGCGGCGCAGGTGCTCACCACGATCGCGCCGACGGCGTTCATGCCCCGCAGGGCGCTCAACTGCGCCTCGGTGCTCACGCTCCCCGACACCAGTGCCGACGCCCCGCTGACCACGGAGACGACCGCGAAGCCGCACGCGGCGAGCGCGAGGGGCATCACGACGTCGCGCGCGGGAGGCTGCCCGCGCAGCAGCTCCCACGCGAGGAGCCCGGCGAACACGCCCATCGACAGGAAGACGAGGTGGAAGACCAGCAGGTACCAGGCCGTGCCCGCCGTGGACACCAGGGCGACCGGCACGCCGATCAGCGCCACGATCACCGGCAGCCAGGGGGCCGAGCGCCCGAAGTGGATCCGCACGCCGATCCAGACGAGGGGGATGAACACGACCGTCAGCGCCGACGAGGCGGCCCGCAGTACCGGGAGGCCGGTGTGATGCCCGGCCAGCCACAGGTACGCGCCCAGCATGCCGATCCCGAAGGCCACGCCCCACACGATCGTCGCCCTGGTCGGGCGCGCCAGGGTGGCGAGACCGATCACGATCGCGGTCAGCACGGTCACGACGGCGACCATGCTGGTGGTCACGTCGACGTTGACGGGCACGAGCGGTGTCATGCCGGATCCTTCCTCGGGGAACGGCGCGGGAAGCGCACGGTGACGGTGGTGCCGACGCCCACCTCGCTGTCGACGAGGATCTCCCCGTCGTGCGCGACGACGATGTCCCGCGCGATGCCCATGCCGAGCCCGGTGCCGGAGATCCCGCCCCGCACGGCGCTGTCGGTGCGGAAGTACGGCTCGAAGAGACGGGGCAGCTCGTCGGGGGCGATGCCCATGCCGGTGTCGACCACGCTCACCTCGGCCCTGGCATCGTCCGCGCCGACCCGCACCTGGATGCGGCCGCCGGACGGGGTGTACTTCACGGCGTTGCCGATCAGGTTGTCGAGCACCTGGCGCAGCCGGAACGCGTCGCCGGTGATGACCAGGCGGTCCGCGCCGTCGAGGCTCAGCTCCTGCCGGGCGGCGGTGATCAGCGGCGCGAACGAGGCCGCGGACGCCTCCACCACCTCGCGCAGGTCCACCGGCTCGAACGGCTCCGGCGAGCTGCGGGTCTGCGCCTGCATGCTCGAGAGCAGGTCCTGCATCCGCTCCCCCGCGTTCGCGATCACCTCGACCTGCGCGGGCACGCGGCCCGGCAGGTCGTCGCGTTCGCGCAGCAGCTCCACGTGCCCGATGATCGCGGTGAGCGGGTTGCGCAGCTCGTGCGAGACGATCGCGGTGAGGGCCCTGCGCTCCTCCGCGGCCTCCAGGAGCGCGGTGACGTCGTCGATCACGACCAGAGCGATGTGCTCGCCCTCGCCGGCCCCGGCCATCGCCTGCGTGGTCACCTCCAGCGCCCGCCACTGTCCCGCGCCGTCGAACAGCCACACCCGTTCGGCGCGCAGCTCCTCCCCCGCGGCCGCCCGCGCCAGGGTCGTGCGCGCGGGGCTCAGGGCGGTGCCGCGCCGCGCGTCGTATTCGACCGAGGCGGAGGGAAGGGCGGCCCCGTAGCGGTCGCGGCCGTACAGCGCGCGGTAGGCGTCGTTCATCTGCAGGATCCGCCCCTGTGCGGTGACCACGACCAGGGCGACACCGAGCGCGTCGATGATCTGCGTCACCCGCTGCTGGTTGGTCTCGGCCCGCTCCGCCGCCCTGTTCACCTGCTCGGAGCGCCGCTGCAGCAGCCGTCGCGCGGCACCCGACCGCTGCGAGCCGATCCGCATCGTGACCCCGAGGAAGCTGAGGGTCACCACGACCGTCAGCACCCGCAGCAGCACGTCGGCCGGCTCCCCCGAGCGGTCGGCGAAGAACACCAGACAGCCACTGCTGAAGGCGACACCGGTGAACACCCACGGCATCGAGAAGTAGGTCGCCAGCCACACCACGGGGAACACCCACAGGAACCCGAGCCGCAGGTCGGGGGCGTTGGTGGTGAAGCCGACGGCCAGGATGTCCAGCAGCGGGAGCGCGGTCACGGCGGTGCGCGGAAGCCGGCGCCACGGCACGAGCAGGGCGACGAGCGTGGTGACCACCACGAGGACGATCCCGACCACGAACAGCGGGATCGTGAGCGTGTGCGGCTTGAAGCCCGCGACCATCACCACGATGGCGACGATGCTGCCCGCGAACACGAGTTGCCAACGCCAGATCGACACAGTGCGGATCATGAAGCCCCCGCCTCCTGGTCGATCCTCAGCTTTGTCGCAAGATTACTCAAAGATCGGGCCTACGCGCTCTTCAGGCGACATCGGCGTCCTACGATTCTGAGTGGGGGCCGACACTGCGACTGGGGATTTCGCAGACGCTGGGGCCGCGCGAGTGGGGATTCGCAGGCATCCGAGGCCGCGGTGGGGGAGCCGCGGCCTCGAACCCCTGTCAGCCGGGTTGATCGCCGGCTGGGGTGAGCCGATAGCCGACGCCGCGCACGGTCTCGATGTAGCGCGGCTCGGTGGGGCTGTCGCCGAGCTTGCGGCGCAGGTTGGCCATGTGGGTCTCGATGGCGCGCTTGTCCGGCTCGCTGACGGGGTCGGCGGAGCCGGACGGCGCGCCGCGCAGACCCCGTGCGAGCTCCGCCTTGCTGCACACGCGGCGTCGCGACTCCAGCAGCGCGGCGAGCAGGTCGAACTCCGTGGGGGTGAGCTCGACCGGACGCTGCGCCACGAGCACGAGCCGCGTATCGAGGTCGAGGCTGAGGTCGCGATGCACGCGACCACGCCACGTGGACACGGTCGTGTCGGTCGCGGCGGCCGGCGGCGCGGGCGCGACCGGACGCTGCGTCGCCGTGGCGACCGGGAGCCGCGGTCGCCGCAGGAGCGCCTCGATCCGCGCGCGCAGCTCGCGCGGACGGAACGGCTTGACCAGGTACTCGTCGGCGCCCGAGGTAAGACCGAGCACCACGTCGGACTCCTCCGCGAGCGCGGACAGCATGATGATGAACGTGTCGCTGACCCGGCGGATGCGCCGGGCCACCTCGAACCCGTCGATGCCGGGCAGGTTGATGTCGAGCGTGGTGATCACGGGCTGGTGCCGTTCGACCGCCGCGAGGCCCTCCGGCCCCGATCCGGTGACGGCGACCTCGAAGCCCGCGGCGAGGAACACCTCCTCCAGCAGCGACTGCACGCCGGGGTCGTCCTCGATGATGACCGCGACCAGGTCGCCGACGCTGCGGGCGGTCATGCCCGCTGCTCCCGGACGATGGTGACCACGCGCGGGGCGTCCGCGTCGAGCTCGGACGGGTCGAGGTCGTCGTCGGCTCCGGCCGCGCCGACCGGGCGTTCCAGCTCGATGTCCCACCACGCGTCGGCGAGCTCCTCCGCCATGCCGCGCCCCCATTCGATCACGACCACCGAGCGCTGCAGGTCGAGGTCGAGGTCGTCGAGCTCGGCGGCCGAGCCGAGCCGGTAGGCGTCGACGTGCACGAGCGGCGCCCCGCCCACGAGCGACGGGTGGGTGCGCGCGATCACGAACGTGGGGCTCTGCACGGGTCCGCGCACGCCGAGCCCCTCCGCGAGCCCCCGCGTGAAGGTGGTCTTGCCCGCCCCGAGCGGCCCCGTGAGGATGAGCAGGTCGCCCGCCTCCAGCTGTTCGCCGATCCGCAGGCCGAGCTGTTCCATCTCGTCCGCGGTGGCGATCTCCCGGCGGCCGAGGAACGCCGGGTCGACGCTCACGACGCCCTCCGCGGCACCCGGTGTCCGATGCGGGTCACGATCTCGTAGTCGATCGTGCCCGCGGCGTCCGCCCACTCCCGCGCCGACGGCACGCCGAGGGTCGGATCGCCGAACAGCACCACCTCGTCGCCGATCGAGACGGGGGTGTCCCCCACGTCCACCACGAACTGGTCCATCGCGATGCGGCCGACGTTCACGAAGCGGCGCCCGCCGATCGACACGGGAAGGCGCCCGGAGGCGCTGCGGGGCACGCCGTCGGCGTAGCCCAGCGGCACCAGGACGAGCGTGGTGTCGCGGTCGGTGCGATGGTCGTAGCCGTACGAGACACCGGTGCCGGCCGGCACCCGGCGCACGGCCGCGACCGCGCCGCGCAGCGTCATGGCCGGGCGCAGGCCCAGTTCGGCCGAGGAGCGGTCGTCGAACGGCGACTGCCCGTACAGGCCGATGCCGATCCGCACCGCGTCGAGCCGCGTCTCCGGCAGGTCGATCGCCGCGGCGGTCGCGGCGATGTGGCGGATCTCCGGGCGGATGCCGAACGACGCCGCCGCGGCCACTCCCTCCTCGAACTTCGCCAGCGCCGCCCTGTCGTCGGCGGGTGAGGTGTTCGACAGGTGACTGAACAGGCCCACCACCCGCAGCCGCCCGATGCGTTCGAGCCGCGCGGCCTCGGCCAGCACCCGCCCCCAGTCGCCCGGGGCGATGCCGTTGCGCGACAGCCCCGTCTCGAACTTCAGGTGCACCGCGACCGGGCTGTCGACCGCCGCCGCGGCCGCCGCGGCCTCCAGCTGGTCGAACGAGGAGATCCCGAGCTCGATGTTCTCGGCCGCCGCCTGGGTGAAGCGCTCCCCCGGGGCGTGCAGCCAGGCGAGGATCGGCGCGTGCACGCCCTGCCGACGCAGCTCCAGCGCCTCCGGGATCTCGGCGACCCCGAGCCGGGTGGCACCGGCCGAGAGCGCGGCCACCGCGGTCGCGGCGGCACCGTGGCCGTACGCGTTGGCCTTCACCACCGCGAGCACCTCGACCCCGGTGAGCCGACGGAAGTGCCGCACGTTGTCGGCGATCGCGTCGAGGTCGATCGTGGCCTCACGGAAGGGGACGGTCACAGCGGTGCTCCTTCGGCGACGACGAACGCGGCGGCCAGGCCCGCGTCGTGGGTGAGGGTGAGGTGCAGGGTCACGATGCCGCGCTCCTCGACGACCGCCGCCGTCGAGCCGGAGAGCACGAAGTACGGCCGCCCCGAGGGCTCGGAGGCGATCTCGATCTCGGTCCAGTGCACGCCGTCCGAGCCGCCCAGCGCCTTGATGAGCGCCTCCTTGGCGGCGTAGCGCGCGGCCAAGGACGGCAGCCGGAGCGCCTGTTCCGCGGGGGCGAACAGCCGCTCGCGGAGCTTGGGCGTGCGGGTCATCGTGCGCTCGAACCGGGGGATGTCCACGAGGTCGATGCCGGTGCCGATGATCACCCGTTCAGCCTACTCGCGCGGAACGGCCCCGCCCCGGAGCGGGACGAGGCCGTTCGCGGACGACGGGCGGGGTCACTCCACCGTGACGGACTTGGCCAGGTTGCGCGGCTGGTCCACATCGAGCCCCTTGGCGGTGGCCAGCGCCATCGCGAAGATCTGCAGCGGCACCACGGCCAGCAGCGGCTCGAACATGGGGCCGGCGAGCGGGATGTGGATGACCTCGTCGGCGAAGGGCAGCACCGCGGCATCGCCCTCCTCCGCCACCACGATGACCCGGGCGCCGCGCGCGCGGATCTCCTGGATGTTGGAGACGACCTTCGAGTGCACGAGCGCGGAGTGGCGCGGCGACGGCACCAGCACGAACACCGGCTGCCCCGGCTCGATCAGCGCGATCGGGCCGTGCTTGAGCTCGCCGGCGGCGAAACCCTCGGCGTGGATGTAGGAGATCTCCTTGAGCTTGAGCGCGCCCTCCAGCGCGATCGGGTAGCCCACGTGGCGACCGAGGAACAGCACGGAGCGGGTGTCGGCCATCCAGCCGGCGAGCTGCGTGACGTGCTCCTGCTCGCTCTCCAGCACCGCGGCGACCTTCTCGGGCAGGGCCAGCAGCTCGGCGACGTCGGTGGACGCGTCGGCGACCGTGCCGCGCACGCGACCCATGTGCAGGCCGAGCAGCAGCAGCGCCGTGATCTGTGCCGAGAACGCCTTGGTCGACGCGACCGCGACCTCCGGTCCGGCGTGCGTGTAGACGACCGCGTCGGACTCGCGCGGGATGGTGGCGCCCTGCGTGTTGCACACCGAGAGGGTGCGCGCGCCGCGCTCGCGGGCGTACTTGACGGCCATGAGCGTGTCCATGGTCTCGCCCGACTGGCTGATCGACACGACCAGGGTGTCGGCGCCGATCACGGGGTCGCGGTAGCGGAACTCGTGCGCGAGCTCGACGTCGACCGCGACGCGCGCCCACTGCTCGATGGCGTACTTGCCGACGAGGGCGGCGTACGACGCGGTGCCGCACGCGGTGATGATGACGCGGTTGATGCCGGTGAACAGCTCGTCGAGCCCGTCGAGCTCGGGGATCACGACCTGCCCGTCCTGGATGCGACCGCGGATCGTGTTGGCCACGGCCTCGGGCTGCTCGGCGACCTCCTTGGCCATGAAGCTCGACCAGCCGCCCTTCTCGGCGGCGGCGGCATCCCACGACACGTCGAAGGGCTCCGGGGTGACCGGGGTGCCGGCGAAGTCGATCACGGTCACGGCGTCGGGCGTGATCGACACGATCTGGTCCTGACCGATCGCGAGCGCCTGGCGGGTGTGCTCGACGAAGGCCGCGACGTCGGAGCCGAGGAAGTTCTCGCCCTCGCCCAGGCCGATCACGAGCGGGGAGTTGCGGCGGGCGCCGACGACGAGGCCGGGGTGGTCCTGGTGCATCGCGAGCAGGGTGAAGGCGCCCTCGAGGCGGTTCACGACCGAGCGGAAGGCGAGCTCGAGGTCGCCGCCGTTGCCGGCGTACTCGCGACCGAGCAGGGCCGCGGCCACCTCGGTGTCGGTCTCGCTGCGGAACACGACGCCGTCGGCGAGCAGCTCGTCGCGCAGCGCGGCGAAGTTCTCGATGATGCCGTTGTGGATCACGGCGAGCTTGTCGTCGTCGGCGAGGTGCGGGTGGGCGTTGCCGTCGGTGGGTCCGCCGTGGGTGGCCCAGCGCGTGTGGCCGATGCCGGTGGTGCCGTCGGGCAGCGGCGCGTCGCCGAGCGAGTCGCGCAGCACGGCCAGCTTGCCGGCCTTCTTGCGCATCCCCAGCTCGCCGTCGCCGTCGATCACGGCGATGCCCGCGGAGTCATAGCCGCGGTACTCGAGCCGGGCGAGACCGGCGAGAAGGATGTCCTGGCTGGGCCGCGGGCCCACGTATCCGACGATTCCACACATGAGATACAGGGTAAGACGCGATTTTTGCGAGTCGTCCGAACAATAGAGCGCCGACGGCGCGGCGTCACAGCTTGCGCAGCAGCACGCTCTCCACGTCGTGGTCCGGCCCCTTGCGCAGCACCAGGCGTGCGCGATGCCGGGTGGGCATCACGTTCTCGACCAGGTTGGGCATGTTGATCTCGTTCCAGTACCCGAGCGCCGTGGTGATCGCCTCCTCGTCGGTGAGGTGCGCGAACACGTTGAAGTAGGACGACGGATTGCTGAACGCGCCCTGCCGCAGCGCGAGGAAGCGGTCGACGTACCACTTCTCGATGTGCGACGTCTCGGCGTCGACGAAGATCGAGAAGTCGAACAGGTCGCTGACCGCGACGTCGTTGGGCGCGGGCGGCGGCTGCAGCACGTTCAGCCCCTCCACGATCACCACGTCGGGTCGCCGCACCACGACGTGCGCGTCGGGCACGATGTCGTAGCGCATGTGGGAGTAGAACGGCGCGCGCACCTCGGGGGCGCCGCTCTTGACCTCGGTCAGGAACTCGATCAGCGCGCGCCGGTCGTACGACTCGGGGAAGCCCTTGCGGTCCATGAGCCCGCGGCGCTCCAGCTCGGCGTTCGGATAGAGGAAGCCGTCGGTGGTCACCAGCTCGACGCGTGGCGTGCCCGGCCAGCGGCTCATGAGCTCGCGCAGCAGCCGGGCGATCGTGGACTTGCCCACCGCGACCGATCCGGCGACGCCGACCACGAACGGCGTCGTGCTGTCGTCCTCCTGCAGGAAGGTCGAGGTCGCCGCGCCGAGCTGCTTGGTCGCCGAGGCGTAGAGGCTCAGCAGGCGGCTCAGCGGCAGGTACACCTCGCGCACCTCGGTGAGGTCGAGCCGGTCGCCGATGCCGCGCAGCTCCACGACCTCGGTCTCGGTGAGCGGCTGGTCGAGGCCCGCGGCCAGACGCGCCCACTCGGCTCGGCCGATCTCCCGGTACGGCGACAACGGCAGCGTGGGGTCGGGGGTCACGTGCACCATCGTAACGGCGCGCGAGTAGTCTCTTCCCGTGCGCCTGGGAGTCCTCGACATCGGATCCAACACCGTCCACATGCTCGCGGCCGACGTGCGTCCCGGCGGCCGCCCGCTCGCGACGACCAGCGACCGGACGGTGCTGCGCCTCATGCGCTACCTCACCCCCGACGGCGCCATCTCGGAGGAGGGCGTCGCCGCGCTCGAGGCCGCCGTGGCCCAGGCCCGCCGCGTCGCCGAGGCGGAGCGGGTCGACGAGCTGCTCGCCACCGCGACGAGCGCCGTGCGCGACGCCCGCAACGGCGCCGAGGTCATCGCCCGCATCGAAGCCGTGCTCGGGCAGCCGCTGCAGGTGCTCGACGGCGAGACCGAGGCGGAGCTGACGTTCCTCGCGGTGCGGCGGTGGTTCGGGTGGTCGGCCGGACAGCTGCTGCTGCTCGACATCGGCGGCGGCTCGCTGGAGATCGCCGCGGGGGCGGAGGAGCTGCCCGACGCCGCCGCCTCCGTCCCGCTGGGCGCCGGCCGCATGACCGTGCAGTTCCTCCCCGACGACCCGCCCGGCGAAGCCGACGTCGAGCGGTTGCGCGCGCACGCCGACACGACGCTCGCCGAGGTGCTGCCCCGGTTCCGCGCCCTGCCCCGCCCCGACCACGTCGTCGGATCGTCCAAGGCCATCCGCTCGCTCGCGCGTCTGGTGGGCTACCCGACGCCCGGGTGGTCGGGCAGCGACCGGATGCTGCTGCCCCGCGCGGCGCTCGGCTCCTGGATCCCGCGGCTCGCCCGCCTGCCCGCCTCGGCCAGACAGGAGCTGCCCGGCATCACCCCCGATCGCACGTTCCAGATCGTGGCGGCCGCGGTCGCTCTGCACACCGCGATGAGCGCCCTGCAGGTGGACGAGCTGGAGGTCTCCCCGTGGGCCCTGCGCGAGGGCGTGCTGCTGCGCTACATCGAGGAGCACAGCGGCGCGCGAACCTGAGAGGGGCGCACACCCCCCGCCGCTAGCATGACCGCATGACCTCCCCCGCCGTCGCCCCCTCGCGCGCGGGCACGGTGACGGCGCGTCTCGCCCTCGTCGGCTACCTGCTGTTCGTCGGCTTCACCGTCTGGCTCCCCGCCTCGGTCTCGGCCAAGGTCACGGGGCTGGTGGGCGTCATGGCCGCGTGGGTGTCCGATGCGGGCATCGCCTCGTACGAGCGCAGCGCCGTGGTGCTGGAGATCCTCGCCAACGTCGCCCTGTTCGTGCCGGTGGGCCTGCTGCTCGCGCTCGCCCTCCCGCGGCTGCGCCTGTGGCAGGTGGTGCTCTGCGGCGGTCTGATGAGCGTGGTCATCGAAGCGGTCCAGGGGCTCATGCCCTCGCGCGTCCCGGCCCTCAGCGACATCATCGCCAACACCTCGGGCACGCTGATCGGCGCGGTGCTCGCCCTGGTGCTGCTCCAGCTGGTGGCGGGTGATCGTCCGGCGGCGGCCCGCCGTAGGCTGGTGTCGTGACCACGCCCCACCCCGACGGCCCTCCGGCCGGCATGAGCCGCAGGGAATGGCGCGAGCTCCGGGCGACGACGCCCGCCGCGTCCTTCGCCTCCCCCTCCCCCTCCCCCTCCCCCTCCCCCGAACCCGGGAACGCGCACGCGGACGCCCCGGCGCCCGGCCCGCTCGACGCGCTGCTGCGCCCGGACGCGGGCGGCGACCCCGGCCACCGCCTCACGATCCTCACCGTCTGCACGGGCAACATCTGCCGCTCGCCGCTGGCCGAGGTGATGCTCCGCCACTCGCTCGAGCCGCTGGGCGTGCGCGTGCACAGCGCGGGGACGCACGCGCTGGTCGGCCACGGCATGCCGGAGCCGGCGCTCGAGCTCGCGGCCACGGCGGGCGTCGAGCCGTCGATCGCCGCCGCCCACCAGGCGCGCTACCTGGTCGAGCCGCTGCTCGCCGACACCGACCTCGTGCTGACCATGGCCAGGGAGCACCGCTCGCACGCGGTGAAGATGCTGCCGAGCATCCTGCGGCGCACGTTCACGGTGCGCGAGTTCGCCCGGCTCGCGTCCACGCTGACCAGTGCGGACGCGAGGGCGGCAGCCGATGCCGCAGGCGACGCCCCTGCCGACCGGTTCGCCGCCGTGCTGCGCGCGCTCAACGACCAGCGCGGACTCACCCCCTCGCAGCCGGAGGACGACGACGTGATCGACCCGTACCGCCGCTCGCGCGAGACCTACGCGCTCTCGGCATCGCAGCTCACCCCGGCGCTGGCCGAGGTCGAGCGGGTCGTGCGCGACGCCATCGGCTGAGACGCACCCGTCCGCACGGACGATCACCGTATGCTCATGGTCATGCAGGCATCCCGTGCTCCCCGAGGGATGCGCGAGGGGCGGAAACCGTGGAACTGAGAGACTACGTGCGCATCGTGCGCGCGCACTGGATCGTGATCGTGGTGGCCACGCTGGTCGGCGCCGCCGCCGCGTTCGGATGGACCGCCCTGCAGCCGCGCGTGTACTCCGCCGACACCACCGGCATCGTCACGGCGGCCGGCGGAGACGGCTCGAGCGGCTCCGCCCTGGTGGGCAATCAGCTCGCGCAGAGCAGGGTGAAGTCGTACCTCAACATCGGCTCGTGGCGGGCGGTCGCCGAGCACGCGATCGACGAGCTCGGGCTGGACACGACCCCCGACGTGCTCGTGAACCGGGTGACCGTGACCAATCCGCTCGACACGACCGCCCTGCAGGTCACCGCGAAGGGACCGACGCCGCAGGAGGCACAGGCGCTGGCGCAGGCCTGGCTCGACGGCATGGCGATCGAGATCGACAAGCTCGAGGGCGGCACCTCGTCGACCCCGGCCGCGATCTCCCTCGTGGTGGGCGACTCCGCGCGCCTGCCCACCGAACCCTCCTCCCCCAACACGCGCATCGCGGTCCTCATCGGCGCGCTCGCCGGACTCGCGCTGGGCCTGGTCTACGCGTTCGTGCGCCACACGGTCGACCGGAGGGTCCGCCACCCCCGCGACATCGAGCGCGAGACCGGCGTCTCCGTCATCGGGACGCTGCCGCTGGAGAAGTCGATGTCCGACGAGCGGCAGGTGATCGACTTCTCGCTCGAGTCGCAGCACGGCGTCTCCCACCACACGATCGAGTCGATGCGCGAGCTGCGCACGAACCTGCAGTTCATCGACGTCGATCACCCGCCGCGGGTGATCGTCGTGACCAGCTCGGTGCCGGGCGACGGCAAGTCGACCGTGTCGGTCAACCTCGCCTCGAGCCTCGCGGCCGCCGGGCAGTGGGCGATCCTGATCGACTGCGATCTGCGGCGCCCCGTCATCGCCGACATCTTCGGCATGTCCCGCGACGTCGGGCTGACCGACGTGCTCGCCGGGCGGGCGGAGCTGCAGGACGTGGCGCACCGCCCCTCGCGCGACGTGCCGCTGGCCGTGGTCGGGGCGGGGCGCATCCCGCCGAACCCCAGCGAGCTGCTGGGCTCGAAGCGCATGCGCGACTTCCTGGCCGAGATCAGCTCGTCGGCCATCGTGATCCTCGACTCCCCGCCCGTGCTGCCGGTGACCGATGCCGCGGTGCTCGCCGCCGGCGCTGACGGCGTGCTGATCGTCGTGTCGTCCGGCAAGACCACGTTCGACATGCTGCAGCGCGCGATCGCCAACATCACGCGCACCACCGGCCGCGTGCTCGGCGTCGTGCTGAACCGCGTGCCGCGCAAGGGCGCCGAGTCGGCGTACTACGGCCGCGAGTACTACGGCGCGTACGAGCGGTACGCGGAGCCGGACGACGCACCGGCCGACCCGCCTTCCGACGCCGGACAGACGCCGGGCGTGCGCCGCCGGGGCACGGCTCAGGTCTGAGGCACCCGCCGCAGCAGGCCGTCCGCGCGCAGCGTCTCCGCCGCCGCGGCGACGAGGGCCCCGGCGTCCGCGCCCTCCGGGCGGCCGTGCATCCTCACGACCTCCGCCGTGATGTCGTCGAGCGGGCGCCCGTCGGCCGCGCGCCACACGGCCGGTCCGATGCCGTCGAGCACGTGCACGCTGCTGCCGTCGTCGGTGCGGCGCAGCAGGGCCAGGCGCCCGTCGCCGAGGTCGAGCGCGTCGACCATGGCCGTGCGCACGAGCGCGCCGACCGCGCCCCCGGCCACGGGTCCGGGCGCGGGTTCGGGTTCGGGCGCGGGTTCGGGTTCGGGCATGGGTTCGGACGCGGTGTCGGCGTCGTCGCGCGACCGCGACCCCGTCGGCGCCTCCGCGAGCAGCGCGGCCACCACGGCGTCGAGCGTCTCGGCCTCGCGGTAGCGCACGCGCACGGCCCCGCCGACGCGGTCGAGCACGTCGCGGATCAGGTGCAGCGGGCGCGGGGCGTCGCTGAGGTAGCTGGTCTGCGGCGCGAGCAGCTCGAGCGCCTGGGCGAGGTCGAGGCGCTCGACCTCGGGTGAGTCCGGTCCGTCCACGCGGCGGTCCAGCACCACGACGGCGGCGACGCGCGGTGCCCCGGACAGCGGCACCCCGGAGTGCAGCGACGAGGGCGCGACCTGCACCTTGTGCGGTGCGGCGGCCTCGATCACGGACAGCGGCTTCCGGTAGGCGACGATGGTGCCGTCCGCGGCGACCCCGACGGTCTCGTCGCTCACGTACGCGTACCGACGGGCCAGCCGGCGGGCGGCCGTGGTCTTGCCGGTGCCCGACGGCGCGCTGAGCACCGCGACCCGGCCGTCGGCGTCGGCGAGACCCGCGGCGTGCATCATCCACAGGGCGTCGCCGCGGCGCAGGGCCAGCGCTGCGAGGGTCACGTCACTCGACAGGAGCGCGAGGGCCGCGTCGTCGTCGCCGCCCTCCCGAACGCGGACGACGGAGGACAGCGGGCCGTCGGCATCGGTCAGCGCGTCGCTCCAGGCGGCGCGCACCCGATCCGCGAACACCGGACCCCTGGTCGACGCGTCGATGTCGATGACGGCGCCGATCGCGGCGACCCGGATGCGGTCGGACATGGCGCCAGCCTATCCGTGCACCGCGGCAGCTCCCCGGGGCGGCGGCCGAGCCCGCGGCGCTTTCGCCCACCCCGAGTCGAACGCACAATCCGCGCAGAAAGAACGCGCACAGCGCGCTTTTCCCCGGTGCGCCGCCCGCGCCCGTCCGCCCGCCCCTACCGTCTCTTCCACGGAGGGCTCCTGGGGGATGCAGACGGTTCGTGTCGCCGCTCCGCGACCGCACGTCACGCTTCTGCACCCACGGGAGAGAGCCCCATGATCGACGACGACCGTCCCCCGCCCCGACCGTCGCGACGAGCCGTCCTGCACGCCGCCGCCTGGAGCGTCCCGGTGGTGGCGCTGGCCGCCGCCGCACCGCTCGCGGCCGCCAGCGCTACCACTTTCAGCCTGGCCTGGACGGGCGCCACCACTTCACTCGTGGCCCTTCCCCTGCTCGACGGCGGCGGCGTCCTCACCAGCCAGAACGTGGTCACGGTGCCCACCCGCTTCACGATCGTGAACGGGCCGAGCCCGATCACCGCCGCCCCGGCGACGATCACGATCGGGATCGGGCGTCCCACCGACCTCACCCTCTCGCTCGGCCGCGCGCGGGGCATCGGCGTCTGGTCCGTCGACGGTGTCAGGACGACGGCGGGCGAACGCACCGCGGTCTACGAGACCGCGCCGATCGTCGGGCAGTCCGGGTTCCCCGCCACCACGTGGACCGGCACGCGCACCGTCACGGTCGCCCCGGACGGCGCCGTCGACCTGTCGGTCGTCGTCGGGCTCGCCGGAGCGTCGACCGGCGTCACGGTGAGCGCGCTCGCGACCTTCCCCGTGACGCTCACGGTCACCATCGGCGGGACCGCCGCGACGGCGACCACCACCATCCCCGTGCCCGTCGGCGCGGGAATTCTCTGATCACCTCTGTACTTCCGCGTGCTCCACTGAATACTTGTTCAAATCGGGCAGTGTCGTCCACCGGCGGTGCGCCCCGAACCCTCGAGCGATCGGGGCGGAGCGAACCTCCGCCCGGATCCCCCCGCGGAACGGAACCTCTGAGGAGGACCTCGTGAACACCAAGGCCGCCCACTCGATCGACGACCGCGAGCTCTCCCTGCACGGGATCCGTCGAGTCGGGGACCACCCCGGTCTCCGCTCGCGCGTGCGCAGCTCCGGAGGGGTGCTGCTGCTCGGAATGGGCGGCGCCACGTCCGAGCTCACCGTCGACACGGTCAGCGCCTACCCCGACCACTCGGTGTTCGCGTTCCTGGAGGCGCAGGCCCTGTGGTCGCGCGTCGACGGCGAGCCCTGGGTGGAGACCGAGAGCGGCCTCGTCATCGCACCGCACGGCATCACCCGGCGGCTCCGTGCGGCCGGGGTCTGGCGCTGCGTCGCGGCACTGGTCCCCCGCTCGGCCATCGCATCGTTCGTGCCCTCCCTCCCGCCCGACGCGAGCGTGTACCCCGAACGGCGGCTGCTGGATGCATCGCTGCAGCGATTCATCGCCGGCCTGCTCGACACCGACGCGCACGCGTCGGCCATCGAGCAGTACGCGATCGAGCAGCTGGTGATGGAGATGAGCGGCGCCCTCGTGCTCGACCGCGTGGGCGGTGTCACCGGGCAGGGCACGCCCCACGAGGTCCTGCGCGAGCGGGCGATCGCGGTGATCGCCCAGCAGTGCGGCGACCCGTCGCTGAACCCGGCCAGGGTGGCGCGCGAGGTGCAGTCGTCGCTGCGCCAGCTGCAGCTGGTTTTCTCCGAGGTGAGCAACAGCGTGGCGGGCGAGATCCGGCGACAGCGGGCCCGCCTGGCGCACTCCCTGCTGATGGACAGCCGCTACGACGTGCTGAGCATCGACCAGATCGCGCAGCGCGCCGGCTTCCAGTCGCCGATGAGCCTGCGCCGCGCCCTCGACGAGTCCTACTCCGCAACCCCGCGCGCGCTCCGCTCGGCCCGCCGCGCCTAGCCCGCGCGCCCCTCCCAGAGCACACTCCGCGCAGGTTCGGCGCACCCCGCGCGTCTTTCGCGGGAAGCCCCGGAACGCCCTTCCCCGCCGCCCTAGCTTGAGGTCCACGGAGGGGCTCCTGGGGGATGCAGACAACGTGTCGCCTCTTCACGACACCGCGGGAAACCGCATCTGCATCTACGAGGGAGGACACTCACGTGACCGAGGAAATCCAGAAGAACAAGGGCATCTCGCGCCGCACGGTCGTCAAGGGCGCGGCCTGGTCGGTCCCCGTCATCGCGGCCGCGGTGGCGACGCCGCTGGCCGCCGCATCGCTCACCGATAGCGACCTGGTCCCCGCCCTGAGCGGGCCGATCACGCTCAGCCTGGGCGTGGGCCCCCTGGCCGTCGCGAGCATCGCCACGGTCAACACGCTCACGATCACCAACAACGGCCCGGCCGCCTCCCCCGCCGGCGCCACGACCACCATCCAGTACACGCCGTCGCTGCTGACCCTGAACATCGGCCCGGTCGCCGGTGTCACCGTCGCCGGCTCCGACGGCAACTACACCCTCACGCTCCCGTCGATCCCGGCGGGCGGCAACGTCGTGATCAACCTGGGCACAACGCTCGACTCGCTGCTGAACCTGAGCATCGTGACCGGGCTGCTCGGCGGACCGCAGCAGACGATGACGGCCACCGTCGCGGGCGACGACGTGACCGGCAACAACACGACCACCTCGAACGTGGGCATCACGCTCCTCTGACGAGCCGGCCACGAGGGGTGCGGTGCCGACACCGCACCCCTCGTGCGTGCCGCGGGTCAGCGCGTGCGTCGCAGCGGCTTGCGGCGCCCGGTCACCCAGCCCATCGCCCACTCCACCGGGCCGGTGCCGACGAAGCGCCACCACAGCCAGCCGACCAGGATCATGCCGGGGACGATCACCAGCCATCCGAGCCAGGCGTTCTCCGCCGGCCGTCCGTACGCTCCGTTCCACAGCGCGATGAGACCCACATGCAGCAGGTAGAGCGACAGCGCCACCTGTCCGCACGCCACCAGCGGCGTGAACAGCGCGTTCCAGAACCGGGCGCCGCGGCGGGATGTGGCCGCGAGCACCACCAGCACGTACGTGGCCGACACCAGGCCGATGTCGCGCAGAGTGTCGAACAGGAGCCCGGAGTCCGTTCCGCCGAACTCCGTGAAGGCCGCGACGCCCCACGACAGGTAGGCCACGACCGCGACGCCCGCGAGCGCCCACAGCAGCCCGTCCCGGCGCAGCCCGTGCCGGATCAGCAGGGCACCCGCCAGGAAGAACGGCAGCAGGTTCAGCAGCCGGTACGACGGACTCAGCGCGACCCACTCCAGCAGCTCGTGCAGCGGGCTGGGCGCCGTGTACGCCCACAGCCACCCCCGGGTCAGACGCACCAGCGGGTCGCTGAGCAGCAGCAGCGTCGCGGCGATCGCGATGAGCCACGGCGTGCGGGCGAGCAGCAGCGGGGCGCCGACGATCAGGAGCACGCCCAGATGCCCGAGGATGATCGCCACCCACGACCCCCACGTCGACATCCACACCCCGAGCGCGATCAGGAACAGTCCGCGCACCACCTGCTGCAGCAGCGTGAGCGGCACACGCGGGCCCCTGGTCCACAGCAGCTGCGCGGACATGCCCATCACGAGAGCGAACAGCGGAGAGGCCAGCTCGTTCAGCATCGAGCTCACGAACGTGACCGGCAGGGGCTTCACGGGCAGGAACACCGCGGCGTGCGCGACGAGCATCGCCACGATCGCGATCCCGCGCAGCACGTCGGGGATGCGCAGCCGATCGGTCGCGCGCACGCCGCTCGACACTCCGGTGGACACGACGTCGGCCTCGGTTCCCCCTCGCATTCCCTGACACTATTGGGTGCACCACCGACCGCGCGACCGGAGAGACCATGACGACGACCGAGCCGTCCCGCCCGCGACGCCGGCGGCGCGGGAGCGTGTGGGTGCACGTCGCGCTCGCCCTGGTGCTCGCGCTGCTGATCGTCGCGTTCGTGGGGCAGCCGTCGTCGAACTCGATGGCGCCGACGCTCGAGCCCGGCGACCGGCTCATCGTGAACCGCCTCGCGTACGTCGCCGCGGACCCGCAGCAGGGCGACATCGTGGTGTTCCGTCCCGGCGGCGGGTGGGAGCGCCCCGCGCCGACCGGCAACCCGCTGCGCGACGCCCTCGACGCGGCGGGCGAGGCGACCGGGATCCGGCCGTACGTGCTGGTGAAGCGGGTGATCGCGGGGCCGGGGCAGACCGTCGAGTGCTGCGACGCCGAGGGCGCGGTCCTGGTCGACGGCGAACCGCTCGACGAACCCTACGTCACGCGCGACCTGCCCTTCGTGGCGGGAGAGCTCGACTGCGACACGACTCCGGCCTCGACGCGCTGCTTCCCCGCGGTCACCGTGCCGGAGGACTCGTACCTGGTGCTGGGCGACAACCGCGCGAACTCGGCGGACTCGGTCTACCCGTGCCGCGGTAGGCCCGACGCCGGCGACTGCGCCCGGTGGATGACGCGGGACGAGGTCGTGGGCAGGGCGGGGCCGATCCTGTGGCCGTTCGACCGGTGGGGCGGCCCGTGACCCCCGGCCGCGGGATCAGCCGCAGCCGGGCGTCTCGAGCGTGACCGGGGTCTGTCGCACCATGGGCGTGGTCCACACGTCGTAGGGCCCGTAGTCGGCCCCGGTGGTTCCCTCCGCCCCCGTCATGTCGACCGTGATGACCGCGGCGGTCTGCGGCGGTGTGACCACGTTGATGCGCACGGCCGTGCGCCCGAGGTGGGTGCCCTCCGACACCAGCGTGTAGCTCTCGGCGCCCTCCACGCCCCAGCCGCTGATCGTGGCACCGACGGGCGCGTAGACGACCACGTCGGTGGCGATGTAGCCGGGCTGGAAGTGCGGGCCGGTGATGAAGTAGGGCAGGGCGTCGGCCTGCTCCGGCGTGATGTTGTTGGCGAACGTGATGGTCTGCCGGAACGACGGCGCGCCGGTCGCGGTGCACTGGTCGCTCGACGACACCACGCTCGCGTCGGCGTAGTAGTCGGTCTTCGCGCCGGTGGTGTCATTGAAGTACACGCCGGCGACCGTCTGGTCCGCGTTGGAGGCGGGGAGCGTGCCTGCGACCTTGCTCCCGGTGAGCATCGCCTCGATGTCGGGGTTCGACGACCACAGCTTCATGCGGCCCTCGTCGGACGCCTGGCTCAGCGCGTCGAGGAACCCGAGCGGGCTCTGGATGCCGGTGGTGAGCGCGGAGAAGATCTGCGCAGCAGCCGCCGCGAAGAACTCGTCCTGGGCCGAGGCGTCGAGCACCTTGCCCGGCACGTACTCGCCGTAGGAGAAGTACACCTCGTTCAGCAGCATCGCCACCGCGTTGTCGCTCGTCAGGGTCTCGCCGGTCGCGAGCGGGATCGGGCCGGTGGCCTTGAGCATGTAGCTCAGCGCCACCGGGTCGGTCGAGATCACGTCGTCGAACGGCGGGAGCCCCTCGTCGGCCCACCACGCGCGCATGATCTCGACCGTGGTCGGGAAGTCCGGCGTCGCGGTCATGTTCGGGATCCAGCGGCCGATGATGTCGGAGTAGAGGTTCTGGGTCTCGGGGTCGAGCGGGGCGATGCTCTCCGGCCGCGCGTTGTCGAACTGCACGCTCGTGGCCTGGGTGGTGAGCTCGATGCGGCCGTCGGTCGCGGTGACGAGGGCCAGCGCCGCGGGGTTGCCGCCGGAGGCCCGCAGCTCGGAGTTGCCCTGGAACATGAGCAGGTACGTGCGCGGGGTGCCCTCGCCGAGCGCCGCGGGGAGCACCCGCAGGATCGGGGCGAGCGTGCCCAGCGTGTCGTCCACGCGCGAGACCGCGTCGTCGAGCGTGCCCAGCGCCCCGGTGACCTGCGGCAGCAGCACGGAGCGGTCCGTCTCGTCGATGCGCTGGTTCACCGACGAGAACACCGCCGCGCCGCTCGACACGACCTTCTCGAGGCTGTGCACCGCGGCCAGGTCGACGGCGCCGTCGACCGGGCGGAACGCGGCGAGGTCGAGCGTCGGCACGGCCTCGACGGCGAAGTCGGCGAGATCGTCCACCCCCTCCGCGGCGGTGCGGATCGCGGCGAGGTTCGGGCCGAGGAACGGGATCCATTCCGCGGCCGTCCAGACGCCGTCCTCGGTCTCCGCGACCGCGGCGGCCGCGGACTTCTGCAGCGCGGCGGCGTCGGTGGTCGCACCCTCCGTGTCTCCGGCGACGATCTTGGCCGGCAGACCGCTCGCGACCGGGATCGCCCGGGTGAGGGCGTCCCGCACGGTCAGCGCCTTGGACACCGCGATCCCCCCGACCACGGCGGCGACCGCGAGCACGAGGGCGAGGACGCCGAGGGCGATCCAGACGATGCGACGCCAGGGGGCGCGACGCGGGACGTCGCGACGCGCGTCGGCACGCAGCTGGGCACGGGTGGGAGCGGAGGAGGACATCGCGTCCTATTCAAGCGCAGTTCCCCGGGAGAACGCCGGTGGCCGCCCGCGGGCGTGCGGCTCAGCGGCGGCGCAGGTACCCGCGCAGCGACCGGAAGCCCCTGGCCCATCGCCGCCGCTGGAAGGCCAGGGCCTCGCGGCGGCTCGGCCGACGGTGCGGGTCGTTGCGGGGGATGTCGTCGCGGGGCACCCACAGCGCGTGCAGCAGAACCCTGACCTTGTGGCGCAGCGGGGCGTCGGCGATCTCCCTGATCCACAGCGATGCGGCCTTCGCCGGCGCCGGCTGCTGGTTCCGGAGCCACAGCGCCTTCTCGTCCGCGGTGGCGTCGTCGGCGGTGAGCGGCAGCCCCGCCTCCGCGATCAGCTCGCGCAGCACCCACTGCGCGCGACCGCCGCGCACGATGTCGCAGAACTCGCGCACCTCCGCAGCCGTGAAGCGCGTCGCGACGGCCGTGCGCACCGACTCCGCGTCACGGCGGTTCTTGGACACGTGCGGGTCGCGGGCGGCGTGCAGCGCCACGACGGCGGCCATGCCGGCGCGGGACGGGGTGAGCACGGCGGCGCCGCCCGCGCGGTGCACCTCCCTGCCCTGCCACAGCAGCTCGAACACGACCTCGGGCGCGGCGAGGAAGCCGGGGAAGAAGCGGTGCAGGTCGATGTCGCACGGCCAGTCGTCGTGGATCAGCGTCACGGAGTGCAGGTCGATGAACGTGGGCGGCATGCGGCCGGCGCGGGTGTGCCAGCCGCGCTGCTCCAGGCGCTCGCGCAGCGCGGGCAGCGCCGCGGGGTCGACGAGCACATCGGCGTCGGCGGAGGGGCGGCGGTCGCGCAGCCCGTACTCGGCCGCGAACGGCCCCTTGAGCGACAGCGCCCGCACCCCGGCCTCGGCGGCCGTGTAGGCGACCAGGGCGTGCGCCAGGCGACCGGCGGCGTCGATCGGCAGCGCGCTCGACGCCGCCGCGGCGGGCGGTGCGTGCTGCTCCCCCGTCATCGCGCTCCCCTCCGCTCGCGGCGCCCCGCGGCCGTCCCTGCGGCGCGCCTCACGGTCGCACGACCAGTCGTGCCCGCTCGAGCGATGCCAGCAGCGCATCCACGTCGTCCGCGACCACCGCGGGCTCCACCCCGTACTGTGCCGCGAGCTCGTCCAGCAGTCGCGTCCGCTGGACCGCACGCCGCTGCACCAGCACGTGCCACACCGACTGGGCGGAGTCGCGCAGGGCGAGGGGCGCAGCGGCCGGTGTCGACAGGTCGAGCGCCACGGTCGAGGCGCCGTGGTCGGCCCAGGTCGCGTGGTCCGCGATCCGCCAGCCGGGGTCGGCCGACAGCAGTCCGCGGTCGAGGAGCCGGGCCACAGCCGCCGGAACCTCGGCGCTCGCGACGGCGTCCGCGTCGCCGGTCCAGACGGCGGACTCCGCGGCGTCGAGCACCACGACCGTGCCGCCGTCGGGCACCACGACCGTGCCGCCGTCGTGCGCGGTGAGGGCGACCACGCGCCCGCCCTCGGTCACGAGCGCATCGGTCACGCCCGCGCGGTGGAGCCGGGCCTCTCCGGACGCGGCGGTCAGCGGCTCGGCCACCGGGAGGGACCGATGTCCGAGGCCGCGGGGACCGTGCGCCAGTGCGGCGAGGGCGGCGTGCGCGTCGTCGTCGTGCGGTGAACGCAGCTCGGCGACCCCCGCGTGCGCGACCAGCCGGGCGAGCGAGCGCAGCGGGTCGCGGGCACCGGGGAACGGCGGGGCCGCGGCGGCGAGGGCCGGGAGCACCCGTTCGAGCGCGACCGGCGTCGCATCCTCCGGCGGCACCGCGTCGTCGGCCAGGGTGGAAGGCAGCAGCACGCCCGCGAGGCGCAGCCGGGCCGGGGCCTCCGTCCGCTCATCGGCCGCGGAGGGCGCGACGGGCCCGTCGGCCGTCGGGACGGGTGCCGCACACGGGCGGAGGGTGCCGAGCGGATCGACCGCCACGAGCGTGCGGCCCCGGCTCACGAAACCGCCGTGGTGCGCTCCGGGCGGGAACGCCGCCGCGGCACCGCCGAGGACCAGCACGGCGCGGTCGCCGCCGTCGGTGTCATCGACCAGCAGCGTCGCCTCGGGGGCCCAGACGTCGCGGTCGGCGAGCACCTGCCGTGCCGCAGTGAACATGGCGGCGCGCAGATCGGCGGCATCGGCCCCGGTGAGCTCGGCGAGGAACAGCGTGCGATCGACCGCCGCGCCCTCCGGGGCGACCGCGTCGGCCCAGCCGCGCAGGAGCGACGCCGCGCGGTCCTCGTCGCCACGATCGACCTCGACCGCGATGAACGCACCGGCGACGTCGAGCACGCGACGCCGCGGCGACGCCGAACCTTCTCCCGCACTGTCCATCGGGTTCATTCAACCGCAGGAGCCGCGCCCCGGCGACGCGCGCGACGCCGTGTCCCCGACCGTCCGGGACCGTCCGCGACCGGCCGGAATGCCGCATGACAGACTATGTTCGTCTCGGCGTGCTCGCGTCGCCCCGTCCGAATGGAGTCTCCATGCTCGACCGTTCCCGCCCCGTCGTCGTCATCGGACAGGGGTACGTCGGGCTTCCGCTCGCGATGCGCGCCGTGGAGGTCGGCTACACGGTGGTGGGGCTCGACCTCGACCGGGTGCGCATCGACGCGCTCGGCGACGGCCGGTCGTTCGTGGAGGACATCTCCGACGCGACCGTGCGTGCCGCGCTCGACTCCGGCCGCTACCGCGCCAGCGCCGACTACGACACCGCGCGCGACTTCGGGGTCGCGGTCATCACCGTGCCGACGCCGCTCAAGGAGACGCTGCCCGACCTGTCGTTCATCGAGTCGGCCGCGGCGTCGCTCGCCCCGTTCGTCACCCCCGGCGCGACCGTGGTGCTGGAGTCCACCACGTACCCCGGCACCACGGAAGAGCTCATGGTGCCGCTGCTGGAGAAGGGCTCCGGCCTCACCGCCGGCACCGACTTCTTCGTGGGCTACAGCCCGGAGCGCATCGATCCGGGCAACCCGCGATGGAACTTCGTGAACACGCCCAAGGTCGTCTCGGGCATCGACGCCGATTCTCTCGCGCACGTCGACGCGTTCTACTCCTCGCTCGTCGAGCGCACGGTCCCGGTGTCCACGCCGAAGGAGGCCGAGCTCACCAAGCTGCTGGAGAACACGTTCCGCCACGTGAACATCGCCCTCGTCAACGAGCTCGCGGTGTTCGCCGACGAGCTCGACGTGAACGTGTGGGAGTCGATCGACGCCGCCGCGACCAAGCCGTTCGGCTTCATGAAGTTCACCCCGGGCCCGGGCGTCGGCGGGCACTGCCTGCCGGTCGACCCCAGCTACCTGTCCTGGCAGGTGCGGCGCACGCTCGGCAAGAGCTTCCGGTTCGTCGAGCTCGCGAACGACGTGAACGAGAACATGCCGGCGTATGTGGTGCAGCGCGTGATCGAGCTGCTCAACGCCGACCGCAAGGCGCTGAACGGCTCGACGGTGCTGCTCGCCGGGGTGGCGTACAAGAAGAACTCGGGCGACAGCCGCGAGTCCCCCGCGCTGCGGATCATCCAGCTGCTGGCCGACTTCGGCGCGACCGTCCTGGCCGCCGACCCGCACGTGGTGGAGGCGCAGTGGCCGCGGACGGCCGAGCGCCGCGAGCTCACCGCGGAGACCGTGGCCGAGGCCGACCTGGTGATCCTCGTGACCGACCACGACCGCTTCGACTTCGAGCTGCTCGAGCGCCAGGCGGAGGCGGGCGACGTGACGGTGTTCGACACCCGCAACCGTCTCGGCAACCCGAGCGTGCACCGCCTCTGACCGTCGCGGCGCCGGCCGGAGGTCAGGGCAGCTCGGCGGCGAGCGCCGACGTCCACACGTGCGGCGGTCGCGGTCGTGCGCGCCACCGCTCATAGGTCTCCCCGGCCGCCCGGCGGGAGGCCAGCCGCTCCTGCGGGGTCGCCGCCGCCTGCGCCTGCAGAGCCTGCGTCCACGGCGCCACCGCCCGCTCGACCACCACGCCACCGCCCTCCGAGAGCACGTCGGTCCACGGCGTGTGCGGGGTGACGGCGACCGCGCACGACGCCGACAGGGCCTCCGCGATCACGTGGCCGAAGTTCTCGCCGGCCGTCGGCATGACCAGCAGCTCGTGCGACGCGAGCGTGGGAACGACGTCGTCGGGCGACACCGGGCCGTGGAACGTCACCGTGACGTGGTCGGGGAGGCCGCGCACGATCTCCTCGCAGCGACGGAAGTAGGCGGCGTCCTCCCGAGAGCCGTACACGCCGAGGTGCACGGGGGCCGTCACCGATGCCAGGGCCTCCAGGGCGAGGTGCAGCCCCTTGTGCTCCACGATGCGACCGAGGAACACCGCGCGCAGCGGACCCTCGACCGGCCGCGGTGCAGTGGCGGTCGCGGGCAGCAGGGTGTCGTTCTCCCGCTCGACGATCACGACCCGGTCGCCCCAGAGGCGGCGGATGTCGGCGGTCTCGTGCGGCGCCGTGGAGTGCCACACCACACGCCGCGGCAGGCCCAGCAGCCGGAACAGCCCGAGGTAGGCGCGCTTCTTGAGGCCGCGCCGGGAGAGCGCGCCGTCGCCGAACTCGCCGCGCGGGGCCAGCAGCACCCGCGCACGCCCCCAGAACCCGAGCCGCCACAGCACGAGCGGCGCGATCGACAGGCGGGGGTTCATGACGCTGTTGAGGTGGATCAGCTCCGGCCGGCGACGGCGCACGGCGCGGAGACCGCGCACGAAGCCGCCCACCGAGCCGAGCGCGGCGTAGTACACCTCGGCGCCGTCACGGCGGGTCCACCGGTCGGCGGGCACCGGCAGCGGGACGGTCTCGCCGAGGTCGCGGTCGGCGGTGAGCACGAGCGGGGCGAACGAGTCGGGGGCGCTGTCGACCAGGGCGGCGATCGACCGCACGGGTCCCCCGCCGCGGAAGGCCGGGGGGTAGTACGGGGCGAGCACGGCGACCCGCCGGGCCGCGGTCACGACGGCTCCTCGCCGGACGCGGCCGCCTTCGCCTCGCGCCGGGCCGCGCGGCGCTTGACCGCCGTCTTCTCCAGCAGCAGGAACAGCATCACCGGCAGGAAGGACACGAAGAACTGCAGCACGCCGATCGTGCGGTCGGGGAAGGTCGAGAACCACCCGAGCGGACCGCTGAAGACCAGCCCCATCAGCACGATGCGCAGCACGCTGAGGTCGCGTCCGCCGCGGAGGATCACGGCACCGATCAGCGCCCAGAACGCGTACCAGAGCAGCAGGTACACCGGGCCGCCCAGCACGTAGGTGGTCGTGACGGGGAGGAACGTGTAGGTGGAGGTGGCGCTTCCGCCCAGGTACATGTTGATCTTGATGCCGGTCGAGATCGGCGGCCGCTCGGGGTCGAGCGCGCGCGGCACCAGGCCGTAGCGCAGCATCTCGATGGGTCCCGGCTGGCCGAGGTCGAGCGGCACCTCGGTCACCTCGGTGGCACGGGCGATCTGCTCGTCGAACCGCAGGCGGTCGAACGCGCCGACCTGGGTGCTCACGGCGACACCGGTCGACTGGCGCAGCTCGTTGCGGATGTCGAACGCGAGGGGCCACGCGACGAGCACCACCAGCAGGGCGATCACGGCGTACCGGATGCGGATCACGCCGAACAGCAGCAGCATCATCATCAGGCTCGTGGCGAACGCCATGAGCGAGGCGGTCAGCGCCGTCAGGTACGCCTCGATCCCCTGCCCGAGCACGACGACACCGATCCAGATCCAGAAGGTGCGCACCGACAGCTGCCCCGCGAGCCGGGCCGCGATCAGCAGCGCGACGCCCACCGTGGGCCACCCGCCGACGAGCGCCGAGGCCATCGCGAGCGGCGCGGACACGGCCACGAGCCCGATCTGCGACTGGATGGACCCCACGCCGGCCGCGGCGGACAGCACACCGACCGCCACCCCGACCGCGGTCACGACGAAGGCCACCCGGCGGAGGGCGGGGCCGTACTCGTTGAGGCGCGCGAGGGTGGCGTCGGGCCGGAGCTCGCCCCGCTCCCGCTGCCGGTCGATCCGCGACGACCGGGCGATCGCGATCAGCAGCTCGACGAACAGCGTGGCGGCGAGCGCGATCGCGAACACGCCGACGATGAATCCGAGGTGCTCGTTGTCGTTCCACACCGCCTGCGGCAGGATCAGCACGACGTACGGCAGGGCCAGGGCGACCGAGATCGGGAACGACCGGAACAGCCGCTGGAACCGCGGCGGACGACCGGCGGGGGCGGTCGCGTCGTCGTCCTCGGACGAGGGTGCGTGCGCCTCCCGTGCACCGGAGAGTGTGTCCATCGAGAAGCCAGCTCGCCCTTCGTGCGGTTCGGATCCGGGGTGAGGGATCCGGCGAGGCCGACGACCGTCCGGCCGCGGGGCGGGCAGAACGGGCGAATCCCCCGACGCCCTAGGATAGTCACGATCCGGAACCGCCGGCAGACAAATCGCAGCTAGCACGCACAAAGGGCAGAGATGAAGAAGGCGCTCGTTACAGGTACGACCGGACAGGACGGCAGCTACCTCGTCGAACTCCTGCTCAGCAAGGGATACGAGGTCCACGGCACCAAGCGCCGCTCGTCCTCCTTCAACACCTCCCGGCTGGAGGAGGTGGCCAGGGCCGAGGGCCACCGGCCGTCCGACCTGATCCTGCACTACGCCGATCTGTCCGACTCCGGCTCGCTGACGAACCTCATCCGCGACGTGCAGCCCGACGAGATCTACAACCTCGGCGCCCAGAGCCACGTGGCGGTGTCGTTCGAGATCCCCGAGTACACGGCCGACGTGACCGGCGTCTCCACCATCCGCCTCCTCGAGGCCATCCGCGCGAGCGGCGTCGACTCGCGCTTCTACCAGGCGTCGTCGTCGGAGATGTTCGGCTCGACCCCGCCGCCCCAGAACGAGGAGACCCCGTTCCACCCGCGCAGCCCGTACGGCGTGGCGAAGGTGTTCAGCTACTGGGCCACCGTGAACTACCGCGAGGCCTACGGGCTGCACGCCTCGAACGGCATCCTGTTCAACCACGAGAGCCCCCGCCGCGGCGAGACCTTCGTCACGCGCAAGATCACCAGGGCGGTCGCGCGCATCGTCGAGGGCGTGCAGGACCGCCTGGTGCTCGGCAACCTCGACGCGGTCCGCGACTGGGGCTACGCGCCCGAGTACGTCGAGGCCATGTGGCTCATGCTGCAGCAGGACACGCCGGACGACTACGTGGTCGCCACGGGTGAGGCCCACACGGTGCGCGAGTTCGTGCAGGCGGCGTTCGAGCACGTGAACCTGAACTGGGAGGACTACGTCAGCACCGACCCGCGGTACGAGCGCCCCTCCGAGGTCGACGCGCTGATCGGCGACTACTCCAAGGCGGAGCGGCAGCTGGGCTGGAAGCCGACCACGACGTTCGCCGGTCTCGTGCAGCGCATGGTCGACGGCGATCTGGAGCAGGTGCGCGACGAGAAGGCCGGCAAGCACGTGCGGGTGGACATCTGAGCGTGCCCGACCTCACCCTCGACTTCACCTCGGTCAGCCCGAGCTCGGGCGGCGTCGGCGTGGTGGCGGCGGGGGTCGCGGAAGGCCTCGAGGCCGCCGACGTCCGCTTCCGCTGTCTGGTGAACGCCGAGGCCGCCGACGCCTGGGCCGAACGCCTCCCCTCGCTGACCTCGGCCATCGTCCCGGTGACGGTGGCGCTGAGCGCGACCAGCCGGTGGCAGCAGGCGCTGCGACGCCTGGTGCCGCGGTCGTCGAGGCTCGCGCAGCTGCTGATCGGGCGGGTGCGTGCCGTCCGGGCGCGCTCCACCTCCAGCGCCCTGGGCGACGGCCTGGTGTGGCAGCCGTTCCACCGCGTCCCCTTGGGCGGCGCACGCACCGTGGTGACGGTGCACGACCTGCGGGTGTTCGAGCCGGGGCTGGCCTCGCCCATGGACCAGGAGATCATCGCGCGCAACGTCGAGCGCGCAGCGGCCGTGATCTGCAGCTGGGCGCACCCGTACGGCAGCCTGATCGAGCGGTTCCCCGCCGCGGCGGACAAGACCTTCCTCATCCCGCTGCCGGTGCTCAACAGCGGACCCTGGACCGATCGCGCCCTGCCGGACGGCGGCGCCCTGCGGCTGCTGCTGCCCGGCTTCGTCACGCCGCACAAGAACCACGAGGTGCTGGTGCGCGCGCTCCCGCAGCTCCCGGGCGCCGTCGCGGTGTTCACGGGCGCGGAGGACGGCACGCAGGGCGATCAGCTGCGCGCGCTGGCCACCGAGCTGGGCGTCGCCGACCGCATCGAGTGGCTCGGCTTCGTCGACGCCGAGCGCCTGGAGGCGGAGTACGCCGCCGCCGACCTGCTCGTGATGCCCACGCGGTGGGAGGCGGCGAGCGGCCCGGTGTTCGAGGCGATCGTGCGCGGGCTGCCGTTCGTGGCGAGCCGCATCCCCCCGATCACCGCCCAGCTCGCGACGCTCGGCCTTCCCGCCCCCACGTTCGATCCGGATGCCCCGGACGAGCTGGTCGTGGCGATCCGGGAGGCGACCGCGGACCACGCGGCGTTCGTCGACCGGCTCCGTCCGCTCAGCGCGGAGCTGCGCGCGCGCACCTGGCGGCAGATGGCGCAGGAGTACGACCAGGTGTTCGCCTGGGCGGGCGGGCGCGGCGACAAGCCGCAGCACCTGACGAGAGGCGACCACGCATGATCCCCGTTTCGGAACCCGACCTCGGCGACCTCGAGCGCCGGTACCTGCTCGACGCGTTCGACAGCGGCTGGATCTCGTCCCGCGGCGCGTACGTCGAGCGCGCGGAGGAACTGCTGTCGCAGCTCACCGGCGCCCCGCACGCGGCCGTGTGCAACAACGGCACGACCGCGCTGCACCTCGCGCTGCTCGCCGCGGGCATCGGCGAGGGCGACGAGGTCGTCATCCCCGGGCTCACCTACGTGGCCACGCTCAACGCCGTCTACTACGTGCGGGCCACGCCGGTCGTGGTCGACGTGCGCGACGACACCTGGTGCATCGACCCGGAGGCCGTGGAGCGCGCGATCACCCCGCGCACCCGGGCGATCCTGGCGGTCGACCTGTACGGGCAGACCGCCGACTACGACGCGCTGCGCCGGATCGCCGATGCGCACGACCTCGTGCTCATCGCCGACGCGGCCGAATCGCTCGGGGCGACGTGGGGCGGCAGGGCGGCAGGGTCCCTGGCCGACATCAGCACGTTCTCGTTCTTCGGCAACAAGGTCATCACCAGCGGCGAGGGCGGTGCGGTCACCACGCCCCGTGCCGACTTCCACGCCGCGGTCCTCCAGCTGCGCAACCAGGGCAACCACCCGACGCGGCGCTACTTCCACGACATGGTCGGCTACAACTACCGCATGACCAACGTCGCCGCGGCCATCCTCACCGCCCAGCTGGAGCGCGCCCCCGAGCTCATCGCGCAGCGCCGCCGCGTGGTCGCCGAGTACGAGCGCCTGCTGGGCGGCGACGACCGCGTGCGCGCGCAGGACACCGCCCCCGGGGCCTCGCCGACGCCGTGGATCTACTCCGTGCGCCTGGTGGGACGCTCCGCGGCCGAGCGCGACGCGGTGATCGCGGCGCTCGCGGACCGCGGCATCGAGTCGCGACCGGTCTTCCCGCTCGTGCAGGACATGCCGTTCGTGCCCGAGGCGCAGCGCGCGCAGACCCCGATCGGGGCGGCGATCTCGCGCGAGGGCATCAGCCTGCCGACCTTCCCGCGGCTCGACGATGCGGCCGTCGCCGAGGTCTGCACGGCCCTGCAGGACGCGCTGACCGCCCTGCGCACCGACGGCTAGGCACCCGTGGCCGCACGCCTGCTCCCCGGCCTGCCCGGCAGCCGCCGCCTGATCTTCGCGGTCGGCGGCAACGGCATGGTCAGTCTGGCGAGCCTGGCGCTGTCGATCACGGTCGCCCGGGCGTCGTCGGTCCCGGTGTTCGCGGCGTTCTCGCTCGCGATGGTCGCGTACCTGTTCGGGTCGGGGCTCATCCGGTCCGCGCTCACCGACTCGGCCCTGTCCCGTCCGGCCGACCGCGACACGTTCGACCGCAGCTTCCGGCGGGCCTCGCTCGTCGCGCTGGCCGGGGCCGCGGTCGTGGTGGTGTGGGGCCTCGTGACGGCGAACACGTTCCTGGTGGTGCTGGGGGTCGCGTTCCACGGCCTCATCGTGTTCGACTTCCTGCGCACGTTCGACTCCGCCGCCGGGGCCGCGGGTCGGGCGATGGTGGCCACGACCGCGTGGTCGGTGCTGACGATCGCGGCCGCGGTGCTGTCGATCGCCGGGCATCTCGACGCCGGTGTCGTGTTCGTGGTGTGGGCCGCGAGCGGGGCGCTGGCCGGCTACGTCCTGATGGCGGTCGCGCGCACCCCCGTCCTCCCCGGCTGGTCGCGGCACCCCGCCGACACCAGGGTGAGCGGGCTGTTCGCGCTCGACTACGCCGTCGGCTCGGGCGGCGCGCTGTTCACCACCGGACTGCTGGGCCTCGTGTCCGACGGACGGGTGCTGGGCGCGGTGCGCGGTGCGGGCACGCTGCTCGGCCCGCTGAACCTGATCGCGACGACCGTCCGCTCCCTGCTGCTGCCGTTCCTGTCGCGCCGCGACGACGTGCAGGGCCGGCAGATCCGCGCGGCGCTGCGGGTCGCGCTGCTGCAGGTGGCGGTGCTCGCGCCGTTCCTGGTCGCGCTGCAGTTCCTGCCGGACGCGTGGGGCGAGCAGCTGCTCGGCGACACGTGGCAGCTCGCGAGCCTGGCCCTGCTGCCGCTGAGCCTGGAGGCGGTCTTCGCCCTGATCGGCGCGGTCGCCAACTCCGGGCACCGGGTGGCCTTCGCCGGGGGTCGCAGCCTGGCACTGCGGCTCGCGGTGGGCATCCCCCGGCCGTTCGTGGTGCTCGCGTGCGCGCAGGTGTGGGGCATCCCCGGTGCGACGTGGTCGATGGCGGCGATCTCCGCGCTCAACGCCGTGGTGTGGTGGGCGAGCTACTACCACCTGTCGCGGCGGCCGCGCCCCGAGGCGCCGCCCGTCGCCTAGCGCGGCACGGCTCAGGCGTCGGCGGGCAGCAGTCCCAGGCGGCGCCGGTGCGAGGGCACCGTGCCGTGGATGAAGCTCACCACGCGCTGCGCCGTGTCCTCGATCCGGTAGTCGGCCGGGGTCTCCGGGCGGCGCGCCCTGTCCAGCACGACCCGCACGGCGGCGAGCACGCGCTCGGGCTCGATGCCCGCGGTGACGATGGCCCCGGTGTCGATCGCCTCCGGCCGCTCGATGAAGTCGCGCAGCGTGACGGCGGGGAAGCCGAGCAGGCTCGACTCCTCGCTGATCGTGCCGCTGTCCGACAGGACGAGCTTCGCGTCCTGCTGCAGCTTGACGTAGTCGTGGAAGCCGAACGGCGGGTGGAAGCGCACGTCGTCGCTCTCGGCGATGCCCAGGGCCTCCAGGCGCTTGCGCGTGCGGGGGTGGGTCGACACCAGCACGGGCAGCCCGTACTCGGCGCTCAGGGCGTGCAGCGCGTCGACGGCGGCGCGCAGGCGCTCCGGGTTGTCGACGTTCTCCTCGCGGTGCAGGCTCACCAGGAAGTACTCCCCCGGCTCCAGGCCCGCACGGGTCACGGCGTCGCTCGCGTCGATCTGCTCCCTGTTCTGCGCCAGCACCTCGCGCATGGGCGAGCCGGTCAGCAGGATGCGCGAGGGATGCAGCCCCTCCGCGAGCAGGTTGCGCCGCGCGTGCTCTGTGTAGACGAGGTTGTAGTCGGCGACGTGGTCGACCAGACGGCGGTTGGTCTCCTCCGGCACGTTCTCGTCGAAGGAGCGGTTGCCGGCCTCCATGTGGAACACCGGGACCTTCAGCCGCTTGGCGATGACCGCCGAGATGCAGCTGTTGGTGTCTCCCAGCACCACGAACGCGTCGGGCTTCTCGGTGCGCAGCACCTCCTCGGTCTTCGCGAGGATGGAGCCGAGCGCCGCCCCGAGCGACGACGTGTCCGCCTCCAGGAAATGGTCGGGCCGGCGCAGGCCGAGGTCTTCGAAGAACACCTCGTTGAGCTCGTAGTCGTAGTTCTGCCCGGTGTGCACGAGCACCTGGTCGGTGTGCTCGTCGAGCATCTTGATCGTGGCGGAGAGGCGGATGATCTCGGGTCGGGTGCCGACCACGGTCATCACCTTGAGCTTGTCGGCCATGTCACACTGCCTCGGCAATCGTGTCGGGGTTCGCGGGGTCGAAGATGTCGTTCGTCCAGAACGAGGTGTAGAGCACGTCGTCCCCGATGTTGGTGATGTTGTGCGCCCAGAGGGTCGGCATGTCGACCGCGCCCGGCGCCTCGCCCGAGACCTCGAACGACACGACCTCCTCAGAGTACAGGCGGCGCAGCGAGATGCGGGCCCGCCCCTGCAGCACCGTGAAGCGCTCGATCTTGCGGCGGTGGAAGTGGTCGCCGCGGGTCACGCCGGGCACGGTGGTGGAAAACGACGACTGTCCGGGCCCCCCGTGCGACCGGATGATCTCGAAGAACGAGCCGCGGGCGTCGGCGTGCCGCGTGAGGTCGATCGGCGACTGCGCCGGGAACGTGTACGAGCGGTACGTGTTGAACAGGTCGCGGTCGAAGTCGTCCGCGACGCTCGGGATCTCGCCGCGGCGGTACAGCTCCGCGTATCCCTGCAGCCGCGCGAGCAGCCCGGACACGGTCTCGTGGCGCTCGCGCCCGGCCATCCCCGCCACCGGCACCGCACCGCGCAGCACGTCGGCCGCGTCCTGCGCGTGCAGCAGCGTGAGCTCCCTGTCCTGCTCGACCACCGGGCTCTCCCCCGCGGCGACCAGATGGCTGAACGTCGCGGTGACGGCGTTGTAGAACGGACGGCCGTGCTCGCCGAAGAGGTTGGGCAGCCGCACGTCGACGAACTCCGCGCCGATCTCGGCCGCCGCCGCGGAGAGCACCCCGGCCGCGCGGGCCTTCGCCTCCCCGTACACCGAGCCGTTGCCCGCCTGGATCGAGTTCGCGAACACGACCACGGGTGGCGGGTTCGCGGCGGCCCGGAGAGCGGAGGCCACCTGCTCGGCGAACGCGAGGTTGCCGTCGCCGACCTCCTCGTCGGTGCCCCGGTTGACCCCGGCGATGTGGATCACCCGGTCGGCACCGTCGACCGCCGTGATCGCGGCGGCCGCATCGACGCCCGCACCGAGGGCGATCGGCGCCACCTCGACGCCCGCCTCGAGCAGCGCGCCGCGCAGGTGCCAGCCCAGGAACCCGCCGGCCCCGGTGACCGCGAACCGGGTCACGCCTGCGTCCCGCGGGTCTCCGGCAGTCCGGCGGCCCGCAGCTCAGCGCGCACCTCGGGCAGCGTCAGCAGCAGCTCCTCGACCTCGCCCACCGACATCTGCTCGACCGTGTGCGAGTCGTAGTCCTCGAAGCGGCTCTGGGCGACGTCGCCCTCCTCGAAGTACACGCTGTAGTTGAGGTCGCGGTTGTCGGCCACCACGCGGAAGTAGTCGCCCATGTCCCGCGCGCGCGACAGCTCCTCGCGCGTGGCGAGCGCCTCCGACAGCTTCTCCGCATGACGGGTCCCGATCACCTCGACCTTCGCGTCGGAGCGGAACAGGTTGAGCACGGCCTGGGCGAGGTTCCCGATCGAGGTGGCCTTCGCCTTGCGCACGAACAGGTCGCCCTGCTGCGCGTTGCGGAACGCGAACTCGACCAGGTCGACCGAGTGCGCGAGCGACATCATGAACCGGGTCATGTCGGGGTTCGTGACCGTGATGTTCCCGCCCGACTGGAGCTGGCGGATGAACAGCGGGATCACGGAGCCGCGCGAGTACATCACGTTGCCGTAGCGCACGCACGACACGGTGGTGGCGGTGTTGGGGTTGTTGAGCCCGTGCGACTGCGCCACCTTCTCCATCAGCGCCTTCGACATGCCCATCGCGTTCACCGGGTACACGGCCTTGTCGGTGCTGAGCGCCACGACCGAGGAGACGCCGTTGCGGTCGGCGGCCCGCACCACGTTCTCGCTGCCGTGCACGTTGGTGCGCACGGCCTCCATCGGGAAGAACTCGCACGAGGGCACCTGCTTGAGCGCGGCCGCGTGGAAGATGAAGTCCACGTCGCGGGTCGCCCGCTCCACGCTGTCGTAGTCGCGCACGTCGCCCACGTAGAACCGCAGCCGGGAATCGCGCACCTCGTGCCGCATCAGGTCCTGCTTGGCCTCGTCGCGGCTGAAGATGCGGATCTCGGCGACGTCGCGCTCGAGCAGCTTGCGCGCCACGGTGTGCCCGAACGAGCCGGTGCCGCCCGTGACCAGGACCCGCGCGCCGTTGTAGGAGTCGCTCATCGTGTGCCCGTTCCCTTCGCCGCTGCCGTGAGCAGCCGTTCGATCGTGGATATCCCGGATTCGCGGGAGAAGCTGGTGTCGTACAGGTCGCGGCCGCGGCGGCCCATCGCGGCCCGCTCCTCGGCGGGAAGGGCGGCGGCGGCGCGGAAGGCGTCCGCCATCGAGCCTACGTCCTCGGCCTCGGCGGTCAGCCCGGCCGCCGCACCCTCCACGAGCGCGCGCACATCGCCCTGCACGGTCGTGATGACCGGGAGCCCGGCCGACAGCACGGCCTGCAGCTTGGACGGGATCGTGCCGCGGAAGACCGGCATGTCCTTGAGCGACACGAGCGCGTAGTCGGCGGCCGCGTACACCTCCGCCATGCGCTCGCGCGGCACCGGGTCGAGGAAGCGCACGTTGTCGGCACCCAGCTCGTCCGCGAGCGCCCGCAGCTCGGGCTTGAGAACGCCGTCACCGACGATGGTCAGGACGACCCCGGCGTCGGCGGCGGCGTGGGCGGCGCGCACCGCGGTCGCGAGGTCCTGCATGTCGCCCACGTTGCCCGCATACACCACGGCGGCGCGGTGCTCGTCGGCGGGCGGGAGCGCGGAGGTCACCGGCTCGCCCGCGTCGGCCCAGTTGTACACGAGGTGCGTGCGCGCGGCCGGAGCCCCGCGCGACACGAGCGTGCTCACCATGGTCGGCGCGATCCCGATCACGGCACCCGCCCGGCGGTAGGCGCTGCGCAGCCACGGCCCCAGGGCTCCCGACACGACCCTGGCCTTGGTGCCGCCCGTCACCATCGACGAGCCCACGATCGAGTCGGGCCACAGGTCCTGCACGTGCAGCACGTAGGGGCGGCCGCCGGTGACGCGCCACAGCCACGGCCCGAAGCCGGCCGTCATCTGCGTGGCGTACACGTACACGACGTCGGCCCCGCGGGAGAGGCGTCGCGCGGTCGCCGAGCTGAGCGCGAACGACGCGTAGTTGAGCAGCCGGCGCACGGCGCTCTGCGAGTGGTCCGCGTACAGCGGCACCCGCCACACCTGCACGTCTCCGTCGCGCTCGATGGTGCGCCACCGCTGGCGGTACCCGGGGAACACGGTTCCGGTGGGGTAGTTCGGGAATCCCGTGAGCACCTTCACCCGGTGCCCGCGCCCGGCGAGGCCGTGCGCGAGGTCGGCGGGCAGCGGCACAGCCTCCGGCGGATAGTACTGCGAGACGATCAGGACCCTCACGCGTCGGTGTCCTTCGCCTGCACGCGCGCCGGGACCCCGACGACCGTGGTCCCCGCGGCGACGTCCCTGGTGACGCAGGCCGCGGCGCCGACCGTGGCACCCGCGCCCACCGTGAGCCCCTGCAGCACCACGGAACCGGCGCCGAGCAGCGTGCCGGTCTCGACGGTGACGTTGCCCGACACGATCGCGCCGGGGTTGACCGACACGTGCTCGGCGAGCACCGCGTCGTGTCCGATGATGCACGCGGGGTTGAGGTGCACGTGGTCGCCGAGGGTCACGTTGGTCGACACCTGCACGCCGGCCGTGATCACCACGCCCTCCCCGACCTGCGCCTGCGTGCCGATCACGGCGCTCGGATGGATCAGCGTGGCGGCGCGCAGCCCCGACGCCCGCAGCCGCTCCGCGACCCGGCGGCGGATCTCCGGCGCGCCGATCGCGACCACGAACCGCTCGTCGCCGTCCGCAGCGGGCAGCCACTCGTCCTCCCCGCCGAGGAAGCGCACCCCGCGCGCGGCGAGGCGCTCCAGCTCCACGGCCCGCGGTCCCGCATCGACCACGCCGACCAGCTCGAGGTCCGCGCCGGCCGCGATCATCGCCTCCAGCACGTCGAGCGTCTCGCGACCGAAGCCGCCCGCTCCCAGCACCACGATCCGCTCAGTCATGCGTCTCTCCGAACCTGCTCATGGTCACGTGCCCGTCGGCCGAGATGCCGTCCCGGCGCACGACAGAGCCGACCGTCGCGACGACGATCCGCAGGTCGAGCCCGACACTGCGCCGGTCGACGTACCGCACATCCTGCGCGAACCGGCTCTCCCACGTGACCGCGTTGCGTCCCGTCACCTGCGCGAGCCCGGTGATGCCGGGGCGCACGTCGTGCCGCCGTGCCTGCTCCGGCGTGTACCGGTCGAGGTACTCGACCAGCAGCGGCCGCGGGCCGACGATGCTCATGTCCCCGCGCAGCACGTTCCACAGGCTGGGCAGCTCGTCCAGGCTCGTCGAGCGCAGCCGGGCCCCGAACGGCGTGAGGCGCTCGGCGTCGGTCACCCACCCGCGCGCCGGGTCGACCGGGCGCATCGAGCGGAACTTGTAGAGCGTGAAGAGGCGGCCGTCGCGCCCCGGTCGCGGCTGCGCGAACACCACGGGCCGCCCGAGTCGCACCGCCACGAGCACGGCCGTCGCCACGATCACCGGCGACAGCAGCACCAGGGCGACCGCGGAGACCACGACGTCGAGCGCGCGCTTGACCGCGTCGTACGGGCGGAACCGCGCGCTCATCGGTCCAGGAAGCCGCGGATGGCCGTGACCACGCGCTCGCGCTGGGCGTCGGTGAGCGCCGAGCCGCTGGGCAGCGTGAGACCGCGGGCGAACAGCCGCTCCGACGCGCCGCTGCTCTTGCGCCTGGCGTCGGCGAACACGGGCTGCGCGTGCATCGGCTTCCACAGCGGACGGCTCTCGATGCTGTCGGCGGTCAGGGCGGCGGCCAGCTCGGACGGCTCCCAGCCCGTGACGTCGGGGTCGACCAGGATCGACGTGAGCCACACGTTGTCGTGCTCGTCACCATCGGCACCGAACACCTCGACGCCGTCCACGTCGGCGAACAGCTCCTTGTACAGCTCCCGCATCTCCCGGCGGCGCGCGATCATCGCGTCGAGCCGGGCGAGCTGGGCGCGTCCGAGCGCCGCGAGCAGGTTGCTCATGCGGTAGTTGTAGCCGATGTCGGTGTGCTCGTAGTGCACCACCGGCTGCCGGGCCTGCGTCGCGAGGTAGCGCACGTGCTGGGCGAGCTCGCCGTCGTCGGTCAGCAGCATCCCGCCGCCCGAGGTGGTCATGATCTTGTTGCCGTTGAACGACACGACCGAGGCGCGGCCGAAGCTGCCGGTCGCGCGACCCGCGTGGCTCGCGCCCAGCGACTCGGCGGCGTCGGACAGCACGGGCACGCCGTACTCCTCCGCGGCCGCCAGGATCGCGGTGTAGTCCACGGCCTTGCCCAGCAGGTCGACCGGCACGATCGCCGCGACCCGCTCCCCGGCGGCGCGGAGCTCGGCGAGGGCCTCGCGCAGCAGCGCCGCGTCCATGTTGCCCGTGCGCGGATCCGCGTCGATGAAGTAGGGCTCCGCACCCGTGTAGACGATCGCGTTGGCGGTCGCGGCGAACGTCATCGACGACGTGAGCACGACATCGCCCGGCTGCACGCCCATCGCCAGCAGCCCGAGGTGCAGGGCGGCCGTGCCGGAGCTGAGCGCGACGCCGTGCGCCACCCCGACGCGGTCGGCGAGCTCCCGTTCGAACGCGTCGACGTCGGGGCCGAGCGGAGCGATCCACCCGGATCGCATGGCCGCGACGACGGCCTGCTCCTCCGCCTCGCCGACGTCCGGCGACGACATGTAGATCCGCTCACTCACTCCTGGGGTGCCTTTCCGATGCGTACGGGCTCGATCGTCACGGTGTCGTTGACGCGGGGGCTCGAGAACATCCGCCGCATCCACCCTTCCTTGTCGAGCCGCTCGGGCGTGATGGTGTCGACGCGCGTGTGCGACACCTTGGGGTGGAAGGGGCGCTCGAGGTTCTCGCGCGAACCCACCAGCTCCTCGTGCAGCTTCTCGCCGGGACGCAGCCCCGTGAACACGATCTCGATGTTCTTGCCCGACATCGCGATCATGCGCTTGGCGACCTCGAGGATCGACACCGGCTCCCCCATGTCGAGGATCAGCACCTCGCCCGCCCGGCCGATGCCGCCCGCCTGCACGACCAGCTGGCACGCCTCGGGGATCGTCATGAAGTACCGCGTGGCCTGCGGGTGCGTGACCGTGATCGGCCGCCCCTCGGCGATCAGGCGCTGGAACGTGGGCAGCATCGATCCGCGGCTGCCGATCACGTTCCCGAACCGCACGGAGAGGTACCGCATGCCGGTGTCCTCCCCCGCCCACGCCGTGAGCTTCTCGGCCACGCGCTTGGAGTGCCCGAGCACGCTCGTGGGGTTGGCGGCCTTGTCGGTGGAGATGTTGATGAACGTCGAGACGCCGACCCGGCGGGACGCGTTGATCACGTTCAGCGTGCCGAGGACGTTGGTCTTCCACGCCTCGTCGGGGTACTGCTCCAGCATCGGCAGGTGCTTGAGCGCCGCGGCGTGGAACACCACCTCCGGCTCCCGCTCCAGGAAGATGCGGTCGAGCGTGTCGGTGTCGCGGATGTCGGCCAGCACCACGTCGTTCGTGTCGAGCAGGCCGTGCCCCGCGGTGCCGAGCTGCGCGACCTGCAGTCCGGTCTCGTCGCGGTCGACCATGATCAGCTCGCGCGGGCCGTACTTGGCGATCTGGCGGCACAGCTCGGAGCCGATCGAACCGCCCGCCCCGGTCACCAGCACGCGCCGTCCGGTGATGTATCCGGCGATCAGCTCCACGTTGGTGTCGACGGGGTGCCGGCCGATGAGGTCTTCGATGCTGATGTCGCGCACGTCGGTGAGCGCCTTCTCGCCGGAGGTCATCATCTCCAGCGTCGGCGTGACGGCCACGCGCAGGCCGGCCGCCTCGGCCCGGTCGGCGAGCGTGCGCAGCAGGGTGCTGTCGGCGCGGGCGATCGCGATCACGGCGAGCTTGGCGCCGGTGCGCTGCGCCGCGTCGGCGAGCTCGCGCGTGGTACCGACGACCGCGACGCCCCGCAGCCGCAGGTTGCGCTTGTCGGGGTCGTCGTCGAGCAGCCCGACGGGGCGGATCGGCGAGTTCGGGTCGGTGGTCATGTTGGCGAGCAGCTTGTCGCCGATGAAGCCGGCACCGATGATGAGCGCGGGTTCGGCGTCGGCGCCCGGCTTGCGGGAGCGCTCGATCACCAGGCGCGCGGCGTAGCGCACCCCGAACATCAGCAGCAGGACGAACGGGAACGCGAGCATGAGGGTGCCGCGCGGGATGCCGACCAGGGGGCCGACCGGGATGAGGACCACCGAGAGCAGCAGCGCCTCGATCACGACGATCAGCGCGAGCGTCCTGACCTCGTCGAAGGATCCGTAGGTGAAGCGTCCGCGGTAGAGGGCCGTAGCGTACCCGACCACGATCTGGATGGCTCCGGCCACGAGCGCCAGCACGACGGCGGCGATCCACGAGTCCGCGTCCATCTGCAGCTCGAACCGCAGGGCGATCGCGATGACGACGCCGAAGCTCCACGCCAGACCGTCGACGATCGCGGCGAACCGGCGTCGTCGGCGCTGCGTGACCGAGCCCTCCGACAGGATCGCGATCTCGCCGGTGGACACGTCGCCCGCCGCGTCCTTCTTGCTCACGAGTGTGTCGCCCCCTCCGGACTTTCTTCACTCCCCTGGAGATATGGTCTCACAGGCAACGAGCAGGTCCGTGCGTTAGTGCCGTCGTTCAGCCGACGGGGTCGTCGGTACCGTCTCCCGGCGGCGTGTCTCCGCCCGTCCCCGGATCGGTCGGCGGCGGCGGAGTGGAGCCGTCCGACGGCTGATCCTGCTGCCCGCCGGACTGCCCGCCCTGACGGCGCTGCGTGTCGGCGCGCTCCTGCTCGACCTCCGCGCGGAACTGGTCGTCGAGCAGCGCGGCGAACGCGTCGCGGTACGCCACGAGCGCGGCCTGCCCGCCGGGCGTCCACGGGTCGGACGCGGCGACCTGCGCGGCGGCGTCGGTCACGGCGGTGCGGAACGACTCCTCCGCCCGCTGCCGATCCGCCGTCGCCTCGGCCGCCGCCGGCACGGACGACGCGAGGTACGCGGTCACGGCCGGGGTGGCGGCGGGGCGGAGCGCGTCGAACGCCGTGCGGATCGTGCGCATCTCCGCGGTCGCCTGGTCGAGCGCGTCGAGGTCGCCCTGCGCGTCGTCGATCGCCTGCCCCACGTCGACGAGCGAGTTCTCGTCGATCTCGGCGCGGCGATACTCGGCGGGCAGCTCGGGCACGGTCACCGCGGCGAGCGCGGCGAGGTACCCGTCGAGGGCCGCGACGGCCGCCTCCTCCAGGGCCGGATCGGCCATCGCGATGACGTCGTCGTCCGACGACGACGCGGGATCGGGCACCGTGGCGGTGTCGACGATGGCGGTGCGCAGCGCGGTCGCCTCCGCCGTCTGGGTCCCGATGTCGGCGACGAGGGTGTCGCGGGCCGACGTCAACGCCTGGTGCGCGTTCTGGATGGAGGCCTCGTCCGCCTGGAGGGATTCGAGGGCGCTCGCCGCCGGGCTCGCGGTCGCTGCCTGGATCCCGCCGACGGTCGCGGCCGCGGCGACCGCGAGCACGGCGAGGGCGGCGGCGGCCGTGGTCAGCAGATCAGGGCGACGGCGCTGCCGCCGGGGTTCGCGCGCCGATCGGGGCGACTCCGCCGTGAACGGCACCGCCGTGCGCGCGGCGGCCTCCGCCATACGCGCGAGCTCCCTGGTGTCCGCGAGCGGCGCCCGTGCGGGCTCGGAGCGGCGCGGTTCGCCGATCATCTCGCGCAGACGCCACCGGGTGTGGGTGTCGTCGAGCACGACGTCCGCGCGGTGATCCGAGCGCGGACCATCGGGGAAGAGATCGCGGAGTGCCGTCATGCTGCCCTTCGGGGAGTGGGTAGTCTCAGGAGACGATACCCCCGATCCGCACGACCGAGCACGGGAGAACCATGCAGTTCCAGGACTATCTCCGGATCCTGCGCCGCCAGCTCGTCATCATCCTGGCCGGTGCCGTGATCGGAGTGTCGGTCGGCGCCCTGATCGCCATGCTCACGCCGCAGCGCTACCAGGCCACCACCGAGGTCATGGTCACCGTGCAGCTGGGCGAGACCGCGAGCCCCACCGAGCGCGCGCTCGCCACGAGCTACGCCAACCAGGTCGTGCAGACCTACCGCGACGTCGTGACGAGCTCGATCGTGCTCGACCGTGTGATCGACGACCTCGGCCTCGACGTGGACCGGGCCGAGCTCGCGGCCGCCGCCGACGCCTCCGCCCAGCTCAACAGCGCGATCCTCTCGATCCGGGTCAGCGACACCAACCCCGGTCAGGCCGCACGGATCGCGAACGGCATCGCCGAGAGCTTCTCCGCCGTGGTCTCCGACACGCTCGAACTGCGGGAGCAGGAGACCTCCTACACCATCCACATCGTGACGCTGCAGGCCGCCCAGGTGCCCACCACACCGGTCGCGCCCAACACGCAGCTGATGCTCGTGGTCGGCGGGCTCGTCGGTCTCGCGGCGGGCCTGGCGGTCGCCCTGCTGCGCTCGCTGCTCGATCAGCGGGTGCGCACCGATGCCGACGTGCAGGCGGCCCTCCCCGTCCCGCTCCTCGGGCGGATCCCGCTCGACCCCGACACCGCCGACCGCCCGCTGGCCGTCAGCTCAGTTCCGCAGAGCGCACGCGCCGAGGCGTACCGCAGCCTCCGCACCAACGTGCGCTTCCTGTTCGAGGACGGCAGGGGCGTGTTCGTGGTCACCAGCTCCGGGCCGGGCGAGGGCAAGTCGACCACCGCCGCCAACCTTGCGCTCGCGTTCGCCGACGCCGGGCACCGCGTCGCCCTGATCGACGCCGACCTGCGGCTGCCGCGCGTCGCCGACTACTTCGGGATCGAGGGCGGCATCGGACTGAGCGACGTGCTCGCCGGTCGCGTGCGCCTGAACGACGTGGTGCAGCGCTGGGGCCGCAGCTCGCTGTTCCTGCTGCCCGCCGGCTCCCTGCCGCCGAACCCCGCGGAGCTGCTCGGCTCCCCCGCCATGCAGCAGCTCGTCGACGCGGCGGGCGAGGCGTTCGACGTGGTCGTGATCGACGCCCCTCCGCTGCTGCTCGTGACCGACGCCGCCGTGATCGCCCGGGTGACCACCGGGGCGATCCTGATCGCGGCGGCCGGGGCGACGCAGGCCGGACGACTCGCCGCCGCCGCGAAGAGCATCGAGGCCGTCGACGCCCGGGTGCTCGGCACCGTGCTCACCAAGGCCCCGCTCGGTCGCAGGGAGCACAACGCCCAGACCTCGTACGCCGCCGCGGCGCCACGCTGACGCTCCGTCCGGCACGGCGCCCGCGCTGTGGGAGAATGACGGGATTTGACTCTGCGGTTCACCGTCGTCCGGGAGCCGCCCAGCAACAGAAGGAATCTGCCGCGTGGAACTTCGCGACTATGTGCGCATCCTGCACCGGAACTGGATCCTCATCCTGGTCCTGCTCCTCCTCGGCCTCGCGGGCGGTGCCGGGTACGCGGCTCTCCAGCAGCCCAAGTACGTCGCTTCGACGCAGCTGTACGTGTCGGTGCGCACCGAGGGCGCTGCGACCGGTGACCTCGTGCAGGGGACGACGTTCGCGCGCCAGATGGTGACCAGCTACGTCGACGTGGTGGGCACCGCGCTCGTGCTCGAGCCCGTGATCGAGGAGCTGGGCCTGGACGACAGCGTCGCCGAGCTGAGCGGCCGCATCACCGCCACGACCCCGCTGAACACGGTGCTGATCGACGTGAGCGCGACCGACGGCGACCCGGAGCGCGCGGCCGAGATCGCCAACGCGGTCGCCGTGAGCTTCCAAGACGCGGTGCAGAACACGCTCGAGCAGCCGGCGGTGGAAGACGCCGTGAGCCCCGTGCGCATCACCGTGACCGAGCCGGCCGAGGTGCCGACGGCCCCCACCAGCCCGAACGTGCGGCTGCTGGTCATCCTCGGCGGCATCATCGGACTGGCCCTGGGTGTGGCGGTGGCCATGCTGCGCACCGTGCTCGACAACCGCATCCACACGCTCCACGACATCGAGGCCCTCACCGAGCGGCCCGTGCTCGGCGGCATCGCGTACGACCCGGAGGCGACCAAGCGTCCGCTGATCGTGCACGCCGACCCGCGCAGCCCGCGCGCCGAGTCCTTCCGCAGCCTCCGCACGAACCTCCAGTTCCTGAACCTCGACGCCGGTCCGCGCATCTTCGTGGTCTCCAGCGCCGGGCCCGGCGAGGGCAAGTCCACCACCACCGCCAACCTGGCCATCGCGCTCGCGGAGACCGGAGCCAGGGTCGCGCTCGTCGACGGCGACCTGCGCCTCCCCCGCGTCGCGGACTACATGGGCATCGAGGGCGGTGCGGGCCTGACCGACGTGCTGATCGGTCGCATGGATGTGGCCGATGCGCTGCAGAAGTGGGGCACCAGCGACCTCTACCTGCTGCCCAGCGGCCAGGTGCCGCCGAACCCGAGCGAGCTGCTCGGATCGGCCGCCATGGACCAGGTGCTCGCGTCTCTGGGCGAGTACTTCGACTACGTGCTGATCGACGCGCCCCCGCTGCTGCTCGTGACCGATGCCGCGGTGGTCGGCGCCAAGACGCGCGGGGTCATCCTCGCCGCCGCGTCGGGCAAAACCAGGAAGCAGGAGCTGTCCGGCGCGGTCCGCGCGCTGGAGACCGCCGGTGTCGCCCTGCTCGGCATCGTGGTGACCATGCTCCCGACCAAGGGTCCGGACAGCTACGGCTACGGCGCCTACACGTACGGTGCGACGCACGAGTCCGACGGCACCCCGGTGCATGCCGGACGGCATGCGTCCAAGCGCGGCCGCACCCGCACCTCGCGCACCGGGAAGCCCGCGAGGGTGCGGGCCTGAGCGCAGGCGCCGGCGGGTCAGTTCTTCGGAGCGACCCGGAACACCACGCCGTGGTAGAGCAGGAAGCGCAGCACCACGACGATCACGATGCTCGTGAGGTTCACGGCGTTGACGGCGATGGCGCCGGGGGTACGACCGAGGATGCCGGCCACGGCCTCCACCCCCACCCATACCAGGGCGGCGCCCAGGGCGGTGCACGCGGCGTTCACCGCCAGGAACAGGATCACCTCGGAGACCCGGCCGCGGCGGTCCCGGTGCCGGAACGTCCATTCGCGGTTGCCGATGTAGGCGTTGATCAGCGCGACGAGGGACGCGACGATCTTGGCCGCGACGACGTCCCACCCCCACACGTAGACGAGAAGATTGAAGACGCCGACCTCGATCAGGGTGCTGACGGCACCGACGACGAGGAACCGGCTGCCGACGCCGGCGAGGCGGCGCAGTCGTGAGGGAGGATTCATGGCTCAACTAGGCTACTTCCTGAACGCCTCCGCGCCCCGCCACCCCCATCCGAGGACCCCGTGACTCTCCGCCATCTCGCCATCGTCATGCCCGCCTACAACGAGGCGGAGGGCATCGAGGGCTTCGTCGACGAGATCCGCGCGTCCGTGGCCCCGCTCGCCGACACCGTCTCGTTCCACATCGCCGACGACCGGTCGACCGACACCACGGCGGCCGTGTTCGACGGTGTCGCCGACACCACGGTCGAGGTGCAGGCGGCGAACCGCGGCCACGGCCCGACCGCCCTGGCCGCCTACCGCGCCGGCCTCGCCGCCGACCCCGAGGTGCTGGTGCACGTCGACGGGGACGGGCAGTTCCTCGGCAGCGACTTCCCGCGGCTGATCGGCGCGCTCCTGGCCGAGCAGGCCGACGTCGTGCACGGCGTGCGCGACGGCCGCACCGACCCCTGGTACCGCAAGAGCCTCACCGGCGCGGTCGGCCTGCTGATCGCCCTCGCCGCCGGACGCCGCATCCCCGACGTGAACACACCGCTGCGCGCCTACCGCCCCGATGCCCTGCGCGTGCTGCTCGACGCGGTCCCGGCCGAGGCGACCGTGCCGCACGTGCACTTCTCGCTGGCCGAGGCCAGGGCGGGCTTCCGCGTGCGCTACCTCCGCGTCGCCAGCATCCCGCGCCGCGGCGAGTCCGCCTCGGGCACCATGTGGGGTCGCGGCGCCGGCGTGACCCTGCCGCCCAAGCGCCTGCGCCTGTTCGTGCGCGCCGCGCTCGGTGAAGCGTGGGAGCTGTCGCTGCGGCCGTCCGCCCCGCTGCGTGCCGTGCGACGCCCGGAGCCCGTCGCCCGATGACGCGGGCGCGCACGATCCTGTTCTGGGCGGCCGCGGTCGCCCTGCTGGCGGGACATGCGATCCTCGCCTGGCACAGTCTCACGGTGTGGCGGTTCTGGGAGGACGAGGCGTTCAACCTGACCGTGCCGCGCAATCTGCTCGCCGGGCTCGGCTACGCCAGCGACGGCGCGCTGTCCGGCTCGACGATCACGCCGTTCGACCCGCGGATCTCCACCGGCCCCGTCGTGCTGCTCCCGGTCGCCGCGACCCTCGCGACCGGGATGGACCCGGTGCTGGCCGCGCGACTCGTGCCGCTCGCGTTCTGGGTCCTGCTGCTGGCGGGGCTGGGCGTGCTGGGCTGGCGGATCGCCGGACGGTGGGCGGCTCTGGTCGCCATGACCGTGCCGCTGGCGTTCACCGCGAGCGCCGGTGTCTCCCCCATCCAGGGGCCGGCCGATCTGCTGGGCGAGATCCCCGCGGCCGCCCTGATCGTGTGGGCCCTGGTCGTGCTTCCCCGCCGCGCCTGGCTGGCCGGGCTCCTGGTGGGGCTCGCGGTGCAGGCGAAGCTCATCGCGCTGCTGGTGCTGCCGGCGTTCGCGGTCGCGCTGTGGGTGCTGTCGGACGGCACGGGCTGGGCGCGGCTGCGCGACACGCTGCGCCGCGCGTGGCTTCCGCTGCTGCTGGTCGCGGTGCCGACCGCGCTCGTGGAGCTCGCGGCACTGCTGTCGCTCGGGCCGGCCGGGTTCGTCGAGCACCTGCGGGCGCTCGTGCGGTTCGTGCGCAGCGGCGGACAGGGCGACGCGGCGACCTCCGTCCTGCAGAAGCTCGGCACGCTGGCCGACTCGTGGTCGCTGCCCGGGGTGCTGGCCGTGGTCGCCGCCGTGCTCGCCCTCGTGCTCGTGGTGGCGGGGGTGGTGCGGCGCTGGCGCTCGGCCACCGCGGAGGAGCGGATCGTGATCGCCTACGCCCTCGCGGCTCTGGTGGGGGCGCTCGCCTTCGTGGGCTGGTGGGCGACCGCGTCGCGGCTGCCGCTGTGGGTGCGTCACCCCGCGCCGGGCGTGTTCGCGTTCTTCCCGGTGCTCGCGGCTGTCGCACTGTGGGCGGTGCCGCGGCTGCCGCGCCGCGGGCTCGTCCGCGCGGGCGGCCCCGTGGGCGCGGCGGTACTCGCCGCGGTCGTCGCGGCGGGAGCGGTCGTGCACGTGGTGTCGTGCTTCACGCCCCGCGATGTGACCCTGGAGGGCCAGCGGGCCGCGGTCGCCCCGCTCGCCACCTGGGTGTCCGACAACGACGTGCGGTGGCTCGCCGCCGACCCGTGGGGGGCGGCGGTCGCGCCGATCGTGCTCACGGGCGCGCACCTCGGGCTCGCCGACGCTCCGGCGATGGCGCACGAGCTGCGCCTCACGGGCGGAGCCTGCGCCACGGAGACGCTCGCCGACAGCGGCTACTTCCGCATCTGCGCCGCGCCCTGACCCCGCCGGGGCGGAGACGCGAACGGCCGGCCGCAGAAGCGACCGGCCGTCTCACGGGAGAGCGTCAGAGCGCGAGGCGCTCCTGCACCACGGCGGCGAGGCGCTCCGCGTAGGCGCGGGCCGACTCCGAGTCGGCCGCCTCGACCATGACCCGCACGAGCGGCTCCGTCCCGGACTTGCGCAGCAGCACGCGCCCGGTGTCGCCCAGCTCGGCTTCGACGTCGCGCACCGCCTGCTGCACGACCTCGTCGTCGGCGACACGATCCTTGTCGACGTCGCGCACGTTGATCAGCACCTGCGGGTAGACCGTCATCACGGAGGCGAGCTCGGCGAGGGACTTCCCCTGTCGCGCCATCTCGGACACCAGGTGCAGACCCGTGAGCAGGCCGTCGCCGGTGGTGGCGAACTCGCTCATGATCACGTGGCCGGACTGCTCGCCGCCGAGCGCGTAGCCGCCCTCGTTCATGTCCTCGAGCACGTAGCGGTCGCCGACCGCGGTCTGGCGCACGGTCACGCCGTGCTCGCGCATCGCGACGTGCAGGCCGAGGTTGCTCATGACCGTGGCGACGAGCGTGTCGTCGGTGAGGACGCCGCGCTCCTTCATCGACAGCGCGAGGATCGCCATGATCTGGTCGCCGTCGACGATGGTGCCGTTCGCGTCGACCGCGAGGCACCGGTCGGCGTCCCCGTCGTGCGCGATGCCCACGTCGGCGCCGAGCCGCACCACGGCCTCAGCGAGGTTCTCGAGGTGCGTCGAGCCGACGCCGTCATTGATGTTCCAGCCGTCGGGGTCGGCGCCGATGACGGTCACCTCGGCCCCCGCGTCGCGGAACGTCTCGGGCGACACGCCGGAGGCGGCGCCGTGCGCGCAGTCGAGCACCACGTGGATGCCCTCCAGGCGGTGCGGCAGCGAGCCGAGCAGGTGCACGACGTAGCGGTCTTCGGCGTCGGAGAAGCGGTCGATGCGACCGACGCCTGCGCCGGTGGGGCGCAGCTTCTCGCCGTGCATGGCCTCTTCGATGCGCTGCTCGACGATGTCGGGGAGCTTGCGGCCGCCGCGGGCGAAGATCTTGATGCCGTTGTCGGGCGCCGCGTTGTGCGACGCCGAGATCATCACGCCGAAGTCGGCGTCGCGGTCGGCCACGAGGAACGCGAGTGCGGGGGTCGGGATGACCCCGGCCTCGAGCACGTCGACGCCGGAGGACGCGAGGCCCGCGGAGACGGCGGCGGTGAGGAAGTGCCCCGAGACCCGGGGGTCACGGGCGACCACGGCGGTGAGTCGCTTGCCTTCGGCCTTGCGAGCCTCCGCCGTACGGCCCTGGCCCAGGACGACAGCAGTCGCCTGGGCCAGGGTGAGCGCCAGGTCGGCGGTGAGGATGCCATTGGCGAGTCCTCGCACGCCGTCCGTGCCAAAGATCGGCATCGGAGCAGTGGACCTTAACGCTTCGAGTACTGAGGCGCCTTACGGGCCTTCTTGAGTCCGGCCTTCTTGCGCTCCTTGACGCGAGCGTCGCGCGAGAGGAAGCCGGCCTTCTTCAGGGTCGGACGGTTGTTCTCCGCGTCGATGCCGTTGAGGGCACGAGCGATGCCGAGACGCAGCGCGCCGGCCTGGCCGGAGTCGCCACCACCCGAGATGCGGGCGATCACGTCGTAGGCACCGGCGAGGTTCAGCGCGGTGAACGGGTCGTTGATCAGCTGCTGGTGCAGCTTGTTCGGGAAGTAGTCCTCGAGCGTGCGGCCGTTGACCGTGATGGTGCCCGAGCCGGGGACCAGACGCACGCGGGCGATGGCCTGCTTGCGACGGCCGACAGCGGCGCCCGGGACGCTGAGCACGGGGCGGGGAGCCGCCTCGACTGCCTCGGTCTCGGGGGTCGACGTCGAGAAGTTCTGGAGGTTTTCGGTGGTGTCCTGGATGTCAGCCACGAGTATGTCCTTAGTCGTTACGGCGCTTACTGGGCGACCTGGTCGAGGGTGTACGGCTGGGGCTGCTGCGCGGCGTGCGGGTGCTCGGCACCGACGTACACCTTCAGCTTCGACAGCTGCTGGCGGCCCAGGCTGTTCTTCGGGAGCATGCCGCGGATGGCCTTCTCCACGGCGCGGACCGGGTTCTTCTCGAGCAGCTCGGAGTAGCTGACGGCCTTCAGACCACCCGGGTAGCCCGAGTGACGGTAGGCGATCTTCTTCTGGAGCTTCTGACCGGTGAGCGCGACCTTGTCGGCGTTCACGATGATGACGAAGTCACCCGAGTCGATGTGGTTGGCGAAGGTCGGCTTGTGCTTGCCACGCAGGAGCGTCGCCGCGTGCGAGGCCAGGCGGCCGAGAACGACGTCGGTGGCGTCGATGACGACCCAGTCGCGCTGGACTTCGCCAGCCTTGGGGGTGTAAGTGCGCGTCACGATAGTGCTGCTTTCTTGTCGAACGGAGGTGTTCGTGAATCCCACTCCGGGGTGGTTCCTCCCGACAGGGACGAACACGCCAGTGGAGGGCTCACGTTCGGATGTGCGTCTTCCTCGCAGTACGGGAAGGGCACCAAAGAGTCAGCATACGCCACCCGACCCCCTCCGACCAAACCAGCCGCGGGCCCGCGCCCGGTCAGTCGGTCTTCACCGTCACCAGGATCGGACGGTGGTCGCTCGACCGCTGCGGCAGGGTCGTGATGCGCTCGATCTCGAATCCGGTCGAGGTGGCGAAGTCGTAGTGACCGCGGAAGACGCGGTAGCGCGTGTAGGTGTGGTCGTCGCTGAGCGACAGCGCATAGCCGTGGTCGCGCACGGCCTGCCCCAGGTTCTCCTTGAACACGGGGTAGTTGTAGTCGCCGACCATGAGCTGCGGAAGGCCGTCTCCGAGGCTCGCGAGCTCGGTCAGGGCCGCGCGGATCTGGTGGCGCCGCAGCGAGTTCAGCGCCGTCAGCGGTGCGGCGTGGAACGACGCGACGATGAACTCGTCGCCGTCGTCGATGTCGCGCAGCCGTGCGCCGAGCACCCGCTCGTGCGCGGGCTTCGCGATGCGGTCGTGCAGCGACTTCTTCAGCCCGAGGGTGCGGATGCCCTGCAGGTGGTAGGTGCTCGCGCGGTAGAACAGCGCGAGTCCGAGGCGGTTGCCCTGGGTGGCGTCGGCGAGCACGAGGCCCCCGATCCGGTCGGGCAGCGCCGGCACGTCGCACTCCTGCAGGCAGAGGATGTCGGGGTCGTGTTCGGCGACGAGTGTCGCGAGCTCCCCGGCCGCCCGGTGTTTGCGCAGGTTGTACGAGATGACCTTCATGACCGTGCCCACGCTACCCGCCCCTGCTGTGCCCGGGATCCGTATCCGGCGATCAGTCCGACTCGCGGTCGCGGCGGGCCCTGGTCTGTTCGGCCCGTGCGGCGAGCAGCTCGTCCGCCGGATACCCGACCTCGGTCAGCGTCAGTCCCCGGGCCGCGAGCACCTTGAACTCGCTGGTCCTGGTGAGGGCGTCGCGCAGCACCACCAGGTCGGACACGTCCAGGCGACCCTCCCCCACGGCCGCGCATGCGCCGACGAGTGCGCGCACCATGCTGTGGCAGAACGCGTCCGCCTTCACCTCGGCCACCAGCACGCCGTCCGCGTCGCGCTCCCACCGGTAGTCGAGCAGGGTGCGGATGGTGGTGGCCTCCTCGCGGGGCTTGCAGTACGCCGCGAAGTCGTGCAGGCCGATCAGCGTGCGCGCAGCCTCGTCCATCGCGCGCTCGTCCAGGCGTCCGCGGATGCTCGTGGTGTCGGCGCGACGCAGCGGGTCGTAGCCGGCCAGACCGTCGGCGAGACGGTACCGGTAGCGGCGCCACACGGCCGAGAAGCGCGCGTCGAAACCCTCGGGCGCCGCGGTCGACCGGGTGACGGTGACGTCGGAGTAGGCGCCGAGCACGCCCCGCATGCGTCCCGCGATCGAGCCCGCCGGATCCTGCGCCGCCCGTCCGTGCCTGGCCTCGATGCGCGACCACTGCCGCTCGTCGAGATCGACGTGTGCGACCTGTCCGCTCGCGTGCACGCCGGCGTCAGTGCGGCCGGCGACCACGAACCGCACGTCGGAGCCCACGATGCGGGCGAGCGCCGCCTCCAGCGTGCCCTGAACGGTGCGGAGCGTGGGCTGTGTCGCCCAGCCGCGGAAGTGGGTGCCGTCGTAGGCGATGTCGAGCCGGATGCGCACGAGGCCAGCCTAGGACAGCCCCGCGCGCACCCGCCGCCTCAGATGCCGCCGTCGACCGAGCGGATGGAGACGCCGGGCTCGTCCGGCACCATCACCTCGGTGTCGCGGTTCAGGCTCTCGCCGCGGAAGAAGCGCTTCGACCGCGGGAACAGGTACCACAGGAGCATCAGCACCAGGCCGATCGCGAGCGAGCCGATGCCGATCACGAACGTGCCGCCGATGCCGAACAGCACCGTGTAGCCGTAGTCCACGTCCCACATGTCGATCGCGGACTGCACGAACGCGCCGGTGAGCAGCAGCGCCCCGACGAGCGGGAAGATCCCCTTGAAGAAGAGGTCGCGTGCCGAGGTGCGCAGGTCGGCGCGGAAGTACCAGACGCAGGCGAACCCGGTGATGGCGTAGTAGAACGCGATGGCGAGGCCCAGCGACAGGATCGAGTCCTGCAGGATGTTGTCGCTGATGAGCGTCATGCCCACGTAGTACGCGGAGGCGACCACGCCCATCACGATGGTCGAGAACGACGGGGTCTTGTAGACCGGGTGCACCTCCTTGAACTTCGCGGGGAGCGCGCGGTACACGCCCATCGCGAGCGTGCCGCGCGCGGTGGGCAGGATCGTCGTCTGCGTCGACGAGATCGCCGAGATGATGACGGAGACCACCAGCACCCAGCCGAACGGGCCCAGCAGGCCGTCCTTGATCGCGAGGAAGAAGTCGTCGGCGTTGGCCTCGTTGCCGAGCCCCGTGCCGTCCTCGCCGAGACCCGCGTACATCATCGCCGCGATCGTGACGGCGACGTAGGTCACCAGCAGGATCACGCAGGTCAGCACGGCCGCCCGCCCGGGAATGCGCTTGGGGTCCTTGGTCTCCTCGTTCAGCGCGAGGCACGTGTCCCAGCCCCAGTAGATGAAGAGGGCGAGCAGGATGGCCTCGGTGAAGCCCGACCAGTCCGTGAAGCCGAAGGGGTTCAGCCACTCCCACGAGAACGGCGTGGCGTCGGGGGCGTCGCCGGTGAAGAACTGCCACAGCGCGGCCACCACGAAGATCGCAAGGGCCAGGTACTGCACGGCCAGCAGGATGTTCTGGATGCGCTCGCCGATCTCGACGCCGCGCCAGCTGACCCAGGTCATCGCGGCGATGAAGAGCACCGCGACGAGGATGATCCGCCAGTCGTTGTTCTCCAGGTCGAACCCGATCAGGGACCAGAAGTACACCGAGGCGATCTGGGCGAGGTTCGCGAGCACGACCATCCCGGCCACCGCGACACCCCAGCCGCCCATCCAGCCCACCCAGGGGCCGAACGCTTTCGTGCCCCAGGTGAAGGTGGTGCCGCAGTCGGGCACGGCGTTGTTGAGCTCGCGGTAGGCGAAGGCGATCAGGAGCATCGGGACGAAGGCGATCACGAACGCGATCGGTGCCTGCGCCCCGACCGCGAGCACGACGAAGCCGAGCGTCGCGACGAGGGAGTAGACCGGCGCCGTGGAGGCGAGACCGATGACGGTGGATCCCCACAGGCCGAGGGTGCCAGCGGCCAGCCCCTTGCCGTCGGGTCGTTCCAGGTGGATGGGCGTCGTTGCCATGCTCAGACAGTACGACGAGCTGCGGTATACCGTCAATCCTTTTCTTCGAGCAACGGATTCCACTCACACAACTTCATCTCACGACGGAATCCGTGGATTCATTCGCGACCGAGCATCCCGTCGGCGTGCGTGGCGACCCACTCCATCAGCGGCAGCATCCGCTCCATCAGGTCACGCCCCAGCGGGGTGAGGCTGTACTCCACGTGCGGGGGCACCGTGGGCAGGGATTCCCGGTGCACCAGCCCATCCGCCGACAGCGTGCGCAGCGTGGTCGCGAGCATCTTCTCGCTGATGCCGTCGACCTCCCGCCGCAGCTCGCCCCAGCGCCGCGTGCCGTCCGACAGGCACGACAGCACCAGCACGCCCCACTTGCTCATGATGTGGTCCAGCACCACGCGCGTGCCGCAGCCCTGGTCGAACACCGTGGGCGAAGACTCCCGGATTTCCGCAAAACTCACCGACATGTAGGTACCTTACGTCAAAGTGGGTACCGGTCGGATGGAATGCGCGGGTGCCTCGCGCCGGTTGGGGCAGGTGTTCACCAACGGAAGGACCGCCCTCATGACCATCCTCGTCACCGGAGCCACCGGACACCTCGGCCGCCTCATCATCGCCGCCCTCCTCGCCCGCGGCGCCGACCCCCAGTCGATCGTCGCCGGAGCGCGCGACGTGGCCAGGGCGGCCGACCTCGGCGTGCGCGTCGTGCCGCTCGACTACGACGACCCGGCCTCCGTCGCCGCGGCCCTCGACGGCATCGACACGGTCGTGCTCGTGTCCGGCTCCGAGGTCGGCCGCCGCGTCGAGCAGCACCGGGCGGTGATCGACGCGGCCGCAGCCGCCGGCGTCTCGAAGCTCGTCTACACCAGCGCCCCGAAGGCCACCACGAGCGACCTGGTGCTCGCGCCGGAGCACAAGGCCACGGAGGAGCTGATCGCGGCCTCCGGCGTCCCGGCCGTGATCCTGCGCAACAACTGGTACACGGAGAACTACGCCGCCGACCTCGCGCGCGCAGCCGAGACGGGCGTGCTCGCCTCCGGCACCGGCGAGGGTCGCGTCGCCTCCGCCAGCCGCGCCGACTACGCCGAGGCCGCCGCCGTGGTCGCGCTCGACGACGGTCACACGGGCGCCGTGTACGAGCTCGGCGGCGACGTCGCGTGGGACTACACGGAGCTGGCCGCCGCGATCGCCGAGGTCACCGGACGCGAGGTGACCTTCGTGTCGCTCACGGCCGACCAGCAGCTCGCGGCGCTGCGCGAGGCCGGACTCGACGAGGGCACCGCGGGCTTCGTCGTCGCCCTCGACGCCGGCATCCGCGGGGGCGCACTGGCCGAGACCGACGGCACGCTCGCGCAGCTGATCGGCCGTCCGACCACGCCGCTCGTCGAGGGACTGCGCGCGATCGCGTGAGCCGGCCGGAGCCCCGCCGACCCCACGGTCAGCGGGGCTCCGCCTCGACGGGCTCCCCCGCGGCACGGGCGACCTGCACGTAGGCCACCACGAGCGTGATGCTCTCGCGCTGGTACCCCTGCTCCGCGAGCACGGCCTCCACCGCGGCCCGCGCCTCCCGGAGGACCTCTCCGGACGCCGCGCCCGCGTCCACCCCGATCGACGCCTCGACCGCGGCCCCGCGCGCCCCCGCGGCCACCGACACGATCGGCTCGGCGTCGCGCGTCGCGCCCAGCGCCGCGGCCCCCGCCCTGAGCAGATTCGAGATGAGCGAGCCGGAGCGGTAGACGCCGCGGACCCCGTCCTGCGCGCGCAGGACCTGTTCGATCCGGGCGGCCAGCTCACGACGACCCTCGCCGTCGATCGTCGGGTCCTGCGTCATCACGACACCTCCCTGATGTCCTTGACGGTCACGTCGATCGCGGCGATGGTGAGCTCGGTGTGCCGACGCAGCCGCGCGTCCACCTCGGTACGGAGCCGGTCGGCCAGCCCGCGGATCGGCTCGCCGTGCAGCACGCTCGCGTCGATCGCCACGCGCACCGGAGCACCCGGCGTCGTGACGTCGCCCTCCAGGCGGCATCGCCCGACGAGCACGCCGGGGACCGCCTCCTCGGCCGCCCGCACGAGACCGCGCACCGCACCCTCGGTGATCGCCAGCTCCACCGCAGGGTCGTCCGAGGCGAACGGGATGCGGCGTCCCGCCCTGGCGTCCATCGCGATCCCGCTCAGGATCCGGTCGATCCACCCCTCCTCGACCGCGGGCTCCGCCGCGGTGTCGGCCGCCATCAGCGCGTCGCCCAGTCCGTGCAGCCGCTCGAGCGCGTCGAGGGCGAGCTGGCACCCCGGCGATTCCTCGATCGAGGCCACGCGCGGCTGACGCCCCGCCTCGAGGTAGTCGCCGAGCTCCTCGATCGTGTGCCCGTCGAGGTCGTCGGGCTCCAGTCCGAGACCGCGCAGGTCCGGGTTCTCGTGGTCGTCGTTCATCGCCACGCCTCCATCCGGGTGATCAGGAATCCGCGCGCACGGGCCAGCAGCCCGCGCACCGTGCTGACGGGGACGCCGAGCTCCGCGGCGATCTCGTCGTAGCTGTACCCGCCCATCTCGCGCAGCACCCAGCATTCGCGCTGCGCCTCCGGGAGCTCCCGCAGCGCGGCTCCCAGTGCCGCGACGCCCTCGCGCACCTCCACCACCGCCGACGGCGAGGCATGCAGGGGTGCCGGCCGGTCGATCTCGGTCACATCGACCGCCGGGCGGTGGCGCCGGAGCCGGTCCACGGCCTTGCGACTCACGATGCGCATCAGCCAGCTCTTGACCTTGCCGGGGTCGTCGAGCTCGCCGAACCGCTGCCACGCGGTCACGAACGCCTCCTGCACGGTGTCGTCCACTTCGGCCGAGCCGTTCAGCATGCGCTGCGTGTACGCGCGCATCATCGGCGTGTACCTCCGCACCAGCACCGCGAACGCCTCGACGTCGCCGTCCATGGCGCGACCCGCGACGATGTGATCCCCGGCCTGTTCCAGCGGGCCGCGAGAGCCATCCGCTGCCATTCCCCCACCCTTCGTTCCGCTTCCCCTGCAGGTTCGGAGCGCGTGCGGCGACGGATCGGATCCGTGCGCACGGCTCGGCCGCAGGGAGCGCCCCGACCGGGGGCGCCCCCTGCGCGAGCGGGATCACTTCTTGAACGCGTCCTTGACATCCTCGGCGGCGTTCCGCACATCGCCCTTCGCCTGCTCGGCCTTGCCCTCGGCGACGAGCCGGTCGTTGTCGGTGACCTCGCCGACGACCTCCTTCGCCTTGCCGGCGATCTTCTCGGCGGCGGCCTTGATCTTGTTCTCTCCGCTCATGGCGGCTCCTTTCCTCACGCGACCCCGGCTCTCGGGGTCGACGACGTCCGGGCGGTGCGGGACCGGTGCCCCGCCTCGCCCGCGCCGGCCAGCGACCGGCGCATCCTCTGCCTCGACCGGAACAGCTCGCGCCACCCGCGGTCCGCGACGTGCACGACCACCGGCACCTCCACGCCCAGCAACCGGTCCCACTCCGCGACGGCCGCCTCGGCCGCGGCGACGACGGCCCCCAGAGCCGCCCCCTTCCGCGGCGTCACGACGAGCCCGAGGGCGGTGCGACGGCCCGCCCGACGCGCGACCGTCCGCGCCGACACCACGTCGGCCCGAGCCGCGAGCGTCTCCGCCAGCACGCCGTCGGCCACACCGCGGTCCACCCGGGTCGTCCCCCGAGGACCCGGCACCGCGAGCACCTCGCGCACGCGACCGCGGCCCCGCGTGAGCAGGAACGCGATCAGCAGGACGACCACGACCAGGGCCGCGGCCGCGGCTGACACGGCCGCGAGCGGGAACTCCCCGATGCTCCCGAGGTCGACCGTCGCGGCCGATGCATCGGCGGACGCCCGCTCGACCGCCGAGACGGCCCCCGCCGCCTCCGCGGGCAGCAGCCGCGCCGACTCCAGCCCGGTCGCCACGAGTGCCGCGCCCGCCGCGAGCAGCACGAGGCCGCCGCCGAGCAGCACCACCCGGTTCCCCACGGATCCCGAGAGCCTCATCCGACCACTCCTTCCGTCGCCACGAGCACACGCGGCGTCAGGGCGAAGCCCACCTCGTCCAGCACGCGCACCACAGCGGTCCGCGCCGCGTCACGGTCCACGGGCACCCCGCTGGTCGGGGTCAGGCGGACCGTGGCGGCTCTGCGCCCCACCGTGACCACGACGCGCGGTCGCGGAACGCCCGTGCTCCTGGCCACCCCGTCGGCGATCGCGTCCGCGAGCACGCCGTCGTCCACCACGAGCGCGGTGCGCCCGGTCAGACGGGCGCGTCGGGCGCGACGCCCCGGGACGACCGCCAGCGCCAGCAGCACCAGGGCGAGCGCGACCAGCGCGATGCCCGCACCGATCGCGACACCAGGGGCGGACAGCGCCTGGGCGACGCCCGCCAGCAGCGCCGCCGCATCCGCGCGGAACCCGGGGTCGAGGGCCGCGGCGACCCCGCACCCCAGGAGCCCGAGCAGCACGATCGCCAGGAGAGCGGCGAGCACGGTCGCCGGAGCGGTCCGCGATGCCCGTGTCTCCCGGCGCAGCAGTCGGCGCGTGGCGGCGGGCGCGCTCATGCGACCCTCCGCTCGAGCGCACGCCGCACGCCGGTGAACCGCACGTCGACCGCGCCCACCCGTCGCGACGCCAGCTCCCCGAGCCGACGCACGAGGGTCTCGCGCAGCACCTCGCCGCGGTCGGCGAGGGTCGTGCCGTCGGAGCGCGCCAGCACGACGGGCACGACCACCGTGACGCGCAGGTCGCCGCGCTGGTCGCCCAGCTCCACCGCGATGTCGTCGAGCCCCACGCCCGCGGCATCCCTGGCGATGCCGAGGGCGATCCGGTGCAGGGCGCGGGCCTCGACGGACGTGGCCCCCGCCACACCCGACGACGCCCCTGCCCGCTCGACGCTCACGAGGACGACCGCCGTCCGCGGACCACCTCGGCGAGCGCCCGGACGTCCAGGCGACCGTCGGCGATGCGCCCGGCCGCCGCGCCGACGAGCATCGCGAGGAGCACGAGCAGGAACGCCCAGAAGCCCAGCACGATCCAGGTCAGTGCGAGGACCGCGGCCGCAGCTCCGCCGATCACCGAGGCGTTCACTGGACTCGCGCCTCCTCGGCGTCGGCGTCGTCGTCCGAGGGGATGTGCACGTCGTTGACGCTCACGTTGATCTCGGCGACGTCCATGCCGACCAGGTCGACCATGGCCCGGTGGATGGCCGTGCGCACGTCGTCGGCCACCTTCTGCAGCGACACCGGGTACTCCGCGACGATCGTGACGTCGACGGCCACCTGCGTCTCGCCGACCTCCACGCTCACGCCCTGCGAGAGGTCGGTCGTGTTCAGCACGTCTCGGATCGCGCCCATCATGCGGGCCGCCCCGCCGCCGAGCGCATAGACGCCGCTGACCTCACGGGCCGCGATGCCCGCGATCTTCGCGACGACCGCGTCCTCGATCGTGGTCTTCCCCACCGCTGCGGCCTGCGCCGTCGGTACGACCTGAGCCTTGGGCTGGCTGCCCCCCGTCACGTTCGCCATCTCGAGCTCCTTCATCCGTGTGTCCGCACCGTGGGGCGCGGGCCGTGTTCTTACGACACCACTAAGACGCATGAGGCACCTCGGATGTCACGAATTCGCCGACGGTTTTTCCGGACGGGTAGCGAAACGCACTCTCACAGTGCACTCCAAGGTTGAGGGTGCAAAGTTGCACTCTATGGATGCGAGTGCAGAATCGACGAGGGAGCAGCGCAAGCGCGAGACGTCTCGCGCGCTCACCTCGGTGGCGCGGCGCTGGACGGTCGAACGGGGCTTCGCCGGCTTCACGATCGAGGAGCTGTGCACCGAGGCCGGGGTGTCTCGCCGCACGTTCTTCAACTACTTCGAGAGCAAGGAGAACGCGGTCTTCGGCATCACCGTGATCGACTCCCGCCAGGAGGAGCTGGAGGACGCTTTCGCGACCGCCGACGGCGACCTGCTCGACGACTTCGTCGAGCTCACCGTCGCCCGCTTCTCCCTGTTCGACCCCGTCGAGCATGCCGCCGAGCTGTTCGCCGTGATCGAGCACGAACCGCGACTGCTCAAGGCCGCGTTCGAGCAGCAGGAGAAGCACGAGCGGCGCGACGTCGCCCTGATCACCCGCCGGCTCGAGGGTGTCGAGGACGCCGAGCTGCGCGCGCAGGTGCTCGTGCAGTCCGTCGGTGCCCTCGTGCGCCTGTGCATGGAACAGCTCCTGCACCACCACTCCACCGAGCCGTTCGCCGAGCTGATCCGACGCCGTCTCCGGCTCGCGCGCGACCTGTACTCCCCCGCACAGAAAGCCCACTGAATGTCCGCCACCGCCACCGCCGACGCGCCCTTCCTGCTCACGAAGCGTCGCATCTGGATCATCTTCAGCGCCCTGATCGCCGGCATGCTGCTCGCGAGCCTCGATCAGACCATCGTGTCGACCGCGATGCCGACCATCGTGGGCCAGCTCGGCGGCGTCGACCACCAGGTGTGGATCACGACCGCGTACCTGCTGGCCACCACCATCGTGATGCCGATCTACGGCAAGTTCGGCGACGTGCTCGGTCGTCGCAGCCTGTTCCTCGTCGCGATCGCGCTCTTCACGCTCGCGTCGGTGGGCTGCGCCCTGGCGACCGACTTCTGGATGTTCGTCGTGTTCCGGGCGCTGCAGGGCCTCGGCGGCGGCGGACTGATGATCCTGTCGCAGGCGATCATCGCCGACATCGTGCCCGCCAACGAGCGCGGCAAGTACATGGGTCCGCTCGGTGCCGTGTTCGGGCTCTCCGCCGTGGCCGGTCCGCTGCTCGGCGGGTTCTTTGTCGACCACATGACATGGCAGTGGGCCTTCTACATCAACATCCCGGTCGGGATCGCGGCGTTCGTGATCGCGCTGGTCGCGCTGCAGCTGCCCAGCAAGAAGGCCGAGAAGCGCATCGACGTGCTCGGCGTGATCTTCCTCTCCCTCGCGACGACGTGCCTGATCTTCTTCACCGACTTCGGCGGCGACAAGGAGTTCGGGTGGGATTCGCTGGCGACCTGGGCGTGGGGCGCCGGCCTCGTGGTCGCCGCGACCGCGTTCGTCATCACCGAGTCCAGGGCGCAGGACCCGATCATCCCGCTGAGCCTGTTCCGCAACCCGATCTTCGTGAACGCGACGGCCATCGGACTGGTGCTCGGGATCGGCATGTTCGCGGCGATCGGCTTCGTGCCCACGTTCCTGCAGATGTCGTCCGGCACGTCGGCCGCGGCCTCCGGGCTGCTGATGATCCCGATGATGGTGGGCCTGATGGGCACGTCCATCTTCTCGGGCATCGCGATCTCGAAGACCGGGAAGTACAAGGTCTACCCGATCGTCGGCACGATCGTGACGGGCCTCTCGATGGTCGCGATGACCACGCTGTCGGCCGAGACGCCCATCTGGCTGATCTGCGTCTTCCTGTTCGTGTTCGGCGCGGGCCTCGGGCTCATCATGCAGGTCGTGGTGCTGGTGGTCCAGAACGCCGTGCCCGCGGGCGAGATCGGCACCGCGACGAGCACCAACAACTACTTCCGGGAGGTGGGGGCATCCCTCGGAGTGGCCGTCTTCGGCACGATCTTCACGACGCGGCTGACGGAGAACCTGCTCGGCGTGTTCGCCGGAGCCGGTGCCTCGCCGGATCAGGCGTCGCAGGCCGCGTCGACCATCGACCCCGCAACGCTCAGCGCGCTGCCCGACGAGGTGCGCGACGGGATCGTGACCGCGTACGCCGATGCGCTCGCCCCGGTGTTCTGGTATCTGGTGCCGTTCGTGGCGCTCGCGCTGCTGCTGTCGCTGTTCCTCAAGCAGATCCCCCTGTCCGACCAGGCGGGACTCGTGGCACGCGGCGAAGCCATCAGCGGCGAGGAGGCGGAGCGGCTGGAGGCCGCTCAGCGCGCCGGCGGACGGACGACCACCGCGGGTGACAGGACAGAGGGGGCGCCACCCCCTACCACGGGACAAAGGAACAGCCAGGGAGGACAG